>NZ_VMNI01000021.1 GCF_007625205.1 Denitromonas ohlonensis | reverse complement strand
GGCGCTCGGCTCGTCCATCTCGGAAGAGGTCGACAAGATGACCTGGTCGATCCGCTGGGGCGGCGACACGGTGATGGATCTGTCGACGGGCAAGAACATTCACGAAACCCGCGAGTGGATCATCCGCAATTCGCCGGTGCCGATTGGCACGGTGCCGATCTATCAGGCGCTGGAGAAGGTCGACGGCAAGGCCGAGGATCTGACCTGGGAGATCTTCCGCGACACGCTGATCGAGCAGGCCGAGCAAGGCGTCGATTACTTCACCATCCACGCGGGCGTGCTGCTGCGTTATGTGCCGCTGACCGCCAACCGCATGACGGGCATCGTCTCGCGCGGCGGTTCGATCATGGCCAAGTGGTGTCTGGCGCATCACAAGGAGAGCTTCCTCTACACACACTTTGAGGAAATCTGCGAAATCATGAAGGCCTATGACGTGGCCTTCAGCCTCGGCGATGGGCTGCGCCCCGGTTCGATCTATGACGCCAATGATGAAGCCCAGCTGGGCGAATTGAAGACGCTCGGCGAGCTGACCCAGATTGCCTGGAAGCACGATGTGCAGGTGATGATCGAAGGCCCGGGCCATGTGCCGCTGCACCTGATCCGCGAGAACATGGATCTGCAGCTCGAGCAGTGTCACGAGGCGCCTTTCTACACCCTGGGGCCCCTGACCACCGACATCGCCCCGGGTTACGACCACATCACCAGCGGCATCGGCGCGGCCACCATCGGCTGGTATGGCACGGCCATGCTTTGTTATGTCACGCCCAAAGAGCACCTCGGGCTGCCGAACAAGAACGATGTGAAGGAAGGGATCATCACCTACAAGCTGGCGGCGCATGCGGCCGACTTGGGCAAGGGGCATCCGGGCGCGCAGATCCGCGACAACGCGCTCTCAAAGGCGCGCTTCGAATTCCGCTGGGCCGACCAGTTCAACCTCGGCCTCGATCCGGACAAGGCGCGCGAGTTCCATGACGAGACGCTGCCGAAAGAGTCGGCGAAAGTCGCCCACTTCTGCTCCATGTGCGGGCCGCACTTCTGCTCGATGAAGATCACCCAGGATGTGCGCGACTACGCCGCCAAGCAAGGCATCGGCGAAGTCGAAGCACTCAAGCGCGGTATGGAAACCAAGGCGGTCGAATTTGTGAAGCAAGGCGCCGAGATCTACCGGAAACAGTGACATGAACGCGATCCAGATCGAACTCAACGGCCGGCCGCACCCGGCCGACGCGACCTACACCCTGGCCGACCTCGTGGCCAAACTCGGGCTGGCCGGCAAGAGCCTGGCCATCTCGATCAACCGCGAGGTGGTCAAGCGCGGCGACTGGCCGACGCGCCGCATCGAAGCGGCCGACCGTATCGAAATCGTCCACGCCATTGGCGGCGGCTGAACCGGAGACTCCAGCATGAATCTGAACGACCTGCCCGCGGGCGCTGACACCGACCACCAGCTGACCGTTGCCGGCAAGACCTACAACTCCAAGCTGCTGGTTGGCACCGGCAAGTACAAGGATTTTCAGGAAACCCGCGACGCGGTCGTGGCCAGCGACACCGACATCGTCACCGTGACGGTGCGCCGGGTGAACATCGGCCAGCACCAGAACGAGCCGAATCTGCTCGACTTCGTACCGCCGGGCGAATTCACCATTCTGCCCAACACCGGCGGCTGCTATAACGCCGCCGACGCGGTCTACACGCTGCAGATGGCGCGCGAGATGCTGGGCGGCCATTCGCTGTGCAAGCTCGAAGTGCTGGGCGACGAGAAGACGCTGTTCCCCAACATGCCTGAAACCCTGAAAGCGGCCGAGACGCTGATCAAGGACGGTTTCGACGTGATGGTTTACTGCAGCGACGACCCCATCCAGGCCAAGATGCTCGAAGACATGGGCTGCGTGGCGATCATGCCGCTGGCCAGTCTGATCGGCTCGGGCATGGGCATTCTCAACCCCTGGAACCTGTCGCTGATCATCGAGCAGACGCAGGTGCCCGTGATTGTCGACGCCGGCGTCGGCACCGCGTCTGACGCGGCGATTGCCATGGAGCTGGGCTGCGACGGCGTGCTCATGAACACCGCCATCGCCAAGGCGAACGACCCGATCCGCATGGCACTTGCCATGCGCGACGCGGTGCGTGCCGGCCGCAACGCTTACTTGGCCGGGCGCATGCCCAAGCGCTTTGCCGCCTCGCCCTCCTCGCCGATGGCCGGGCTGATGACCTGAGAACTGCGCTGCGCCTCGCACAAGGGTTTGCCGGCGCAGCGCAAAGCATTACTCTCGGGGCCTGCCCCCACGGAACCGCAAGTCCGAGCCAATGCCATGTCCTTGAAGCCGCACACCACGCAATGGAGCCAGTTCTTTCAGCACTGGGCCAATACCGGCCTCAGCCTGCAAGGGCAGATTCGCCAGATGCTGGTGTCGGTCATTCTCGACGAACAGCATCCGGTGGATGCACCGATTCCCTCCAGTCGCGACATGGCCGTGCAACTCGGCGTCGCGCGCAACACGGTGGTCATCGCTTACCAGCAACTGGTCGATGAAGGCTATCTGGTGTCGCGCGAGCGCAAGGGCTACTTCATCAATACCAATATCCTGGCCGGCCGGGTCGAGCGCACCGCCGGCCCGCGCGAGACGCCGCTGGCGCCGCCGGAGTGGTCGCGCCGCTTCCGTTTTCGCCCCACCGAACAGCGCAACATCCAGAAGCGCGCCGACTGGCAGCGCTTCCCCTACCCCTTTCTGTACGGCCAGTTCGACAGCTCGCTCTTCCCCATCGCCGACTGGCGCGAGTGCTGCATGAAGACCCTGAGCGTGCTCGAAATCAACGAGTGGGCGCAGGACATGATCTTCCGCGACGACGCCTCGCTGGTCGAACAGATCCGCACCCGCGTGCTGCCGCGCCGCGGCGTCTGGGCCACCAACGAAGAGATCATCATCACCGTCGGCGCACAACAGGCGCTGTATCTGCTGGCCGACCTGCTGGTCAGCAGCGATACCCCGGTGGGGCTGGAGTCGCCGGGCTACCCCGACGCGCGCAATATTTTCAGCAGCCGCAGCAAACGCATCGTCAATCTGCCGGTCGACGATGGCGGGCTGCAGGTGAGCGATGCGCTCTACGCCTGCGACTACATTTATGTGACGCCCAGCCATCAGTGCCCAACCACGGTCACCATGCCGATCGAGCGTCGCCACGCCTTGCTGGAGATGGCCGAGAAGGCCGACTTCATCCTGATCGAGGACGACTACGAAAGCGAAAACCGCCTGCATGGCGACCCGCTGCCCACGCTCAAGAGCCTGGATCGCAACGACCGGGTGATCTACGTCGGCAGCCTGTCCAAGAGCATCGCGCCGGGTCTGCGTCTGGGCTATGTGGTTGGCCCGGCGGAGCTGATCACCGAGCTGCGCGGCATCCGCCGGCTCAACCTGCGCCACCCCACCGTTTATATGCAGCGCGCCTTTGCGCTGTTCCTGTCGCTAGGCCACCACGACGCGCTGCTGCGCCGGCTCTCGGCCGCCTACCGTCAACGTGCGCAGCGACTGCTCGACGCGTTGAAGGCGCATCTGCCCGAGGTGAAAGCCACGCCGGTGTCGGGTGGTGCCTCCTGCTGGGTGCGCGGCCCCGACTGGCTGGACGCGGCCGAACTGGCCCGTGCAGCCGCCGAACTCGGTGTGCTGATCGAGCCCGGCAGCGTGTTTTTCAACCAGGACACCCCGCCGACCAACTACTTCCGGCTCGGCTTTTCGTCGATTGATGACGAGCAGGTCGACCCCGGCATTGCCTTGCTGGCCCAAGCGCTTCGCACCCTGGCACCACCCCCAAAAACCTGAAGCGGCGACGCCTACGGCCTTTATCTGTCAATGATTTAGCACAGATCGGCGTAGCGCACGCCGGCCCCCAAAGCGGTGATCGCACCGTATACCGCCATTTGCGGCCATGTCGACCAATCCGCTGGACCAAACGATTCTATCCAACTGGCTCTAAGTGATTGGACCAGCCCCCCGTAGTCTGAACTCCACAACATTTCGGCGATGTCGCCAGAGCGCCCACACAGAAGCGCCCGGCCCATCGCCGCAGCCCAAGGAGACTCAGATGTCGAACCAAGCCCAACCCACCGCCGAATTTCTCGCCGCCTTTGCCGAAGCCTGGAACCGTCACGACCTCGACGCGCTGATGAGCTTCATGGCCGACGACTGCGCCTTCCACGCCACCGCCGGCCCCGACGAACTCGGCCGTAGCTTTGTTGGCCGCGACGCCGTCCGTCAGGGCTTCGAGCTGGCCTGGCAGACCTTCCCTGACGCGGCCTGGCTCGACGGCGACCATTTCGTGGTCGGCGACCGCGGCGTGTCGGAGTCGACCTTCTGCGGCACCAAGGCCGACGGCACCCGCATCGAAGCGCGCATGGTGGATATCTTCACCTTCCGCGACGGCAAGATCGCGGTCAAGAACGCCTTCCGCAAAGACCGTCCGGCAGTCGCCACGGCCAGCCGCTAAGCCTCGCCCTCGACGCACCGCCAAGGACACCACCATGGATGCCACCGCCGTATTGCGCGACGCTGCCACCGGCAACGCCACCGCGCCGTCCCGCCCCTATGACCCGGCCTACGATCCGCTGGTCAGCCCGACGCCGGGCCAGGGCCGCGACTACGCCCCCACCTACTGGATCGGCACCGCCGGCGAGCCGCCGGCCGACGACGGCCCGATCACGCACGACATCGATGTGGATGTCGCGATCATCGGCTCCGGCTTCACCGGCCTGACCACCGCCATCCATCTGGCGCAGGCATACGGCATCAAGGCCACCGTGCTGGAAGCCAACCGCTCCGCCTGGGGCTGCAGCACCCGCAATGGCGGTCAGGCGCAGTGCGCCTCGGGGCGCCTCAAGCGCTCGCAATGGATCGAACGCTACGGTATGGAAGATGCGCTGGCGCTGCACCGCGAATGTGTCGATGGCATGGAGACCTTCAAGGCGCTGATCGCTGACATCGACTGCGATCCGCAGCCCGGCGGCCACCTGTACGTGGCGCACCGCCCGCGCATCATGCCGATTCTCGAAAAAGAAGCGAAGCTGCTTCGCGAGACTTTCAAGTACGATGCGCGCATTTTTGATGCGGCCACGGTCAAGAACGAATGGATTGGCGACACCGAGGCCTGCGGCGCCATGCACGAGCCGGAAGGCATCGGCATCCACGCCGGCAAACTGGCTTTCGGCTATCTCAAGAAAGCCCGCGCGCTCGGCGCCACGGTACACCCCGCCAGCCCGGTGCAAGGCTGGGAGACCCGCAACGGCGTGCATTACCTGAAAACGCCGGGCGGCATCGTCCGGGCCCGTGCGGTCGGCGTATGCACCGGCGGATACACCTCGAACAGCCTGCACCGCGAGCTTAAAAACCGGCTGCTGCCGATCCTCTCCAACTCGATCGTGACCCGTCCGCTGACGGCGGCCGAGATCGAGGCCTGCGGCCTGCGCACCACCCAGGTGATCACCGACACGCGCATCCTGCGCCACTACTACCGCCTGATGCCGGACAACCGGCTGCAGATCGGCAGCCGCAGCGCCATCACCGGCCGCGACGCACCGCAAAAGCAGTATGAGCAGCGCCTGATCGGCGACATGGAGCGCAAGTTCCCGGCGCTCAAAGGCATCCAGATCGACTACTCATGGTGGGGCTGGGTGGATGTCAGCCACGACATGATGCCGCGCATCCATCAGCCGGACCCGAAGGAAACGATCTATTACGCGCTCGGTTACGGCGGCAACGGCGTGATGTATTCGGCCCAGGCCGGCAAGCGCCTGGCGCAATGGATCGCCGGTAAGGGACAAGAGCTGACCCTGCCGATCTTCACCTCGCGCCTGCCCTTCCCGAACGTGCGCGAGATGGTCGAATCGCAGGCCTTTGCGCCTTTCCGCCGCTTCGGCCAGCGTTTTTTGTACCGCTGGTACGCCTACAACGACGAGCGGCCATAAGCCGCCGCGCGCCGGACGGCCGGTTTGCATGGCCGTCCCCGACGCCCCCTCACAAGGAGATCCTGGCACCACCCGAACAAAACTACACCGCGCGGCCACCGCAGCGGAAAAGGCATTCAGACCCCGTAGCGAAGCAACACAAGCACAACGCAACAGACAATACTCAGACCCTTGCAGGAGACAAACATGAACATCAAGAAAACCGTATTGCTGCCCCTGATCACCGCCGGCCTGCTGGCCGCCGCACCGGGCGTGATGGCCGCAAAGTTCAAGATGGCCCTCGGCGATGCCGCGGGCGGCACGCAGTGGGAACTGGGCCAGACCTTCAAAACCCTGTTCGAGAAGAAGGCCGCCGGCAAGCACACCGTAGATCTGTTCCCCAACGGCCAGTTGGGCGATGAGCAGAACACCGTCAACAACGCCGCGCTCGGTACGCTGGATTTCTCGGTGCTGGCCATCAACAACGTCACCCCGTTCTCGCCGACCGTTGGCGTGCTGACCCTGCCCTATGTGATCCAGAGCGCAGAAGACGCGAAGAAACTGACCCAGGGCCCGCTCGGCAAAGAACTGACCGAAAACACCATCCGCGACGCCGGTGTGCGTATCGTTGGCTGGGCGTACTCGGGCTTCCGCGTGCTGACCAACTCGAAGAAGCCGGTGACCACCGTCGCCGACCTGAAAGGCATGGTCATTCGCGTCCCGAAGAACGAGATCATGATCGCCACCTATCAGGCCTGGGGCATCAACCCGACGCCGATGGCCTGGTCCGAAACCTTCACCGCCCTGCAGCAAGGCGTAGTCGATGGTCAGGACAACCCCTACATCACCGTGTCTGCGATGAAGTTCAACGAGGTGCAGAAGTACATCACCAACGTGCGCTACCTGTTCTCGCTCGAGCCGCTGATCGTGAGTGAGTCGGTGTTCCAGGACCAGAAGCCGGAAGTGCAGAAAGCCATTCTGGAAGCCGGCATGGAAGCGACCGAGCACAGCTACAAGTACCTGCTTGAGACCGAAGACAAGATCAAGAAGGACCTGGCCGCCAAAGGCATGCAGATCAGCGATGCCGCCGATGGCGAAAAAGAGTTCATCGAAAAGGCCACCAAGGCCGTCTGGCCGAAGTTCTATGAGAGCATCGGCGGTAAGGCAAAACTCGACCAGGCACTGAAGAGCCTCGGCCGATAAGCATCGATCGCCGGGGCGCCCGCCCCGGCCTGGTTGCCCGCCGGGAGCCAACGCCCCGGCGGCGCCACCGACCGAATCGATCGACGCATTCGCGTATTCACGACCCCGTGGAGCCTGCCATGTCCATCAAGAAATTCATCCTCAATCTGCTTGGCAACATCGAGGAGTATCTGGCAGAAGCCCTGCTGGCTTGCTTCGTGGTCCTGCTGTTCGTGCAGATTCTGCTGCGTCAGTTCTTTCAGTATTCCCTGCCCTGGGGCGAAGAGTTGGCCACCTATATGTTTGTCTGGTTCGCCTACCTGGGCGCCACCGTGGCGGCCAAGATGTCGGCCCACAACCGGGTGACCTTCCAGTTCAACTTCACCCCGCCCATCGTGCGCAAGGTGTGCATGGCCCTGGCCGACCTGCTGTGGGTGTGCTTCAACCTGTACTTCGTCTATCTGAGCTACATCTTCGTGTTCAAGAAGATGAACCTGTTCTGGAAGTCGCAGACCCTCGGGCTGCCGATGAAGTACTTCTACATGATCCTGCCGATCGCTTTCACGCTGATGTCGATCCGCATTCTCTGGAACAACTACCTCACCCTGGTCAAGGGCGTGAATCTGGTGGATCCGGAGACTGAAGAGATCGAGAAGCTCAAGCACAGCGCCACAGCACAACAATAAAGCGGCCCACCGCAGAGAGACAGTCATGGAAGCCTATATCGTAGAGATCCTGTTCGGCAGCTTCTTCTTCCTGATGCTGCTGGGCGCGCCGATCACCATCGCACTCGGCGGCGCAGCGCTGGCCACCTTCATGGTGGTGGAAAAGAACCCGATCGCCTTTGTGCAGATCGCCTTTACCTCGGTCGGCAGCTTTCCGCTCATGGCGCTACCGGCCTTTGTGCTGGCGGGCGCCTTGATGGAAGCGGCCGGCATTTCGAAACGCCTGGTCGACATCGCCGAAAACCTCGCCGGCCCGATCACCGGCGGCCTGGGCGCGGCCACCGTGCTGGCCTGCCTGTTCTTCGGTGCCATCTCGGGCTCGGGACCGGCCACCACCGCCGCGGTCGGCATGCTGATGATCCCGGCCATGACCAAGCGCGGCTATGACCGGCCCTATGCCTCGGCCGTCACAGCCGCCTCGGGCGGCTTGGGCATCATCATCCCGCCCTCGATTCCGATGGTGATTTTCGGCATCGCGGCACTCGGCCTGGCGCCGCCGCCGGAAGCCATCGCCAAGCATGGTGAATTTGCCTCGATCTCGATTCCGAAGCTGTTCATCGCAGGCGTGATTCCGGGCATCGTCATGGCCGGCAGCCTGCTGATCGTCAATTACATGACCTCTAAGAAGCACGGCTACGTCGGGCTGACCGACAAATGGAATTTTGGCGAAGTCCGCACATCGCTTCGTCGAGGCTTCTGGTCTGTGCTTGCACCAATCATCATTCTGGGCGGCATCTACACCGGCATGTTCACACCGACCGAGTCGGCCATCGTCGCCATTTTCTACACGCTGTTCGTCGGCATCGCCCTGCACCGGGAGTTGAAATTCCCGGCGCTGCTCAATTCGCTGAGAACCACCACCTGGATTACCGGCCGCGTGCTGCTGATCCTGTTCACCGCCACGGTGTTCGGCCGGCTGCTGGTCGAGCAACGCATCCCGGCGATCATCGCCGAGTCCATGCTCAGCTTCACCGACAACCTCTACCTGATCTGGGCCATGATCATCGTCTTCCTGATGTTCGTCGGCATGTTCATGGAAACGCTGGCCGCCATCATGATCCTGGTGCCCGTGCTGCTGCCGGTGATGTACACCATTGGCGTCGACCCGACGCATGTGGGCATCGTCGTCATCTGCACCCTGTCGGTCGGCTTCATGACGCCGCCGCTGGGCGAGAACCTGTTTGTCGCGTCCGGCATCGGCGGCTCCAGCATCGAGTCCATTGTCTCGCGCATTCACCCCTTCGTCTTCGTCTCGGTGATCGCGATCTTCCTCATCGCCTATGTCCCGCAGCTGTCCCTCTGGCTACCGAGCCTGGTGGGATATTGACCCGCGTGGCGCGGCCGGGCCTTACCCAGACCTGACCGCGCCATGCACTTATTTCAGTGCGCTCCGGGGGCCCCGCGAGCGCACGTTCAGGGAGAAACACCATGCTCTCAATCGTGCGCCAGTCCCTTCATTCAGCGCTGATGGCCATTAGCTGCGCACTCGCGCTGGGCGCCTCCGCGGCCATGGCCGACACGCCGACACGCGAGGTGCTGCACGGCACCAGCGTCGAGCGACGCGCCATGGCGCTCCTCGACCGCGCCGTCGCCCATATCGAAGCCACCGGCGCAGCCGGCACGGCCGCCTTCAATCACGGGCCGGCATTCATCGACCGTGATCTCTACGCCTATGCGCTGAAAACCGACGGCAGCTTCCTGGCCAGCGGTGGCGGCTCGGCGGCCCTGGTGGGGCAGAATGTGCTGAACGAGGTCGACCTGAACGGCAAACCCTTTTTTCGCGAAATCATCGAACAGGCCAAGGCTTTTGGCGCAGGCCGGGTGGAGTACCGCTGGTTCAATCCGGCCGACGCCCGAGGCGAGCCCAAGGTGGCCGTGTTCCGGGCGGTTGGCGATGTCATCGTCGCCGCGGGCTACTATCCGCCGCGCGCCACCGCCATGCAGGCCAAAGTACTCCTGCGCGACGCGGTGACCGCCATGGCCGCCAATCCGGCGGCCGCGCTGGAACACTTCCAGCGTCTGAACGGCCCCTTCATCCGCGACGACCTGTATGTCTTTGTCGTGCGCCTGGCCGACGGCATCTTTCTCGCCCACGGCGCCACGCCCTCGCTGGTGGGCACCAACAGCTATGAACTGACCGGCCCGGACGGGCATCACATCGTGCGTCGGATGGCCGAGATCGCCAGAAAGGCGCAGGACGGCGAAACGGAATACGCCTGGCGCAACCCGGTCAGTGGCAAGGTGGAAACCAAGCACACCTACTTCAAGACGGTGGGCGACACACTGGTGGCGGTGGGCTACTACCGCCGCTGAGCACCAGGGGCCTCAGCAGGCTCAGTAAAGCAAGTCGTTCAGATACCGGACCGGGATCGCATAGCTGATCCCGGACGGCTTGCTCAACACGTTTTCCTTGGTGTCCTTCACGAAAACCATGTTGAGCACACCCAGCACCGCGCCCGACACGGGGTCGAACAAGGGGCTGCCACTGTTACCCGGATACGCGGTCGCATCCAGTTGATAGACCGAAAACGGATCATTGCCCAGGCTGCGGATCTGCCGCGCGTTGAGCTCGCGGGCATTGCCCCGCGGAATGCTGATCGGCGTGATCGCCGATACAATGCCGCGGTGCGTAGCCGGCTTGAGCCCCAGGGCGCTGCCAATCGGAAAACCGGTAAACGCCACCGACTGCCCCTCTTCGGCCTCGCCCGACGACAGCACCAGCACCGGCAAGGCCGGGCCGACGATCCGCAAGGTCGCCAGATCATGCGCGGGGTCAGAGCGCAGCTTCTCCGCCGAGCGCACGTTCACCTTGTCACCCAGCGGAATAGCCACCGCCAGGGTTTCTCGCCGGTTGGCGTCAACACTCGCGGGCAACACATGCGCATTGGTGGCCACGGTCAGTCCGTCACCGACGACAAAGCCCGTGCCCAAAAAACGGAAGGCCGGACTACGGGTCGGTTCATACGTACCAACAGCAACAATGGACGGCTTGACGCGCGAGACGGTCGCCGGCAAATCGGCGCGTACCGACACGCTGACGAGCATCATCAGCGCCGAAACGGCAAAACAGAGCCAGCGGCTCATGGGCGTGCTCCCTTATCGATCAGCCATGAACAAGGGCGCCATGACTGCAGACGATTCAACCACACTCGCGTCGTATGGGTGCGTCTGTTCGCTGAAATAGGCTTGAATTCGCGTCACGTAAGCCTGAGTCTCAGGGAACGGCGGTACGCCTTGATAGCGCTCGACGGCGCCCTCACCCGCGTTGTAGGCGGCGGCGACCAAGCGCACCTCGCCCCGAAAATAAGCCAGCAACCAACGCAGATAGGCCAGCCCGCCGCGGATGTTCTGTGCCGGATCATAGGCGTTGCGCACATTGAAACGCGCAGCCGTATCGGGGATCAGCTGCATCACGCCCATGGCATTGCGCGGTGACAAGGCCAGTGGATTGAACGCCGACTCGGTCGAAGCAATGGCCAGCGCAAAACGGGCATCCACGCCGAACTCCGGCGCGGTACGCGCGACCTGCAAGATGATGGCGTGGCGGTCAGCAGGCAGGCGGGCCATCAATCGGCCGACCAAGCCCTCGTCCTGCTCCCAGGCGGGGGCATGCAGACACTCGGGTACCGCCCCGGTATAAGGGCCGGTGTAACGCAACATGCGCTCGGCTTGGGGGTGGGACAGCATCGAGGCCATGGCGAACAAGGTGCCGGCATAGGCGTCGTCACGCGCCACACCTCGCCCGTTGGCATACATCCAGCCCAAGGCATACATGCCCTCGGGGTTGCCCTGGCGGGCCGATTCGCAATAACACGCCGCGGCGCGCTCAGGCTCCCGCGGCACGCCTTCGCCATGCTCAAACGCCAGGCCGGCCTCGTGGAGATAGCCCGCGTGCTGACTGAGTGCCGCCAGCTGCGCCGGCGTCAGTGGCGGCTCGCCCGTGGCCGCCTGCACCGCGCTGCTCAGCGATAGCAGGGAACCACACAGAACGAGAGCGCGCCACATCGCCACATGCCTCAGAGGCGCCAGACGCGCAGGCCGGCATCGGCCAGCGCCTTGCGATCGAAGGCCGACTTGACGTCGATGAACACGCCCTTGTCTTCAAGCACGCCGGTCAACGTCGACAGCGGCATCTCCGAGTACTCGCGGTGCGAGACCGTGGCCACCATGGCCTGCGCACGGGGCAGGTCGGCCCAGTCCACCAGCGTGACGCCGTATTCATGCATGGCTTCGGCGGCCTCGGCCACCGGGTCGTGCACCACCACATCGCAGCCAAAACTCTGCAGCTCGCGGATCACGTCGATGACCTTGCTGTTGCGCAGATCGGGGCAGTTCTCCTTGAAGGTCAGCCCCAGCACGATCACCTTGCAACCCTTGATCGAGTGGCCGGCCTGGATCATCTGCTTGACGGCCTGCTCGGCCACATACTTGCCCATACCATCGTTGATGCGCCGCCCGGCCCGGATCACCTCGGGGTGCAGACCGAGCATTTCCGCCTTGTGGGTCAGGTAGTAGGGATCCACGCCAATGCAGTGCCCCCCCACCAGACCGGGACGGAAAGGCAGGAAGTTCCACTTGGTGCCGGCTGCTTCAAGCACGTCGAGCGTGTCGATACCGACCTCATGGAAAATCACGGCCAGTTCGTTGATCAAGGCAATGTTCAGGTCGCGCTGGGTGTTCTCGATGACCTTGGCGGCTTCGGCCACCTTGATGGTGGCGGCCGGATAGACGCCGGCGGTAATCACCGCACCGTAAATTTCCTTCACCTTTTCGAGCGTCTCGGGCGTATCGCCCGACACCACCTTGACGATCTTGGTGACCGTGCGTTCCTTGTCACCCGGGTTGATCCGCTCCGGCGAGTAGCCGACGAAAAAGTCCTGCTTCCACTTGAGCCCCGAGGTCTGCTCGAGAATGGGAATGCAGACCTCTTCGGTGGCGCCCGGATAGACCGTGCTTTCATACACCACGATCGCACCTTTCTTGAGGTACTTGCCGACCGACGCCGATGACTTCTCGAGCGGCGTGAGATCCGGCTGGCGTGCGGCATCGACCGGGGTCGGCACGGCCACGACGATGAAGTCGGCCTCGGCGATCACGGACGGATCAGAATGGCAGCTCAGCTGACTGGCAGCACGCAGATCCTCGGTGCTGACCTCGCCGGTCGGATCGCGGAAGTCGCGATACGCCGCGACTTTCTCCTTGGACAGGTCAAAACCCAGCGTCTTGAACTTCTTGCCAAACTCAACGGCCAGCGGCAATCCGACATAGCCCAGCCCAATCACGGCAACGGTGGTCACGAATGTATTCCTTCAATAGCAAGTATTAAATTATGGCTCAAAGTGTTTTCCGAAGCGTATTCGCCTCTTCGTAGAATCGATTGCCGACCGGGAACTCTCCCGTCAATGCGTTCAACACGGTACGCGCATCTTCCTTGCGCCCCGCCTTGATATACGCTTTGGCGAGATTCAAGGAAATCATCGCCGCCTTCGGCGCGAGCTTGCTGGCCTTCTCAAGCTTCTTGACGCCGGCCTCGACGCTGCCGCTCTCTACTTCGATCATCCCGACGGTATCCAGAATCGCTGGATTCTCCGGTGCCAACTCAAGCGCGCGTCGGCCAAACTCCATCGCTTTCGGGTCTTTGTTCTGACTCGCGATCCACGCCAGATTGTTCAGCACCAAGGGCTTGTCCGGCGCCATCTCGTTGAGTTTTTTGTATAGCGCGTAGGCCGTTACCAAGCGCCCTTGCGTCAGGTCGTGCTCGGCAACATACGCGGTCATCGGCGTATCGTTGGGATTCGCCTTGAGCCAGCTATCGGCCAGCTTGTCGGCCTCCTTGCCGTTCTCTGTGCGCACCAGTGCAGCGTGCAATTTGACGGCCGTCTGCGAATTGGGCGTCAGCGCATGCGCCTTGCGGAACAGCGGCAGAGACGCCTTCCAGTCATTCCTGGAGACGTGAACATCGCCCTCGAAGATGTACCCCAGGCCCGACGCCGGCAGTTGCTTCTGAAGATCGCGCGACATGCTCAGCGCCTCGTCGAAGCGCTTGTCGTCAATCAGAATGGAAATCAGGACGCGCTGCACTTCGTACAAATCCTGGCGCAAGGCCAGTGAGCGCCGCAAGTTCGCTTCAGCACTCTTGGGGTCCTGGTTCATGAACTGCGCGCGCCCGAGATCCATGAACGCCTCGGCATTTTCCGGCTCAAGCGACGCGCGTTTCTGGAATGCCGACACCGCCTGCTGGACGTCGCCATTGGCGATCTGGGTATGTCCGAGCAGCTTGAGCACCGTCGGGTGTTCAGGCGAAAGCGTCGCGGCTTCACGCGCAACAACCAGCGCTTCCGTCTTGCGCTGACTGCGCAGCAGAAAATCGGCAAGTTGCAGTTTGGGCACCAACAAGGTCGGCGCATTGCTCACGGCTTTGCGCAGCAGCGCTTCGATGGTCTCGAAGCTGCCGCCAGCGGCCTTCTCCAGTTCCGCCGACGCGAGGTAAACATCAGCACGTGTCGGTGACTTTTCGATAATCCGCTTGTAAATGGCACGCGCGGCATCGATCTTGCCGTCACGGAAATCGAGCCGCGCCAAGTTGGTGGCGGCTGGCAAAAAGTCCGGCTGAATCGCGAGCGCTTCTTCAAACGCCTTGCGCGCGCCGGGGAGATCGCCCTTGCCCAGCAAAATGCCACCGCGGAGGTTCTTTGCCAGCGGATTGTCCGGCATCTTTTTTTCAAGCGTTGCCTGCGCACTCAAGGCCTCGTCGAACTTGCGCTCACGCAACAGCGCGGTGACGCGTGCGAAGTCGGCATACCCGCCGGTGCTGTCCAGGTCGCTGGCCTTGCCCAGGTCCTTCAAACCTTCCTGCACTTCGCCGCCGGCAAGCCGGCTGATCCCGAGCCGGGTGCGTGCGCGGGCGTCGTCCGGTTGTTTGTCCACCTGTTTGGCGAAATAAGCGGATGAGCGTTCGAAATCGCCGGCGAGCAGGTAGGCCTGCCCGGCCAGGGTCAACACTTCAGAAACATGTCCGTGTGACTCAAGCAAGGGCTGCAAGGCTTCGATGGCCCGCGTGCCATCGCGTTGTGCCAGATAGGACATCACCAGCAGACGCCGGGCGACCGGGTTGGCGTGGTTGGCCGCGAGCACTTTGTTGAGGTTCACCTGGGCCAGGAGCTGATCGTCCAGCCGGTAGAAGATGGAGCCGGCGAGCAGGCGGCCCGGCAGATACTCCGGCGCCAACTTGATCACCTCCTGAATGCCGTCCCGAGCCGCGGGGAGGCGGTCTTCCAGAAAATCGACATAGGCCTGCAGGTAGGTCACCACCGGTGACGCACCGATGGCCGTCTTCATCTCGGCCAGTTGCGCCTTGCCCTCATCTACGCGCTGCGTCTGGAGCAGCGTATTCACCAGGGCGAAGCGATAGTTGGCGTCTTTGGGCTTGAGCGCGATGGCCTTTTTCAGTGCCGCCAGACCCTCATCGAGTTGCCGGCGCGCAAACAGAATCTCGGCCTGTGTCGCATGCGCCTCGGGCACCTCCGGCGCCTTGGCCAGCACGGCTTCGATGGCCTTGAGTGCCTCGTCATACTTGGCGTCCAGGGCGAGCACCCGGACCAGGCCGACGCTGGCCAGCGCGTTATCCGGATTGGCCTTCAGCGCTTCGTTGTAGTCGCGTGCGGCCTCGTCGCGGTTGACGCCAATCCGCGCATCCCCCAAGACCGTCAGCAGATCCGACAGCGCCTTGGGATCTTTCAGCGCCGTGCCGGTGTAGGTTCGGATCACTTCCTCACGCTGCCCCTGGCGCACCAGCGCCCGCGCCAGCATGGGCGCCACCTGTGATTCGTCGTAGCCCAGGCGGAGGGCAAGCTGCAGCTCCTTGACCGCCCCCGCCATGTCGTCCTGCGCGTAGTAGACCTTACCCAGCAAATAGCGCGCCTCGGGAAAATCCGGCTTTTCCTGCAAGGCATTCTTGAGCTGGATGACGGCCGCGCTGGCATCGTTTTTCTCAAGGTAGTCACGCGCCGAAGCGACCATTTCATCGGGATTGCTTCCGCACCCGGCCAACAAGGCAGCGGTCAGCAACAAGGTCATCAACCGGCTGGGCCGGACACGGCGAGACTGGTTAAGCGCTAAAGGCACGATCAGGCCTCCTTCTTGATTCCGTATCGGTTCATCAGGTCGTACAGCGTCGGCCGGCTGACGCCGAGCACCTCTGCTGCACGTGCAATATTTCCATTGACGCGCGACAACACCTTGGTGACCGCCGAACGCTCGGCCGCTTCGCGCACCTGGCGCAAATTCAACACATTCAGGTCATCTTCGACCGCCTCCAGCCCCAGATCATCGGCGGCCACACGATTGCCGTCCGCCATGATCACGGCCCGCTTCACGCAGTTTTCCAGTTCGCGCACATTGCCCGGCCACGGTTGCGCTTCAATCGCTGCGATCGCGTCATCGGTCAGACGCATGCTGCCCCGACCATTTTCTTCGGCAAAGCGCTGGACAAAAGCATGCGCCAGCAAGCTCGCATCGCCCGGACGATCACGCAGCGGCGGAATGTCGATCACGATCTCGGCCAGTCGATAATAGAGATCCTCGCGGAACCGGCCCGCTTCGATCAAGCGTTTGAGGTCCTGGTGCGTCGCACACACAACGCGCACATCCACCGGAATTTCGCTACGCCCGCCGATTCGCTCGATGACGCGCTCCTGCAAGAAACGCAACAACTTTGCCTGCAAGGGCATCGGCAGATCGCCGATTTCATCGAGGAACAGCGTCCCCTTGTCGGCCGTTTCGATCTTGCCCTGCGTTTGCTTGATCGCCCCCGTGAAGGCGCCTTTCTCGTGGCCAAACAACTCGGCTTCGAGCAGGGCATCCGGAATCGCAGCGCAATTGATGGCAACGAAACGCTGCTTGGCGCGCGACGACAAGGCATGCAGGCCCCGGGCAATGACCTCCTTGCCGGTGCCGCTTTCGCCGAACAAGGCCACCGTCACGTTGTTGGCCGACGCCACCTTTTCGACGGTACGGCAAACTTTCAGCATACCGGGGTCGCGTGTGAGCATGCCGCTCAATGCCGAGCCCAGTTCTTCTTGCAGGCGAACATTCTCGCGCTGCAGATCGTAAAGCCGGAACGCCCGATCGATCGTCAGCGTAAGAAACTCCGGCTCAAACGGTTTGGCAAAAAAATCGTAGGCGCCCATGCCAATCGCGCGGACCGCATTTTCGCGGTCATGCTGCCCGGTGAGCACAACAACTTTGGTGTCCGGCGCCAGGGTCAGCATTTCCTGCAGCAACTGAAACCCCTCACTCACGCCGTCCGGATCCGGCGGCAATCCCAGGTCCATGGTCACGACGGGCGGCTCATACCGCCGCAACTGCGCAAGGGCACTTTCACGGTCACTGGCCAGTACGGTTTCATAATCGCCAAACGCCCAGCGCATCTGCTTTTGCAGCGCCGGGTCATCTTCAACCACCATCAGGGTGCGTTGTTTCTCGGTCATGGTTCAGAGTCTGAGTGAGCAAGCGCCACAGCGTCGGCATCTGGCCGCGGCTGTGTCGGGAGTGTGAGTTGCATCGTGGTACCAACGCCGGGCGTACTTTCAACACGGATGTCGCCGCCCAGCTCTCGCACGTATTGTCGCGCCTCGAAAACGCCGATGCCCATGCCGCTCGCCTTGGTGGTCTGGAATGGCCGAAACAGCTGGTCGCGCATGAACTCAGGCGACATGCCGCATCCGGTATCCCTGACCTCGATCAGTGCCTGGGTCTCGTCGAGACGACGAAGACATGCCGTTACCATACCATCGTCGCCGGTCGCGTCGAGGGCATTTTGCACGATATGCCCCACGACACGCTCAAGCCGTTCGGCATTCGCGCGCACCTGAATGGCGGGCGCTTCGACACGGACCGACACGGCCGGCTGAAGATGCGCTCTCTGCTTCCGGATCCGCTCCAGCAGCTGCCCCAGATCAACTTGCCGGTCGCGTTCGATTGCGGTCTTTTTCTGAAGTTGCTGCATCAAGTCGCGCATCTTCTGCTCAACGTGCGCCACGGTTTCGAGCATGTCGGCCTGAAATTCAGGGTTGTCCTTGTGACGCTCGGCGTTCTTGAGCATCAACGACATCTGGGCGACCAGGTTTTTCAGGTCATGCACCACAAACGCCGACATCCGATTGAAGGCATCGAACTTACGCGCCTCGATCAAGGCTTCGGCCGCCTGCATCCGGGCCAGATAGCTCGCCGCCTGACGCTGGGCACTCTTGAGCAAATCGAGCACTTCCCAGTTGATGTCGACGGGCGTACGCGGAGCCAGCAACACAACAAACCCGATCAATGTTTCGCCCGCGGTCAGTGGCACCACAAGCCAGCCGTCATCCAGCTCTGACAGCCAGCGTGGCGGGGTCAGCTCGCCGTAGGTCTTGGGACGCATTCGATACTCTTCGAGATTGAAGACCCAGCCCTCGTCAGCCAGGAAGCGGCACAGCGGCCCGTCGGCCGACTCCTCAATCGAAGACTCACCCATATTGAGCCGGGCCCGCATCACGAACCGCCCCTGCCCGTCGTCAAGCCACAAGCCCCCGCCCGAACTCTCCACCAGATCCGCCAACGCACGAATCGTCGTCTGGCCAAGATCCTGGTGGTCCCCGTGGGTCGATAGGGCACGGGTGAATTTCAGCCACTCAATCCGATAGTCGTAGCGATAGGGAAACAAATGCTTGTTGAGCCAGACCCGCAGCCGTGCGCGCTGCGTGCCCGACACGGCGACGACACCCAACAGCAGCAAGGCGGCAAAAAAGAGCGTGACCTGAAGTGCCCGCCCCCAGTCGCCGCCAAAATAGCGCACGTAGTAGCCCGCCGCGGCCACCAGCAGCAGATACAGACCGGACGCCGCCAGGGCCGTCGAATGAAACACCATCTCCCGCGACACCGACAGCCGGATCGCCCAACCCGGCACCCGCGATGCCGAAATGGCAATCAGTGGCAAGACCAGCGCATGGGCCAGGCCGCGAATACTCCAGATGTCGCGATCAATGGCGCCAAACAGGAAGGCATCGGCATACAGATAGAGGTCGAAGACCGCGGACGCGGCCATGGCCAGGCAAAATGGCTTGAGCCCCCAGCGCGACGCTGACGGCAACAAGCGATAGAGCTGCTCGACCAACACCAGCGCATACACCGCCGCGACAAGGTGGAGGAAAATCAGGGCGCGCTGAGGGTCAATCGGCCAAGACAGGTCCAGCACGGTCATCAGTGCTGTCAGCAGACGCAGCGCGATCACGGCAATGGCCACCCGCGCGGGCCAGGCGCGGCGACTGCCATCGATCTGATGGATCAGCCCGACCACGAACGCGAGCCAGGCGGCGTCGCGTGCCACCGCCAGCAACACGGCGGCGGCGCCCGCAAAGGCGAGGCCGGAAATCATGGCGGCATTGGCAACACACCAGAGCGCACTGACCCCGACCGCCAGCAACAAGCGACCACCCGCCCCCTGCCCACGCCAGGCCGCCGCGAGATACACGCCGAACAGCCCGAACGCCGCGGCAGCGAGGGCATAGCCCCAGACTGCCACGCTCGTCAGTTCAAGCATCTCGAATCACCTTGGCCACAGATCCGGCCGGAAGAGTCAGATGCGCCCTACTGCGCACCTTCGCCGGTAAGCACCACACGCACCGTTTCGGCCAGCACAACAATGTCCAGCAACAGGGTGTGGTTTTTGACGTAATACAGATCGTACTGGAGTTTTTGCACGGCATCATCCACCGATGCGCCGTACTGATAGCGAACCTGGGCCCAGCCGGTCACCCCAGGCTTTACGCAGTGACGCACGGCGTAAAACGGGATCTCTGCGGTGAGCTGATCGACAAAGAACGGCCGCTCGGGGCGGGGTCCGACCAGGCTCATTTCACCCAGAAAAACGTTGAACAACTGCGGCAACTCATCGATACGCAGCTTGCGGATCAGACGGCCGACGCGGGTCACCCGATTGTCGTTCGACTGCGCCCAGCGCGGCTTGCCATCCTTTTCAGCGTCGGTGCCCATGCTGCGAAACTTGATCACCTTGAACTGGCGGCCATTCTGCCCGACGCGCAGCTGGCGATAGAACACCGGCCCGCCGTCTTCGAGCAAAATAAGCAAGGCGGTCAGCAGCATCACCGGCACAGCCAGGATCAACAACACCAGGGATGCGGCCAGATCAAAGCACCGCTTGACCAGCGAGCGAAAAAAGCCCTGACGAAAGCCGTCGCCAAAAATCAGCCAGCTGGCTTTGAGCGCGTCGATACGCACCTGACCGCGCACGCGCTCATAGAAGGTCGACAAGTCGTAGACCTTGACGCCACGCATCTTGCAGTCGAGCAGCTCACGCAGGGGCAGCACGCCGCCGCGACGCTCACGCACCGCAACAATGACCTCATTCACCCCAAGCTGATCAACCACATCGACCACCGCGCCACGATTGCTCAGAATCAGGTCAGGCGCGACCGCCCGATCATCATCATCACCGGTGGGCAAGAAACCCACGAATTTGAGTCCTCGGGACGCCGGATCGCGCAGCACCCGCTCGACCGACTCGGCCTCGCTTCCGGTCCCCAGGACCAACACCCGACGCGACATGAAAGCACCAAGACGCCCACGATTGGCAAACCCGCGCATCACCAAGATCAACCCCAGCAAGAGGATCACAGACACTTCGGCGGCCTCGGAAGCGAATTCGCCCCACGGCAACACGCGAAACACGCCATAGGCCACAGGAATACTCACGATCACGCCGACCAGAACGCGCGCCAACACATCCTTCAACTGCCGACCCGCGACAGGCCGGTAGAAACCGGTGATGGTGTTAAGCACGATCATGGTGATCGCAAAGAGCAGCGCCGACGGCAGAATCATACGCCACGACTCGATGCCGACATCGGGTTGCAACACAATGGCAACAACGACGCCCGCAAACAGCAGGAACGCATCGAAGATGATTTGGTACAAGGTCGTCGCGGGAAAATAGTGGCTGAACACTTTGAGCATGATTCGTCCTCTCCGGTCCACCCTGCCCTCGCATGAGGCGAGGCGCGGAAGAAACCTGATACGGACTGAACAATACCCGAGCCCTGAAAAACAAGGCGTGAATCACATCACACAAGACAGCGCCATGCGAGAATGCCGGCGGGCCAAAGACCGCCGGCAAACCTCAAAAACCTTTTAGCACAAAGACTTGCAAACCATCTCGCTCAGTGGCTTGTCCCTGACGAACGTGTGATTTTGTTGTGGAGGTTGTACTTGCCCACCGGCCGACGGGCCGGCAGCCGCTTGACCTCCTTAAGCGTGACAGCGTCATAGACAATCAAGGCGCCATCGTCTTCCCACAAACTGGCAATGGCGTAACGCCCGTCGCGGGTGAACTCGATGTGCGCCAGCGTCTTGCCGGGTTCCGGCTTGAGTTGCGCGACCACCTCGAGGGTTTCCTTGTCGATCACCTGCAAGGTGTCACGCGCGGTCGGGCTCATCATCGAATCCGTCCAGGCATAGCGCGAATTTTCATGGCTGCGCATGAAGAACCCGGGGCCGAGCGTCTTGATCTCCTTGACCACCGACCAGTCCTTCACGTCGATCACCGTGATCTTCCCGTCCTCCAGGTTGGGAGAGGCCATCACCGTGCGCCCCTGCCACTCCCAGGTGATGCCAGAGCCCAGATGCGGCATGCCCCCCAGATCCAGGTCGGCAATTTTCTTGCGCACGTCGAGATGAACCACCTGCCCCTTTTTGCCCACGCGGGTGGCGCCAATCAGCTCGGAGTAATCCTGCGTGAAGAAAAAGTCGTCCAGGATGTCGGCCAGCGGTGTGCGGCGCGGATTCAGATAGCCGCGCAGGAAAGCGCCTTCCTTGTATTTGAAGTCATGAATCAGGCCGACGGGGATGTCCTCGACGGTCGGGTCGTAGCTGATCTCCCACACCTCGGGCACATCCTTGAGCGCGGCCACGAAGCTCTTGCGCGGCGCGGCGTCATAGACGGCCGACACGCGGGACGACGTCTTTCCTTCCCTGTCGGTCACGTCCATCACCTTGATCATGTTCAGGTCGCTATCGAGCAAGACCAGCGAGTGCGGCAGATAGTTGGCCACCGCCACCACCTTGCCGTCGGACGAGACAGCCAGGTTGCGCGTATTGATCCCGGCGCGCACTTCGGCCACCAGCGTCAGGTTCCAGATGTCGTACTTCGACACCCAGCCATCACGCGAGGCGAAATACACAAACCGCCCCTCGGGGCTGAACTTGGGTCCGCCGTGCAAGGCGAAACGCGAGGGGAAGCGGTGGATGCGCTCGAGCTTGTCGCCATCCAGAATCGACACATGATGGTCGCCCGCCTCGACGACGATGAACAGATTCATCAGGTCGGCGTCGAACTTCGCCTTGGCCGGCAATGCGGCGGCATCGGTGTGCACGATGCGCGAGGCCACGATCTGTTCGACGCCCCACTTGGGCGGGGTCGGGGTCGGCTGGTAGATCAAGGCCACCAGGGCGTCGATCTGTGCATCGTCGAGCGCCGCGCCAAAAGCCGGCATTTGCGTCGCGGTGCGGCCATTGACCACCACCTCGCGCGCCGCCTTCTTGCGCAAGCGCGAGAGATTGTCCGGCAGCAGCGCCGGCCCCATCGCACCGAGGCGGTCCACACCATGACAGCTGGCGCAATGCTGGGCAAACAGGGCCGTCGCATCGGCGGGCGCCGCCGATGCATGGCTGACGAATAGCGACACCCCGAGCAGGATGATTACGTGAATCAAGGTATGCATGGCGAACTCAGGCGCGACGGCGCTCAAAGGGCGTAACGGTCAGCCGCGGGCGAACGGCATCATCCGGATTCACACCGATTTCGGCGTCGTCCAGATAGCAGGCGGGATCCTCTTCCCACGGATCGCCACTCGTTTGCTGGGCGCGCACGCGGGTATTGCCGCCGCAGATATCGAAATGCGTACAGGCGCCGCAACGCCCCTTGACCTGCCGCGGGCGGGCCTTGAGGCCGGCCATGAGCGGGTCGGAGGTGTCGGACCAGATCTCCGAAAACGGCCGCTTGCGCACATTGCCAATGGTGTGGTGCCACCACATGGTGTCGGGGTGCACATTGCCGAGGTTGTCAATGTTGGCCACATTGACGCCACTGGCATTGCCGCCCCACTGCACCAGCTTGGCACGAATGTGCTCGGCCTTGTCGGGGAAGCGACGCGCCACCCATTGGTAAAAGTACACGCCGTCGGCATCGTTGTTGCCCGTAGTGAACTCGCGCACGCGGCCGGTTTTGACGTCGTCCAGGCAGGTCTCGAACAACAGATCCATCGCCCAGCGGGTGAGCTGATGCTGGGCGTCGTCCTTGCGGTTCTTGTTGCCGCGCCCCGCGTAGTTCAGATGGGAAAAATAGAATCGATCGATGCCCTCGTCGGCCACCAGTTGCAGCAAGGCGGGCAGATCGGCCGCATTGTCCTGTGTCATGGTGAAGCGCACGCCAACTTTAAGACCGCGATCGCGGCACAGGCGGATACCCGCCAGCGACGCCTCGAACGCGCCTTTCATGCGGCGGAATTCGTCGTGAGTATCGCGGATGCCATCCAGGCTGACGCCAACGTAGTCGTAATCGATCTCGGCGATCTGATCGATGTTCTCATCCGTAATCAAGGTGCCGTTCGACGACAGCGCGGTATAAAAACCCATCGCCTTGGATCGGCGCGAGATCTCGAAAATATCGGGCCGCAGCAAGGGCTCGCCGCCCGACAAGATCAGCACCGGCACCCGGTAGGCCTTGAGGTTGTCCATGACCGAAAAGACGTCCTGGGTGTTGAGCTCGCCCGGAAAATTGGTGTCGGCGGAGATCGAGTAGCAGTGCTTGCAGGTCAGGTTGCAGCGCCGGATCAGGTTCCAGATCACCACCGGACCGGGCAGGTCACGACGCGGCCCCACGGGCGTGGGGTGCTCAAGTTCATGCATGTATTGCGACAGTCGGAACATCGGTGGGACTCCAATTTCGGGCTTCGGCCATTCTTGCCCGCCCCCCATTCGCCTGCGTTGATTGCGGTCAACCGCATGGTCAGAAGCCCGCATTGGTGCTACCGTGCTGAAAACTCAACAAGACGTATTCGCAACACGGGACTCCCCCCCATCATGGATTCACGGCGCCTGTCGCCCATCGACCACATCGATAGCACGCTGCTTGACGCCTTCGTCCAGAACGCGCTCCCCGATCTGCTCGTGCCGCTGCAGCGCACACTGGTCGAACGCCTGCCTCATCCATGCCGGCTGGCGGTGATCTGGTTGGGCGACAACGCAACCCGCATTACCGCCAGCGTCGACTCGATGGGCCGGCGTAAAACGCCGGGCGAGAACGAGCTCTCGCATGTCATCGACAGCCCCACGCTACACCAGTGCCTGAGCCGCAATGCCCTTGTGCGCTCGCCGGCGATGACCGACCCGCTGGTCCGCTGGATCGCCGAAGACACCTGCAAACCCCTGCTCTGCCTGCCACTGATCCGAAACGCCGAACGCCTTGGCGCGCTGATGATCATGCAGCGCGCGGGCTTCGAGACCCCCGAAGCCAAACTGACCGAGCTGGCCAGCTGGGCGCCTTTGATGGCCAGTTTGCTGGTGCACGAAATCGACGCCATTCACGGCCTCTTTGGCGCCGTGCGTTTCGCGCGCGATTTCACCCTGATGCGAGACACCGAAACCGGCCAGCACCAGCTTCGCATCGGCGGCTACGCCGGCCTGCTGGCCCAAGTGATGGGCAGCGCCAACGGACTGGACGACGGCTTCGCCCAGGAGATCGCGCTTTACGCGCCGCTGCACGACATCGGCAAGATCGGCATCCCGGACGAAATCCTGCTCAAGCCCGGAAAATTTGACGATGCCGAGCGCGAGCGCATGAAAGCGCATGTCACCAATGGCGCGGCACTGATCGACCGACTGGTCGAAGACTTCCGGCTAGAGGGCAACCCACGCGTCAACGCGCTGCGGGCCGTGGTGGCCTGGCATCACGAATACATCGACGGCAGCGGCTACCCGGAGGGCCGCGCGGGCGACCAGATTCCGCTGGAGACGCGGATCATCACGGTGGCCGATATTTTTGACGCGCTCACCAATGTGCGTGCCTACAAGCAGCGCTGGTCGCTCGACGAAGCTTTCGAGCTGCTCCAGTCGATGGCAGGCAAGCAATTGGACAAAGAATGCGTTCAGGCCTTTGTCAGCGAACGCAAGCAAATCACCGAAATATGGGGGCATTACGCCGCTAACGGCGCGTAATGCCCTGCCGTCTCAACCGACGAGACGCAGGCCGGTCTTCTTCAGAATCTTCGAACTGAACAACACGTCCCGCGCGCGCACGGCCGCGCCGAGTCGCTCGGCGATCTGCTCGGCCTGCGCCAGCACCTCGGCCCGATCATGGCCATGCACCATGGCGAACAGGTTGTACGGCCAGTCCGGCATATGACGCGGCCGTTTGTAGCAGTGCGTCACGCATGCCATCTGACCAACGGCCTCGCCCAGCGCATCGATCTGTGCGTCGTCGACATCCCACACCGTCATGCCATTGGCTACATAGCCCAGCGCGTAGTGATTGGGCACGGCGCCCATGCGGCGAATCACGCCGGTCTCGAGCAAGCGCGCCATCCGCGCCTGCACCTCGCTGGCCGGCAAGCCAAGTGTTTCGCCGAGTGCGTCATAGGGGCGACTCACCAGCGGCAAGCCGCCTTGGGTGGCCACAATCAGCGCGCGGTCGATCGAATCAATGACTTCCATTCTCAGGCCTTGAGCTTCATTTCGACGAAGTATTCCTTCAGCTTCGGGAAGGGGTACACCGGCAGTTCGGTCTCGGCCTCGATCCGCGCAATGGCCGCGTCGATGCCGCCGGGCGTTTCAGTTGCCAGCACAAACCACATGTTGAAGGCGTGATCCCGGCGGTAGTTGTGCGCCACCTCGGGCAAGGCATTGACCTGCGCATTGACGGCTTCAAAGCGCGACTCGGGCACTGCCATGGCGGCCAGGACAAAGCGGCCGCCCATGCGCTCGACCTGAAACATCGGGCCGAAACGGGTCAGTACCCGCGTCTCGAGCATCTCCTTCAATCGATCGAGAAGCGCCGCTTCTGAAATACCCAGGGTCGCCGCGACATCCGCATACGGCGTATCGGTCAGCGGAAAGCCGCCCTGCAAGGCGTTGATGATGTTGCGATCCAGATCGGACAGGGCGACAGGAGCCTGGCGTTCAGTCATTCGTCGACTTCTCCGCAACATATCGCGCCCCACACTGCTTGAAGCGGCGGGTCGAAAACAAGACTTCGGACGGGAAATCGGCCAGCTCACATTGCGCGACGATTTTCGCCAACTGCTCGCGCACCTCGGCCTGATCATGGCCGTGAATCATGCAATACAGGTTGAACGGCCAGCCCTCCGCGCGCGCCCGGCGGTAGCACAGATTGACGCCATCGGCGGCCGCCAGGCGTTCGCCCAGTGCATTGGTCTGATCATCCGGCACATCCCAGACGCACATCGCGTTCGCCCGATAGCCCAGTTCGTGGTGGCGCACCACCACGCCAAATCGCTTGACGATGCCACGGGCAACCCAGTCACGCACCGTGCTCAGCACCTCCGACTCGCTCACCCCGGCCGAATTGCCCACACTGGCAAACGGCCGGCTGATCAGCGGCAGCCCGGACTGCAAGACCTGCATGATCGCCACTTCGGAGGGGGTCAGCACCTCCGGCGTCACGGGCCCGTAGCTCACCTGGGTGGTGGTTCGCCCCTTTCCTGCCAGATCGAAGCCGAGGTCGATGTGGTACTCCTCGCGCAGCGGCAGCGCGATGACCGGGCAGCCGGTTTCACGGCGAATCTCACGAAGGACACGGGCCAGCGCGACCGCATCAGGCGCCGCCACCACAAACCACAGGTTCCACTCGTGCTCACGCGCATAGTTGTGGTTGATTTCGGGGTGGGCACTGACGACCGCCGCCGTTTCTTCGAGATGTTCGGGGGGCGCTTTGAGCGCCGCCAGCGTGCTCGCGCCAATGCGTCGCGGCGAAAACACCGGGCCGACCCGGCTCACGGTGCCGCCCTCACGCAGGCTGGTGAGCCGCGACAGCACGCCGGCCTCGGTCACGCCGAGATCATTCGCGATCCGGGCGAATGGCCGGGTCATCAGCGGAAAATCGCGCTGAAAATCGTTCAGCAAGCGGAAGTCGGCCTCATCGGAGAAGACCGGCTTCAAGCTCATGATCGGCGCACGAGGATCTAGCAGCATGGCGGCCCCCCTTAGAACCCGATCCGCGCAGCACGATGGCTGAAGAAGATCCCGGAAGGTGCCGTCGCCGGCAAGGTCTTGCGCACTTCAAACGTATCGGTGTCGAACACCGTCACGCGATTGTCGTCACGCGCCGACACCCAGACGTTGTCACCACGCGGCGTAAACTCCATGTGCAGCACCGCCTTGCCCGGCGCCAGCGTCTTGATCACCTCGCGCGTCGGGGTATCAATCACCTGCACCCAGCCATTGTCGGGGAAGGCGAAATTCACCCACACCTGGCGACCATCCGGCCGCGCCATCACAAACACCGGTTGCCCCTTGACCGGCACGCGCGCGGCCTCGGTCCAGGTCTTGGTATCGACCACCAGCACCTCATGACGCCCGATCGCCGGCAAAAAGGCAAAGCCCCCCGCCATCGCCCAGCCGCGCAGGTGCGGCATTTTGTACACCGGCAGCTTTTCTTCGCCACGGCCGTAGCCATCGAGAATCTTCCGCGCGCCCTTCTCCAGGTGCCACAGATCCAGCAACGCGATGCCATCCTCACCGAACAGCCCGGCCATGAAGTAGCGCCCATCTGGCGTCACCAGGCCGTCGTAGGGTTGCTGTCCGGCCGGAAAGCGCGTGGTCTTGGGGTGCTTGGGATCGGAAAAATCCGTCACCCAGATTTCACCCGCATCGAACAACGCATAAACAAACTTCTGTCCAGGCACATCCGCCAGACCCACCACCTTGGAAAACTTCCCCGGCGCGTACTCTGCGGGCACTTCGGACACCAGTTCCAGCGTATCGGCATCAAAGGCCTTGATGCCGCCCGGCTGATAGTTCTGAGCGACCACCAGGCGGCCATCCTGCGACACCGAGCCGCCAATCGAATTGCCGGCCTGGATGACCCGCTTGACGATGGTCCGGGTCAGCAGATCAACCTTGGTCAGCCCACCGTCCCGGCCAAACACAAAGGCGTAGCGCGCATCGCGCGAGTAGGTCACATGGGCATGCGACAAATCGCCCAGACCCGGCACCGAACCGAGGCTCGTGCGCCCCGAATGCTCAACCACCTGCACCGATCCCGTTGCCCGCTCGATCACCACACCCAGGTCACCCGTGCCGCGCAGCACCGGCGTTTGCGCACATCCTGCCAGCAGCCCCAAAGACAGCAAACTGGCGCCCAACATCCGAACCGTCATTTCGACAACTCCATCTGTGCAGCAACCGGCGGGAAACCCTGCATCAAACGCTGCACGATCCACGCTGCTTCGCTTTCATTCATAAACGGCGCCCAGCCCGGCATCGCCGTGCCTGGGCGTCCCATCATTACCGTGGCAACCAGCGCGTCGGCCGGCTTGTCGCGCAGCGTCTCCGGCAACAAAGCCGGCCCGAGGCCGCCCTTGAGCGTCAGCCCGTGGCAGGACCCACAGTCCTGCCGCACCATATTGACCAGCTCGCGCTGCCGTTCGGTGGCGGGCTCGGCCTGCGCGGACGCGGCCACGGCAGCCACCCCGAGCAACACCAGCACATGCACCCACAGCGATCGATCAAAGCGCATTGACGACTCCTCTCCTTCAATGTCCGCCACCTTAGGCCATGCCCCACCGGCCGCCCTTGACAGTTGTCAAAGCCCCCTCTTTTGCCATGGATATCTGCCACCAAGACCCTGATTGCACAATAAAAAAGGCGCCCGAAGGCGCCTTTTCAACACACTACAGACAGATCGCTCACTGCTTCGCAGCGACGATATCTGCCTTGGCATCAATCCCCAGGGTGTAACCCATCGACACCTGGTGGAAACGACCCTTGGCGTGGTCGTCATGCACCGCGAAGCCGAAGTTGTAGGTCTTGCCCGTGGCCAGGGCGATATCCCCTTCGCCACCACCGGCCAGCTTGCGGGTGAATACCACGGTCCAGGTGTCGCCGTCCTTCTTGCCCTCGGCTTTCACCAGTCCCTTGCCACCGTCCTCAACGCGCTTGTCGGCGACGTAACCGTCGTGGCCTTCGCCCTTGCCGCTGCGCCACTGAATCAGGTCGTAGTACTTGCCGCTGGCCAGATCGCCACCTTTGACATACTTGGTTTTCTTGTCGTCGGCGCCCGGCATGGTGCGGGCATCAGAGTGGCAGGTCTCCCAGCAGCCGGACTGATCTGCACGCTCCACCTTGTTGCCCTCAAGCATGAAGGCCACCTTCACCTGGTTGTCGGCATCCATCTTGGCGGCGCCAGAGGCCTTCGGCTCTTTCCAGTTAAAGCGCAGATAGAGATTTTCACCGTCATGCGCTGCCTGCACGCTGACCGGAATGGATGGGGCCTTGCCGGCGATCGGTGTCGGTTCGATCTTGCTGCCGCTAGCCATTTTCTGGCCCATATCGGCGAGTTCTTCTTCGTGACAGCCGACACAGGTCTCGCCCTTCTTCAACAGGCGGGCACCACCGTGGTCGCTGCCCTTGGTGATCCACTCGATCGGCGACACACCCGGATAGAACACGGTGATCTTCTTGGCAGCGACCTTACTCCAGTCGGCAGGCTCGGCGGCATTGGCCACGCCGGCACCAAAAGACAGTGCGACGCCCAGTGCGATTGCGGAAAACTTCATGCTCATGTTTTGTCCCCTGTAGGTCATTGGGTTTGCTACAAGTCAGCGGTTGCCCGCCATTTAACCTTCATCCTCTTCGGTCATGCCTTCAGGTTTGTTGTGCGCAATCCCTTTATGGCAGTCGATGCAGGTCATGTTGTCTTCGATGGCGAACGTGTGGCTCTTCTGCGCACGCTTGGCCTGCGCTTCCGGATTCATGCCATCAAAACTGTGACAGTTGCGACACTCGCGCGAGTCGGAGGCTTTCATCCGGGCCCACTCGTTACGCGCCAGACGCAAACGATTCTCTTCGAATTTTTCCTTGGTGTCGATGACGCCGGTGATCTTGCCCCATACTTCCTTGGAGGCCTGGATCTTGCGGATCATCTTGTGTGTCCAGTCCTTGGGCACATGACAGTCGGAGCACACGGCACGCACGCCGGTGCGGTTCGAGTAGTGAATGGTCTGTTTGTATTCTTGATACACGTTGTCCTTCATCTCGTGGCACGAGATGCAGAACTCCAGCGTATTGGTTGCTTCCATGGCCGTATTGAATCCGCCCCAGAAGAAGACACCCGAGAAAAACCCGACGACGAGGAGTGTCAGGAGGGAATACTTGGCACTCGGACGGCGCAAGCTCGCCAGAAAGCCCGTTTTCCGGCCCGAGTTGTCGCTGGATTGATCCGTCATTTTCTATCCTTCTTGGGCTGCCCGGAACGGCAACCGTTGCAATCGCTATCAGTGATAAACCGGGGGCCGAAGCCCCCGGGGTCAAACGTCTACCCGATGTTGCTTAGTAGATGTCGTGCTGCGTGTTGTGCAGGTTGAACTTGCCGGTCGGGGTGATGATCTTCGGATCGGTGATCACTTTCTTGAGCTTCAGTGTCACGTCGTCATACACCACGATGGCGGACTGGTCAGCCTTGCCGCCCCACAGGGAGATCCACACCTCGTTACCGTCAGCGTTGTACTCAGGCTGCACGGCACGCTTGATGGCCGAGGTTTCCGGCAGGCCCGAATCCTTGGCAACGTTCAGCATGACCGGCGGCTTGGACAAGTCGGAGATCAGATAAACGGCGACCGATTCAGCCAGTGCCTTCTCCGGGTTCTGCGGCGCATCGGCCCACAGGTGCTTGGACTTCGGGTGGGTCTTGACGAACAGGTTGCCAGCACCAACGTGCTTGATTTCCTGAACGACTTTCCACGCGTTGTCCTTGTGCTTCTCCGGATCGGTACCGATCAGGGTGATCACGTCGGCACCCAGGTGACCGGTGGTCCACACGGGACCATAGGTCGGATGCACGAAGTTGGCGCCACGACCCGGATGGGGGATCTTGGCGGTATCAACCAGTGCGGCCAGCTTGCGCTCGACGGTGTCGACCACGGCGATCTTGTTGGAGGCGTTAGCAGCCACCAGGAAGTAACGCTGAGTGGAGTCCCAACCGCCGTCATGCAGGAACTTGGCGGATTCGAAGGTGGTTTCCTTCAGGTTCTTCAGGTCAGAGTAATCCACCAGACGGATCTGGCCGGTTTCCTTGATGTTGACAACCCATTCCGGCTTGGTCTGCGAAGCCACGATAGAGGCCACGCGCGGCTCGGGGTGGTATTCGCCATCAACGGTCATGCCGCGGGTGCTGACGATCTTGAGCGGCTCAAGCGTTGCGCCGTCCATGATCGAGTACTGCGGCGGCCAGTAACCACCGGCGATCGCGTAGGTGTCCTCGTAGCCCTTGAACTTGGAGGTATCCACCGAACGTGCGTCGAAAGCCACCTTGACTTCAGCCACAACGGCAGGCTGCTCAAGCCACAGGTCGATCAGCGACAGACGACCGTCACGGCCGATCACGTACACATAGCGGCCAGAAGCCGAGATACGCGAAATGTGAACCGCGTAGCCGGTCTTGACGACGCTGACGATGCCTTTGGTGTCGCCATCAATCAGTGCCACTTCGCCGGTATCACGCAGGGTGACCGAGAAGATGTTCTTCAGATTGATCTTGTTCATCTGCTTGGTCGGACGCTTGTCGACCGGCATCATGACTTTCCAGGTGGCCTTCATTTCGGCCATCGAGAACTCAGGCGGGACATCGGGCACGTTCTGGATATAACGGGCCATCAGGTTGATTTCATCCTTGGTCAGGATGTCGTCGAAGTTCACCATGCCGCCTTCGGTACCGTAGGCGATGATCTTCTCAAGACGATTCTGACCCAGCTTCAGCGTACCGCCTTCCAGCTTGGAGCCATCCTTCAGGGTCTTTTCCCAGTGCGGCTCGAGGTTCTTGCCGGTTGCGCCTTTACGCAACACACCGTGACAGCCGGCGCAACGCTCAAAGTAAATTTTCTTGGCGGTTGCCTTCTCGGCATCCGTCATGCTCGGTGCATCAGCTGCAAAGGCACTGCTGATGGCAAACGGCATTGCCGCCATCGCCAGCGCGCTCGCCAGCCAGGTTCCACGGGTCTTCATGCTCGGTCTCCCTTCTAAGAAAACGCAGTTGCGGGTCATTCCGCTGGAGACGAAGGTTGAACCTCACGAACCGCTGCGTCTTTGACTCCAATCAATCTTGATCCGATAGAAGGGTTGTTACAGTCATACCCCATCGAACCCGAGGATGACGAACATGGCCGGCCAAGACACCAGTTTGACCTGTAACAATGGATTGACCGCCCCGGCCCTGTCGTCGCTACTCCAACGCATCGTCGACCGACTCGAAGCCCGCGGCATCAGCGGCCGACCGATTCCGCCGCGAAGCCGAAGCCTCACACCGCCAGACGGCGCCCCGGCACGACAAGGCAAGACGCCCGACGGCGTCGTCAGTCTGGTGGGTGCGGGTCCCGGCGACCCCGAACTGCTGACGCTACGCGCCGCCCGGCTGATCGCGGCAGCCGATGCGGTGGTCTATGATCACCTGGTCGGCGAACACATCCTGACCCTGATCCGCGACGACGCTGAACGCGTCTATGTAGGCAAGGAAGCCGGCAATCACACCCTGCCACAAGGTGAGATCAACACCCTGTTGGTACGCATGGCGCAGGCCGGCAAGCATGTCGTCCGTCTCAAGGGCGGTGACCCGTTCATTTTTGGACGTGGCGGCGAAGAAATTGAAGAGCTGGTGCAATCCGGCGTGCGCTTCGAAGTGGTACCCGGCATCACCGCGGCCTCCGGGGTGTCGGCCTACGCCGGCATTCCGCTCACGCACCGCGACTACGCCCAGTCCTGTACCTTCGCCACCGGTCATCTCCAGGACGGCACCGCCGACCTGGACTGGGCCGCGCTGGCGCGACCGCATCAAACCGTGGTGATCTACATGGGGATCGGCGCGCTGCCGCAGATCTCAAAGCAGCTGATCGCGCATGGTGTACCGGCCGACACGCCGGCGGCCGCGGTACAAAACGGCACCACCGATCATCAGCGCACGGTGGTGGCCACGCTCGGCACGCTGGCCGACGCGCTGGCCGAGGCAGGCCTGCGCCCGCCGGCACTGCTCATCGTCGGGCAGGTGGTCAAGCTGCATCACCGCCTGGACTGGTATCAGCACGCGCTGGCCGAAGAAACCGCTTGATTCGGACGAAACATTCAAGCATTCACGCCGCATCGATGTACGGCGTTTTTAGGTGAGCGACAGCGCCTCGGCCAGATCGGCGGCCACTTGCGCCACCGCGACATTGGCTTGCGGGAAGTAGCCGCCCAGCGTGAAGAAGCCGTGCACCATGCCGTCGTAAGCATGATGGCGCACCGTGACGCCCTCCGCCTGCGCCCGCTCGGCAAACGCGAGACAGTCGTCAGTCAATGGGTCGCAGCCTGCCGTCACCAGCGTCATCGGCGGCAAACCGGCCAAGGACGAGGCGCGCATCGGCGACGCGCGCCAGTCTTCGGACTCGCCATTGGGTAAGTAGCGCTCAAAGAACCACTGCAGGGTTGCGCGATCCAGAAAATAGCCGTCGGCATAGGTCTCGCGACTGGGCCGACTGCTGTGGATTTCGGTGCACGGATAGATCGCAGCCAGATAGCGCAGCGGCGGCACGCCAGCACGGTCGCGCCAGGCCAGTGCCGCGCCCAGCAGCAAGTTGCCACCGGCACTGTCGCCGCCCAAGGCGACGCGGTCAGGATCGATTTCCAGCAAATCGGCCTGCTCGATGGCCCAGTCCGGCGCCAGCAAGGCATCGTCAAAAGCCGCGGGGAAGGGGTGCTCGGGCGCCAGGCGGTACTCCACCGACAACACCGCACAACCTGCGCCATTGGCCAGTTCGCGGCACACCACGTCGTAGGACGGCACATCGCCCACGCACCAGCCGCCGCCGTGATAGAAAACCAACAGGGGCAGCACCTGACCGGACTTAGCCTGCAAAGGGCGGTACAGCCGGGCCATCAACACCGATCCGTCGCGACGGCCGATCGGCACCTCGGTGACCGAAGCGACCGGCGGCGCATCAGGCCGGAAGGCAAACAGCAATTTTTCAGAGGCGCGGCGCGCCTGAGGAACATCCAGCTCGTGAAAGCGCGGCACACCCACACGCTGAACCATGTCGAGCAGTCCCCGGGCTTTGGGGTCGAGCGCCATGAAAGCATTCTCCGCTGGATTCCGTCAGGGCCTGTGCCGCTGTACTTGGCAAGGCCGTCGTGTGACGGATAAGATTCGGGGCTTTTCGCCCACGATTGAAGCGCTGGTGCCGGGAGGGGGACTCGAACCCCCACAGTGTCACCACCGGCGGATTTTGAATCCGCTGCGTCTACCGATTCCGCCATCCCGGCTGGCTAGCCGCGCATTATCACCAAAACATGATCCCGTATCAAGCACATGACACTCACTCTCGACGATTTTGATTACGCGCTGCCCGACGCGCTGATTGCTCAGGCCCCGCTCGCCGAGCGCAGTGCCAGCCGCTTGCTGGTGGTCGGCAGCGACGCGCTCAGCGATCACGGCATCACCGATTTGCCGGAACTGCTCGGCGCCGATGACCTGCTCGTTTTCAACGACACCCGCGTCATTCACGCCCGCCTGTTCGGCCAGAAAGCCACCGGCGGCCAGGTCGAAGTGCTGATCGAGCGCCCGGTGGGCGAGCACGAAGCCATTGCCCAGGTACGCGCCAGCAAGTCGCCCAAGGCAGGCAGCACGCTGCGACTGGCCGATGCCTTCGACGTCGAGGTGCTCGGCCGGGTGGGTGATTTCTTTCATCTGCGCTTTCCGGCCGACGCCACGGTCATCGACTACACCGAGCGCTACGGCGCCCTGCCGCTGCCGCCCTACATTACCCGCGCCGCCGGCGAGGCGGACGAGGCGCGCTACCAGACCGTCTTCGCCCGCCACCCCGGCTCGGTCGCCGCACCGACCGCCGGCCTGCACTTTGACGAGGCCCTGCTGGCGCGCATTCGCGAACGCGGCGTGCGCACCGCGGCGGTGACGCTGCATGTGGGCGCCGGCACTTACCAGCCGGTGCGGGTACAGAATCTGGCCGAACACCAGATGCACCGCGAACAGTACATTGTGCCGGCCGAAACCGTGGCCGCCATCGAAGCCACCCGCGCGCGCGGCGGCCGCGTGGTCGCGGTGGGCACCACCAGCCTGCGCGCACTCGAATCCGCCGCGCAGTCCGGCCTGCTGGTGGCCGGCTCGGGCGAAACCGAGCTGTTCATCATGCCGGGCTACCGATTCCATGTGGTTGATGCGCTGGTCACCAATTTTCATCTGCCCAAATCCACGCTGCTGATGCTGGTGTCGGCGCTGGCGGGCATGGACAGCATCCGCGCCGCCTACGCCCACGCGGTCGCGCAGCAGTACCGTTTCTTCAGCTATGGCGACGCCATGTTTCTTTCCCGGAGGGCGTCATGAGCCTGAATTTTGAATTGCTGGCCACCGATGGCGCCGCGCGGCGCGGCCGGCTCACGCTGAACCACGGCGTGGTCGAAACCCCCGTGTTCATGCCCGTCGGCACCTACGGCACGGTCAAGGCGATGACGCCCCAAGCGCTGAACGACATCGGCGCGCAGATCTGCCTGGGCAACACTTTCCACCTGTGGCTGCGCCCCGGCACCGAGGTGCTCGACACTTTCGGCGGCCTGCACGGCTTTATGGGCTGGAACAAACCGATCCTGACCGACTCGGGCGGTTTTCAGGTCTTCAGTCTGGGCGCGCTGCGCAAGATTACCGAAGAAGGCGTCAAGTTCGCCTCGCCCATCGATGGCAGCAAGCTCTTTCTCACGCCCGAAGAGTCGATGCGCATCCAGCGCTCGCTCAATTCCGACATCGTGATGATTTTCGACGAGTGCACGCCCTACCCGGCCACACTCGACGAAGCCGCCAAGTCCATGCAGCTGTCGATGCGCTGGGCCAAGCGCTCACGTGACGCCTTCGACGCGCAGGAGAACCCCAACGCGCTGTTCGGCATCGTGCAAGGCGGCATGCACGAAACCCTGCGCGACGACTCGCTGGCCGGACTGATGGACATCGGCTTCCACGGCTTCGCCATCGGCGGGCTGTCGGTTGGCGAACCCAAAGAAGATATGCAGCGCATCCTCGCCCACACGGCGCCGCGCCTGCCGCAAGACAAACCGCGCTACCTGATGGGCGTGGGCACCCCCGAAGACCTGGTCGAATCAGTCGCCGCCGGCATCGACATGTTCGACTGCGTCATGCCGACCCGCAACGCCCGCAACGGCTGGCTGTTCACCCGCTTTGGCGATCTGAAAATCAAGAACGCCAAGCATCGCAACGACACCCGCCCGCTCGACCCCAGCTGCAGCTGCTACACCTGCCAGAACTTTTCGCGCGCCTACCTGCACCATTTGCACCGCACCGGCGAGATCCTCGGCGCCATGCTCAACACCACCCACAACCTGCATTACTACCAGGCGCTGATGGCGCAAATGCGCAAAGCACTGGAGGCCGGCAGCTTCGCCGAATTCGTGCGCCGCTTCCAGGATGAGCGCGGGCGCGGTGCCGAGGTGTGAGTTGCCTGCAACTGCTATACTTGCCGCCTTTTCAATGAAATGTGATCGGAGTCCAACGTGCTGATTTCCAATGCCTACGCTCAAGCCGCCGGAGCGGCAGATCCCAGCGGCGGTCTGATGGGCCTGCTGCCCCTGCTGCTGATGTTTGCAGTGCTGTACTTCGTCATGATCCGTCCGCAGATGAAGCGCGCCAAAGAGCACAAGGGCATGGTCGAAGCGCTGGCCAAGGGCGACGAAGTCATCTTCGCCGGCGTCATCGGTCGCATCACCAGCGTGGGTGACACCTACTGCGAGGTCGAGGTCGCTGAAAACGTGAATCTCAAGATTCAGAAACTCGCCGTTGCCAATGTGCTGCCAAAAGGCACCATCAAGAGCATCTAAGTCTTTGTATCGTACGGGCGGCCTGGCCGCCCGCTCCGTTTCTGATTCACGCCAGACCAGGCGACTCGCCCATGAACCGTTATCCCCTCTGGAAAAACCTGCTGATCGCCCTCGTGCTGATCTTCGGGTTCATCTACACCCTGCCCAACTTCTACGGCGAAGTGCCTGCCGTTCAGGTGTCCAGCGGCAAGGCAACCCTCAAGCTCGAACCGGCGCAGGTCGAAGCGCGCGTGGCCGAGATCCTGAGCGCGGCGAAGCTCCCGCACACAGGCATCTTCTCCGACGCCAACAGCGTCCGCGCCCGTTTTGAAACGACCGATCTGCAGTTGCAGGGCAAGGACGCCATTGAGCGCGGCCTGAACCCGAACGCCGCCGACCCGAGCTATGTGGTGGCGCTCAACCTGCTCTCGGCCTCGCCGAACTGGCTGACCTCCATCGGCGCCCTGCCCATGTACCTCGGCCTCGACCTGCGCGGCGGCGTGCACTTCCTGCTCGAAGTCGACATGGACGGCGCGCTCACCAAACGCATGGACGCCACCGCCGGCGACCTGCGCACCCTGCTGCGCGACAAAGACGTGCGCCACTCGGGCATCCGTCGTATCAGCAACGCGGTTGAAATCCGCTTCCGCGATACCGACGTCCGCGAAGCCGGTCGCAAAGCCATTCTGGCCAGCACCGCCGATCTGCTCCTGGTCGATCGCGACGAAGACGGACAGGCCAGTCTGACCGCCACGCTGACCCCGCAAGCGGCCAAGACGCTGCAGGAATTCGCGATCAAGCAAAACATCACCACCTTGCACAACCGGATCAACGAACTCGGCGTGGCCGAACCGGTGATTCAGCAGCAAGGCGCCAACCGTATCGTGGTGCAACTGCCCGGCGTACAGGACGTGGCCAAAGCCAAGGACATCCTCGGCCGTACCGCCACCCTCGAAGTGCGCATGGTCGACGACACCGCCGGCCGCCTCGAAGAAGCCATGGCCGGTCGCGTGCCTTTCGGCACCGAGCTGTACACCGAACGCGGTGGCAGCCCCCTGCTGGTCAAGAAGCAAGTGGTGCTCACCGGCGAGCGCCTCACCGACGCACAGCCCGGCTTTGATGGCCAGACCCAGGAGCCGGCGGTCCACCTGACGCTCGACTCGGCCGGCGCCCGCATCTTCCGCGACGTCACGCGCGAGAACGTCAACAAGCGCATGGCCATCCTGCTGATCGAAAAGGGCAAGGGCGAAGTCATCACCGCGCCGGTCATCCGCGGCGAAATCGCCGGCGGCCGGGTCCAGATTTCGGGCCGCATGAGCACCCAGGAAGCCACCGACGTGGCCCTGCTGCTGCGCGCCGGCTCGCTGGCCGCGCCGATGGAGATCATCGAAGAGCGCACCGTCGGCCCAAGCCTGGGTGCCGAAAACATCGAAAAAGGCTTCAACTCCACCCTGTGGGGCTTCGTCGCCATCGCGGTGTTCATGATCGCCTACTACGCCCTCTTCGGCCTGGTGTCGGTGCTGGCGCTGTCGGCCAACCTGTTGCTGCTGGTCGCGCTGCTGTCACTGCTGCAGGCCACGCTCACCCTGCCGGGCATCGCCGCCATCGCGCTGACCCTGGGCATGGCGATTGACGCCAACGTGCTGATCAACGAGCGCATCCGCGAAGAACTGCGCAATGGCTCCAGCCCGCAAGCGGCCATTACCGCCGGCTACGACCGCGCCTTCGACACCATTCTCGACTCCAACGTCACCACGCTGATCGCGGGTATCGCGCTGCTGGTATTCGGCTCCGGCCCGGTGCGCGGCTTCGCCGTGGTGCATTGCCTGGGCATCATGACCTCGATGTTCAGCGCGATTCTGGTGTCGCGTGCGCTGGTCAACCTGGTCTATGGCCGTCGCCGCAAAGTCGCTGCCCTGTCCATCGGACAAGTGTGGAAGCCGAGCAACAACTGATAACACTGGCCGGCGTTCGCGCCGGCAGCAAGGACTGCGAACATGGAATTCTTCCGCATCAAGAACGACATCCCGTTCATGAAGCACGCGCTGGTGTTCAACATCATCTCGTTCATCACCTTCGCGCTGGCGGTACTGTTTTTGCTCACCCGCGGACTCAACCTGAGCGTTGAGTTCACCGGCGGCACGCTGCTGGAGGTGAACTACGCCGAGGCGCCGCAGGTGCAGCTCATCCGCGACGCGCTGGGCGAAGGCGGCTACCCCGACGCCCAGGTACAGAACTTCGGCAGCGCCCGCGACATCCTGATCCGCCTGCCCAACAAGGACGGCCTGGACAGCAACCGGGTCTCCGAAAAGGTGCTTGGCATGCTGGCGACGGTGGACGGCCCCAAAGGCGAAATGCGCCGGGTCGAATTCGTCGGCCCGCAGGTCGGCAAGGAACTGGCGGCCGACGGCGGCATGGCGCTGCTGCTGGTGGTGATTGGCATCATGATCTACTTGGCATTGCGCTTTGAGTGGCGCTTCGCCATCTCGGCCATCATCGCCAACCTGCACGACGTGATCATCATTCTCGGCTTCTTCGCCTTCTTCCAGTGGGAGTTCTCACTGGCCGTGCTGGCCGCCGTGCTCGCGGTGCTGGGTTACTCGGTCAACGAATCGGTCGTGGTTTTCGACCGGGTACGCGAAACCTTCAAAAAGAAGCGCGCCATGAGCACGCCAGATGTGCTCAACCACGCCATCACCCGCACCATTTCCCGCACCGTCATCACCCACGGCAGTACGCAGGTCATGGTCTTGTCGATGCTGCTCTTCGGGGGCGAAACGCTGTACTACTTCGCCCTGGCGCTGACCATCGGCATCCTGTTCGGCATCTACTCCTCGGTGCTGGTCGCCAGCCCGCTGGTGATGTGGCTGGGCGTGTCGCGCGAGCAATTCATCCAACCGAAAAAGACCAAGGAAGAGGCGGTCGTCTAACAGCACCCGCCCCGGATCTCCGCGACAAGGAAGCGTCCCATGGAAGTCAATTTCTACGTTCTGCCGCTCTATCTCGGCCTGTTTGCGCTCGCCGGCCTGATGCTGTCCCGGGCCTGGCGCATCGGCAAACGCAACCGGCTCGACCTAGTCGCCAACTGGAGCAACGTGCAGCTCGAGAACCCCGAGCGCTACAAGCCGATCTACATCACCATCAACCTGATCGGCGGCGTCTTGCTGATTGCCCTCGCCGCACTGGTGCTGCTGGTGGGTCTGCCCTTCGCTACCTGGGTGTCGCTCGCCGCGTTCATCTTCTGGAGCTACTTCTTTGCCTACCAGTTCCTGTCGTGGAACGCCAAGAAGAACGCGCAGAACGAAGCCAAAGCGGCCGAAGAGGCCAAGAAACAGAAAGCCTGAAGACAAAGCAATACAAAAAATGGGATGCCTCGGCATCCCATTTTTTTCGATTCAAGCTCGCGCAGGCAACGCCGCCATCAAACGGCAAACACCTGCTTGACCCGTAACGTCTCATCCCGCTCGATCAAACCGATCAGTCGATCGATATTCGGATGCTTGCCAGGATTGGCACGGGCGTCGTCCGTATGCTCGGCATACAACTCCAGTCCCTTCTTCGCCGCATCGGGCGAAATTGCGCCGTACAGCTGCGCCAGATGGTTGTAGACCACCAGCGAGCCGGCCTGCCCCGCCTTGTTTTCGATGGTCGCCACCTCACCCCCGTCCGCATCGATCAGCGTCAGCGCTGCCAGATGCGAGACTTTGGGCAGTTGCTTGAGTGTTTCGGAAAAAGACATGCACGCCTCCGTGGCCAGGCCACCCGGCTGGCCAATCGAATGTAGGGCGGGTTTCAACCCGCCAATGGATGAAAAAGGCCGGCTGAAGCCGGCTCTACAGAAACCGAAAAGATCAAATCGCGCGCGCGAGCTGCGCCGCAATACCGATATAACTCGCCGGCGTCATCTCCAGCAAGCGCGTCTTCTCGGCATCCGGAATCGCCAGCGTCTGAATAAACGCGTGCAGGCCTTCCTTGGTGATGCCCTTGCCCCGCGTCAGCGCCTTGAGTTGCTCATAGGGGTTTTCGACGCCATAACGACGCATGACGGTCTGCACCGGCTCGGCCAGCACTTCCCACGCCTGATCCACATCCGCCACCAGCTTGGCCGGATCGGCCTCCAGCTTGCCCAGGCCCTTGAGCAGCGAGTCATAAGCCAGCAAGGTGTGCCCAAAGGCCACGCCCATGTTGCGCAACACCGTCGAGTCCGTCAGGTCGCGCTGCATGCGCGAGATCGGCAGCTTCTCGCTGAAATGGCGCAGCATCGCGTTCGCCACCCCGAGGTTGCCCTCAGCGTTTTCGAAGTCGATCGGGTTGACCTTGTGCGGCATGGTGGACGAACCCACCTCGCCTTCCTTCAGGCGCTGCTTGAAAAAGCCCAGCGAGATGTAGCTCCAGATATCCCGGCAGGCGTCGATCAGCATCGTGTTGCAACGCGCCGTCGCGTCGAACAGTTCAGCCATCGCATCATGCGGCTCGATCTGGATCGTGTAGGGGTTGAAGCTCAGCCCCAGCGACTCGACAAAGCGCTGGTTGAACCCAGCCCAGTCAAAGTCGGGGTAAGCCGACAGATGCGCATTGTAGTTACCCACCGCGCCGTTGAACTTGGCCGTCATCTCGACCTCGGCGATCTGCTTGCGCGCCCGCTTGAGCCGGTAGGCAATATTCGCCATCTCCTTGCCCATCGTCGTCGGACTAGCCGGCTGACCATGCGTGCGCGACAGCATCGGCGCATCCGCCAGCTCATGCGCCAGCGCCACAAAGCGCGCGATCACCCGATCCAGCGTCGGCAGCATCACCTGCTTGCGCGCATCGTTCAACATCAGCGCATGCGAAGTGTTGTTGATGTCCTCGGAGGTGCAGGCAAAGTGAATGAACTCCGACGCCTTCGCCACCTCGGCGTTATCGGCAAAACGCTTCTTCAACCAGTACTCGACCGCCTTGACGTCGTGATTGGTCGTCGCCTCGATCGCTTTGACGGCCTCGCCATCCTGCGGCAGAAAGCTCTCGACGACACCGTCGAGTTTGACTTGGGTGGAGTTCGAGAACGGCGCGACTTCGGCAATCGCCGGCTCGGCAGCCAAGGCCTTCAGCCAGGCGATCTCGACCTTGACGCGACTGCGGATCAGGCCGAATTCGGAGAAATGGTCGCGAAGGTCGGCGACTTTGGCAGCGTAGCGGCCGTCGAGAGGGGAAAGCGCGGACAAAAATGCGAGCATGGCGTCGAATCGATTCCGTGATAAACAGACGTTATTTTACCCATCGATCGCTAAAGAACCCAGCATTTCCAGCAAACAAAAAAGAACGCCCGACATACCATCGGGCGTTCATTCATCAACCAAAGTCAGGCATTACGGCCCGACTTTTTTCGAACATTAGTTATTTTTGGTAATCGCGGCAAGAGCCGCTGCTTGGGAAACCGTCGTGGTATTAGTCCAGCGCAGGTTGGTGTCGCCGGCTGCAACGGTCGGGGTAAAGGTGATGGTCTGACCGTCGACATTAGTACCGATCCCGGTTGCAAGCGTTGCAACGATAACACCATCGACAATCGTTGCCGAAGCAACTTCCTTGGTCGCGGTCAATGCTGCCGGAACGCCGTTGGAACCTGCGTCGCAACCGGTCAGGACACCACCAGCCTCCTGTGCACACAGAGCAACTGCAGTCTTTATGCTATCGACGGCGGTGAGTGCATTACCGACTTTTGCTTTGATCGTGTAGTCCTGATACTGCGGAATCGCGACAGCGGCCAAAATACCGATAATCGCAACCACGATCATCAGTTCGATCAGGGTGAAGCCTTGCTGGGCGCGCTTGATGGTCTTGTTCATGGTCATGCTCCTCAGAGAGAGATTCTGTCAGTCACGGATTGGATCCGCTCGGGAACATATACGCATTGTGCGTGCCAGTTTTCTAAGAAATCAATTTTTCTCAATGTTTACAACAAATTAGAATTTTCAGCCAAATTCCAGCGTGACAATCGTCACGGTCGATTTGGCGCGGGGTGACGATTTTCGTCACCCATGTTGACGTCATACGTCAGCGCACGCAGACCTTGCGGACCTGTTTGATGTCGGTGGTACCGTCCAGCACCTTCTCGATACCGTCCTGGCGCAGCGTGCGCATGCCTTGGTCGAGCGCGAGTACCAGCAACTGGGCGACGCGGGCGTGCTCCTGGATGAGTTTTTTGGCGCCATCCGAGCCGAGCATCAGCTCGTGCAGGCCGACACGGCCGCGATAGCCGTTGGTGCAGTCGTCGCAACCGACAGGCTTGTAGAGCGTGAACTGGCCGCTCTTGTCGGCAAAGTCTTGCTGCCAGCGTCGGGCGACGGTCTTGCGGGCAGCCTCGGCATCGGCGAGAAAGGGCGGGGTGCCTTGCAGATCGATGCAATATTCGTCGAGGAGGTTGGAGAGTTCTTCACCGCTGGGGTGATAGGCGCTCTTGCACTTGACGCACAGCCGCTTGGCGAGGCGCTGGGCCAATACGCCAAGGAGCGCATCGGCAAAGTTGAAGGGGTCCATACCCATGTCGAGCAGGCGGACAATCGACTCGGGCGCGCTGTTGGTGTGCAGGGTGGAAAACACCAGGTGGCCGGTGAGCGAGGCTTCGAGGCCGACGGAGACCGTTTCCCGGTCGCGCATTTCGCCAACCATGATGACGTCGGGGTCGGCGCGAAGAAAGGCGCGCATCATGGTGGCGAAGTCGAGGCCGGCCTTGCGGTTGACCTGCACCTGGCGCAAGCCTTTCTGGGTAATCTCGACCGGGTCTTCGGCGGTCCAGATCTTGGTTTCTGGTGTATTGATGTGGCCGAGGATGGAGTGCAGCGTGGTGGTCTTGCCGGAGCCGGTGGGGCCACACACAAAGAAGATGCCGTAGGGCTGGGCGATGGCGCCTTTGAGGCGCTTGAGGTTATGCGGCGACAGGCCGAGTTTGTCGAGCGGAATCGGTTCGCTGTTGGCGAGGATCCGCATCACCACGTCTTCCATGCCGCCGGCGGTGGGAATGGTGGCAACCCGCAGTTCGATATCGAGCGGGGCGTATTTGCGGAACTTGATCTTGCCGTCCTGCGGCTTGCGACGCTCTGAGATGTCGAGGTCGCACATGATCTTGATACGGGTCACCAGCGGGTTGCGGTAACTGGCCGGCACTTCGATGTAAGGCACCAGCGTGCCATCCTTGCGGAAACGGATGAGCGTCTTGACCTTGCCCGGGCGCGGCTCGATGTGGATGTCGGAGGCGCCCTGCTTGTAGGCGTCGATGATGACTTTGTTGACCAGCTTGACCAGTTCGTTGTCGGCGGCGGCGGAGATATCCTCGGCGACCGAGCCATCCTGCTCTTCTTCGCCGAGATCGAGCAGCAGATCGTCGACCGACCCCAGATCCAGGCTGGCTTCAAAGAACTGATCGATCGTTCGCTTGAAATCCCGGTGCGTGGTGGCTCTAAACGCAATCTTCTTATTCGGAAATACGTTGTGCGCGACACGCGATGCGCGGGTCTGTTCGGGGTCGATCGCCATGACGACGATGCCCTCTTCGGTTTCTTCGAGCGGTAGCCAGTGACTTTGTTCGACAAAATCGCGCTTGATGTTCCGCAGCAGGTCGACCGGTTTGATGCGGTCTCCACGGAAGGGCTCGTAGGGGACGTTGAAGCAGCGCGCAATGGCATTGCCGACATCGGCCAGCGCCAGCCCCATGTCGTCGAGCAGCACATCTTCCGTGTTCACTTTTCGATCGCGCGCCTTTCGTCCGGCGGCGTCCAGCTCCTGGGCCGACAGATGCCCATCGGCGACCAGCAAATCATAGCGGCTGCGGGGCTTTCCCTGAGTGCGCGCACGCTGGGCAAAGGCCACGCCGAGCGTCTGCGCCAGCCCGAGCAAGCCCTCTTCGGCAACCGGCGAGAACGGTTTGCCATCAACGGCGTTGATGAGTTGAAGCACCCCGATCAATTCCCCGTTTTCGCCGGTCAGAATCGGCGCCACAAGCATCTGCTTGCTACGGTAACCGGTGACTTCGTCGACCTCGCTTCGGAACTCCAGGCGCGGCGAAATCGCCTTGAGCGCCGGCGCGTCGTACACGTCCGGCAGATTCAGCATCTTCTTGGTATGTGCCACGTAGCCCGCAACACTGTTTTCGGAGATCGGCAAGCGAATGCTATTGACCGAATGGAGCCCGGTCTTGACCTTGGAAACAATCGCGGTGCGCGACTCGTCGAGCGTGTAGATCGTTAGCCGCTCGGCACCGAAGAGGTCGCACAGGTCAGCCGACAACTCGAAGATGATCTCGTCGATGTTCTGGGTGGCGTGAATGCGATTGGTCGCGGCCTGCAGGCCTTTGAAGAAGGCGAGGCGGCTGCTTACATCTCCGCTCGAAGGGCTTTTGCCAGCAGCTTTCATGGCGCGCGATCCCTGCTCAATGTCGTCGGTCGGCGCAAACGCGCCCGTTTCCGCCATTCTAGCGGCATCCAGCAAATGCGGCAGCGCTCAGAACGTCAGCACCTGACCATTGACCAGCATCGTCGGTCGGAACGCACCGCCCGAAACACCAATCTCGGCCATCGTTCGCTCACCGTGCCCGGGCTTGAGATGGCTGATGTGCACCTCGGGGCGACACGTCAGCGCCTCCAGGAAGCCGGCCAGCAAACTGGGGCACAGATGCCGCGACGCCATGGCCAGCCCATGCTGCGCATCGGAGAAGGCGGTCTCCACCACCAGATGTCGGAGCGCCGGTTGCTGATTGATTGCCGCGATCAACGCCGGACAATACGTGGTGTCGCCCGTGTAGATCAGCTGTCCATCGCCACTATCGAGACAGTAGGCTGCCGCGGGCACGGTATGCAGCGCCGGCAGCGCTGAAATCTTGCGGCCATCGAGTGCTATGGTTTCGCCCACCTTGAGGACCTGAAAGCGCATGAACGGCCGATGGCGGTCCGGGATGGCGCTGAAGTCGGGCCACACCAGCCAGTTGAAGATATGAGAGCGCAGGATCCGGATGGTTTCGACCGTGCCGTACACCGTGATCGGGGAACGACGATCATTCCCGACGGTATCGACCAGCAACGGAATGAAGCCAATGTGATCAAGATGGGCGTGGGTCACAAAGATATGGTCGATACGCAGCAGCGCGTCGTACTCAAGCGCACCCACGCCTGTGCCGCCGTCGATCAGCACATCATCGTCGACCAGAAAGGCGGAGGTCCGCATTTCCTGACCACCGATGCCGCCGCTACACCCCAATACCCTGAATTTCATTGCTGAAGCCCGCGCCCGGCACGTTTGCCGCCCTTCGGGAATACCCCGTAGCTGTCGAGGCTAGCATTGCCACGACACCACGACCGAGAACTACGTCACGGCCAGGCAAGGTCCTTGCCGAAGCCGGTGGGGCTCAGGCGGTGTTGCGCAGGAAGAATTCCATTTTTACGCCCGCGATCTCGATGATGTCGTGATCGCTCAGGTGATGCGCCTGCGCCCCCAGGGGGCTGCCATTGACCACCGGAAAGGTCGAACCTTCCACATGCGTAATGAAATAGCCATGCGGCCGCCGCGTGATGACCGCCACCTGCACACCGGGCTTGCCCAGCGTCGTCAGCGATTTCGTGAGCTCCAGCTCGCGACCGACATTCGGCCCGGACAACACCTGAATCATCCCACCAGCGCCTTCGCCGCTGGGCGCTGGCGCGGCGGCCTTCGCGGGCGACGCAGCCCGCTCTGCGGCTACTCCCGCACCCGCCCGGTCGAGAATCTGCGTGGCTTCAGCGTCAATGGCGGCAATGGCGTCATCTCCGCCCACAACCGTATTGGTGGCACCCACATCAGATTCCGACACATCCACTTCGGGGTCAGCCATCACCGGCTTGAGCGCCGCGGTATCGACAAAGTCAGTCAGAGGGCCGGAGGCCGCCACGGCATCGACAACAAACTTGATGCGATATTTGCCCAGCTCCACCACATCGTTATTCTGGAGCGCGCACTTCTTGACCGGCTGACCATTGACATACGTGCCATTGGTGCTGTTCCGGTCTTCAAGAAAGGCATCGTCGAGAATCGCAGTGATCACCGCATGCTCGCCACTGATCGCCAGATTGTCGATCTGGATGTCATTGTGCGGCTTGCGCCCGATGGTCGTCCGCTCCTTGTTGAGCGGAATTTCCTTGAGCACCAGCCCGTCCATGCTGAGGATCAACTTCGGCATCGTATCGTCCTGTCCCTGTTGTTGCCCTGCTACGTTCTGCGCGCCGGGAAGGGCTGCAGAACCTTGATCAAAACTACGGTGATGTTGTCACGACCACCCCGGTCGTTGGCAAGCTGGATCAGATGATCTGCCGCCAGCGTCAGATTAGCGGACAAGGTCTCGCACACCAGCGCGATGTCTTCGTCATCCAGCATATCGGTCAAACCGTCGGAGCACAGCAGATAGACATCACCCACCCGCGCCTCGTGAAGCGCCACATCGGGCACAACGGCGGGCTCCACACCCAGCGCGCGCGTCAGCAGACTGCGCCCCGGCGCTACCCGCGCTTCATCAGCACTCATCATGCCGCCATCGACCTGCTCCTGCAACAAGGAGTGATCGCGCGTCAGCTGCACGAGTTCGTCGGGCCGATAGCGATACATCCGCGAATCACCGACGTGAGACACCAGCAAGGTGTTGTCATGAAAGCGCGAGGCCACCACGGTCGAGCCCATGCCGTGCAGCTCCCGATCTTTTCTCGCTGCGGCAATCACATCCGTATTGGCACGCATGGTTGCCTGACGCAATTCGGCCAGCATCTGGGAGACCGACGTTGCTTCGCTCCCCCGCAGGCTCGCCGCCAGACTATCGACGACCAGCCGGGAGGCCACATCGCCCCCCTGGTAGCCACCCATGCCGTCGGCCAGCACCGCCCAGCGAGACGCGTCGTCGAATAGACACGCATCTTCGTTGCGCTGACGCATCCTCCCCGTATCGGTGCGCGACGCCATTTGCAAAGCAGACTTCTCCCGATCCAGTGATTCCATCAACACGCCACCTTACCAGCGCGCATGGCGCGTCACGCCTGGCCGCTAACTTGACTCGGCCATCGCCAAAACGGCTTCGACCACGAGGTCTACGGCATCCGACCGCAAGACTTCACCCGCCTTGCTCGACGAGAGTGACACATTTTCACACAACAATTGGCTATCGGGCGGCCAAAAATATAACGAAAGTAGAATATCCAGTCGAAAAAAAACGCCGGCCAAGGCCGGCGCTTTTTCATCTGGCGACGCTCAGAGCATGGCTTTGAGCAGCTTGGCCATTTCCGACGGATTGCGCGTCACGGTGAAGCCGCACTCTTCCATGATGGCGAGCTTGGCATCGGCCGTATCCTCACCACCCGAGATCAGCGCACCGGCATGGCCCATGCGCTTGCCCGCAGGTGCGGTCACGCCAGCGATGAAGCCAACCACCGGCTTCTTCATGTTGTCCTTGCACCAACGCGCCGCCTCGGCTTCGTCCGGACCGCCGATTTCGCCGATCATGATGACCGCATCGGTATCCGGGTCGTCATTGAACATGCGCATCACATCGATGTGCTTGAGGCCATTGATGGGGTCGCCACCAATACCGACTGCGGACGACTGACCCAGACCGATTTCGGTCAGCTGACCCACGGCTTCGTAGGTCAGTGTGCCCGAACGGGACACCACGCCAATCCGACCTTTGCGGTGGATGTGACCCGGCATGATGCCGATCTTGATTTCGTCAGGCGTAATCAGACCCGGGCAGTTGGGACCGAGCAGCAGCGTTTCCTTGCCACCGGCTTCCACTTTCTGGCGCATCTTGTTGCGCACGGCCAGCATGTCGCGAACCGGAATGCCTTCGGTAATGCAGATAGCCAGATCAATGTCTGCCTCGCAGGCTTCCCAGATCGCAGCGGCCGCGCCGGCGGGCGGCACATAGATGACCGAAACGGTCGAACCGGTTTCCGCCGCAGCTTCCTTGACCGACGCGTAGATGGGCACGCCAAAGATGGACTCGCCCGCTTTCTTGGGGTTCACACCGGCGACAAAGCAGTTCTTGCCGTTTGCGTACTCGATGCACTTCTCGGTGTGGAACTGACCGGTCTTGCCCGTGATGCCCTGGGTGATGACCTTGGTGTCTTTGTTGATCAGAATAGACATTCGAAACTCTCCTTACTTGACCGCTTCGACGACTTTCGTCGCGGCTTCGGCCATGCTGTCGGCGGAAATGATGGGCAACCCGGACTCGGCGAGAATCTTCTTGCCGATGTCTTCATTGGTTCCCTTCATGCGCACCACCAGCGGTACGGAGAGATTGACTTCCTTGGCAGCCGCGACCACGCCGGTCGCGATGGTGTCGCAACGCATGATGCCGCCAAAGATGTTCACCAGAATGCCCTTCACCTTGGGGTTCTGAAGCATGATCTTGAAGGCTTCGGTCACCTTCTCGGTGGTGGCACCGCCGCCCACGTCCAGGAAGTTGGCCGGCGAAGCACCGAACAGCTTGATGGTATCCATGGTCGCCATGGCCAGACCGGCGCCGTTGACCAGGCAACCAATGTTGCCGTCCAGGCTGATGTAGGCCAGATCGTACTTGGAGGCTTCCACTTCGTCTGCGTCTTCTTCGTCCAGATCGCGGTACTCAACGATCTCGGGATGACGATACAGCGCGTTGGAGTCAAAGTTGAACTTGGCGTCCAGCGCCTTGATGTTGCCGTTGCCTTCCAGAATCAGCGGGTTGATTTCCGCCAGCGAAGCATCGGTTTCCATGTAGCAGGTGTAGAGCTTCTTCAGCGCATCGACGGCCTTGTCGACGGAACCGGCGGGAACGCCAATGCCGTTGGCCAGTTCGGTCGCCTGCGCGTCGGTCAGGCCGACGAGCGGATCAACGAAGACCTTGATGATCTTCTCCGGCGTTTCTTCGGCCACGACCTCGATGTCCATGCCGCCCTCGGAGGAGGCCATCATGGCGACCTTCTGGGTCGCCCGGTCGGTCAGGGCTGCGACATAGTATTCCTTCTGGATGTCGGCGCCTTCTTCGATCAGCAGGCGGCGGACTTTCTGTCCCTCGGCGCCGGTCTGATGCGTGATCAGCTGCATGCCCAGAATCTCTCCGGCCAGCGCTTTCACTTCGTCGATCGACTTGGCGAGCTTCACACCACCGCCCTTACCACGGCCACCGGCGTGAATCTGTGCCTTGACCACCCAGATCTTGCCGCCCAGCTCTTCGGCCGCTTTGACCGCATCGTCCACCGAGAAGCACGGAATGCCACGCGGGGTGACGACGCCATACTTTCTCAGCAGCTCTTTTGCCTGATACTCATGAATCTTCATGGTTGCCCTTCGATAGAAGCCGCGTCTCCACACAGAGAACACGGACATTAGGTTGAACGGGTCAATTCGGGGCACTCACCCCACGACATCTGCCGATCTCCCTCGTCCGGCATATGCCGTTGCCTCAGCGACAAAGCGCCGATGCGCGACACGCATCCGCAGCGTGCGCGAACCCACGCACGGCGAAAGCCCTGTAATTATAACCGAATTCCGACCGGCCGCGCCCCCTTGCCGCGGCCCGAAATCGAACGCCCGACGCTCACCTCGCGTCCGCGCTTAAACGTCGCCGTCTTCGGCGTCACCCGAACCCGCTGATGGCGGCCGATGCCATGTCGGGTAATACTGGCGGACCGTCTCGCCGTCGGTCGCCAGCGCATGGCAACGGTCCAGCTGAAACGGCTTCTCCCCCGCGCCGGCCGTGTCCTTCATGAACGTTGCAAAGGTCTGCACCGCAGCGGTCGGCAAGCTCAGCAGCAATTCAGAGACATGAGTACACCCCCTGGTGCCGAAGAATTCCGCGCGAATGGCATCGCGAAACCCCTTCATCAGGTTCATTCCGATCAAGGCGTCGTAAGCCGGTCCGATGCGCTCACACCCGCCCGGATACGGCACCCACGCCAGCTCGGCATGGGCGTCCAGAATGGTGAAATCATGATCGATCAACACCGACACATGCATGCGATGCACCGGATCACCCTTTTTACGAACGCCGGCGGCGAGGGGGTAATCGACATCCTTGAGATCGACCAGTGTTGCGTCGAGCTCCACGAGGCCGTCGTCCCGAAAAAAACCTTCAACCTCAATGCGCCGAACCTGTGCGCGCTGGCGACCAACGCCGCCTGACAATTTGGAATTCATAACAACGTACGCAATCGTATGGAAACAACTCCATGATACCCCGTCTTCGCAGCGCGCCCTGCCGCACACAAACACTCCGATGTGTGCAATTTTGTGCACGAACCCATGACAAAGGGCCAAAACGAACGCAAGTTCATTACAATGTGCTTCAAATAATTTCGCGATCGCCCGAATTCATAAGGCTTTTCCGACTGAACGATGAAGTCGTTATCGAGCAAGTCCTCACTGCTGCTTTGCGCCCTCGCGTCGATTCCCGGCGCGTCGTACGCTATCGGGTTTGGCGAAATCCTCAGCCAATCCGCCATCGGGGAGCCCTTTCGCGCCGAGGTCCGGCTCTACGGCGTCGGCCCCAAGGACGACAGCAGCTGCCTGCGGGTCGTCCCGGGCACTGACCCAACGGACGGCATTCCCGCCGTGCGCAATGCGCTGGTCAGCCTCCAGATGCGCGCCGGCAAGCCCGTCGCTGTCGTCACACGGACGCAAGCCGTTCTCGACCCCATCGTCCGGCTCACGCTTGAAGAAACCTGCCAAGCGCGCCTGAAACGCACCTACACCCTGCTACTGCCCTCACCGGTCAGCACCATTGCAACCCCGCAGGCCGCAGCGCCGGCATCTCGCCCAAGCCCGCCCGCAGCGCGCGCACCCGCGTCGCCCGCCTTGTCGGCGAGCGAACTCGGTGGCACCTGGACGCTGCCTGATGGCGCCTCCATCAATCAGCTTGCGCGCCAGCTTTACCCGTCAAGCCGAAAAGACCGGATCGGCTTTATCCGGGCAACACGCAAACTCAACAGCGGTGACCGCAGCATTCGCTCATCGCAACAAACCCTTGGCGCGGGTACCACGCTCGTCCTGCCAGACCGTGAAGCGATCATCGCAGCCCATCCGGCCCCCGCTGCGCCAAAGCCTGTCGCACGCGCACCTGAGCCAGCACCCGCGCCTGTCGAGCCCCCGGCACCGGAGCGTGCCGCGACACCGCCGCCGGAACCTGCGGCCGAGCCGGCCCCGATGCCGACCGAGCCACCCGCAGACAGCGGCGACCGACTGACGCTCTCCGGCGATGCGCCGGACTTCAACGGCTTCAAGCTGTCCCGTCAACTGGGCGACCCGGGCCTGATTGATCGCACCTCCGACGCCGAGCGCGATCTGCTGCGCCGCGAGCAGCAACTGATCATGTTGCTTGACGAGCAGATTACCGCCCGGCTCGAACTCACCGACCGCATCGAACGTATCGAGGCCTTGCAAAAAACGCTGGCCGACGAGGTCGTCAAACGAGACGCCCCGGCGCCGGCGGCACCAGCGAGCACACCTGCCCCAGCCGCCCCCACGGTACAAGCGGCTGCGCCGACGCCCGCACCCGCCGCCTCCGACTGGCTGGCGACTGCCCAATCCTGGCTGCCTGCCGGCCTCGCCGCGCTTATGGCCGCGTGGGTGGCCATCTGGCTGCTCCGCCGACGACGCGCGAGCGATGAAGCAGACGACTTCCTGAACGAAGACAGCGCAACGAACGCCGAGCCCCGCGCCGTCGAGCCCCCCATGACCCAGGCAGCGCCGGGCACCGAGAGCTTTGATTTTTCGCCAATCGACTGGGACGGATCCGCTCCCGCCGAACTGCAGCACAGCGTTGCCCCCATCACGATCGAAGAAGCCGACCTTTCCGAAGAACACGAATCCGCGGTCGAGCTCGCCGACATCATGATGTCTTTCGGCCGCATTCAAGGCGCCGCCGAAACCCTGGCCGAGTTCATCCGCAACAACCCGAAACAGGCGGTCGCGCCGTGGCTGAAGTTGCTGGAGGTCTACCGCACCGCCGACATGCGTGAAGACTTCGAAGTCATCACCCGCCAGCTCAACCAGACCTTCAACGTCAAGGTCGTCGAGTGGGACGACTTCGATCTTGCGCGCCAAACGAGTGAGTCGGTCGAACAAATGGCGCACATCGTCAAGGCGCTCACCAGCAGCTGGATGACCGTCGACTGTCAGGCATATATTCAACGCCTGCTGCGAGACAATCGCGATGGCGCGCGGCAGGGCTTTCCCATCGCCGTGATTGACGATCTGCTGATGCTCATGGCGGTACTCGAAGACCAACTTGGCCCCTACACCGGCGCCGTCGACATCCCGGTGGCAGCTGTCGGCGCCCGGCCCGACGCAGAAACGCCGGAGGTGGCGACGCCAGAATCAGACGCGCCGGAAGCCAACGAGGCGCCAATCGATTTCAGCACACCACTCGACGCGGTCACCGCGGAGCCGATCTTCAGCCTCGACGACGCCGACATCACGCCATCGATGACCGAAACCACACTTCCCGATCTCGACTTTGCACTCGAGTCAGGCGATACACCCTCGCTCGAGGACGACGAAACGACCGTGCCCGAGGACGAAAAAAAGACCAAGGCCGACATTCCGCCCCAGTTGGAATCCGACGAAACACCCCCGCCCGCCAGGCCAAAAGGGCTGGATACCGACGCCAATGCAGACGACGGCTTCACCGCCACCGAACTGCTGGGCGGCTTCAACCGCAAGCGCGACGACTGAGCCAGTCCGCACGCGCATGCGCGGCGATCCCGCGCCTGCCGCCACTCGTGACTTGCGGCGCTCAGACCGGATTGTCAATATCCACAAACTGGCAGTCCAGACCGAATTGCTCGGCCAGATGCTCGCCTAGCGCCTGAATCCCGTAACGCTCGGTGGCATGATGTCCCGCCGCAATATAGGGCACCCCTGACTCCCGCGCCAGGTGCACCGTCGGCTCGGAGATCTCCCCCGACACGAACGCATCGCAACCCGCCGCCACAGCAGATTCAAGAAAAGACTGCGCCGCGCCAGTGCACCACGCCACCCGCCGCACGATCCGGTCGCCATCGCCGACCCACTGCGCCTCACGACCCAGCGTGACGCCAAGCTGCGCTGCGAGTGCGCGGGCGGGCAGCGCCACTGGCACATCACCGATCAGGCCCAGCGACTGCTCACCGAAGCTTCCGGTCACCGTCCAGCCCAGTCGACGGGCCAACTGCGCGTTGTTGCCCAATTCAGGATGCACATCCAGCGGCAGGTGATACGCCAGCAAGCTGATGTCATGACGCAACAGCGTGCCCAGCCGCCGCTTGCGCACACCGACCACCCGCGCGTCTTCACCCCGCCAGAAATAGCCGTGATGCACCAGCACCGCATCGGCCTGCCGTTCGACCGCCGCATCAAGCAAGGCCTGACTGGCTGTGACACCACAAACCACGCGAGCGACCTCAGCCCTTCCTTCCACTTGCAAACCGTTTGGGCAATAATCCTTCATCGCGACCACATTGAGCAGCACATCCAGATAGCGCTGAAGCTCCGTCAATTGCATATGTCCGTCCTCCTTCCCGTCGTTCGCGCGGCCAAACTGGCGCGCCACCCATGATTCATCGACTCTGGCTGACCTTCGCCCAGGCGGTCACCATTGCGGTGGCGGTCGTGTTCGTGCTGTCCACGTTCAAGCCTGACTGGCTCAGACCACAAGCCCCGGTGGTTGTGGTGCAAAACGAGGCGCCAGCCGCCGCGACCCTGGGCGCCGCGACGGACACCCCCGGATCGTATGCCAAAGCCGCCCGCACCGCGCTCCCCTCCGTGGTGCATATCTTTACCAGCAAGGAGATGCAGTCACAGCGCAGCCCCTTCCTTGATGACCCGATTTTCCGTCATTTCTTCGGCGACCGCCTCGGTCCGCGGCAAGAACAACGTACCTCGGGTCTCGGCTCGGGCGTCATTGCCAGCGCCGATGGCTACATTCTGACCAACAACCATGTCATCGAAGCCGCCGATGCCATTGAAGTCGCACTCAACGATGGGCGCAAGTTCGAGGCAAAACTGGTGGGCCGCGACCCCGAAACGGATCTGGCCGTCCTGCGCATCGAAGCCGGCGGCGCACTGCCGGCGGTAAGCTTCGCCCCCACCGAATCGCTGTCCGTCGGCGATGTTGTGCTGGCCATCGGCAATCCGTTTGGCGTTGGCCAAACCGTGACCATGGGCATCGTCTCGGCGCTGCAACGCAGCCACTTGGGCATCAGCACTTTCGAGAATTTCATTCAGACCGATGCGGCGATCAACCCCGGAAACTCGGGCGGCGCGCTGGTCAATAGCGACGGCGCCCTGGTGGGCATCAACGCCGCCATCTACTCCCGCTCGGGCGGCTCACTCGGTATCGGTTTCGCCATACCGGTCACCTTTGCCAAGGATGTCATGGACCAGATCATCCGCACCGGTCGTGTGACGCGCGGCTGGATCGGTGTCGAAATTCAGGACATCACGCCGGAGCTGGCCGAGTCTTTCAATTTACCCGACACCGACGGCGCCTTGATCGCAGGCGTCATGCGTGGCGGCCCCGCCGACAAAGGCGGGATTCAACCCGGCGACGTATTGATTGGCATTGGCACACAGCCCATCGCCAGCCCTCAGCGCATGCTTGAACTGGTGGCCGCGCTCGCACCGGGGGCGGACGCGCGCTTCACGGTCCGCCGCAAAAAAAAGGTGATTGAACTGCCGGTCAAGATCGGCCGCCGGCCGACGATTCCCCGCCCTCAGTAGGGCAAGGCACCCCAATCGACCGATCAGTTCCGGCTCACGTCACTGGCTGGCTCGGCCTCGTCCGGCGCGCCCTCTTCGCGCACCGCAACGAAGCGGGCGCACAAAATACCGACCTCGTACAGCAGCCACATGGGCACCGCCAGCATGAACTGCGAGATCACATCGGGCGGGGTCACAATGGCCGCGATGACAAAGGCGCCGACGATCACGTAAGGGCGGGCCTCTTTCAGTTTGGCCTGATTCACCACGCCAAACTTGGACAACAGCACCACGGCAACCGGCACCTCGAAGGTGAGCCCGAAGGCCATGAACAACGTCATGACAAAAGACAGGTACTGCTCGATATCCGGCGCAGGCGTAATGCTCTTCGGTGCGAATTCGTTGATGAACGCAAACACCATCTTGAACACGAAGAAGTAGCAAAACGCCATACCCGCCAGGAACAACAAGGTACTGGCCAGCACCAGCGGCACGCCGAGACGCTTTTCATGGGCGTAGAGGCCCGGCGCGATGAAAGACCAGGCCTGATACAACACCACCGGCAAGGCGCAAACAAAAGCGACCATCAGGGTCACTTTCACGGGCACGAAGAACGGTGTGACCACGCCGGTGGCGATCATGCGCGTGCCTTCGGGCAGCGCCTGCATCATTGGCAGGGCGAGCAAGTCGTAGATCTGACCGGCCCAGGGCATCAGGCAGAAAAACACCAGCAAGACCGCGCCAACCGCGCGCAAAAGACGGTCGCGCAGCTCGACGAGATGCGCAACAAAGGTTTCCTGGGTCTCGGTCACGCCTTGGACTCCTTGGGCGCGCCGGCGGGCGCAACATTGTCGAGGCCGAGCGCCATCTGGTTGTCGTCGCGCGGTATCGGAGCGTGGCCGGCCGCGATATCGTCGGCAACGGTCTGGGCGATCGCCCGCTCGGCGTCCTTGAGCGCGGCTTCGGCATCGGCGTCGGCGGTGGCCGTATCGATCGCTTTAGGCGCCGCCTCTCCGGTTACCGCGGAATTCACCGATTTGGCAGTGTCGTCGAGATCCGCCTTGACGGCCGCGGCCTGCCCACGCAGCCCGCTTTCGAGATCGCGCGCCGAATCAGTCATTTCTTTCTGAAGTTTCTTGAGGTCTTCCAGGTGCATTTCGCGCTGGATATCCGACTTCACATCGCCGACGTAGCGCTGCAAACGCCCCAGCATGTGACCAACGGTTCGCGCCACTTTCGGCAGGCGTTCGGGACCGATCACCACCAGACCGACGATGGCGATGATCATGAGTTCGGTGAAACCGATATCAAACATGACGTTCCTGCGCAGACGAAAGCAAAAACGAGGGGCCGACCTGCTTCGCCCCTCGTGTCAGACCTGAGGTCCGATCAAGAATTATTGATCTTTTCTTTGGCTTCCGCGTTGATGGTCTTGCCATCGAGCTGCTCGGGCTTGGCCGACTCGCTGGTGTTCTCGGCCTCACGCACGCCGTCCTTGAAACCCTTCACCGCACCGCCCAGATCCTGGCCGATATTGCGCAGCTTCTTGGTGCCGAAAACAAGCATCACGATGACCAGAACGATCAGCCAGTGCCAGATACTGAATGAACCCATTAATAACTCCTCAACGCTTCAACATGGGGGGCAATACGTCCGGCCCGCCAACGAAATGAATGTGCAGATGATACACCTCCTGTCTTCCGACCCGCCCCGTGTTGATCAGCGTCCGGAACCCATCGGTGCAACCCTGCTCGACGGCCAGGCGGGCACCGGTCTGCAGCAGCTTGCCCATCACCAGCGCATCCGCCGGCTCGGCGTCGGCCAGCGACGCGATGTGCTTCTTCGGGATCGCCAGCAGATGCACTGGCGCGACCGGGTTGATATCGTGGAAAACGACCATGTCGTCATCCTCGAAAGCCTTTTTGGCCGGGATGTCACCCGACGCAATTTTGCAGAAGATGCAGTCAGACATAAGCGTGGTTTACCCTGCTGTGCGTGATTTTTTTTCGTCGATGCCCGATACGCCTTCACGACGACGGAGCTCGGCCAGCACATCGTCGACCGTCAGACCGAAGTGCGCCAGCAGCACCATGGTGTGAAACCACACGTCGGTGATCTCCCAGACCAGATGCAGGCGGTTGCCATCCTTGGCCGCCATGATCGTCTCGGCAGCCTCTTCGGCCACTTTCTTGCAGATCGCGTCCGTGCCCTTGGCGTACAGGCTGGATACGTAGGACGCGTCCGGGTCAGCGGCCTTGCGTTCGGCAAGCGTCGCGGCTACGCGGTGCAGCACTTCGATATCGATCATCCGTAAATCTCCTTCGGGTCTTTCAGAACCGGGTCTGCCGCTTCCCACTGCCCGGACTCGCCGAGGCGCTGGAAGAAACAGCTCTTGCGTCCAGTGTGGCAGGCGATGCCGCCCGTCTGCTCGATCTTCAACAGCACCACGTCGTTGTCACAGTCGGTGCGGATCTCGAGCACCTTCTGGGTATGGCCGGACGCTTCGCCCTTGTGCCACAGCTTACGCCGCGAACGTGACCAATAGACTGCCTCGCCCCGCTCCGCCGTCAAGGCCAGCGCCTCGCGGTTCATGAAGGCGAACATCAACACGTCGCCGGTCGTCGCGTCCTGGGCGATGACCGGCACCAGGCCGTGGTCGTCCCAGACAATGTCGTTAAGCCAGCGATTGGGCAGTTCGATCACAGGCGCACCTCGATGCCGCGCTCACGCATATAGGTTTTCGCCTCGTGCACGGTGTGTTGGCCAAAGTGGAAAATGCTGGCGGCCAGGACGGCATCGGCGCGCCCCTCGGACACGCCCTGCGCCAGATGCTCGAGCGTACCGACACCGCCGCTGGCGATGATCGGAATACGCACCGCGTCAGAAATCGCGCGGGTCAGACCGAGGTCGAAGCCGTTTTTGGTGCCGTCGCGATCCATGCTGGTGAGCAGAATCTCGCCCGCGCCCAGCGCTTCGATGCGCTGCGCCCATTCGATCGCGTCCAGTCCGGTGTTGCGGCGCCCCCCGTGGGTGAACACCTCCCACTTGCCCGGCGCCGTCTGCTTGGCATCGATGGCGACCACGATGCACTGGCTGCCGACCTTGCCACTGGCTTCGGCAACGATCTCCGGATTGGTAACCGCCGCTGTGTTGATGCTGACTTTGTCGGCGCCCGCGTTGAGCAAGCGGCGGACATCCCCCACAGTGCGCACGCCCCCGCCGACGGTCAGCGGGATGAACACCTGCTCGGCCACATGTTCGACCATGTGCAGGATGATGTCGCGGTCGTCAGAACTGGCGGTGATGTCGAGAAAGGTGATCTCGTCGGCCCCCTGCTCATCATAGCGACGCGCCACCTCGACCGGATCGCCCGCGTCACGCAGCTCGACAAAGTTCACGCCTTTGACGACGCGACCGGCACTGACGTCCAGACAGGGGATGATCCGTTTGGCGAGCATGCTTAGCCCGCCAGCGCGTCGGCGCGGGCCTGCGCGGCGCGGAAGTCCAGCGTGCCCTCGTAGATGGCCCGACCGGTAATGGCACCGACCACCCCCTCGTGCTCGACCGCGCATAGCGCCTCGATGTCGGTCATCGACGCAATGCCGCCGCTGGCAATCACCGGAATACGCAGCGCCTGCGCAAGCCGCACCGTGGCCTCGACGTTGACGCCGGAGAGCATGCCGTCGCGGCCGATGTCGGTGTAGATCACGCCTTCCACGCCGTAATCTTCAAACTTGAGCGCGAGATCGACCACGTCATGACCGGTCAGCTTCGACCAGCCATCGACCGCCACCTTGCCATCCTTGGCGTCCAGGCCAACGATGATATGACCGGGAAAGGCGCTGCAGGCATCCTGCAGGAAGCCGGGATTCTTGACCGCAGCGGTACCGATGATCACGTAGCTGATGCCGTCGTCGAGGTAGCGCTCGATGGTTTCGAGGTCGCGAATACCGCCGCCGAGTTGCACCGGGATGTCATCGCCCACGGCCTCGACGATCTGCTTGATCGCCTTTTCGTTGACCGGTTTTCCGGCAAACGCACCATTGAGATCCACCAGGTGCAAACGACGTGCGCCCTGGTCGAGCCAATGCCGGGCGGTCGCGCCCGGATCTTCGGAGAACACGGTGGCATCGTCCATCTCGCCCTGTTTGAGGCGGACACAATGACCATCCTTGAGGTCGATAGCAGGTATGAGCAGCATACGAGTAGGGCCGTCTAGACGTGAGAAGAAATCGTGCTGGCGCCCGCTTACGGGTGCCAGTGCATGAAGTTGGTGAGTAGTTGCAAGCCGGCGCGCGCGCTCTTTTCCGGATGGAACTGCACCGCAAAAATGTTATCCCGTGCCACGGCACTGGTAAAGCGCACGCCGTAATCCGTGTGGGCTGCGATCACCGAATCGTCGGCCGAATCGACGTAATAACTGTGCACGAAATAAAACCGGTCACCATCGGGGATGTCGCGCCACAGGGGGTGTTCGCGGTGATGCCACACTTCGTTCCAGCCCATGTGCGGCACTTTCAGGCGCAGCCCGGCGGCGTCCACCATTTTTTCGTCGGGGAAGCGGCGCACCTGGCCCGCAAAAATGCCGAGGCCGGGGACGTCGCCTTCCTGGCTGTGATCGAACAGCATCTGCTGACCGATGCAAATGCCGAGAAACGGCTTTTTTGCCGCGGCCTCGACCACGGCCTGATGCAGACCGCGCCCTTCGAGTTCGGCAATACAGTCGGGCATGGCGCCCTGACCGGGAAACACCACGCGCTCGGCGCGCATGACCACCTCCGGATCGTCGGTCACCCGCACGATCGCGCCACCGGCAACGTGTTCGATTGCCTTCTCTACCGAACGCAGGTTGCCCATGCCGTAGTCGATGACGGCCACATCAGTCATGGTTTTGCTCGCACACAAATAAGGAGGGGCAGGAGATCAGAGCGCGCCCTTGGTTGAAGGCACCACGCCGGCCAGACGCGGGTCCACCTCGGCCGCCGCGCGCAGGGCGCGGCCAAAGGCCTTGAAGATGGTTTCGCACTGATGGTGCGCATTGTCGCCGCGCAGGTTGTCGATATGCAGCGACACGCCGGCGTGATTGACGAAGCCCTGGAAGAACTCGCGCGCCAGATCGACATCGAAATTGCCGATGCGGGCACGGGTGTATTCGACAAAATAATGCAGGCCGGGCCGGCCGGAGAAATCGACCACCACGCGCGACAGTGCTTCGTCGAGCGGTACATAGGCGTGACCGTAGCGGCGAATGCCTTTTTTGTCGCCCAGCGCCTTGGCAAAGGCCTGGCCCAGCGTGATACCGACATCCTCGACCGTGTGATGGTCGTCGATATAGGTATCGCCGTCGCAGTGGATGGCCAGGTCGATCACGCCGTGGCGGGCGATCTGGTCAAGCATGTGATCCAGAAACGGCACGCCGGTGTTCAACTCGGCCGCGCCGGTGCCATCGAGATTGATCCGCACCGAAATCTTGGTTTCGAGGGTATTACGGGTAACGTCGGCTTGCCGCATGATGGTGGCTTCCGGGCGTTGGGACACCCGGCCAATACTGATGATTAAGGCGGCCATGATACCATCGCCTACGCCGAGTTTGTCTCTTTCACTGCCCGCTAAAACCCACGCCATGAGCCGATTCTGGAGCGACACCGCCCGCCGTTTGACCCCTTACGTCCCGGGCGAGCAGCCCAAGCTGGACAAGCTGGTCAAACTCAACACCAATGAAAGCCCCTACGGCCCCTCACCGCGCGCCGTCGAGGCGATCCAGCACGCCGCCAGCGAAGATCTGCGCCGCTACCCCGACCCGAACTCCGACGCGCTCAAAGCCGCGCTGGCGCGCTATCACAGCGTCAGCCCGGCGCAGGTGTTTGTCGGCAATGGCTCGGACGAAGTCCTCGCGCACGCTTTCATCGCGCTGCTCAAGCACGCCGCGCCGCTGCGCTTTCCCGACATCACCTACAGCTTCTACCCGGTGTATTGCGCGCTTTTCGACATTGACTCCGCCCCCATCGCACTGACCGAATCGCTTGAGATCGACCCCGCCGACTACGCAACCGGCGGCCCCATCATCTTCCCGAACCCCAATGCGCCGACCGGCCGTCTGCTGGCGATCGACGCCGTCGAGGCCATCCTCGCGGCGAACCCGGACGTGCCGGTGGTGGTGGACGAGGCCTACATCGACTACGGCGGCGAGTCGGCCATCCCGCTGGTCGATCGCCACCCCAATCTGCTGGTCACCCGCACCTTTTCGAAGTCACGCGCACTCGCCGGACTGCGTGTCGGTTATGCCATCGGCAGCGCCGAGTTGATCGAGGGGCTGGAGCGGGTCAAGAACAGCTTCAATTCCTACCCACTGGGCCGTCCGGCGCAGGCCGGCGCGATCGCCTCGGTCGAAGATGAACCCCATTTTCGCGACAGCTGCGCCCGCGTCATCGCCACCCGCGACTGGCTCGATCAGGCGCTGACCGCGCTCGGCTTCGAGGTGCTGCCCTCGGCGGCAAACTTTGTCTTTGCCCGGCACCCGGCGCACGCGGGCGCCACGCTCGCCGCCGGGCTGCGCGAACAGGCCATCATCGTTCGCCACTTCAAGCTGCCGCGCATCGACGACTACCTACGCATCACCATCGGCACCGACGAGGAATGCGCGGCGCTGGTCGACGCACTCAAAGCGCTGGTGTAAGTTCGCCGGCGTCAACGGCAACAGGCCGCTGTCAGCGGCCTGTTGTTTGATCGGGGCACGCCGAATCAGCGCATCGTAGCCCGGATGCAGGCCGAAGGCCGGAATCCGGGAATGGCGGCTGAGACGGCAAAGCGTCCTGGGTTCGACGTGCGCTGGCGAATCAACCGCTGTCCCCGGATTTCGCTACGCTGCATCCGGGCTACGCTTTCACCCGATAGCGCGCCGACGCCGCGTGCGCCTGTAAGCCTTCGCCGTCGGCGAGCGTCGCCGCGATCGGGCCCAGCGTCTGCGCGCCGGCCTCGGACACCTGAATCAGGCTGGTGCGTTTCTGAAAATCGTACACCCCCAGCGGTGACGAAAAGCGCGCGCTGCGCATGGTCGGCAGCACATGGTTCGGGCCGGCGCAGTAGTCGCCCAGCGCTTCGACCGACCAGTGGCCGACAAAGATCGCGCCGGCATGGCGGATCTTGCTGATCCAGTCTTCCGCGTTTTCCATCGACAGTTCGAGGTGCTCTGGTGCGATGCGGTTGGCGATCGCGCAGGCCTCGTCCAGGTCGCTGACCTTGATCAGCGCACCGCGATTGGCGAGCGAAGTCGCAATCGTCTGGCGACGCGGCATCTCGGGCAGCAGCTTGGCAATCGAGGCGGCCACGGCGTCGATGAAATCGGCGTCGGTGCACAGCAAGATCGACTGCGCCAGATCGTCGTGTTCGGCCTGGGCGAAGAGGTCCATGGCCACCCAATCGGGGTTGCCGCTGCCGTCGGAAATGACCAGCACTTCGGACGGCCCGGCGACCATGTCGATGCCGACCGTGCCAAACACGCGCCGCTTGGCCGAGGCCACATAGGCGTTGCCCGGGCCAACAATCTTGTCCACCTGCGGAATGGTCTGCGTGCCATAGGCCAGCGCGGCAACCGCCTGGGCGCCACCGATGGTGAACACGCGATCGACGCCCGTGATGGCGGCCGCGGCCAGCACCAGCGGATTGCGCTCGCCGTCCGGCGTCGGCACGACCATGATCAGCTCGCCCACCCCGGCCACCTTGGCAGGGATCGCGTTCATCAGCACCGAACTCGGGTAGGACGCCCGACCGCCCGGCACATACAGGCCAACACGGTCCAGCGGCGTGACGATCTGGCCCAGGCGGGTGCCGTCGGCTTCGGTGTAGTCCCAGGATTCGGCGATCTGCCGACGGTGATAGGCCTCGACGCGGCTGGCGGCCACTTCGAGCGCGGCGCGCTGCGCCTCAGGCAACGTGGCCAGGGCATCTTCCAGCGCATGCCGGGGCAGCTCGAGCGCCGACATATGATTCACATCCAGCCGGTCGAAGCGACGGGTGTAGTCGATCACGGCCGGATCGCCGACCGTGCGCACCGCCGCGAGAATGTCGGTGACCGCGTTTTCGATCTGCGAGTCGGTGCCGCTCTCGAAGGCCAGCAAGGCGTCGAGCGTGGCGAGGAAATCGGGGGTGCGGGAATCGAGACGACGGATCTGCGGTGCGTTCATGGTTTGACCGCTCCGGCAAAGGCGTCGATCACCGGCTGCAACAGCTCGCGCTTGACCTTGAGCGCGGCCTGATTGACCACCAGGCGAGAGCTGATCGTGGTGATGTCTTCGACCGCCTCGAGGTTGTTGGCGCGCAGCGTGTTGCCGGTGGAAACCAGGTCGACAATCGCGTCGGACAGCCCGACCAGCGGCGCCAGCTCCATCGAACCGTAGAGCTTGATCAGGTCGACGTGCACGCCCTTGCTGGCGAAGTGCTCCCGCGCGATCTTGGTGTACTTGGTGGCCACGCGGATGCGGCTGCCCGGCTGCGAGGCGGCGGCGTAGTCAAAGCCCTTGCGGACTGCCACGCACACGCGGCAGCGCGCAATGTTCAGGTCCAGCGGCTGATACAGGCCGGCGCCGCCATGCTCGATGAGCACGTCGCGCCCGGCAATGCCGAGGTCGGCTGCGCCGTATTGCACATAGGTCGGCGTATCGCTGGCGCGCACGATGACCAATTGCACATCCGGCCGGTTGGTGCCGATGATCAGCTTGCGGGACTTCTCCGGATCGTCGGTCGGCGTAATACCCGCCGCCGCCAACAGCGGCAGCGTCTCTTCGAAGATGCGACCCTTGGACAGGGCGATCGTGATGCCGGACACAGGAATTCCTCGAGTTCGTACAAAAAAACGGATTTTACCGGAGCCTCAGGCCTGCCGCCTGACCTGCGCGCCCAGCGCGCTGAGTTTCTGCTCCAGATGCTCGTAACCGCGATCGAGGTGGTAGATGCGCTCGATCAGGGTCTCGCCCTCAGCCACCAGGCCGGCCACCACCAGACTGGCGGAAGCGCGCAGATCGGTGGCCATCACGGTCGCGCCATCGAGGCGCGCCACGCCGGTCACCACGGCGGTGTTGCCGTCGATGCGGATCTCGGCGCCGAGGCGCTGCAACTCGACCGCGTGCATGAAGCGGTTTTCGAAAATCGTTTCGCGGATCACCGCGGTGCCCTCGGCCACGCAATTGATGGCCATGAACTGCGCCTGCATGTCGGTCGGGAAGGCGGGGTACGGCGCGGTGCGCAGGCTGACGGCCTTGAGGCGTTGCGGCGCACGCAGGCGGATCTCGTCGCGCTCGACGTCAATCTCGCAACCAGCGTCGAGCAGCTTGTCGACCACGATGTCGAGATAGGCCGAGGAGGTGCCGGTGAGGCGAATATCGCCGCCAGTGGCTGCGGCCGCGCACAGGTAGGTGCCGGTCTCGATGCGATCAGGCATGATCTGGTGGGTCGCGCCATGCAGCGCATCCACGCCCTGCACCCGGATCACATCGGTGCCGGCGCCAGAGATGCGTGCGCCCATGGCCATCAGGCACTTGGCCAGATCGACCACCTCGGGTTCGCGCGCGGCGTTTTCGATCACCGTCTCGCCATCGGCCAGACAAGCCGCCATCATCAGGTTTTCGGTGCCGGTCACGGTCACCATGTCGGTGAACAACCGCGCGCCCTTGAGGCGGGTGACTTCGGCGTGGATGTCACCATGCTCGACCTTGACCTGCGCGCCCATGGCCTGCAGGCCCTTGATGTGCTGATCCACCGGTCGCGCGCCAATGGCGCAACCGCCGGGCAGACTCACCCGCGCCTCGCCAAAGCGGGCCACCAGCGGACCGAGCACCAGAATGGAGGCGCGCATGGTCTTGACCCGCTCGTACGGGGCGACCGGGTTGTCCAGCTCGCCGGCGTCCAGCGTGACCGTGCCGGCCGCTTCATCGCGGTCGATTTTCACGCCCATCTGGGCGATCAGCGCCAGCAAGGTGCGGATGTCCTGCAGCTGCGGCACATTGGTGAAAGTCACCGGCTCGCGCGTGAGCAAGGCGGCGCAGAGGATCGGCAGCGCCGCGTTCTTAGCGCCGGAGATGCGCGCTTCGCCGGTCAGGCGCGTGCCGCCGGTAATCAGCAACTTGTCCATGTGCGCTTACAGCCCCAGTTCCTGACGCACGCTCGCCCACTGCTCGGGGGTGTAGGTCTGCAACTGGAGGGCGTGAATTTCGTTGCCCATCAACGGCCCCAGCGTGGCGTAGACGGCCTGATGCTGGCGCACCTTCGGCTTGCCGGAGAACTCGGCGCTGACCACCACGCCGGTGAAGTGGACGCCGTCATCGCCCTGGATCTGGACGTAGTCACAGGGCAGACCCTGCTGGATCAGGCGGGTAATTTCGGTAGCTTCAAACATGTCAGGTCTTCCTGCTGCGATCGATCAGACCGCGAATGTTAAGGCATCGGACGCTCAGGCGCGCAATTTGTAGCCGCGCGCGAGCATCGACAAGGTAAGGATGGCCAGCACCACGAAACAGGCCGAGACCACGCCCAGGCTGACCCAGGGCGACACATCGGACTGGCCGAAGAAGCCATAGCGGAAACCGTCAATCATGTAGAAAAACGGGTTCAGATGCGACACCGTCTGCCAGACGGGCGGCAAGGAGTGAATCGAGTAGAACACGCCGGAGAGCATGGTCAGCGGCATGATCAGGAAGTTCTGGAAGGCCGAGAGCTGATCGAACTTGTCGGCCCAGATGCCGGCGATCATGCCGAACGACGCCAGAATCGCGCCGCCGAGCAACGCAAACACAATGATCCAGGCCGGCGCGACCACCGGCAACGACACCATCAGCAGCGAGACCAGAATCACGCCCGTGCCGACGAAGGCGCCGCGCACGATCGCAGCCAGCACATAGGCGGCAAAGAACTCGCGATAGCTGATCGGCGGCAGCAGCATGAACACGATGTTGCCGGTGATCTTGCTCTGGATGAGCGACGACGAGGTGTTGGCAAAGGCATTCTGCAGCACCGACATCATCACCAGGCCCGGCACCAGAAAAACGGTGTAGGGCACGTCGCCATAGACCGTGACATGACGGTCGAGCACATGCGAAAAGATCAGCAAATACAGCACCGCGGTGAGCACCGGCGCGCCCACGGTCTGGAAAGACACCTTCCAGAAGCGCAGCACTTCCTTGTACAACAGGGTGCGAAACCCGGCGAAACGCACGGTCTCAGGCTTCATGCATGACCCCCATGAAGACTTTTTCGAGATCCGGCTCGCCGAGCACCATGTCTTCCACCTGCCCACCGGTCAGACGTATGCGCGACAGCATGTCTTCGACTTCGCCGTAGGACTCGAACGGAATCTCGACCCAGCCATGCCCGGCATCACGGGCGCCGGGCAGAAAGTCCAGCCCGACCGGGGCGCTCAGACGCACGCGCAGGACACGCGAAGCAAAGCGCGCGAGCAGGTTGTCGGTGGTGTCGAGTGCCACCACCCGCCCCGCCTTGAGCATGGCGATTCGGTTGCACAGCGTCTGTGCTTCTTCGAGGTAATGCGTGGTCAGCACAATGGTGTGACCATCGCGATTGAGCCGGCGAATGAATTGCCACAACCCCTGGCGCAACTCCACATCGACCCCGGCGGTCGGCTCGTCGAGCACAATCACCGGCGGGCGATGCACCAGCGCCTGCGCCACCAGCACCCGCCGCTTCATGCCGCCCGAGAGCATGCGCATGTTCGCGTCGGCCTTGTGGGTCAGGTCGAGGCTGGCGAGGATTTCATCGATCCAGGTGTCGTTGCGGCGAATACCGAAGTAGCCCGACTGCAAGCGCAGCGCCTCACGCACCGAGAAGAAGGGGTCGAACACCAGCTCCTGCGGCACCACGCCCAGCTTGCGGCGCGCCTGCCGGTAATCGGCGACCACGTCGTGCCCCATCACGGCGAGTTCGCCCTCATCCACACGGGTGAGCCCGGCCAACGCGGAAATGAGCGTGGTTTTGCCGGCGCCATTGGGGCCGAGCAGGCCGAAAAACTCGCCCTGCTGCACCTCAAGATCAATCCCGTCGAGCGCTTTGAGCTGACCGTAGCGCTTGCGCACCCCGGCGATACGAATGGCGGGAGCGCTCATGCCGCGGTCGAGTCGCCCGTCGGGAGCAGTTCGGTCACGCCATACAAATCGGCCAGACTGCGCAGCCCTGCCGGCATGCTGACGATGTCGATAGCCTGATGCCGCACTGCGGCTTCGCGACAGACATCGAGCAGCAACGCAAGCGCGGCCGAATCGGCCTCCGGCACGCCGGAGAGATCGATTCGCAGCGCCCCGTCGGTCAATACGCGGCGCGCGTCTTCGCGCATGGCGGCGGCGGTATCGAAGGTCAGCGCCGTCGTCGGCTGCCAGCAAGACTGTGGCACCGCCTCACTCACTTCGCGTTGCCAGCCAGGCCGGCGTTCTTGGCTTCCAGCGCCTTGATCAGGCCGTCGATGCCGCTACTGCGAATTTCACTACCGAAGGAGCTGCGGTAGTTGGTCACCAGGGACACGCCGGCGACGACCACGTCATAGACCTTCCAGTGATCGCCCTGCTTTTCGAGGGCGTAATCGATCTCGATCGGCTTGGCGCCCGGCTGGCGCACTTCGGTGCGCACCGTCACATCCGTGTCATTGGGCTTGGCGCGCAGCGGTTTGAAGTCGATATGCTGGTCGCGATACTGGGTCAAGGCATTGGAATAGGTCCGTACGAGCAGCGTACGAAAGGCTTCGACCAGGCGATCGCGCTGCGCCGGGGTGGCCTGACGCCAATCGCGGCCGACGGCCAGCGAGGTCATGACCCGGAAGTCGAAATGCGGCAGCACTTTCTCATCGACCAGACCGGCGGCGCGCGAGGCATCACCCGACTGGATGGCCTCGTCCGAGCGCACGATCTCGAGCACCTCGTCCATCACGGTTCGCACCAGCGCATCGGGCGAAGGCGCCGCCCATGCCGTCATGCTGGCCAGACAGATCAGCCCCGCCATCAGGGTATTACGTCCAAACATCTTCATCTCACTTAAGTCCCGCATTTGCTTCAATCAGGGGCGGTTTCCCGTCAGCCCCGCCAATTCCAGACGCATCGCGCCCACTGCCACACCATCGGCTTCGATGGCGTGGATCGCATGATGTTCCGCCGCCGGCGCACGCGCGTCATCAAAACGCTCCCGCGGCGGCTGGCCGTCGTAGACTTCGTAGCGGCGTTGCTGCAAATAGAAGTCACGGATATAGACGTATTTATCGAGGCTGCCCTGCGAGGCCGCCCGATCGGCGCCCAGCAGCGTGGCACGGGTATGCACCAGCTTCAGCCCGGTCGCCGAATTGCGCGCAGCGATATCGGCGGGCTGCGCCCAGCTATTGCCGTAGAGGTCCGCCGGCAGGGCTGCGGCATCGCGCAGCGTGCGCGGGCCGAAGAAGGGCACCACGAAGTAGGGACCGTCACCCACGCCCCAGACCGCCAGCGTTTGTCCGAGATCCTCATCGTGCTTCTCGATGCCCATTTCGGTGGCCACGTCAAAGACGCCAAAAATACCCAGAGTGGAGTTGATCAGCACGCGGCCAAGATCCGACATGCCATCGCCACCCTTGCCTTGCAGCAGGTTGTTTACGCCGGTCCAGACGTCCTCGATGTTGCCGAAGAAATTGCCGATCGTGACCTTGACAGGTAGCGGCGCCACCTCGTCATAGCCAATCGCGAGCGGCTTGAACACGGTCTTGTCCACGCCCTCGTTGAATGAGTACATGGCCCGGTTGTAGCCTTCCCACGGGTCGCGCGGATCATCGTTCGTGGAGGCGCAGCCGCCCAGAACCAGCGCGCCCACCACTGCGAGTAGCGGTTGCCGTAGCGTTTTAGAGATCGTCATTCGTTCACCCGAATTCACTGCTGCGGCGCTTCGGCCGCTTTATTGAACAGAAACTGGCCAATCAGTTTCTCTAGAACGACCGCTGACTGCGTAATCTTGAGCGAATCGCCCGCTTTTAGTGCGCGCTCGTCGCCCCCCGGCTCCAGGCCGATGTACTGCTCCCCGAGCAAACCCGAGGTCAGGATTTCGCCAATCGTGTCGCGCGGAAAACTGTAACGGCTGTCGAGCGTCAGACTCACCACGGCCTCGAAGCGTTCGTTGTCGTAGCGAATATCGGTCACCCGCCCGACCACCACGCCCGCCACCTTGACCGGCGCGCGGACCTTGAGTCCGCCGATGTTGCTGAAGTTGGCCTCGATCGTATAGTTCTCGGCAAAACTCGACGCGGACAAATTGCCCACCTTGAGCGCCAGAAACAAAATGGCGGCACAGCCCATCAAGACAAAGATACCGACCCACAGGTCGATGGTTGAGCGGCTCATGACTAGCCCCGGAACATGAAAGATGTCAGTACAAAATCCAGCGCCAGAATGGCCAGCGCCGAACTCACCACAGTGCGGGTAATCGCCCGCGAAACCCCTTCGGCCGTGGGCACGCAGTCGTAACCCTCGAAGACGGCAATCAGCGACACCGCCACACCGAACACAAAACTCTTGATCACACCATTGATGATGTCATAGCGAATGTCTACCGCCGCCTGCATCTGCGACCAGAACGCGCCGTCATCGACGCCGATGAAGGCCACCCCGATCAGCCAGCCGCCAAGAATCCCCATGGCAGAGAACAGCGCCGCCAGAATGGGCATCGAAATCACCCCACCCCAGAAGCGCGGCGCGGCCACACGGGCGATCGGATTGACCGCCATCATGTCCATCGCCTTGAGCTGCTCGGTGGTTTTCATCAGGCCGATCTCGGCGGTCACCGCCGACCCCGCCCGACTGGCAAACAGCAGCCCGGCCACCACCGGCCCGAGCTCGCGCGTGAGCGACAGCGCCACCAGCACCCCCAGGGCCTCGCTCGAGCCGTAACGCTGCAGCGTTTCGTAGCCCTGCAAGCCCAGCACCAGACCCACAAACAGGCCGGACACCAGAATGATCAACAGCGACAGCACGCCGCTGAAGTAAATCTCGCGCAAGGTCAGGTGCAGGCGCAGAAAGGACTGCCCCGAGTAGCGCAACAGCAAGAACAGAAAACGGGTGGCAAACCCCAGGCGCCAAACGCCGTCAATAGCCATCGCCCCCAGCTTGCGGATCATCGCGCCCCCTTGCCCATCAACATCTCGCCGATCGGCGCGGCCTTCATGTGGAACGGCACCGGACCGTCGGGTTCGGCATGGACAAACTGATGCACGAAATCATCCTTCGAGGCGCGAATCTCGTCCGGCGTCCCTTTGGCCACGATGCGCCCGTCTGACACGAAATAGACGTAGTCGACAATCGACAAGGACTCGGCCACGTCATGGGTCACCATGATCGAGGCCGCGCCCAGCGCGTCATTGAGACGACGAATCAGCTGACCGATGACGCCCAGCGAGATCGGGTCGAGGCCGGCAAAGGGCTCGTCGTACATGATCAGCATCGGGTCCAGCGCAATCGCCCGCGCCAGCGCCACCCGCCGCGCCATGCCGCCGGACAGCTCCGTGGGCATCAGCGCGTGGCCGCCACGCAAGCCAACCGCCTGCAGCTTCATCAAGACCAGATCACGCAGCATCGATTCGGGCAGGCGTGCGTGTTCGCGCAGCGGAAACGCCACGTTGTCGAACACCGACATATCGGTGAACAAGGCCCCGAACTGGAACAACATGCCCATGCGGCGACGCAAGGCATACAGTTGCGCTGTATTCAGCGTACCGATGTCCTGCCTGGCGACCTGCACGCTGCCCGCCGAAGCCTTGAGTTGACCGCCGATCAAACGCAGCAGCGTGGTCTTGCCACAGCCGCTGCCGCCCATGATGGCGACCACTTGCCCGCGATGTACGGTCAGATCAATACCCGACAGGATTTCGCGATCGCCGTACGCGAATCGCACCTGCCGCAGATCGACCAGCGCTTCTTGCCCGCTATTTGCCACCAAACGCTCTGATATCCTTGGAAAAGCGGCATTCTATCAGAGCCCTCCCTGCATGCCGTCAAGATGCGGCAGTGCATCACGACGACAGTGTGTCGATTCCGCTACACTGAATCGTCCGCAGCCCTTGCCCCGGAAAGCCCAAAACCCATGCCGCCGCTGCCTGACCTGCTTATCGTCGACGACGACGCCCTCATCGTTGAAACGCTCAGCGCCTTGCTGGAGTCGGACTTTCACATCCTGGCCGCGCCCACCCGGCGCCAGGCCATCGATCTGGTGCGCGCCCTGCCGGCACCGCCGCCACTGGCGCTGGTCGACCTCGGCCTGCCACCGGTGCCGCATCGCGCCGACGAAGGCTTTGCGCTCATTGGCGACCTCCTCGCCCACGCCCCGCGCATGCAGATCATCGTGCTCTCGGGGCAAAGCGACGATGGCAACGCCCGCCATGCCCGCACCCTGGGCGCGCTCGAATTCGTTGCCAAGCCGGCCGACCCGGCCTATCTGCGAAAAATCCTGCACGACGCGCTCGAGGCCGGCGGCGCCCCCGGCGCCCGAACCACCGACGAAGGCCTGATCGGCTACAGCCCGGCCATGCACACGGTGCTCGACCGGATCCAGCAATTCGCCGACGCGCCCTTTCCGATTCTGATCGAAGGCGAGTCCGGCGCCGGCAAAGAGCGCGTCGCCAAACAGCTGCACGCCGCCAGCACCCGTCGCGAAAATCCCTTTCTGACACTTAACTGCGCCGCCATCGCCCCCACCCTGATCGAAGCGGCGCTGTTCGGGCATGCCCGCGGGGCCTTCACCGGCGCGTCAGGCCAGCGCGCGGGCTATTTTGAAGAGGCCGGCGACGGCTGCCTGCTGCTCGACGAAATCGGCGAGCTCCCACTCGAACTGCAACCCAAGCTGCTGCGGGTGCTCGAAAACGGCGAATTCCAGCGTGTCGGCGAAACCCAGTCCCGATTCAGCCGGGCGCGCGTGCTCGCCGCCACCAATCGCGACCTGCGCGCCGAAGTCCATGCCGGGCGCTTTCGCGCCGACCTCTACCACCGGCTCAGCGTGTTTACGCTGCGTGTGCCTCCGCTGCGCGATCTGGGTCGCGACCGTCTGCTCCTGCTCGACCACTTCCGCGCACGCTTCGCCGCCCAAACCCGCCAGCCCGCCTTTACGCTCAACGAAACCGCCCGCGCGCTGTGGCTCGACTACACCTTTCCCGGCAACGTGCGCGAGCTGAAAAACATCGTCATCCGCCTGCAGACCAAGCACCCAGGCGCCAGCGTCACCCCCTCCCAACTGGCCGACGAACTCGACCAGAGCGGCCACGACAACGCCCCCAGCGCCGCGCCGCTCACCAGCGACTTCGACGCCATCGTGGCCGACGCCATGCAGCAGCTCGAAAACCACGCCGACTTCAGCCTCGACAACGCCTTGCGTGAGCAGGAGCGCGCTTATGTCGAAGCCGCCCTGCGCATGGCCGACGGCAATGTCAGCAAAGCCGCCCGCCTCCTGGGCATCAACCGCACCACCTTGTACAACCGCATGGATTCCCTCGGCCTGCCCCGGCCGCAGGGCACCGTCGTTCAGTAAGCCACCGCCATGTACCTCGACCACTACGGCCTGCGCGAAGCGCCCTTCCGCCTCACCCCGCTCACCGACTTCTTCTTCACCGGCGCCCAACGCGGCGCAACGGTCGATGCTCTGGTCTATGCCGTGCTACACGACGAAGGCATCGTCAAGGTCAGTGGCGAAGTCGGCGCAGGCAAGACCATGGTCTGCCGGGTACTGATCGAGCGCCTGCCCGACACCGTGGATACGGTCTACCTGGCCAACCCCAGCCTGGCCCCCGACGACCTGCTGATCGCCATCGCCACCGAACTCGGCCTGTCGCTGGGCAGCGAGCGCTCGGGCGCGGTGCTCGGCGCCGTGCAAGAAGACCTGGTGCGTCGCCACGCCGACGGCCGGCGCGTGGTGGTGCTGATCGACGAGGCCCACGCCATGCCGGCCGCCTCGCTCGAACAGATCCGCCTGCTGTCCAACCTGGAGACCGGCCGCCACAAACTGATGCAGCTGGTGCTGTTCGGCCAGCCCGAGCTCGACACCCTGCTCGACACCCGCGACATGCGCCCGCTCAAGGACCGCATCACCCATCACTTCCGGCTCAGCCCCCTGGCACCGGACGAAGTCGCCGCCTACCTCGACTTTCGGATGCATGCCGCCGGCTACCGCGGCCCCGCCGTGTTCAGCCCCGCCGCGGCGCGCCAGATCGCCCGCATCGCCGCCGGCCTGACCCGCCGGGTGAACGTGCTGGCCGACAAATCCCTGCTCGCCGCCTTCAGCCAGAACCGCCATGTCATCGCCCCCAGCCATGTCACCGCGGCCGCCCATGACGCCGAGTACGCACCGCCGGCGCAGCGCCGTGCCGTCTGGCCGCTGATCGTTGCCGCCGCCGCGGGCGCGATGGCCGCAGTCGTCATCCCCCGCTGGTTGAACGACACCCCGCTGAGCGCACCGCCAACAACACGCGTCGCGACCAGCGCGCCAGCCGAGGTCGCGCCGCCGCTTGAAACACCGGCCCCCGTCGTTATCGCCACGGCCCCCGAGGCGCCCAGCAAGCCGGCGGTGGTCGTTACGCCACCGGCCGCCAAGCCAGCCACGCCGCAGCGCACACCCGAAGTGGCCGTTGCCCCGCAAGCGCCGGCGCCGGCCGACGCGCCGATCGCCAAGCCACGCCCGGCCGATGCGCCGACCGTACGCGCCGCCACCCCGACCCCGGCGGCAGCGCCCGCAACACCAAAGGAAATCACCCCACCGCCCGCCGCTGAACCAACGCTCACCCTGGCCATGGTCACCGAGCGCTCAACGGCGGCCATGGCGACCGCCGCCCCGGCCCCGGCCCTAACTATCGAGCCCGCAAGCGCGCCTGCTGGGCCTGAATTCGGCCCGCTCGCCCAAGCCGCGCTGGCGGACCAGGCGGCCTGGATGGCCAGCGCACCAGACACACAGTGGTTCATCCAGCTCCATACCAATACCAATCTGGACTACGGCGACCTGGAGCGGCAGCTCGAGGCCGCCCGCAACGCCCTGCCGTCAGAACAGATTCGTATCTACAGCGCGCACCTTGGCGACCGTCACCGTGTCGGCGTCATCATGGGCAGCTACGCCACCGAGCAAGAGGCGTTGGCGGTGATGCGGGCGCTGCCGGGGCGCTATCGCGACAACGCCTACATCCGCCAGGCGCGGCGCCTGCGCTAATGCCAAACGATTGTTTCATTGCCGCACGAAAGGATTGAAGTTCAAGCACAAACGTTTAACATGAGCGGGCTATCCACGACGGCACCTGAATGAAAACACGCACCGCGCTGGCCCTGTTGCTGCCCATTCTGCTTGCCGCGTGCGCGCAGGCTCCCAAGCCCGCGACGCCGCGAGGCCATCTCAAGACCGAAGATGTCCAGGCCGCAGTCACCCCCATCGCCGCGCCGATTCCGGCCCCGGTCCAGCGCAGCTTTACGCTGCCCCCGCCCAAACCCGCCGTCAAAGCCGACACCTATTCGGTGGTGGTGCGCGATGTCGATGTGCGTGAATTGCTGTTCGCTCTGGCGCGCGACGCCAAGCTCAATGTCGATGTCCACGCGGGTCTGGCCGGCCGGGTCACGCTCAACGCCATCAACCAGACGCTGCCGCAACTGCTCGAGCGCATCAGCCATCAGGTCGACATGCGCTACGAGCAAAACGGCCCCAACCTGGTCGTCATGCCCGACACGCCCTTCCTGCGCGCCTACAAGATCGACTATGTGAACATCAGCCGCGCGGTCACCGGCACCGTGGCCACCAACACTCAAATCGCCACCCAGTCGGGCACTGCCTCCACCACCGCGCAAGGCGGCGGCAACATCTCGAGCATCCGGATCGAGAACACCTCGCTCAACCAGTTCTGGGTGTCGATCGAAAAGAACATCCAGGACCTGCTCAAGGAGACCGACAAGGTCCTCCCCGCCACGCCGGCTACCAAAGAAGGCGACACCCCGGGCGGCTTCCGCGAGGCCGCCTCCGTCATCATCAACCGCGAAACCGGCGTCATCAACGCCCGCGCCACGGCCCGCCAGCACGCCCGCGTGCGCGACTTCATCGACCGCGTGGCGGCCTCCGCCCGGCGTCAGGTCATGATCGAAGCGACCATCGTCGAGGTCTCACTCAACGATGGCTACCAGCAAGGCATCGACTGGTCACACCTGGGCGGCACCAACTTCGGCTTCCAGCGCCCCAGCCTGGGCAGCAACGTCGGCAGTTCGACCACGCCGTTCTCGATCACCTATCTGAGCAACAACCTGTCGATCGATATCGACCTGCTCGAAGCCTTCGGCACGGTCAAGGTGCTGTCCAGCCCGCGGCTGTCGGTGCTCAACAACCAGACCGCCATGCTCAAGGTGGTCGACGAATTCGTGTACTTCAACGTCAAGGCCGAGACCGTTTCCACCGCCAATGTCGACAGCCGCACCACCTTCACCACCACGCCGCAGTCGGTGTCGGTCGGGCTGGTGATGTCGATCACCCCGCAGGTGTCCGACACCGGCGAGATCACGCTCAATGTGCGCCCGACCATCTCCAGCATTTCTGACCTCAAAGAAGACCCCAACCCCAATCTGGCCGCCGCCAACATCAAGAACCTGGTGCCGCAGATCCGCACCCGCGAAATCGAATCCGTGCTGCGCCTGCGCAGCGGCCAGGTCGCGGTGCTGGGCGGCCTCATGGAAGACCGCATCGACTACAAGACCGGTCGTGTCCCGCTGGTTGGCTCGGTGCCCCTGTTCGGCGAAGTGTTCACCTCGCGTGACAACGCCACCCAAAAAACCGAGCTCGTGATCTTCCTGCGCCCGATCATGGTCGGCGACGGCCCGCTCCCCGCCAATCTGGCGGAACACCTGCCCGACGCCACTTTCTTCGCCCGCAACCCGGTGCCTGGCAACCGCAATTTCGACAGCGAACCCAGCGCGCCGCTGCCGCTGCGTCCATGAGCCTGCTGATCGACGCCCTGCGCAAGGCAGAACAAGACCGCGCCCAGGCGCGCGACACCGACGCGCAAGCGACGATCGACGAACTCAGCCTCGAACCCATCGCGCCAATTGCCCTGGCCGAGCCCGTCGCGGCCGACGCCCAAGCCAACACCGATCGCGCCGCAGCCGCCAATCTCTTTGCCGTCAAACAGACGAGCAGCGAACACACTCACCTGCGCTGGATCGGCGGCATCGGTCTGCTCGCTGCGCTCGGCATCGTGGGCTATGTGTGGTGGCAATGGCCCAGCCCCCGGCCTGCGCCCGCCCCGATGGCCGCCCGAACGCCGCCGCCGGCGGCACGCGCCATTGCGCCGACACCTCCGCCGGCCGCGGCCGCGCCGCTGCCGGCGCCGCCTGTCGCGGCAGTCGCCACCGCCCCCGCGCCCATTCGCCAGCCGCAGCGTGGCGCCCTGGGGGCCGCCGCCACGCCGCCCCAGGCCACCGCAACCGATAGCGCCACCACGCCGCAGTTTCGTCGCACCCAGGCGGCCGCCCCGGCCGTCCCCGCGGGCCTGTCCAGCGCTTACGAGGCCTACGCCACGGGCGATCTGGCCACGGCACACCGGCGCTATCAGCAGTATCTGAAACAAGACCCCAACAGCACCGACGCCCTCAACGGGCTGGGCGCCATCGCCCTGCACCAAGGCGACAACGACCGGGCAGCGCAATGGTTCCGGCGCGCGCTGGCGGCCAACCCCAACAACGCCCATGCCGTCGCCGGCCTGAGCGCGGCGGGGCAACGCCCGGCCGAAGACCGTGAAGCCAGCCTGCGCCAGGCGCTGGCCAAGCAGCCCGAATCGGGCAGCGCCGCGTTTTCGCTGGGCAATGTGCTGGCCGAACAAGGCCGCTGGGCCGAGGCACAGCAAGCCTATTTTCAAGCCCACACGCTGAACCCCGACAGCCCGGACTACCTGTTCAATCTCGCGGTCAGCCTCGATCAGCTCGGCGAACGCCGGCTGGCGCGGGACTACTACAGCCGCGCACTCGACGCCGCACAGGACCGTCCCACGGTATTCGACCCGGCGCCCGTGCGTGCCCGCCGCGATGCCCTTGCCGAGGCGCTGCAATGAACGCCCCGCAAGCACAGGGCCGCGCGCCGCTGGGCCAGACCCTGATCGCCACCGGGCTGATCAGCGAAGACCAGCTGCGCATTGCCTTGCAGGAACAAAGCCGCATCGACCACCCGCTCGGGCGCTTGCTGATCGAATTGGGTTTTGTCTCCGAAGCCGCCCTGCGCGACGCCCTCTCCGAGAGCCTGGGCAAACAAAGCGTCGATCTGGCCAACACCATCGCCGACCCCGACGCGCTGGCCCTCGTGCCGCAAGAGCTGGCCAAGCGCCATCGCCTGCTGCCGCTGCATTTCAACGCCGCCGAGAACCGCCTGACCGTTGCCATCGGCGACATCAACGACGTGGTCGCGCTGGACACCCTGCGCGGCCTGCTGGCCGAAGACATCATCATCGACACGCTGCTGGCCGGCGACTCGGAAATCTCCCGCGCAATCGATCAGTACTACGGCCACCAGCTGTCGATCGACGGCATCCTGCACGAGATCGAAACCGGCGAGATCGACGTCCGCTCGCTGTCGGCCACCACCGACGAATACAGCCAGCCGGTGGTTCGGCTGATCGACGCGCTGCTGGCCAACGCGGTCAAGCGCGACGCCTCGGACATCCACTTCGAGCCCGAAGCGGCCTTTTTGCGCATCCGCTACCGCATCGACGGTCTGCTGCGCCAGGTGCGCTCGCTGCACAAGTCCTACTGGGCCGCCATGGCGGTGCGGGTCAAGGTGATGGCCGGGCTCAATATTGCCGAAACGCGGGCGCCGCAAGACGGGCGCATCTCGCTCAACATCAGCGGCCGCCCGGTCGATTTCCGGGTCTCGGTGCAACCCACCATCCACGGCGAAAACATTGTCCTGCGCGTACTCGACCGCCACAAAGGTATCGTCCCGCTCGACGGCCTCGGCCTGTCCGACGCCCAGCTCGACCTGCTCAAACTGATGATCGCCCGCCCCGAGGGGCTGATCCTGGTCACCGGCCCCACCGGCAGCGGCAAGACCACCACGCTGTATTCGATCCTCAGCCACATCAACGCCGAGGGAGTCAACATCATGACCCTCGAAGACCCCGTCGAATACCCGATGGGAATGATTCGGCAGACCTCGGTGTCCGAAGCGGTCAAGCTCGACTTTGCCGACGGCATCCGCGCCATGCTGCGCCAGGACCCGGACATCATCCTGGTCGGCGAAATCCGCGACACCGACACCGCAAAGATGGCCTTCCGCGCCGCCATGACCGGCCATCAGGTGTATTCCACCTTGCACACCAACTCGGCCATCGGCGCGGTCGCCCGCCTGATGGACGTGGGCATCTCGCCCGAGCTGCTGGCGGGCAACATCATCGGCATCGTCGCGCAGCGTCTGGTCCGCAAGCTGTGCCCCCATTGCCGCGAAGCCTATGCGCCCGAGGCGTGGGAGAGCCGCCTGATCAACCAGACGCAGGAGCGCGGCCTGCCCACGCTCTACCGCGCCAAGGGCTGCACCCGCTGCGAGTTCCAGGGCTATCGCGGACGCACCGCCATCATGGAGTTGGTGCGCATGGACAGCGACATGGACGATCTGGTCGCCCGCCGCGCCAGCATTCGCGAAATCCGCAATGCGGCGCGCGCCAAGGGCTTTCGCGCGCTGGCCGAAGACGGTATCCGCCGGGTCCTCGACGGCGTCACCTCGCTCGATGAACTTGCCCGCGTGGTCGATCTGACCGAGCGGATGGTCTGAGCGGGCGGGGCCGATGGTGATGTTCGCCTATAAAGCGATCACCCCCGACGGACGCCATGTGCGCGGCGAAATGGACGCGGCCAATCTGGTGGACCTCGAAATGCGCCTCAAGCGCATGGATCTGGATTTCATCAATGGCAACACGCTCAAGGGCGCACGCGCCTGGCACAACGCCCCCATCCCGCGCCGTGAGCTGATCAATTTCTGCTTCCACCTTGAACAGCTGACCCGCGCCGGCGTACCGATTCTCGAAGGCCTGGCCGACCTGCGCGACTCAACCGAACACGCCCGCTTCCGCGAGGTCGTCGCCGGTCTGGTCGAAAGCATCGAAGGCGGCCGCAACCTGTCTGACGCCGCCGAAGACTACCCGCATGTGTTCGACACCGTGTTCTGTGCCCTGCTGCGCGCCGGCGAAACCTCGGGTCAGCTCCCCCGCGTGCTGCGCGAAATCATGGAAAGCATCAAGCGCGAGGACGAACTCGCCGCCTTTGGCCGACGCGTAGTGATCTACCCCATCATCGTGTCCACCATCATCCTCGCCGCACTGGCCGTCGCGCTCTTGTTCCTGGTGCCGCAACTGGGCAGCCTGTTTCGCCTCGCCGGACAAACCCTGCCGCTACAGACCCGCCTGCTGATCGGCGCCTCCGAGCTACTCGCCGACTGGTGGTGGTTGCTGCTGCTCGTCGTTGCCGCCACGGCCACCGGCCTGCGGCTCGCCATTCAGCGCAGCCCGTCAGCAAAGCGCAGCTGGGACGGGCTGATGCTCGCCCTGCCGCTGATTGGCCCCATCCGCAGCAAGATCATCCTGGCCCGCTTCGCCGGCCTGTTTTCCATGATGTACGGTGCCGGCATTCCCATCGTCAACGCGCTCAAATCGGCCGAAACCGTGGCCGGCAACACCCTGGTCGCCGACGCGCTGAGCCGTGTGCGCGATCGCATCGCCGAAGGCCACAGCGTCTCCAGCGCCTTTGCCGCCACACCGCTTTTCCCGCCACTGGTGGTGCGCATGCTGCGCGTCGGCGAAAACACCGGTGCGCTCGACACCGCACTGGCCAATGTCAATTATTTCTACGACCGCGACGTCCGCGAAGCGGTCGACCGCCTGCAAGCAATCATCGAACCCTTGCTGATGGTCGTGCTCGGTGCGATCCTGCTGGGCATCATGATGGCCGTGCTGGGCCCGGTCTACGACATCATCACCCAGCTCCCCCTATAGCTCATGCCAGTTCGCCACCTGCTCTATCTCGACGCCAACGCCCTGCACAGCTTCCGCTGGCAGCACGGCAGTGTGGTGCCGACCGGCCGCTACACCGCCGACGACGAGGGCATCAAGGCCTTTGCCGAGGCCGTGCGACGCGCCGGCTCGGGGCTGTACACCTTGCTGGTCGACGTGGTCGAAGAAGGTTTTCACGCCGACACCCTGCCCAGCGTGCGCGGGCCTGATCGCGCCGCCATGCTCGCGCGCAAGCGAAACCAGACCTTCTTTGGCACCCCGTTGAGCGGCGCACTCTCGCGGGGCATCGATCGCAGCGGCCGACGCCGCGACGAGCGCTTCCTGTTTGTGGCGCTGACCCGGCCAGCCATCGTCGAGCCCTGGCTGCAGGTGCTGCGCGCGGTCAACGCGCCACTGACCGGCATCCATTCGGTCGCGCTGGTCATCGACAGTCTCATCCAGCGCCTGGCCGCCCCGGCCGAACGCTGCCTGCTGGTCACCTATGCCGCCGGCGGCATGCGCCAGACTTTCGTTGACCAAGGCCATCTGAGATTCAGCCGGCTCGCCCCCAATCTGAATGCCATCACACCCGACACCGCGGCGCGCTGCGCGGGCGAGATCCTCAAGACCCACTCTTACCTGATCAGCCAGCGCATGCTGCCGCGCAACGGCCAGCTCCCGGTGTATGTCCTCAGCGACGCGGCCGACCACGCCCACCTGGCACCGATTCTCAACACCTCTGATGAGCGCATCTATCACCGCGCCGACATCGCCGAACTGGGCCGCAAGATCGGCCTGAACGCGCCCGTCAGCGGCAGCGACGCAACTCCCTTGATGCTGCACTGGATCGCCCGCGAGAGCGGTTTGCTGCAGCTGGCGCCCGCCAACGAGCGGCGCTTCTTCCGCGTGTGGCAGGCCCGCCAGGCCATCGTCGGCGCAGGCGTAGCGCTGTTTGCGGCGGCGCTGCTGTTTGCCGGCAAGCTCTGGTTCGACACCGAATCGATCAAGGCAAGCACCGAGCAACTGCGCAGCGCCGCGGCGTCCACACAGTACAACCTCAGCCAGCTTCAGGCCGCCCTGCCCACGCTGCCGGCGCCGCTGGACGATCTGCGCAGCGCCTTTGATGCCCTCGACGCATTCCAGGCCGGCAAGGCCTCGCCGCGCCCGTGGCTGAGCCATCTGTCAGTGGCGCTGGACGCCGCACCCGATCTCGCCCTGCAAAGCATCCAGTGGCAATCCGACGCGGGAGACACACCATCGAAGGGCACCGCCAAACTGAGTCTGCCCCCGCAAATGGCGGTCGACCGGCGCGTCATGGTCGACACCGCCGAGCAGTTTCTGGCTGACCTCGCCCGCCCGCCAGGCATGGCGGCGCGCGTCACGCGCATGCCGGTCGAGTTGCAATCCGATCGCGCCTTCCGCAGCAGCACCGACCCCGCCGGGCAGCCGCAAGCCCCCACGCTCGAGGTGAGCTTTGCGCTGGGAGCCGGCCAATGATCCGCGGGCAGGACATGCGTCTGCTGCGCTGGCCACTGCTGCTGGCCACCGCCCTCATCGCGCTAGGCGGCGCGGCGGTGTGGTACGCCCAGTCTGAATCGCGGCTCGCCACGCGGGCACACGAGCTCGCCCAGCAGCGGCACAGTCTCGCCAATCGCCAGCTCCTGCAAGCGCGCACCGATGAGCACAGCGTGCGCGACACCCTGGCCCGCTACGAGACACTGGCCCGGCGCGGTCTGATCGGGCCGGAGCACCGGCTCGACTGGGTGGAGATGCTCGACGCCACGCGTCGCCAGCTGGGCATCGATGTCATCAGCTACGAAATCCTGCCCCAGCGCAAACTCGACAAGGACGCCCAAGGCGCGCTGCTCTGGATGGAAAGCCGCATGCGCCTGACGCTGCGGGTCCGCCATGCCGACGTGCTGCTCAGCCTGCTCGATCAACTGCGCCGCGTCGATACCGCGCTGGTGCTGCCCATGAGCTGCGATCTCAGTCGTCGCGCCGACAGTACCGATCTCGACGGCGCGTGCGAGCTGCGCTGGCTCACGCTGTTGCCGGAGGTGCCCGCATGAGCACCCGCCACATGCCACTGCTCGCGCTGGCTTTGACGCTGATGGTGGCCGGCAGTGCGCAGGCCGACACGCCGCTGGGCCGGTTATTCTTCACCCCGGCCGAGCGCAGCGCCATGGATCGGCACGAAATCCCGGCCGCGCAGACGCCACCGCCACAGGTCAACGGCATCGTCCGACGCAATGACGGCCGGGCAACGGTATGGGTCAATGGCGAAGCACGTCAGGACGTCCCCGCCAGCGGCCAGCAAGCCCGGGTCATCGACCCGCGTGGCGTGCCCGTGTGGCGAAAGGTGGGAGACCCCCTCGACGACGACGCACCGCCGGCCATGCACATCAAACGGCACCGGTGATGCACTCACGGCAACGCGGCCTCATCCTCCCGGCGCTGCTGGTGCTGCTGCTCATTGGTGGCCTGTCGGTGGTGCTCGGCGGCAACACCCTGTCCGACCGGGTCGCCGCCCAGCGCCAGCAAACCACCACAGCGGCGCTCACCCAGGCCCGCGCCGCGCTGCTGGGTTACGCGCAAAGCTACCACCTCACACACCCCGGCCAGAGCGTTGGCTACCTGCCCTGCCCCGACACCAACTCCGCCGTCAGCGATGGCAATGCCGCGCCGGTGTGCGGCAGCCAGGACAATTTCGCCATCGGCCGCCTGCCCTATCGCACCCTGGGATTGCCGCCGCTGCGCGACGGCTACGGCGAGTGCCTGTGGTACGCCGTGTCAGGTCCCTTCAAGAACAACCCCAAGGGCGCGCGCATGGATTGGGACACCCCCGGCCAGTTCGACATCTCGGACGGCAACCGAACGCTCAACCCCGCGCTGCACGCCGATCAACTCGCCGCGGCGGTCATTTTTTCACCCGGCCGCCCACTCACCGGACAAGCCCGCAGCAGTTCCAGCCGTCGCTGCGGCGGCGACGCCGATGCCGCGACGGCGCTGCTGGCCTACCTTGAAGGCGCCACCGGCACGCCGTCCGCCGCCAACACCACGCTGACCCGAGGGCGCCCGGCCGACACGGCAAACAACGATAGCGCCGCCTGGCTGTCAGCCGATGACATTTTCGACGCAAAACTGCTGGAGCGCGCCGACTTTGCCGCCTTTCTCAATGCCATGAACACCAACCTGAGAACAACGCTGGCCAAGGTCAAAACCAGCACACTGCCTTACGCTGCGCCACCTCCCCTTGCCTTCACCTCCGTCGGGGTGATCGATATCGGCGCGTTGCCCGCAGCCATGCCCGGCACGGCGGCGAGCTTGACCGCCGATGAACAAGCGTTCAACGCCGCACGCGCTGTCGCCGACAGCTGGCAAGGCCAAATCCGCTACCTGCGCTGCTCCGATGGCAGCGCCTGCCTGCAGTGGGACGATGGCTCGGGCATCCCGCGTCAGTGCATCGCGGCCGTGGCCTTCGCCGGGCACCGCCTGCCCACCCAGAATCGCTCGGACGGCATCGTCGATACCGCCGCATTCTTCGAAGGGGGCAATGTGTCCGCCGTCACTACGGGGACCGCGCTGTCTGGCCCGAACGTGTACGACGGCGCCTTCCCCGCCACCGATGTGATCCAATGCGTGCAATGAGTCCGATCCCATCGCGCCGCCAGGCCGGCTTTACCCTCGCCGAGTTGGCCATCGTCTTGCTGATCCTCACCGTCCTCGCCGCGGCGCTGGTCGTGCCCTTCAGCGCGCGCCTGGCCGCCGAGCGTCGCGACCAGACGGCGACAATGCTCGACAACATCCACGCCGCACTCATCGGCTACGCCATCGTCCACGGCCGGCTGCCCTGTCCAAGCACCCGCAAGAACCCCCTCGACGCCCGTTATGGCGAGGAAGAGTTCGACGCCGCCACCAACAACTGCGTCGTCACCACCGAAGGCATGCTGCCGTGGCGAACACTCGGCCTCCCTGCCTTTGACGCCTGGGGCCTGCCCCGCCAAGCCGAATCGGACCCGTGGACCGGCCACTTCCGTTACCGCGTCGATCTCGGCTTCAGCAGCGCCCAAGCGGGCGCCAGGATCCGCGCCAACACTGCGTATCAGGACGAAATCAAAGTGATTGATCACAACGGAAACGAGATCACCGTCTCGTCCTATACCGGCAGCGAAGTCCTGAAAAACACCACCGCTATCGCACTGGTCTACGCCACCGGTCCCAACCTGACCCCCAACGGCGCCAACGCCAGCTACGAGTCCGGCAGCGACGCGACCTACGAGGCCGGCGATCCGAGCACCACCTTTGATGATATGGTTATGTGGATTGGCCGCCCGTTGCTGATCGCCCGCATGGCGCAAGCTGGCGCCTTGTAGCCAACCCTTCTCGCGATGCCCATGGACACCTCGGACGACCTGTCCTACTACGCTCAGAGCTTTTCGGCCCGACTGCGCAACGCGGGCGTGCGCCCGGACGACGACGAACAAACCCGTCTCGGCAAGTCGCTGCTGGTCTTCGCCACGGGCTTGATGAGCATCGCCTCGGGCGTCTGGCTGCTGCTCTACTGGCTCACCGGGCCGAAGCTCTCCTCGACCCTGCCGTTTCTGTTTCAGGTGCTGCTGGCCGCCAATCTGGCCTACTACATCCAGAGCGGCAACTTCAGCTGGTTCCGGCTCAGCCAGTTCACCCTGTTCCTGTTCTTCCCCTTTGTCGCGCAGTGGAGCATGGGTAACTTCATCACCGGCTCCGGCGTCATCCTGTGGGGTTTGATCGCGCCGGTCGGTGCCGTTTTCGTGATGGGCCTGCGCGAATCCATGCCCTGGTTCTTTGCCTACATTTTCTTCACCGCATTGACCGGCTTTTTTGACTACCTGCTGGTCGACGTGAGGATTCCGCTCGACGCCGCCGCCGCGGTCTCCCTGCGCACCTCGGTGCTGTTTTTTGCGCTCAACTTCATCGCCATTTCTGGCATCGTCTATGCGCTGGTGCGCTTCGCGCTCGAAGAAAAACGCAAACTGCAGACCCGGCTCGAAGAAGCCATGAACCTGCTGCGCTCCGAGCAGGAGCGTTCCGAACGCCTGCTGCTCAACGTGCTGCCGGGCGCCGTGGCCGAGCGACTCAAAGCCAGCGACGACATCGTCGCCGACGACTTCCCCAGCGTCTCGGTGATGTTCGCCGACATCGTCAATTTCACCCAGATCGCCAGCGGGCTGAGCGCGCCCCAGGTCTTCAGCATGCTCAACGAAGTGTTCTGCCGCTTCGACGCACTGGCCGAAGAGCGCGGCCTGGAAAAGATCAAGACCATCGGTGATGCCTACATGGTGGCCGGCGGTCTGAACAGCCGCAGCAAAGACCCCTGTGCCGCCGTGGCCGAGCTCGCGCTCGACATGCGCGACAGCCTGGCCGCCTTGTCCGAGAAGGTCGGCGTCCCCCTCGCGCTGCGCATCGGCATCGGCACCGGGCCGGTGGTTGCCGGCGTAGTCGGGCGCAAGAAGTTCATCTACGACCTGTGGGGCGATACCGTCAATCTGGCCAGCCGACTCAGCAGCGAAGGCGCGCCCGATGGCATCCAGTGCGACCGGCGCACCCACATGCACCTGTCGCAGCGCTTTGTCTTCGACGAGCGCAGCATCCTGCGCATCAAGGGCAAGGGCGAGGTCATCACCTACCGCCTGCTCGGGCGCGCCTCAAATCGCGCCGGGGGGCCGCATCAGCCCGCCGCCGCCTGACGCAAGCAAAACTGAACGCGGCCATCCTGGTTACTCGACAGGCCAAGTTCGTAGCCCGCCTCTTCAGCCAGCCGTGCCGCCTGGTACAAGCCCATCCCCAGGCCACTTTGCGACGCCACCGGTGCGCGCATCAACTGCCCCGCCAAGGCATCTGGCAGGGCGGCACCATCGTCGCCAACCGTCAAGATCGCGCCCCTGTTCTGCTCGCCCAGCTGAACGAAGATGTCCAGCCCGGGCAGGAGCAAACGCTTGTCCAGCGCGTTCTGAATCAGGTTGTCCAGCACACTGTTGAACACCCCCGGCAGCACCTCAAGCGACGAGATATCAGCGCTGAGCTCAAAGCGGATACCCGTGCTCGCATGGCGAGCAGCGCACTCCTGCCACCACACGCTGGCGGGCATCGCCTCACCCGGCGATCCCTCCGGGTGCTGCAGCTTCTCCAGGGTTTGGGTCAGCCGACGCGTGATCACCGGCAACTGACGAGACACCAGCGCCCGCAGCGCGGCCTCGTCGACCTCCGGGCGTGCCGCGGTGTAGCACAGCGTATTGAGTGACTGCAGCAGATTCTTGATGTCGTGCGTCAGGCGCGCGCCGGTCTCGTGGATGGCGCGCAGATACGACAAGGTTTCGAGCTGCCGCGAATGGCGCTTCTCCCGGCAGAACTCAGCCAACATCCGCACCATGAGGCTGAAGTGCCAGCTCAGTGCCGGGCTGGGTGCGCGGCGAAGGTAGAGCGTGACCGTCAGCCCTTCCTGCGTGAGCTGGCGCGCCACCGCCGCCACCTCACCGAAGGTTCCCTCGCCTTCGGCCAGCCGCCAATGCCCGCCACACACCCCGGGAATGCGCAGCATGCGCTGACAGGCCTGATCGGCCAGGGCCTCTGGCGTATCGGCCGACACCGACACACTGGCCACCTCATGCAACCACTCTTCGAAGGACAAACCGACCGACAGCACACGCCGGGCGAACACCATGCCCAGCTGTGGCCCGCTGGCACTCGGATGCCACGCCCAGGCCAGCACGAGCAATACCACCGCCATGGAAAACAAGGCGGTCACCAGCGCGACCAGGTAGGGCAGATGCATCAACCACATGAACGCAAAGCCGCCCAGTGTGCTGATGGCCAGCACGACAAACAGCAAGATGGTCGACAGGAAGTCGATCGCGCCAGCCCGCCTGACAGATTCCGGCGCCGAGGGCTGCAGCATCACCACCAGGGTCAGCGCGGGCAACACCGTGAGCGCCAGCACGTCGAACAAGGGCCGCTCGGCCACCTCCACCGGCACCACGCGTGGCAACACCATCATGAACAGGCTGCACACCAGATACGCGACGGCGAGTTGATAGGGCAGGCGACCCCGTGCGCCGATCTCAACAAACGCACCGCCCCCGATGACGCCGGCCAGCACCATCAACCAGATCGCCAGCGCGCCCCAGGACATGGCCAGCAAGAACAGCGCGATCACCGCCACCATCACCAGCAGATCCCGCGGCGCCAAGCGATGGGCGCCACGCACCACGGGCTGCCAGATCAGGAACAGGCCAAGATGAGCAAGCACCAGCGTCCGCCCGACCAGCGAATCAATCCCCTGAAGCATGCCCAGATGCAGCACCAGCAGGGAAGCGCCCAACAGCCGGTTCGGCACGCGGCTGAACCACCGCCACGGCGCCCTGAAACCGCTTGTCATCCCCGCGTCGTTCGTCGTCATGCCGCCATTGTAGTGAATGTCCAGAAAATCGATCAGGCCACCCGATACGCCACAAAAAGTGACGAATCAATGACACCCGCTGTCAACATTTCGACACCTCGTCGTCAGCTATCGGTCACTTTCCCGCGCCATTCCATACGGATCGCGCCTATCACCTTGGAAATAGACCGGCACGCAACTTGCTTACCCTAAGCGTATTGTGGAGATCTTTCAATGAAAAGCCCCCCCCGGAAATACCAGCGTGGCTTCACGCTCGTGGAGATCGCGGTCGTCCTTGTCATCATCGGCCTGCTGCTCGGCGGCGTGCTGAAAGGCCAGGAGTTGATCAACAACGCCAAGGTCAAGAGCCTGGTGCAAGAGTTCAACAACGTGTCGACCATGATCTATGGCTATCAGGACCGGTTCCGCTTTCTGCCCGGCGACGATCCGCAGGTGGTCAACCATGTAGCTGGCACACTCGCCACGACACCTGCCAGCAGCATTGGCAACAGTCGTATCGACGGCGACTGGAACTCCACCACGGCCACCGACGAATCCTTTCTGTTCTGGCAGCATGTGCGCCTTGCCGGTCTGGCAACCGGGAGCACCGTCATCACGGCAGCGGACTACCCGGAGTTGAACGTCGAGAACGGTCGACTCGGCGTAACGAGCACCGCGCCCATCACCGGCTTTCCAGGCCAGTTCTTTATCTGCTCGGGCAACCTGTCAACGCGATTTGCCCGTCAGATCGACACCACCATGGATGACGGCGTCACCAACACCGGCACCGTGAGAACGCTGGATTCGACCAATGCGGCGGTCAACCTCACTGCCGCCAACGAAAACGACGGCAATCTCTACACCGTCTGCGCGGGCTACTAAACCCCCTGCATCAGCCGCTGCTCGGCCAGTTCCAGATTGCCTGGCACACCGAGCAGCACCACCACATCGCCGGCCTGGATGTCGGTTTCCGGCCCCGGGCTGAGCCCACGGATGTTGCGTCGGCGCACGACGGACACCGTCACGTTCAGCACCGCAAAATCCATGTCGCCGATGGTCTGCCCCACCGACCCGGCGCCCGGCGGTATCACCACCGAATGCAGCCGTGACTGCTGGGACTCCGGCCCCTCCGGCGCGTCATCGGCGCCATGAAACAAGCCTTGCATCAATGCGTAACGCTGACTGCGAATCTCGCGGATGCGGCGCAGCACGCGATTGAGCGGCACGCCGATCAGCGCCAGGGCATGCGAGGCGAGCATGATGCTGCCCTCAAAGGCTTCGGTGACCACTTCGGCCGCGCCCGCATCCGACAGCTTGATCATTTCGGCCTCATCCACCGCCCGCGCCACGACCGGCAAGTCCGGTCGCATCGCCTGCACGTGGTGAATCACCCGCAAGGCCGCATCCACACCGGAGAACGACACCACCACCGCGCTGGCCCGCATCACGCCGGCCGCCTGCAGTGTTTCGTGGCGGGCGGCGTCGCCGTACACCACGGTGTCGCCCGCCGCGCCAGCCTCCCGCACCCGCTCGGGGTCGAGGTCCAGCGCCACATAGCTGATGCCCTCCTGCTCAAAGAAACGCGCCAGATGCTGACCGCTGCGACCGTAGCCGCAGATCACGATATGCCCGGTGGTGTTCAGGCTCTGCGCGGCCACCCGGGTCAGTTCCATCGAGCGCATCAGCCACTCCGACGCCACAAAGCGCATCACCAGCTTGTCGCTCACCTGCACGATCAGCGGCGCCACCAGCATCGACAACACCAGTGCCGCCACCGTCACCTGCAGCAACACCGGCGAAAGCAGATCCAGTCCGTCGATCTGCGAGAGCAGCACAAACCCGAACTCACCGCCTGCGCACAACCACAGGCCGGTACGCATGGCGGTGCCAGGCGTCCCGCCAAACAAGCGCGAGGCGCCACCGGCGATCAATAGCTTGAAGATCAGCAAGGCGGCCACCATGCCCAGCACGGCAGGCAGGTGAAGCAGGATTTCGCCCACATCCAGGAACATGCCGACGGTGACGAAGAACAGGCCGAGCAGCACGTCCCGGAACGGCTTGATGTCCTCCTCCACCTGATAGCGATACTCGGTTTCGGAGATCAGCATGCCCGCCAGAAAGGCGCCGAGCGCCAGCGACAGCCCCACCAGCTCACTCAGCCAGGCCAGGCCGAGGGTGATCAGCAGCACATTGAGCATGAACAGCTCACCCGAGCGCCGCCGCGCCACCAAGGTAAACCAGGCCCGCATCAGACGCTGGCCAAACACCAGCACCAGGGCCAGCATGGCTGCCGCTTTGATCGCCGCCACCGACAGCGTCGCAAACAAGGCGTCGCCGGGCTGCGACAAGGCCGGGATCAGGATCAACAGCGGCACCACCGCGATATCCTGAAACAGCAGCACACCAATGACTTCCCGGCCATGCCGGGATTCAAGCTCCATCCGGTCGGTCAACAATTTGGACAGGATCGCGGTCGACGACATGGTCAGAATGCTGCCCAGGGCAAAACTGGTCAGCAGGCTCAGGCCGAGCGCCCAGCCAATCAGCATCACCAGCGCAATCGAGCCTGTGACCTGCGCCGCCCCCAGACCAAACACGATGCGCTTCATCGCCACCAGGCGGGGCAGCGAAAACTCCAGCCCGATCGAGAACATCAGGAAGACCACGCCGAACTCCGCCAAGTGGCGCGCGCCGGCCGAGTCTTCCATCAAATTCAGCGCATGCGGCCCCACCGCCGCACCAACCAGCAGATAGCCGAGCACGGGGGGGAGGTTAATACTACGAAACAGGCCGACCACCAGCACGGCGGCGGCAAGCAACAACAGAACCAGTTCCAGGGTATTGACCATGCGCGACGCCAGTTGTCCTCAATCCGCGGGGCATCAGGCCGAAAGGGCGGCAGCGGCCTTCTGATATACTTTTCGTCCAAGTTTAACCGCAATCTTCGACCCACCCCAATGTCCCGCCCCACCTCATTTTCGCCGGAAGCATCTCTGGCGCAGGCGCGTCGTGTCCTCACCATCGAGGCCGCCGCAGTCGCTGCGCTGATCCCCCGTCTCGACGCGGCGTTTCCGCGCGCGGTGGAAATGATCCTGGCCGCACCGGGGCGCGTGGTCGTGACCGGCATTGGCAAAACCGGGCATATCGGCCGCAAGCTCGCCGCCACGCTGGCCAGCACCGGCACCCCGGCCTACTTCGTCCACGCGGCCGAAGCAGCCCACGGCGATCTGGGCATGATCACCTCCGCCGACGTGGTGATTGCCCTCTCCCACTCCGGCAGCAGCGCCGAGTTGCTCACCATCGTGCCACTGGTCAAGCGCCAGGGCGCGCGCCTGATCGCCATCACCGGCCACGCCAACTCGCCGCTTGCCAAGGAGTCCGACGTCCATCTGGATGCCGGCGTCAGTGAAGAAGCCTGCTCGCTCAACCTCGCGCCCACGGCCAGCACCACCGCCGCGCTGGCCATGGGCGATGCCCTGGCCGTCGCCCTGCTCGACGCGCGCGGCTTTGCCGAAGCCGACTTCGCCCGCAGCCACCCCGGCGGTTCGCTGGGCCGGCGCCTGCTCACCCATGTGCGCGACGTCATGCGCAGCGGACCGGCGCTGCCGCTAGTCCGCCCGAACGCCAGCGTGACCGACGCCTTGCTCGAAATGTCGCGCGGCGGCATGGGCATGGCCATCGTGGCCGACGCCAACGCGCAGCCAACCGGCATCTTTACCGACGGCGACCTGCGCCGCGCGCTGGCCGGCACCGACGACATCCGCCACGCGGCACTCACCACGCTGATGACCCGCAATCCGCGCAGCATCGGGCCGGACGCCCTGGCAGCCGAAGCGGCCGAGCTGATGGAACGCCACCGCATCAACCAATTGCTGGTCGTTGATACCGACGGCACGCTCGTTGGTGCGCTCAACATGCACGACCTGATGCAAGCCAAGGTCATCTGAGTCCGCCGCATGCGCCTGAGCCCCCAGCATCTCTACCCGATCATGGCACTGGCAGCGCTCGCCGCCGGCAGCATCTGGCTGGAACGGATCAGCACAGACCCCAACGCCACGCCCGAACCCAAAGCCATGCTTGGCCCCGACGTCATCGTCGAACACATGGCCTTGACCCGCTTCGACCTCACCGGCACGCCGCAGTACTACATCGACGCGCAACAAATGCGCCACCTCCCCGCCCAGGCGCAATCCGAACTCATCGAACCCATCGTGCGCTACGAACGCGATGGCATGCACTTGCGCCTGACCGCCGACCACGGCGTCACACGTGACGATGGCGAGCGCGTCGACCTCAAAGGCCAGGTTCGCGCCCAACGTACGCTGCCCGACAAACCCGAATCCACCTTCACCTCGGACACCCTGGTGCTGTGGCCCAATACCGAACAAGCCAAGTCCATTGATCCGGTCGTGCTGACCCAGGACGGCGCCGTCGTCTACAGCAAGGGCATGACCGCCGACAACCTGTTTGGCGAAATCACCCTCACCGGCGGCGTCGTCGCCAACCTGCCCATCAAGCGGAAGCAACCATGAACACACGCCTCTGTCTGCTCGCCCTCACCGCCAGCCTCTGGGCGGGCCACGCGATCGCCGAACGTGGCGACCGCAGCCAGCCCGTCAACATCGAAGCCGATAAGGTCACGGTGGATGAGCGCAAGAAAATCCACCTGTTTGAAGGTAAAGTCGTCCTCACCCAGGGCACGCTCGAAATCCGTGGCGACACCCTCACCGTCACCCAGGATGCCGACGGCTTCCAGAAAGGCGTTGCCACCAGCCACGGCAAAGGCCTGGCCCGCTTCAAGCAAAAACGCGACGGCACGGGCGATTACGTCAACGGCACGGCCGAGCGCATCGAATACGACGGCCGCACCCAGATGACCCACTTCTACATCCGGGCCCATGTCACCAGCGGCAAGGACGAAGTCCAGGGCGAATTCATCGAATACGATGGTTACACCGGCCAGTATGTGGTCACCAACAGCGGCTCCAAATCGGCCAACACCGGCGGATCGAGTCGCGTGCGCGCCGTCATCCAGCCCAAGACCGCGCAGTAAGCCCCCACAATCAAACGACGGGCAGCGCCCGATCGACAACACAAGGAGAAACGCAGTGAGTTACGAGAACATCCTGGTAGAGACGCGCGGCCGCGTCGGCCTCATTACCCTCAATCGCCCCAAGGCACTCAACGCACTCAACGATGTGCTGGTCGACGAAGTCGGCGCCGCGCTCGACGCCTTCGAGTCGAACGACGACATCGGCGCGATCGTCATCACCGGGTCTGAGAAAGCCTTTGCCGCCGGCGCCGACATCGGTGCCATGGCCACGTTCTCGTACATGGACGCCTACCTGAGCGACTACATCACCCGCAACTGGGAACGCGTCAAGACCTGCCGCAAGCCCATCATCGCAGCCGTCGCCGGCTACGCGCTGGGCGGCGGATGCGAAATGGCCATGGCCTGCGACATCATCATCGCCGCCGACACCGCCAAATTCGGTCAGCCCGAAATCAAGCTCGGCATTCTTCCGGGTGCCGGTGGCACGCAGCGCCTGCCGCGTGCGGTCAGCAAGGCCAAGGCCATGGACATGTGCCTGACCGCCCGCATGATGGACGCCATCGAGGCCGAGCGCGCCGGCCTGGTATCCCGCGTCGTGCCCGCCGACAAACTGCTGGACGAAGCCCTCGCCGCGGCCGAGACCATCGCCGGCTTCTCGCTGCCCGTGGTCATGATGATCAAGGAGTCGGTCAACCGCGCCTACGAGTCCGGCCTGTCCGAAGGCCTGCTCTTTGAGCGTCGCGTCTTCCACTCAGCGTTTGCACTCGAAGACCAGAAAGAAGGCATGGCCGCCTTCGTCGAAAAACGGGCCGCAGACTTCAAGCACCGTTAAGCTCGCCCCGGGGCGGCGGCCGCTCGGCCACGCCCCTCGCGCCCGCCTGCGGCGCCCTCGTCCCACCCCGCCCCGGCCGTCACATCACGGCAACATCCAGCTGACACACTGCAACAGCCGAATCACGGCGACATTCGCATCGGCTATCTATCGCGCAGATGACGGGATCAGCCATCCATCAAACAGCTTGCAGCAAGCCGATGTTTTGTATCAATATTTTTCTTGAAAATGAAGTTGTGCGACGCAACATTTCTGTTGACAGCAGATTTTTTCTGCCTATAATCCAAACCATGCCGCACCGCAGCATTACGTGGCCACCAACTTAACTCAGGAGAAACACATGTTCGCCACCCCCGAGCAATTCGCCGCTACCAACAAAGCCAACATCGAAACCGTGCTGACGCTGGCTAACGCCGCTTTCGCCAGTGCCGAGCGTCTGGCCGCCCTGAACCTGAACACCGCCCGTGTCTTCCTGGAAGACGGCGTGGCCAACACCAAGGCCCTGATGGCCGTCAAGGACGCACAAGAGTTCGTGACCATTCAAAGCACCCTGGCTCAGCCGGCTGTCGAGAAAATGGTTGCCTACGCTCGCAGCGTTTACGAAATCGCCACCCAGAGCCAGGACGAAGTGTCCAAGCTGATGGAAGGCCAGATCGCTGAAGTGAACAAGGGTGTTGCTGAAGCCCTCGACAAGGCTGCCAAGTCCGCACCGGCTGGTTCCGACGTCGCTGTTGCTGCCGTCAAGTCCGCCATCGCCGCCGCCAACTCCGCTTACGACAGCATGAACAAAGCTGCCAAGCAAGTGGCCGAGATCGCTGAAGCCAACGTTGCCGCTGCTACCAGCGCCACCGTCAAGGCGGTGGGCACCGCTCAGAAAGCCGGCACCAAGAAAGCTGCCTAATCAGCACGCGACTTGATGTTGAAGAGACCCCGCTTCGGCGGGGTCTTTTTTTGTCTGTACCGCCGGGCGACGGCACACGACCGCGGCTCGAAACGCCTCGCCCCCAAGACCCGGCTGGCCCCGCAGCGCCCGCCCGTACCGCCCCTGCTCGCCCACCCGACGACAATCCCCCCCCCTTGACGCGCCACGCTTCGGCGAGTTGCTTCGGCGAGTTGCTTCGGCGAGTTGCTTCGGCGAGTTGCTTCGGTGAGTTGCTTCGGTGAGTTGCTTCGGTGAGTTGCTTCGGTGAGTTGCTTCGGTGAGTTGCTTCGGTGAGTTGCTTCGGTGAGTTGCTTCGGTGAGTTGCTTCGGTGAGTTGCTTCGGTGGGGAGCTTTGGCAAAAACGCCGTGACCAGGCGAGCAAGATTCACCGACACCGCGACCGGAAAAACATCAGAGCATCACGCAGCCCATCCATGCGGGCCTGGCAAGCGACGCCAAGCCTCGCATGAGAAATCAGGCCGTGCCCTGCACCGCCTCATCGGGATAGTGCGACGGAAACAGGCGCCGCATCTCGCTCTCGATCCAGGCCTCGGCGCGTCGGTTGACCTCATCCGGCGCCAGACCGGCCGGGTCGATCTCCGGACCGATGCTGACCACGATCTCGCCGGGCTGCTTGACGAAGGCGTTGCGGCGCCAGAACTCGCCGGCGTTGTGCGCAATCGGCAGCACCGGAACACCAGCCTTGATGCCCAACCATGCGCCGCCCGCCTTGTAGCGACGGGTCGCGCCCGGCTCGACGCGCGTCCCCTCGGGAAACACCACCACGTAAAAGCCTTCGCTCAAACGGGCCTTGCCCTGCTCCACCACCTGCGCCAGTGCGTCTTTGCCCGCGGCGCGGTCAATGGCGATGTTGGGCATTTTCCCGAGCCCCCAGCCAAAGAACGGCAGGCGAAGCAATTCGCGCTTGAGCACGAAACAGATCGGCGGCAGGATGCGTTGCAGCGCGATGGTCTCCCAGGCCGACTGGTGTTTGCACAGCACCACGCAAGGATCCGCAGGGATGTTGTCCGCACCGATCACGCGATGCCGAATGCCCAGCAAATGCTTGATGAACCACATGGCCAGCGTCGTCCAGCCACCGATGAGTCGATAGCGGGTCTGCGGCGGCAGCGGCGTGCTGAGCATGCCGACCAGGGCAAACACCGGCGTAATGAACACCAGCACCACGGCAAACAGGGTTGAACGAATCAGGGGCATGGCCAGCTCAGTCCAGCAAAAGAGTGTCCGCAATCGCAGACAGATCGGGAAAGATCAGGGTGTCGGGCGGCAGCTCGGGATCTTCGCGGGTACGCTCGCCCTTGCCGGTCAGCACCAGATAGGTCTGACAGCCGACGGCGCGCCCGGCTTGCAGGTCGCGCAAACTGTCGCCAACCATCGGCACGCCGGTCAGATCGATATTGAAGCGCGACTCGATCTGCTTGAACAGGCCGGGCTTCGGCTTGCGGCAATCACAGGTCGAGTCCGCCGCATGGGGGCAGAAAAAAATCGCATCCAGCCGCCCGCCAACCTGCGCCAGGGACTCCACCATCTTGGCGTTGATGGCGTTGAGCGTATCCATGCCAAACAGGCCACGGCCCACGCCGGACTGATTCGACGCGAGCACCACCCGCCAGCCCGACTGGTTGAGCCGGGCAATGGCTTCGAGCGAACCGGGGATGGGAATCCACTCTTCGGGCGACTTGATGAACTGGTCGGAGTCCTGGTTGATAACCCCGTCCCGATCAAGAATGATCATTTTCATAGGCCTGCCTCCCGGCGGGTAATGGCACTCACACGGACAGTCGTGACAGATCGGCCACGCGATTCATCTGGCGCGCCAGTGCCGCGAGCAAGGCCAGACGGTTGGCACGAATGAGCGGCTCCTCGGCCATCACCATGACGTCTTCGAAGAAGCGATCGACCGCCGCACGCAAGCCGGCCAGCACACGCAGGGCTTCGGCGTCATCCTCGTTGTCGAAGTAGGCATCCACCTGCGGCGAGACCTGATTGAGCTGTTCGAACAGCGCTTTTTCAGCCGGCTCTTGCAGCAAGGTGACATCGGGCTGGCCCGGCACGGCGTCGGTTTTCTTGAGGATGTTGATGATCCGCTTGTTGGCCGCGGCCAGCGCTTCGGCCTCGGGCAGCGCGCGGAAGGCCGAGACCGCGGCCAATCGCGCCGGTACGCGGTCGATGCGCATCGGGTTGAGCGCCAGCACGGCGTCGATTTCCTCGCCCGCGTGACCGGCCTCGCGCAGCAGATGGCGCAGACGGTCCTGCATGAAGCCGAGCAGCGCCTCGGGCACTGGCTCGGTCAGTTGACCGGCCGCAAAGCCCTGAACAGCGTCGGCGATGAGTGCCGACAGATCCAACGGCAACGGGGTTTCCATCAGGATGCGCAGCACGCCGAGCGCGGCACGACGCAGGCCGAAGGGGTCTTTGTCTCCGGTGGGCACCTGGCCAATGCCAAAGAAGCCGACCAGCGCGTCGAGTTTGTCGGCCAGCGCCACCGCGGCGGCCACATTGCCTTGCGGCAGTGCGTCACCGGCGAAGCGCGGCAGATAGTGTGCCTGCACGGCATCGGCCACCACCTCGCCCTCGCCGTCGTTGAGCGCGTAGTAGCGGCCCATCACGCCTTGCAGCTCGGGGAATTCACCGACCATGTCGGTGACCAGATCGGCCTTGGCCAGACGCGCAGCACGCGCAGCGGCGGTTTGGTCAGCACCGAGTCGCGCCGCGATCTTGCCGGCCAGCACTTCGAGGCGCTCGACCCGGCTCAGCACGCTGCCGAGTTTGTTGTGATAGACCACGTTGGCGAGACGCTCAACGCGGGCGGCCAGCGGCTGCTTGCGGTCGGTGTCGAAGAAGAAGCGCGCATCGGCCAGGCGCGGGCGCACCACGCGCTGGTTGCCGGTGATGATGTTCGACGGATCCTGCGGGCGCATGTTCGAGACAATCAGGAAGCGATTGAGCAGCTTGCCCTCGGCATTGAACAGCGGGAAGTACTTCTGGTTGGCCCGCATGGTCAGGATCAGGCATTCCTGCGGCACGGCCAGGAAGTCGGCCTCGAACTCGCCCACATACACCGTCGGATGCTCGACCAGCGCGGCCACTTCGTCGAGCAGATCGGCGTATTCGTCCAGGCTGGCGTTCTGACGCGCGGCCTCGGCGGTGAGTTGGGCGTCGATATCGGCGCGGCGCTCGTCGAAGTTCGGAATCACCTTGCCTTCGGCCAGCAGCGTGGTTTCATACGCATCGGCATTGGCCACGCTCAGCTCGCCACGACTCATGAAGCGGTGCCCCATGGTGAGGTTGCCCGAGTCGAGATCCAGCACCTGCCCCGGCACGACGCGATCGCCGTGCATCAGGATGAGCTTGTGCACCGGCCGCACGAACTGCGCCTCGCCCGCGCCCCAGCGCATCACTTTCGGAATCGGCAGCGCCTTGACGGCGATGCCCACCACCTCGGCCAGCACCGCGTCCAGACTCGCGCCCGGCACCAGGCTGGTATAGAACAGCGCCTCGGCCTTGCCGTCCATGCGGCGTTCAAACTTAGGCACTTCACTGACGTCGATGCCCTTGGCTTCGAGCTTTTTCAGCAGTGGTGCTTTCGGCGTGCCATCAGCCTCAAAGGCCACCGCCACCGGCATGAGCTTTTCGGTGACTTCGCGCGCTGGCGCAGTCGCGCGCACACCGGCAATGGTCACCGCCAGACGGCGCGGCGAGGCGTAGGGACGAAAGCCGGCGTCCGCATCGGCCAGCCCACGCGAAACGAGTTCTTCCTGAATACGACGGGCAAAGGCCTCGCCCAGACGCGGCAGCGCCTTGGGCGGGAGTTCTTCGGTGAGCAGTTCGACGAGCAGGGTCGCGTTCGACATCACGCGGCCTCCTTGGAGTTCGGTTGTGATTCACCCAGCATCGGAAAGCCGAGGGCTTCACGCGAGGCAAAGTAGGCGGCCGCGACGCTGCGCGACAGGTTGCGGATGCGGCCGATGTAGGCCGCGCGTTCGGTTACCGAAATGGCGCCGCGCGCATCGAGCAGGTTGAAGGCGTGCCCGGCCTTGAGCACCATCTCGTAGGCCGGCAGCGCCACGCCAACGTCCATCAGGCGCTTGGCTTCGGACTCGTAACCCGAGAACAGCGAGAACAGAAAATCAACGTTCGCGTGCTCGAAATTGTAGGTCGATTGCTCGACCTCGTTCTGGTGATAGACATCGCCGTAGGTCACCGGCCGGCCATCGGGCGCGATCGACCAGACCAGGTCGTACACGTTCTCGACGCCTTGCAGATACATCGCCAGACGCTCCAGGCCATAGGTGATCTCGCCGAGCACCGGCTTGCAGTCGATGCCGCCGACTTGCTGGAAGTAGGTGAACTGCGTCACCTCCATGCCGTCCAGCCACACTTCCCAGCCGAGGCCCCAGGCGCCGAGCGTGGGGTTCTCCCAATCGTCTTCGACAAAGCGGATGTCGTGCGCGTTGGTATCGATGCCCAGCGCGCGCAGCGAATCCAGATACAGCTCCTGGATATTCAGCGGCGAGGGCTTGAGCACCACCTGAAACTGATAGTAGTGCTGCAGGCGGTTGGGGTTTTCGCCGTAACGGCCATCCTTGGGGCGGCGCGAGGGCTGCACATAGGCCGCGTGCCAGGGCTCCGGACCAATGGCGCGCAGGAAGGTGGCGGTATGCGAGGTGCCTGCGCCCACTTCCAGATCATAGGGTTGGAGCAGCACGCAGCCCCGCTCGCCCCAGAAATGCTGGAGGCGGAGGATGACTTCTTGGAACGTCGGTTTTTTTACGGACATGAGCTTGGCGGTCGGGCGACGACCGCGTAAGAAGCAAAACGCCGATTTTACTGGCTAAACGCCCGATGTCGAAGCCGGATCGTGCCTTTTGTCATGTCGAGGGCCAAAAGGCCTCCGCGCCAGGCGCTCAAGCTGAGGCCTCGCGCACCGGGTTGCGCCAGCGCGACCACATCGCCGGCAGCAAGGCGAGCACGGCCAGGCTCAAGGCCAGCGCGTCGCCCCAGCGCAGATACGGTGTCAGACCGGCCATGCCCTGCACCATTACGGTCAGCACATCGCGGGTAAACGGCGCCAGTGCACCGGCCACGCGGCCATCCGGCAAAATCGCCGCGGTCATGCCGGTATTGGTCGCCCGCAGCATCGGCCGACCGGTTTCCATGGCGCGCACACGGGCAATCTGAAGATGCTGGGGCTGGGCAAAGGAGTCGCCATACCAGGCCAGATTCGACAGATTGACCAGAATGCTCGCCTCGCCCGCCCGACGCCGGATCTCTTCGCCAAAGGTGTCTTCATAGCAAATGTTCAGCGCCAGGCGCTGGCCGGCCAGATGCATCAGCGGCTGATCCGCCGCGCCGCTGGTCTGGTTCGACATCGGAATCTTGGCCAAGCGATAAAACCAGTCGAAGCTCGGCGGCGAGTATTCGCCAAAGGGCACGAGATGCTGCTTGGCGTAGGTTTGGGTGGGCGAGTTGCCCACGCTGAGCGCGGCGTTGTAGATGTGGCCTTCGGCATCGCGCATGAACACGCCGACGATGGCGTCGCCCTTGCGCGCCGCGGCACTGGCCCCCATTTGCGCCAGATAGCCCGCCGGCAGACGCTCGGCGAGCATCGGCAGTGTCGACTCAGGCAACACCACGATCTGGGCCGGATGAGTGCGCACCAGTTCGAGGTTCAGATCCAGCCATTGCTGGAGGCGCTCGGGCTGCCATTTGAGATCTTGCTCGATATGCGTTTGCACCAGCGCGGCGGTCACCGGCTCGCCGTCGGGCACCGTCCACGCCACTGAACGCAGGCTCTGACCGAGGCCAAGCAAGAGCACGGCCGAAACGGTCCAGGGCATCAACCGCCCGGGCCCGCGCTGAATCATGATGCCAAAACCCGCCGCCAGCGCGGCAACCAGGGCACTCACGCCATACACGCCCAGCACCGGGAAGAAGCCGGCCAGCGGGCTGGGCGGCGTTTGGGAATAACCAATCGCCAGCCAGGGGAAGCCGGTCAGCACCCAGCCGCGCAAGTATTCGGTGAGCGCCCACAGACCGCCGGCGAGCAAGGCGTCACGCGCCGTTCGCCCGCTACGAAAGCGAACAAACAAGGCCGCGGCCACCGCCGGCCACAGCGCCAGATAGGTACAGAACAGAAAGATGCAGAAGGCAGCCAGCACCGAGGGCATGCCACCGAACTGGTGCAACGCGACGTACAGCCACGACACCCCGCCCAGAAACGAACCGAGCCCCCAGGACAGGCCAATGGCAAAGCCGATGCCAGCCTGATGCTGTCGCACCAGCAGGCCGAACAAGATGGCCAGACTCAGGACCGCCGCCGGAAACAGTTGAAAAGGGGCAAACCCAAGCACCGAGACGACGCCGGCGAGCATCGCCATCAGCGGCACACGAACGCGCATCAGGACTCCGTGGAAACGGGCTTTGGCGCAGCCTCGACCTGCAGGGTGTGAACCCGCCGGCTATCGGCGCGCAGCACCTGAATACGCAAGCCTTCGATGTTGACCACCTCGCCGCGCTTGGGCAGACGGCCGAGGTGCCGAATGACCAGCCCGCCGATGGTGTCGCAATCCTCTTCGCTGAAGTCGCGATCGAAGGCTTCGTTGAAGTCCTCGATCTCGGTGGTGGCTTTGACCCGGTAACGGCCCTGCTGGTCGAGGCGGATGTTGTCTTCGACCTCATCAAAGTCGAATTCGTCCTCGATGTCGCCGACGATCTGCTCCAGCACGTCTTCAATCGTCACCAGCCCGGCCACGCCGCCGTATTCATCGACCACGATGGCCATGTGATTGCGGCTGACACGGAACTCGCGCAGCAACACGTTGAGGCGCTTGGATTCGGGCACGAACACCGCGGGGCGCAGCATGTCGCGCACGTCGAGCTCTCGCCCGGCAAAGTAGCGCAGCAGATCCTTGGCCATCAGGATGCCGACCACATCGTCGCGGTTTTCACCCACGGCGGGGAAGCGTGAGTGGGCGGTGTCGATCACCACATTGGCAATGGCATCGATCGGGGAATCGAGCTGGACGATGTCCATCTGGGCGCGCGGCACCATCACTTCGCGCACCTGCATGTCGGAGACCTGCAGCGCGCCCTCGATGATGGACAGCGCATCGGCATCGAGCAGATTGCGCTCGAAGGCGGAATGCAGCAGGCCGATGAGTTCGTCGCGATCCTCCGGCTCAGGTGACAGCAAGGCCGAAAGACGGTCCAGCAAACTAGGTCGACTCGGGGGGTTATCCATTCAGGGGTTCAGACTCACAACAAAAATAAGTAACAGCTAAACGGTCATTCAGCATACGGGTCGGGGTAGCCCAGACCGGCGAGAATCTCGCGCTCCATGGCTTCCATGCCCTCAGCGTCGGCAGCGTCTTCATGATCCATCCCTTGCAGGTGAAGCATGCCGTGCACCACCAGGTGCGCCAGATGTGCGGTCAGCGATTTGCCCTGCGCCTCGGCTTCGGCCACCACCACGGGCAGGCAGATCACCAGGTCACCGGTCAGCGCGCCGTCCGATTCATCGTAGACGAAAGTCAGCACATTGGTCGCGTAATCCTTGTCGCGGTAGTCGGCGTTCAGCTTGCGGCCTTCGGCCTCGCCCACCCAACGCAGCGTCACATTGGCATCGCGCATCAAGGCGGCGTTCGCCCATTCACGGATCAGCTTCTTCTTGGGGCGCACACGCTTGGGCTCTTCTTCGGCCGGCACCGCGTTCTGCACGGTCAGCGTCAGCACCGGCTCGGCGTCGGCGTCCACACCGTCGATGAGGGTGTCCACATCCAGCATGACCAGATTGCAGGCCGCCGGTTTCAGCGTAATGACAGGCACGCCGGCGGGCGCCTCGGCTTGCAGTTCGATGTCGCCCTCGTCGGCAAACGGCAGGCTCAGCGTCAGCGTGCGGCCATCCGGCCAGCGCACTTCGATGGCCTCAGCCTTGAGCACACGGCTGCGACCGCGACTGTCGATGGCGTTGAAGGTCGGCAGATCATTCGTCGTCATTGCTGCGCTCCTTGTTGCGCTCCCGCGCGGCTTTGTCGCGGCGTTTGTTCATCAGTTCGTAGGCTTCGACGATGCGCGCCACCAGCGGGTGACGCACCACGTCTTCCTTGAGGAATTCGGTAAACGCGATGCCGCGCACACTGGCCAGGATATCGCAGGCCTCGCGCAGTCCGCTGTGATTGCCGCGTGGCAGGTCGATCTGGGTCAGGTCGCCGGTCACCACCGCCTTGGCGCCGATGCCGATGCGGGTGAGGAACATCTTCATCTGCTCGGGCGTGGTGTTCTGCGCCTCGTCGAGAATGATGAAGGCGCGGTTGAGCGTGCGCCCACGCATGAAGGCCAGCGGCGCGATCTCGATAACACCCCGCTCAAACAGCTTGCCCACCCGCTCGAAACCGAGCAGATCGTTGAGCGCGTCGTAGAGTGGACGCAGATAGGGATCGACTTTCTGGTTCAAATCCCCCGGCAAAAAACCCAGCCGCTCACCCGCCTCGACCGCCGGTCGGGTCAGGATGATGCGCTCGACATGCTCGCGCTCCAGCGCATCGACCGCACTGGCCACGGCAAGAAAGGTCTTGCCCGTGCCCGCCGGCCCAATGCCGAAGGTAATGTCGAACTCCTGGATCTGATTGAGATACTGCACCTGGCGCGGCGTGCGCCCGTGCAAGTCGGCCTTGCGGGTCAGCAGGGTCGGCGCCTTCTGGGGCATGTCAGCCGCATTGGCCAGCTCGACCAGCCCGAGCTGAATGTCATCGACGCTCAGATGCTCGCCCGACTGGGCATAAAAATGCCGCAGTGCCTGCATCGCCAGTTGCGCCTTGGCCGGCGCGCCGAGCAAGGTGAAATGCTCGCCGCGACGGGCAATCGCGATCTCGTACGCCGTTTCAATCTGGCGCAGGTTCTCGTCCAGCGTGCCGCACAGATTGACCAGCCGGGCGTTGTCCAGCGGCTCGAGGACCAACTCTAGTGATTTGGCCACTCAGACTTCCCGCGTCACGATGTCGCCACGCAAACTGTGCGGCAAGGCGGAGGTGATGGTGAGGTTGACAAACTGACCGATCAAGCGCGGATTGCCCACAAAATTGACCACCCGGTTGTTGTCGGTACGCGCTGCCAGCTCCTCGGTCGACTTCTTCGACACGCCCTCGACCAGCACCCGCTGCACCGAACCCACCATGGACTGGCTGATCACCTGTGCCTGCTCGTCGATACGCTTTTGCAAGCGCGACAGCCAGGCCAGCTTCTCGGTGTGCGGCACCGGGTCGTCCAGATCCGCCGCCGGCGTGCCGGGGCGCGAGCTATACACAAAGCTGAAGGACGAATCGAAACCGACCTCGTCGATCAGCTTCATGGTCTTTTCAAAATCCGCCTCGGTCTCGCCGGGGAAGCCGACGATGAAGTCAGACGACAGCGACAGATCCGGCCGCGCCGCGCGCAACTTGCGCACCACCGACTTGAACTCCAGCACAGAATAGCCGCGCTTCATGGCCGCCAGGATGCGGTCAGAGCCCGACTGCACCGGCAAATGCAAATGCGACACCAGCTGCGGCAACTTCTCGTACACCTCAAACATGCGCGGCGTCATCTCGCGCGGATGCGAAGTCGTGTAGCGCAGGCGCTCGATGCCGGGAATCTCCGCCACGCACTCGAGCAAAAACGCGAAGTCGCCGATTTCGGTGCCGCCCTTGTTCAGCGTGCCACGCCAGGCATTCACGTTCTGGCCCAGCAGCGTCACTTCCTTCACGCCCTGCGCGGTCAGCGTTGCCACCTCGGTCAGCACATCGTCCAGCGGGCGCGACACTTCTTCACCGCGGGTATAAGGCACCACACAGAAGCTGCAGTACTTCGAGCAACCTTCCATGATCGACACGAAGGCACTCGCGCCATCGACCCGCGCCGGCGGCATGGCGTCGAACTTCTCGATCTCAGGGAAAGAAATATCCACCTGCGAGCGACCCGAGCGTTTGCGCTCGGCAATCATCTGCGGCAGGCGGTGCAAGGTCTGCGGGCCGAACACCAGGTCGACATACGGCGCGCGCTTCACAATCGCGTCGCCTTCCTGGCTTGCCACACAGCCGCCCACACCGATGATCAGGCCCGGCTTCTGCTCCTTGAGCAGCCGCACCCGGCCCAGATCATGAAACACCCGCTCCTGCGCCTTCTCGCGCACCGAACAGGTATTGAACAGAATCACATCGGCATCTTCCGGGGAGTCGGTCTTGACCAGCCCCTCTTCCGCGCCCAGCACATCCACCATCTTGTCCGAGTCGTACTCGTTCATCTGGCAGCCAAAGGTGCGGATATAAACCTTCTTCATCGCCGCCCCTTACTTCTTGCGCTTGGCCAGCGCGGCCTGCTCTTGCGGCGAGAGGATCCAGATGCGGTTCACCATGCCCTGAAAGTCCGTCTTCACGCCCACCACATGGCTGCCGTACAGGTTCGACGGCATCACAATCATGTTATTTGCGTTGCGCACCTGCGCCGCCGGCGACAGCATCACCTTCTTCTCGCCGAGTATCACCGCGGCGCCTCCCTGGGCCACCATGGTGGTCACCACGACGTCGTCCGGCAACTGCCGCAGGCTTTGCGCCAACGCAACAGAAGACAAGAGGCATGCCGCCAACGCGGCAAACAAGGCAGTAAAACGAGAAATCAAAACAGGACCCGAACCGTTTCGCCGGAGGCGAAACCCTTTGTCAGCAAGGCAAAGATGGTCGCCGAAGCCCCCCGAAAAGTCAATGCAAGCACCTGATTCAACACGCCAAATCAAGCCCGAAAACCGCCGCCCCCACACCAACAAATCACGCCGCAACCCCTTGACAATACACAGGCTCTCTCATAGGATGCCGGGCTCGGCGGTGATGTAGCTCAGACGGTTAGAGCGATGGATTCATAACCCATAGGTCGGCGGTTCGATTCCGCCCATCACCACCAACAAATTCAGGGGCTTGCAGCGATGCAAGCCCCTTTCTCATTTAGCCGGGGTAGCACCGGGGTAGCAGCGCGCCGCCTCAGCACCGAAAACGCTCCTCCAGCTGCATCGCTGACTAACCGGTATCGAATGCCCTCATCTTCAAAGCCTCCCACCTCGACAGGGCCAGCTCTGCCCGCCTCCATTGAGTTTTACCTCACGGACGACGACGAGTTCCATGGCGACTTCCGGCTTCACAAGCACTGGAGCCCCTTCGAAGCGGCGTGCCTCATTCGGGGCTACAAGCCGGGTCCAATCGTGGCCGGGATCGCCCGTGTCGGAGTCGTGTCTCAGCATCAGATCGACAACGACATGATCGACCACTTCAATGCTAACGACCCGGCGACAGCAGACGATCTATTAAACTTGTCGTTAGCAATAGTAAATAACAATAACAACGCCGAAAAAGTCGACGCATCGGCGATCCTTAAATGGGCAGACGAGGAAAGGGTCTTGGATCGCACTACCCGACGTCATCACTTCGCCAATTCTGCGGCGACATTCGACCAAGCCGATCCAAGCACAAACGCCAACGACGCAAGCAGCCCGAACGCGGCCCCCCAAGCTGACGCGCGAGGCAAACACCACGAAGAGAAGCGCTTAGCCCTCCTTGGTTGGGCGATCCAAGAGCTTGCAAGGTGCGTTGACGACGCCTCGATTCCACAACTAACCCGAAGCGGCAACCTCAACTGCGAAGCCCTGACAAGTCACCTAGATGGCCTCAGAGATGCCTGCGGCTTCCCACCCGAAACCGCCCGCGGATTCTCTCGCCAGAACCTTCTCGCAACCATTCGAGAAGCCGTGAGCGCCGCAAAAACCGCGAAAGAGCAAATAGAAAGTAGCGACAAGAATTAAGTCACTGCTGACAAGACTCTTGTCGGCACGACTCAGCGACAGAAAATCGAGATATTCGCCCCACCGTCAATTCGACGGCATAAAAAAGGAGCACTCGATATGTCAGCACAAATCATTCAACTACCACAACTCATCAGCCGCGACGACGCTGCCGCCGCATTGGGTATCCGCCCCCAGACCCTCGCCTGCTGGGCGTGCAACGGACGTTACGACCTGCCTTTCGTAAAGATCGGTCGCCGCGTCATGTACCGACTTTCGGACATCGAGGCGTTCATTGAGGCCAACCTGATCCGCCAGGAGGCTGCATGATGACCTTCACATTCAGTCTTCGCTCAGCCGTCGCCCGAACGCACGGCACGACCATCACCCACGGAGCCCCTCAACGCAACGCAGCTTTCTCGGTGGGGGGCTGATCATGGCGAAAAAACTCATCAAGCACAAAAACCGTCGCCCGACAGGCCCCTTCTCTGCCCTGCCCTTCGCAGTTCAGGATTCACCCAATTTTTGTGCACTGTCGGCCTACGGCGTCAAGCTGTTGATCAACCTATTTGGTCAGTACCGAGGTGCCAACAACGGTGACCTGTGCGCGGCATGGTCGATTATGCAGCCCAAAGGGTGGCGCTCAAAGGCAACGCTTAGCAAAGCGCTCAAGGAGCTGCGGCACTACGGATTCATCGTAGTGACCCGGCAAGGGGGTCGAAAGCTCGCGACGCTGTACGCGGTCACCTGGCTAGGCATTGACGAGTGTTCGGGCAAGCTGGATGTTAGCAGCAGCCCCACAGCGCTTCGAACATGGAGCACCACGAAAGCACCCTTCAGCACCAAAATGACCGCGCCAGAGAACGATGAAGACGAACCTCTCAGCAGAAGTGGAAAAGTCGTTTCTTTGCCCCTACCACGAGGGCACGTTGGTACACCTGCTGGGTCAGAAGTACCGATTCGCACTGCTGCTTGATACAGATGGCGGGTCAAAAACGACCCTTTCAAGGGAAATCTCTGACCCGCCATCTGTACTCCTTTATAGAATCTACCATAGGGGGTGCGGCTGAATCAGCCGCACCCCCTTACGCTTACAGCCACAGAACCGCTACGCGAAAGCGACCGCCACCGCCCTCTTTCCGTCAAAAACAATGACCGGCGGATCAGCGTCATCGGTGCAGCGACGAAACGACTCGATCATCAACCGCTCCCGCTCGGTCAGAATCGGCGAACCAAGACAACGCTCGATCGCGTTGTAGGTCTCAGCACAGTACTCAGACAGCGCGAGCCGCAGCAGGTAGGCCGGATCAACCCCCAATGCAGTCGCCATCGGCCCCACCGTCGTCATCGGGAGCTTGGTTGCCCCGGTCTTGAACATCGTGATGATGTTGGGGTTTTCGTAGCCGATCTCTGTGGCGATCTCTTTCTGTGTCTTGTGCGACGCTTCAATCGTGCGGGTCAAGAATTTTGCGATGGTGATCTTCTTGTTCGGGCTTGTCACATACACCTCCTGTCGGTCTGTGTTGGTCGTCATCACCAAGCGGTGACACAGCAGCAAGTATCGAGATCACAGCACGGCCCGAACACCGCCCAGCGTCATACGCTGAATCGATACGACATGTCACCAAAGCGCCTACAAGATGCACCCGATAATCGCGGTTTTGACGCAAATCACTATTCGCCCGAACAACCGCCCCGCGACAGCGCCTGTATATCGAGCATCCCGGGAAGGTGGATGTCTTAGAAATGGCGCGACACCCCGTAGGCCACCGTTCCATCGTCATCGGGCTTGTCACTGTCGGTCCTTATAGTTCTGCGACCTCTTCGACCCTGCGATGACGGGGTTCTAGCCCGCTCATCTACTGAGCCGCCAGAGCGTCGCCACGGGCACTAAACCTGATTCACGTAGGGTCGTAGCAAATTCCCTTGCGGCGTGCACCACGGGGCGTTTGAGGGCCGCCATGCGACGCTTCCGAAGGGGAGTACTCGGAGGGCGTTCTCTCAGTGATACCCTTACGCCCGAACTCAATCACACGCGGCCCTACATGTTCGAACTCGCCTTCAAAAACATCGATGACGTCCTCTGGAAAGAGGCCGGCTGCACCACCGAACTCGACTACACCGAACAGACCTCCTGGCTGCTGTTTCTCAAGTACCTCGACGGGCTTGAGCAAGACAAAGCGGCCGAAGCCGCGCTTGAGGGCAAGACCTACGCTTTCCTGCTTGAAGCGCCCTACCGCTGGGAAAGCTGGGCAGCCCCCAAAACCGCAAGCGGCGCGCTCGACCACAACACCGCGCTGACCGGCGACGACCTGCGCGACTTTGTCGACCGCAAGCTCTTCCCCTACCTGCACGGCTTCAAGCAGAAGGCGAGCGGCCCGAACACGCTCGAATACAAAATCGGCGAAATCTTCGGCGAGATCAAAAACAAGATTCACAGCGGCTACAACCTGCGCGAAATCATCGACCACATCGACGCCCTACGCTTTCGCTCGCAGACCGAAAAGCACGAGCTGTCGCACCTCTACGAAGCAAAGATCAAAAACATGGGCAACGCGGGGCGCAACGGGGGCGAGTACTACACCCCACGCCCGCTCATTCGCGCGATGGTGCAAGTCATCAAACCCACCATCGGCGAACGCATCTACGACGGTGCTTGCGGGTCAGCGGGCTTTCTGTGCGAAGCCTTCGACTACATGAAGGGCTTCTCGGGGCTTACCACCAGCAACTTCAACACCCTGCAAACCCGCACCTTCTACGGCAAAGAGAAGAAATCGCTCGCGTACGTCATCGCGATCATGAACATGATCCTGCACGGCATCGAAGCCCCCAACATTGCCCACACCAACACCCTCGCCGAGAACCTTGCCGACATTCAAGACAAGGATCGCATGGATGTGATCCTCGCCAACCCACCCTTCGGCGGCAAAGAGCGCAAAGAAGTGCAGCAGAACTTCCCGATCCGCACCAGCGAAACGGCATTCCTGTTTCTGCAACACTTCATCAAGATGCTCAAAGCGGGTGGTCGGGCGGGCGTCGTCATCAAGAACACCTTTCTGTCGAACACCGACAACGCGTCAGTCTCCCTACGCAAGCTGCTACTTGAATCGTGCAACCTGCACACCATTCTCGACTGCCCGGGCGGCACCTTTCAGGGCGCGGGCGTCAAAACCGTGGTGCTCTTCTTCGAGAAGGGCGCCCCCACGCGCACGACCTGGTACTACCAGCTCGACCCCGGTCGCAACATGGGCAAGACCAACCCGCTCAACGACGGCGATCTCGCCGAGTTTGTAAAACTGCAAAAAACGCAGGCAGCGTCGGACAAAAGCTGGCGCGTCGATGCGGCGGCCATCGACACCGCGACCTACGACCTGTCGGTGAAGAACCCCAACGGCGGCGAGGAAGTCATTCACCGCAGCCCGCAGGACATCATGGACGAGATCTCCGCGCTGGATGCCGAGAGCGCCGAGGTGCTGGCGAAGATCAGGGCATTGCTATGAAGGCGAGGTGGCAAACAAAGCCGTTCGGCGAAGTTCTGCAAAAAACAGAAACGGTCAATCCACAGCAGTCGCCACAGAGGGAATTCGAATACATCGACGTTTCAAGCGTTTCAAATGCAACGTTTCAGATTGGGGCGACTCAACGCCTCATGGGAAAGGACGCGCCGAGCAGGGCGCGAAAGCTAGTGAGGGCGAACGACGTTCTTTTTGCGACCATTCGCCCCACACTGCAACGGATCGCCGTTGTCCCGGAGTGGCTCGATGGGCAAGTCTGTAGCACAGGCTACTTTGTGCTTCGACCAAGGCCGGAAATCAACCATCGCTACTTGTTCTACTCGCTATTCACCAAGAACTTTACGAGGCAGATGGAGAGCCTCCAGAAGGGTGCGAGTTATCCTGCGGTTACAGATGGTGACGTGAAGGCACAGATCATTTCGTTTCCCTCGCTCTCCGAACAGCACCGCATCGTCGCCCTCCTCGACAAAGCCTTCGACGGCATCGCCACCGCCAAAGCCAACGCCGAAAAGAATCTCCAGAACGCCCGCGCCTTGTTTGAAAGCCACCTGCAATCCGTTTTCACGGAGCGGGGTGAGGGGTGGGTGGAGAAACCGCTGGGCGCCGTGTGCGAGGTCAAAGATGGAACGCATGATTCCCCGAAATATGTGGATGAGGGCATTCCATTCGTAACGCAAAAGAACATCCGCGAAGATGGCCTCTCATTGGAAAAGACAAAATTTATCCTGCAAGAAGATCACGACAACTTCTATCGAAGGTCGAACGCTGCCTGTGGAGATATTTTGATTTCTATGATCGGTGCAAACCGTGGCATGGCCTGCATTGTTGATGAAGAGCAAATTTTCAGCATCAAGAACGTCGGTCTAGTGAAGCAGAATCCGGCAGTTGATCAGCGGTTTCTGCTCTATTTCCTGAAATCCCCGCAGGCTGCAAGGCATGTTCAGTCGGTATCAAAGGGGGGGGCGCAGGAGTTTGTTGGGCTGACTGAGTTACGAAAGTTTCCGGTTCCGGTCCCTTCGTTGGAACTCCAGAATCTACTGGGAGAACGGTTTCAATCGTTGCGAGACGAAACCCAACGCCTCGAATCCCTCTACCGTCAAAAGCTTGCTGCCCTCGACGATCTGAAAAAATCCCTGCTGCATCAAGCGTTCTCGGGTCAGTTATGATGCGCTCTTGACGACGGAAGCGATCATGGACGCGAGCGGCAGCAACGACATTCTGATCTACAAGGCGGAAGACGGCGCGCCCGTGACCGAGGTGCGGCTGGCCGGCGAGACGGTATGGCTGCGTCAGGAGCAGATGGCCGAGCTGTTTGGGCGTGAGCGCTCGGTGATTACGCGTCATGTGGGCAACGTGTTCAAGGAAGGCGAGCTGGACGCAGAAAGCAATGTGCAACATCTGCACATTGCTGGGTCTGACAAGCCGGTGAAGTTTTACAACCTCGACGTGATCATCTCGGTCGGTTACCGGGTGAAGTCGCAACAGGGCACCCGCTTTCGTCAGTGGGCGACGCGCACCCTGCGCGACCATCTGACGCAGGGTTACACGCTCAACCGCAAGCGACTCGAAACCAACGCCCGCGAACTCGAAGCCGCGCTGCAACTGGTGAAGCGGGCTGCGCAGAGCCCTGAGCTGCTGAACGACACCGGGCGCGGGTTGATCGACATTGTCACCCGCTACGCACAGACCTTTTTGCTGCTGCAACGCTACGACGAGGGCTTGCTGACCGAACCGCCCGAGCAGCGCGGCGGCACGCTGCCCACCGCTGACGACGCCCGCGCAGCGCTCGCACAGCTCAAGACCGAGCTGATCGCCCGGGGCGAGGCCACCGACCTGTTTGCCCGCGAACGCGACGACGCGCTGGGCGCCCTGCTGGGCAACCTCGATCAGTCGGTGTTCGGGGAACCCGCGTACCAGAGCATCGAGTCGAAAGCGGCCCACCTGCTGTATTTCGTGATCAAGAACCACCCCTTCAGCGACGGCAACAAGCGCAGCGCTGCGTTTTTGTTTGTCGATTTTCTGAACCGCAACGCTCGGCTACTCGACGCACAGGGCAACCCGGTAATCAACGACATCGGGCTGGCAGCGCTGGCCCTGCTGGTGGCGGAATCTGACCCCGCGAACAAAGACACCATGATCCGGCTGGTGATGAACATGCTCGCACCGGGCGAGGCACGACATGAATGAAGCGGAAACCCGCGCAGAGCGCATCGACCCCGCACTCGCAGCAGCGGGTTGGGGCGTTGTTGAGGGGAGCCGCGTACGGCGCGAATACCCCATTACGCTCGGGCGGATCGAGGGGCGAGGCAAGCGCGGCAAAGCCCTGACCGCTGACTATGTGCTGGAGTACCGCAACACCAAGCTGGCAGTGCTCGAAGCGAAAGCGTGGGACAAAGCGCTGACCGAGGGCGTGGGGCAAGCGAAAGAATACGCGGGCAAACTCGCGACCCGCTTTACCTACGCAAGCAACGGTCAGGGCATTTACGAGATCGACATGCACACCGGGGCAGAGGGCGAGGTCGCACACTACCCCTCCCCCGATGCCCTGTGGGCGCGCTGCTTTGCGACCCAGAACCTGTGGCGCGACCGCTTCGCGAACGTGCCCTTCGAAGACCGGGGCGGGTATTTTCAGGGGCGCTACTATCAAGACATCGCAATCGAGCGAGTGCTCGCGGCACTGAGCGCAAATCAGTCGCGCATCTTGCTGACCCTCGCAACCGGCACCGGCAAGACCTTCATCGCGTTTCAGATCGCATGGAAGCTGTTTCAGAGTCGCTGGAACCTGAGCGACTGGAAACGCGACAGCGAACCCACGCGACGCCCGCGCATTCTGTTTCTCGCTGATCGCAACATTCTTGCGAACCAAGCGTTCAACGCGTTCTCGGCCTTCCCCGATGATGCGCTGGTACGCATCGACCCCGCTGACATTCGCAAGAAGGGCAAAGTCCCGAAAAACGGCAGCGTGTTCTTCACGATTTTTCAGACCTTCATGAGCGGACCGGGGGACACCCCGTATTTTGGCGACTACCCGCCCGATTTCTTCGACTTCATCGTCATCGACGAATGTCACCGGGGCGGCGCAAACGACGAAAGCAACTGGCGCGGCATTCTCGACTACTTTGCCCCAGCGGTGCAGCTGGGACTGACTGCGACGCCCAAGCGACGCGACAACGTCGACACCTACGCATACTTCGGTGAACCGGTCTTCATCTACTCGCTGAAAGACGGTATCAACGACGGGTATCTGACCCCCTTCAGGGTCAGACAAATCGCGACGACACTCGACGACTATGTGTACACCGCTGACGACACGGTGATCGAGGGCGAGGTCGAGGCCGGCAAGCGCTACGAAGAAGCGGATTTCAACAAGATCATCGAAATCAAAGCGCGGGAACAGAAGCGGGTCGAAATCTTCATGTCACAGATCAACCAGCGCGAGAAGACGCTGGTGTTCTGCGCAACTCAAGACCACGCCCTCGCGGTGCGCGACCTCATCAACCAGATCAAGACCAGCACCGACCCCAGCTATTGTCAGCGCGTGACAGCAAACGACGGGGCGCTGGGCGAGCAGCATCTACGACACTTTCAAGACAACGAAAAGAGTGTGCCGACCATTCTGACCACCTCGCAGAAGCTCTCGACCGGGGTCGATGCCCGCAACGTACGCAACATCGTGCTGATGCGTCCAGTGAACTCGATGATCGAGTTCAAGCAGATCATCGGGCGAGGCACCCGACTCTACGACGGCAAAGACTACTTCACGATCTACGATTTCGTGAAAGCACATCACCACTTCAGCGACCCCGAATGGGACGGGGAACCGCTTGAACCCGAAACCTGCTCACAGTGCGGCAACACCCCATGCACTTGCACCAAACCCACGCAACCCGACCCCTGCCCCGTGTGCGGCAAACAACCCTGCGGGTGCGACAAAGAGACAGCGCCCTGCGAAAAATGCGGGAACCGCCCGTGCACCTGCAAGAAAAAAGCGAAGATCAAGCTGGCCGACGGCAAGGAACGGCAGATTCAGCACATGACCTCGACCAGCTTCTGGCACCCCGACGGCACCCCGATGTCTGCCCAGCAATTCATGGAAGCGCTGTTCGGCAAGTTGCCCGAATTCTTTCGCGACGAAGATGAGCTGCGCGCCCTGTGGAGCGCCCCCGACACCCGCAAACGACTACTTGAAGGGCTGGCGGAAAAAGGCTTCGGCAGAGACCAGCTGGCTGAAATGCAGAAGATCATCAACGCTGAGAACTGCGACCTGTTCGACGTGCTCGCACACGTCGCATATGCCGAAACGCCCGTAACCCGCGAAGACCGCGCCGCCCACGCCTCAGCAACGATCGGCAGCAAGTACAACAGCAAGCAGCAAGACTTCCTCGATTTCGTCTTGTCGCACTACATCAGCGTCGGTGTTGATGAACTCGATCAGACCAAGCTAACCCCGCTGCTCCGGCTGAAATACCACGACTCAATCGCTGACGCAGTCGCTGACCTGGGCGCACCCGACGAGATCGGCCGGGTGTTCTCGGGTTTTCAAAAACACCTCTATACGCGACCGGGAAGCACCCCCGCATCACCGTAAATAACGGCCGTTGCGGGTGACGTGATCGAACGAATAAACATGCTCATCGGGCGCATGTTCGCACCGCCCGACAAGTCGCCCCCAGAACTCAAAGCCGCCGGACTTTGCCGACACCCGCCCACCACAAAGCGGACACTGTGTCGTGTAGCGAACCGCCTTGATCATTTTCTGCGAATACCGAGGCGGATAGCGGCGCTCAAGCAAGCGATCATCATCATCCGACTGCATCCACCAAGGCGCTATGACGATGTTGTGCTTCCCAAGCAATAGTAGGGAGCCAACTACAGACCACGTCGCCAAAAACGCCACGACCATAGACAAAACTGCCGTAAGAGGCGTTTTACCCCCAATAGTCGCAGCGGTCGCCATCCAATAAAGTACATCGATCGTAGCGAGCCAACACAGCAACATGGGGCCGCCTAACAATCCCATGTAGACCCACCGTCGCCAACCTTTCAGGTGGTATCCACGGGCGAACATCCGCGCCAAAACTCCCGCCTCTTCAATATCCTCTGAAATATACCGGACCTGCACGCCTCCGCTTCCAGATGCTGCACTCTCTACCAACGCGGTAGCAGCGGGCAGAACCGCATCACGCGAAGACCACTCGACACGATAGCGAGACGGCCGACCAGCCCCGCCCCCTTCCGTCTTACCCAGACGCGGAACCCAAGAGGCCCCCGCATCAGCGAGGCGCTGGATAATTCCTTCTTCTTTCGCCTCCCACGTCGCCAGCAGCTTGTTCCAGTATCGACGCACGTCATCCGACATCTGGTTCTTGTCATCACCACTTGACCAAGGCCGCCCCCGAAGCCGTCCGACCTCTTCGACGATGTCGTGCGAGGGAAAACCATCGTCAATTTGATCAGGGTGAGACATCGACAACACGCAGATTGCTCGTAGCAGCAGCACATCGAGTCGATCACTCTCCTTCCAGCCGGCAACTATTTCTTCCAATAATTCAAATGGTTGAGACACGTCAAACCCCGTTTTAACCCCGTTCTCCCCCTGTTTTTGAGCTAAGGGATCGGAAAAATGGACGGCGGAACCACCCATCGAATTGGAGATTTACAAATGGAAAAGCCGAGTTTGCTTCAGTCGTTTGCCATAGACAAGGGTATGCGCGTTCGCTCTGTTGATGAGGTCGCCCGCGGTCTGGCGTGCGACTGCGTCTGCCCGGAGTGCGGCGAGCCTGTACTAGCCCGACAGGGTGACGTTCGAGAATGGCATTTCGCTCACGCCTCAGGGGCAGACTGCGAAGGTGGTGCTGAAACTGCCCTGCACCGTGCAGCAAAACAGATCGTTCTTGAGAACGGAGGGCTGTCAGTACCGGAAATGTGCGCAAAGGCGACAGTAGAACTCCCGGACGGGCGCTCAGCAACGGCCGAAGCACTCCGCCCTCATACGTGGCTGGACATCGACTCGGCCGAAGCAGAGAAGAGCATTGGAAAAATACGTCCTGACATTGTCGCAACGGTAGGCAACGCACTGCTATTTGTCGAAATCGCGGTGACCCATTTCGTCGACTCAAACAAAGCCCGCACAATCGATGAAATGGGCGTCGCCACACTGGAGATCAACCTCGCTGACTTTCAGCACACACGATGGGACTGGCCCCAACTGACTAAAGCGATCATTGATGACATCGCAAACAAGCAATGGATTCGGGTGCTCGACGAACTGACGCTTCGACAGGAAGCACACACTAAGGCGATGCTTGCAGCACTCTCAGCCCCCATGCCGCAAGAAGCGCCGTGCGTGAACCTCCCCGCGCCCCGCATGCGGTTCAGGATTCAGCAACGAATGGTTGATGTGATTGAGCGACCGTTTGGGTTGGCCGTCTGGTCACCTTACGACCCCGCACTCAATACGGTACTCAGCTCGTTGGTGCGCATGTTAGGGGGCCGGTGGCAACCAAAGTTCAAGAACTGGCTTGTCCCCCTGAACGCCAAGAGCCACCTCCTCTCAGCACTTCAAGACCTGTCAGGGACACCCCCGACGCAAGTTGGGTAGGGAAGCCAGCAGCATGCCTTTGCAGCGCCCCTGAGGACCGAGCACGGCGGACGCGTTAGTCCGTCGATGCTCCACAAAAATCAACAACCCCACCCGCCTTAAGCATCGCAGCGGTAGCCTTTTCGACCGACGCCCGAACGGGATCAAGGTCGAGTCTGGCGTAGATTGCCGTCGCTTGGGGGCTCTTGTGATTCAGGCTCTTCCCGATGATGGGCAGCGACGCCCCGGTCTTCGCCTGCCAACTGCCAAGGGTTCTTCGCAGGTCATGGATACGGACATCGTGGATACGAACACCGTCGATCTTTATACCCAGTCCCTTCGCCATCTCACGCGCCCGCTGCACCCGAGCTTCCAGCGACTCGAAAACTTCGCCGCCCGTCTTGGCGTTGCATTTCGGGCCGAACGTTCGCCCCGTCTCGGCAATCATGATCGTAAGCATCGAGATTTCATCTCGGTCGAAAATCCGCTTCCAGCCTTTCTTCGGCTCCACCAAATGTCCGCTACTTCCGCCCTGACCGGGAAAGACAAACTCAGTTCCAGCCCCTACAGCACTCTGCCGGCGACCCAAAACAGCCATCACCTCATCGCCCAATGGAACGTTCTGCGGGTCACCATTCTTCGTATGGGAAATCCGCCAGACTCGGTCACTGAAGTTGATCTCCCCCCACCGCATTGCAAGGACGTTCGCTCGGCGCGCACCCGTCAGCAGCGACACGAGAAAATAGTCTCGTACCGTGTCGTTGGCCTCTGCCATCAATGCGGCAAAAAAGCGGGGCAACTCGTCAGCCTGAAAAAAACGATCTCTGCTCACCTTCTTACGAGCCTTGGTCGCACTGACAGGGTTGGTCTCAGCGTACCCCCACTCGATCCCCTTCGCGAAAATGGTCGATGCCAGCGCGCGGATGTTGTTGATTGTCGCGTTGGCCTTCCCCGCTTGCTCTGTGTCCGACAATATGCGGCTAACCATTGCGGGGGTGATTTCACTCAGCCTGCGCGCCCCGAGGGGCCGATCCAGATAGGCTCGATAACGCTGCAGATCAGCAGCCCATGCGCGTTTTTTCTTTCCGTGACGCTCAGCAAACTCCCCAAAAAGCTCGCGAAACGTGAGCTCAGACCGAAGCGCCTTGCGCACCTCGCCAGGGTTGCCACCCTCCGCGATTTTGCCAATGGTCTCAGCGGTTTTCCGCCGCGCCTGCTCAATCGTCATCTCGGGGTAACGGGCCAGCGTGATCCGATTCATGCCGCCGTCTCTGATGCGCTTCAGCACACAGAAAGTCTTCACGCCCGTTGAGGTCACACGTAGCCGCAAAGACGGCTGCTTGGCATCACAGTACTCGTCACGCAGCCCCTTGCTCGGCAGGGGAAGCGCATCGAGCTTAGCCTTGGTGAAGTTGATCGTTTCTGCCATTTTGAACCTCCCAAATTTTCGACCCCGGGTAGCGCCGGGGTAGCACAGGGGTAGCAGAATAGATCAAATTTGATCAACACCAACCCACAGATGAAGGCTGAATTATACATTAAAATGGTTTAAAAACATCTAGTTATATACCACCATCAACCTCGGTAGATATGCAGACCCTAGAATTCATAACCCATAGGTCGGCGGTTCGATTCCGCCCATCACCACCACCAGACACCGAAGCCGTTGATCCGCAAGGTTCAGCGGCTTTTTCACGTCGAAAGCCGCACCGGGTGTGACACAAAGGTGTGACACATGGCCGGAAACTACCTCATCAAGTCACGGCATGGAACCATGCTCTACTTCCGGCGACGCGTGCCGGATGACCTTCGCCACGCAATAGGCAAGCCCTACCTCGTCAAAAGTCTCGGCACCGGGTTGCGGCGGGAGGCTATCATGCTCGCCCGCGCCTACGCTGCCCACACCGACAATCTGTTCCTACGACTCCGCGCCATGCCTCAAGATTTCGATTCAGACACGATCAAGATTGATTTCGGCTTCAAGATTGACCTGAACGAGTTCGGGAAGGTCACGTCAATCAGCGTCACCGACGCCAAACCCGACGACCGAGACGCGGTGAATTCGGTCATCGCGACCGCCCTGCAAAACTTGCCCACAGCGCCTACGCCCACGCCTACGCCCACACCGCAGTCGAAGGGCGGCAAGACCATTTCCGACGTATGGGACGGCTACAAGGCCGATAAAATCGCGACAAGCGCGTGGAAAGATGGCGAGAATACCGCCAAATACGACCACTGGCCGCACGTGCGAACTCTGATTGAGGTTGTCGGCGACAGACCCATCGCCGACATCACCGCCGACGACATCAACGAATTCCAAACCCATGTGCTGAACGCCCCTAACGGGGGCGCGCCAAACAACCGCAAGAAACGCCTAGGTCGCGCGGGCGCGTTATTCAAATGGGCGAAGAAAAAACGCATCACAGGGGATAACTTTGACGATCTGTTCCAGTACCCCGGAAAGATCGAAAAAAACCGCTATGTCATGTTCAACCTTGCTGACCTCAAATCGTTGTTTGAGTCGGAAACGTACCGCCAGCAACTGTTTAGCACTCCGTCCGAATACTGGTTGCCGATTCTCGGTTTGCACACCGGGGCGCGGCTGAACGAGCTATGCCAACTCACGAAGACAGATGTCGGGGAGCATGACGGCATCCCGACAATCAGCATTCTTGATGAGGACGGCAAGCGGCTAAAAAACACAGCATCACGACGCATCGTTCCGATACACAGTAAGTTGATCGAACTAGGTTTTCTCGAATACGTTGCCACAATCAACGATGGCCGAATATTCCCCGAGCTGCCAGAAGACCCGGCAAGGCCGGGCAACTTCAGCGCGAAGCCATCCGAGGCATTCACCGCATACCGTAGAGGGTGCGGAGTGGGCGAGCTAGAAGTTCGCAGTCGCAAGGTATTCCACAGCTTCCGTTCAACGCTGATTTCCGCACTGCGCAAGGCTCACGTACCGAAAGACAGGCGAACCAGACTCGCGGGTCATGAGTATGAAGACGCACATGACCGGAACTACGATGGCGGTGATGCGCTGACTATGTTCGACTTCGCCACACTGAAGGCGGACATCGAGATGGCGAAATTCGATGTTGAATTTTCACTGCCAGCAGGTCGGTGACACGACCATGACCAAGGGCAATTTCAGAACCCCAGACGGCCGAGTGCCGTACCTGAACAAAGATCTCGATCGTTGAGACACTCCGTCAGCAACCTCATTCGCCACCGCAACCAAGGCCGGTTCAGCTTGGCGCTGGCACATCGGTAACGCGGTGGGAAACCGTCGTGCTCGAAAATGGGTGGAGGTGGAGCTTGATGAATATTATTGCGGTACGAATCACCCTCAAACACATCAGAACGCTCGTATGCAGTTTTAGCTCTCGTTAGCACGTGGAGAGTAGCTTTACCGCAAAAAGCCCGCCAGCGGTCTATAAACGGATTTTGAGGGCTTTCTCCAAACAGGGTGATGCTAAAGGCTTCCCGCCTCGCTTCGCACCTAGGTTCTCTATTACCCATGCCGCGCCAAGCGTTTGACTTCGCGGGAAAATCGCCATACCCTCCGCAATCACTGCACTTCAATCAACCTGGGCTCAATTAAGTGAAACTCCGCATAATCGCTTTGGCTCTGCTTGTATCAAGTGCCGCCGCTTGGTCAAATGAAAGTCAGATGAAGGAAGATCATGAGGTTTTTAACTCCTTGTTCATTGCTGCCGTCGATGTATATGGCCCATTGTTGGAGCGGTGCAATAGAACTGCCGACCGCGAGAAGATTTTTGAAGCGGTTCAGTACGTGTACGACGGATTTCACAAGCTACATAAGACATTTCCAGTAACCGCAAAACCCTTGAACGAGTATCTAGCCTCGCGGCTGCAACACCACTGCGGCATGGTAGGATGCGATAGCCCGCACGGGGATGAATGCACGAAAAAATATCCGGACGGATCAGACCCAGCAATGACGTTATTCGATTATCGAGTCAACGAAGTCAAGGAACGACTGAAGGCCGCTGGCTTTAGCGCCAATTTGAAAACTTCGCGCCCGATCGCCCCGAAAGCTATATCGTGTGCCTATTCCGCCCAACACTACCAAGACGCATATGAAAGGGCCGGGCGAGTTTCAGATCTAGTCTGCTTTCAGAAAGCACTTCAGAGAGAACTCCAATAATCAGATCTACGAATTCTGGATGTCTGATAACTAGCCGCTTCTGTGACTTGACCGACTCACCAGCAAGAGCGCCCCTGAATTAGAGGCGGTGCTGTCTAATAGCGCTGCAACTGGCTCAGCAACCATTGCCACCCAGTGCGGACATTGCCCCAAGCTGGCTCAGCCAGTGCAGTACCGCTTAATAGTGCTAACCGAGAGATCGAAGAACTCGGCAGTCGTTGCGATGCTGGCGCTGTTTTCGATGCGCCAGTTCTTGACTTGATTCGCATCCCCGGCGAATCGTCGGCCCAATCCGGCCTTCCCCCGGTGCGTCTTGCCTGTTGTCGCCAATGCAGCACGCGCTGCGACACGACCAGCGTTGCACCGCTCCTTGATGCGGTGTCGCTCCATGTCGGCAACCTGGGCCAACACGGCCAAAATCAGCTCCCCCACACCGCGCCCGATCACCCCGAGACCGTGCACATCGACGCTCACGCCCTTATCAAGCAGGACGCGAACGGTTGATTGAACATCAAGCGCATCACGCCCAAGGCGGTCGACGGCGTACACGAAAACCGTATCGCCCTCTCGAACGAACTTCAACAGATCGGAGAAGCCGGAACGTTTAGCGGCCGGAATCGACCCGCTAACGCCCTCGTCGGCGAACTCTTTATCGAACGACCCACCAAGTGCAGCGCGTTGTGCCTCGACGGCCTGATCGATGGTGGAAACCCGAAAATACGCGATACGTGCGGACATGGTTTTTTCCTTTCTGAAGTGGCTCACAACCTACCCGGCCGTGATGCACCTAGCTCATAACGTTCTTTCGTACCTTGTGAGCTAGGCAAATACCCTGCTTTCCGACTGGCTCACAACTTACAACTTATGAGCATAGTAACGGACGCCGTCTAACGAGTCAAATGCTAGACAACATGACTTTACAATGACTCGATAAAATGATATAGTACGTCATCATTTCAATAGGGGCAGCAATGAAAGAGCAGACCATCCACAACACCCGTGCAGCAGCAGAATATCTGCACGAGCAAATCCCCGATGAGACGGTTGAGCACTGGCAGCAGGCGTTGATAAACAACCGTCGCACCGACCGCAACCCACCACATCGGATAGGCTTCACCATGATTGGACGCGGCGCTTTTTACACACTTGAAGAGTTGGCGCGGTTCGTGGAGTTCGAGAAGGGGCGCAAACTCGGGACGATGAAATTGTCTCCCAGAGCGATGGAGGCACTTCGTGCAGTCGGTTTCAATGAGCGCGGCGGAAGCAGCACCGGCCGGCGTTTCGACGTAACCGCCATCAGCCGGCAGCACGACGAAGCCACGGGCGAGATATTCATTCAGTTGATCGTGAACAACCCGCACCTGCTGGTGTATCGCCTCCCGCCCGAGCAAGCGCTTGAAATCGCTCAGCAGCTTATCGCCGAGTGCGGCGGCACTCCGAAGCCGGACAGTTACCAGACCGTCACGGAAAATGCCGACGTTCTTGTAAAGGGGAAGGTGTGACAGCGCCAACGAAGGTTTACACCCCAGGCGAAACCGCAACAGTCCTGACAAGCAAGCTGGGCACGTTGCGAAGCTGGGAGCGCTTTCTAGCGCATTGCATCCAGGGCACGGAGGGCGGACCGGGTAAGCTGGGCGGGCTTGTTCTGCTGCCGTGCGGATACGACCAGCGCGGCAGCAAGCGCCACCCGCGCTATTCCGGCGAAGACATCGCCGCATTCATCGCCGCAGTCTGGAGACTCAACCCTGCGACACGCGGACCGCATAAACCCGGCCGCTACACGACGACCGACACGAACGACGGTAAGCCATGGCAAATGCGCCCGCTGGCAAAGAAAATCACGCACTAGCACCCGACCGGGCGGCGGTTCCGCCCCATCAACCACAAGGAAAAGCAACAATGCAGAACATCGGCATGCAACAGACAGCGGACTACCTCGAAGCCGCGACAATCGAAGCAACGACCAACGCCGGGCACGCGGTCATTCACGTCGGCACAAACGCAGCAGGCAACCGGTTTGCGCTGGTCAATGATTGCTTCGGCCATACGACACTGACCGAAGCCGCATAACAGGGGCACCGGGAAAGGGAATCAGCTTTTCCCGGTGCCCCTGGCGCTCAGTCACGACTGACTGTTGATCGAAGAAAAACAAAGCCGCCAGCGGGCATAGACCACGCGGCGGCAAATGGTTATAACGAATGAATAATAACACCAAACTGTACAGTTATTGCAGACTTTGCGACATTATCGCCGACGATGGCGACAACTTATCCAGCAAGACGGCCACACTCTCGGGACTCACAAGGCGTGATCTTGACCGCCGCGCGCTGGCTGCGAAGATCGGCGTACAGGTTGCATCAGAAACTGGAGGCAAGGTGCCCCATCCGATCCGGCTCGACCTGTGGCTGATCAACCTGGAGTACACGCAACGAGGTATCCCGCCTGTGTTTCGCAATTTGCCCGATCTCAACGACGACGACCCCGCTCAAGTCGCGGACCTGTTTGCGATTGATCTAGCGTGGCTGGCGGCGCGCTACCCCTGCCATAGTCCGCTGTTCAAGCGATGGCAAGGCGTTTTCAAGGCAGCATCCCTTCTCAGCACCGCCGACTACATCGCAGAGAATCACCCCCGCCGCGAACCGCATTGGTTTTGCAAAGGACTCGCGCTAACCGACGATCAGGAGCGCGAGCTACACATCATCAAGCACGACCGCCACCGTCGAGAACTCGACCGCCTAACCGATCAGCGCGAAGAGGTCCGTATCAGGCTTGCGGCTGCCTACCACGGTCGAGATGACCGTTACAAGACTGACGACCATATAGCGACCATCGCCCGGCGCGTGGCGGTGTGGTTCTGTGGCTCGCTGGCGGGTTGGAAGAAACCGCAACGAATCGCAGACCTGTTACTTGCCTACACCGGAGACGCCATCAGCCGCCAGCTTGCCGCGAAGATTGTTGCTCAGGTTCATCGAGACATTCCCGAGTCCAAACCCCGCACAAGACGCAGCATCAGAAAAATCTAATAAATCATGTATAGGTACTCGCCTCACAGACGAAGTCTGTGCATCAAACAACATAGCCGAAACCATTGCAAACACAGGCGATTAAGGGGTGACAGACTAGAGCAACTTAAGGGGTGACAAGCAACCTGCGTCCGTCACCCCTTAAATTGCATTTATCATTGGATATTGCACCCCTCAAGATGCCGTTATCCGCCAGAGGTGGCCTACGAGACACCACCACGACGCGACCGTGAACATAGCGCGCGGATGAAAGGTTTGGATGGTGTACGGATGGCTTCCATCGCGCCGCTCAGACTTTATAACCTTACAGCGTGAGGATGTATGCCTTAGAAAAAAAACCGACTCCCTGAAGGCTGTCGAGAAAAATTTTTCTCAGATCGAAGGGCGACAACCTTATACTCTCTTGGCAGGGTGTCACAAAGGTGTGACACAATTTATAAAACAGATCCCGACGCGGCTCCAAACCCTCGTGAGTTAGCGGCTTCTGGCAGACGTGAAGGTGATGTGGCTCGATTCCGCCCATCACCACCAACAAATACAAAAGCCGCTGGCCCGCGAGGATCAGCGGCTTTTTCCGTTGTGGCACGGCACGCGCAGTCCGTCTGGGGCGCGTTTTAACAAAAACTTCTTTTGCCCACACCCCGCCTCGCTTCATAAACTCGCGCCTTCTCCCCTCCTCGCGGAGTGCGTTTGCGCATGGTGTTTCGACGAGCGGTAGTCCTGATGACGGTGGCGTGCGCCTTGAGCGCCTGTTCGGTGCAGCACCTGGCCGTCGACCGGCTTGGCGATGCGCTGGCGGGCTCGGGGGCGACGTTCAGCGCCGATGATGACCCGGCGCTGGTGCGCGACGCGGCGCCGTTTTCGCTCAAGCTGATGGAGAGCCTGCTGGCCGAGCGGCCCGGGCACGCGGGTTTGCTGCTGGCAGCGGCGCGGGGCTTTACGCAGTACGCCTACGGCTTCGTGCAGCAAGGCGCAGACGAGATCGAGGCCGAGGACGTGGGCGCCGCCTTTGCCCAGCGCGAGCGGGCGCGGCGGCTGTATGTACGCGCCAGGGGTTACGGCCTGCGGGCATTGGCGGTGGCACACCCGGGCATCAACACCGCGCTGCGCACGCAGGCCGAGGCGGCACTTGCGCCAACCACCGCCGCCGATGTGCCCGCGCTGTACTGGACAGCGGCAGCCTGGGCGGCGGCGATTGCGCTGTCCACGGACACCCCGGAGGCGGTCGCCGACCTGCCGGTGGTGGGCGCGATGATGGACCGGGCGCTGGCGCTCGATCCGGGTTTCGACGCCGGAGCGCTGCACACCTTCATGATCACGTTTGCCATGTCGCGCGCCGACGAGGCCGCGCCGGCAGCCACGGCACGCGGGCATTTCGACGCGGCCGTGGCCCTCTCGCACGGCCGCCAGGCCGGACCGTATCTGGCGCTGGCCGAGGCGGTGGCGGTACCCGAGCAGCACCGTGCCGAATTCCTCGCCCTGCTCGGCACCGCGCTGGCCATCGATGCCGACGCCGACCCTGCCCATCGCCTTGAAAACCTGATTCTTCAACGCCGCGCCCGCTGGCTGCAGGGGCGCGTGGACGACCTCTTTCTGGAGTAATGCATGCCCGACCGGATTCGCCGTCTTCTTCTCGTCCTGCTCGTTCTCGCCACCGGCCCGGCCCTGGCCGAGAAGCTCACCCTGCGCCTGGGCACGCTGGCGCCCAAGAACTCGCTCTACCACCGCGCCCTGCTCGAAATGGGCGAGGCGTGGAGGGTGGCGCAGGGCGACGGTTCTAAGCTGATCGTGTTCACCGACGGTGCGCAGGGCGGCGAGTCCGACACCGTCAAACGCATGCGCATCGGCCAGCTCAACGGCGGGCTGCTGTCGGTGGTCGGGCTGCGCGAGATCGACCCGAGTGTGTCGGCGCTGCAGACCCTGCCGCTGATGTTCCGCAGCTGGGACGAGGTCGACCATGTGCGCGAGCAGCTGCGCCCGGCGATGGAGAAGCGCTTCTACGACAAGGGTTACGTGGTCCTGTCCTGGGGCGACGCGGGTTGGGTGCGCTTTTTCTCGCAGCAGCCGGCCGCCGCGCCGGACGATTTCAAATCGATGAAGATGTTCACCTGGGCCGGCGAGCCGGAGCAGATGGAGGTGATGAAGGCGCTCGGCTACCAGCCGGTGTCGCTCGAAACCGCCGACATCCTGCCCGCCCTGCAGACCGGGCTGATCGAGGTCGTGCCGGCCACGCCCTATTACGCGCTGGCGGCGCAGTTCAGTGGCCCGGCGCCGCACATGCTCGAACTGAACTGGGCGCCCATCGTCGGCGCGCTGGTGGTCACCCGCAAGGCCTGGGACAGCATGAGCCCGGCCGGCCAAACGGCGCTGCGCGAAGCGGCCCGCACGGCGGGCGAGAAGATGCGTGCTCAGGCCCGCAAAGAGGTGGACGATGCCGTCGCGGCCATGGTCAAACGCGGCCTCAAGGTCACCCGGCCAAGCCCCGAGCAGATGGCGGCCTGGCAGGCACTGGCCGAGTCGGTCTATCCGCAGATCCGCGGCCGGCTGGTGCCTGCCGAAACCTTCGACGAAGTCACCCGCCTGCTCGCCGACTACCGCGCCCGCAACAAGTAAGCCCCTCTGCGCCTAACCCGGGGGCCGCGTCTGGCTCCCGCCGGAATCATCCATGCCCCGTCCCGCTGAATCCCCGCCGATCTACGACGCCCCTTCCGAACGCGCTGGCCCGTGGTGGCGAGTGCACCGCGTTGAAGACACCCTGCTGTCGCTGGTGCTGGCGGCCATGGTGCTGCTGCCGGTGCTGGAGATCACCTTGCGCAGCACGCTGTCGGTGGGCGTGGCCAATGCCGCGGCGCTGGTGCAGCACGGCGTGCTGCTGGTCGGCATGCTCGGTGCGGCAGTGGCGGCGCGCGAGGGGCGGCTGCTGAGCATCGCCGGTCTGGGCCGCTGGGTGCCCGAGCGTTTTCGCTGGGTGCATCGTGCCGCGGCCGGTGGCTTGGCGATGGCGGTGACCGGGGTGCTGGCCAGCGCGGCGGCCGACTTCGTCATCGTCGAGCGCGAGGGCGGCAACCTGCTTGCCTACGGCGTGCCGGTGTGGTGGGTGGAAGCGGTGATGCCAGCCGGCTTTGCGCTGATCGCGCTGCGGCTGTGGATCCGCTCGGGCGAGCGCTTCACCGACCGGGCGCTGAGCCTCGTGGTGGCCGCCGCCCTGCTCGGCGTGGCAAGCTTCAGCAGCACCGCCACGCCGGTGGTGGCGCTGCTGGTGCTGGCCGTGCTGCTTGGCGCGCCGGTGTTTGTGGTGCTCGGTGGCGTGGCACTGCTGCTGTTCGCGAGCGATGAGCTGCCGCTGGCGGCGATTCCGCTCAACCACTACCAGCTCACCGTCAACCCGTCGCTACCGGCGATTCCGCTATTCACGCTGGCCGGCTATTTTCTGGCCGAAGGCGGCGCGCCGGCGCGGCTGATCCGTGTCTTCCGCGCGCTGTTCGGCCGCTTTCGCGGCGGCGCGGCGCTGGTCACGGTGCTGCTGACCGCTTTCTTCACCTCATTTACCGGCGCCTCTGGCGTCACCATCCTGGCCCTCGGCGGCTTGCTCATGCCGCTGCTGCAAGGGGTGCGCTACCCGGAGCGCGCGGGCATCGGCCTGATCACCAGCGGCTGTTCGCTCGGCGTGCTGATCCCGCCCGCGCTGCCGCTGATTCTCTACGCCATCATCGCCCGCCAGCCGATCGAAACCATGCTGCTCGCCGCCGTGGTGCCGGCCGCAGTGATGACCACAATGCTGGTGCTGCTGGGCATCTGGCGCCAGCCCAAAGACACGGCACCCACGCCCTTCGACGCGGCCGAGGCGCTCGCCGCGCTCAAGGCGGCCAAGTGGGAGCTGGCCATTCCGCTGGTGACCTTCGGTGGGCTGGCCAGCGGCCTGGTGACACCGACCGAGACCGCCGCGCTCACCGCGCTGTATGCCTTCATCGTCGAGGTGCTGATCTACCGCGACCTGTCACTCACCCGCGATGTGCCGCGCGTCATGGCCGAGTGCGGCCTGCTGGTCGGCGGCATCATCCTGATCCTGGGCATGGCGCTGGGTTTCACCAACTACCTGATCGACGCGCAGATCGCCGACCAGGTGTCCGAGTGGGTGCAGGCCAGCATCGCCTCGCCGTGGGTCTTCCTGCTGGCGCTCAACGGCTTGCTGCTGCTGGTCGGCGCCTTCATGGACATCTACTCGGCGATCATTGTGGTGACACCGCTGATCGTGCCCATCGGTCTGGCCTTTGGCATCCACCCGGTGCACCTCGGGGTGATCTTCCTGGCCAACATGGAGCTCGGCTTCCTCACCCCGCCGGTGGGCATGAACCTGTTCTTCGCCTCCTACCGCTTCGGCAAGCCGATCGGCGAGGTCGCCCGCGCCGTGCTGCCGGCGCTGGCGGTGCTGGCCGTCGGCGTGCTGCTGATCACCTACATCCCGGCCTTCTCGATGTGGCTGCCGGGCGTGCTATTGCGCTGATCAGCGGTAGCCGGCGCGGTCGAGCAGCTTTTGCGCGGCGACGAGATTGTTGGCGAGGGTCGGCAGCGGCAGGGTGTCGGCGGTGAAGCGGCCGAGTTCGTCGAGTTCGAGGTTGTCGATCTTCACCCCCGGCACGGCCGGCCACTCGTTGTTGGCGTTGGCGAAGTAGCGCTGGGCCTCGTCGCTGGCGAGGTATTCGAGGAAGGCCACGGCCGCCGCGCGGTTCTTGCTGGTCTTGACCATGCCGCCGCCGGACACATTCACATGCGTGCCATAAGCGCCCTGGTTGGGCCACACGATGCCGACCCGCTTGAGCAGGTTGCGCTCCTCGACCCGCTCGGAGGCCATCATGCGGGCCAGGTAATAGCTGTTCGACACCGCCACGCCGCACTCGCCCACCGCCACCGACTTGATCTGGTCCGAATCGCCGCCCTTGGGCGCACGCGCAAAGTTGGCCACCATGCCGCGCGCCCAGGCTTCGGTGGCCGCTTCGCCGTGGTGTGCGATCTGCGAGGCGACCAGCGACAGGTTGTACGGGTGGGCGCCCGAGCGGCTGCACAGCAGCCCCTTGAGCTTGGGGTCGGCCAGCGATTCGTAGGTCGCCACATCGGCGGCCTTGAGCTTGCGCTGGTTGAAGATGATCACCCGCGCACGGGTCGAAAAGGCGAACCAGTGCGCCGACCGCAGATGCGCGGGAATGCGCGCCTCCAGCACGACCGACTTCACCGGCGCGAAGATGCCGTAGGCCTCGGCTTGCGCCAGACGCGCGGCGTCGACGGTGATCAGCACATCGGCCGGGCTGTTGTCGCCCTCGGCGAGGATGCGTTCGAGCAATTCCTGCTCGTTGCCTTCGATGCGATTGATACGGATGCCGGTCTGGCGGGTGAAGCCCTCGTAGAGCGCTTCGTCGGTCTGGTAGTGGCGGGCGGAGTAGAGGTTGAGGACGGCCTCTTCGGCGAACGCCCCCTGGCTGACAAAAACCACGGCGAGCGCGGCGGTAAGCTTGCGAAGCATCATGGATCGCATCCTTTCAGGTCGCGGCATGCAGCCGCAAAAGGTTGTGGTAGACAGCGGTCAGCTTCAGCAGGTTGGCGTCGTCTGCCGCCACGGTGGCATTGAGGCCCTGAATGGCCTGATCGAGGTCGAACAGCACGGTGCGCGCGGCGTCGTTGTGCACCAGGCTTTCGATCCAGAAGAAGGAGGCCACCCGTGCGCCACGGGTCACCGGGGTGACGCGGTGCAGGCTGCTCGACGGGTAGAGCACCATGTCGCCGGCCGCCAGCTTGACGGCCTGGATGCCGAAGGGGCCTTCGATCTCCAGCTCGCCACCGTCGTACTCGTCCGGCTCGGCCAGAAACAGCGTGGCCGACAGGTCGGTGCGCAGCGACACGCCGGTGCCGGGCACATGCATCACGGCGCTGTCGACATGCGCGCCGTAGGTGCCGCCGTCGGCATAGCGGTTGAACTTGGGCGGGTAGATCTTGCCCGGCAAGGCCGCCGAGACGAACAGCGGCGTCTCGCCCAGACGGCGCAAAATGGCCTGCCCGAGTTCCACGGCCAGCGGCGAGGCGTCGTCGAGCTGGGCGTTGCGTTTCACATGGCGGGCCAGCGTGCCGGCCGTGGCCAGGCCGTCCTGCCAGTCGGCGGCGTCGAGGCGCTCGCGGAAGCGGCGCACCTCATCTTTGCTCAAGACATTTTCAATCGGGATCAACATCAGAATTCTCGCAGATCAGGGTGGAATCGATATCGGCCAGCGTGGCGCAGCCGGCCATGGCCATGCACAGCTCAAGTTCCTGGTGCAAGGTGCGCAGCAGGTGCGCCACGCCCAGCGCGCCGGCCACGCTCAGCGCGTATACCTGCAGGCGGCCGACCATCACCGCCGAGGCGCCCAGCGCCAGCGCCTTGAACACATCACTGCCGCTGCGCACACCGCTGTCGAGCAGCACCGGCAGCTCGGCGCCCACCGCGCGGCGGATGGCCGGTAGCGCGGCGAGGCTGGCGGGCACGCCATCGAGCGCGCGGCCACCGTGGTTGGAGACGATCAGCCCGGCCACGCCGGCATCGCGCAGGGCCAGCGCATCGTCGGCGCGCAGCACGCCCTTGACCAGCACCGGCAAGCGGGTGGCCGACAGCAGCCAGCGCAGGTCGGCCCAGGTGGGCGCCTCGCGCATGGCGCCCTGAAAGATGAGGCTCGCGTCCGCGGCCAGTGCCCGCTGCGGCGGCACGGCGTAGCGCGCCAGATTGACCGCGCCCGGCAGCGCAACGCCGGCACGCACGGCCCGTCGGCTGGGGCTCTGCACCGAGGCATCGAGTGTGACCACCAGCGCGGTATAGCCAGCCTGCTCGGCGCGCTGGATGAGATCCAGCGTGGCTTCACGCTGCGGCTGAAAGTAGAGCTGAAACCACTTGTCACCCTCGCTGGCGCGGGCGATGTCTTCGATCGGGTGTGAGGCGAGCGTGCTGACCGTCAGGCAGGCGGCGGCGGCGGCCGCGCCGCGCGCGGTGTCAATCTCGCCGGCCGGATGCACCAGCGTCTGGTAGGCCAGCGGCGCCAGCGCGATGGGGTGGCGCCAGGGGCGGCCGAGCACCGTGCTGCGCGTATGCCCGGCGGTGACGTCGCGCAGCAGACGGGGCAGGATCTGCCAGCGCTCGAAGGCGCGACGATTGGCGCGCAGCGTGCGCTCATCGCCACTGGCGCCGGCGATGTAGGCCAGCGCGGGCGCGGCGATGAACTGCGGCGCCAGCGCTTCGTAGTCGGCGGCGCAGAGGATGTCGCGCGGGATGTGGTCCAGCGTGGCGTGTGCGGTCATGAAGCTCCCATCAATACAAAAACGCCGGGCCACCCGGCCCGGCGCTGGATACCCCCTTCGCTCAGAAGTCGTAGTTGAGCGTCAGGCGGGCGTTGCGGGCATCGCCCAGGTAGAGCATGGCGCCGGAGCGATAAGCCGCGAGGTAGTAGGTTTCGTCGGTGACGTTGCCGATGTTCAGACGCACGCTGGTGTTGCGGTCGATCTTGTAGGCCGCGAACAGGTCGAACACGGTGTACTCGGGCACCTTGATGTTGAGCGACTCGGGCGACTCGGGCGTGCCGGAGAACTTCTTGCTCTGGTAGGTCACATTGCCGCCGAAGCTGAACTTGGGCGTGGCCTGGTAGTTGAGCAGCACCGAGGCGGTGGTTTCGGGGAAGTTGGACAAACCGTTGCCCACCCGGCTGCTGTCCTGCGAGCGCAGCCACTTGGCGTTCATGAAGGCCACGCCGCCCTGCGCGGTCAGCTTGGGCATGACCTCGCCGGCCAGTGAAAACTCGACGCCACGCACCCGGTACTTGCCCGAGTTGATGGCACCAATGTCGGTGTAGCTGGCGCCGCCCAGCACTTCCATCACATCGCTCTTGGTCACCTGAAACACCGCTGCGGTCGCCAGCATGCGGCCGCCGTTGACGTTCCACTTGGTGCCCAGCTCGATGTTTTCCGACAGCTCCGGGCTGCTCTGCGCGAACAGCGCCTGGCGCTCGGCGGTGCTCAGCGTGCCGCCGGGCCCGGTGGCCGGCACGCAGATGCCGCCGTAGTCGCACGAGGTCACATCCGACTCGCCGCCGTTGAAGTCGCTGGCGGTGCTGTAGGTGAAGTACACATTGGCGTCGGGGCGGAACTTGTAGGTCAGGCCGAGGTGGCCGTTCCACAACCCGTCTTCCAGCTTCCACTCGGTCTTGGTGGTCGTCCCCGCCAGCGTGCGGTAATCGAAGCGGTCATAGCGCAGGCCGCCGAAGAGCGTCCATTTGTCGTTGAGGTCGACGGTATCCATGGCCGACAGGGAGATCGTCTTCACGTTCCAGTCGATGTCCGAGGCACCGCGGCTGACCTGGCGATTGAGCACGCTGTCGATGTTGGCCACATAGTTGCCCGAGGCATCAGTGAGGCAGCCGCTGTTGCTGGCGCCGCCACCCCGGCCGCTGGTGACGCAGTTCGAGGCGTTGCTGGTGGTGTATTGCCCGTTGAGCACGCTGTGGTCGGAGAACTCCAGCCCAAAGATGAACTCGTGCTTCATCCCGGCGATCTCCTGCTCTACATACAGGTTGGTCTGGTTGGCGAAGTACTCGACCTCCTGCCAGCCCTGGTGGGTGCCGAGCACCACGGTGTCGTACACACCGCCCGGGTTGGTGGCATGGGTGGTGGTGGCGCGGGCGCTGGTGGCCACGTAGCCGTTGTCGGTGGTGCCGTAGCGGGTCAGGTTGGTGATGCGCACGCTGGGGTTGACCTGGTACTTGGCGCGCACGGTGTAGGTATCCACCGTCGACTCGAGGAAGTCGCCCGACTGCGCATACACCGGGATATTGGTCTGCGGCTTGCCATTGACCAGCCACGAGCCGAGGTCCGGTTTGTCGATGGCGTCGAGGTGGTAGTAGTCGGCGGTGATGTCGAGCCGCTCGGTCGGCTTGATGTTGAAGGACAGCGCCACGCCGTTGCGTTCGCGGTCGGCCGGCGCGCGGTCGGGCACGTCCTGGTAGCCATGCAGCAGGTTCACCCGGATGGCGGCGGTGTCAGTCAGCACATAGTTGGTGTCGGCGCTCAGGCGGCGATAGCTGTCGGTGCCGATGCCAGCCGACAGCTTGGTGAAGTCCACATCGGTGGTTGCCTGCTTGGTCACCGCGTTGATCGCGCCGCCGGTGGCGCCCCGCCCGGCAAAGGTCGAGCTCGGGCCCTTGGTGATTTCCAGCTGCTCGACGGCAAAGCTCTCGCGCACCGTCATGCCGGGGTCGCGCAGGCCATCCACAAACACGTCGCTGCGCGCTTCCTGGCCGCGGATGATGTAGCGGTCGCCAAAGGCATTGCCGTTCTCGCCGGTGCCCAGCGTGATGCCCGGCTGCGCGCGGAGGATGTCACGCAGATCGCTGCGGCCGGTGTCGAGCATCTGCTGCTGGGTCAGCACGGTGATGGTCTGCGGCGTCTCGGCCAGCGGGCGGGTGTGGCGCTCATCGCCCGAGGTCTTGGCCTTGTAAGGCACGCCCGGTTCGGCGTTGGGGTTGGGGTCGATCGCAGTCTCCACCACGGTCACCGGCGCGAGCTGTTGTGTTTCGTTCGACTGCGCAAACGCCGCCGGCATCAGCACGGCGGTGGACATGCCCAACGCCAGCCCGGTACGCGCCACGGCGCCGGTCTGGGTTCGGGTCTGAACGCGAAAACTCGCGGGGATCTGGGTCTTGACGGTCTTGTTTTTCATATCGCCCTGCAGCAAAAGCGCCAAAGCCCGGCGACAAGGACGACACAAACCAGCGCTCCCGCCACACGCGCCATCGCGCCGGCAACACGCGGCAGCGAGATGACACTGTCTGCAAGAGACTCCGACGCCCCGCAAACCCGCGGGTATCGGCGCCCAGCCTGTGCGCAACCTGCGCACCATCCTTCAGCGAAGGGGTTGAGTACGATTGGCTGGCGATGGCTGGCTATCGGGGAATTTTGTTCTGGATCAAGCGCGCTCGATCCGGGCGCAAACGCGGCTCCGCACCGCACAATGCAAATGCGAATCTATCTTATTTACAAATTTAGATCAAGGCTTTTTGACAGCGCACGTGCGCACGGCGACGACAGACGCGTCAAGGCCGCCACCCCACAGCAGCCTCGACCCAAACACGCCTTGAATTGCGCCGGCCGATCACCGGCGCGCCAACCCTCAGCCGCCGGGCAGATTGTCGAGCATCGCCCGCAACAGCATCTCGGACGGCTGCGCGCCGCTCAGAGCAACGCGGTCATTGAGGATGAAACACGGCACGCCGTTCACGCCGCGGGCGCTGATCGCGTGGTGCTGGCGCTGCACCTCGTCAGCCAGATCATCGCCGTCCAGCCAAGCCGGCAGATCCGGCCCGCCGAGGCCGGCGTCCGTCGCCAGCGCAGCCAACACTTCGCTGCGCCCGATGTCCTGCCCCTGCTCGAAGTAGGCGCGAAAGATCGCCGCCACCAGCGCATCCACCCGGCCGGCGTCGGCCCCCGCGTTTTGCAGACGCAGGATCAGGCGATGCGCCTTGACGGTCGACGGCCGGCGGCTGATCGCCGCAAAGTTGAAGTGCGCGCCGCTGCCCTCGGCTGCGGCGCTCACCTGCGCCTGCAAGCCTTTCACCGCGTCCATGCTGCCGAACTTGCGCACCAGATGCTCGGGGTAGGCATGTCCCTCGGCCGGCATGTCCGGGTCGAGCATGAAAGGCCGGTGGCGCACCACCACCCGCGCATCCGGCCGCTGCTCGGCCAGCAACGCCAACGCGGCATCGAGTCGCGCTGTGCCCACATGGCACCACACGCACACGAAATCGGCCACCACATCAAGGGTTAGCACGGGCGTCTCATCAGAGGCATTCATTGTCTGGCTCAAACCACACTCTCCTGAAAGCACGCTCGGTCGCGCCGACCATTGTAGGGCGGGTTTCAACCCGCCATGGTCGGCTGAAGCCGACCCGACACGACATCGAGACGCTGCAAGCCTGGCAGACACAGGCTGCCATTCAAGGTTCCACGCCGAGCCCCGTCGCGCGATCCTGATTCCGCGCCTCAAACACAAAATTTATCTACGCCGACGCCCCCCGCGCCGGCACTGGGATCAAGCACAAAAGCGGCTTTTTCCCGCCCGACAAGTCGCTTGACACCCACGCCTCAGCGACAACAATGAGAGCATTCCCCGCGTGTTTTGAAGCCCCATGTCCGCCACCCCCGCCGCCCTCGATGACCTGCTCCAACGTGCCGACCTCTGGCGCGGCGGCGCCTGCGCGCATCACGCCGAGGCAGCGCTGGGCAGCGGCTTTGCCGCGCTCGACGCGGTGCTGCCCGACGGCGGCTGGCCCTGCGGCGGGCTGACCGAAATACTCAGCGGCGGACTCGGCATTGGCGAGCTCAGCCTGTTTCTGCCCGCGCTGCGCCAGCTCGACGCCGACGCCGGCTGGATCGTCATCGTCGCCCCGCCCGCGCAAGTTCACGCCCCGGCCTGGCAGTCGCTCGGCCTGCCGCTGTCGCGCCTGCTGGTGGTCGAGGCCGAGGGCGCCGACGCCGCCTGGGCCTGCGAGCAACTGCTCGGCAGTGGCGCGCTGGCCGCGCTGCTCGTCTGGCTACCCACCGCCGACGCCCGCAGCCTGCGCCGCCTGCAACTGGCCAGCAGCGGCACCCGTTGCCTGAGCCTCGTCTTCCGCCCCGAGCGCGTCGCCAACCAACCCTCGCCCGCGCCACTGCGCATTGCCCTGCGTGGCAGCAACACCGGTCTGCAGCTCGACATTCTCAAGCGCCGTGGCCCGCCGCTGGCGCAGCCGATCAGCCTCGCCATCGAGCGGCCGCTGCCGTGGTCGCGTCTGGTGCGCCGTGTCCGCCCCGCCGAGCCGGTGCCACGTCGGGAGCCGCACGTCGCCTGACGGCCCTGACCCATGCTGTGGCTGGCGATTCACTTTTTCCGACTCCCCGTCGAGGTGCTGGCGCTGCCCGCGCCGGCCGCTGCCATCGCGCAGCAGCGCATCATCGCCGCGGATACCACGGCCGCCGAGGCCGGCATCCGCCCCGGCCAGCGTCTGGCCGACGCCCTCGCCCTACTGCCCGGCCTGCGCCCGCATGAACGCCAGGCCGAGCGCGAACTCGCCGCGCTCGAATCGCTGGCCTGCTGGGCCGGCAACTTCACCCCGACGGTCAGCCTCGCCCCGCCCGACACCTTGCTGCTCGAAATCGGCGGCTGCCTGCAATTGTTTGACGGGCTCGAGCCGCTGCTCGGCAAGATCCGCGACGGCGGGCAGTCGCAAGGCCTGAGCCTGCGCTTTGGCCTCGCCCCCACGCCGCTGGCCGCGCGCTGGCTCACCCATGCCGACAGCACCACCGCGCACTGGCAAGCCGCGCTCGCCACCTTGCCGGTCGAAGTGCTCGGCCTCAAGGACGCCGCCGAACGCCGCCTCCACGCGCTCGGCCTGCGCACGCTGGCGCAGCTCTTTGCCCTGCCCGGCGCCACCGTCGGCCACCGCTTCGGCAAGGCGCTGCCGCTGCAACTGGCGCGGGCGCGCGGCGAGCTGCCCGACCCGCAGCCGCCCTTCGCCTTCCCCGAGCGCTTTGTGCAGCGGCTTGAGCTGCCGGCTAAGGTCGAAGTCGCCGACCATCTGCTCTTCGCCGCCCGCCGCCTACTGATGGCGCTGGCCGGCTGGCTGCAGGCGCGCATGCTCGGCATCACCACCTGCACGCTGGTGCTCGACCATGAAGACATCCCCGCCACGCATCTACCCCTCGGCTTTGCCTCGCCCACCCGCGACGCCGAGCGCCTGATCCGCGTCGCCCGCGAGCAACTCGAACGCCACCGCCTCGCCGCGCCGGTCACCGAGCTGCATCTGCACGCCGACGCGCCGCAAGCGCTGGCCGGCAGCAGCGTGGCGCTGTTCGGCCAGCAAGACACCGGCAACATCGCGCCAGTCATCGAGCGCCTGCGCGCCCGGCTCGGCGACGCCGCCGTGCACGGCCTCGCGGTGCAGGACGACCACCGCCCCGAATGCGCCACCCGCGCCATCCCCTGGCCCGAGCCCAAAGATGCGCCCGACACCGCCTCGCCCCCGCGTCCGTTGTGGCTGCAAGCCAAGCCGCAGGCGCTGCACGAAGTCGCCGGCCGGCCCACCTACGCCGGCGCCGCGCTCAATCTGCTGACCCGCGCCGAGCGCCTGGAGAGCGGCTGGTGGGATCAGGACGAAGCCACCGGCGACCTGCGCCGCGACTACTTTGTGGCCACCACCGCGCAGGGCGCGTGGCTGTGGATCTACCGCGACGCCCAAGGCTGGTGGCTGCATGGCCAGTTCGCCTGAGTCCGCCAAGCACACGCCGCGGCCGGCCTACGCCGAGCTGCATTGCGTGTCCAACTACAGCTTTCTGCGCGGCGCCTCGCACCCCGAAGAACTGGTCGAGCGCGCCTGGCAGCTCGGCTATCGCGCCCTGGCGATCACCGACGAATGCTCGCTGGCCGGCGCCGTGCGCGCGCACGAAGGCCTCAAGCTGGCGGCTGAAAAATTCAATGCCGACCCGGCCGACTTCAAACTCATCTACGGCGCCGAATTCACCCTCGCCTGCGGGCTGAAGCTGGTGGTGCTGGCCTGCAACCGCGCCGGCTACGGCAACCTCTCGGCGCTCATCACGCTCGGCCGCCGCCGCGCCGACAAGGGCGACTACCACCTCACCCGCGGCGACATCGACGCCCTCGCCCCCGCCGCCGCGCTGCCCGACTGCCTCGCGATCTGGCTGCCGCACGAGGCCGCCACCGAGGCAGACGCCCGCTGGTTTGCCGAGCGCTTTGCCGGCCGTGGCTGGGTCGGCGTCGAGCTGCACAGCGGGCCGGACGACACCGCCCGCCTCGCCCGCCGGCGTGCCCTGGCCGACGCGGCAGCCCTCCCGCTGGTGGCCGCCGGCGATGTGCACATGCACCGCCGCCACCGCCGCCCGCTGCAAGACACACTCACCGCGCTGCGCCACAAAGCCACGGTGTTCGAGGCCGGCCGCCGGCTCTTCCCCAACGCCGAGCGCCACCTGCGCCACCCGCTGCGCCTCGCCCGGCTCTACCCGCCCGAGCTGCTCGCCGAGACCACCCGCATCGCCGATCGCTGCCAGTTTTCACTCAGCGAGCTGCGCTACGAATACCCGCAAGAGATCGTCCCCGCCGGCGACACCGCCACCAGCTACCTGCGCCGCCTCACCGAGACCGGCCTGCGCACCCGCTACCCCGACGGCGTGCCCGCCGAGGTCGCCCGCACCGCCAACAAAGAGCTCGCGCTCATCGCCGAGCTGCGCTACGAGCCCTTCTTTTTGACGGTGTACGACATCGTCTGCTTCGCGCGCGGCGAGGGCATTCTGTGTCAGGGGCGCGGCTCGGCGGCCAACTCGGTGGTGTGTTTCGCGCTCGGCATCACCGAGGTGGACCCGCAGCGTGCGTCCTTGCTGTTCGAGCGTTTCCTCTCGCGCGAGCGCGGCGAAGCGCCGGACATCGATGTCGACTTCGAGCACGAGCGGCGCGAAATCGTCATCCAGTACATCTACCGCAAATACGGCCGCGAGCGCGCCGCGCTGGCCGCCACCGTCATCCGCTACCGCACCCGCGGCGCGCTGCGCGACGTGGGCCGCGCGCTCGGCTTCAGCCCCGAACAGATCAGCGCGCTCACCCGCTCCATGGCCTGGTGGGACAAACGCGACCAGCTGCCGCACCGCCTGCGCGAGATCGGCCTCGACCCCGCCAGCCCGCGCGTCTCCAAATGGCTGGCGCTCACCGAGCAGCTCGTCGGCACGCCGCGCCACCTGTCGCAGCACGTCGGCGGCTTCATCATCTCCGACGGCCCGCTGGCACGGCTGGTGCCGGTCGAAAACGCCGCCATGGCCGAGCGCTCCGTCATCCAGTGGGACAAGGAAGACCTCGAATCGCTCGGCCTGCTCAAGGTCGACGTGCTGGCGCTGGGCATGCTCTCGGTCATCCGCCGCGCGCTCGATCTGGTCAGCCAGCGGCGCGGCACGCCGGTCACAATGGCCGACATCCCCGCCGCCGACCCCGCCACCTTCGAAGCGCTGTGCAATGCCGACTCCATCGGCGTGTTTCAGGTCGAATCACGCGCACAGATGAGCATGCTGCCGCGCCTCAAGCCACGCCAGTTCTACGACCTGGTGGTGCAGGTCGCCATCGTCCGGCCCGGCCCCATCCAGGGCGACATGGTTCATCCCTACCTCAGCCGCCGCAACCACCCCGCCGAAGCCGCGCGCGAAATGGCCAAGCTGCCCGCCGCCGTGCGCGCCGTACTCGAACGCACGCTGGGCGTGCCGATCTTTCAGGAGCAGGTCATGAAGCTGGCCGAAGTCGCCGCCGGCTTCACCCCCGGCGAGGCCGACGAGCTGCGCCGCGCCATGGCCTCGTGGCGGCGCAAAGGCCACATGCAGCAGTTCAAGGACAAGCTGCGCGCCGGCATGGCCGAACGCGGCTACACGCAGGAATTTGCCGACGCCCTGTGCCGGCAGATCGAAGGCTTCGGTGAATACGGCTTCCCCGAATCACACGCCGCCAGCTTCGCCCTGCTCGCCTACGCCTCCGCCTGGCTCAAGTGGCACGAGCCCGAAGCCTTCCTGTGCGCCCTGCTCAACAGCCAGCCCATGGGCTTCTACCGCCCCGCCCAACTCGTGCACGACGCCCAGCGCCACGGCGTGCGCGTGCGCCCGGTCGACATCACCCGCAGCACCTGGGACAGCACGCTCGAGCCCACCGGCGCCCTGCACGAACGCCCGGCCGTGCGCCTCGGTCTGCGCGAAATCGCCGGCCTCAGCCACGCCACCGGCACCCGCATCGACGCCGCCCGCGCCCAGGCGCCCTTCACCTCACTGCACGACCTCGCCCACCGCGCCGACCTGAGCCGCGCCGACCTCGACCGCCTCGCCGCCGCCGACGCACTCAAACCGCTCAGCGGCCACCGCCGCGCTGCGCTGTGGCAAACCAGCGGCCTGCACCGCCAGGGCGACCTCTTCGACACCGCCCCGCCGCAAGAAGCCGCCGTGAGCCTGCCCGAAGCCAGCGAAGGCGAAACCATCCTCACCGACTACGCCAGCCTCGGCTTCAGCCTCGGCCGCCACCCCCTCGCCCTGCTGCGCGAGCGCCTCACCGAACGCCGCTTCCTCCCCGCGGACACCCTCCAGCACCTCCCCCACGCCGCCCTCGTGCGCGCCGCCGGCATCGTCACCTGCCGCCAACGCCCCGGCACCGCCAGCGGCATCGTCTTCGTCACCCTCGAAGACGAAACCGGCATGAGCAACATCGTCGTCTACTCAGACCTCGCCGAACGCCAACGCCAGATCCTCCTCGGTGCCCGCCTGCTCGGCGTCTACGGCCAACTCCAACGCGACGGCCGCGTGGTGCATGTGCTGGCGAAACGGCTGGTGGATCTGACGGACTGGATGGCGGAACTGACGACGCGGAGTCGGGATTTTCATTGAGGGAGGGGTGTAGATCGGCAGAAGCAGCCGGCGCTGCTGGCTTAACGACAACCGAACTCGCTCACCACCCATGACGAAGGGGTGGCGCCTTCCATTTGGAATGGTGTAGCGTTCGGGTATCCGGCATGGCTGAGAAGGCGCGTCGATCTTGGAGCGCGTGACGGAAAACCGTGATCTGCCGCCTGTTTTTCTCGAATAATGTCGTATTACAAGATTTGATCCCGAGCCTTGGATCCCGAGCCTTGCGAGCGTTGTGCATAAGCTTGCTCGGTACGGATGCTGTAGTGCTTCACCCGGATGCGCTCCCGAACCAGATCGAGCAACCGAGGCGGCGACGCATTTGTACTCATTTTTTAGGAAGGTCTACATTGCAAAAGACCTATGAATCGTAAGGACTTTTTCATGCAAAGACAAAATGGGAATGTCATTTTGACGCAATGTTTTTCGTCAATTAGGCTGTCCACTTAACGTTATGCGTTCTGAAGCCAAACCCATTTCCGCTGAGTATGAGCGCCGGGACTCCTGCGTTCTTGAAGTTCGCTTTTCGGTGGTTGGCTTATACATCGTTGTAGAGGTGTATCCACGTGCGGCTTCGAAATCTGTACCGGTTGAAATTTTCTTTCCATATCACTCTGGGTTTCAGCTTCTCGACGAAGGCGACATGCCAACTTGGCTAGGTGGGCAGTGCTATGGAACTGGCCATGTCCTTTACGAAGTTACCTCGGGTGGTTGGCTATCCAGAGCTTCCGCAGAAAACGGGCTGGCCATCGCAAGCGCTACATGCCGTGAGTGGCTTGTTGTCACTTCCAACGAGTGCGTGAGTATATTTTCGGCGGCAACACCAAGCATTCGAGAACTCGCTCCATGAGCGCAATGCATAACGACTAAGGTTAGATCGTGATCGCGAAGCGAGCCACGATCTGAACCGTTTGTTGGACGAGCCCGGCCCTCGGGCAATTTAGCTCGACTCTTCCCCTGCAAATATCTCTCGATGATCCGCCCCGAACGGGGCGGTT
>NZ_VMNI01000006.1 GCF_007625205.1 Denitromonas ohlonensis | reverse complement strand
GGTGCTCTCGACCGAGCAGCGGATGCCGTGCTTGGCGCGGTCCTTGTTCATCAGGCGGCAGATGGCGCCGCCGGCGGCGTAATACACGCCCGTGACACCGCCAGTGCCGATGGTGACGAACTTGGTTTCGGCCTGGGCCGGGGTGCCAAAGCCGGCGCCGAGGGCGAGGGCGGCGGCGAGAACGGTAAGCTTCTTCATCTGATGGACTCCTTGTGGGTCGTGTTCTGACTGCGAAGAATGAGGTCGGGTTCCGGGTAGGCGGCCGACGGTGTGCGGCGCCGGTTGGATGGCGCCGCCAAACAGGGCAACTCTACACAATGGTCGGGCGAATGCCAAACCGTGAAGAACCTTTGCCAGTGCGGCTCGGCGACGAATAGCCGAGGTTTTGCGGGCTCAGGCGGTTGGGGCGCGGGATGTTTTTCGCCAGCCGGATGGCCGGCTCCGGGCGAGGGTGAATTCCTCATCCGGAATGGGGCGTTGGCGGTCGCTGATGCGGTCGGCAATCAGCTGCGCGCAACCGGCTGCGAGCGTGAAGCCGAGTGCGCCGTGGCCCAGATTGAGCCACAGATTGGGCAGGGCGGTGGTGTCGACAATGGGGCGGCCGGTGGGCGTGGCCGGGCGCAGACCGGCCCAGGGCGCGACGCTGTCGAGCCGGAGGCCGGCGCCGAAGTTGTCGCGGGTTTCGCGGGTGAGTGTGGCCAGGCGATCGGCTTGCAGGCTCTCGTCATGGCCGACGATGTCGGCCATGCCCGCCACCCGCAGGTGATTGGCCAGGCGGGCATAGACAATCTTGCGCTGGAAGTCGGTCACGCTGATCTCGGGCACTTTGGCGGCATCGGTGATCGGCGCGCTGATGCTGTAGCCCTTGAGCGGATAGACCGGCACGTCGATGCCCAGCGGCTGTAACAGGGCCACGGCCTCGACGCCGCCTGCCACCACGCAGGCCTCGGTGGCGATGTCGCCGTCGGCGGTGCGCAGGGCGGCGATGCGGCCGTCGCTGACGATCAGTGCCTCGACGGTTTTGCCCAGCAGAAATTCGACCGGGTTGTCGCCCTCGCGCATGCGCGCCGCCAGCGCCTGGCAGAGCTTCAGGCAATCGCCGGCGTCTTCCGACGGGGTGTGAATGCCGCCCACCACGTCGGCGCCCATGCCGGCAATGGCCGGTTCAAGCGCCAGGCAGGCGGCGCGGTCGAGGGCGTGTTGCTGGCTGGCCAGCTCGGGGCGGGACTCGATCAGCGTCCGCGCGGTGCGAAAGCCGGCGGCGTCGCGATAGACCACCAGTTTGCCGTTGCGCCGGAAGTCGAAGTCCATGCCCTCGCCTTCGACCCAGTCATGCACCAGCCGCTGGCTGAGCAGCGACAGCGGCAGCAAGGCGGCCACGGTACGTTGCTTGTCGTTGGCGTTGCAGGCTTTCATGAAGGCGGCAATCCAGCGCCACTGGGCGCCGTCAAATTGCGGCTGGAAGCGGATCGGAGAATCGGCCTGCAGCATCCAGCCCGGCACCTTGGGCAGCACGTCGGGGTCGGCCAGCGGGGCGATGTAGCGATAGCTCAGCTGCCCGCCATTGGCCTGGCTGGTGCCTTGACCGACCGACTGGCGGCGATCGATCACGGTGACGGAGTGTCCGTCCTTGCGCAGAAACCAGGCGGTGGCCAGGCCGACGATGCCGGCGCCGATAACGGTGATGTGCATGGGTCGCTCCAGACTTTGATTCGCGCAGTCTGCCGCGATCAATGCTTGGTGAGCATGCTAATCTTGGTGTTGACTATGTTGTCAGCACATGGAGCGTCGATGCGGCTTCGACAGATCGAGGTGTTTCGCGCGGTCATGATGACCGGCTCGGCCAGTGCCGCAGCGCGTTGGCTGAATGTCTCCCAGCCGGTGGTGTCGCGGGTGATTCAGCACACCGAGGCGCAACTTGGCTTTGCCTTGTTCGAGCGCATTGGCGGCCGGCTGTCGCCCACGCCGGAGGCCTGCGCGCTGTTTGCGCAGGTCAAGCGCGCCTACGGCGAAATTGAGCGGGTGGATGCGCTGGCGGCCAACCTGCGCCGTGGCGCGTCGGGCCTGCTTCGGGTGGCGGCCACGCCCTCGCTGGCGACGCACTTGTTGCCCGGCGCCTTGCAGCGGCTGCGGGCAATTCACCCCGAGGTGGTGTACGACGTGTGGGCGGTGCATACCCGTCAGATCGAGGACGGCCTGATGGCCTTCGAGATTGACGCGGGTCTGGCGATCGACCCGGTGGCGCAGGTGACCACCCAGCTGTCGCCGATTGCTGGCGGTGAGATCGTGTTGGTGGCGCCGCGTGCGTGGACCAGCGGCGTGCTGCGGCTGGCCGAGCGCGACTGGCTGGACGGGCGGCCCTATATTGCGTTGGCTGAAGAAACCCCGCTGGGTCAGCGTCTGGCGCAAGCCATGAGTGCTGCGAGCTGGGAGCCAGCAGCAGCGATGCGGGTGCAAACCTACGCGCTGGCGGCCACCCTGGTCACCCAGGGGCTGGGCTTTGCGTTTGTCGATAGCTTTACCGCGGCGGGCCTCGACCCCGCCCACGTGCTGCGCCTGCCGATTGCGCCGAGCATTGCCTGTGAGCTGAAGCTGATGCGCGCGGCGGGCACGACATCGTCCGTGCTCGTCACTCAGTTGGTCGAGAGCCTGCGTCTGGCCATCGCGGCGCAGGGCGATGCGCTGGCCGGGGCGACGCGGCTGGTGCTGGGCTAGCGGCGCGGCCGGTCGTGATCGTGATTTGTCTTGCAATCGCCGCCCCTGTAGGGCGGGTTTCAACCCGCCTTGGTCGGCTGAAGCCGACCCTGCGCGGTATGGAGACTTCGCAAGCACAACATTAGAATGCAGGGATGACTTTCTCTGGAATACCCGCTGTCGACGCCTTCGGCCAGCACCACGCCGCCCTGGGCCGCGACGCCCGTATCGTCTCGCTGGTGCCGTCGATCACTGAACTGCTGTGCGATCTGGGGCTGGCCGATCAGCTGGTCGGTCGCACCGGCTTTTGCATTCATCCGCGCGAGGCGCTGCGCCGCGTTCCGAAAGTGGGTGGCACCAAGGATGTGAAGCTCGATCGGATCCGCGACCTCGCGCCCACCCATGTGATCGTGAATGTGGATGAGAACCCGCGCCCGGTGGCCGAGGCTTTGGCGGCGTTCGTGCCCAATGTGGTGGTGACGCATCCGGGGGCGCCGGAAGACAATCGTGGCTTGTATGCCTTGATGGGGCATCTGTTTGATTGCCGGCCGGCGGCCGAGGCGCTGACCGCCGCGCTGGATGCGGCCTTGGTCGAGGCCCGTGCAGTGGGCGCGAGCCTGCCGGCCGAGTCGGTGCTCTACCTGATCTGGCGTGAGCCCTGGATGACCGTGTCGCGCGAGACCTACATTGCCGCCACGCTGGCGACGGTCGGTTGGCACACCGTGCCGGCGGATGCGGCCGAACGCTACCCGAGCTTTGACTGGCATGCGCCGTGGCTGGCGGGGGTGGATCGGGTGTTGTTGTCGACCGAGCCCTACCGCTTTCAGGACAAGCACCTGGCCGAAGTGGCGGCCTCGAGCGCGCGCCCGGCGCAGCTGATCGACGGGGAATGGACCTCGTGGTACGGCAGCCGGGCGGTGGCCGGGCTGCGTGCCCTGGCGAGGCTGCGCCGTGCCTTGGCGGACGCGCGCGCTTAGACGCTTTCGGCGAAGGCCTTTTGCCAGGCCTCGGGGGTGATCACGCTGCAGCGCTCGCGCATCAGGCGGTGGCGGCCAGAGCGGAGCAGCGCCTTGTCGCGGGTGAGCAGCCAGCGGGCCGCGCCGTCATGGGCAATTTCGAGAAACTTCTGGTCGTCGGTGTCGCGGCAGCGGGGCAGTTCGGCGGGTGGCTCGGCGGCCGGCACGCAGGCGGCTTGCGCGCGGTAACGCTCAAGGATCTCGGCCTGATGCTCGGGCGGGCAGGCGAACTGACGGTAGGCGAGCACACGGCGCAGCTCTTCGAGCGCGTCGTCGCGGGTCAGCAGGCGCGTGTGGCCGGCGGCGATCCAGTCGCGCAGGGTAGTCAGGGCCGGGTCATTGAAGAACCACAGCGCCATGATGGTGTTGGTGTCGAGAACGGTGGCGGTCATGGGCGGGGCGTGAAAAAGGGGCCACTGGCCCCTTTTTCATCACTCAGGCACGGCAAAGATCAGGCGGCCTTCTGGGCGTTGTCGATACGCGCCTTGACGTAGCTGCCCGGCGCTTCTTCGAGTACCGCCAGCTTGCCCTTGGCGGGGTCACGCGCCTCGACCTGCACCTTGTTGTGACCGGTCACCCAGGCCTGCCAGTCGGTCCACCACGAGCCTTCGTGTTGCACCGATTCATCGAACCACTCCTGCGAGGACTCGGGCAGGGCCGCGTCTTCACAGACGAAGTAGCCATACTTGTTGGCGACGGGCGGGTTGACGATGCCGGCGATGTGGCCCGAGCCGCCCAGCACGAAGCGCACCGGTGCGCCGAAGTTGCGCGCGCCCATATAGGTGCTCTTCCACGGGGCAATGTGGTCTTCGATGGTGGAGATGAAGTAGCACGGCACCTTGATTTTGCCCAGATCGATCGGTGTGCCGTCGATCTCGACGCCACCGGGCTGCACCAGGCGGTTTTCCATGTACAGATTGCGCAGGTAGAAGCTGTGCATCTTGGCCGGCATGCGGGTGGAGTCGGAGTTCCAGTACAGCAGATCGAAGGGGAACGGATCCTTGCCCATCAGGTAGTTGTTCACCACGAAGGACCAGATCAGGTCGTTGGCGCGCAGCATGTTGAAGGTGCCGGCCATTTCCGAACCTTCGAGGAAGCCGCGCTCGGCCATTTTCTTTTCGAGGCTGGAGACCTGGACTTCGTCGATGAAGACGCCCAGTTCGCCCGGCTCGGAGAAGTCGGTCATGGTGGTGAAGAAGGTTGCGCTGGCGATGCGCTTGCGACGCTTGGCGGCCAGGTAGGCCAGCGTGGTGGCCAGCAGCGTGCCGCCCAGGCAGTAGCCGGCAGCGTTAACTTCTTTTTCGCCGGTTTGTTCTTCGATGGCGTCGAGCGCGGCCAGGATGCCGTCGGTTACGTAGGCATCAAAGCTGCGGTCAGACAGGCTCTCGTCCGGGTTCACCCACGAAATCACGAACACCGTATGGCCCTGATCGACGGCCCACTTGATGTAGGAGTTCTTTTCGCGCAGGTCGAGAATGTAGAACTTGTTGATCCAGGGCGGTACGATCAGCAGCGGGCGCTTGAGCACCTTGTCGGTCGAAGGCGTGTACTGGATGAGCTGCATCATCTCGGTTTCGAACACAACCTTGCCCGGCGTGGTGGCAACGTTCTTGCCCAGCTCGAAAGCGGTGGTGTCGGTCATCTTGACGCGCAGGTTGCCGCCGCCGTCTTCGATGTCGCGCAGCAGGTTGTTCAGGCCCTTGACCAGGTTCTGGCCGTGGTTCTTGACCGTCTCGCGGAAGACTTCCGGGTTGGTCAGGGCGAAGTTCGACGGGCTGAGTGCGTCCACATACTGACGGGTGTAGAAGTTGACCTTTTTCTGGGTCTGCTCTTCCAGGCCCTCGACACCACAGACGGTGTCATGGATGTGGCGGGCGGTGATCAGGTAGGACTGCTTGATGAAGTCGAACATGAAGTGCTCTTGCCACTGTTCGTCCTTGAAGCGCTTGTCGTCCTTGGCCGGTGTGACCACGGGGGGCGCCTGCATGCCGGAGAAGCGCAGCATGGAGTGCTGCCACAGCGAGAAGTAATCCCACACCAGGTTCATCTGGGTCTGGGCGAGTTTGTACGGGTTGGACAGCAGCTTGGCCATCATGTCCATGAACGCCTGGGCAATCCCCAGTTCGTCGGCCGGGGCCGCCACGCCCTTTTTGAGCTGGCGTTGAACGTGCTCGCTGATCAGGTGCGAGGCGCGCTGGGCGACTTCGGAATACGTCTGGGCCAGCTCACTCGGGTCGGGCAGTTCTACAGTCCTGTCTTCTACTTTTGGAGGTGCCATGCGTTCAATCCTCAATGCTTGGGTAGAGCGGTTGATATAAAGCGGACCACGTCGTCTCCGTCATCGACTTCGCGCAGGTCCCTCCCCTGCGCGAGGTAGTTCAGGTGGGCGATCGCTTCCCCCATTGCGAACATCACCTGGTGTGTGTCCAGCTCACGGGGAAACAAGGTTTCGAGCAGTTGTGCTGCAGTGCGAGGCTCCTGGCAGGCGGCCAGCAACTCATCACAGCGCTCGGCGTGGTGGGTTACCAACTGACTGACTCTCGCGCGAATCCCTTGAAACGGCCTGCCATGTGATGGTAGCACGAGCGTACGCTCCGGCAAGTCATTGAAGTGATGGATTGATTCCAGAAACCGACGTAAGGGGTCGTCATGGGGCGTTGCAGCAAACACGCTGACGTTGGTGGAGATGCGCGGCAGCAGCATGTCGCCGGATATGAGTAGATCGCGTGTCGGGCACCACAGGGCGGCGTGCTCCGGGGCGTGGCCGTAGCCGACGATGACCTGCCAGTCGTGTCCGCCGATGGCGATGCGGTCGCCATGGATTAGGCGGTTGTAGCGATCGGGCAGGCTGGGCACGCCGCTTCGGTAGCGATTGCCGCGCTTCTCAAGCGCGCCGAGGCGCGTCGCGTCGAGGCCGTGGCGACGAAATTGCGCGAGCATGTCCTCGGTGCTGAAGCCAGGCAGTTGGTGCCACAGCGCGTGGCCCATCAGGAACTCGCCCTGCGTCATTGAGATCGGCGCACCGGTGCGCTGTGACAGCCACTCGGCCAGACCGAGGTGATCCGGGTGATAGTGGGTGACGATGATGCGGCCCACCGGTTTGTCGAGGCGGTCGAGCGCCGCCGCCCAGAGCGCCTGAATGTCGGGCAGGCCAAAGCCGGTGTCGACCAGCGTGACCGAGTCGCCATCGTCGAGGATCCACAGATTGATGTGATCCAGGGCGAAGGGCAGGGGCATGCGCAGCCATTGGACGCCCGGCGCCACCGTCAGCCATTGACCGGCCTCGGGTATCTCGTCGATGGGGAAGTGCAGCGTCGAAGAGGTGTTCATGACAGATTCTCCTTGCCGGGGTGATTGCTTCGATGTTTGAATTCTGATTAACTGAATAAATCGCCAGCCGGCGATTGTTCCATAAAAAACAATTAATTAACTGGGTTGCCGCGGGATTTCCTGCGGCGCAGCATTCATGACCGCCGAACGCACTTACACGATTACCGAGCTGGCGCGCGAATTCGATATCACGCCGCGCGCCATCCGCTTTTACGAAGATCAGGGGCTGCTGACCCCCGATCGCGCCGGACGCACCCGGGTGTATTCTCGCGCCGACCGCACGCGCTTGAAGCTCTCGCTGCGCGGCAAGCGTCTCGGCCTGACGCTGGCCGAGATTAAGCAGATCCTCGACATGTACGGCGGCGCCAGCAACACCGAGCCGCAGCTCGACCGCTTTCTCAATGTCCTCGGTGAGCGGCGTGCCGCCCTGGCGCAGCAGCTTGAGGATATCGAAGTCGTGCTGGGCGAAATCGACATGCTCGAGCGCCAGTGTCGCGAACTGCTCAACAACCGAACGTCGGACAAAAGCGAAAACCAGGGCATGTAGGCCTTGGTTTTTTTTCCAATTTACTTTACGTTTACGTAAACGTAAACAAAAGCCTTAGTGAGACCTCATGGCTACTGCACCGATCTTTACCCCGCGGGACCCGAATTTTGCCGTACGAGTGCGCGCCAGCTTCGATGCGCAGCCGCTGATGGGTTTCATTGGCGCGGTGTTGGTGTCGGTCGAGCCGGGCCGGTGCGTGATCGAGCTGCCGTACCGGCCGGAGCTGGCACAGCAGAATGGATTCTTCCATGGGGGCATCGTCGGTACGCTGGCCGACAATGCCGGCGGTTTTGCGGCCTATAGTTTGATGGCACCCGAAGCCGGGGTGCTGACGGTGGAATACAAGCTCAACCTGATGGCCCCGGCCAAAGGCGAGCGACTGGTGGCGGAAGGGGCGGTGCTTCGCTCCGGACGGAACCTGGTGGTGTCCCGTGCCGAGGTGTATGTCCTTGGCGAAGCGGGGAAAATTCACTGTGCCACAATGCAGCAGACACTAATGACCATGCACGGCAAGGGCGTTGCCTGACACCGGACGAGACTGAACGAGGAGACTGATTGATGAACATTCCGAGCCTGAACTTCGAACTGGGCGAAACCATCGACATGCTGCGCGACGCGGTGTGGGATTTCGCCAGCAACGAGATTGCCCCGCGCGCCACCGAAATCGACCAGACGAACGAATTCCCCGCCGAGCTGTGGAAAAAGCTGGGCGATCTGGGCCTGCACGGCATGACCGCCGAGGAAGAATACGGCGGCACGCAGATGGGCTATCTGGCGCACATCGTGGCGCTCGAAGAGGTCTCGCGGGCATCGGCCTCGGTTGGCCTGTCCTACGGCGCGCACTCCAATCTGTGCGTGAACCAGATCCGCCGCAACGGCACGGCTGCGCAAAAACAGAAGTACCTGCCCAAGCTGATCTCCGGCGACCATGTGGGCGCACTGGCCATGAGCGAGCCGAATGCCGGCTCCGACGTGGTGAGCATGAAGCTGCGCGCCGACAAAAAGGGTGACCGCTATGTGCTGAACGGCTCGAAGATGTGGATCACCAACGGCGGCGACGCCGACACACTGGTGGTGTACGCCAAGACCGATATCAACGCCGGCCCGAAAGGCATGACCGCGTTCATTATCGAAAAGGGCATGAAGGGCTTCTCCTGCGGCACCCACCTCGACAAGCTGGGCATGCGCGGCTCCAATACCTATCCGCTGTTCTTCGACGATGTCGAAGTGCCCGAAGAAAACGTGCTGGGCACGGTCGGTGGCGGCGTCAAGGTGCTGATGAGCGGCCTCGACTACGAGCGCGCCGTGCTGTGCGGCGGTCCGCTGGGCATCATGGCGGCGTGCATGGATGCGGTGGTGCCTTTTGTGCACGAGCGCAAGCAGTTCGGCCAGGCCATTGGCGAATTCCAGCTGATGCAGGGCAAGCTCGCCGACATGTACTCCACCTGGATGGCGACCCGTGCCTATGTGTACGCCGTGGGCCGTGCCTGCGACCGGGCCGACCACGCCCGCGCGCTGCGCAAGGACGCCGCCGGCGCGATTCTGTACTCGGCCGAAAAGGCGACCTGGATGGCGGGTGAAGCGATTCAGACCCTCGGCGGCGTGGGCTATACCAATGAGTATCCGGTCGGCCGTTTGTGGCGCGACGCCAAGCTGTATGAGATTGGCGCCGGCACCAGCGAGATCCGCCGCATGCTGATCGGCCGCGAACTGTTCGCCGAAACGCTGTAATGAATCCGGGGCGGGCGACCGAACGTTCGCGCGTGTGCGCCCGCCCTCCGGTATCGTTCCGGATTGTCTTCAATCCTGCATGAGCGTCACTATGGCCAATCAACTTCGCGTCCTCGATACCTCCCATACCGCCGAACTGGAGCAAGTGCGCCAGTTCTTCCGCAACTATGCGGCGTGGCTGGGCGTCGACCTGTGCTTCCAGAATTTCGATGCCGAGATGGCGTCCTTGCCTGGCGCCTATTCGGCGCCGGACGGGCGGCTTTTCCTGGCTGAGGTCGAGGGCAAGCCTGCCGGTTGCGTGGGCATCCGCAAGTTCTCCGACGGCGTGTGCGAAATGAAGCGGCTCTACGTCGAGCCGAGCATGCGCGGGCAAGGCGTGGGCCGTGATCTGGCGCTGGCCGCCATTCGCACGGCGCAGGAGCTGGGCTACAAGCGCATCATGCTCGACACGCTGCCGGCCATGCGCATCGCCGTGAAGCTCTATCGCGAGCTGGGCTTTACCGAAGCGCCGGCCTACTACCCGACGCCGATCGAGGGCACGATCTTCCTGTCGCTCGATCTCTCCGACTGGTCGGAAGAGGCGGTGATGAACGAGAACCTCTTTCACCTCTTTGATTACAACCGCGCCTGGGCACGCCAGATGGGCGAGGTGGATCCGCAGTTTTTCGAGAAGCTGGCGCATCTGCAGACCCCGGAATACCTCTGGATTGGCTGCGCGGATTCGCGCGTACCGGCCAACCAGATCGTCGGCCTGCTGCCGGGCGAAGTTTTCGTCCATCGCAACGTCGCCAATGTGGTGGTGCACACCGACCTGAACTGTCTGTCGGTCATCCAGTTCGCGGTCGATGTCCTCAAGGTCAAGCACATCATGGTGGTTGGTCACTACGGTTGCGGTGGTGTCAAAGCCGCGCTCAACCGCGAGCGCGTTGGCCTGGTCGACCTGTGGTTGCGCCATGTGCAGGACGTGCACACCAAGCATATGTCGCTGGTGGGCGACGCCCCCCCCGAGATGCGCCACGATCGCCTGTGCGAGCTCAACGTGGTCGAGCAGGTCATCAATGTGTGCCAGACCATCGTGGTGCAGGACGCTTGGGCCCGCGGTCAGCAGTTGACCGTGCATGGCTGGGTGTATGGCCTGAAAGATGGCCTCATGAACGACCTCGGGCTGACCGTCAGTCGCCCTCAGGATCTGGTGCCGCGCTATGCCGCGGCGCTCGACGCACTGCGCTAAGCCGTGCCCCAAAACACAACAGAGAATCAGGAGTTCAGCATGAATGATCCCGTCGTCATCGTTTCCGCCGCGCGTACGCCCATGGGGGGCTTTCAGGGCGAGCTTTCCAGCTTGAGCGCGGCACAGCTGGGCGCGGCGGCCATCGCTGCCGCCGTCGAGCGTGCCGGTCTCCAGCCCGAGCAGGTCGAAGAAGTCATCCTCGGCTGCGTGCTGCCAGCCGGTCTCGGTCAGGCGCCGGCCCGTCAGGCCGCGCTGGGCGCCGGTCTGCCGCTGAGCACCGCGTGCGCGACGGTCAGCAAGGTCTGCGGCTCAGGCATGAAGGCCACCATGCTGGCGCATGACATGCTGCTCGCGGGGAGCAACCAGGTCATCGTCGCCGGCGGCATGGAATCCATGAGCAACGCGCCCTATCTGCTGCCCAAGGCACGCGGAGGCTACCGCCTCGGCCACGGCCAGATGATCGACCACATGTTCTTCGACGGCCTGGAAGATCGCTACAGCAAGGAAACCAATGGCCGCCTGATGGGCACCTTTGCCGAAGATTGCGCCGGCCATTACAGCTTCAGCCGCGAGTCGCAGGACGCGTTCGCCATCACCTCGACCACCCGCGCGCAGGACGCCATCAACGGCACCGGTTTCGACTGGGAAGTGACGCCGGTCACCATCGCCAGCCGCAAGGGCGATGTGGTGGTCGACAAGGACGAGCAGCCGCTCAAGGCCAAGCTCGACAAGATCGGCACGCTCAAGCCCGCCTTCTCGAAAGACGGCACGGTCACGGCCGCCAACTCCTCGTCGATCTCCGACGGTGCTGCCGCGCTCACGCTGATGCGTCAGTCCACCGCCGAGTCGCTCGGCCTCAAGCCGATCGCCACCATCCTCGGCCACGCCACCCATGCGCAAGAGCCGCGCTGGTTCACCACCGCCCCGGTCGGTGCCATGCAGAAGGTGCTCGGCAAGGTGGGCTGGAGCGTGGACGACGTGGATCTGTGGGAGATCAACGAAGCTTTCGCGGTGGTCACCATGGCCGCCATGAAAGAGCTGGAGCTCGATCACGCCAAGGTCAACGTCAATGGCGGCGCCTGCGCACTGGGCCACCCGATTGGCGCGTCCGGCGCCCGCATCATCGTCACCTTGCTGGGTGCGCTGCGTGCGCGCGGCCTCAAGCGCGGCGTGGCCAGCCTGTGCATCGGCGGCGGCGAAGCCACTGCCATGGCCTTCGAGATGGCCTGAATCTGAACACCGTCGTCGCCCGGATGAAGGCCGCAGGCCGGAATCCGGGAGCATCGGTTGATCAACCACCACTCCCGGATTCCGCTGCGCTGCATCCGGGCTACGTGACTGAGACACGGACGGGCGATTGATCGCCCGCCATAAAAAAAGAGTAAGAGGAGAGCAGCACCATGATCCTGACCCAAGAACAGGAAATGATCCGCGACGCCATGCGCGATTTTTCGCGCGAGCGCCTGGCCCCCTTCGCTGAAGCCTGGGACCGCGACCACACCTTCCCGCGCGAAGCGCTCAAGGAGCTGGCCGAACTCGGCGCGCTGGGCATGGTGGTGCCCGAGCAATGGGGCGGCGCGGGCATGGATTACATGAGCCTGGTGCTGGCGATTGAAGAAATCGCCGCCGGCGACGGCGCCACCTCGACCATCGTCAGCGTGCAGAATTCGCTGGCCTGCGGCATCCCCAATCGCTACGGCAACGACGCGCAAAAAGAGCAATGGCTCAAGCCGCTGGCCCGTGGCGAGATGCTGGGCTGCTTCTGCCTGACCGAGCCGCATGTGGGCTCCGACGCCGGCGCGATCAAGACCACCGCGGTCAAAGATGGCGACGCGTGGGTGCTCAACGGCGTCAAGCAGTTCATCACCACCGGCCGCGAGGCTGACGTGGCCATCGTGTTCGCCGTGACCGACAAGGCCGCCGGCAAGAAAGGCATCTCCTGCTTCCTGGTGCCGACCACCGCGCCGGGTTATGTCGTCGGGCGTATCGAAGAGAAGATGGGCCAGAAGGCTTCCGACACCGCGCAGATCCTGTTCGAGAACTGCCGCGTGCCGGCCGACGCGCTGCTCGGCGAAGAAGGGCAGGGCTACAAGATTGCGCTGTCCAACCTCGAAGCCGGCCGCATCGGCATCGCCTCGCAGTGCCTCGGCATGGCCCGTGCTGCGCTCGAAGCGGCGGTGAAATACGCGCATGAGCGCGAAACCTTCGGCAAGCCGATCTTCGAGCACCAGGCGGTCAACTTCCGCCTCGCCGACATGGCCACTCAGCTCGAAGCCGCGCGCCAGCTGGTGTGGCATGCCGCCAGCCTCAAGGACGCCGGCCGTCCGTGTCTGAAAGAAGCCTCGATGGCCAAGCTGTTTGCCTCCGAGATGGCCGAGAAGGTGTGTTCGGACGCGATCCAGATCCACGGCGGCTACGGCTATGTGACCGACTTTCCGGTCGAGCGCATCTATCGCGACGTGCGCGTATGCCAGATCTACGAAGGCGCCAGCGACATCCAGCGCCTGGTCATCGGCCGCGCCCTGGCCGACTGAACCGTCACCCCCAACACAGAGAGATAATCATGAGCAGCCACAGACTGCACCCGGACGCCTCCGTCGAGAGCCTCAACGCCCGCACCCCCGGCACCTTGCCGGGCTGGTTCGGCGTCACCGTCACTGCCCTCGACGCCGGCCGCCTGGACGCGACAATCACCATTCGCCCCGAGATGCTGGCGCCCAACGGCTTCCTGCATGCGGCCTCGGTGATCGCGCTGGCCGATACCGCAGCCGGCTTCGCCACCATCGCGCATCTGCCCGAAGGGGCGAGCAGCTTCACCACCGTCGAGCTGAAGAGCAATTTTCTCGGCACCCAGACCGAGGGCGAGATCACCTGCGTGGCCACCGCAGCACACACCGGCCGCAACACCCAGGTGTGGGACGCTGAAGTCATAGGCAGTACCGGCCGCACGCTGGCGCTGTTCCGCTGCACGCAAATGATCCTCTGGCCGAAAGCGGCCTGACACGGAGGCATTCAAGATGCTCGATCCCCAGCAACTGCTGCTTTTCATCCCGGTCGCCGCGCTGTTCACGCTGGCACCGGGGCCGGACAGCATCATGCTGCTGGGGCGCGCGCTCGGTCAGGGGCGTATGGCCGGCGTGGCGGCGGCCACCGGCTGCGCGCTCGGCATTCTGATCACCTCGGTGCTGGTGGCGGCTGGGCTGTCGGCGGTGGTGGCGGCCTCCGAAACCCTGTTTTTTGCGTTGCGTGCGGTCGGTGCGGTGTATCTGGTGTGGGTCGGCATCCAGGCGATTCGCCGGCATGGGCTGATCCCGCTCAAAGGCGCGGCACCGCTGCCGCTCAAGCGGGTGTTCGTGAGCAGCATGATGATCAATCTGCTTAACCCCAAGGTGGCGGTGTTCATGCTGGCCTTCTTGCCGCAGTACGCCCGGCCGGCGCTGGGCGATCTGGGCATGCAGATCTTTTTGCTCGGCGCGACCTATGCGCTGATCACCGTGGTGCTGATGTCGCTGATGGGCGTGGGCGCCGCGCGACTGCGCGATTTTCTGCAAGCGCGGCCGAGTGTCATCAAGTGGCTGAACATCGGCGCGGGCGGCGCCTTCATCGCCTCCGGGCTGAAGGTCGCCAGCATGAAGCATCTGTAAACAAGGAGACGCGACATGGCAGAGCCGATTGATTTCTACTTCGACTTCTCCTCGCCCTACGGCTATTTCATGAGTGAGAAGATCGACGGCATCGCCGCCGGCTTTGGCCGCAAGGTGCGCTGGCATCCGATTTTGCTGGGCGTGGTGTACACCGTGTCCGAAGGCAAGCCGCTGACCGAGCTGCCGCTCAAGGGCGACTACGCGGTGCGCGACATCGAGCGCTCGGCGCGTTTCCATGGGCTCGACTACACCAAGCCCGCGCCTTTTCCCATTCCCACGCAGGCGGCGGCGCGCGCCTACTATTGGCTGCACGATCAGGACTGCGCGCTGGCACGTCGCTTTGCCCATGCGGTGTATCGCGCCTACTTCCAGAGTGGCCGCAACGTCGGCACGCCCGAGGTGGTGGTCGACATCGCCGCGTCGCTGGGCGTCGATGGCGCGGCGCTGACCGAGGCGCTGCAGAGTGACCCGGTCAAGGCGCGGCTCAAGGCGGCCTGCGGCGACGCGATCGCCAAAGGCGTGTTCGGCTCGCCCTTTGTTCTCATCGACGGCGAGGCCTTCTGGGGTATCGACCGCCTGCCGCAGATCGAGCGCTGGCTCGATACCGACGGCTTCTGAACGGAACGGATTCATGACTTTCAAGCGACTGTGCGTCTTTTGCGGCGCGCGCCCCGGCAAACGCCCCGAGTACGCCGCGGCAGCGCAGGCCCTGGGCCGCACCCTGGCTGAGCGCAACATCGAGCTGGTGTATGGCGGCGGCAACATCGGCCTGATGGGCGTGGTGGCCGATGCCGTCATGAGCGCCGGCGGTTCGGCCATCGGCGTGATCCCCGAGGCGCTGCTCAAGTGGGAGGTCGGCCACCAGGCGCTGACCCGGCTCGAAGTGGTCGACTCCATGCACACCCGCAAGGCGCGCATGGCCGAGTTGTCCGACGGTTTTATCGCCTTGCCCGGCGGGCTGGGCACTTTTGAAGAATTGTTCGAGGTGCTCACCTGGTCGCAGCTCGGCTTCCATGGCAAGCCGATCGGCCTGCTCAACGTGGCGAACTACTACACGCCGCTGGTGCAGATGGTCGAGAACGGGGTGGATGAGGGCTTCATGAAGCCCGAGAACGCGGCCCTGCTGCTGCGCGACGGCGACATCGATGGCCTGCTGCGCCAGATGGCTGAGTACCAGGCGCCGGAAATCACACGACAGATCAAGAACGAAAAGCAGCTCTGAGCAGCTGACAAAATAAGGAAAGCGGAGACATGAGCACAATCAAGAGCAAGATCAACACGCGGTCCGATGAGTTCCGCGCCAACGCCCAGGCCATGGAAAAAGTGGTCGGCGATCTGCGCGACAAGGCGGCTCAGATCGCGCTCGGCGGCGGCGAAGGCGCGCGCGAAAAGCACCTCGCCCGCGGCAAGCTGTTGCCGCGCGACCGGGTCAATCACCTGCTCGATCCGGGCACGCCCTTCCTTGAAGTCGGCCAGATGGCGGCCTTCGGCATGTACGACAACGACGCCCCCTCGGCCGGCGTGATCACCGGCATCGGCCGGGTGCGCGGCACCGAGTGCATGATCGTCGCCAACGATGCCACCGTGAAGGGCGGCACCTACTACCCGATGACGGTCAAGAAGCACCTGCGCGCGCAGGAGATCGCCGAGCAGAACAATCTGCCCTGCGTGTATCTGGTCGATTCCGGCGGCGCCTTCCTGCCCAAGCAGGATGAAGTCTTCCCCGACCGCGACCACTTCGGCCGCATCTTCTTCAACCAGGCCAACATGTCGGCCAAGGGCATCCCGCAGATCGCCGTGGTGATGGGTTCGTGCACCGCCGGCGGCGCTTACGTGCCGGCCATGAGTGACGAGACCATCATCGTCAAGAACCAGGGCACCATCTTCCTCGGCGGCCCGCCGCTGGTGAAGGCGGCCACCGGCGAAGTGGTGACGGCCGAAGACCTCGGCGGTGGCGATGTGCACACCCGTATCTCCGGCGTGGCTGACCACCTGGCCGAGAACGACAGCCACGCGCTGAACATCGCGCGGCGCATCGTCGGCAATCTCAACCGCGTCAAGCCGGTCAGCCTCGCGCTGGGTGGCGGCGAAGAGCCGATCTACGATCCGTCCGAAATCTACGGCATCGTGCCCTCCGACACCCGCAAGCCCTACGATGTGCGCGAGATCATCGCCCGCGTGGTCGACGGTTCGCGCTTCGACGAATTCAAGGCGCGCTATGGCAGCACGCTGGTGTGCGGCTTCGCCCAGCTCTACGGCTACCCGGTTGGCATTGTCGCCAATAACGGCATCCTGTTCGGCGAGTCGGCACAGAAGGGCGCCCACTTCATCGAGCTGTGCGCCCAGCGCGGCATTCCGCTGCTGTTCTTGCAGAACATCACCGGCTTCATGGTCGGCCGCAAATACGAAAACGGCGGCATCGCCAAGGACGGCGCCAAGATGGTCACCGCCGTGGCGACCGCGCAAGTGCCCAAGATCACCGTGCTCATCGGCGGCAGCTTCGGCGCCGGCAACTACGGCATGTGCGGCCGCGCCTACAGCCCGCGCTTCCTGTGGATGTGGCCCAACAGCCGCATCTCGGTGATGGGCGGCGAGCAGGCAGCCGGTGTGCTGTCCACCGTGCGTCGCGACGGCATCGAAGCCAAGGGCGGCCAGTGGAGCGCGGCGGACGAAGAAGCCTTCAAGGCACCGATCCGCGACCAGTACGAACTGCAAGGCCACCCCTATTACGCCACCGCTCGCATGTGGGACGACGGCGTGGTCGACCCCGCCCAGACGCGCCGCATGCTCGGCCTGTCGCTGTCCGCCTCGCTCAACGCCCCGATCCAGCCGACCAAGTTCGGTCTGTTCCGGATGTAAGCCATGTATTCGCCCGCGCATTTCACCGAGACCGACGTGGCCCGGATGCATGCCCTGATGGGCGAGTATCCGTTGGCGGCCATCGTCACGCTCGGCGCCAACGGCCTCGACGCCAACCACATCCCGCTTCAGCTCGCCGAAGGGGCGTCGCCGTTTGGCGTTTTGCAAGGGCACGTTGCGCGCGCGAACCCGCTGGCAAAGGCAGCGGCGGATCTGGATGTGCTGGTGATCTTTCGGGGGGCTAACTGCTACATCAGCCCGTCGGGCTATGCCAGCAAAGCCGAGCATGGCCGGGTGGTGCCGACCTGGAACTACGCGGCGGTCCATGCGCACGGCCGTCTGCGTGTGATCGAGGATCCGCAGTGGCTGGCGCGGCAGATCGAAGCGCTGACGACTCGGCATGAAGCCGGGCAGGCGACGCCCTGGTCGGTCAGTGACGCGCCGGACGACTACATCGAGAAGATGCGCTCGGCCATCGTGGGGATCGAGATCGAGATCACCCGGCTTGCGGGCAAATGGAAAACCAGCCAGAACCAGCCCGCGGCAAACCGGCTCAGCCTGTCTGCCACCCTTGAGGCCCGGGGGGATGACGAGGCAAAGACAATGGCCGCGCTGATTCGTCAGCACGATGCCAAATAAGAGGAAGAGACATGTACGAAACCCTTGAAATCGAACGCGACGGCGCCATCGCCACGCTGTGGATGAACCGCCCCGATGTGCACAACGCCTTCAACGCGCAGCTCATCGCCGACCTCACCGCCGCCTGCCAGCAGCTCGATACGGATGCGTCGGTGCGGGTGGTGGTGTTGGCCGGGCGGGGCAAGAGCTTCTCCGCCGGCGCCGACCTGAACTGGATGAAAGCCGCCGGCGAGGCAAGTATCGAAGCCAACGTGGCCGATGCGCGCAAGCTCGCCGGCATGCTGCGGGTGCTCTCCGAAATGAATACCCCGACCATTGCCCGCGTGCAGGGCGCCGCGCTGGGCGGCGGCATGGGTCTGGCCTCGGCCTGCGATATCTGCGTGGCCAGCGAGAAGGCCATTTTTGCGACCTCCGAGGTCAAGTTCGGCATCATCCCCTCGGCGATCAGCCCCTATGTGATCCGCGCCATTGGCGAGCGTCAGAGCTACCGTTATTTCCAGACCGCCGAGCGCATCAGCGCCGCCCGGGCCGGCGAGCTGGGGCTGGCGCATGAAGTGGTCGCGCCCGAGGCGCTGGATGACAAGGTCGCCGAGATCGTCGCCGCGCTGATGCAGGGCGGCCCCAAATCGCAGGCCGCGGCCAAGGACTTGATCCGTGCGGTGGCCAACAAGCCGGTCTCCGACGCGGTGGTCGAAGACACCTCACAACGCATTGCCCAGCTGCGCAGCACGCCCGAAGCCAGGGAAGGCCTGAGCGCCTTCCTCGACAAGCGCCCGGCCGCCTGGGTGCCGCAGGCCTGATCGGCCACCGCCATGGATGAACTGAGCACCCTGCTCACCAACGTGCAGCCCATGCTCGACTGGCGCGACCTGCCGGTCGACATGGCCTCGCTCGCCGCGCTGGCGGCCGGGCTGGGCTGGGCGAGCGGTTTGCGCCTGTATGCGCTGGTGTTCGTGCTCGGTGCGGTGGGGCGTTTCGGTGGCGTGCAACTGCCGGGTGAGCTCGATGTGCTTACGCATCCGCTGGTGCTGGGCCTGTCGGGCCTGATGCTGCTGGCCGAATTTTTTGCCGACAAGCTGCCCTGGCTCGATTCGGTGTGGGACGCGGTGCACACCTTCATCCGCATTCCGGCCGGTGCCGCCTTGGCGGCAGCGGTGATGGGTGATCAGTCGGGCAGTGCGCAGATGCTTGCCGCCTTGCTCGGCGGTTCGCTGGCGGCGGGCACTCACCTTGCCAAAGCCGGCGCGCGGGCCGCCATCAACACCTCACCCGAACCGGTGAGCAATGTGGTGACCTCTTTTGGCGAAGACGCGTTGTTCGCCGGGGGCGTGTGGACCTTGTTCAACTACCCGCTGGTCTTTCTGGCGGCGCTGGTGGTGTTCATGGTGCTGGCGCTGTGGCTGATCGTGAGTCTGTGGCGCTTCGTGCGGCGTCTGCTGCGGCCGCGTTCGGGCCAGGTGGCGGCATGAAGCGTATTGATCATCTGGTGATCACCGCGCCTACGCGAGCCGCCGGTGTGGCGTGGCTTGAGGCGCAGTTGGGCGTCAGCTTGCAGACCGGTGGCGAGCATGCGCGCATGGGCACACACAACGCTTTGCTGTCTTTGGGCGAGGGCGTGTATCTCGAAGTGATTGCGGTTGATCCGGCCGCGCCCGCACCGGGGCGACCCCGCTGGTTCGGGCTGGATGTGGTCGCGGCCGACGCTGCGCCACGGCTCGCCACCTGGGCAGCCCGCAGCGACGACATCGCGCGCGACGCGGCTTTGGGTGGCGCGGCGATGGGCGAGGTGATCGCCATGTCGCGTGGCGCGCTGGACTGGCGCATTACGGTGCCGGCCGATGGACAGCCGGGTTTTGGCGGCGTGCTGCCGGCGCTTATTCAGTGGTCGGGCAACACCCACCCGGCGGCGCAGTTGGTCGATGTGGGCTGCCGCTTGAAGCGCTTGCGCGGTGCGCATGCCGAGTTGGTCGCGCTGCGTGCGCTGATGGCGTCGCTCGGGCTCGACGACAGTATCGAATGGCAAGAACTCAGCCGGGGCGAGGCCCCGTGGCTGAGCGCGGAAATCGAAACACCGACCGGCACTGTGGTGCTCGGCGGACAAGAACAATGAACGAAATCGTGGAGAAGAGACATGTTTGACAAGATTCTGATTGCGAACCGTGGCGAGATCGCCTGCCGCGTCATCAAAACCGCGCGGCGCATGGGTATCAAGACCGTGGCCGTGTATTCGGAAGCCGACGCCAACGCCCGCCATGTGCGCATGGCCGACGAGGCGGTGCTGATCGGGCCGGCAGCGGTCAAGGAAAGCTATCTGGTGATCGACAAGATCATCGGCGCGGCCAAGCAGACCGGCGCGCAGGCGATCCACCCGGGCTACGGTTTTTTGTCTGAAAACGAAGATTTCTGCCACGCCTGCGACGAGGCTGGCATCGTCTTCATCGGCCCGCCGGTGGCGGCGATACACGCCATGGGCTCCAAGTCTGAAGCCAAGAAGATCATGGGCGCGGCCGGTGTGCCGCTGACCCCGGGCTATCACGGCGACGATCAGGACCCCGACCTGCTCAAGCGCGAGGCCGACGGCATCGGTTACCCGGTGCTGATCAAGGCCGCTGCGGGCGGTGGCGGCAAGGGCATGCGTCTGGTTGAGAAGAGCGAAGACTTTCTCGATTTGCTCGGCTCGTGCAAGCGCGAGGCCATCTCCAGCTTTGGCGACGAGCATGTGCTGATCGAGAAGTATCTGACGCGCCCGCGCCACATCGAGATCCAGGTGTTTGGCGACACCCAGGGCAACTGCGTGTATCTGTTCGAACGCGACTGCTCGGTGCAGCGCCGCCACCAGAAAGTGCTCGAAGAAGCCCCCGCGCCGGGCATGACGCCCGAGCGTCGTGCGGCCATGGGCAAGGCGGCGGTCGATGCGGCCAAGGCGGTCGGCTATGTCGGCGCCGGCACGGTCGAGTTCATCGCCAACCAGGACGGCACCTTCTACTTCATGGAGATGAACACCCGTCTGCAGGTGGAACACCCGGTCACCGAGATGATCACCGGCCTCGACCTGGTCGAGTGGCAATTGCGTGTCGCCTCGGGTGAGCCGCTGCCGCTGGCCCAGGAGCAGTTGCAGATTCGCGGTCACGCGCTCGAAGCGCGGATCTACGCCGAAGACCCGGACAAGGGCTTTTTGCCCTCTACCGGCAAGCTGCTGCACCTCTCGCCGCCGGCCGAGAACCTGCATGTGCGGGTCGATACCGGCGTCGAAGAGGGCGACGAGATCAGCCCGCATTACGACCCGATGATCGCCAAGCTCATCGTCTGGGACCAGAACCGCGACCGCGCGCTGGCGCGCATGCTGCAGGCGCTGGCCGAGTATCGCGTGGCCGGCGTGTCGAACAACATCAGCTTCCTGTCGCGGCTCACCGCCTGCCCGGCTTTTTCGGGCGCCGACCTCGACACCGGCCTGATCGAGCGCGAAAAGGCCTATCTTTTCCCCGAAGCCAAGGCCACGCCGATCGAGGTCTGGCAGGTGGCGGCACTCGCCGAGCTGCTGCGCGAAGCCAATCGCGGCGCGGCCAAAGCCCGCCGTGACGAAGACCCGCTCTCGCCCTGGCATGCCCGCGACGGCTGGCGTCTGAACGCCTCCGCCAAGCGCGACCTGATCTTCCGCCACGGCGAAGAACAGCAGACGGTGAACGTGGCCTACCGCGCCGACGGCTACACGCTGACGGTGAACGGCCAGTCGGTCGAAGCGCGCGGCGAGCTGAATGATCGCGGCCTGCTGCGCGTCGAACTCGACGGCATGCGCATGGACGCCACCGTGGTGGCCGCCAACGAGAAGCGCCACGTGTTCTCCCATGGTCGCGCCTGGCAGCTGTCGAATGTCGACCCGCTGCATTACTCGGGTGAAGGCGGCGGTGCCGAAGGTGGCCTGCTGGCACCGATGCCGGGCAAGGTGATTTCGCTCATCGCAGCGGAAGGTGCGGCGGTCGAGAAGGGCGCACCGCTGCTGATTCTCGAAGCCATGAAAATGGAGCACACCATCAACGCGCCGGCCGCTGGCACGGTCAAGGCCTTCCGCTTCATGGTGGGCGACCAGGTCGGCGATGGCGACGAGTTGGTCGAGTTCGAGGTGAAGGCGTAGGGCCGGATTCATCCGGCCGCGGTAGCTGCAAGCGTCGCGGCGGGTTGAAACCCGCCCTACGTCCGACTGAATGGATTGGATGAGATGACAAAGGAAAAACCGATGACCATGCCAACCCAGGTTCGCATCGTTGATGTCGGCCCGCGCGACGGGCTGCAAAATGAAAAGCAGATCATCTCGACCGAGGTCAAGGTCGAGCTGATCGCCCGCCTTGGTGCGGCCGGCCTCAAAACCATCGAGGCCGCCTCGTTTGTGTCGCCCAAATGGGTGCCGCAGATGGCCGACAACAGCGAGGTGATGGCGCGCATCAATCGCCTGTCGGGCGTCGGCTACCCGGTGCTCACGCCCAACCTCAAAGGTTTCGAGGCCGCGCTGGCGGCCGGAGCCACCGAGGTGGCGGTGTTTGGCGCGGCCTCCGAGTCCTTCAGCCAGAAGAACATCAACTGCTCCATCGCCGAATCGCTGGCCCGTTTTGAGCCGGTGATGGCCGCGGCCCAGGCGGCGGGCGTGAAGGTGCGCGGCTATGTCTCCTGCGTGCTCGGCTGTCCCTACGAAGGCGAGATTGCCCCGGCTGCCGTGGCCGAGGTGGCCGCCACGCTGTTCGACATGGGCTGCTATGAAATCAGCCTGGGCGACACCATCGGCACCGGCACGCCGGGCAAGACGCAACGCATGCTCGAGGCGGTCGCCGCGCGCGTGGCGATCGACAAGCTGGCCGGTCACTATCACGACACCTACGGTCAGGCGCTGGCCAACATCTACGCTTCGCTGGAGATGGGTGTGGCGGTGTTCGACGCCTCGGTCGGCGGGCTGGGCGGCTGCCCCTACGCGGCCGGCGCCTCGGGTAACGTGGCGACCGAAGACGTGGTCTATATGCTCAACGGCCTCGGTCTGGAGACCGGCATTGATCTGAACACGCTGGTCGACACCGCGGCCTGGATCAGCGCGCAACTGAACCGCGAGCCGTCGTCCAAAGTGGCGCGCGCGGTGCTGGCCAAGCGGGGCGCTTGCGTATGAGTGTGGCGTCACCGTGCATCGACATCTGTAAAATGGACCCCCGCACCGGCCTGTGCGAGGGCTGTACCCGCACGATCGACGAGATCACCGCCTGGAGTCGCATCGGCGATGACGAGAAGCGGGCGATCCTGGCGCGGGTCGCCGAGCGCGAAGCGGCGCTCGATGGGTTCGAGTCCGGCGAGCGATAGAACCTTTTCGCCAGAACGCAGTCTGTTCGCCGGGCTGTATCGCGCTCGCGCGGTGTGGCCCGGGGGCGTCTCGCCCCACCTTGCCTGAGAGCGACCATGAATCCGATCGATCCGATCATCCTGTTCTTCCTGCTCGGGCTGTTTGCCGGGCTGGCGCGTGCAGAGCTGCGTCTGCCCGCCGCGATCTACGATTTTGTGAGCATCCTGCTGCTGCTGGCCATCGGTCTGAAGGGCGGCATCGAGCTGGCCAAGCAACCCTTTGGCGATCTGTTGCCGCAGATCTTGGCGGTGCTGGCCATGGGCTTCTTGCTGCCGCTGGTGGCGTTTCCGGTGCTGCGCTACCTCGGCCGATTCAAGCGCGCTGACGCCGCGTCGATCGCCGCGCACTACGGCTCGGTCAGCGTCGGCACCTACGCCGTGGCGGTGGCCTATTTCGGCACCCGCGAGATCTTTTTCGAAGCGCACATGCCGTTGCTGCTGGTGGTGCTCGAAGTGCCGGCCATTCTGGTCGGCATCGTGCTGGCGCGTGGTATCTCGAACGAGACGCGCTGGGGCGCGGTGATGCACGAGGTCTTCCTCGGCAAGGGCATCGTGCTGCTGCTCGGCGGTCTGCTGATTGGCTGGATTGCCGGGCCGGAAGGCGTGGTCTCCATCAAGCCGCTGTTCTTCGATCTGTTCAAGGGCATCCTCGCCATCTTCCTGCTCGAAATGGGTCTGATCACCGCCGCGCAGGTCGGCTCGCTGCGCCAGTACGGCCTGTTCCTGCTCGGCTTCGGCGTGGTCATGCCGGTGTTTTCGGCGGTGATCGGCGCGGTGCTGGGTTGGGCGCTCGGCCTGTCGGTCGGCGGCACGGCGGTGCTCACCACGCTGGCGGCCTCGGCCTCGTACATCGCGGTGCCGGCGGCCATGCGGGTGTCGGTGCCCGAGGCCAACCCCACGCTGTCGCTCACTGCCGCGCTGGGCATTACCTTTCCGTTCAATGTGCTGGTCGGCGTGCCGCTTTATCATGTGATGGCCGAGCGCACCCACGCCTTCTTTGGAGCCTGAGCCATGAGCCTGGCCAACGACCATCTCCGCAAGCTGCTCACCATCGTCACCGAAGCGGCGATCGAGAGCGTGCTGGTGCGCGATCTTGACCGCCTCGGTGCACACGGCTACACCATCACCGAGGCGCGCGGCAAAGGCAATCGCGGGGTGCGCAACGCCGGCTGGGACGCCAGTAGCAACATCCGCATCGAAGTGGTGTGCAACGACGACACCGCCGCCGCCATCTCCGCCCACTTGCAGGCGCAGTACTACGACAACTACGCGATGATCATGTGGGTCAGCGAGGTCGAGGTGCTGCGGCCCGAAAAATTTTGAGCCCCAGCGGCTCGCCATACAGGAGCGCGCATGTCTGAATGCATCGGCATCTGCGAGATCGACCCCGATTCCGAAACCTGCACCGGCTGTGGCCGCTCGGCCGACGAGATCTTCGGCAACGACCACACTGACGACCCGACCGACGCCGAGGCCCAGCCGCCCGCGGCAGACCATGTCGCGATCACGCCGGACGACGACCTGCCGGACGCGACATGAGCCGCCTGCCCGCGTCCATCCATGTCCTCGAGCGGGGCTGGCTGTCGTCCAACAACATCCTGCTCTTCGAGGGCGACAGCGCCGTGCTGGTCGACACCGGCTATGTCAGCCACGCCGATCAGACCGTCGCCCTGGTGCGCAGCGCGCTCGACGGCTGCCCGCTCACCGACATCGTCAACACCCACTCGCACTCCGACCACATCGGCGGCAACGCCGCGGTGCAGCGCGCCTTCGGCTGCCGCATCACCGTGCCCGCCGGCATGCACGACGCCGTGCAGCAATGGGACGAAAACGCCTTGCTGCTCTCCGTCGCCAAGCAGACCGGTGAGCGCTTTTCCGCCGACGCCAAGATCCACCCCGGCTTTGAGCGCGACATGGGCGGCATGCACTGGCAGGCGCTCGCCGCGCCCGGCCACGACATGGACGCGCTGATGTTCTTCAATCGCGAGCATGGCGTGCTCATCTCCGGCGACGCCCTGTGGCGCGAGGGCTTCGGCATTCTGTTTGCCGACGTGCTCGGCACCGGCGACGGCATCGGCGAAGCCCGTCGCACGCTCGACGTCATCGCCCGCCTGCCGGTGCGCCATGTCATCCCCGGCCACGGCGCGCCGTTTGTTGAAGTCGACGAAGCCCTCGCCGCCGCCTACGCCCGCCTGCGCGCCTTCGAAGAAGACGGCAGCCGCATGGCCCGCAACGCCATCCGCGGCTGCGTCACCTTCTCACTCCTCGACATGCGCCGCATGCCCCTCGCCGACCTGCCCGGCTGGCTCGACAGCACCCCGCTGTTCCGCATCGCCAACCAACGCTTCCTCAACGAAACCCCCGAACGCCTCGCCGACTGGCTGGTCGACAGCCTCGTCAAAGCCGGCGTGGCCCGCCGCGAGGGTGAATGGCTGGTCGCGGCCTGACGATTACCTCGGCCGCCGCAGACCCGTAGCCCGGAAAAGCGCAGCGCATCCGGGAGCAGTCGCTGTGCGCGCAACATGCAATGCGGGTCGGTCAAACACCCATCCCGGATTCCGGCCTTGGGCCTGTATCCGGGCTACACTCGCTAGCATCCCTCGTTCTGATAGGTATCTCCATGGCCACACTCGACTTTCACCTCGTACGAAAGCGCATACGTATCAAGTCGATAGAGACTCGCTTTGACACGACGATTTCATTTGAAATACGCATGCCGAGGCGAGAATCTCTGCTAACGGTGGCAGGTGAAGAGGTGAGGCAAGGCTACGTAGAGTTCACAGAGGAGAATTCAAAATTTCCAAGACCGGAGCTGCACTTCATTGGGGCGTGGCTCGATAGTGAGACCAAAGAGCAGGTTCGCCCGTCCATCACTTTTTATGCGGATCTTCCTGCCCAACTGTTTGAGCTTATCCGTGATCTAGATCCTGCCGTTGAGATACGTATTCGGATCTTTACCCAAGATGTTGTTGGGTCTATCCGCTACGGCGACGACCCAGACGGATACGTAAAAATTTGGGATACAACAAGCGAAAATCCAGTTTTCCCTGTTTCATTTGAGCTTGATGTGTCTTATTCGAGTGGATGAGAGCGCGGTAGGTTGGGTTGAGCAACGCGAAGCCCAACATCCACCTCTCAAAAAATAGGACTTCGCTTCACCCACCCCAGATCACATGGCGCGCATCGCCATGGCAGCGGCAGTCTCCCGGATGCCGCGCGCGTAATCTGGGCGCAGTCCGTAGGCGTAGGGTGGTCAGCTTTGCTGCCCACCATTCATCGGCCGTTTTGGGTGTCGATGGTGGGCAGGCAAGCCGCCCACCCTACGGCGCCAAGCGGTGAAGTGGCGGAGTAATGCGTCACTTGTTGTATCCCTATCACCCATAAACCAACCCCGGCAAAAACGTCACGATCCCCGGCAGCAAAATGCACAGCGTCAGGCCGAGTATCTGCAGGCCAAGAAAGACCAGCGCCGAGCGAAAGATGGTGGCCATGCTGATGGAGTCGGGGGTGACGCCGCGCATGTAGAACAGGGCGTAGCCGAAGGGTGGGCTGAGGAAGCTCATCTGCATGTTGACCAGGTAGATCACGCCGAACCACAGCGCCACCTTGTCGCCGGGCACCGGGGGCAGGCCGAGCAGGCCGTCGAAGGTGAGTGACTTGATGATGGGCACGAAGATGGGCACGGCGAGCAGCAGGATGCCGACCCAGTCGAGGAACATGCCGAGGATGACAAGCAGCACCATCATCAGGAACAGGATGCCGTAGGGCGACAGGCCCGTGCCGAGGATGGCGTCGTTGATGAAGGCCTGGCCGCCTTGCAGGATGTAGAAGCCGACGAAGATCGAGGCGCCGAAGATGATCCACAGCACCATGGCCGAGGCCTTGACGGTGCTGACCGAGGCCTCGCGCAGCGCGATGAGGTTGAAGCGCTTGTGCATGATGGCGACGATGATGGCGCCAAACGAGCCGATGCCGGCGGCCTCGACCGGTGTGGCGATGCCGGCGAAGAGCAGGCCGAGCACCAGCACCACCAGAATGAGCGGCGCGACCAGCTTGAGCAAAAGGCGCAGCTTCTGGCCGAGGTTGAGGCGCTCTTCGCGCGGCACGGCGGGGCCGAGTTCGGGCCGCAGCCAGGTGCGCAGCAGCACGTAGGCCACATACAGGCCGGAGAGCATCAGCCCCGGCAGCAGCGAGCCCAGGTACAGCTCGCCGACCGATTGCTGCGCCACCACGGCGTACAGAATGGCCAGAATCGACGGCGGGATCAGAATGCCCAGCGTGCCGCCGGCCATGATCGAGCCGATGGCGATTTCGGGGTCGTAATTGCGCTTGAGCATCGCCGGCAGGGCGATGATGCCCATGGTGACCACGGCCGCGCCGATGACGCCGACCATGGCGGCGAGAATGGTGGAGGCGATGATGGTGGCCGCCGCCAGGCCGCCACGCAGGCCGCCCATCCACTGGTAGATGACGTCGAACATCTCCTCGATCAGCCCGGCGCGTTCGAGCATGGAGGCCATGAAGATGAACAGCGGAATGGCCGCCAGATCGGAGTTGGTCATCATCGGGAAGATGCGCGAGGGGATGATGTTGACCATCACCTGACCGCCGATGAGGTAGATGAACACCACCCCCAGCCCGCCGGTCACGAAGGCCAGCGGCAGCCCGAGCATGAGCAGCACCAGCAGGGAGCCGAACATGATGTAGGTGAGCTCCTTGATCTCCACGTCTTCGAGCAGGCCGGCGGTGGTGAACAGGAAGTGTTCGTCGCCCCAGGGGTCGTAGAACAGCACGTTGATCAGCTCGATGCCGAAGATGAACAGCGCGGTGCCGGTGGCGAGGATGAGTGCGGCGGTGCCGAGGCGGCCGCTGAGCGAGGGGTTGCGTTTAGCGTTTGAGGTGGTCATGGGTCAGCCCTCCCGACCCATGCGCTGGAACAGCACAATGTCTTTGGCCAGTTTGGAGATGCCCGCCAGCAGCAGCAGGATCGCGCCCAGCACCATCATGCCCTTGACCGGCCAGTACTGGATGCCCCAGGTCTCGACCGTGGTTTCGCCCATGCCGTAGGACGACATGAAGAAGCCCCAGGAGGTGCCGAGCAGGGCGATGGCGAAGATGAAGAAGAACACCGAGGTGAAGATGTCCATGCCCACCCGGCCGCGCGGCGGCAGCTTGATGTAGAGCACGTCGACCCGCACATGGCCGCCGGTGAGCAGGGTGTAGGCGCCCGCCAGCAGGTATTGCATGCCGAACAGCAAGAAGCACGACTCATGCACCCAGATGGTCGGCTGGTTGAAGATGTAGCGCATGATCACCTCGTAGAAGTAGGCGACCACGGCATTGACCGTCCAGAACGCAACGAAGATGCCCGACCATTTGCTGATGGTGTCGAGCACGCGGGTGAGGCCGTTTTCGACATGCAGCGCGGGGTCTTCCTCGGCCAGCAGGCTGGCGGCGAGTTCTTCGTCGGGCGTGGTGGCGGGGGGCTGGCCGTGTTCCTGCCAGCGCGCCCAGAAGATGAAGATCAGCGGCATGATCGCCAGCCAGCCCCAATACACCATATGGGGCAGCACGAAGCCAAAATCGGGTTCTGTGTTCATGGGCACATCTCCTTGGCGCTGCGCATGCAAACCGCACCGCGCGGTCGGGCCGGGCGGTGCGGAGGCGCTTGCTGGATGGCGGTTAGAGGCTCAGGCCCTTGATGTCGGCCGCCGAGACGTAGCCCATGATCGGATTCATCATGTAGTCGAGCTGCATCTTGAACACCTCGGCCGCCGCCTGATCCTTTTTCGCCCACTTGAACCAGATCGGGATGGCCGCCTTGCGGAACTGATCCAGATCGTCCTGACTCATGCGGTTGATGATGCTGCCGGCCTTTTCGAACTTGACCAGCGCCTCGACGTTGCGCTTCTGGATCGACACGAAGTGCTTCACCGAATAGGTCTTTACCCGGTCTTCGACCATCTGCTGCATCAGCGGCGACAGGCTCTTCCAGGCGCGCATGTTGACCGTGAAGTCCATCAGGTCGACCGGCTGGTAGACCGACATCAGGCCCGGCGGGCCAAACAGGATGTACTTGGTCACCTGCGCAAAGCCCAGGTCCCAGTTGACCGCCGGCCCCACATAGTCGGCCGCGTCGATGGTGCCTTTTTCGAGCGCGGGGAAAATGTCCGATCCTGGCAGGCTCACCGTGCTCGCACCAAAGGCCTGGAACACTTCCGACACCATGCCGCCGGGCACGCGCAGCTTGAGGCCCTGGAAGTCGGCCACGCTCTGCACCGGCTTTTTCGAGTGGATGATGTTGGCGTCATGCTGGATCGGGCCGACATACACCAGGCCGAACTTGGCGTAGATCTCGCGCACCTTCTCGAGCAGGCCGAGGCCGTAGAACATGGTGTCCCATTGCGCTGGCTGGTCTGGCCCGACCGGGTAGGACGACAGGAACACGCTGGCCGGCATCTTGCCCGCCCAGTACAGGGTGAAGGGGTTCATGCCATCGAGCACGCCGGTCTGCACCGACTCGAACAGCGCGTTGTTGTCGGCCGCCACGGCCTTGGCGCCAAAGGGCTTGATGCTCAGCTCACCGCCGGTGGCCTCCTGAAAGCCGTTGCACCATTCTTCGAACAAGGCGTAGCCGGTGGTGCCAGCGTCCCAGGTCGATTGCACTTTCCAGGTTTTGCCCTTGGCCGCCTGGGCATTGCTGATGAAGGGCGCGCCGGCGATCAGCGCGCCGCCCGCGGCGGCGGATTTCAGGAAGTGGCGTCGTGTCGGCGGGTGGTCGGTGGTGGATGTGGATTGCCGTGATGCCATGGACTGGTCTTCTTTTTTCACAAAGGTCTCCTCCAGATCTGTCACGAAACCGGACGCGTCGTGAGTGCACCCGCCCGGCGGCCGTGGCGATGTTTGCCGCAGCCGGGGGTTGATCGAACACCTCGCGTGGGTCGTTGCCCACGTCAGGGTATTCGCAGCATCAACTTCTTAAGGTTAGAACGAGAATGCGCTTTTTGCTGATGCGATTTTTCTAATATGCCGCGCCAGTGCTGCGTTGCAGCGCAGCACGGGGTGGGCGGTGGGTGTCATCAAACGGCCGTTCGCTATACACTCGACGCATTCAGTTACGAGCCAGACCATGCAGATCGTCCTCATCAGCGGCTTGTCCGGATCGGGCAAGAGTGTCGCGCTCAATGTGCTCGAAGACGCCGGCTACTACGTGGTCGACAATCTGCCGGCCACGCTGCTGCCGCAGTTGGTGACGAACCTGCGCGGTGCGGGTTACCGGCGGGTGGCGGTGGCGGTGGATGTGCGCTCGGGCATGTCGATTGCCGCCTTGCCGGGCGAGGTTGAACGCCTGCGCGGCATGATTGCCGATGTGCGCTTCATCTTCCTCGATGCGCGTGATGACACCTTGATTGCCCGCTTCTCCGAAACCCGTCGGCGGCATCCGCTCGCGGAGGACAACGTGACTTTGGCCGAGGCGATCGCCCGTGAGCGCGAGGCGCTCGACCCGATCGCGCGGCTGGGTTACCGCATGGACACCAGCGACACCCAGGCCAACACCTTGCGCGCGTGGATCAAGGACTACATGCAACTGGAGGCCACCGACGGCCTCACCTTGCTGTTCCAGTCCTTCGGCTTCAAGTACGGCATTCCGGTCGATGCCGATCTGGTCTTCGATGTGCGCTGCCTGCCCAACCCGCATTACGACCCCAAGCTGCGTCCGCTCACTGGCAAGGACCAGCCGGTGATCGATTTTCTCGAGCGCATCCCCGAGGTCGGTCGCATGGCGGAAGACATCCGCGTCTTTGTGGCCAACTGGCTGCCGGCCTACATCCGCGACAATCGCAGCTATCTCACGGTGGCCATCGGCTGTACCGGGGGGCAGCATCGCTCGGTGTATTTCGCCGAATGGCTGGCCAAGGCGTTTGGCGACAACGTGCGCGTCATGGTTCGGCATCGCGCTTCGGCGCGTCGTTCGCGGGACGGTCAGAGCGCTTCATGAAGCTGGCCTGGCACGAATGGCGGGCCGGCTTTCGTCCGGGCGATGTGTTGGTGATTCTTGGCGGGCTGGCCACCTGCGTTTTCTTTGCACTGAGCTTCTGGCAAGGCGGCGTCGCGCGCTGGGCCGAGGTGCGCGCCGGCGGCAAGGTGGTCGCCCGGCTGAGCCTCGACCGCCCCGCGGCGGTCGACGTCGATGGCCCGCTGGGGCAGACCCGGGTGCAGGTCGAACCGGGCCGCGCGCGGGTATTCAGCGACCCCGGTCCGCGCCAGTATTGCGTGCTGCAAGGCTGGCTGACCCGCGCCGGCGCGGTCGCCATCTGCGCGCCTAACGAAGTCAGCCTGCGCCTGCTCGGCGACAGCAGCGCCTATGACACGCTCAACTACTGAACTGCCGGTCACCAACGCCGACGTGCGCATTGCCCGCTATGCGGCGGCGGCCATCGCGCTGTCGGTGGCTGAGGCGGCGATTCCGCTGCCGCTGCCGGGGGTCAAGCCGGGGCTGGGCAACATCATCACCCTGGTGGTGCTGGCGCGCTGGGGCTGGCGCGAGGCGGCCTGGGTGGCCTTGCTGCGGGTGTTTGCGGCGTCCCTGGTGCTCGGCCAGTTTCTGGCGCCGGGCTTCTTTTTGAGCCTCAGCGGGGCGCTGATCAGTCTGGTCGTCTTGGCTTTGGCGCAGCACTTGCCCAAACGCTGGTTCGGCCCGGTCAGCCATAGCGTGCTGGCGGCCTTCGGCCATTTTGCCGGCCAGATTTTGATTGCCCGGCTTTGGCTGGTGCCGCATGACGGCATTTTCTATCTGGTGCCGGTGTTCGCGCTGGCGGCGGTGGTGTTTGGTACGGTCAACGGACTGGTGGCCGACTACCTGTTGCGTCACTCGCCACCGCGCGCCACCTCGTCCAACTGAGCCCGGATCGGCCAGACGCTGCGCCCGTATTGGCGCTAAGATGACGGCGTATCCACGCAATCCCTCCCGGATCGGTCATGCGCCTGTTCAAAAACCTCGCCATTTTTCTGTTGTGCCTGCTTTTGCTGGCCGCGGGGGCGATCTGGTATCTGACCGAAACCTTCGATAGCGACCGGGTCAAAGCCGAGCTGGTTCAAGCCGTCGCCGAGCGACACGACCGCGCGCTGCGCATCGATGGCGAACTCACCCTGTCCTTCTGGCCGCGGCTGGCGCTCGACGCCAGCCAGGTCAGCCTGTCGGCGCGCGGTGCGCCGGCGCAGCTCGCCGCGCACATGGCGCGGGTGCGGGTGCATGTCGGCTTGCTGCCCTTGCTGTCGCGGCAGGTGGATGTTCAGGAGATGCGCTTCGAGGGCTTGAATATTCACCTCACGCGGGATGTCCTCAAAACTCTCGAATCGCTGGATGGTCTGCGCGATGCGACCTCGATCAAGGACCGCAAGGTGGCCTTCAACGTGCGTCGGGTGACGGTCACCGGCGGCGCGCTTGAGGTGGTCGACCCGATCAATGGCGTGACGCTGCAGTTGTCGGATGTGACCGCCTTCCTTGGCCCGGTGGGTAAGGGCGTGCGCGGCGGCCTTGGGGTCGAGGGCGATGCCAGGGCGGTCGGCGCCTTGCCAGCCGCCGGGCGCTTCCGGATGACCGCCGGTTTCGACATCAATGGCGACGGCGTGGTCAGTCTGAATATTGCCGGCGTGGATTTTTCCGGCGAGGCGCTGGGCTATCAGCAAGCGGGCCTGGGGCTCAGTCTGGGGGGCGTGACGGCCGACGCGCAAGGCCGCTGGCAAGGGCGGGACGTGGCACTGCGCATGACCGGAAAGGGGCGTAGCGGCACCAGCGAGATTGCCGCCGACGTGGCCGAGTGGCAGTGGCAGGACGGCCTGCATCTGGCGCTGGCCACGGCGAGCTTCAAGCGCGACGGCGAGCGCGGTGGCGCCTTGGCCGGACGCGTGAGCAATCTGCGCACGGGGGGCGAGGGCTGGACGGCCGACAGCCTGGCGCTGGAGGGCAACCTGCGTCGTGACGGCCGCAGCCATGGCGTGAGCGTGCAGGCGGTGCCGGCCTGGCGCAGCGAACCCGCCGAACTCATGCTCAATGGTCTGGATGCCCAAGTCGGCTGGCCGCGCGCCGACGCGGCGCCGGCCCGCAAGCTGCAGATCACCGGGCAGCTCGCCTGGCAGCCGCTGGCCGGTGTGCTCGCGTCGGAGCTGGCATTCAGTGATGGCACGCACCGGCTGGCCGGTGCGGTGAGCGTTCGTCCCGAGACCACGCCGGCGCTGGAGTTTGATCTGCATACGCCGCTGTTGTCGCTGGCGGCCTACCGCGCGGAGCTGAGGGCGCTGTGGTCCGCGCCCACATTGCCGCCGTTTGCGGGGCGACTCCGGGCCGATCGGCTGGAGGCCGATGGCTGGCGCTTTGAGTCGCTGGTGCTGCCCGTGGCGAGCGATGGCTCAGACTTGCGGTTGGGGCCGTTTGATGGGGCGGTGTTCAATGGCCGGGTGTCCGGACAGCTCGCGCGCGATGCGGCGGGTGCGGGCACGCTCAGTCTCAAGGCGACCGGCGTGGCGATCGAGCAATGGCCGATGGCGGCCGAGGCGACGCCGATGCTCGGCGGTGGTCTGAATGCCGATGTGCGCCTCGAGTTTGATGCCCGCGCGGCCGACCCGCTGGCGACGGCACAGGGGCCGATGCGCTTTCAACTCAACGGTGGCGCCTGGCGCGGCACCGCGCTGATCGACGCGCTGCGGGCGCAGGATAGCGTGCTGGCGGCGGCGCTGCCGGGCGACGCGGTGGCAGACAATCTGCCCATTCGCGCGGCCAGCGCCGAGGTGCAGGTGGCCGCGGGCGTTGCGCAGGTCGAGACGCTGTCGATTCGCGGTGCGTGGCTGCAGCTGAGTGGTCAGGGTCAGATCGGGCTGGGCGACGGTGCGCTCGATCTGTCACTGACGGCGGCGTTGGCCGAGGCGCCCAAAGGCATGAGCCGCAAGCTGTACCGAAAACTGAAGACGCAGACCCAGTCGATCCGCCTGGGCGGCAGTGTCGCCGCGCCGGTGTGGCGCACCGAGGCGGCGAGCGCCGCCCCCTGACACTACACTCCGTTGGCCTTGAGCCAGGCCTGAAGCCGCTGCCAGCCATCCTGCGCCGGGCCTTCGCGATAGCTGGGTCGGTAGTCGGCATGGAAGGCATGGCCGGCGTCGGGGTAGATCACCACTTCAGCTTTTTTACCCGCCGCGTTGACTGCGTCCCGCATGGATTCAACGTCGGCGGCCGGAATGCCTTGATCCTGCGCGCCGTACAGCCCAAGCACCGGCGCCTTGACTTCGCCGGCGAGGTCGATGGGGTGGCGCGGTTGCAGACTGGTGGCTTCGCCGCGAATCCGGCCATACCAGGCGATGCCGGCCTTGAGCTTTGGGTTGTGCGCGGCGTACAGCCACACGATGCGTCCGCCCCAGCAGAAGCCGGTGATGCCGAGTCGGGCAGTGTCGCCGCCGTGGCCGGCCGCCCAGGCGACGCTCATGTCGAGGTCTGACATGACTTGCTCGTCAGGCACCTTCGAGACGATCTCCTTGAGCAGCGTGGGGATGTTGTCGTACGTGCCCGGGTCGCCCTGACGGAAATACAGCTCGGGGGCGATGGCCAGATAGCCGAGTCGGGCGAGGCGGCGGCACACATCGCGGATGTGCTCGTGCACGCCAAAGATTTCCTGCACCACCAGCACCACCGGGTGCGGCCCGCCCTGGGCGGGCGCGGCGTAGTAGAGCGGCAGGGGGCCGGTGCCGGTGTCGAGCCTGTCGGTGCCGGTGCGCAGGCCGGCGTCATCGGTATGGATCATGGTTTGAGCACTCACGGGATGGGTGGCCAGGGCAAAACCGGCGGCGGTGGCGGTGAGCAGAAAGCCGCGGCGATCGAGTCGGTTGGCGGGGAGCAGGCTGTCGAAATCGAGATCGCTTTGCATCGCAAGTCTCCAGGGGCAGGGGCCGGCGGACGGCTGTCCGCCGGAATATCATCGCGTGTGACCGTTGCCCGGCGGTCGCGTTCAACCCGGCAGACAGGTCCAGCCATCCATCAGCATCCGGGCGCTGCGCCGCAGCACAGCGGCCTCCAGCATCCATTGGCCCTGCCGGGTGTGGGTGGTGGCGCCGACTTCGCTACGGCCCGAGGGGTGGCCGATGCGCAGTGGGCCGACCGGGTCATTGAGCAGTTGGCGTGACACCAGCGAGCCGGGCACGCCGGCTGCGGCCGCCACGGCGATGGCCGCGGTGCCGGGGATGGCGTGATGGAAGCTGCCCATGGATAGCACGCGGGTGAGCAGATCGAGATCGCTGGCGGCAAAGCGTTTGCCGTCGACGGACTGGCACTGGGCCGGCGGGGCGACAAGGGCAAGCTTGGGCGTGTGCTGGCGGCGCGCAGCGGCCTCGGCCGAGTCGGCCAGGCCCATGGCCAGCGCGCCGGCGATGCGCAGTTGCTCGCAGCGTGCGCGCAGTGCTGCATCGGCGTTGAGTTCGGCCTGCGAGGCGGTGCAGTCGGCGCCGAGCGCATGGGCCGAGACAAACACCATCGGGTTGCCGGCGCTGACCAGGGAGGCGTCGACCGGGGTGCCGTCATCCAGCGTGAGTGTGTCGACCGGGTTGCCGGTGGGCAGAATGCCGCCGCCCTCGGCGCTGCCGGGGTCGAGAAAGGTGAGGGTGATCGGCGCCGACGGGAAGGCCACGCCATCGAGCACGAACTTGCCGGCCTCAAGCGGCAAGCCGTCGAGTACCGGTACGCGGGCGTGAATCCGCTTGCCCACGTTGGCTTGCCACAGGCGGATGTTGGCTTCGCCATTGGCCGGTGCCGGCACCAGCTCGCGCCACAGCGCAAAGGGGCCGACGGCGGCGGTGAGGTTGCCGCAGTTGCCCGACCAGTCGATGGCGGGCTGGTCGATCAGTACCTGGCCGAAGAGATAGCTCACATCGCACTCGGCTTCGCTGGCGGGCGAGACGATGACTACCTTGCTGGTGCTGGAAGTGGCGCCGCCCAGGCCGTCGATCTGCTTGCCGTAGGGGTCGGGGCTGCCGAGCAGGCGCACCAACAGGGCGTCGCGTTCGGTGGGGTCGGCGGGCAGGTCGCTGGCGAGGAAGAACACGCCTTTGCTGGTGCCGCCACGCATCCACGCGGCGGGAATTCGGGTCTGGGGCATGGATACGCGCTTGTCGATCGAGAAAGGAGCGGTGACGTCGCAGAAGCGGGCCGGTGCAGAGTGTTCTTTATAGCGGCCTTGCTTGCGCCTGTCATTGTCCAGGCTTAGTCTGGCGGCTCGGTTGGTGCACGGTTTTTGTTATGTTGTTGGCTCATTCCCGGATAATCAGTCGTTTGGCTGGATCATCGAACCACAGGACAGACTCATGAGTTCTCTCAATCTCATCGGCGGCGAGAAAGGCGGTGTTGGCAAATCCGTGACGGCACGGGTGTTGGCGCAGTATTTCATCGACAAGGGGCGGCCGTTTACCGGTTTCGACACCGACCGTTCGCACACCTCCTTCACCCGTTTCTATGCCGATTACGCGTCGCCGGTGATCGTCGACACTTACGAGGGCCTGGACCTGATCGCCACCGTCTTCGACGAGCCGCCGCCGGACGAGGGCGAGGCGCCGAGCGTGATCGTCGACCTGGCCGCGCAAACCGCCGCACCGCTGGCACGCTGGATCAAGGATTCTGACCTGCTCCCGCTGCTGGCCGAGATGGGCATTACGGTCAATTACTGGCACCTGGCCGACGCCGGCGCCGACTCGGTGAGCCTGCTCAATCGCCTGATCAACACCTATGGCGCCGAGCTGAATTACTTTGTGGTGAAGAACCTCGGTCGTGGCACGGACTTCACCCAGCTTGAAGCCTCGTCGGCCCTGCAGGGCGCCAAGGCCCTGGGCGCCCGCGTCATCAGCTTGCCGGAGTTGCATGAAGCGAGCATGCGCAAGATCGACCGTCAGAGCGCCAGCTTCTGGGCGGCCAGCAATACGCGTGGCGGCCCCGACGCGCTCGGCATGCTGGAGCGTCAGCGGGTCAAGACCTGGCTGCGCGCGATCTACGCGAGCTTCGACGAGCTGCCGCTGTAAGGCGACCTGAGCCGGTGGACGAGGGGTGGCGCAATCGCCACCCACAGCGGAATCAGCGGCCACAGGCGGCCGGCGGCGAGATTGTAGTTGGCCAGCAGCGCCGACCACGAGTGGCCGGCGACGAAGTGGCCGAACAGGAACTCAAACGCGAGCGTCATCGCCAGCCACAGGCCGCCGAGCGCGGCGGCCTGGCGCGCTGAGTGTGGCCGCAATCGCGGCATCACCCACCAGATATAGACGCCAAATAAAGCGATGGCGCTCAGCGTCGAGACTTGCTGCGCGCGCGCTTCGCCCAGTGGCGCGAGCAGCCAGGCTTCGCGTGCCACGCCATTGACGATGGCGATGAGCACCATCGGCAGCCAGGCGATGGCCCAGCCGGCGAGTGCGGCAGGGCGTATCGGCGAGGCAGGTGTTACGCCGGGCATGGCCGCGGTTTACTTCTCGGCGAGCGCCTGGCCCAGCAACTCGGTCATCAGGCCATTCAGCCCGCCTTCATGCGCGGCACCGCGTTCCTGCAGTTGCTTGACCAGCGTGATCGGCAGTTTGCAGGCGAAAGGCACCACGCCGAGGGCGCGCTCTTGCTGGCGTTGTTCGCGCTTGTCGGCGCCTTGCTCCGCGCTGCCAAAGCGTGCGGGGTTGGCGGCTGCACCGAGCTTGTTGTTGATCTTGAGCCCGCGGCTTTTCGCGAGGTCGGAGGGTTTCATCGTCATGGGTGTTCCTTGTGGCCCGATGCCGGCATGGACGCCGGCGCGGCATTATCGCGCAATGTTGCCTGTGTGGCGCGTCGCGCGCCGAATGGCCGTTCACGAAGCGTTTGAAAATGATTCTCTATACTGTCGACTCATCGTCAGTCCGGAGTGAAATGTCATGACCATCAAGTCGCGCGCCGCCGTCGCTTTTGCCGCTGGCAAGCCCCTGCAAATCGTTGAAGTGGACGTGGCGCCGCCCCAGGCTGGCGAGGTGCGGGTGCGCATCGTCGCCAGCGGGGTCTGTCACACCGACGCCTTCACCTTGTCGGGCGACGACCCCGAGGGTATTTTTCCGGCGATTCTCGGTCACGAGGGCGGCGGCATTGTCGAGTCGGTGGGCGAGGGCGTGACCTCGCTGGCGGTGGGCGATCATGTGATTCCGCTCTACACGGCCGAATGCCGCGAGTGCAAGTTCTGCAAGTCGGGCAAGACCAATCTGTGCCAGGCGGTGCGCGCCACTCAGGGCAAGGGCCTGATGCCGGACGGCACCACGCGCTTCTCTTATCAGGGCAAGCCGATCTACCACTACATGGGCACCTCGACCTTCTCCGAATACACCGTGGTGCCGGAGATTTCGCTGGCCAAGATCCCCAAGGAGGCGCCGCTCGAGAAGGTGTGCCTGCTCGGTTGCGGCGTGACCACCGGTATCGGCGCGGTGCTCAACACCGCCAAGGTCGAGGCGGGTGCGACGGTGGCCATCTTCGGCCTCGGCGGCATCGGCCTGGCGGCGATCATCGGCGCGACCATGGCCAAGGCCGGGCGCATCATCGCCATCGACATCAATCCGTCCAAGTTCGAGATCGCCCGTGCGCTGGGCGCGACTGACTGCGTGAACCCGAAAGACTTCGACAAGCCGATTCAGGACGTCATCGTCGAGATGACCGATGGCGGGGTGGACTACTCTTTTGAGTGCGTCGGGAATGTGAATCTGATGCGCGCCGCGCTGGAGTGCTGCCACAAGGGCTGGGGCGAATCGACCATCATTGGCGTGGCCGGCGCGGGGCAGGAGATCTCCACCCGCCCCTTCCAGCTCGTCACCGGCCGGGTGTGGCGCGGCTCGGCCTTTGGTGGGGTGCGCGGGCGCACCGAGCTGCCGGGTTATGTGGCCAAGGCGCAGCGCGGCGAGATTCCGCTCGACACCTTCATCACCCACACCATGGGGCTGGACGAGATCAACACCGCCTTCGAGCTGATGCATGAAGGCAAGAGCATCCGCAGCGTGATCCATTTCTGAGCGGGGCGCGCGCATGTCAATCGAATGCCTCTCCAGCCAGCGCAGCTTCGGCGGCTGGCACAAGCGCTATCGTCACCGCGCCGCCAGCCTTGGCTGCGACATGGTGTTTGCGGTGTATCTGCCGCCACAGGCCGAATCCGGGCAGCGCCTGCCGGTGGTCTATTGGCTCTCGGGCCTGACCTGCACGGATGAAAACTTCATGCAGAAGGCCGGCGCGCATCGCGTGGCGGCCGAACTCGGCATGATTGTTGTGGCACCCGACACCAGCCCGCGCGGCGAGGATGTGCCGGGCGACCCCGACGGCGGCTGGGACTTCGGCCACGGCGCCGGTTTCTATGTGAACGCCGCCGAAGCGCCCTGGGCCGAGCACTACCGCATGTACGACTATGTGGTGGACGAGTTGCCGGCGCTGATCGAGGCCAACTTTCCGGCGTCTGATCAGCGCGGGATCAGCGGGCATTCGATGGGGGGGCATGGCGCCTTGATCTGCGCGCTGAAGAACCCCGGCCGCTACCGATCGGTGTCGGCGTTTTCGCCGATCTGCCATCCCATGGACTGCCCCTGGGGCGAGAAGGCGCTGTCGCGCTACCTGGGCGCCGACCGGGCGGCGTGGCGCGCGTGGGATGCGACCGAACTGATTGCCGACGCGCCCGAGCGCTTGCCGATCCTCATCGATCAGGGTGAGGCCGACGGCTTTCTGGCCGAGCAGCTTAAGCCCGAGGCCTTGCAGGCGGCGGCCGACGCGGCGGGGTATCCGTTGACGCTGCGCCTGCAGCCGGGCTACGACCACAGCTACTACTTCATCGCCAGTTTCATCGAATCGCATTTGCGCCATCACGCGCAGGCCATGGCGGTGTCGGTGGCTATTCGCTGACCCGGCCGCGGCCGGCCTTGATGGCGCTGCGCCGGGTCTTGCTCTCCAGGCGTTTTCTGACCGCGCTGCGGGTGGGCCGTGTGGCGCGGCGGGTCTTGGGCTCGACCGCCGCACTGGCGATCAGGTCTTCGAGCCGGCGTATGGCTTCGGCGCGGTTCTTTTCCAGGCTGCGGAACGCCTGCGCCTTGATGATCACCACGCCGTCCTTGCTGATGCGCTGGTCGCCGCGCGCCAGCAAGCGCGCCTTGACGGCATCGGGCAGCGATGAGGCGCCGATGTCGAAGCGCAGATGCACTGCGTTCGAGACCTTGTTGACGTTCTGCCCCCCCGAGCCTTGCGCGCGGATGGCGGTGATTTCGATCTCGTCGGGCGGAATCTGGATGGGTGGGTGCATGCGCGGAATGAGTGGGGGGCGAGGTGCTATTGTAGAAAGGATTCGCCATGCGATGCGTCCTGCATTGCATGGGTTGCTTCGACGCCGTGTTGTTCGGGCCGAATGCAGGACGTTCTTTCGGGTGTCACCATGATCGAAACCATTCTTCTGACCACCCCGCGCATTCTGACGTTCGACGGAGATTGCGGTCTGACCAATGCCACCGGTTTCTACTTTGAACGCGACGACCGCCTGTTCCTGGTGACCAGCCGCCATGTGATGTTCGACGAGCCGAGCGGGCATTTTCCGAACCGCATCGAGATCGAACTGCACACCAACGCGGCCAACAACGCGGAGTCGACCGGCTTCTCGATGCTGCTCTACCGCGATGGCAAGAGCGCCTGGCGGCAGGCCGAGGACTCGGCCGGGGAGGTGGATGTGGCGGTGCTTGAAATCGACCGCGCCGCCCTGCCGAAAACCACCTCGTTCAGAGCCTTCACGCCCAAACACCTGCTGAGCCAGCTCGATCAGGTCGAGGTCGGCTCATCCTTGCTGGTGGTGGGGTTCCCGCTGGGCTTTCACGACACGCTGAACCACATGCCGGTGGTGCGTCAGGCGATCATCGCCTCGTCCTTCGGCTTGCGCTTTCAGGGCAAGGGCTATTTTTTGACCGATGCCCGCACCCATCGCGGCACCAGCGGCGCGCCGGTCGTCATGCGGGTGGCTAAACCCGCCGCCGAACTCGGCGATCTGCCGTGGATGCTGCTCGGCGTGCACTCGGCCCGGCTTGATGTGGGCGAGCGTGATCTCGAAGTGGACGAGGCGCTAGGGCTCAACTGCGCCTGGTACGCCGACATCCTGATGACGCTGACCCAAGACTGAGCGCCGCTCGCCACGCGTGCGCCACGAGTCAGGGTCAGGCGTTCGGCGGGTTCGTGTCGCCTGCGTTGGCGCCAGCGTTGTCGTCCGGGCCATTCTGATCGTTGTTGCTACCGTCGCCGGCGGCCTTGTTGGCCAGCTTTGCCTGGCGCTTTTCGTCTTGCTTGCGCTTCTTGGCCAGATCGCGCTGGCGCTTTTCGAATTGATAATTGGGTTTTGCCAAGAGGTCATTCTCCTTGTGTCGGCCGGATGGCCGGTGAGTGATAGGGAATCAGAACACACGCTGGCGGCTGCTCGGCGCACCGAGACCGCCAGCCTGTCAGGCTCAGTAGCGGTTGCCACCACCGCCGCTGCGGCCAAAGCCACCGCCGCCGTTGCGACCACCACCGCCGCCACCCGGGCCGCGGCCACCAAAGCCGCCGCCACCGCCGGTACGCGGCGCTTGCGGGCGCGCTTCGTTCACGATCAGGCTGCGGCCGCCGGCATCCTTGCCGTTGAGCGCCGCAATCGCTGCTTCTGCTTCCTGGTCCGAATTCATTTCGACGAAGCCGAAGCCCTTGGAGCGGCCGGAGTCGCGATCCATGATGACCTGGGCCGAGCTGGTGGCGCCAAAGGGCGCAAACATTTCTTCGAGGTCGGTATTGGTGACCGAGTAGGCCAGGTTGCCGACATAAAGCTTCTTGCTCAAGGGAGTTCTCCACAAATAGAAAAGGCATGACACCCGGCTTGACCATGGGAGGATTCCCGCGGGCGAATGGCACGACAAAGGTCAAGCACTCGAGGGCCGCGCGGGGCGGTGTCACATGCCTCGTTCTTTTGCGCCAGGCTGGAACATGAAACCGGTTCTGGCCTTGGTGCTACACCTCGGAGCAGACATTGGATCAGAGGGGCCGGGCTTTGGCAAGGCGAGCCGCTTGGCGAATGTCTCGCCCATGTGCAGGCCTGGGCCCGCGGGCCGACATGCCGCGAGCGCGGCGGTGCGTTGTGGGGAGTCGTCGCCTCAGGCGCCGGGCGGGTATCGGCTCGCCACGGTTGGCCGGCGCTGAGCCTATTGATACTTGGCGAAGATGGCTTTGGCGTCCTGGTGGGCGCGGTCCAGCGTGCAGATCGATTCATCGTCGTCATGGCCGACAAAGAATTCGTCGTCCTGGGCGCGCATCACCATCGCGATGGCCGCCTCGTCTTCGAGTTCGTATTTTTCGACGATCAGCGTCGTGACTTCATCCAGGTGTTCTTCGTAGGTCATGCTGTCAATCTCTTATCTGTCCGAGGTGTTCTGGTCGCGCAGCATATCCACATACAGCGCCTCGACCTGCTCACGCGCCCATGGCGTGCGGCGCAAAAATTTCAGGCTCGACGCAATGCTCGGGTCGTGCGTAAAGCATCGGATGCTCACCGCCTGGCCGAGCTGGGCCCAGCCATAATAGGCCTCCAGTTCGGTCACGATGCGTTCGAGGGTGATGCCGTGCAGCGGGTTGTTGGCCTGGGTGTCTGCCATTGTGCTTACTCTTCAAGGGCGGGCGGCGCTTGCCCTGTGCCGTGCCAGCGCCTACCCTGTCGGCCAATTCTACCTTTTCGCCGGACGCCGCCATGAACGAACTGCCCCCTTGCCCACAATGCGCCAGCGCGCATACCTACCCTGATCGCGAGTTTCTGGTCTGCCCCGAGTGCGGCCACGAATGGTCGCCGGATGAGGCCGCAACGGCCGAGGCGAGCGGCGATGGCGAGGTCAAGGATGCCAACGGCACCGTGCTGGCCGATGGCGACTCGGTGGTGCTGATCAAGGATTTGAAGGTGAAGGGCTCCTCCACCACGCTCAAGGTCGGCACCAAGATCAAAAAAATCCGCCTCGTCGGCGGTGATCATGAAGTCGACTGCAAAACCGACGCCGGCAGCTTCATGCTCAAGGCCTGCTATCTGAAGAAGGCCTGAAGTCATTGAATGGCCGCCCGCCCACAGCGGACGGCCACCGGGATTACTTCACCGAAATCAGCTCAACGTCGAAGATCAGCGCAGCGTTCGGGCCGATCTTGCCGCCTGCGCCCGAGGTGCCATAGGCCAGCTCGGACGGAATCACCACCTCGTAGCGCGCGCCTTCCTTCATCAACTGAAGCACTTCGGTCCAGCCGCTAATCACCTGGCTCACCTGGAAGCTCGCCGGCTCGCCGCGCTCGCGCGAGCTGTCGAACACCGTGCCGTCGAGCAGCTTGCCGGTGTAGTGCGTCACCACCGTATCGTCCTTGCTCGGCGTCTTTCCCGTACCCGCCTTGAGCACCTTGTACTGCAGGCCGCTCTTCGTGGTGATCACGCCCTTTTCCTTGCCGTTTTTTGCAAGGTAGGCGAGGCCTTCGTCCAGGTTCGCCTGACCGCGCATGATCTTCTTCTGATCCGCCTTCTCCTGCCCGATCACGAAGGCCTCGCGCATGTCACGCCCCGACAGGCGCGGATCGCGTCCGGCCAGCGCATCTTTCAAACCCTGAATCACCGCCGCCTCGTCCATGTCCATGCCGCTGGTGATCAGCGTCTGGCCCATCTGCATGCCGGCGCCGTAGCCGATCTTCTGCTCCAGCGTTTTCAGTTCGACGGTGTCGGCCGCGTGGGCGGTCAGGGCCAGGGTCATCAGTGCGGCGGAAAGCAGGGTGCGTTTCATCGGGGTTCCTGAGAGTGGTTTGATCAGCGGCGGATGTTAGCCGAGATTGGGCGTGAGGGCTTTGAGGTGGGCCAAGTGGGAGCGCCAGGGGTGTCGCCTCTTTTCGGTGCACGCCGCTGGTCGTGCCCTGCGAGTCGTGGCGCGGCTTATTTTGGTGGTACCTCGATGCCGTGTTCGTTGAGCCGTCGATACAGGGTAGAGCGCGACACGCCAAGGAAGCGGCTGGCGGCGCTCACGCACCACTGCGTTCGCTTCAATGCGCTCAGGATGATGTCGCTCTCCGAGGGCTGCCCACTCCCGCCGCTGCCGGGCAGATGGGCTCGCCGCCGGTCGTTCACCGTTTCAGGCACCTGCGCCCGGAAGTTCTCGGGGAGGTCTGCCCAGCCGACCTCTTCCGACGGACACACCGCGATGGCGTATCGGAGGACGTTGCGTAATTCGCGGATATTGCCTGGCCATTGGTACACCAGCAAACCGTCCTCGACGTGGGGCGACATGCTCAGCGAACGACTGGCGATTTTGCATTCTTCCGCGAAGACGCTTCGGATCAGTTCGGCGACATCGTCGCGCTCCCTCAATGGTGGCAGGCGAACGGTCGCGGCATTGAGTCGATAGTAGAGGTCCTCGCGGAACAGCCCGTCGCGCACCATCGCGGAAAGGTCGCGATGGGTTGCGCAGATGACGGAAATATCTACTGTTCTTGGCTTGTCTGCGCCAAGCGCAAGCACCTCGCCTTCGGCCAGCACCCGGAGCAGGCGGGTCTGCAAGGCCAGGGGCATGTCGCCGATCTCGTCGAGAAACAGGGTGCCACCGTCGGCCTGGGCAATTTTCCCCACGCAGCCTTTGGCTCGCGCGCCGGTAAACGCGCCTTCCCGATAGCCGAACAGCTCGCTCTCAATCAGCGTTTCCGGAATTGCGGCACAGTTGATGGCGATAAACGGCTGGTCCCGTCGGCGACTGCGGGCATGGATGATCTTTGCGTTGAACTCTTTGCCTGAGCCCGTTTCGCCGAGAAGCAGAATCGGCACCTTGGCGTTGAGTAGCCGCTCGAGACGACGAAGATCTTCGGTGGCATCGCCCGCGCCCGGGATGGTCCGCTTCACTTCCGGTGGGGCCGGCGTTGCCGATGATCGACGCGCCGCTCGTCTCGGCGCGTTGATCTGCGCAAAAAGCGCCCCGTCGCCGCCACTGGCGGCCACCCTCAGAGGGGTGCCGGGATGAGCGCATGCAAAATCGATCAACCCCTCAACCGAGCAATCGAGAATGTCCTCTATTCGCCATTCCTGCTGGCCGAGGCGCTGCTTGAGCCGCCAGCTCGCACCGACAACCCGTCCGCATTCGTCAAACGCGATGAGGTCATCCGGCTCGGCCTCCCAGTCGTCGAGTTGCCGCTTCACGCGAGCGATCCAGTACTCGGAATAGTGCGACATGAAGATGGACTGTTCGATCCTGGCCGCGGTCTGCAAGGTGAGCCGGTAGGCCAGCGCTTGACCAAATTTCTGGGCATCGTGCGTGCAGGCGGTGGCGTTGAGCACACCGAGCAGTTGCTGTGCCGGCCCGAACATCGGCACTGCCGCGCAACTGATGCTGTGGTTTTGAAGCAGGTAGTGCTGATCGCCGTGCACCAGAACGGGTGCCTTGTCGGCGATGGCGGTACCGACGCCGCAGGTGCCTTGATTCGGCTCTGACCAGCACGCCCCTTCACGCAGTCCCGCTGAAGAGAACTGATCTACGCGTTGGCCGCTTGCGCGCACCTCAAGGGTTGCCCCGCCAAAATCGGTGAGCAGCAGGCAATAGCCCAGGTCGCCCAGTTGCTGGTGCAGCCAGTCGATGCCAGGCACTGCGGCGCGTAACAGGTGCTCGTTGCTGTCTTTCAGTTGGGACAGTTCTGAGCGTGACAAAACCTGTTCGGTACTGCGCGCCCCCGCGTCCAGACGGTACTCGTGGGTCGAGCGTCGGCGCGATCGCGCCAGTCGCTCTGCCATGTTTGGCAATGCAACGGCGGCCATGTCGTGGCCACGGTGCGTTGTGTTGAATAGCGAATGCATTGTTGTGGTCTCCCCACCTTGGAGCATTGACCGTAGCCATGTCCGTTATATTTCTTTCGATGTGTCGGTGAATGGTAGGTGCCGTCCCTGGCGGCATCAAGCAACTTTGTGGATGTTGTAGCTAAAAGCCGGTTTGCGCGAGAAAAAGCGGCGGCTGCGCGGACGCAGCCGGCCAAAGGAGGAGGTCGTGCTCTGGGCGGTCCGTCGCCGGGTGATCAGCCGTGCTGCATGTACACGACTTGCGTCTCGGTGTATTCGAGCAAACCGTGTTTGCCGTCGGCGCCGCCGATGCCGGAGTGGCGTCGACCCGCGTGAAAGCCCTGCATGGCCTCAAAGTGCTCGCGGTTCACATAGGTCTCGCCGAATTGCAGGCCGTTGCAGGCGTGCATGGCTTCCTTCAGATCACGCGTGAAGATGGACGAGGTCAGACCGAAATCGGAGTCGTTGGCGTAAGCGATGGCTTCGTCGAGGCTATCGACAATCTGGATCGGCAACACCGGGCCGAAGATCTCGGCGCGCATGATCTCCATCTCGTGCCGGCAGTCGACCAGAACCGTAGGCAAATAGTGATAGCCCTTGTCGCCCGGCGCCACGCTGCCGCCGAGAATGACCTCGGCACCATCGCCACGGGCGCGGTTGACCATGGCGGCAATCTTGTCCAGGCCCTGCTTGTTGACCAGCGGTCCCATATGCACGGCGGGGTCCGCGATGGGGTCGCCAAAGCGCACATCCGCCATCAGCCGGGTCACTTTTTCGGTGAACTCCCTGGCAACGGCCCGTTCGACATAGACCCGTTCGGCGCAGTTGCACACTTGCCCGGTGTTGATCACCCGGGAGTCGCAGATCGCCTTGGCAGCCAGATCGAGGTCTGCCTTGGCGGTGACGATGGCCGGTGCCTTGCCGCCGAGTTCCAGGTTGACGCGTGTCAGGTTCGGGGCGGCGGCGGCCATGATGCGTTTGCCGGTGGCGACGGAGCCGGTGAAGCTGATGAGATTGACCTCACGGGACGCGGTCAGGTGTGCACCGGCCCCTGCGCCATCGCCCCCGACGAGGTTGAACACCCCGGGTGGCAGTTCGGCCTGTTCGACGAGTCGGGCGAAGTCGAAGGCGTTGATCGGTGTCTCTTCGCTGGGTTTGATGACGATCGTGTTGCCGGTCACCAACGCCGGCGCCATCTTCCGGGCGATGAGGAAGAAGGGGAAGTTCCAGGGCAGGATGCCGACCGTGACACCGATGGGGCGGCGCATCAGGAAAATGGTTTCGCCAATGCGGTCGCTGGGAATCACCTCGCCTTCGATGCGACGCGCCCATTCGGCCATGTAGTCCATGTAGTCGGCCGTGAAGCCGACCTCCACCCGGGCCAGGCCGAGGATCTTGCCTTGCTCGCGAGTGATGGTGTCGGCCAGTGATTCGGCATTTTTGCGAATGAGGCTGGCGATCTTGCGCAGATAGCCGGCCCGCTGGATGGCCGGCAAGGCCGCCCAGGCCGGCTGCGCACGCCGCGCCGCGAGCAAGGCTTCTTCGGTCACGGCTTCGCTCGAGAGCGGAAAATGTGCGAGCACGTCGCCGTTGGCGGGGTTGCGGACCTCGATGTGTTCAAGTCCGTCGCCGCTGACAAAGCGGCCATTGATGAAATTTTCCAGTTTCCTTGTCATGTTTTTCTCCAAAGAAATACAAGTTCGTTCGTTGTTCGACAGGGGGTTTGCAGCTTGAGTCGGCGATGGGAGGGCGTTCAGGCCGGGCGGGCGAGGCGTTTTCCGATCTGCTCGGACATCAGGCCGAACAGCACGCCGAGGCACCAGGTCAGGCCGACGAACACCGCGCTGACATCCAGCTTGGCGCCCGACCCGAAGAAGCACGCGGCGCCCAGGAAGGCGGCGGGCGTGTAGGCCAGCAGGGGGATGTCGGCCATCGCGACCAGGACAAAGGCCAGGATCGCGACCAGGCCGATCAGGACGACCAGGCTGCCACCGAGCGCCTGAACGCCGAACAGCGTGACAGCGGTCAGCAGCGCACCGGCCAGCCCGGCGGCGATCGACTTGCGCACCCCGTCCGCGCCACCACCGGCGGCGAAGTAGGCGGCCCAGGCGACGAAGCCGATCCAGGGGGTGAAGCGCAGTTCCGGGTTGCCGACGCTCAGGTAGACCCAAAGCGCGACCAGCAGGGCAATGCTCAATGCAAGGGCGTGAAGGAATTTCATGGTTGTCTCCTTGGTGATCTGGATGTCAGGCCGGCCAGGGCCGGCCTGCGCGCTTACCAGACGTAGGCGTACTTGAGGTTGAGGCTGTTGTTGGCGGCATGGTTTTCACCGCTGACGCTTTTGGAATAGCGCACGGTGATGGACTGGTTGTCGAAGGTATGCAGCATCAGGCCCACGCCAGCGTCGAGCACATGGCTGCCGGCCACCGTCGAGGTCTTGGCCGTGCGTTCGTAGTCCAGCGCCACGAAGGGCTCGACCAGATAGCTCACGCGGTAGCCCAGACGATGGTTGGTGTGGAAGGACGTGCCGGGTTTTGTACCGTTGGTCTTTTCGCCCTGGAACACAAAGCCGGCGTCCGCCGTCCAGCCGAGACGATCCGTCAGGCGAACATCCCACAGCACGCTGGAGAGGTTCTTCCAGTTGGTGTCGCTGACCGCGGAGCTGCCGGCAGGGATCTGGATGAAGGACTGGAAGCCGAGCGTGCTGTTGGGCGTGGGCTTGTACCAGATGGCGAAGCCGGTCAACGGGTCGCCGAGACCGCTGGTCTGCGTATTGGCGCTGTGATCGCGCACGCTGATTTCGGGGACGATGACCTCGTAGGCGAGACCGATGTTCGGGTTCGATTCCGGGGTCCAGAAGCGGACGTATTTCGACAGGCCCACGATGGCGGTGCTGCCGGAGCCTTTGACGCGGTCGCCGTCAGTGTTGAATGTCCGGTTGTTGCGCTGAACATAGGCGTATTGCACAAAGACGTTGAACGGGTCGAAGCCAACCGGCAGCTCGTACTCGTGCGGGCCGATCACGTCGAAGGTGGTCTGTGCCTGGGCGACACCCGACAGGCCGGACAGGATCAGGGCGCTGCCGACCAGCAGGTGGCGCACGTGTGATGAGTGTTTAGTCATGATGTTTTCCTTTGTCTTATTCGGATTTTTTGGCGACAGTGATCCCGCGATCCGCCTTTTGGCGGATCGGGATGCGTTACGAAGCGGAGAAACGGATTAGCGGGAGAGCTTGAACACCATCAGCACGCCGCCCTGAGGAACGACGGTCTTGTGGGGCAGCACGGCATCGAATGCGCCTTGCATGCGCTGGGCATCCACGCCCCAGCCGGCCTGAACGGCGATGTACTGCTCGCCATCGACTTCGAAGCTCGACGGCACGCCGGTGACGCCGGACGGCGCCGGGAATTGCCACAGCTGTTTGCCGCTGGTGGCATCAAAGGCGCGGAATTCGCGGTCGTTGGTGCCGCCGCCGAAGAGCAGGTTGCCGCCGGTGGTCAGCAGCGGGCCCCAGTTCATCTCGGGGTAGGTGTGGGTCCACACCTGCTTGCCGGTCTTGATGTCCCAGGCCTGCACTTCACCCACCGACTTTTTCGCTTTCTCGCCCATCCTCACGTTGGTGAGAATCCCCTGGATCGCGACGCCGATGTAGAGCTGCCCTTCCTGATACTTGGTCGGCTCACCGGTGAGCTCAGAGCACAGGTGGTTGTTGGCCGGGATGTAGAGCAGGCCCGTTTTCGGGTTGTAGGCCTCGGGCGGCCAGTCCTTGCCACCCCACAGCGACGGACAGAAATTCACCGTCTTGCCGGTGCCGGGCGTGTGCGCCGGGTCGTAGGTCGGCCGGCCGGTTTTCGGATCGATGCTCTTGAACACGTTCTGTTCAACGAACGGCCAGGCGTCCACGAAGCCGATCTTGCCGCCCTTTTCGCGGTCGAGCACCCACAGGTAACCGTTGCGCCCGGCATGCACCAGGGATTTGATATTGCGGCCCTTGTACGGCATGTCGATCAGCAGCGGGGCGGACACCTCGTCCCAGTCCCAGGCATCGTTGTGGTGATACTGGTGGTAGCCCTTGAGCTTGCCGGTGTCGACGTCGAGTGCAATGGTGGAGTTGGCGTACAGGTTGTCGCCGGCGCGGGTGTCCGGCATCCACGGCCCGGCGTTGCCGACGCCCCAGTAGGCAATGTTGGTGTCGGCGTCATAGGTGCCGGTGATCCACACCGAGCCGCCGCCGTGTTTGTAGGTATCACCCGGCCAGGTGTCGCCGCCCGGCTCGCCCGGCGCGGGGATGGTATAGGTGCGCCACGCTTCCTTGCCGGTCTCCGCGTCGAAGGCTGCGACAAAGCCGCGGATGCCGTATTCACCGCCGGACGAGCCGATCATGATCTTGCCCTTGGCGGCCAGCGGCGCGAGCGTCATGTAGTAACCCTTGCGCCAATCGGCCACCTGAGTGCGCCACAGCTCCTTGCCGGTCGTTGCGTCCAGCGCCACCAGGTTGGCATCGGTCGTCGCCAGATACACGCGATCACCGTACAGCGCCACGCCGCGGTTGGTCGGGTGCAGCTGCTGCAGTTCCTCGGGGATCGCTTTCTTGTAACGCCAAAGCTCCTTGCCCGTCGCGGCTTCCATCGCGATCACCTGGTTGTTTGGTGTCGTGATGTACATGTAGCCGTTGTTGACCATCGGCGGTGACTGGTGTCCTTCTGTCATGCCGGTCGAGTATTGCCAGGCCAGCGTCAGCTTGCCCACGTTCTCCGGGGTGATCTGGCTCAATGGGCTGTAGCCCCAGCCCGCGTAGTTGCCGCGGTAGGACAGCCAGTTGTGTGGCTCGGGTTTGTCGAGGCGCTGGTCGGTCACGGCGGAGTAGGGCGGCAGCGCGGCCAGCGCGACCGCCGGTGCGAGCATGAGTGCGGCGACGAGGGGTTTCAGATGCTTGTGCATGTAGTGTCTCCTGCAGTTCTTCTTGGTGGGTCGAGCAAAAAACGCGGCGGTTTCCTTACGAGGTGACGCCGGGTCGGGAAGTGAAGGTGTCGGCAACGACCAGTTGGCTACCTTCAAGACGGAGCGGCAACATCGGCAGATTGCGTGGCGCGGGGCCCCCGACAACTTCTCCGCCATGTGCCGGATGAAATTTCGAAAAATGGCAAAAGCAGAACAGGACGTTCTCGTCCGGGTTGTACTCGGTGACGTCGCAGCCTTGATGCGTGCAGACGGCCGAATAGGCGAGGACGCCATCGGCGGACCGGCCGCGGGTGCGCTCATCCAACCCGGCCGGATCCAGCCGGATCAGCACAACACGGTTGAGCCGGGAGCCATCGCGCAAGGTGCCGGTGGCGGGGTCAAACGGATAGGCGAACAGCGGCTTGTCGCCTACGGCGATGCCGGCCAGATCCAGCGGGGTCGTGGCGCCCGAGTCACCATCGGCCAGGACCAGTCGGTCGCCGGCCTGAGGCCGGCTCGTGGCCGCGTCGTTGGCGTACGCGCTGTCCTTGCCGGTGGCCACCAGTCCGATCACCGCCCCTGCGCACAATTTCAGCGCGGCTCGTCTGGCCTGGTTGCACGTGGCACCGCAACCGGCCGCCTTGTCTGGGTGGTCACACTTCATTCATGTCTCCTTCGCGTGGTTGAAATTTTTCTTTTCCGCTCTTTTGCAACAAGCGGGCCACTCTTCTGGATTATGCGAACGGATTTTTGCTGGCCGGCGTCATCGCTTTTGTCGGCGGGCGTTCCGGCCTTGGTGGGTGTCGTACCCCGGAAATTTCGGTGAGCCGCGGTGCGGCGCAGCAATTCGCTTCAATCAAGAAAGCCAGGACAGCGCTGAAACAGTTGTGCGACATGATCGGGACACGCGAATCGTCATGCCGATGGCGGTGCCGGAGGCTGGCCGTGGTCGGTTGAGCCTGTGCCGGAGCGTCAGAATGTCGACTTGCGAAACGATGTTCGGGGGATGGAAGTTGTCGGAAAGAAAAAATATCTTGCTTTTCTAGACGGTCGGTCTAATATTCACTCCATGACCGAACACACCACCGAGCCGCGCCGTCGCGGCCGCCCCCCAAAACGACAGGATGATCAATTCGACACCCGCGATGCGCTGGTGCGTTGTGGCATGGCGACGCTGACGGAGAAGGGGTTTTCGGCGACCGGGATTGAAGAAGTCTTGAAGAAGGTGGGCGTGCCCAAGGGCTCGTTCTATCATTACTTTGAGAGCAAGGAAGCCTTTGGCCATGCGGTGATCGCGGCCTACGCCGACTACTTTGCACGTAAGCTGGACCGCTGGTTTCTGGCGGCGGATCGGCCGGCCTTGTTGCGGATTTCGGATTTTGTGGATGACGCGGCGGCGGGGATTGCGCGGCATGAGTTCCGACGCGGTTGCCTGATTGGCAATCTGGGGCAGGAGATGAGTGCCTTGCCGGAGTCGTATCGCGATCGGCTGGAGGCGGTGTTTGCCGACTGGCAGGCGCGGTTGGCGCAGTGTTTGCGCGCGGCGCAGGCGGAAGGCACGTTGGCGCCGGAGCTCGATTGCGAGCACTGGGCGGCGTTTTTCTGGGTGGGTTGGGAGGGCGCGGTGCTGCGGGCGCGCCTGATGCGTAGCGACACACCGCTGCGCTGTTTTACCGACGGCTTCTTTACCGCAGTCACACGGTGACATTTTTTTGACCGGAAATAGACGATCGGTCTAATTGGTTTGGCCCCAACGATGGGTCGCAAAGAGAGAGGAGAACACTATGTATAAAGCAATCGTGATCAACAAGGACGAGGCCGGCTACCGCGCCGAATTGAAGGACCAGAACGACGAGGATCTGCCCGAGGGCGACGTGACCGTCAAGGTCGCGTACTCGACCCTGAACTACAAGGATGGTCTGGCGATTACCGGCAAGGGGCCGGTGGTGCGTCGGTTTCCGATGGTGCCGGGCGTGGATCTGGCCGGTTCGGTGATGGCCAGCTCGCATGCTGACTTCAAGGTCGGCGATGCGGTGGTGCTCAACGGCTGGGGTGTGGGTGAAGTCCATCCGGGCGGTCTGGCGCAGAAGGCGCGCTTGAAGGGCGACTGGCTGGTGCCGCTGCCCGCAGCGTTCTCCCCCGCGCAGGCGATGGCGATCGGCACCGCCGGTTATACCGCCATGCTTTGCGTGATGGCGCTTGAGCGCCATGGCGTGACGCCGGACAAGGGCGAGATTCTGGTCACTGGCGCGGCCGGTGGCGTGGGCAGCGTGGCGGTGGCGATTCTGGCCAAGCTGGGCTACACCGTGGTGGCCTCGACCGGCCGCCCGGCCGAAGGCGAGTATCTGAAGACGCTGGGCGCCGCCGAGATTGTGGATCGCGCCATGTTCACCGAGCCGGGCCGTCCGCTGGGCAAGGAGCGCTGGGCCGGTGCCGTGGATACCGTCGGCAGCCACACCCTGGCCAATGTGTGCGCCACCACCAAGTACCGCGGCGTGGTCACTTGCTGCGGTCTGGCGCAGGGCATGGACTTCCCGTCCTCGGTCGCGCCTTTCATTTTGCGGGGCGTGACGCTGGCGGGGATCGACAGCGTGATGGCACCCAAGGCTGACCGTATTGACGCCTGGAACCGTCTGGCGACCGATCTGGATGTGAGCAAGCTGGAGCTCATCACCCGCGAAATCGCGTTGTCTGAGGCGATCGACGCGGCGGGCGAGCTGATGGCTGGCACCATTCGCGGTCGTGTCGTGGTGGATGTGAATCGCTAAACCCGTGCCGGGCGGCTCATACCGCCCGGCGTGTTTGATGTGTGACTCTGGAGTGTTCCCATGTCTGACCGTATCAGCCGTTTTCCCGTGCCCGAACTCACCGACCTGGCCGACGATGTGCGCGAGCGCATCCTCGGTGTGCAGGAGAAGGCCGGCTTCATCCCCAATGTGTTTCTCATGCTGGCGCATCGCCCGGCCGAGTTCCGCGCGTTTTTTGACTACCACGATGCGCTGATGGAAAAGAACGAGGGCCTGACCAAGGCTGAGCGCGAGATGATCGTGGTGGCCACCTCGGGTGCCGGCAACTGCCTGTACTGCGTGGTGGCGCACGGTGCCGTGCTGCGCATTCGCGCCAAGAACGCGCGTGTGGCTGACCAGCTCGCCACCAACTATCGCAAGGCCGAAATCACCGACCGCCAGCGTGCGATGCTCGACTTCGCCATGAAGCTGTCGACCAACGGCGGCGCGGTTGAGGACGCCGACATGGCCGCATTGCGCGAGCATGGCTTTGACGACGAGGCGATCTGGGACATTGGCGCCATCACCGCCTTCTTTGCCATGAGCAACCGCCTGGTGCACCTCACCGGCACTCCGCCGAACGAGCCCTTCTATTTGATGGGGCGCCTGCCGAAGGGCAGTTGATCGGTCGCTGGCGCCGGCCGCACATCGTCCGCGCCGGCAATTTGTGGTGCAATGGCCGGATTCCGTCAGACGAGTCCTGCCGTGAGCACCGAACCCCTGTTTCGCCGCGTACCGCCCATGCATGCCCTGGCCGCTTTCGAGGCCGCGGCGCGTCTGGGCGGTTTTGCGCCGGCGGCTGAAGAGTTGTGCGTGACGCCCAGCGCGGTCAGCCATCGCATCCGTCAGCTTGAGCAGCAATTGGCGATGCAGTTGTTCGAGCGCAGCTCGACTGGCGTGCGTCTGACCACCGGCGGGCGCATGTACCTCGCCCAGGTGCGCGAAGCCTTCACCGCGCTGGCCCATTCGGGCGGGCGCATTGCCGCGGGTAGGGTGCGCCTGCGGGTGTCCGCCCCGCCGACCTTCGCCCGCCAGTTGCTCATGCCGCGCCTGCCCGCCTTTTTGCAGGACCGCGACGACATCGATCTGGAAGTCCACGTCGGCAACCCCTTACTCGCCGAAGTCACCGAGCCGGCCGATGTGGCGATTCGCTGGAGCGATGGCAAGGAGCTGAGCGGCGTGGTTCATCGTCTGTTCGAAGACCGTCTCGGCCCCCTGGCCGCACCCACCTACATCACCGCCCACGGGCTGCGCAGCGTGGCCGATGTGGCCGCTGCCACCTTGCTGCGTTCGCCGCTGTTGCCATGGGGCGCGTGGCTGCAGGCGGCCGGCTTGCCGGCGTCCGAGCCCGAGCGCGGCGCGGTCTTCAACGACCTGGGCATGCTGCTCGAAGCGGCCAGTGCCGGCCTCGGCGTGGCGATCAGCCCGCGCCGCCTGGCGGCGGCCTGGCTCGATTCGGGCCGACTGGTGCCGATCACCGAGGTGACCACCGTCTCGCCCCTCAGTTACTACGTCACCTGCGCCACCGCCGATCAGGGGCGCCCCGAAGTGGCCGAGTTCATGGACTGGCTGCGCGAGGGGCTGGCGGAGTGAATTTTCTCGCCCACCTGTGGCTGGCCGGGCCGGACGAAGGCGCGCGGCTGGGCGCGGTGGCGGGCGACTTTGTGAAAGGCGCGCTGCCCGGCGATCTGCCGGCCGACATCGCCGGCGGCGTCGCGCTACACCGTGCGATCGACGCCTTCGCCGACAGCCACCCGGCCTTCCAGCGCTCCCGCGAACGCGTGACCGGCCCGCACCGGCGCTTTGCCGGGGTGATGGTCGATATGTTCTACGATCATTTTCTGGCCGCCGAGTGGCCGATCTGGCATCCCGGTGAAGCGCTGCCCGACTACGCCGCCCGGCAGTACGCCCTGCTCGCGGCGCACCGCCATCGGCTGCCCGCGCGCGCCGCGCCGGTGGTTGCCCGCATGGCCGAGCACGACTGGCTGAGTTCCTACCGCGAGGTGGACTCCATCGTCTACGCGCTCGATCGTATCGCCCGCCGTCTCAAACGCCCAGACGCCTTCCTCGGCTGCGGCGAGGCGCTGCGGACGCACTACGCCGGCTTTGGCGAGGATGCGGTCGCATTCCTGGCCGACGCACAGGCGTTCGCCAGGCGTTTCAAGACGCCGCAGGGCGGATAAGCCGCAGGCGCATCCGCCATCGGTGCCGCGTCGTAGCGTTGTTCGGTGGATGCACTGCGCTTATCCGCCCTGCGTTTGGCGCGGTGTGGCCCGACGGGCGCCCGGCCCTGTGCGTTCTCCGCGGTGCTTTCGCCCCTGATGGCTGAACGTCTCCGACCGAGTGATCGGCGGTGGGCTCAGTGCCGCCCCGCGGCGGGGGCTGGCGATGAGCGCTGCACTTGTTACGCATTGCAGGCTAAACGTCTGAATTTCGAAAAAAAACAAAACTATATGGTCTTATAAATGGAGATTATGGAGCCATTGGCTGCGATTATCGAACCATAATTGGTTCGTCGGCCTGTTCAGAAAAACCGGGGCCGGCACTCACTCAAGAGGAGGAGCCGAACCATGATCAAGACATTCATCGTCGGATACGACGGAACCAAACCATCCGAGCGTGCGCTCGAGTTTGCCTCCAGGGCGGCCAAGGGGCGGGGCGCTGCGGTGCTGGTGGTCCATGTGCTGGAGTGGTCGCCCTACAGCTTTCTGACCATGGAAGAGATCGCCGAGCGACACAAGCTGCGCGAAAAAGAGGTGATCCGCGCCAGAGCGGTGGTCGATCCGGTGTGCGAGAAGCTGCGCACCGACGGGCTGAGCGTGAGCAGCGAAGTGCGCTATGGCGACCCGGCCGAGATCATGTGCGAGATCGCGGGCAAGTACCCTGACTCGATCATTGTCGTCGGCCGCAAGGGCACCTCGAACCTGGCGTCGCGCTTCATGGGCACGCTGGGCATCTCGCTGATTCAGGCCTCGCCGGTGCCGGTCACGGTCGTGCCCTGAGTCTCGTGCGTCCGATCGACGCGCACCCCATTATAAAAATACGCAGGAGACAATCCATGTCCATTTTCAAGCTGGGCGCCGCCATCGTGGCCGCGCTGACGCCCGCGCTCGCGCTGGCGCAAGAAGGCGGCGGCATCGACGCGGCGATCAATGCTGCGGTGGCCCCCGTATCCAACTTCATCGTGAGCATCATTTTCTACTCGGTCCAGATCGGCGACGTGTCGTTTCCGCTGATTGTCGGCTGGTTGATTACCGCGGCGGCGGTGTGCTCGATCTACTTTGGCTTTATCCAGTTTCGCGGGGTCAAACACTCGCTCGATCTGGTGCGTGGGCGCTATGCCGACCCCAACGATGCGGGCGAGGTGTCGCACTTTCAGGCTCTGACCACCGCGCTGTCGGCAACGGTCGGGCTGGGCAATATCGCGGGTGTGGCGGTGGCCGTGTCCATCGGCGGCGCCGGCGCGACTTTCTGGATGATTCTGGCCGGCCTGCTCGGCATGGCCTCCAAGTTCACTGAATGCACGCTGGGTGTGAAGTTTCGGCGCGAGAACGCCGATGGCACCATTTCCGGCGGCCCGATGTATTACCTGTCGCGTGGCTTTGCCGACCTCGGCAAGCCGGGCCTCGGGCGTGCACTGGCAGCGATCTTCTCGGTGTGTTGCATCGGCGGCGCGATCGGTGGCGGCAACATGTTCCAGGCCAACCAGGCGGCGCAGCAAATTGCCAACGTCACCGGCGGCGACGCCAGCTTCTTTGCGGACAAGGGCTGGTTGATCGGTCTGGTGCTGGCGGTGGTGGTGGGCATGGTGATCATCGGCGGTCTGAAGTCGATCGCCCATGTCACCGAGAAAATCGTGCCCTTCATGGCGGCCATCTATGTCGGCGCCGGCATCGTCATCATGATCTCCAACTACGACAAGATCGGTTGGGCGTTTGGTCAGATTGTCTCCGGCGCGTTTACCGGCGAAGGGGTGGCCGGCGGCGTGCTCGGCGCGCTGATCCAGGGCTTCAAACGGGCGGCGTTCTCGAACGAGGCCGGCATCGGCTCGGCGGCCATCGCCCACTCGGCGGTGCGCACCAAGGAGCCGGTGACCGAAGGCTTCGTCGCGCTGCTCGAGCCCTTCATCGACACCGTGGTGATTTGCACCATGACGGCCGTGGTGATCGTGGTCAGCGGTACGCTGGACTCCGGCCTGACCGGTGTCGAGCTGACCTCGGCCGCGTTTGCGACCGCCTTCCCGTGGTTCCCGGTGGTGCTGGCGGTGGCGGTGGTGTTGTTCGCCTTCTCGACCATGATCTCGTGGTCCTACTACGGCCTGAAGGCGACGACGTATCTGTTCGGCGAGAACAAGACGGTCGAGAACATCTACAAGCTGTTCTTCTGCATCTGCGTGGTGATCGGCGCGAGCATGAGCCTCGGCCCGGTCATCGACTTCTCCGACTCGATGATCTTCGCCATGGCCATCCCCAACGTGATCGGCCTCTACCTGCTGATGCCCGTGGTCAAGCGCGAACTGGCGCAATACCAGGCCAAGCTGGCGTCCGGCGAGATCAAGCGTTTCCACTGAATCCACTGGCCTTTCGATACCTCCCGGCCGGTGCACCCCGCCCCGGCCGGGCAAGATTGGAGTTCTGATCCATGACTATCGCTACGATGAACCCGGCGGCCGCCGCGCTGCCGAGCACGCCGCGCAACGCGCTGCGCGAGCGCATCACCGCCCACTACCGCAGCCCCGAGCCCGAATGTGTGCCGCCGCTGGTCGAGGCCGCGCGTCTGGCGCCCGAGCTGCAAGACAAGGTCCATGCGCTGGCCGGCCGGTTGGTCGCCGGCCTGCGCGGCGACCGCAGTCGCTCCAGCGGCGTCGATGCGCTGATGAAGGAATTTTCGCTGTCGAGCCAGGAAGGCGTGGCCCTGATGTGTCTGGCCGAAGCGCTGCTGCGTGTGCCCGACAAGGCCACCGCTGACCGCCTGATCCGCGACAAGCTGTCGGACGGCGACTGGCGTGCCCACCTCGGCAACAGTCCCTCGTTGTTCGTCAACGCGGCCACCTGGGGGCTGCTGGTGACCGGTCGGCTGGTGGCCACCAGCAGCGAGCAGAGCCTCGGCACCGCGCTGACCCGGCTGATGCAGCGTGGCGGCGAACCGCTGATCCGCAAGGGCATGGATCTGGCCATGCGCATGCTCGGCGAGCAGTTCGTGACCGGTCGCGATATCGACGAAGCGCTGACGCGCGGCAAGGCCACCGAGAAGCGCGGTTACCGGTACTCTTTTGACATGCTGGGCGAGGCGGCCATGACGGCTGAAGACGCCCAGCGCTATTTGGACGCCTATGTCGGCGCCATCGAGGCCATCGGCAAGGATTCAAAGGGCCGCGGCGTGGTCGACGGCAATGGCATTTCGATCAAGCTCTCGGCGCTGCACCCGCGCTATGTGTGGTCGCAGCCCGATCGCGTCATGGCCGAACTGCTGCCGCGGGTCAAAGCGCTGTGCCTGCTGGCGCGCTCCTTCGATATCGGTCTGAACATCGACGCCGAAGAGGCTGACCGCCTCGAGCTGTCACTCGACCTGCTCGAAGCCCTGGCCATGGATGATGAGCTGGCCGGCTGGGCCGGACTCGGTTTTGTGGTTCAGGCCTACCAGAAGCGGGCGCCGTTCGTGCTCGATTTCATCATCGACCTGGCCGAACGCAGTGGTCAGCGGCTGATGGTGCGCCTGGTGAAAGGCGCCTACTGGGACGCCGAGATCAAGCGCGCCCAGATTGACGGGCTCGACGGCTATCCGGTGTTCACCCGCAAGGTGTTCACCGATGTGTCCTACCTCGCCTGCGCGCAGAAGCTGCTCGATGCGCGCGCGCGCATCTACCCGCAGTTTGCCACCCACAACGCCCAGACCATGGCGGCGATCATGCACATGGCCGGGCCCGACTACACCAAAGGCAGCTACGAGTTCCAGTGCCTGCACGGCATGGGCGAGCCGCTCTACGATCAGGTCGTGAGCAGCCGCGAGATTGCCCGCTTGGTGCGCATCTACGCACCGGTGGGCAGCCACGAGACGCTGCTCGCCTATCTGGTGCGCCGCTTGCTCGAAAATGGCGCCAACACCAGTTTTGTGAATCGTATCGTCGATGAGAATGTGCCGATCGAAGAGCTGATCGCCGATCCGGTCGAAGAGGCCGCCCGACTGAGCGGCGCGCCACATCCGAAAATTGTTCTGCCGGCCGAGCTGTATGGTGCCGGGCGCACGAATTCCGCTGGCTATGACCTGTCGAACGAAGGCGTGCGCGCGCGTCTTGCCGAGGCGCTGGCCAAGAGCGCCGGCCGGCGATTTGAGGCCGCCCCCATGCTGGCCGACGCCTTGCCGAGCGCGTCCGCCGATGCGGCGCGCCCGGTGCTGAATCCGGCCGATCATTCGGACACCGTCGGGGCCGTGCTCGAAGCGACGCTCGCCGATGTGGATGTCGCGCTCGCCGCGGCCGACGCGGTGGCCGACCCCTGGGCCATGCGTGCGCCCGCCGAGCGCGCGGCCATCATCGCGCGAGCGGGCGACCTGATGGAACGCGACGGCCCGGCCCTGATTGCACTGGCCGTGCGCGAAGCCGGCAAGTCGTGGCTCAACGCCGTGGCCGAGTTGCGCGAGGCGGTCGACTTTTGCCGCTACTACGCCGCGCAGGCTGCCGAGTTCGACAATGGCGCCCATCGCCCGGTCGGGCCGGTGCTGTGCATCAGCCCGTGGAATTTCCCGCTGGCCATCTTCTCCGGTCAGGTGGCTGCGGCCCTGGCCGCCGGCAACCCGGTGCTCGCCAAACCGGCCGAGCAGACGCCGCTGATCGCCGCCGCCGCGGTGCGCCTGTTCCGCGAAGCCGGCGTGCCGGACGCCGCGCTGCAACTCCTGCCCGGCCCCGGCGAAACCGTGGGCGCCGCGCTGGTGGGCGATGCGCGGGTGCGCGGGGTGATGTTCACCGGCTCCACCGAGGTGGCCAACATCATCAATCGCACCGTGGCCGCGCGTGGCGGAGATGTGCCGCTGATCGCCGAAACCGGCGGTCAGAACGTGATGATCGTCGACTCCACCGCGCTGCCCGAGCAGGTGGTGGCTGACGTGGTCGCCTCCAGCTTCGACTCCGCCGGCCAGCGCTGCTCGGCGCTGCGCGTGCTGTGTCTGCAAGCCGACATTGCCGACCATGTGCTGGAGATGCTCGCCGGCGCGACCCGCGAGTTGTCGATCGGCAACACCGCCGATGTGCGCATCGACATCGGCCCGGTGATCGATGCCGAGGCGCAGGCCAATCTGGAGCGCCATGTGGCCGACATGCAGGCCAAAGGCGCCCGCGTGACCCGCATGCCGCTCGGCGCTGAGTGCGCCAAAGGCACCTTCGTGGCGCCGACGGTGATCGAGATCGGCTCGCTGGCCGATCTGACGCGCGAGCAGTTCGGCCCCATCCTGCATGTCATGCGCTTCAAGGCGCGCGACATCGACAAGGTGGTCGAGCAGATCAACGCCTCGGGCTATGGCCTCACGCTGGGCGTGCATTCGCGTATCGACGAGTGCATCGAGCGCATCGCCGAGCGCGCCCATGTGGGCAATATGTATGTGAACCGCAACATGATCGGCGCGGTGGTGGGCGTGCAGCCTTTCGGCGGCGAGGGGCGCTCCGGCACGGGGCCGAAAGCCGGCGGGCCGCTCTACCTGCACCGCCTGCTGCGCCGCACGCCGGGTGCCGTGCTCAGCCGGAGCGCGGCGGTCATCGACGATCCGGCGCCCTTCCAGGCGCTGCTCGACTGGATTGACGGCGGCGGGCGCGCCATTCTGGAAGGCGACGATGTGCAAGTGCTGCGCGATCGCGCCGATGCCTACCGGGCGCGCCGGCTGTCGGGGCTCAAACTCGATCTGCCCGGGCCCACCGGTGAGGACAACAGCCTGCGCTTCGTCGCCCGTGGTCGGGTGGCCGGCGTGGCCAGCAACCAGGTGGCGCGGGTGCATCAGCTATTGGCGGCGCTCGCCAGCGGCAACCGCATCGTCTTCGCCGCCAATGCCAGCGCCCAGGCGCTGCTCGGGCTGCTGCCAAAGACGCTGACGGCCTGGGTGTCGGTCGAGGACGACTGGCTCGGCGCCGGTGTCGATGCCGTGCTTTTCGATGGCAAGGATGCCGACGCCGACGCCTGGCGACAGCGCCTGGCCGAGCGCGACGCGCCGATTACCTCATTGGTACGCGCCGAGCCGGAGTACGACCTGGCCCGGCTGGTGCATGAGCGTACGCTGAGTGTTAACACCGCCGCGGCCGGCGGTAATGCCAGCCTGATGACGATGGGCGCCTGAGGCAGCGGGCTGGCGGCGAATGCGCCGCCTGCCCGCTGAGTGAGGAGGGGTCAAAGCGGCAGCGTGTGCGCGTCCTTGACCATCTCCATCACCACATAGGTGTGCGTCTGGCGAACGCAGGGCAGGGCGGAGATCTTGTCGCCCATCACCTCGCGATAGGCCGCAATGTCGCGGGTTCGGACCTTCAGCAGATAGTCAAAATCGCCTGCGATCATGTGGCAGGACTCGATCTCCGGGATCTCCCGGGCGGCCTCGTTGAAGCGCTTGAGATCATGCCCGGTGGTGCTGCTCAGCAACACCTGCACCATCACCACATGGCCGACATCCAGCGCCTCGGGGTCGAGCTCGGCGTGGTAACCCCGAATCACCCCACTCTTTTCCAGCCGGCGAATGCGCTCGGCGCACGGCGTCTTGGTCAGGCCGACGCGGCGCGAGATCTCGACGACCGACAGCCGGGCGTCGTTCTGCAACTCGGCGAGAATTTTCAGATCAATCCGGTCCATGGGGGTAGTGCAGGCGCTTCGCCTGGCGCTCCTGTTTGACGTGGGCTATTCGTCTTTTAGACCGAAGTGAGGTTCACTTCAAGCGCCCGTGCGCGCTTATCCGCCCTACGACAATCATTCGGACGTCAGCGTGGCGGGTGCTGGCCGCGTTCGAGGCGGGCGATTTGGCCGTTCTGTAGGGTGGTCAGCTTCGCTGCCCACTATCGCGCCGCACGGTAAAGGTGGGCGGCGAACCGCCCGCCCGGCGAGCGTCCCATTCGTGGCACACCGGTTGCCGATGTCTTCCCTTACGTGCGTTCAATGCCCGTCCAGCCGGCCGCCGGATAGCGTTCGCCCGCCACGGCGGCGGGGTCGAACAGCGTGTCGAGCTCGGCGATCTCGGCGGTATTGAACGTCAAAGCGGCGCCGGTCAGGTTTTCGTGCAAGCGCGAGATCTTGCGCGTGCCGGGGATGGGCACCACGTTCGGGTGCTTGTTGATCAGCCAGGCCAGCGCAATCTGTGCCGGCGTGGCGTCGCGCACGGTAGCGAAGGCGGCGAGCGCGTCGACCAGCCGTTGGTTGTGCGCCATGGCGTCCTCGGTAAAGCGCGGGCTGCGGCGACGGAAGTCGTCGTCCGCCAAGGCGTCGGTGGAGCCCAGTGCGCCGGTCAGAAAGCCGCGGCCGAGCGGGCTGTAGGCGACCAGCGTGGTGCCCAGTTCGTGGCAGGCGTCGAGCAGGTCGCGCTCGGGCTCGCGGCTCCATAGTGAATACTCGCTTTGCACGGCGGTGACCGGGTGGATGGCGGCGGCACGGCGAAGGGTGTCGGCGCTCACTTCTGACAGGCCGATGGCTCGCACCTTGCCTTCGGCCACCAGCGCCGCCAGGGTCTCCATCAGCGTCTCGATGGGCACCGCCGGATCGCGGCGGTGGCAGTAGTAGAGGTCGATGGTGTCGACGCCGAGCCGCTGGCGCGAGGCGTCGCAGGCGCGGCGGATGTAGTCGGGCTGGTTGTTGATGCTGCGCGCGTATTGCCCCGGCTCGCGCGCGATGCCGAACTTGGTGGCTACACAGATGCGCTCGCCGTGGGCGGCGATCAGCGGGGCGAGCAGGCGCTCGTTGTGGCCGAGGCCGTAGGTGTCGGCGGTGTCGAATAGCTGGATGCCGGCCTCGACGGCGGCCTCAAGCACGCGCCGTGATTCGACATCGTCGCTCGGGCCATAGAACTCTGACATGCCCATGCAGCCGAATCCGAGGGCGGATAGCGTGGGCCCATTGGGGCCGAGCGTGCGGGTGGGGATCATTGCGGTGTCTCCGTGGGGGTGGGGAGGCCGAGGGCGCGGCGCACGACTGGCGCCAGCGCCTGACCAAGCATGGCATGTTGGGCGGCGCTGAGGTGGACGCCGTCGATACCGGCGAGGGGGCCGGTGGCTTCGGTAGCGTCGAAGACGGGTGTGCCGGCCAGCGCACGCTGCACGGCGGGGGCGAGGGCATGCGACTTGGCCGCCATGTCGGCAAAGAAGTCGCGCAGCGGCGTGCGCGAGACATCGCCCAGCGGCGGAGGAATCACCACCAGCACGGTGGGCGGCGCATAGGGGGTGGCCACGCCGTGACCGAAGCTGCGCGTCTGTTCGACAAGTGTGCGCAGGCCGTGGGCGATGGCGTCGGGCGTGCGGCCGAGATCGGCGCGCAGGTCGTTGGTGCCGAGCATCACGATCAGCAGATCCAGCGGCGTCTCGCGCGCCAGCGCTGCGGGCAGGCTGCGGTTGGCGTTGAACAGGGCGCCGGGCAGGCCGACCAGCGCTTCGGGGTAGTCGGCATCCACGGTACGGCCGGAGAGTCCATCGACGAGAACGGTGGCCTGGCCTGCGAGGGCGGCGCCGAGCACGCCCGGCCAGCGCGCGGCGTCGTTCAGCCGTTGCGCGGGGAAGCCCTGTGGCGAGGCGATCCAGCCCCAGCTATTTGAATCTCCGAACACCAGAATGCGGGGCAGGCGCTCGGCCTGCGCGGCGTGTGCGGCAACCAGCAGCGCGAGATAGCACAGCGCTTTGGTGGCGCGGGCGAGAAGCTGAGACATCGGGTACTCCGAAAAAATTGGGATGCGGAGCAGCATCGCGCGGATCGATTGTTCAAACAATCCGATGTTTTCTTGATGTCGTCATGAGTAAAATTCAGCAATGAAACGAAGTGACTACGGCGAGCTGGCCGCTTTTGCCAGCGTGGCGCGACTGCGCAGCTTTCGCCGGGCAGCCGACGAGATGGGCGTGTCGGCCTCGGCGCTGAGCCATGCGGTGCGCGGGCTCGAAGAGCGGCTGGGCGTGCGCTTGCTCAATCGCAGCACCCGCAGCGTGATGCCGACCGAGGCCGGTGCGCGCCTGCTCGACCGGCTCGACCCGGCGCTGAGCGATATCGCGCTGGCGCTCGACGAGCTCAACGCCTTTCGCGACACGCCACGCGGCGCGCTTCGGCTGAACGTGCCGCGCATCGCGATGAGGGCTGTGTTGCTACCGATCCTGCGCGTGTTTCGGGCGCGCTACCCGGCGGTGGTGGTCGAGGTGGTGGCGGACGACGGGCTGGTTGATATCGTGGCCGAGGGTTTCGACGCGGGCATCCGCTTTGGCGAACGTCTCGCCGCCGACCGGGTGGCACTGCCGATTGGTCCGCCGCAGCGATTCATCGTGGTCGCCTCGCCGGCCTATCTGGCCACCCATCCGGCGCCGCGCACGCCGGAAGATGTGCTGGGGCATGACTGCGTTGGTCAGCGCTTTCCGAGTGGCGTGGTGTATCGCTGGGAATTCGCACGGGCCGGCGTGAGTCGCGCGGTGGAGGTGAAGGCCAGCCTCATTGTTAACGATCACGCTATGGCGCTCGACGCCGCGCAGGCCGGCCTCGGCCTGGCCTATGTGCTCGCTTCGCTGGCCACCGACGCGATCGAAGCGGGCGCCCTGGTGCCGGTGCTGGACGACTGGATGCCGCCGGCCGAACACTTCTACCTCTACACCTCGGGTCGCCGCCAGATGCCCGCACCGCTGCGCGCGTTTATCGATCTCGCCCGCGAGCTGTCGTAGGGCGGATAAGCCGCAGGCGCATCCGCCGTGCCCCTTGCTATCACCGATGGCGGATGCGCTGCGCTTATCCGCCCTACGATGGCCGTGATGCCGCTGCCCACCATCGTGCCCCGCGGTAAATGTTCCGGGTGGGCGGCGAGCCACCCACCCGGAGTGGGGCGGCTTTACCCCAGAATCAGCACATGCATCCGCCGTGGTCCATGCGCGCCGAGTTCGATGGTCTGTTCGACGTCGCCGGTGCGGGAGGGGCCGGAGATGAAGTTCATGGCGCGCGGGGCGCCCTGGCCGCGTTCGCGCAGCGCCACCCAGCAGTCTTCGTAGTGGCGGACGATGTGTTCGACCGGCAGCACGACGACATGGGTTTCGGGCACGAAGTTGTGGGTGATCGGGCAGTCGGGGCCGGAGAGCATGAGAATGCTGCCGGTCTCGGCGATGCCGCGCCAGGCGAGCGAGACGCCGAGCATGACGTCGATGGTCGCGGCCCCGTGGTCGATCTGCCAGCCGTCGGGCCAGCTGAGTTCGCCCAGGGCGGTGCCGACGACGGCCGACGGGGCGATGGCATAGCTTTCGGCCAGTGCCGCGACGGCGGCGGGCACGTCGGCCAGGCTGGCGATGCGCTCGGTGGTGCCGGAGCGCGATTCAAAGCGCTGGGCGAAGCGGGTGATCAGGTCGGCGTCATCGACCGTGGCGCGGATGTGCTGCGGTGGGTTGGCGATGCGCGCGTCGAGTTGGCTGCGGGCGGCGTCGTCGAGCGGGCCGCGGCCGAGGCCCTGACGGATGGCTTTGAAGATGCTGTCGCGGCTGCTCATTTGTCACCTCGCTTGGCTTGCCACAGTTCGAGGAAGGTGCGTCCGGTGGGGGCGGGCAGGTCGCGCGCGCCGGTCCAGCCGGGGTCGAAGGGCAGGCTGCGCAGCTTGCCCTTGCCGTTGGCCATGCTGGCCAGGATGCGTACGCCGATGCGCTCGGCAAAGTGGTAGAGCTTGGGTCGCTCAGCCACGTAGCGCCACAGCTTGAGCGCCTGTTTCTGGCGCTTGGGCGTCATGTCCTGGCGGAACTGGTTGTGGCGGATTTCGCGCAGCAGGTCGGGCAGCGGGATGCGCACCGGGCACACCGACTTGCAGCGGCCGTTGAGCGTACAGGCATTGGGCAGGTCGTAGGTGCCGTCCATGCCCTTGATCAGCGGGGTGAGCACCGAGCCCATCGGGCCGGGGTAGACCCAGCCGTAGGCGTGGCCGCCGATCGAGCCGTACACCGGGCAGTGGTTCATGCAGGCGCCGCAGCGGATGCAGCGCAGCATGTCCTGGAAGCGGCTGCCGAGCATCTTGGAGCGGCCGTTGTCGAGCAGCACCACGTGGTATTCCTCGGGGCCGTCGATGTCGCCTTCGCGGCGCGGGCCGGTGGAGAAGGTGGTGTAGCTCTCGGTCTCCTGGCCGGTGGCGCTGCGCGCCAGAATGCGCAGGAAGACGGACAAGTCGTCGAGCGTGGGGATCACGCGCTCGATGCCGCTGGTGACGATGTGCACCTTGGCCAGCGTCTGGGTCAGGTCGCCATTGCCCTCGTTGGTGACGATGACCGATGAGCCGGTTTCAGCCACCAGGAAGTTGCCGCCGGTGATGCCCACTTCGGCGGTGAAGTATTTCTCGCGCAGCACTTCGCGCGCTTCGGCCACCAGCTCGGCGCGGTCGGTCTTGCGCGGTTTGTTGTGCGCGGCGGCGAAGAGGTCGGCGACCTGGTCCTTGGTCTTGTGGATGGCCGGCGCGATGATGTGCGAGGGCGGCTCGTCGGCGAGCTGGATGATGTACTCGCCCAGGTCGGTCTCGACCACTTCGTAGCCGTCGGCGATCAGCGCCTCGTTGAGGCCCATCTCTTCGGACACCATCGACTTGCCCTTGGTGATCCGCTTGGCGTTGGCCTTCTTGCAGATGCCGAGAATGATGCGGCGCGCGTCTTCGGCATCGGTGGCGTAGTGCACATGGCCGCCGGCCGCAGTGACCGCGGCTTCGTACTTCTCGAGGTAGTGGTCTAGGTTGGCGAGCACATGGTTCTTGATCTCGGCGGCGGTGTCGCGCAGCGCCTCGAACTCGGGCATCTCGGCGGCGGCCTGGGCGCGCTTGACCACAAAGCCGGCCTTGGTGTTGCTCAACGCCTTTTGCAGGTTGGCGTCATGCAGGGCATGCACCGCGCGGGTCTTGAACTCGGGGGAGCGGAATTCCATTATCGGTTCTCCTCGCCCAGGCTCGGGCCATCAGCCAGGCCGGCCAGCACTTCGGCGGTGTGATAGACCTTGACCGGCGAGCCCTTGCGGCGCAGGCGCCCGGCCAGATGCAGCAGGCAGCCGAGGTCGCCGCCGAGCAGCGTGTCGGCGCCGGTGGCCGCGGCGTTGGCGAGCTTGTCGTCGGCCATCTTTTCGGAGATCTCGGGGTACTTGACGCAGAAGGTGCCGCCAAAGCCGCAGCACACGTCGGTGTCTTCCATCTCCTTGATCGTCAGGCCTTTCACGCTGCCGAGCAGCTGGCGCGGCTGGCCCTTGACACCCATGCTGCGCAGCCCGCTACAGGAGTCGTGATAGGTGATGGTGCCGTGGTATTCAGCGTCGACCTCGGTCACGCCCATCACATCGGTGAGGAAGGACAGCAGCTCGTAGCTCTTGGCCGCCAGCGCCTCGGCGCGCTTGCGCCAGTCGGCCATGTCGGCGAACAGATTGGGGTAGTCGTGGCGGATGGTGGCCATGCACGAGCCGGAGGGGCCGACCACGTAGTCGTAGTCTTCAAAGGCCTCGATGACTTGTTTGGCCAGGGCGCGGGCGCTGTCTTCGTCACCGCTGTTCAGGCCGGGCTGGCCGCAACAGGTTTGGGCCGCGGGCACGCTCACATGGCAGCCGGCGTCTTCGAGCAGCTTGGCGCTGGCAAAGCCGATGCTCGGCCGGAAGGCGTTCATCACGCAGGTGGCGAACAGGCCGACGCGGGGGCGCGGGTTGATGGGGGTGTCGGACATTGCTTGCCTCCAAAGTGCGCGAGCCGTTGCTTGGCGGTCGCATCGTGAGTCTGATAGTAGTCAGTGCGCACCGCCTGCCACAAGCGAAAGCTTTTCAGGGCGGGGGTGAAGCAGATTCAACGCGCGCTCATGCGCCCGCCCCGGCGCCGCATGCCGGCCGTGGCCAGCGCGCCCATGCCGAGGCCGCCGTGGGCATGGCAGATGGCGCAGGCCAGCGCGTCGGCGGCGTCGGCCTGCGGGGCGGCGGACAGTTCGAGCAGGCGCTGGACCATGTGCTGCACCTGATCCTTGTGTGCCTTGCCGTGGCCGACCACCGCCTGCTTGACCTGCAGCGCGGTGTATTCGAGCACTGGCAAATCGCAGGACACCGCCCCGCAGATCACCGCGCCGCGCGCCTGACCGAGCAGCAGGGTGGATTGCGGGTTCACGTTCACAAACACTTTTTCGACCGCGACCTGATCGGGCTGGTAGGTGGCGATCACTTCGCGCACGCCGTCGAGCAGGGTCTTGAGCCGGCCGGGCAGCTCGCCGTCTTTGGTCTTGATACAGCCGCTGGCCACATAGCGCAGCTGCTGGCCGAGGGTGTCGATGACGCCGAAACCGGTCACCCGCAGGCCGGGGTCGAGCCCGAGGATGCGGGTGGCGGTGATGGCCGAGGCGGTGCCGCTCACGGCGTGGCGACCGGCGGGTCGTTGAGATCGGGGAGGAGCAGCAACAGATCGGTCGCGCCCATGTCGACGCCGGACTGCGACAGCAAGGTGGTGGCCTGGCCGCGGTGATGCGTCTGGTGATTGAAGAAGTGCATCAGCAGCGCGAACACGTTGCGGGTGGCCGGGATGCCGCGCATGTTCTGATAGGGCAACACGGCATCGAGATCGGTGTCGGTCAGCGTGCTCGCCCAGTCGGTGATCAGGGCATCGAGTTTTTCTCGGTGCGCGGTGAGTGCCGGCAGGTCGGGGCAGCGCGGCGCGTCGAGGGCCGCGGGTTGCGGCTCATCGCGCAGCGGTGCGAGCGTGGTGAGGCAGGCCGGCAGCGTGGCGAAGCGCTTGAGCCACACGGTGTCGGCCACCACGATGTGGTTGAGTGTGCCAAACAGCGAGCCAAAAAAGGCGCCGCGGTCGGCATGCAGCGCGTCGTGGTCGAGCGTGGCCGCGGCCGCGTACAGGCGCTCGTTCATCCAGCGGTTGTAATGCGCCATTGCGCGCACATGAGCGATCCGGTCCATGGCGGCGCCCCGTCAGCCGATGACCACGGCGGTGCCGCTCACACAGACCATCAGCATGCCGTTGTCGGAGCCGAGCACTTCGTAGTCGACATCGATGCCAACCACGGCGTTGGCACCGAGCTTGGCCGCCGCTTCCGCCGCTTCTTCGAAGGCAATGTTGCGCGCGTCGGCCAGCGTGCGCTCATACGCCCCGGCGCGACCGCCGACCACGTTACGCACCGCGGCGAACATGTCCTTGAAAATGTTGGCGCCAATGATGGCTTCGCCATTGACCACGCCGAGATAGCGGGTGATGGTCTGGCCTTCGAGGGTGGGGGTAGTGCTCATCAGCATGGCGATACTCCGTCGAGGGGATGTCGGCATTCTAACGCCGTGCAAGACACGCCGTGCCGGCGCGACGCGTCAGGGTAGCGTGCCCGGCGTGAGGCGACCCATGAGATCCATTCGGTAGCCGCCACCGGGACGGGCGCGCGGCTGCATGACGACAAGTTCGCCAGGCGCCGGATAGATGCCGCTCAAGGCCGTGATGTTGACCTGATGCGTGACCCAGACTCGGTTGCCTGCGACCGGGTCCGCCAACCCGGCCAGGGCGGCGGCGGTGGCAGCGTCGGCGCGATGGCGGGCATCGAAGAAGGAGTCCAGTGGTGGCCATGGGATCACCGTCGTCTGTGGCGCGAAGGCCAGCGTCGCAGTGTCGAGGCAACGACACCATCGGCTGCTGCGCACTTCGCCGACGGGGATGCGCTGCGCACCGAACCACGCGCCCAGTGCGCGGGCCTGGTCGCGTCCGGCGGCCGACAGATTGCGCTGCGTGGTGCAGTCGTCGCGTTGGAAGCCGGGCGGATCGCCGGTGCCGGATTCGGTCGCGGCATGCCGAATCAGCACGACGAGGCCGCCGGCGCGCAGGGCATCGACCAAGTGCGCGTCATTGGCCGCGGCGGTGGGGGTGCTCAGGAGGGTGAGTACCAGCGCACACAGGCCTGCCCATTTGCGGGCGGGCGCGAAGCGCTGGGGGCGAACGGCAAGATCGGTCATGGCAGGCTACCTCTGATCGGCAGACTGCTTGGGCGGGCGAAGGTTCAGGCGCGACGCGCCAGCCACACCCCGCCCACCGCGACCCCCATGCCGGCAATCGCCATCGGCGAGAGGGTTTCGTCGAACAGCGCCCAGGCGATCACCGCGGTGACCGGGGGCGTGAGGTAGAACAGGCTGGCCACGTTGGTGGCGCTGCCTTGGCGGATGAGGACATTGAGCAGGCTCACCGCGCCGACCGAGAGCACCAGCACCAGCCATAGCAAGGCGAAGATGAAGCGGCCATCCCACTCGATCTGCAGGGTTTCAGTCTGCACCGCGATAAAGCCGGTGACGATGAACACCGGCAGAAATTGGATGACGCTGCCGGTGCGCAACTCAAACTTCGGGCAGAAGCGCTTCTGGTAGAGCGTGCCGATGGTGATGCCGAACAGGGCGATCAGCGCGGGCCAGAGCATGTGCCACAGGTCGCCGGCCGGGATGCCGAGCTGTGCCCGCCCGCCGACCACCAGCGCCACGCCGACAAAGCCGAGCGCCAGGCCCAGCCACTGGCGCGAACTGACCCGCTCGCCCAGCAGCCAGCCTGCGCCGACGGCGGTCAGCAGCGGTTGCATGCCCACCACGAGGCTGGCGATGCCGGCCGGCAGGCCGTGGTCGATGGAGACGAACACGCCGCCCAGGTAGAGGCCGTGCAGCAGCAGACCGTTGATCGCGATGTGGCCGGCGCTGCGCCAGTCTTCCGGCCAGGGCGCGCGGCTGGCGAGTGCCACGAGCAGCATGACCGCCACCACCAGCGCGTAGCGCACACTCAGAAAGGTGAGCGGTTCGGCGTGCGGCAGGCCGAGTTTGGCGCCGATGAAGCCGGTGCTCCAGAGCAGAACGAAAAACACCGGGAGGAGGGCTTGGGCGCGCGGATTCATGTCGGCATTGTCGCCCAAAGTCTGGGGTTTGACCCGGAACGCATTGTGCCGGGCAAACCGGGCCAGTCGACGAAAAACCCCGCCACGCGGGCGGGGTCTTTCGTGATGCGGGTGAGTCGCTTACAGACCGGCGTCGGCGCGCAGCTGGGCGGCCTTGTCGGTGGCTTCCCAGGTGAACTCGGGCTCGTCGCGACCGAAGTGGCCGTAGGCGGCCGTCTTGCCGTAGATCGGGCGCAGCAGGTTGAGCGTCTGAATGATGCCTTTCGGACGCAGGTCGAAGTGGCGGCGCACCAGCGCTTCGATGTGGTCTTCCTCGATCTTGCCGGTGCCGAAGGTGTTGACCATCAGCGACACGGGCTGGGCCACGCCGATGGCGTAGGCGATCTGCACTTCGCACTTGTCGGCCAGGCCAGCGGCGACGATGTTCTTGGCGACGTAACGACCGGCGTAGGCGGCCGAGCGGTCAACCTTGGACGGGTCCTTGCCGGAGAACGCGCCGCCACCGTGGTGGGCTGCGCCGCCGTAGGTGTCAACGATGATCTTGCGACCGGTCAGGCCGCAGTCGCCGTGCGGGCCGCCAACCACGAAGCGGCCGGTGGGGTTGATCAGGTAGCGCACTTTATCGCCGATCATCTCGCTCGGCAGCACCGGCTTGATGATCTCTTCGATCACCGCTTCGGAGAGCTGGGCGTGGGAGATGTCCGGGTGGTGCTGGGTGGACACCACCACGGTGTCGATGCCGACCGGTTTGCCGTCCACATACTTGACGGTGAGCTGGCACTTGGCGTCCGGGCGCAGCCACGGCAGGCGGCCGTCTTTGCGCAACTCGGCCTGGCGCTGCATGACGCGGTGCGCGTAGTAGATCGGCAGCGGCATCAGCGAGGGGGTTTCGTTGCAGGCGTAGCCAAACATCAGGCCCTGGTCGCCGGCGCCCTGGTCCAGATCCAGACCTTCGCCTTCATTCACGCCCTGGGCGATGTCGGCCGACTGGCGGTTGATGGCGGTGAGGATGGCGCAGGATTTGTAGTCGAAGCCGGAAGACGAATCGTCGTAGCCGATGCGGCGGATGGTGTCCTGCGCCACTTCGCGATAGTTGATGTGGGTGTTCGTGGTGATCTCGCCGGAGATCACGACCAGACCGGTAGAGACCAGGGTTTCGCAGGCCACGCGGCCGTTCGGGTCGTCGGTCAGGATGGCGTCGAGAATCGCGTCCGAGACCTGGTCGGCGACTTTGTCGGGATGGCCTTCGGACACGGATTCCGAAGTAAACAGGAAGGCATTAGCCATGAGTGAGCAGCTCCAAAAACAAAAAATCCCCGAGCATCGCTGGCGAGGCCAGCTCCGGGGATTTCTGTCGAGCGGCGACGCTTTAGCAGTATTTGGCCGCCGAAGCAGCCTGCCGCCCTGCAAGTTGTCTTTAACTCGGCGGTAGCTGCGAATTATAGGACAACTTGTCGCGCATGCAAAATCCCCCCGCCGGGGCGCCCGCTGAACGGCGGAATCGGTTATAAACGCGCTCGTGCCTGCTCAGGTTTTGTTCCGCCTTCTTGCTGCCCTGCCGCTCTCGCTCGTGCATCGTCTCGGTGCGCTGGTCGGGTGGCTGACCTATGCGCTGTCGCCCAAGTACCGGGCGCGCCTGAAGGGCAATCTGGCGCAGGCGATGGGGCCGGCGGCGAATCGTCTGCGCGCCAGCGTGATTGCCGAGTCGGGCAAGCAGGCGCTGGAGTTGCCCTGGATCTTGCTGCGTTCGCATGCCGAGGTGGTGGCCAAGGTGGTGCAGGTGACGGGCTGGGAGTTGGTTGAGGCGGCCAAGGCCGAGGGCGCGGGCATGTTGTTTCTGGTGCCGCACCTGGGCGGCTTCGAGGCCACGGCCCAGTACTACGCGTCGCGCGGGAAGATGACCGTGCTATATCGCCCCCCCAACTTTGCCGAATTGATGCCGCTGATCACGTCCGGTCGTCAGCGCGGCGGCATGAGCATTGCGCCCGCCGAGTTGAGCGGCGTACGCAAGCTGATCAAGGCGCTGCGCAGCGGCGAGGCGATCGGCATGCTGCCCGACCAGACGCCCGATGTGGGCGAGGGCATGTGGGCGCCGTTTTTTGATCGGCCGGCCTGGACCATGACGCTGGCGGCGCGGCTGAGCGAGGTCAAAGGCGTGCAGGTGATCTGCTGCTGGGCCGAGCGACTGCCCGGCGGGCGGGGCTACCATATTCGCTTTCAGGCGCCGACCGAGCCCATCGAGGGCGATACCGCCGCCCGGGTGGCGGCGATCAACCGGCAGATGGAAGCCATGATCCGCGCCTGCCCGACTCAGTATCTGTGGGGTTATCACCGCTACAAGCGGCCGTCGAAGGTGGCGCCGCCGGAGAGTGAGGTATGAGCGCGCCCGACAGGAGGATCGTTCAGTGAGCCGGCTACTGGTGGCGCTGCTGTGGCTGCTGCACTGGTTGCCGCTGGCGCTGCTGGCACCCCTGGGCGAGGCGCTGGGTCTGCTGCTCTACCGGGTGGTGAGCGCGCGCCGCAAGGTGGTGCTGACCAATTTGCGGCATTGTTTTCCCGAGTGGTCGGAAGGCGAGTGCCGAGAGGTCGCCCGCCGGCACTTCCGGTTGCTCGGGCGCAGCCTGTTCGAGCGCGGCCTGTTGTGGTGGGCGCCGCGTGAGCGGCTCGAACGCATCATCCGCATCTCGGGCACGGAGCGCGTGCAGGCCTTGCTCGATGCCGGCACGCCGGTGATTCTGATGGCACCGCATTTTGTCGGCCTCGACATGGGGGGCACGCGGGTGACCATGGCCTTCGATATCGTCAGCATCTACGCGCGCCAGCGCGACAAGGTGATCGACCGCTGGCTCTACCACGGCCGCAGCCGTTTCGGTGACCAGCACCTGCTGCCGCGCGACGAGAGCATCCGCAGCACCGTGCGGGCGATGAAGGCGGGGCGGCCGTTTTACTACCTGCCGGACATGGATCATGGCCGCAAGGAGTCGATCTTCGTGCCCTTCTTTGGTATTCAGACCGCCACCATCACCGGCCTGCCGCGCTTTGCCCGCATGGCCGGCGCGGCGGTCGTGCCTTGCCAGACCCGCATGTTGCCGGGCGGCGCGGGTTACGAAGTGACGCTGGGCGAACCCTGGGCCGACTACCCCTCGGGCGATGTCACCGCCGATGTGGCGCGCATGAACGCCGAAATCGAAGGCATGGTGCGCGAGGCGCCCGAACAGTATTACTGGGTGCATCGCCGCTTCAAGACCCGACCCGAGGGCGAGCGGCGCTTTTATTGAGTGTCGTCCCCGGCGGCCAGCCGCGCGAACACCAGCGGAAACGCGCCGCTGCCCGCCAGCGCAATGCCCGACACCAGCATCACGATGCCCGCGCCGTCCGTGGCCAGCAGCGGGTGCCAGTCGGCGCCCAGACCGGCCATCAGCGCCAGTCCAAAGATGGTGCACAAGGCGCCGATCACGATCATCAGCGAGGCGAGCACGGGGGGTGATTTGGGACGCGCTTCGGTCATCTCAGGGGCTCCGGCGGATGCGGTGTTTGCGCAGTTTGTTGGCAATCATGGTGTGCGAGGTGTTCAACCGGGTGGCGAGGCGCCGGCTCGACGGGTAGTGCGGATACAGCCGGGTCAGCAACACGCGCTCGAAGTCGTCGATGGCGGCGGTCCAGTCGGTGATCTGCTCGGGCTGCAGCGTGTCGTTGGTGGGGCCGACGGCACCGGCCAGGTCCACATCCTCGGCGTCGATCAGCGGGCGGTCCTGCATGGTGACGGTGCGGAAGATCACGTTCTGTAACTGACGTACATTGCCCGGCCAGTCGTTGGCGGTGAGCTTGTCCAGCGCGGCGCCCGACAGGCGCACCGGCGGCCGGCCTGACTGGGTGCAGGCGCGGCGGATGAAGTGCTGGGCGAGCAGCGGGATGTCGTCGCGGCGCTCGCGCAGCGGTGGCACCTGCAGGGTCAGCACATTCAAGCGGTAATACAGATCCTCGCGGAAATCGCCCTCGGCCACCATGCGTTCGAGATTGCGATGGGTGGCGCTGATGATGCGCACATCGACCTGCGTTTCGCGTGAGCCGCCGACGCGGCGAAAACGCCCGTCGTTCAGAAAGCGCAGCAGCTTGGCCTGCAGGTAGGGCGACATCTCGCCGACTTCGTCGAGAAACACCGAGCCGCCGTCGGCCATCTCCAGCAGACCCGGTTTGCCGCCGCGCTGGGCGCCACTGAAGGCGCCGGGGGCGTAGCCGAAGAGTTCGCTCTCGGCCAGGCTCTCGGGCAGGGCCGCGCAGTTGAGCGCCAGAAACGGCGCCTCGTGCCGGCCACTCGCCTGATGGCAGGCCAGCGCGATCAGCTCTTTGCCGGTGCCGGTTTCGCCCAGCAGCATCAAGGGGCTGTCAGTGCCGGCCATGCGCACGGCGCGCTCCTTGACCGCGCGCAGCGCCGTCGAGCTGCCGAGGATGGCGTCAAAGCCGTGATCGTCCGGGTGTTGCAAGGCGTGCAGACGCTCGCCGATGCGCTGCGGTGCGTGGAGGGTGATCAGCCCGCCGACCGGCGGCGCGTCGGCGCCATAGGCCGGGTCGTGAATGGGCCGCACGTCGAGCAGAAACGGTTTGCCGCGGACCGAGATTTCGCGCGCCGGCACGCGAAAGCCCTGGCGCAGCAACTCGTCGGCCAGGGCACGGTCATCGAGCAATTGGTGCAGGGTGACCTGCCCGCCGGCGTCCCGGCTGCCATCGGCCAGCGGGGTGGCGGCCGGGTTGGCGTTGATCAGCCCGCCGCCCGCGTCAACCGCCAGCACCGGGTCGGCCATGGCCGCCAGCAGCGCTTCCAGGTGCAGGCGCTGGCGCATGCCGGGCAGCATCTCGATGGCCTCGACCGCGACCACGCCAGGCACGCTGAACAGCGCCGCGCGCGTCTCGAGAAAGTAGGGCTCGTGCAGGTCGGGGGCGTCGATGTAGACGTGGGACATGTCCACCTCCACATTCACCACGCTCAGCTGACGCCGCGCCATCTGGGCGAGGATCTCCTGGGCGATACCGACACGATCCTTGAAGGTGACGACAAGACGCATAGGCTGGCTTGGGTGTAAACGAAAGGCTACAGTGTAACGATATGTTTACGGCTGGCGCAAGCGCATGATTTAGATCGGAAGTTTTACGTGCTCCGTCGGGAAAGCATCGCTCGACGTAAACAATTGTTTACGCGCGCTGAGCGCAGACAAGCAGTTGATTCCCTTGCAAGCCAATAAAACCGCAGAATTTTGCGTGTGGCACGACGCTTGCATAGGACCTGCCCTTGCCAAGCCGGGCATCACCGGATCGCAGGGAGGAGACCCCGTCATGAAGATCGATCGTGTTCAGCGACAGTTGCTCAGCGAATTGCAGCTCAATGCACGTGTCAGTAATCAGGAGTTGGCCGACCGTGTGGGCTTGTCGGTGTCGCCGTGCTGGCGGCGGGTGCGCGACCTGGAAAGCTCCGGCCTGATCAAGCGCTATGTGGCGGTGCTCGATCGGCGCAAGCTCGGCCTGGGGACCTGTGTGCTGGTTAATCTGCAGCTCAAGACGCACGACGCGCGGGTGACCGATCAGGTCGAGCGGCACATCCACTCGCGCCGCGAGATTGTCGAGTGCTATGCCTTGTCGGGCGATAGCGATTACATGCTCAAGGTCTTCCTGCCGGACGTCGAGAGCTACGCCATGTTCATGCACAATTTTCTGCTCAAGCTGCCCGAAGTGGCGACGGTGCGTTCGGTTGTCGCGCTGCGCGAAGTCAAGCACGACACCGCCTTGCCCATTTGACGCGTCTGGCGCGTGTGCGCTGGACGCGCCCGCGCCGCTGCGGGACAATGCCATCCCAGTAGACATGGCGGGATGCGGCAATGCGATTGCGCTTTACCAAGATGCACGGGCTGGGCAACGACTTCGTCGTGCTCGACGCCACGCGTGCGCCGATTGACCTGACCCCTGAGCGGGTCCGTTTTCTGGCGGATCGCCACTTTGGCGTCGGTTGCGATCAACTGCTGGTGGTCGAAGCCCCGACCCAGCCCGGCGTTGATTTTCGCTATCGCATCTTCAATGCCGATGGCGGCGAGGTCGAGCAGTGCGGCAATGGCGCGCGCTGCTTCGTGCGCTTTGTGCATGACCGCGGCCTGACCGACAAGACCCACATCCGGGTCGAAACCCAATCCGGCCTGATCGAACCGCGCCTCGAGGCGGACGGGCAGGTCACCGTCGACATGGGTGAGCCGCGACTCGACCCCGACGATGTCCCCTTTGATTCTGACAGCGACGCGGTCGTCCAGCCCCTGTCGCTGGGCGATGTGCGCGTCCTGATCACCGCCGTGAGCATGGGCAACCCGCACGCCGTGCAGGTGGTGGCTGATGTCGATGCCGCGCCGGTGACCACGCTGGGGCCGTCCATTGAAACCCATGCGCGCTTTCCGGCGCGGGTCAATGCCGGCTTCATGCAGGTGGTGGATGAGCACCATATTCGTTTGCGGGTATGGGAGCGCGGCGCCGGCGAAACTCTGGCCTGCGGCACCGGCGCCTGCGCGGCCGTGGTGGCCGGTATGTTGCGCGAGTTGCTGGTCAGCCCGGTGCAGGTGGAGACGCGCGGCGGCGCATTGAGCATTGCCTGGGATGGGCCGGGGACGCCCGTGTTGATGACCGGGCCGGCGGTGACGGTATTCGAGGCCGAAATCGAACTGGACTAACAGCGTCGCGACAGGCGCGAGGAGACATGCGTAGATGAAGACCGATGACATCGTCCAGTTTCTCAAGGACAACCCCGATTTCTTCGAACAAAACGGCGAGCTGCTCGACTCCCTCACCGTGGCGCATCCGCACAACGGGCAGGCCATTTCGCTGGCCGAGCGGCAACTGCATGCCCTGCGCGAAAAAATCCGCCAGCTCGAAGTCAAGCTCACCGAATTGATTCGTTTCGGCGAAGAAAACGACGAAATCAGCGAAAAAGTGCACCGCATGGTGCTGGCTCTGCTCGACGCCGACAGCTTCGAAGGCGTGCGCGATGCGGTGTTCAGCCATCTGCGCGAAGATTTCTCGGTGCCGCATGTGGCCATCCGCATCTGGAACAGCGTGCTGCGTCGCGATACCGCCGAGTTCACGCCGGTCTCTGAAGACATCCGCTTCTTTGCCGGCGACATGCGTCGCCCCTTCTGCGGCAGCCCCGCCCATGTCGAAATCACCGACTGGTTTGGCGAAGCCGCGCCGCATGTGCGCTCCGTCGCGCTGGTGCCACTCAAGCAGGACGGCCGCCTGCTGGGCCTGTTGGCCATGGGCAGCGAAGACCCCGAGCGCTTCTATGCCGAAATGGGCACCTTGTATGTGAGCCGCATCGGCGAGATGGTCAGCGCTGCGGTTCAGCGTCGCCTGGGCTGACATGACCGAGGGGCGCGCCGCCTCGCCCTTCGATCCGCTGATCGACGCCTACCTCGGCTATCTCGCCAGCCAGCGCCGGGCCAGCGCACACACCCTCACCAGTTACCATCGCGAGCTGCTCAAGCTGGTCGAACTGGCCGACGGCGCAAGTCCTGACGCCATCACCACCGCCCAGATCCGCCGCTTCGCCGCACGCCTGCATGGCGGGGGGCTGTCGCCACGCTCGGTGGCGCGGGCGCTGTCGGCCTGGCGCGGTTTCTTTCGCTGGCGAGTGCGCCATCACGGCGCGGCCGACAACCCCGCCGAGGGCGTGCGCCCGCCGCGTGCCCCGCGCACCTTACCCAAAAACCTCAGCCCCGACGCCATGGTCGGCCTGCTCAATGCGCCGCCCGACGACCCGCTGGAAGTGCGCGATCACGCCATGTTCGAGCTGCTCTACAGCGCCGGTCTGCGCCTCGCCGAGCTGTTGTCGCTGGATGTGGATCGCGGGGTGGATGTGGCGGCCGGCGAAGTGACCGTGACCGGCAAGCGCGGCAAGACGCGCATCGTGCCGGTCGGCCGCGCCGCCTTGGCCGCGCTCGACGCCTGGCTGGCGGTACGCGCCGGCATTGCCCCGGCCCACGAAAAAGCCTTGTTCGTCACCCGGCAGGGCAGCCGCCCGTCACAGGCGGCGGTGCGCAGCCGGCTCGATCGCTGGGGCAAAGTGCACGGCGATGGCACGCACGTCCATCCGCACATGCTCCGCCACAGCTTTGCCAGCCATGTGCTGCAATCGAGTGGCGACCTGCGCGCGGTGCAGGAGATGCTCGGCCATGCCAGCATCCGCAGTACGCAGGTGTATACCCACCTCGATTTCCAGCATCTGGCCAAGGTGTATGACGCGGCGCATCCGCGGGCGCGGAAGCGGGGGAAGGGCTGAGGCAGTCGGGCCGGGCGTTTTCCGTCTCGGGAGATTTGCCGAGGGTGCTGTCTATCGACGGATCGTTGGCCGGGTCTCGCCCCGGCGGGCGAGTCACTTCTTTGTCGCGACAAAGAAGTCACCAAGAAAACGCCCCGCTGTACCGCCGGCTTCGCCGGTGCCCGAACGAAGCCCGCGCCCGGCGGGTCGTGTCGCAAACTCGCCCTGCGGGCTCAAACAGGCGACACGACAATTCCCGCCGTCCCCGGTCTTCGTTCGGCGGTACAGAAGGGGAGGGGGCGCGGCTTCGCCATCGCCCGCCCGGGGTATTGGCCGTAGGGTGGGCGGCTTGCCGCCCACCATCGTGCCTCACGACAAACGTTGCTTGGTGGGCAGCGGAGCTGACCACCCTACGAAACCCCATGATGGTCGAGTCGGGCACATTTGCCCGCCCTCTGCCGCGCCAACCGAAGGAGGGGGCGGGCGGAAAAAGGGGCTTCGCTGTTTGAGCCCGTAGGGCGAGTTTGCGAAGCACCCCGCCTGACACCTCCGTAGGGCGGGCACCCCGAAGGGGCGCGAAAGCGGGCTGTGCATCGACGCTTAGCTTTCTTGCACAAGCAAGAAAGTAAGTCGCCCGCCGGGGCGAGACCCGGCCAATGCCCAGCCGAAGCACGCACCGCCGTTGCCAAACGACCAACTGGTCACAAGTCCTCCCCCCGCGTACACTCGCAGGCTTTCGACCCTCACAACGCACCCATGGCTCAGCTCATTCTCAAATCCGGCAAGGATCGCGCCTTGATCCGGCGCCACCCCTGGATCTACGACTCTGCCGTGGCGCAGCTCGATGGTCGTGCCCGGCCGGGCGATACAGTCACGGTGCTGGCCGATAGCGGCAAGGTGCTGGGCAAGGCGTCGTGGTCGCCGGAGTCGAAGATTCGGGCGCGGATGTGGACTTTCGACCCCGACGAGACGGTGGATCATGCCTTCTTCAAGCGTGCGGTGGCGGCCTCGGTGGCGCGTCGGCAGACGCATCCGGCGCTGGCCGGGCAGGACGGACTGCGGCTGATTCACGGCGAGTCCGACGGCCTGCCGGGCGTGGTGGTGGATCGTTACGGGCCGGTGGTGGTGATGCAGCTGACCAGCGCCGGCGCCGACAAGTGGCGCGATGCGATTGTGGCTGCGCTGGTGCAGGCGACCGGCTGTGAGGCGGTGTATGAGCGCTCCGACTCCGATGTGCGTGGGCGCGAGGGGCTGGAGCCGGTGACCGGCTGTGTGTATGGCGAGCTGCCGGCCGATCTGTCGATCATCGAGAACGGCGTGCGCATGGCGGTGGATGTGGTCGGTGGCCACAAGACCGGCTTCTATCTCGACCAGCGCGATAACCGCCGGCTGACCGGTGAGCTGGCGGCCGGTCGGCGGGTGCTCAACTGTTTTTGCTACACCGGCGGCTTTTCGCTGCAGGCGCTGGCGGGCGGCGCGACGTCGGCGCTGTCGATCGACTCGTCCGGCCCGGCGCTGACCACGGCGGCAGCCAATCTGGCGATGAATCCGCAGCTCGATGCCGGCCGTGCCGAGTGGCGTGAGGCTGATGTGTTTGCCGCGCTGCGCGAATTGCGCGAGGCCGGCGAGCGCTTCGACATGATCATTCTCGATCCGCCCAAGTTCGCCCCCTCGGCCGCGCACGCCGAGCGCGCCGCGCGTGCCTATAAAGACATCAACATGTATGGCTTCCGCCTGCTCAATCCGGGCGGGCTGCTGATGACCTATTCGTGTTCGGGCGGGATTGGTATCGAGCTGTTCCACAAGATCATCGCGGGCGCCGCCTCCGATGCCGGCGTGGACGGCCGCATCCTGCATCGCCTCGGCGCGTCACCTGATCATCCGGTGGGCCTGTCGGTGCCTGAAGGCGAGTATCTGAAAGGACTGACCTGCCAGGTGGGTTGAGTGCGATTGGCCAGGCGTTACGTTTTTCCACAGCCTGGGTGGGCATGAGCGGGCAGTGGCGCCGGTATACTGGTCGGGAGTCAGCTAACCCATGCCGAGACGTGTGTCGTCCGGGATCGGCTGAGTACGACAAAGGGGGATGTGATGGAATATGAAATGTGGATGATTGTGGTGGGCGTGGGGCTGGTGACGCTGGTGCTGGGCTTCATGCTCGGGCGCATCTTCAGTGGCAACAAAAGCCGCATGGTCGAGTTGCAGATGGAACTGGATCGCGCGCAGACCGAGCTGACAGATTACAAACAGGATGTTGAGGCGCATTTCGACAAGACCGCGTCGCTGTTCGTATCCATGGCCGGCTCCTACAAGGATTTGTTTGATCATCTGTCGTCCGGCTCCGAGCGGATTTCGGCCGGGCCGGCGCGCAAGCGCTTCCGTGAGCGGGTCGATGCGATGCTGCTCGGCGAGGGCGCGGACACCAAGCAGCTGACCAGCGGTGTTGCCGCCGCAGCGGTGACGGGGGCGGCACTGGCCGAGGCGGATGACGCCGAGGAGGTCGATGCCCTGGCTGCCGACGCCAAAGCGTCCGTGGCCGAGCCCGCGGATGACGCCACGGATGTGGCGCAAGCGCCGGAAGCCCCGGATGCGCCCGAGCCGATGGGGGAGGTGGCCGAGCGCGCGGCTGACGAAGCCCCCGCCGCGGGCGCGGCTGAAGGCGCCGAGGAGGCCGCGACGGCGACCTTGCCGGAAGCGGATGCGGAAAACGCCGCGTCGGATGTCGAGTCGGACGCCGAGCGTCAGAAACCCAGCTAAACACACTGGCCCGCCGTCCGGGCCGCGACCGAACGGGAGGCACGGATGGCCTTTGCTTTTGAGGAACTCGATTTTCAGACGACCCCGCTGGGCGATATCAGCCTGCGGCGTCGTGCCGAGCCGCGCCTGGCCGGGCGGATCGTGTATGAGGTGAAGCTGAACGACGACTTCCTGATGTCGAGTCTGTTTACCGAATCCGAAATTCAGCTCGCAAGAATGGGGCTGGCGGCGCTCGAGGGCGATGCGCTGGATGTGGTGGTGGGTGGCCTGGGGCTGGGCTATACGGCGGTCGAGGCGTTGGATAATCCGGCGGTCCGCTCGCTGACCGTGATCGACGTCATGGCGCCGGTTATCGACTGGCACCGGCGCGGCCTGGTGCCGCTGGGTCCGACGCTCACGGGCGATGCCCGCTGCTCTTTGGTCGAGGCCGACTTCTTCGCGCGCGCCAGCGCGCCGGGCAATGGCTTTGGTGAGGGCACGAGCGACCAGCGCGTGCATGCGGTGCTGCTCGACATCGATCACTCGCCCAGCCACTGGCTGAACAGCGGCAACAGCCTGTTCTATACCGATGAGACGCTGGGCATGCTGGCTGACAAGATTCACCCGGGTGGTGTGTTCGCGCTCTGGTCCAACGATCCGCCGGACGATGCCTTCATGCAGTTGCTGGGGCGCGTGTTTGCCTCGAGCGAAGCGCATGTGGTGCCGTTCCCGAATTTTTACACCGGCGGCGAGTCATCGTGCTCGGTGTATCTGGCGCGCACCCACGCCTGAGGTTCTGATCGCTTGAATCGGGCCTTGGCTACGCGGGCAGCTGCCCCGCGATCAGCTCGCGCCCATCCGCCTGCACGGCATAGCAAAGACAATCCATTTTGGCGATGGCCGGCTGGGTGGTGATCATGAACAGCTTGAGCGCCTGCCGGGTGATCAACTCGCCGTCCGCCAGCGTGAGCACGTCCTTGAGCAGGCAGCTGCGCGCCGTGTTTTTTGCCACAAACAGCTCATCCAGCCGCGCCCCGCGCACCCAGCCCAGCGAGGTGCCGGCGGCCGTCACCCCGAAGTTGTAGTGCTCGATGTCCGGCCGCAGGGTCAGATGCACATCGTCGCGCGGGGTGTCGGCATAGGCCAGCGAACACGCGGGGGTGAGCTCCAGGCGTACCGGATTGCGCATGACGTCGACCTCGATGTCGGCGCGGCGGGTCAGCACGTCGGGTCGGCGAAAGAAGTGATCGATGCCGGCCCAGGCCACGGTGTGGGCGGCGTCGTCGGTCCGGCCGCCGCATTCGATTGTGACCGTCGGCACCAGGTGCTCGCTGATTTCCATGAGTGAGCCGAGGCGCAGATCGGTGTGCACCAGGCGCCGGGTGAACAGTGTGGTCAGGGCGAGGTGGGCGTCATCCGCGCAGATCGACACGCCAAACGAGGGGCCCGAGCCCGAGGTGTTGTGCAGGTCGATCACCGCCTCGGGCGCGAAGTGCACCAGCAAGTCGAGAATGCGCTGCGCCAGCAGGCCTTGCGCGTCGACATCGAAAGGCGCGCGAAAACAGCGGTTCAGATCGCGCCGACCGGTGAGCACGCGGTGGCTGAACACCGGCGGGTGTTGCGCCGCTTCGACCGCAGCGATCACGCACACGATGGTGACCGCGGGCTGAACGCCGGCGTGCAGCCAGCGGTGCAGCGCGCGTACGCCCGAGGGCTCGTTGCCGTGGAGCAGGGTGACCAGCGCACGACAGCGGCTGGGGTCGGCGCCGGTCAGGACGATGCAGGTGGGGCCGTCGAGGGCGGCCAGAAAGGCTTCCGGCGTGTCGCCCAAGGCCTCGGGCGTGGGGTTTTGCAGGGTGTGAAAATGCGGCGCCAGGGTGGCGGGCAGATCAGACAGGGGCATTGCGTTCAGTTCCATTCGCCGACCGGCGTGTTCGACAGACTGTGCTCATGGTAGCGGGCCAGCATCTCGCGTGCGGCGCGCTCGGGCGGAAGTTTTGTTTCCAGCCGGTGCAGGGTGTCGCGCTGCCAGATGGCGCCGGTTTGTCGGCTGGCCAGCCGCTGCTCGATCACCGCGAGATAGCCGCTGGCTTCATCATCCGCGACACCGATGGCGCGCAGGCCGTCGTAGGCGAATGGCAGGTAGCGCTTGAGCAGGTCGGCGGCGCTGTGTTCGTGACAGCTGGTCTGTTGCGGATCGGGCCACACCAGCCGGGCGGCGAGCCCGTCCTGCGCCGCCCGGTAGAAATTGTACTCGGCCAGGGCGAAGGGCAGCGCCGGCAGCAGCGTGTCGATCTGCGGGCGCAGGCCCTCGGCCAGGCCGATGCACAGGGCGGCGTTAGCGACCATGTCGATCGGCGTCGGCCCGGCCGGCAGGGCGCGGATCTCGATGCGCAGATGGCCGCCGCCGGTGTCGTCATAGACCGGGCGGTTCCACAGCCACACCGAGCTTTGATGTAGGCGTAGTTCTTCGAGCGCAGGTGTGCGGCCCTGGGCGAGTTCGTCCAGCGGATTGTGCTCGCCGCAGAGGGGGAAGAAGGGCGGGTAGAGCAGTACCGACTCGGCGAACAACTCGTAGGCGCCCTGACGCACCCAGCCGTGGCCGAAGCCGACGCGCGGGCTCTGGTGCCAGCGGTAGCGGTCCTTGATGCGGGTGTCGATCGACTGCTTGAACAGCGGCACCCGCGTCTCGTGCCACAGCTCATGGCCGAACAGCCCGGGCGAGTTGGCCGACACGGCAAGCGCCAGCGGGGTGATCAGCTGCATCGCGTTGAAGGTGTCGGCATAGGCCTCGGGCCTGACGCGGTAGTGAATCTGGAAGGAGGTGTTGGCGCCTTCCAGCGTCACGTCATCCATGGTCAGTTGCAGCGGGTCGCGCCCGTCGATGTTTACCTTGAATTGCTCGCCCCGGCTGCGCTTCAGGCGCTCGACCAGCACCTGATAGCGCTTTCGCTCGGTCATCTGCTGCGGGCCGAAGTCGCCAGGGGCCAGCGTCGGCAAGATGCCGATGAGCGCGATGCGCCCGCCGAAGTTGGTCGTGCATTGGCGCAGGTGCTGAAGTTTGTCGAGCATCTCCTGTTCGGTGGACCGAAACGCCTGCGCCGAGATCGGATAGGGCGACAGGTTGTATTCGAGGTTGTAGCGGTTCAGCTCCAGGGTGAGCTGCGGGTCGTGTGCGGCCTCGAGAATCTGCTGATTGACGCACAGGGGCCGGCCGTCAGCGTCGATGATGTACATCTCCAGTTCGGCGCCGAGCGAGGCCTCGCCCTGACCAAAGCCGCGACGTGCCAGCACCTGCTTCAGGGCGGCGAGATTGTCCTGCAGTCGCCGGCCAAAGCGCTGTTCCATCTCTGGCGTAAAGCCGGTTTCGGAAATTTCGATCCCCATGGTGGTGTCGCCTCCTCACCGCAGTGTCAGGGACATTTTGCGGACACGGCATGGCGTGTCGTCAAGGTTTTTTGTTTGACCGATGCTGTGGCATGGGCGTTCGCGGGCCCGCCGTTCGTCGGTGCGGCAAAAATTTGCGCCAACTCAAGGCGTTAGGTCGCTCAAATCGGGATCATCGGCGTACGAGGTCAGCGTCCGCGCTGGCCGTATCCGCAAACCCCAAGAGTGAAACCAACATGAACGATAGCAACGTCTTTCCGTTCGACGCCCGCGGTGTGGCCAAGCGCTTCCGCCATGCGTCGATTTTCGGTGCGCTGGAGTCCCTCGCCGACGGCGAGACCATGCGCTTTGTGAATGACCACGACCCGCTGCCCCTGCTGGGCCAGATCCAGCAGCGTTATGGCAACCAGGTCGGCATCAACTATGTGACCCGCGAAGCCGGCGAAATCGTCATCGACTTCACCATCCAGCTCGGCGTGGCCAATGGCGCACCGGCAGAGTCGGCGCCTGAGCAAGGTGGCGGCGGTTGCGGCGGCGGCGGTGGTGGTTGCGGCTGCTCGGGCGGCTGATCGTCGTTTCCGAAACGCAAAAAGGCGCGCCCATCGAGGCGCGCTTTTTTGTTCGCTGCGGGGTGATCAGTACGGCGTGAGATGGCTTTGCGGCGCGGTCTGCGGTTGGGCCTGGCCGAAGTAGCCCTCGGTGTGGATCATCTCGTCGGTGGCGCCCAGCGCTTTGGCCGCCGCGACGCAGTCGGCGACGAAGGCCGGGCTGCCGGCGATGAACACACTGTGCCTGGACAGGTCGGGAAACTGTTTTTGCAGCACCTCGGGAATCCGGCCGTGCAGCAGGCCATCGCAGGTTTCGCGGGTGAGCGTGGGGCGGTAGGTGAAGTTGCGGTGTTTGGTTTCCCAATACTTCATCAGGCCGCCATCGTAGAGGTCGGTGCGCTCGCGGGCCGAAAACACCAGGTCGACCGGCTTGCGATAGCCGCGGCGCAGCGCCGCTTCGGCCAGCGACAGAATCGGCGCGAGCCCCGAGCCGGCGGCCAGGCACAGCACCGGCGATTCGACGGCCGGGTCGCCAATGAAGGTGCCGTAGGGGCCGGAGAGTTTGACGAGCTCGCCGATGCCGAGCTTGTCGTGCACCCACAGACTGGTCTGGCCTTCGTCGACGCGGGTCACTTGCAGCACGATCTCGCCATCCGGGCGCGGCGCGTTGGCGATTGAGTAGCAGCGCGCCGGGGCGCCGTCGCGCTCGTTGCCGAGGGTGATGTACTGACCGGGCCAGAAGCGCATGGGCGGGCCGACCGGGCGCAGGCGCAGCTCGACGATGCGCGGCGTGCGCGGGATGCGGTCGGTGACCACGAAGCGCTGGTTCTCGCGCGGCGGAAAGAGTTTGGGCTTGGCGTCTTCCGTCCCCCACTCGATGACCATCTCTTCGGACAGCGGCTTGGCCATGCACATCAGGCCGAAGCCCTGCGTGCGCTCGTCTTGCGACAGCGCCATGTCGAGCACCATGCCCTGGTCGAAGTTGCCCGATACGACCTTGACCTTGCATTCGCCACAGGCGCCGGCGCGGCAGTTGTTGGGTAGCGCGTAACCGGCTTTTTCGAGGGCACCGAGCACGGTGTCACCGCTGGCACACTCCACTTCACGACCGGAGGGATGCAGGCGGATTCGACTCATTGTGATTCTCCTGGTGGGGCAAAAACGGGCCGCCGCACGCGCGACGACCCGGTGGCTGCATGACGCCGATCAGAATACCGGAATGATGTCGTCCATCTCGATGTCCGAGATCTCCTGGCCCGAGATGCCGACTTCGGGGATCGCCGGGAAGGGAATGTCGTAGCGGTCGAGCACGCCCTTCAGGTTGAGCATGGCGTTTTTCCAGTTTTCCTTCTTGGCCTCGTAGGTCGGGACGCCGAAGCCGGCGCCCCGGGCCACTTCCTCGGCCTCTCGCTGCACGTCGATGAAGTCGGCCGGCAGGTCCCAGAAGTCCATGGGCGGTTCGAACAGCACGGCCGACAGGAACAGATAGCCGGCGCGGATCTGCTTGGTGACGATGGCGCGGTCCTCGTCCGGCAGCTTGGGATAATCGCGCTCCATCAGCGCCATGCAGATCGCCATGTGGCGGCCTTCGTCACGGCCGATGTTGCGGAAGGCTTCCTTGAAGACCAGCTCGCGGGTGTTGTCATGCATCTGCTTGAAGATCGTCGCGGCAGCGATCTCGCCCATCAGGAAAGAGCTGAACAGCACGGCCAGGCTGTACTTGGGCACCGCCTTCTTGTAGCCCGTCCAGTAACGGGCGCCGTTGTAGTACAGCCAGTGGGCGTTGCGCTGCAGCTTCTTGCCCAGCTCGGTCTTGGGGGTGTAGGTGAGCGGGTCCGGATGCTCGAGCAGACGGGTGATGGCCAGGCCGCACATCTGCTCGTGGTTCTGCTCGTCGCGGGTGACCGAGAAGAAGCAGCGGCGCACCGGGTCTTCTTCATGGTCTTCGTAGCACTTGATCAGCGCTTCGGCGAAGACCGGCGGTGCCGAGGCGTCGAAACAGGACAGCAGGGTCCACCAGTAGGCGATGGACTCGCGCTCTTCCCAGCTATAGCTCTCGACGTCAAAGGTGTCCCAGGCCAGCTGCTTGGGATCCCAGTTCTCGCGCTGGGCGGCATCCCACACTTCTTCCATCTTGGCGGTCTGCGCGTTCCACGACAGCGGGAACACGTTGGGCTGCGCCGTGACCGGCGGCAGGTCCATGGTGTGGGCAATTTTTTCTTTATTCACTGTCTGTCTCCTCCTGAGTATCCGGGCGTCGCCATCGGCGACGCCCTGTGCTGTGCGCGCCCTGCTGGTGACATTAGCCAGGCCGCGAAAACGTGTTTTTGATACAGGTCAAGAGGTTAAACATTAACCGACCGGTCGGTCAATGTTTAAATTTCAAGGACGACGAACGGTCAGTGAAACCCGAAGGGATGCGCGTCAGTGGGTCTGGGCGGCGCTATGAGACGGGGCGCGGTAGTCGGGGTTGAGCACGACTTCAGCCTTGATGAAGGCGGCGGTGAACAGCACGATGCACAGCGAGAGGATCACAAAGTGCCGGATCTGCCAGGCGCGATCCGCGCCGGCGCGGGTGCCCATCGCCATGCGCTGCATGAAGCTGAGCCCCGCCGCGCTGAGGCACAGCAGGGCGCCGGCCAGCAAGCGGGCCGAGATGCCGCTGAAATGCGTGGCCAGCGACAGATCGAAGCGGTTGGGCAGATAGAACTCGCCGCGCGTGAACAACCATGCCCCGGCCAGGCCGCTGAGCAGCACCACGAACAGCGACAGCGTGCGCATCATGGGGTGGCGGCGGCTCCATTGGTGAGGGCGGCGGTGACCGGCGCGATCAGCGCATCACCGAGTTGTTCGTGCGCCTGGGCGTCCAGATGCACGCCATCGGCGGCGCTGCAGTGGATGACGCTGCCGGCATCGAAGAACGCGCAGTCGTGGTCCTTGGCGACGCGTTCGAGGGCGGCGGACAGGCCGGTGCATTTCAGATCGCCTTCACGAAATTTCTGCGCCATGGTGCCCGCGGGCATGCCGATCGGCGGCGGGGCGACGACCAGGATGGGCGGCGAGGGCATGCCCGGTTCGATTGGCGCATTGCGGATGGCGTCGATCAGCGCACCCACGCCCTCGGCAGCATGCCAGGCATTGTGCGGGTGCATGGACTGGAAGTCGTTATTGCCGAGCATGAGAATGACCAGATCCAGCGGACTGTTCACCTCGATGCGCTGGGCCAGCCCCTCGATGCCCTTGCGGCCGGCCTTGAAGGGGTCGTCCCACACCGTGCGCCGGCCATTCAGGCAGTCTTCGATAACGCGGACATCCTGCCCGGCCGCGCGCAGCGCGTTCTCCAGCCGGCCGGGCCAGCGCACCGGAAACGGGTGTCGCTGCCGCGTGTTGGGGATGATGCCCCAGGACAATGAATCGCCGTACACCAGAATCTGTTGCATCTGACTCTCCCTGTGTGTGGATCAGTCGCCGCCGCAGCCACCGCCACAACCGCCATCCGAACCGCCCGAATCGCTGCTGCAGCCACTGCAACCGCCGCCACAACCGATGTGACCGGCACAGTATGCGCCGCTGCCGGCCGCGCCGGCCTTGAGGCAGTCGAGTTGGTAGTTGAAGCCGTCGCTCAGGCCGAGCGTCGCGTCGATGGCAAACAGGCGCGGCAAGCGGGTCGGCGATTTCGGATCGATGCCCTCATGGGCGCAGGCGTGCCGCCAGCTGCGCTTGAGACCGTCTTGCGCCTGCGTCGGGCGGGTCATGGCCTCGGCAGGCACATGGTGCAGGAAACGGCCCAGCCCCTTGCGGCAGAAATCCTGATAGTTGCGGGTGAACAGGATGAACTCGTGCCAGGCATCGTCCACCGCTTGCGAGGGCATGGCCAGCTTGCGCCGGCCGGCGCGGTGGTTGATCTCGAACCAGTCGCGCAGGCCGTGAAACACCGCCTTGCGCTGCGTCGGGGTCAGCTCGGGACGGCGCTCGGCGAGGCGTTTGTCGAGCAGGCGGCTGAAGTCGTAGCTCGCCAGAAACTGCCCCCGTGCGCCGGCGGTGCGTTTCCGCCACAGGACGCCACCGGCGAGCACGGCGACCGCGCCAGCCATCAGCAAGGGGATGCTGATGCCCGCCACGGATCAGCCGCCGAACATGTCGCCTGCCTTGCCCGGCGGCGTGAGGCCGAAATGCTGCCAGATCGCGTGCGTGGCGATACGACCGCGCGGGGTGCGCTGCAGGTAGCCCTGCTGGATCAGATAGGGTTCGAGCACATCCTCGATGGTGTCGGGCGACTCGCCGATTGCCGCCGCGATGTTGTCCAGCCCCACCGGGCCGCCGCCGAATTTCTCGAGCACCGCGCTGAGCAGCTTGCGGTCCATCAGATCCAGCCCGAGCGAGTCGACATCGAGCATCACCAGCGCGGCATCGGCCACCGGCGAGGAGATGTGGCCATCGGCGCGCACCTCGGCGTAGTCGCGCACCCGGCGCAGCAGGCGGTTGGCGATGCGTGGCGTGCCACGCGCGCGGCGGGCGATCTCCAGTGCGCCGGCGTCGTCGATGTCCACATTGAGCAGGCCGGACGAGCGGCTGACGATGGTGCGTAATTCGTCGGCGGTGTAGAACTCCAGCCGCGACACGATGCCGAAGCGGTCGCGCAGCGGGTTGGTGAGCATGCCGGCGCGGGTGGTGGCGCCGACCAGCGTGAAGGGCGGCAGGTCCAGCTTGACCGAGCGCGCCGCCGGCCCCTCGCCGATCATGATGTCGATCTGAAAGTCTTCCAGCGCCGGGTAGAGGATCTCCTCCACCACGGGCGACAGGCGATGGATCTCGTCGATGAACAAGACATCGTTCGGTTCGAGGTTGGTCAGCAGGGCCGCCAGGTCGCCCGCGCGCTCCAGCACCGGGCCGGAGGTCTGACGCAGGTTGACGCCCATTTCGGCCGCCACGATATGCGCCAGCGTCGTCTTGCCCAGCCCCGGCGGCCCGAACAGCAGCACATGATCAAGCGCCTCGGAGCGGCGCCGCGCGGCCTGGATGAAAATCTCCAGCTGCTCGCGGATTTTCTCCTGCCCCACATAGTCGGCTAGCCGCTTCGGCCGCAGCGCGCGCTCGATGGCGTCTTCCTGCCGGTTGGCCGTCTGCGGCGCAATCAGCCGCTCGGTGCTCGCCTGGAGTTTGTCGGTTTCGATCATGGCGGCAGTTTAACGGATGCGCTCGCCTGCAGGCTGAGTGACCGCTCAGCCGGCCGGTTTGGGGGCGAGCTTCCGGATGTAGACCGTCTTCTCCACCCGCGCACATACCTCGCCGTCGGCATTGACCACGTCAACCGTGTAGGTCGGCAGGTGTTTTTCGCCGTCGGCGGTGGCGGCGCGGACCGCCTCGATTTGCGCTTCGTCGAGCGTGAAGCGGGCGGTGACCGTGCCTTTGGCGGGGTGCAGGAAGTCGATCTTGGCGGCGCGATCCCACACCACATAGCCTTTGCCGAGGCGGTGCATCAGCATCAGCATGAAGAACGGATCGGTCATGGAGAACAGCGAGCCGCCGAAGTGGGTGCCGACGTAGTTGCGGTTGAACAGGCCCATCTTGAGAGCGACCACGATTTCGCTGAAGTCGGGCGCGATGTATTGCACGCGGATGCCGGCGCCGAGGAAGGGCGGCCACAGGCTGATGCCCCATTTGAGCAGGCCGGGGCCGAGGCGGATGCTGCGTAAAAAGCCCTGTTTCGGGGTCGGCGGTGCGACGCGTTGCATCAGGCTTTGGCGAGGAGCTTGAGGGCCGCGCGGATGCCGTCGGAGACGGTGGCGTCGTCGGCCAGGCCTTTCATGGCGCCGAGGGCTTCTTTCTCGTTGTAGCCCAGCGCCATCAGCGCGTTGAGGATGTCGCTGCGTGCGTCCGGTGCGGCCGCGCTGCCGGCTGGCGCGAGGCTGGCGGCGACGGTCGGCAGGGCTTTGCCGAGTTTGTCCTTGAGTTCGAGCAGCAGGCGTTCGGCGGTTTTCTTGCCGATGCCGGGGATCTTCACCAGCCGGCCGGTTTCCTGTAGCGCGATGGCTTGCGCCAGGTCGGTGACCGACAGGCCCGAGAGCACGGCCAGCGCGGTGCGTGCGCCGATGCCGGAGACCTTGATCAGCTGGCGAAAGGCGGCGCGTTCTTCGACGCTGCCAAAACCGTACAGAAAGTGGCCGTCTTCGCGCACCGCGAGGTGGGTGTGCAGGCTCACCGCCTGGCCAGTGGCGGGCAGGTGGTAGAAGGTGCTCATGGGGACGTCGACTTCATAGCCGACGCCGCCGGCGTCGATGAGGATCTGCGGCGGGGTTTTTTCGAGCAGGGTGCCGCGAAGGCGTCCGATCATGGTGTGGGGCTCAGAAATCTGCAGCTTGAAATGCCGTCAGGGCCTCGGCTGCGGCTGCATGGGCGGCGAGGCGGGGGTAGTCGGCGGGGTCAATCACGCCGGGGAGTTTGCTTTGAGTGAAGCGCCAGGCGACGGCGGTGCTGACGTCGGCCTGGGTGAGGTCGTCGCCACACAGCCAGTCGCTATCGCCAAACTCGGCTTCGAGCAGGTCGTAGCTGGCACGTAGCTGTTCGGTCAGGCGGCCGGACCAGTCGAGCCAGCGGTGTTCTTCGGGGCGGATGCTGGTTTCGTAGTAGCGCTGGACGGAGCGGTCGCAGGCGGCCAGCGCCAGGCTGGTCAGCCGCAGGCAGCGCTGGCGCGCCACTGGATCGCTTGGCGTGAGGCGGTCTTTGGGGGCGGCGAGGGTTTCGAGGTATTGCAGGATGATCTGGGACTCGACCATCACCGTGCCGTCGTCAAAGACCAGGGTCGGTGCCTTGACCAGCGGGTTGAGCGCGCGGAACTGCTCGTACTGGCGAAACACCGAGATCTGTTCGTGGTCCAGCGACAGATGCATCAGGTGCGCCGAGACGACGGTGCGGCGGACAAAGGGCGAGTCGAGCATGCCGATGAGTTTCATGACGGGCTGGGGGTTAAATCAAACGGGCGTTTATTGGCGCGTGAACCGGGTGGCGATGTCAAGCAGACTATCGACCACGAGGATGCCGCCGGCGCGGATATCGTCGGCTGGAGTGACCAGATCGGGCACCATCACCACGCACATGCCGGCGTCGCGGGCGGCGCGTACGCCGGCGTTGGAGTCTTCCAGCGCGAGGCAGTCGGACGGGCGCTGGCCGAGGCGTTCGGCGGCGGCGAGAAAGATGTCGGGTGCGGGTTTGCCCCGGGCGACCTCGTCGCCGGCGACGACGATGTGCACACGGTCGAGCAGGCCGACGGCGTCAAGTTTGGGCAGGGCACGGCTGCGCCGGGTGGAGGTGGCCACGCCGCGCGGCAGGCCGGCGGCCTCCAGCGCATCAAACAGTTCGAGCACGCCGGGTTTGAGCGGGATGGTACCGGCGTCGATCACCGCCTCGTAGCGCAGGCCGAACTCGGCGCGATGCGCGTCGAGCGGGTAGTCGTCACCGAAGGCGCCCTTGAGCAGGGATTCGTGTTCGCGCGAGTTGAGGCCGATCATCTGCATGGCCACCTCATGCGTCCAGGGGATGCCCAGATCGAGGCTGACCTGGCGGCCGATGTCGTAGGCGATGCGTTCGCTGTCGAGCAGCAGGCCGTCCATGTCGAAAACGACGGCGCGGAGGTCGGTCGGGTTGAAGGTGTTCATTTTGGAAGATGAGCTCGCTCGGACGAGGTGTGGCGGCCGAGGGGCGGGCAGTGCCCGCGGGATGCGCCACCTGCGCGGTGGCGGCGCAGGTGGCAGTGTCTAGTTAGTGAGGGATGATCGGTGTGTGGCCAACGGCATGCTTTTTGGCTTGCTTGGCGGCTTTCTTTTCCTTGGGGCTGAGCAGCGGCTGTTTTCGCTGTTCTTTGTTGCTTTGCTTGATTTTGCCCATGATCGTACTCCCGAGACGCGTCGGCAAATGCCGCTGCTGACCCAGTATAGGCCGTCCCGACGTCGGGTGCCGCCCGACGACATCAATTGGCCGGGGGGCGTACGATGGTGCTTTGGAGGGCCGCGTATGCAGATTCAATCAGCATTCAGCATGTCCGGCGCCGTATTGGCGGTGCGGGGGAGCGTGGTCGACGTGCGTTTTGAGGGCGGCGTGCCGCCCATTCGTACGCTGTTGCGCTCGGGCGCGTCCAGCGAGATTGCCATTGAGGTGATGGCGCACCTGGATGCCCATCGTGTGCGCTGCATCGCGCTGACCCCGACCCAGGGGCTGGCGCGTGGCATGCCGGTGACCAACTCCGGCGCGCCCTTGCAGGCGCCTGTCGGGCCGGGCATTTTGTCGCGCATGTTCGATGTGTTCGGCCAGGCAATCGATCGGCAGGCGCCGCCCGAGGTGAGCTGGCGCAGCGTGCATCGGGCGCCACCTGCGCTGGCGCAGCGCTCGACCCGCTCGGAGGTGTTTGAGACCGGCATTAAGATGATCGATGTGCTGATGCCGCTGGAGCGCGGAGGCAAGGCGGGGTTGTTCGGCGGCGCGGGCGTGGGCAAGACGGTGCTGCTCACCGAGATGATTCACAATATGGTCGGCCAGCATGCCGGAGTGAGCATCTTCTGCGGCATCGGCGAGCGCTGCCGCGAGGGCGAGGAGCTCTACCGCGACATGAAGGCGGCCGGCGTGCTGGACAACATGGTGATGGTGTTCGGCCAGATGAACGAGCCGCCGGGCGCCCGCTTCCGGGTCGGCCATGCGGCGCTGACCATGGCCGAGTATTTTCGCGACGACACCCACCGTGACGTGTTGCTGCTGGTCGACAATATCTTCCGTTTCATCCAGGCCGGTATGGAGATCTCCGGCATGTTGGGGCAGATGCCTTCGCGCCTGGGCTATCAGCCGACCATGGGCACCGAGTTGTCGCAGCTCGAGGAGCGCATCGCCAACACCGATCGCGGTGCGATCACCTCGATCCAGGCGGTGTATGTGCCCGCCGATGACTTCACCGATCCGGCCGCGGTGCACACCTTTTCCCACCTGTCCGCCTCGATCGTGCTGTCACGCAAGCGCGCCAGCGAGGGTTTGTATCCGGCCATCGACCCCTTGCAGTCAAGCTCGCGCATGGCCACGCCGGGCGTCGTCGGCGAGCGCCACTATGCCCTGGCGCAGGCCATTCGCCGCACGCTGGCGCAATACGCCGACTTGAAAGACATCATCGCCATGCTCGGGCTGGAGCAGCTGTCGGTGGCGGACCGAAAAGTGGTGGCGCGCGCACGCCGGCTGGAGCGCTTTCTGACCCAACCCTTCTTCACCACCGAGCAGTTCTCGGGGCTCCAGGGGCGGCTGGTCAGCCTGGCCGATGCGCTCGACGGCTGCGAGCGGATTCTCAATGACGAGTTCGCCGACGTGCCGGAGCGCTCGCTGTACATGATCGGCGCCGTCGACGAGGCCCGGCGCAAGACCGTTCCGGCGCCGGAAACGGCGACGGCCCCATGAAGCTGAAAATCCTCCTCCCCGATCGTATCTTCGCCGACATCGGCGGGGTGTCGCGCATCGTGGCCGAATCGGTCGACGGCGCGTTTGGCCTGTTGCCGCGGCGACTCGATTGCGCGGTGGCGCTGGCGCCGGGCATCTTGCTGTACGAGACCGATGCCGACGGCGAGGTGTGTGTGGCGGTGGATCAGGGGGTGCTGGTCAAGGCCGGCGCCGAGGTCCGGGTGTCGGTGCGAAGCGCCATGGCCGGAGCCGATCTGGGCAGCTTGCGCGAGGCGGTAGACAGGGAGTTTCTCGCGCTCGACGCGCAGGAAAAGACGCTGCGCGACGCGCTGAACAAGCTCGAAGGTACGCTGGTGCGGCGGCTGGCGGAGTTCAGCCATGACTGAGCCGCGCAACAATCGTCCGTCACCAGAAAGCGAATTCAGCCGTGAGGTCGGCCGCAAGGCGGCGCGCAAGCTCAAGGCCCAGCGGCAGGTGAATCACACCATCTGGTTCGGGCTGGGGATGATGGGCCTGGTGGGCTGGTCGGTGGCCATGCCAACCCTGGTGGCGGTGGGCATCGGCTGGTGGCTCGACGCCCGCCATCCGGCCGGGCACTCCTGGGTGCTGGTGTTGATGCCGATCGGGCTGGTGCTGGGCTGCTTCAGCGCCTGGCACTGGGTGCTGCGCGAGGGGCAGGAAATCCGCGATCGGGAGGATGATGACGATGCATGAAGCGCTGGCGCTGATGCTGCCGCTGGGGGTGGGCGGTGTGCTGGGCGCGATCTTTTTCGGTGGCCTGTGGTGGACCGTGCGCCGGGCGGTCTCATCGCCGCGGGTGGCGCTGTGGTTTTTCGGCAGTCTGGTGCTGCGCATGGGGATCGTGCTGGCCGGGTTCTTTGCCGTGTGTGGCAGCGACTGGCGGCGCTGGCTGGCGGCCCTGCTCGGTTTTGTGCTGGCGCGTGTGGCGGTCACTCGGCTGACCCGATCGGCAGATGCGGAGACGAGCCATGCACCTTAGCCCCGACGACATCATTCTGTGGCAGTTTGGCCTCTTCAAGATCAACGCCACCATCGCCTTCACCTGGGCGCTGATGGCGGTGCTGACGGTGGGTGCCTGGGCGATCACGCGGCGGCTGTCGCGCGGTCTGGCCCGCTCGCGCTGGCAGAACCTGCTCGAGATCATCGTCACCGGCATCGAAACGCAGATTGCCGATATCGGGCTGGTCGCGCCGCGCAAATATGTGGGCTTTCTCGGCACCTTGTTCCTGTTCGTTGCCACGGCCAGCCTGTTCACCATCGTGCCCGGCTACGAGCCGCCCACCGGCTCGCTGTCGACCACCACCGCGCTGGCGCTGGCGGTGTTTGTCGCGGTGCCGATGTTCGGCATTGCCGAATGCGGGCTGCGCGACTACCTCGCCGCCTATGTCAAACCGACCGTCATCATGCTGCCGTTTAACATCATCAGCGAGCTGTCGCGCACCCTGGCGCTGGCGGCCCGCCTGTTCGGCAACATGATGAGTGGGACCATGATCCTGGCCATTTTGCTCACCATCACCCCCTTCATCTTCCCCATCGTGCTCAGCGCCCTCGGGCTGCTGACCGGCATGGTGCAAGCCTATATTTTCAGTGTCCTGGCGGCGGTGTATATCGCCGCCGCCACGCGCATTCGCCCCCCGGTTCCGGGCGGCGCTGCGGCTGACACAGCGTCTGCAAATACACTCTGAGGAGTCATCATGGATAGTCAGACCATCATTGCCGTGGTGTCGATCATCACCGCCGGACTCACCATCGCGATCGGCAGCATCGGGCCGGCGCTGGGCGAGGGGCGGGCGGTGTCGTCGGCGCTCACTTCGCTGGCCCAGCAGCCCGACGCCGCAGCCACCATCACCCGCACCCTGTTCGTTGGCCTGGCGATGGTCGAGTCGGTGGCGATCTACTGTTTCGTGGTGTCGATGATCCTGCTTTTCGCCAACCCGTTCTGGTCGCACGCCATTGCCCAGAGTGCAGGAAGTTGAGCCATGCTCATCGATTGGTTTACCGTTGTTGCGCAGTTGCTCAATTTTCTGATTCTGGTGTGGTTGCTCAAGCGCTTCCTGTATCAGCCAGTGCTCGACGCGATCGACGCGCGCGAGCACCGGATTGCCAAGGAACTGGCACAGGCCGACGCCACGCGCAATGCGGCCCAGGCCGAGCAGACGCATTTTCGTGAGCAGCAGGCGGCGCTGGACGCACAGCGCGAGGCACTGCTCGCCACCGCGACGGCCGAGGCCGATGCCGAAGGAAAGCGCCTGATCGAGGCTGCGCGTCAGCGTGCGACCGAACTGGAGGCCCACCAGACGCAGCGACTGGCCACGCAGGCGACGGCGCTCAGGCAGGCGCTCGCCGAGCGCACGCAACACGAAGTGTTTGCAGTGTGCCGCAAGGCCCTGGGCGACCTGGCCGATGCCGGCCTGGAGTCGCGCATGGTGGCCACCTTTGTGCGTCGGTTGCAGGCGGCCCGTGCGACGGACGAAGCGGCGCTGTTGGCGGGCTTCAAGACATCGGTGGCGCCCTTGGTGGTGCGCAGCGCCTTCGCCTTGTCCGACGCGGATCGCGCCGCCGTGCAGGCTGCCTTGAAGGACGATTTGGGCATCGCCCAGGCGCCGCAATTCGAGATTGCGTCCGACCGGGTGGCCGGGATCGAAATCGCTTCGGCGGGCCAGGCGCTGGGCTGGAGCATCGCAGACTACCTCGATGCGCTGCAGGCGAGCGTGACCGAGCTGCTGGCGGCGCCGGCGCCCCCGGCGGGCGAGGCCAAGCCCAGTATCAAACTCAAGGTGCCGACCGATGCCGGGTGACAGCCTCGCCTCGGCCCTCGCGCAGCGCTTAGACACCATCGCCCAGGCGCGCGAGGCTTTTGCACCGCCGCTTGCGCCGAAAGAAACCGGCACGGTGACGCATGTCGCCGCCGGCGTCGCACGCGTCTCGGGCCTGCCCGGCGTAGCCTTCGAGGAGGTGCTGGCCTTCCCCGGCGGGCTGACTGGCATCGCCTTCAATGTGGACGAAGACGAGATCGGTGTGGTGTTGCTCGGCGACTACTGGCCGCTGCGCGCCGGAGACCGGGTGACGCGGCTGGGGCATGTGGTTGACGTGCCGGTGGGCGAGGCCCTGATCGGCCGCCTCATCGACCCCACGGGGCGGGTGCTGGACGGCGGTCCGCCGCTGCTGAGCGATGCGCGATTGCCGGTCGAACGCCCGGCGGCGCACATCATGGATCGTGCGCCGGTGACCGTGCCGCTGCAGACCGGCATCAAGGTCATCGATGCGCTGATCCCGATCGGGCGCGGTCAGCGCGAGCTGATTCTCGGCGACCGGCAAAGCGGCAAGACCGCCATCGCCGTCGACACCATCCTCAACCAGCGCGGCAAGAACGTGCTGTGCGTGTACTGCGCCATCGGCCAGCGCGCCGCCGGGGTGGCCAAGGTGATCGCCATGCTGCGTGAGCACGAGGCCATGGCCTACACCGTGGCAGTGGTCACCGAGGGTAATGACGCGCCCGGGCTGAGCTATATCGCGCCCTATGCAGCCACCAGCATTGCCGAGCATTTCATGGCCCAGGGGCGGGATGTGCTGGTGGTGTACGACGACCTCACCCACCATGCGCGCGCCTATCGCGAGTTGTCCTTGCTGTTGCGTCGGCCGCCGGGGCGGGAGGCCTTTCCGGGCGACATCTTCTACATCCACTCGCGCCTGCTCGAGCGTGCCACCCATTTGCGTGACGACCTCGGTGGCGGCTCGCTGACCGCGCTGCCGATTATCGAGACCGAGGCGCAGGATATTTCGGCTTACATCCCGACCAATCTGATTTCGATCACCGACGGGCAGATCTACCTGTCGCCGACCCTGTTCGAGTTGGGCGTGCTGCCGGCGGTTGATGTGGGCATGTCGGTGTCGCGCGTCGGCGGCAAGGCGCAGCGAGCCGCTTACCGCGCGGTGGCCGGCGACCTGAAACTGGCCTACGCCCAGTTCGAAGAGCTGGAGAGCTTTACCCGCTTTGGCGCGCGGCTGGACGAGGACACCGTGCGCATGATCGACCACGGTCGGCGCATCCGCGCCTGCCTCAAGCAGCCCGATGGCGCGCCGATCCCCATGCCCGCGCAGATTGCCGTGCTGCTCGCCTTGAGCGATGGCTTGTTTGACGCGGTGCCCTTGTCTGATATGCCCACCGCCGAGGCCGCCGTGCGCGCGGTCGCGGTGGCGCTGCCCGATGCGCTGTGTGCGCGGCTCGATGCGGCCGATACCTTGAGCGACGCCGACCGTGCAGAGATTGTTGGGCGCGCACGCGAGGCGCTGGCGGGCTTTGTGAAAGACGCCGCCGAACCGACGGAGGCGCCGACCCCATGAGCGACGGCGTCGCCGGCTTGCGCCACCAGATTGCCGGGGCCGGCGAGTTGGCCACGGTGGTGCGCACCATGAAGGCCATGGCGGCCTCCAGCATCGGCCAGTACGAGAACGCAGTGCGTTCGCTCGACGAATACGCCCGCACCGTGCAATTGGGGCTGGCCGCCAGTTTGCGCCCGGTCGACACCACTGCGGTGCTCGCGCCCGCGTCGGGGCGCGACGCGCCGGTCGGTGCCGTGGTGTTCGGTTCCGACCAGGGGCTGGTTGGCCGTTTCAACGAGGTCTTGCTGTCCTATGTGGTCGAGACGCTGGGCGCACCACCAGGCGGGGCCGTGGTGTGGGCGGTGGGGGAGCGTATCCAGGCCCGTCTGGCCGACGTCGGGCTGGCGGCGGGCGCGCCCTTTGCGCTGCCCAATGGCATCGCGGCCATCACCGCACTGGTGGGGCGCGTTCTGAACGCACTGGAGCAACGGCGTGACGCGGGCGAGGTTGGCGCTGTCTGGCTATTCCACAACCAGCCGCAGCCGGGCGCACTGTACCGGCCCGTCGGTCAGCGTCTGCTGCCGCTGGATGCGGCGTGGCGGCAGCAATGGGCGCAGACGCCCTGGCCGACCGGTAACTTGCCGGAACTGATGAACGGCCCGGCCCGGACGTTGCCGGCCTTTGTGCGCGAATACCTGTTCATCTCGCTGTTTCGCGCCTGTGCCGAATCGCTGGCCAGTGAAAACGCCAGCCGGCTGGCGGCCATGCAGCGGGCGGAGAAAAACATTGGTGAGCTGCTCGACGTCCTGAAGCGCCGCTTCCACCGCCTGCGCCAGAGCGGCATCGACGCCGAGCTGTTCGATGTGGTCGCGGGCTTCGAAGCCCTGGCAGACGAACACGGCCGAGGCGAGGCCAAACCTTAAGGCCGCGCCCCCATCGGGCGGCATATCACACTGGCCGCCGGCATGTTGCCGGCAGGCTGCTACCGACCGGGTGAATCGACGACCGATCTGTCGCTCGTCAGAACCCATGGAGTCCCTGTCATGAACACCTCCCCCAAAGCGACTCACTTCCCCTGCCATGAACACTCCGTGCCGTGCTTCTGGCCCATGGCCGCCGCGATCGAGCTCGGAGAAGAAGGCCTCACCCTGTTCCAGAATAACCTGCGATTCGTCGAGAAAGCCATCGCGTTTGGTGACCCATCTGACCCCGAGTGGGCCACCGAAAATCGCATCGTGCTGGAGCTCGACACCCTGCGTCTGCGCGACTTCTCGCCCCCCGGTCAGAACGCCGCGCAAACCCCGGTGCTGGTGGACGCCCCCTACGCCGGCCACAGCTCGACCATCGCCGACTACGCCGTCGGCCAGAGCCTGGTCGAAACCCTCATGGCCAGTGGCCTCACGCAGGTGCTGGTCACCGACTGGAAAAACGCCACCGCCGAGATGAAGGACTTCGACATCGACACCTATCTGGCCGACATCGACAGGGTCGTCGACCACCTGGGGGGCAAGGTCGATCTCGTCGGCCTGTGCCAGGGCGGGTGGATGAGCGCCATGTATGCCGCGCGCTTTCCGCACAAGGTGCACTGCATCGTGCTCGCCGGCGCGCCCATCGACACCGATGCCGGCGACGGGCCGATCAAGAAGCTCGCGCATACGCTGCCGTTGAGCCTTTACGAGCAAATGGTGGCCGCGGGCGATGGCCGGATGCTCGGCCAGACCATGCTCGCTGGCTGGAAAGGCATGAACGCAGACGAGCAATACCTGGGCAAGTTCATCGACCTGTATGCACACATCGAAGACAAGAACTTCCTGCGCCGCACCGAGCATTTCGAGCGATGGTACGAAAATCCCATCGATCTGCCCGGCGCGTACTACCTCCAGACCATCCAGCAGCTCTTCAAGGAGAACCGCTTTGCCAAGGGCGAGTTCGTTGGCCTTGGCCAACGCCTGTCGCTCAAGGACATCGTGTGCCCGGTCTACCTGCTGGCCGGATCGGAGGACGACATCACCACCAAGGAACAGGTCTTCGACGCCGAGAAATACCTCGGCACCCCCAAGGCCGACATCGTCAAGAAACTCGTCGCGGGCGGGCACATCGGGCTGTTCATGGGTTCCAGGACACTGACCGAATGCTGGCCGCAGATCGCCCTCTGGTTACGCGCCGGCGGGCGGCAGGGGCGTTGAGCGTGGCGACGTGTGGGGCTGGAGTCGACCCGGAGCCGTCCGTCGTAAGTGCGCAACGGCACCATGTAGGCTGGATTGAGCGCAGCGAGCCCCAACATTCAACCGCGCAATCATGAAACACTGAGTGTTGGGCTTCCTTCGTCAGCTCAGCGTACGCGCGCTGACCAGATGAAATTGGCGAGTTGTTCGAAGTTGGCGCTCATGGGTGCGTCCTGGAATGCGAGGGATTCTGTAGGGCCGCTATTGACTGGGCCTCATCCGCGGCGATCGATATAAGGCTTTGATTTATTTGATCTGTGCTGGCGTATCGCTCGTTTTCTATCGTCCAGCTATTGCCGATAGGGCGCAAGTTGTCCGATAGCCTGTTCATTACACCGCCCAGTAGCGCCGCCAGCGCTTGTCGCCCTCAAAGCGCACGTCGCCCTTGTCGACCAGGCCATCCACCGCACGCTTGACCTGCCTCGGGTGGATTTCGCTACCGATGCGCTGGCGGATATCGCCGATCGCGGATTCGGGGTAGCGCTTGAGGTCCTCCAGAATCAGGGCCGCAAGCCGGTGCGGCTCGATCCGCTTCAGGGTAGTCTCCCCGGCAAAATCGAGATGGCGCAGCAGCCCCGGATCGACGAAATAGCGCGTGGCTTGCGTGCGCCCTGCGCTCTGGATCAGATCCCAATCCAGCAGCCGCTTGATCCACGGTTGCAGCGCCTCGACCGAGGGCAGCTCCAATACCACAGACAGTTCGCGTGCGGTCATGGCGTCGTGCTGCGCCAGCAAACCCAGGGCGATGCGTTCGCGCTGGGTTAGCTGGTAGGTCTGATCCGCCTTGGCAATGAAATCGATGACTTCCGCCTTGAGAATGCGGCGGCGTACCGTGACCTGCACGCGGTCGTGGGTTTCGATCAACTGCGGCGCCGGGCGGCCTTGCGACAGCAGCACCTCGAAGATCTTGTCGAAGCCACTGCCTTCGCGCTCCATCAGCTTCAGGTCGTGGAACAGGCGGGCCAGGTGCTCGTTGCGGCGCACGGTGGTATGCAGCACGTTCTGCGGGGTGACGCCCAGCGGCAATGGGCCGGGGTTTACCACTTCCAATCGGTCTGGGTGCAGATTCAGGAAGATATCACCTCGCTGGGTGTAGGGGCGATGGACCAGTGCGTTGACCAGCAGTTCACGCACCACGATTTCGTCGAAGGCGGGCACGTTCTGCCGGTACAGGCCATCGGGCAGTTCGTAGCGCTCGCGGAAGTCGGGCACCTCCAGCCAAACTGCCTCGATCAGCTCCATCGGGCTCTGCGTGTGGTCATCCCATACCAGCTTATTGACCTTCTGGTTGTGCTCGTCGTACTTGATGAACTGGATGACCGGTGCCGTGGTCAGTTGGGCGCGGTGGTGCTGGCGGCCAAGGCAAAGAACGCCCAGATTGGTCAGGGCCTGCCCCTGCGCCAGCTGATAGTGGTCGAGTAGTTCATCGTCGGACTTCTCCTTGACCGAGGCCTTGACACGGTCGGATGCGCGCAAGGCCTGTAGCAGCTTGTCGCGACTGACGGCATCAACCTCGATGCGAGGAATATGCAGTGTGGTCTGCGTTTCCCACGGCCGCGCGGAACGCTCGCTGGCCAGCCGCATCACGTCGTCGCCCGTGACGGGCTTGCTTTGGTCGGCCACGCGCAGAAAGTAGCGGCCATCGGTGGTGGATGCCACAGCCAGGGCGCGAGGAATCCGCAACTCGATGTACTGACCACCATTCGCGGCGGTGACGATATCCGGCAGCACCGCAACATTGACCGTGCGCTCGGCCAGCTTGCGCCGAATGGTGTCGGGCAAATCGGTGGGGATTTTTTGACCGACTGGCGGGGCATCCTTCCCGTCCTCGATGCCCAGCAACAACCGACCGCCCGTTGCATTGGCAAAGGCGATGCAATCCTTGGCGATTTCGTTCCAGTCTGCCGTCTTGCCAGTCACTGCCCGCAGGGACTTCTGGTCGAGGAGTTGTCCTTCCAGGCTCACGCGATCCTTTCCTTGCTTTGCGTCACTCTTGTTCGCCCCCGCCATCCGACTCGTCGCCGGCCCCGCCCGTGCGCACCCATTCATCAACCTCGGACAGCTGGAATTTCCACAGTCGGCCGATCTTGTGCGCGGGCAGGCCCTTGTGCTCGCGCCAGCGGTAGACCGTATCCTTCACGACGCCCAGGTGCTGAGCGACTTCGCTTGCGGTGACCCACGGTTCAGCACTCATGGCATTAGCTCTCGGACGTGTCTCAGAGTCGTCTTAAATCGTCATCAGTCTAACAGGAGACTACAGAATCCCTCCTCGACGCTTGATGATCAATACAGTCCAGCACGCTTGAGTTCCGACGCCGCAACGGCCATTTGCCTCAAACTCACGCCGACCCAGACCCTGTCCCCGCGGGCGTGTTCGCTGTCTCGGAAACGGGCCGATTGGAGTTGGATTCAGAAATGCAGCTAGGGAAGCGTGTCGCCAGGTGCAGTAATGGAAGCACAACGGAAGGCCTAGAAACATGCCTCAAAAAATCTTGCGACGAACGCCCGATCTCGAATCGTATTCCAGCCATTCGGAGCATCACACGCGAACGGCTCCTCGGGCCGAATTGTGTGAAGTGGCCTTCTGGCAGGTCCTGGGGAGTGGCTGTCGGTCGGATACCCGCTTTCCGGAAGCATCGACGACGGTGAATGGCCGATAGCCGCCCCAAGTCCGAGCTTGCCGGGTTCTTACGTTTCAATCTCGGAACGACGCATGCATCGTGCGGGAGAGGGACTCCGTCGAGCGTCATACGCCCCAGGTCACGACGGCTTTTTCCGCCAGTGATCGTTCCAGCAGTTCGAGCAGGGGCAGACCCCGCTGATGGAAGGAGAGGTCGGCGTCGGGGGTTTCTTCGGTGTTGTCACGGGGGGGCTGGCCGGCTTGCGCGGCGACGTCGGCGGCGATGGCCTCGCGCACGCGAGTGATCGCTTTGGGGAGTTGTTCGACGGTGACGATGCCTTGTGCGGCGTCCCGGTCCTTGTGCAGCACATCGAGCATTCTCTTTCCGATTTTCTCGAGGAAAATGACGTCGCCGCTGGCGGCGGATTTGAAGGTGATCAGCATGCAGGGTCTCCTTGTAGGGGGCTGATGGCCGCGGACGGGATTCGCGGTTGCGCGGGCTGCGGTCAGGGTGACAATGCTACGCGTCGCGGGGCATGGCGGTCTGTCCGTCAGCGCACACACGCCGGGCGCGCGCTGGCGCCGGGCAATAAGAATCCCGATGGGCGGTGTGGCTAGAGGCCGTCGGAATAGGGGAGCAGGCGGTCGAGTTCTTTCTTGACCACCGCGTAGCACTCGCAGGTGCGTGCTTCGAGGCCGGGGCGGTCGATGACCGAGATGTGTCCGCGCTGGTAGGTGATGAGGCCGGCACGCTGGACGTTGCCGGCCGCTTCGGTGACCCCTTCGCGGCGCACGCCGAGCATGTTGGCGATCAGCTCCTGGGTCATCACCAGTTCGTTTGAGGACAGGCGGTCGAGCGACAGCAGTAACCAGCGGCAGAACTGCTGGTCGAGGGTGTGGTGGCGGTTGCAGACGGCGGTCTGCGCCATCTGGGTCATCAGGCTCTGGGTGTAGCGCAGCAGCAAACGCTGCATGGGGCCGGCGAGATAGAACTCGTTTTTCAGTGCCTGGCCCGCCCAGCGGTAGGCGTGGCCGGCACTTTGGACCACTGCGCGGCTGGGGGTGGTTTCTCCGCCCATGAAAAGGGAGACGCCGACGATGCCCTCGTTGCCGACGATCGCAATTTCGGCGGATGCGCCGTCTTCCATGACGTAGAGCAAGGAGACGATCGAGGTGGCCGGGAAATAGACGTGGCGCATCTGGATGCCGGATTCATATAGCACGTGGCCCAGTGGCATCGGCACGTATTCGAGTTGCGGGAAGATGCGTTCGGCATCGGCCGCTGGAAGCGCCGCGAGGAGGTGGTTCTGGCGGGGATGTGGTTCGCTCTGTGCCATTGGGCCGCGGGGTGGGACAAGACGTTTTCAGTATAGGCGCGAGAGCGTCCGCGCGCGATGCAAGGGCGTGGATTGGTCGTGCTTGCGCGTCAGGCCGACCGGCAGGCGACGGCGCTGGGTTTTCTTGCGCCGGCTGCGTTGCAATGGGCGCTGGCGCACAGACGGCCATGAACCGCGGCGGTAGTGTGAATGTGTGGTGGCTCTGGTGCCCGGAAGCGGGTGCTGCAGATCCCTTTGCCACATAGCAACACCGAGGAGTAGTACATGAACAAAGATCAAGTGCAGGGCCGTGTCGAAGCGGTGAAGGGCAAGCTTGAGCAAGCTGCCGGGCAGCTTGTTGGCAACAAGGACCTTGAGCAAAAAGGCAAGATTGACGAGGTCGCGGGCAAGGTCCAGGCCGTTGCCGGGGATGTCAAAGAAGAACTGAAGAGCGTGACCAAGCCCATCTGATTTTTCTGCGGCGCGCAGCGTGAGTGCTCGGGCATTCATGCTGCGCGCCGCTTTTGTAGGGGCTTCGTGCCCGGCGCCGACCTTATGTTCGCGAGCGAACAGACCGGCGTTTGCACTCGATCCCATGCTGCAGGTTTCCGGTCGTGCTGTGCCGATTTGTCGGCGCGGGCTGCGGCTGGCATCGAATGGCACACCCAAGAGAAGGAGCACTCAGATGAGCAAGCGAGAAGACTATCTGGCCTTGATGGAAAAGCAGTTGGCCGAATGGAAGGAGCAAATCGAGCCGCTCCTGGCCGAGGCCGAGCAGTGGGAGGTTCGTGTGAAGCGGCAGTACGAGACGAACATCGAGACGCTCCACACCAAGCGCAAAGAGGCATTGCAGCACCTGTCAGATTTGCAGCAGGCGAACGATGAGAACTGGGAGCAGATCAAAACCAATACCGACGCCGCCTGGGAGGCGCTCAAGGAGATGACCGAGCGGCTCAGGACGGTCAAGAAGAAGTGAGCCACAGCAGCGCGGCCGTGGCGCTCGCTATGGCCGGGCGGCGACGGACTCGTAGCTGCGAAGTGTCTGCGAGAAGTCGTGCAACGCGGCGATGCCGCTGGTCTCGGCGCGTTGGCACCAGCGCTCCAGCTGGGCGGTCAGTTGCGCCGTGGAGGCATCGGAGCGACGCCACAGGGCGGCCAGATCCTCGCGCAGGCCATACAGGGTGCGCAGCACGGCACTGGCCGGCAGCGCGTCTTCCAGTGCCCGGCGCTCCGGTTCGGGCAGGGTGCCGACGCTTGCCCAGAGCCAGTGCCTGACCGCGTCACGCAAGGTGACGTCGCGCAGCGATGGGGGCTGGGCGCCGGAGGCGAGGCGGTGCAGTGCGTCGCGTGAGACGCCGCTGACGGCGCGGGCGAAACCGGCCAGGACATCGAAGCGGTGGGTGAGCACCGACGCCAGGGTGTCGGCGTCGCAGCGCTGTTTGGCTGTGTTGTAGCGGATGGTCGGCGCCAGCCGGCTCACTTGTGCCAGGCCGAGCAGTTCAAGCAGGCGGATGAGCGCCCAGCCGCTGTCGAACTCCCACCATCGATTCGAGAATTTCGCCGAGCTGATATAGGCGTGGTGGTTGTTGTGCAGCTCTTCGCCGCCGATCAGGACGCCCCAAGGCGCGATGTTGCGCGAGGCGTCGCTGGAGGCGAAGTTGCGATAGCCCCAGTAGTGGCCGATGCCGTTGATCACACCCGCGGCAAAGAACGGAATCCACAGCATCTGCACCGCCCAGACGGTCAGCCCGATCGGACCGAACAGCAGCAGGTCGAGGATCAGCATGAAGCCGATGCCGAGCTGGCTGTGACGGGTGTACAGGCGGCGCTCGATCCAGTCATCCGGCGTGTGGTGGCCGTATTTTTCGATTGTCGCGGCGCAGCAGCTCTCTTCCCGGTAAAGCTCGGCGCCTTCGAGCAGCACCTTGCGGATGCCGTGGATCTGCGGACTGTGCGGGTCGTCGGCCGTGTCGGTGGTGGCGTGGTGCTTGCGGTGAATGGCGACCCATTCGCGCGTGATCATGCCGGTGCTCAGCCACAGCCAGAAACGGAAGGCGTGGCTGATGGCCGGATGCAGCGTCAAGGCGCGATGGGCCTGGTGGCGGTGGAGAAAAACTGTCACCGAGAGGATGGTGAGTTGGGTCAGGCCAAGTGTAACCAGCACGACCCCCCACCAGGGAAGATCAAGCACGGGGATGGGCATTTGCGGGTTCTCCTGGAGCACGGCGACCTCATGCCTTGCGGTTGCGTACGACACGGGCGTCTCAAGCATGATGATCGCGCGCATGACCCTGCAGCGTCTGTGCGTCCGCGCACACAGGCCGGCGCCGCGCACCGACGGAAAGCGCTTCGCTTGGGTTTGGTATTCCCCGTGCGGGGGTGATGTGTTCGCTAGCGTACCGATTCGGCGATGACCAATGGCTATGCTGGTGCCAGTCAAGCGACGTGGGTGTGCGAATCGGGGCCTGCCCCGCCAGCACCTCGCGACGTTCAGGCCGATCGCTGCAGAAACAGTGGCTCGTACGGTGTTTTCTGGTGCGAGAACCGCAGGTCCATCCCATCAAGGAGAACACATCATGAATCGTATCGGTACTTATTTGTCAGCCATTGTCCTGGCCGCGGCATTGCTTACTTCGGTGGGCTGCAGTTCCACGCCGAGGCAGGAAGGCACGGGCGAATACATCGACGACAGCGTCGTGACATCCAAGGTGAAAGTGGCGATTTTCGGTGATCCGATGCTCAAGTCGGCCGAGATCAATGTGGAAACCTTCAAGGGGGTCGTTCAACTGAGCGGCTTTGTCAGCTCGCGGGCGGCGGCCAACCGGGCGACCGAGGTGGCGCGCGGCGTGGCGGGTGTGACGTCGGTCAAGAACGACATGCGGGTCAAATAAACAAAGCGGCCGGTAAGACACCGGCCGCCGTGCCATCGCGGACACACGCCGTGGCCGCGATGGCGTGAGAGGAGAATGAAATGTCGTTGGGAACCGTGTTGTTGATTGTGGTGATTCTGATGCTGCTGGGCGTGATTCCCACCTGGCCGCACAGCCGTGGCTGGGGCTATGGCCCCAGCGGCGGGCTTGGTCTGGTGCTGCTGATTCTGCTGGTGCTGTGGCTGCTTGGAAAAATCTAGTGTAGTGCTTGCGAAGTCCCCATGCCGCGTCGGGTCGGCTTCAGCCGACCAAGGCGGGTTGAAAACCGCCCTACAGGGGGGGCAACAATTGCAAAGCAGACCACCAGCCGCCAAGGCTTTTATTCAGAGCGCGGTGCCGAACAGGCGGCCGACGGCCGCGGTGAGCGTCATCGCCAGCGCCCCCCAGAACGTGACCCGAACGGCGGCGCGGAGCATCGGTGCCCCGCCGGCTCGGGCCGCCAGGGTGCCCAGCGCCGCGAGCACGACCAGCGAGGTGCCCGATACGGTCGGCACCAGCCAGGGGGCCGGGGCGACAATCGCCGCCGCCAGCGGCAGCGCGGCGCCGACGGCGAAGGTGGCGGCGGAGGTCAGTGCCGCCTGCACGGGGCGGGCGCTCAGGGTGTCGGTAATGCCCAGCTCGTCGCGCGCATGGGCGCCGAGCGCGTCGTGGTCCATCAGCTGGTGCGCCACCTGGTCGGCCAGCGTCGGGCTGAGGCCGCGCTTGACGTAGATGGCGGCCAGTTCCTGGTGTTCGTAGATCGGGTGGGCGTCCAGTTCGGCGCGCTCGCGGCGCAGGTCGGCCTGCTCGGTGTCGGCCTGGGAGCTGACCGAGACATACTCGCCGGCCGCCATCGACATGGCGCCGGCCACCAGTCCGGCCACGCCGGCGATCAGCAGGGCGCTGTGTCCGGCGTCGGCGGCGGCCACGCCGAGCATCAGGCTGGCGGTCGACACAATGCCGTCATTGGCGCCCAGCACCGCCGCGCGCAGCCATCCGGCGCGATGGGCGTGATGCACTTCCGGGGTGTGGCGCGTGTGGGGCATGGTGCGCGTTGGCCGGGGGACGATGTGGTCGGAACGACGCTGACTGGTCTCTTCAGAGCAGTACAATGTCGTATTGCTCCTGGGTGTAGCTGGCTTCGGGGTGCAGCGAGATGGTCTTGTTGATGAAGTCCGACAGCATGGCCAGCGCCTGGGATTCTTCGTCGAGGAAAAGGTCGCACACGTTCGGCGCGGCCAGCACGCGGAACTCGCGGGCGTTGTACTGGCGGGCCTCGCGCAGCAGCTCGCGCAGGATCTCGTAGCACACGGTGCGGGCGGTCTGCACTTCGCCGCGGCCGTCGCAGGTGGGGCAGGGCTCGCACAAGGTGTGGGCCAGCGACTCACGGGTGCGCTTGCGGGTCATCTCGACCAGGCCGAGCGCAGTAAAGCCATTGACCGTCATCTTGGTGTGGTCGCGCTCCAGCGAGCGTTTGAACTCGCCGAGCACGGCGTCGCGGTGCTCCAGGGTTTCCATGTCGATGAAGTCGATGATGATGATGCCGCCCAGGTTGCGCAGGCGCAGCTGCCGGGCGATGGTCTGCGCCGCTTCGAGGTTGGTCTTGAAGATGGTGTCGTCAAAGCTGCGCGCGCCGACGAAGCCGCCGGTGTTCACATCGATGGTGGTCATCGCTTCGGTCTGGTCGATGATCAGGTAGCCGCCGCTTTTGAGGTCCACCCGCCGGGCCAGTGCTTTTTCGATCTCGTCTTCGACGTTGTGCAGGTCGAACAGTGGCCGCTCGCCGGTGTAGTGGGTAATCAGCGGCAGCACCCGCGGCATGTATTCCTTGGCGAAGGCGGTGAGCTTGATGAAGTTCTCGCGCGAGTCGACGATGATGCGCGAGGTCGAGTCGGTGACCAGGTCGCGCAGCACGCGCTGGCCGAGCGTCAGGTCTTGATACAGCGCCAGCGGGGGTTTGGCACCGCTGGCGCGGCTCATGATCTCTTGCCACAGCTTGCGCAGGTAGGCGATGTCGGCGGCCAGTTCGGCGTCGCTGGCCTGCTCGGCCATGGTGCGCACGATGAAGCCGCCGGTTTCGTTCTCGCCCATCAGGCGGGCGAGGCGCTCGCGCAGGGCTTCGCGGCCGGCTTCGTCCTCAATGCGCTGGGAGATGCCGATGTGCTTCTCCTGCGGCAGATACACCAGCAGGCGACCGGCGATGCTGACCTGCGTGGACAGGCGCGCGCCCTTGGTGCCGATCGGGTCTTTGAGCACCTGCACCATCAGGCTCTGGCCTTCCATCAGGATTTTTTCGATCGGGCGGGCGTGATCACCGTTGTGGCGATCGCTCCAGATATCGGCCACATGCAGGAAGGCGGTGCGCTCGAGGCCGATGTCGATGAAGGCCGACTGCATGCCGGGCAGGACGCGCACGACGCGGCCCTGATACACATTGCCGACGATGCCGCGGCTGGCGGTGCGCTCGACATGGAGTTCCTGGACCACGCCTTGTTGCATCAGGGCGGCACGGGTTTCCTGCGGGGTGAAATTGATCAGAAAGTCTTCGGTCATGGACGGGTCGGCAAGAGTGAGAATTCAGGGGGCGAGGCCGAAGCGCTCGAGCAGCGCGGCGGTGTCGAACAGGGGCAGGCCCATGATGCCGGTGTAGCTGCCCTCGATGTGTTCGACGAACATCGCGGCGCGGCCCTGGATGCCGTACGCGCCGGCTTTGTCCATGGGCTCGCCGGTGGCGATGTAGCGGCGGATGTCGGCGTCGCTCAGGGTGCGGAAGCGCACCCGGTTGGTATTCAGTCGGTGTTCGGTGCGCTGGCCGTCGGTCAGCGCGATGGCGGTGTGCACCACATGCTCGCGCCCCGACAGGGTGCGCAGGATCTGGGCGGCGTGTTCGGCGTCGTCGGGCTTGCCGATGATCTGGCCGTCGACTTCCAGCGTGGTGTCGGCCGCCAGCACCGGGCGGTGCGGCAGGTGACGCCACTGCACGCGCCCCATGCCGCCCTCGGCCTTGGCCAGCGCCACGCGCTGCACGTAGTCGGCCGGGATCTCGTCCGGCAGCGGGGTTTCGTCGATGTCGTGGTCGCCGCGGGCCATGTCGCGGAACAGCAGCACGTCGAAACGCACGCCGATCTGGCGGAGCAGTTCGCGGCGGCGGGGGCTGTTCGAAGCGAGGTAGATGGCGTTTTGCATGGCGGGGTCGGGTGGGATCTGCGCCATTTTACGGGATTCGGTCCCCGCACGGCCGATGATGGGCGTTGACCGGGCAGCGTAGGGCCGGTTTCAACCGGCCAGGAGATCATGGAGGTGTCGGCGGGTTGAAACCCGCCCTACTCGCGGTGATAGGGGTGGTTGCGGGTGAGGCTCCAGGCGCGGTAGAGCGCCTCGGCCAGCAGCGGGCGCACCAGCGCATGCGGCAGGGTCAGGCCCGAGAGGCGCACGGTGTCGTGGGCGGTGGACTTGATGGTCGGGTCGAGGCCGTCGGGGCCGCCGACGATGAAGGCCACGTCCTGCCCGTCGCCCAGCCAGCGCTCGAAGCGCTCGGCCAGTTTTCGGGTGGTCAGCTCGGTGCCGCGCTCGTCGAGAATGACGCGGTGGCAGCGTTCGGGCAGCGCGGCTTCAATGCGCGCGGCTTCGGCGGCCATCATGGCCGGCACCGTCTTGCCGGTGGTGCGCGGCTCGGCCTTGACTTCAATCAGCTCGATGCTCGCCTCGCGCGGCATGCGGCGGGCGTAGTCGTCGTAGCCCGCGCTGACCCAGTCGGGCATGCGCGTGCCTACGGCGACAATCAGCAGCTTCACGCTTTGGGCGCGGGCTTCGGATTTTTGGGGGTGGCCTTCCAGAGCTCTTCGAGGTTGTAGTAGGCACGCACGGCGGGTTGCATGACGTGCACCACGATGCCGCCGAGGTCGACCAGCACCCAGTCGCCGCTGTCTTCGCCTTCGACGCTGGCCACGGTGCCGCCGGCCTTCTTGACCTCGTCCTGCACGTTGCGCGCCAGGGCGCGGGTCTGACGGCCCGAATTACCGCTGGCGATGATCATGCGATCAAACAGCGCGGTGAGTTTCGTGGTGTCGATGACTTCGATGTCGATCGCTTTGACATCTTCGAGTGCGTTGATAACGATCTGTTGGAGTTGGTCGAGTTCCATGGGGTCAGCTATAGAGGGAATGCGCGGCAATATAGTCGAGAACCGGAGCCGGGAGCAAATATCGGGCACTGTGCCCTTGCGCCAGCAGTTCCCGGATGTGGGTGGCCGAAATGGCCAGTGGGGTCATGTCAAAAGGCAGCAGACCACCCGCTGGTGCGGCGCTCAGCTGATCGGGGTGGTTCAGCCGGCGACCCTGGCAGGCCGCTTCAAGCGCCGTCGATAAAACCGCCGGCCAACGTCGGCCATGCGGGGCGTAGCCGGGGCGGTTGGCGACGGCGATGTGGGCGAGATCGAACAGCTCGTTCCAGCGATGCCAGCTCGGCAGGCCTTCGAAGGCGTCGGCGCCGAGGATCAGTACCAGCGCCCGGTCAGGCCCGACCTGCGCGCGCAGGCGCTCCAGCGTGAGCACGGTGTAGCTCGGGCCGTCGCTGCGCACTTCGCTGTCGTCGACGGTCAGCAACGGATTGCCCGCCACGGCCAGTCGGGCCATGGCCAGGCGATGTTCGCCGGGGCAGCGTGGCGCGCCGCGGTGAGGTGGTTCGCCGGCCGGAATCAGGCGTAGCTCGGCCAGGCCGAGGCTTTCGCGCGCCTCTTCGGCCAGACGCAGGTGGCCGATGTGGATGGGGTCGAAGGTGCCGCCGAGCAGCCCGATCGGTCCCTCAGCCATGGGCGGCGGGCGGCGGTTCGTGGCCGAAGATGTCGAGCACATTGGGCAGGAAGGAGGCGAACACGATCGGGATGGTGATCAGCGGCAGCGGCACGGTGAGCAGGCTGGCCAGCGCCGGCGAGCTCTGGGCGATGGTCGCCACCAGCAGCGCGGGGCCGCCGACGACCAGGAAAAAGATCCCCAGCAAATACATGCTGAAGGCGCCGAAACTGCGCCAGCAGGCGATCAGGCTGAAGAACATGGCTTTGGGCGCCGACAGCCCGTGCCAGCCGACCAGCATGGCGGCAAACCAGTAGGCCATCATCAGCGGGGTGGTCAGCAGCGTGCCGAACAGCGAGGCGTTCATCAGGCCCGGCGTGGCCATGGCTTCTTCATTGAGCGGGTGATTGCCGACCATGATCTTGAGCAGCATGCCGCCGTCGATCAGCGCCGTGGCGCCCAGCGCCAGCAGGGTGCCGGTGAGGTACAGGCCGCCGACCGTGATCAGACCGGCGACATTGCTCTTGAAGCCCGACAGCAACACCTCCGGCCCGACCTTGCGACCCTCGTGCACGGCCAGGGTGCCGTTGAGCACGCCGAGCGAGATGATCGGCAGGATCAGCGAGGCGACGGCCTGACCAAGCAGCGGGATGACGCTGAGCACCACCAGAATCAGCAGATAGCCGAAGGTCAGATAGGTGATCAGGGCCGGGCTGCGCTTCCACAGGCGGAAGCCTTCGGCGATCCAGGCAAAGCCGCGGGTGGGGTTGCGTTTGTACGCTTGCATGTCAGACGGACTCGTTGGGCGGCGGCAGGGCGGGGCGATTGCCAAAGGTTTCAAGGTAGGCGGCGTGCTGCGCGCCGGCCACGACGGGCACCAGCACCAGCATGCCCAGACCGGCGGGCAGCATGGCCAGCCAGCCGAGCACATACAGGCACAGGGCCAGCACGAAGAACACCGGCAGGTTGTGCAGGCAGGCGCGGGCCGAGTGGCGCAGGGCGGCGACCGGCTCGGCCTGGTGAAATACCACCAGCGCCGGGGCGTACCACAGCGCCATCATCAGGCCGATCCACAGCGCCATGAAGACGATGCTGGCAATCATCACCCCGCCGGCGGTGAGCCCGGCGGCCGCCAGCGGGCCGATCAACGCGCCGGTGAGCGCGGCGCTGCCACCAATGGCGGCGGCGATGAAGGCCGACAGCAGGCCGCCGACCAGATAGCAGATGCCGACCATCACATGCTTGCCGGCGTCGCGGCGCAGGCCGTCGAACAGGCCGTCGATGCGCACCGCCCGACCGGCGGCGGCGTCATCGGCCACCATCAGCAGGCCGGCGGTGAGCACCGGCAGCCCGACCAGGCTGAACGCCCAGCCGACCAGCGGCACGAAGCCGAGCGCAGCCAGGATCAGCACGAAAATGAGCGCGATTACCGCCCAGCGTGCCGGGTCGCGCAGAAACAAGCGCCAGCCATGGGCCAGCCAGCTCAGACAGGCGCTGGGGCGCAGGGCGTGCGCGGGCGGGAGGTCGGGGTGGGTGTCGGTCATCAGTCGTGCCAGTGCAGCGTGTCACCCGCGGCGATGCGCTGGCGGAGGATGTCGCGGTATTCGTTGGGGTCTTTGACCAGCACCATTTCGCCGTCGCGCGGCAGGTGGAAGTCTTCGGCCCGCGACAGCCAGAAGCGCAGCGCCGCAGCGCGCAGCATGGCCGGCCAGGCGGCGTGTTCGGGGTCGGTCAGCGGACGCTCGGCATGGTAGCCGGTGAGCAGGGCGCGGGTGCGGACCGGGTCGAGCTGGCCGGTCGCGTCGGCGCACCAGTCGTTGACCGTGACGGCCAGATCGAAGAGCAGTGCGTCGTTGCCGGCAAAGTAGAAGTCGATCACGCCGCCGACCTCGTCGCCGTCCCACAGCAGGTTGTCGCGGAACAGGTCGGCGTGGATGGCGCCGCTGGGCAGCGCTGCGACGTCGATGCTGGCCTGGAAGGCGAGCTCGGCGTCGAGCAGGGCTTGCTCGTCGGTGCTCAGATAGGGGCGCACGGCTTGCGCGGTGCGGGCGCGCCATTCGGGGCCGCGCGGGTTGTCCTGGCGGCGGCCGAAGCGCTGCCCGGCCAGATGCAGCCCGGCCATCATGGTGCCGACCTTGGTGCAGCGCGCGGCGTCCGGCGACATGTCGGAGGCGCCCGAGAGGCGACGCACCAGTGCGGCCGGCTTGCCCGAGAGCGTGCCGAGGTATTCGTTGTCGAGGTCGGCAATCGGCGCCGGCACGGGCAGACCGTGGCGCGCCAGATGCGCCATCAGGTGCAGATAGAAGGGCAGCTCGGCGTGCGACAGGGTTTCGAACAGCGTCAGCACATAGCGGCCGAGGCTGGTGGTGACGAAGAAATTGCTGTTCTGCACCCCTTCGGAGATGCCGCGCAACTCGATCAAGTGACCGATGGCGTAGTTGGACAGCCACTCGTCGAGGGCGTCGGAGGTAACCGGTGTGAAAACAGACATAGTGATATCACCGACCGGACCGTGGCCCGGCCGGCGAGAGAATTGAACTTACCAGGACTTGACGATCCACATTGGCACGGACAGCGGCTTTTCGCCGGTGACATGCTCGAAGGTGCCGTCGCCGCGGCGGTCGATCATGTAGTAGGGCGTGCCATGCGGCGGCGTGACCTTGACCATGTAGAGCTTGCCGTGGGAACGATACTCCTCGACCACGTCTTCGCCGCGCTTGACGATGGTGACCTGCGGCTCGAAGTCTTCCTCGGTTACGCCGGCCGGAATCGGCGGCGGCGCGGGGACATCTGCGAGGTTTGCCGGTCGATCCTGCGCGCTGGCGGACAGGGTGAAGGCAAACAGCGGGGCGGCAATCAGCAGGGCAAAGGTCGGCTTGCGCATGGGGTTCTCCTTGATTGGCGCGATTCTAGCAGTTTGACCTCTGCGCCATCGCTTGGTTTTAGCGTTTGCTTACATTGCTGCCGCGGCCAGGCCTGTGGTTCAAGTGGCCGGCGCCCGCACCCGCTGCACCTGCGCGCCCAGCCCGTCGATGCCGGCTTCGACCACATCGCCCACCTGCAGGTAGCGCGGCGGCTTCTGGCCCATGCCGACGCCCGGCGGCGTACCGGTGATGATCAGGTCGCCGGGTTCCAGCGTCATCACCCGGCTGCACTCGGCCACCAGGCGGGCGCAGGAGAAGATCATGGTGGCGGTATGGCCGTTTTGCATGCGCTCGCCATTGACGCTCAACCACAGGCCGAGGGCCTGCGGGTCGGGCACGTCGTCGGCGGTGACCAGCCAGGGGCCGACCGGGCCGAAGGTGTCGAAGCCCTTGCCCTTGCCCCACTGGCCGCCGGAGCGGTCGAACTGGTAGCTGCGCTCCGAGACGTCGTTGGCCACGCAGTAGCCGGCCACATAGTCCAGCGCCTCGGCCTCGCTCACCGAGCGCGCCTGCCGGCCGATGACGATGCCCAGTTCCACCTCCCAGTCGAGCCGGGTGAAGTCTGGCGGCGGCACGATGTCGTCGTTGGCACCGCACAGGCAGCTCGTCCATTTGGGAAACATCACCGGCTCGGCCGGCTCGGGCAGACCGGCTTCGGTGGCGTGATCGGAATAATTGAGACCGATGGCGACGAACTTGCCGCAGCCCGCCCAGGGCACGCCGAGGCGGGGGGCGCCCGTCACCACGGGCAGGCTGTTAGTGTCGAGCGCGCGCAGGGCGGACAAGGCCTCGGGGCCGAGCGTGGCCGGCGTGATGTCGCCGACGATCGCAGACAGGTCGCGCAGCGTGCCGTTTGTGTCGAGCAGTCCGGGGCGCTCTTCGCCTGCGGGGCCGTAGCGCAGCAGCTTCATAGATTCAGCATCAACTCGTGTTCGTCGGGCAGCGGCAGGAAGCCGCGGGTTTCGTAATGCTTGAAGATCGCCTCGACCACCTGGTCCGGGTCGTCGATGAGCTGGATCAGGTCGAGGTCTTCTGGGTTGATCATGCGCTCGCTGACCAGTCGGTCCTTGAACCACGCCAGCAGGCCTTCCCAGAACGGCGTGTGCACCAGAATGATCGGGATGTTGCGGGTCTTGCCGGTCTGCATCAGCGTCATCGCTTCGAGCAACTCGTCGAGCGTGCCGAAGCCGCCGGGCATGACGACATAGGCCGAGGCGAACTTCACGAACATGAACTTGCGCGCAAAAAAGTGCTGGAAGGTCTGCGAGATGTCCTGATACGGGTTGGCCTGCTGCTCGTGCGGCAACTGGATGTTCAGCCCGATCGACGGACTCTTGCCAAAAAAGGCGCCCTTGTTGACCGCTTCCATGATGCCCGGGCCGCCGCCCGAGATGACTGAAAAGCCGGCGTCTGACAGCTTGCGGGCGATCTGCTCGGCGAGCACGTAATAGGGGTGGTCCGCCGGCGTGCGGGCGCTGCCAAAGATGGAGACCGCCGGACGGATCGCGCTGAGCCGTTCGGTGGCCTCGAAGAACTCTGACATAATTCCGAAGATTCGCCAGGATTCGCGCGCGTTGTACTGCGGCACGGCGGCATTGGGCAGGTCGGCGGGGAGTTTGTCCTTGACGTTCATGTGGCCTCGTGTGCAGTGCGTAGTGGCGGGTCCGCCTTCCGACAACCCTTGCCGGTGACATCCCCATGCCCACGCTTTTGCTCGTTGATGGTTCGAGTTATCTCTTCCGCGCCTTCCATGCCATGCCCGATCTGCGAAATGCCGCAGGCGAGCCAACCGGCGCGGTATATGGGGTTCTGAACATGCTACGTCGGCTCGATGCCGACTACAAGGCAGAGTACCGCGCCTGCATTTTTGACGCCAAGGGCAAGACCTTCCGCGACGACTGGTTCCCCGACTACAAATCGCACCGCCCGCCCATGCCCGAAGACCTCGCGGTTCAGATCGCCCCGCTGCACGCGGCCGTGCAGGCGCGCGGCTGGCCGCTGCTGATGGTCGAGGGGGTTGAGGCCGACGACGTGATCGGCACGCTCGCCCGCCAGGCCAGCGCGGCGGGTATGGACGTGGTGATCTCTACTGGCGACAAAGACCTCACCCAGCTGGTCGACGAGCGCGTGCGCTGGGTCAACACCATGAGCAACGAGGTGCTCGACCCGGCTGGCGTCGAAGCCAAGTTCGGCGTGCCGCCCGAGCGCATCATCGACTACCTCGCGCTGGTCGGCGACACCGTGGACAACATCCCCGGCGTGGACAAATGCGGCCCCAAAACCGCAGTGAAATGGCTCACCCAGTTTGGCTCGCTGGACGAGATCGTCGCCCATGCCGACGAGGTGGGCGGCAAGGTCGGCGAGAACCTGCGCAAGCATCTCGACTTTCTGCCGCTGGGGCGCAAGCTGGTGACCGTGGCCACCGACCTCGACCTCGGCCTCGGCCCCACCGATCTCGCCCCGCGTGAAGAAGACCGCGAAAAGCTGGTCGAGCTGTTCTCGCATCTCGAATTCAAGAGCTGGCTGCGCGAAGTGCAGCAAGCCGGCGCCGCCCCGGCCAAGGGCGAGGCGGCTACCCCTGCGGCCCCCGCTGCGGTCGCCCCCCCCGATGACCCGACCATGCACCGCCAGGGCTACGATACCGTGCTCGACGCCGAGTCGCTGGCCGCCTGGGTGCTCAAGCTGCGCAGCGCGCCGATTGCTGCCTTCGACACCGAAACCACCAGCCTCGACCCCATGGCCGCCACGCTGGTTGGCCTGTCCTTTGCCGTGCCGGGTGGCGGCGCAGCGTATGTGCCCGTCGCTCACACCTACGCTGGCGCGCCCGATCAGCTCAGTATCGACACCGTGCTGCTCGCCCTGCGCCCCTGGCTGGAGAGCGACAAATACAAAAAGGTCGGCCAGAACCTCAAGTACGACAAGCATGTGCTGGCCAACTACGACGTGCGCCTGCGCGGCATCGCCGACGACACCATGCTCGCCTCCTATGTGCTCGAGAGCGACAAGTCGCACGACATGGACAGCCTCGCCAAGCGCCACCTCGGGCTGGAGACCATTCCCTACACCGCGATTTGCGGCAAGGGCGCCAAGCAGATCGGCTTCGATCAGGTCGCGCTTGAGCAAGCCGCCGAATACGCCGCCGAAGACGCCGACATCACCCTGCGCCTGCAGCAGCACTTTGCCGCGCACCTAGCCGCCGAGCCCGCGCTCGACGCGCTGTATCGCGACATCGAGCTGCCGAGCATGGAAGTGCTGTTCGAGATGGAGCGCAACGGCGTGCTCATCGACGACTTCCTGCTCGCTCAGCACAGCGAAGAACTCGGCCGCCGCCTGGTCGAGCTCGAAGCCGAAGCCCACAAGCTCGCCGAGCAGCCCTTCAACCTCAATTCGCCCAAGCAATTAGGTGAGCTGCTGTTCGGCAAGCTCGGCCTGCCGGTGGTCAAAAAGACCGCCACTGGCCAGCCCTCGACCGACGAAGAAGTGCTGCAAAAGCTCGCTGAAGACTACCCGCTGCCGAAGCTGCTGCTCGACTACCGCGGCCTCGCCAAGCTCAAGAACACCTACGCCGACAAGCTGCCGTTGATGGTCAACCGCAAGACCGGCCGGGTGCACACCAGCTTCTCGCAAGCGGTGGCCGTCACCGGCCGCCTCGCCAGCTCCGACCCCAACCTGCAGAACATCCCCATCCGCAGCGAAGAGGGCCGCCGCATCCGCGCCGCGTTCATCGCGCCCAAGGGGCACCGCCTGGTCAGCGCCGACTACTCGCAGATCGAGCTGCGCATCATGGCCCACCTGTCCGGCGACAAGCGCCTGCTGCAAGCCTTTGCCGACGGCGAAGACGTGCACCGCGCCACCGCCGCCGAAATCTTCGGCCTCACCCCGCTGGAGGTCGACAAGGAACAGCGCCGCTACGCCAAGGTCATCAACTTCGGCCTCATCTACGGCATGAGCGCCCACGGCCTCGCCAAGAACCTGGGCATCGACCGCGGCGCCGCCGCCAACTACATCGAACGCTACTTCGCCCGCTATCCCGGCGTGGCCGACTACATGGCCCGCACCCGCGCCGAGGTCGCCGATAAAGGCTACGTCGAAACCGCCTTCGGCCGCCGCCTCCACCTGCCCGACATCCACGCCAGCCAGGCCGGCCGCCGCCAGGGCGCCGAACGCGCCGCCATCAACGCCCCCATGCAAGGCACCGCCGCCGACCTCATCAAAAAAGCCATGATCGCCGTCTCGGGCTGGCTCAAGAAAGAACAGCTCAAATCAAAGCTGATCCTGCAAGTGCATGACGAACTGGTGCTCGAAGTGCCGGACGGGGAATTGGCCTTGGTGCGCGAACAGCTACCGAAGCTGATGGCCGGCGTGGCGAAGCTGTCGGTACCGCTGGTGGCGGAAGTGGGGGATGGGGCGAATTGGGATGAGGCGCATTGAGGGTGTGACGCACGGCGCGGGTCGCGTGGTTTGGGTTGCAAATGTCATTGTGTCGCGGTAAATGTTGGGCTTCGCTTTGCTCAACCCAACCTACGCCAGTGCCCTACGCGGTTGTCATCGGTCTGTAGGTTGGGTTGAGCAAAGCGAAGCCCAACAACCCCCTCACGACAGCGGCGACATCCCATGCGATACCGACGGTCCTTGATCGAAGGCGGCACCTTCTTCTTCACCGTCAACCTCGCCGATCGAAGCAGTGATCTGCTGGTGCGTCACATCGATGATCTACGGGCCGTCACCCGATCCGTCCAGCAACGCCACCCCTTTCATATCGTCGCCACGGTCGTCTTACCCGATCATCTCCACGCCATCTGGACGTTGCCGGTAGGCGACGCCGACTACCCGCTACGCTGGGCTTTGATCAAAAGCGCCTTTTCCCGCGCGATACCAAAAACCGAAGCGATTCACCCCGGCCGAGTCCAAAAGCGAGAGCGCGGTATCTGGCAGCGCCGTTATTGGGAGCACCAGATTCGGGATGACGCGGACCTCCAGCAACACGTTGATTACATCCACAACAATCCGGTCAAACACGGTCACGCCCAGTGCGCCACGGACTGGCCGTATTCGTCGATTCACCGGTTTATGCGGGAAGGGCTGGTGAAGGGCGGGTGGGGTGTGGAATAGTTGCGGGTGTCATGGCGTGGTTGTTGGGCTTCGCTTTGCTCAACCCAACCTACCCATACTTGTCACCTCTTTGTCTGAACATGAGACAAGTCACGGGGTACCTTTGGTCACCGGCTGGGGCTTTTTGCCCGCGCCTACGGCGACCAGTTTGGGGGCTGTAGGGCGAGTCGGATTGCGATAGCCGGGGGCCGAATGAAGTCTGATCTTGAAGCCGAACAACTCGATACAACATCAGAACGAATTTTATTGCCGGCAGTGGCGATGAGAGTTCGAATAAAGCAGGAAACACGTTTCGGTCCAACAGAGCTTGATGTGACCACCTCACTTCCCGTCGCTTTGGCAATTGTGATGTGTCTCGGCTTCGTTGGAGTTTTAGCGATTGCAACAGTCTGGACCACGTAGGTTGGGTTGAGCGCAGCGAAGCCCAACAACCCCCCTCAACCATCCCCCGCCCGTCGTCCCGCCAACGCCACCCCGAGCGTCAACACGGCTCCCACGTAGATCCAATGGACCAGCGACCCCGCCAGTTGGTACCACGGCGAGCGTAGAAGCATGTATCCGGCCTCCGGATCAATCTGCGCATACGCCTGCACGCCAATGTTGAGCGCGACGGATATCCCGAGTGCGATCGGGACGATCCACACCCACCGCTTTCCAAAATAACGCGCGAGCAACACCCAGCCGGCGGTGAGCATGAGGCCGGGGAGGGCTTGCAGGGCGAAATGGGTGAACACGCCGGCAGACCCGCCGAGCAGGCCGATACCGATGCTGGTCAGGATGAGCGTGGTCGCGGCGATGGTGCGTGCCCACAGGCCGGGGCGGCCGGCGATTTGGTAGGTGTCGAGTTGGGTGTCGGGGCGGACCTTGGCGAGGACGGCGCCGAGTTGGCTGCGGATGGCGTCGGCGACGCGGCCGTGTTCGGTGAACGCCCAGCGTTTGCGCGGCGCGTCGGGCGCCATGACCGGGGTGCCGTCGGCATCGAAGCCGATAAGGTAGGTCGATTCGGTGAACGGCGGCATCGTCAGGCCGAAGTGTTTTTCGACCAGCGCTCTGAAGTGTTCGTAGATGGCCTGTTCTTTCTTGTGCCGCCCCTTGCGGGTGAAGGCGTCGGCGGGGCGCGGGGGCAGGTAGAGCAGCAGCGACTGCGGGCCGACGCGTTGGCGCACTTGCTGGATTTCCCATTCGATGCCGGGTGAGTCGCCCATGGCCAGCACGACCATGCCGGCCTGGTCGAGCCAGGTCTGGACACGCGCCTGCCAGTCGCCTTCGCCGACGAAGTCGCGGTAGGCGCCGTGCGGGTGCATGCCGAGGCGCGCCCAGCGATTGGGTTCGGCGATGGAGACCAGCGGGCCGATGGCGTTGAGCGCGAGCAGAAAGTCTTCGGCTTTGGCGGTGATGGCGGTGGTGGTTTCGCCGGTGCTGATGACGTCGTAGGTGAGGGCTTCGTCCTCGCCGAAGGGGCGTAGATAGACCACCGGCGGGCGGGCATCGTGCGCGAGTACGTCGGCGACGCTGGGCACGAAAAAGTGTTCCGCCGCGACCAGCACGGCGACCGCGATCAGCAGCAGCACGGTGGCGACAATCGCGCCGGCCAGCCAGTGGCGTGGTTGATCAAACGCCGCAAAGGCGACGGCCACCGACACCACGCTGAGCACGCAGCCGATGAGGTAGCACGCCACGCCCGCCGCGCGCCGGCGGCTGCGACGCACCGGGCTGTCGGGGGCGGATGGCAGTGGCGTTTCCATGCGGGGGCTCCGATGGCTTCCGGAGTTTGAGTCTAGCAAGCGTAGCTCGAATGCAGCGCAGTGGAATCCGGGAATCGTCGGTGGCTCAAGCACAAATCGCGGACTCCGGCCTTCGGACTGCACCCGGACTGGCGCCCCCGAACCGCGTCACGAATCCGCCGCACGCTGTCGTTGCGGCGACGGCTTGCCCCGCTGCTTCACCCGCCGATTTGCGGTACTTGTCGGCGTTTGGACGCTTCGGACTTCAAGACTGTCTCGATTCCGCCGTAGAACGTTCGTAGTAGGCGGATAGCCAGTGATGGGGTTGAGGAGAGGCGATCGAGTGGTGTCGGTGACGAAGGTCCTGCGGGATAAGCGGATGCGGCTGTTGGTGGTTGGACTGGGGGCGGCGGCTTGCCTCGCGGTCGGTGCGCAGTGGGCGTCCGATGTGGCCTTTATGGCGGGATTGGCCCTGTTGGCGGTGACACTGATGCTCGGCTGGCAGGAGCTGCGCCGTCTGCACGAGATCTATCGTGCACACGGCTTGGCGATGCGCGGGGCACACGATGGGCTGTGGTCGTGGGACCCGGTGAGCAAGCGGCTGTGGGTGGGCGACCGGCTGCTGGCGATTCTCGGCTATTCGAGCAATTTTCTGGACGATACGCATGGCTGGCTGGACCTGGTGCATCCGGATGACCGGGCCGGCTACAACCAGGCGGTGGCCCGGCATCTCAAGGGCGAGACGCCGTTTTTCTACTTCGAGTACCGGGTTCGCGCGCGCGACAGCAGTTACCGCTGGATTGCCTCGCGCGGCGAGGCCGTGCGTAACCGGCGCGGCCGTGCGGTGCTGATGGCCGGGTCGGTGTCGGACATTACCAAGCGCAAGGAGACCGAGGCGCGTATTCATTATCTGGCGTATCACGATCAGCTCACCGGCCTGGCCAATCGGGCGCTGCTGGCCGATCGCCTGGATCTGGCCATTGCCCAGGCATCCCGGGGAAAACCTGCCGGTGTGGCGGTGTTGTTCATCGATATCGATCGTTTCAAGGATGTGAACGATGTGCACGGTCATGCCACCGGCGACGTGTTGCTGGTTGAACTGGCCAGGCGCCTGCACGGCTGTGTGCGCGAGTCCGATACGCTGGTGCGCCAGGGGGGAGACGAATTCATCATGGTGATGTCGGCGGTCGATGCGCCAACGACCGTGGCGCCGGTGGTGGCCAAACTGCTCGAGGCCGTGCGCCAGCCGCTCACCGCCGGCGAGGTGGAATTGTGTGTGAGTGCCAGTATCGGGGTGAGCCTGTTTCCGGATGATGCGGCCGATGCACAGACATTGCTGCGCAATGCCGATACGGCGCTGTATGACGCCAAGCGTTCGGGGGGCAACGTGGCGCGTTTCTATACCCGCGAGATGAACGATGCGGTGTGTCAGCGGGTGGCGATCGAGAGTGGCTTGCGTCAGGCGATTGCGCGTGAGGAGTTGTCGCTGCATTTCCAGCCACAGTTAAGCATTGCCACGGGCGCGCTGGTGGGCTGCGAAGCGCTGCTGCGCTGGCGTGACGGCGAGGGGCACTGCGTGCCGCCGGATCGTTTCATCCCGGTGGCGGAGGCGTCCGGCCAGATTCTGCCGATTGGTGAGTGGGTGGTCGGCCGGGCGCTTGATCACATTGCCGCTTGGCGGGCCGAGGGCTTGGCGCCGCCGCGGGTGGCCATCAACGTATCGGCACGCCAGCTGGTCCAGCCGGGTTTTGCGGCCATGGTGCTGGCGGCGCTGGCCCAGCGCGCACTGCCAGCCGAGGTGCTGGAGGTGGAGGTGACCGAGTCGATTTTCCTGCACCCGGAAGCGGCTGCGCTGGGCGAGTTACGCCTGCTGCACCGGCGCGGAATCCGGCTCGCACTGGACGATTTTGGCACTGGCTATTCGTCGCTGTCCTATCTGGGCGTGCTGCCCTTCGATACGCTGAAGATCGACCGCAGTTTCGTCGCCAACGTCGACGCACCGGACGATGCGCGCGGCGATGCGATCTTGAAGGCGACGATTGCCATGTCGCGCGCCTTCGATATGCAGGTGGTGGCCGAAGGGGTTGAGCGACCCTCGCAACTGGCGGCCTTGCAGACGTTGTCGTGTGATGTGTGCCAGGGCTATCTGTTCAGCCCGCCGCTTGCCGCCGAGGCGTTTGCAGACCGTTGCCTGGCGATCAAGCCGACGCAGAATATCGCGCCGACTGGCGAGCCGCAGTGAATAGGCGCTGCAATGGGAAATGAGCGCCCCTCTGGCTTTGCGGTCTCGTTGGGTGACGTGCTCGCCCATGCGCTGTCTTGTATTTGCGAAACCCGTGGCCGGCCGGCTCGCCGCATTTGATGTGCCATTGTTTTCAACGGATCCCGTCATGACTCACGCCGCCGATGATGTCCCGGCCGACAGCACGGTCTATAAAACCTTGCTTGAATCGACCAAGGCCATTCCCTGGCAGATCGACTGGAAGACCCTGCAGTTCACCTATATTGGCCCGCAGATCGAGCAACTGCTTGGCTGGTCGCCGTCGAGTTGGGTGACGGTGCAGGACTGGGCTGAACGCATGCATCCGGAAGACCGCGAACGGGTGGTCGATTTCTGCGTGGCGCAGTCGCAGGCCGGTACCGATCACGAGGCCGACTATCGTGCGCTGACCAAGGACGGTGACGTAGTGTGGATTCGGGACGTGGTACATGTGAAGCGCAACGACGCCGGTGACGTCGAGTCGCTGATCGGCTTCATGTTCGACATTAGCGAGCGCAAGGCCGCCGAGCAGAAACTGCTCGCGATGCAAAAGGAACTCGAGTCACTGTCGTTCAAGGACGGGTTGACCGGAGTGTCCAACCGCCGGATGTTCGATTCCATCCTCGACGCCGAATGGGTCGAGGCACGGCGCATGGGTCAGGCGCTGTCGCTGATCCTGATTGATATCGACTACTTCAAGCAGTACAACGACCGCTATGGCCACATTCAGGGCGATACCTGCCTCAAGCAGGTGGCTCAGGTGCTCGCCGGTGCGGCCACCCGAAGCGGGGACGGCTTTGCCCGTTTTGGCGGAGAAGAGTTCGTTCTGATTCTGCCGGGCACCGATGCCGCGTCAGCATTGACGGTGGCCGAGCGCTGCCGAAGTTTGATCTTCAAGGCGCAGATCCCGCACGACGCCTCACCGGCGGGCCAGCTGCTGACGATCAGCCTTGGCGTCGGCACCACCATTCCCGCGCGTCACGAAGCGGCCATCGACTTTGTCGAGATGGTCGACCAGCGCCTCTACCAAGCCAAGCAACGCGGTCGCAACTGCATCGTTGGCGCGCTCTGACCGGTCGGGTGCTGGCCGCGTTACGGCTCCCAGTGCGTGGGCCGGCGCACTGCGATATACACCTCGCGCAAAAACAGGCCGAGCCCGCTGATCATGGCCAGCATGGCGAGGATGAACAGGGTGGCGATCGTCCCCGTGAGTTCAACCCGCACGAGGGTGCCGACAAAAGCGCCCGCCACCACCAGGCACACCAGCAAGGCGCTGAGCACCTGGCAGAAGATGGCCTGGTAGATCTGGGTGCCGCGGCGGGCGAGCAGGGCCAGCTCGCGTTCGAGCGCGTCTTTCTGGTCGGGTGCGGTTTTTTCCTGCAGGCGACGGCGGACGACGCGGCGGCGGTCGACCACCCGCGCCAGCCGGCCGCTCATGGCGTTGATCAGCGTGGCCAGCGCGGTGAGCAGAAACACCGGCGCGACGGCGAGCTGGATGGCGTGAGAGAGGTCGGTGAGGTGTTCGGGCATGGTGTGCTCAAGCGCAGGAGTGACAGGGCGATAGCCAGTGTAGCCCGGAAGCCGCGCAGCGGAATCCGCGGGCGGTGGTGGCTTAAGCGATGATCCCGGATTCCGGACTCCGGCCTGAATTCGGGCGACGCCCCTCGTGTGTCGGCCGACGCGGCGTATTCGCCTATACTCGCGTTCATGCGAATGACATTGTTGTTGCTGGTGTGGCTGCTGCGTTTTGGCCTATGCGCGCTGGCGCCGATCGCCATGGCGTCGCCGCCGTCCGTGTTGCTGGCGCGCGAGGCGACCGAGGGCATCGACCCGGCGCCTTACTGGGTGAGCGAAAAACTCGATGGCGTGCGGGCGATCTGGGATGGCCGGGCGCTGCGTTTTCGCAGTGGTCGGCCGGTGCACGCGCCGGACTGGTTCGTGCAGGCGCTGCCGTCGCAGGCCATGGATGGCGAGTTGTGGCTGGGGCGCGGGCGTTTTGCCGAGCTGTCGGGCGTGGTGCGCAAGCAGGTGCCGGTGGACGCCGAATGGCGGGCGGTGCGTTACCTGATTTTCGAATTGCCGGACGCGCCGGGCGATTTTTCGCAGCGGGTGATGGCGATGCGGGCCTTGGTGGCCTCGGCCGATGTGCCGTGGCTTGGCGCCGTGGCGCAAGCGCGGGTGCCCAACCGCGCGGCGCTGACGGCCCGGCTCGCCGAGGTGTTGGCGGACGGGGGCGAGGGCTTGATGCTGCACCGGGCCGATGCGCCTTACCTTACGGGGCGCAGCGATGCGCTGCTCAAGCTCAAGCCCTGGCAGGATGCGGAGGCGGTCGTGACCGCGCATCTGTCGGGGCAGGGGCGCTTTGCGGGCATGCTCGGGGCGCTGGAAGTGCGCATGGCCGACGGCCGGCGATTCCGCATCGGCACCGGGTTTTCAGACGCCGAGCGGCGTGCGCCACCGGCGGTGGGTGCGCAGATCAGCTTCCGCTATCGCGGCCTGACGGCGACCGGCTTGCCGCGCTTCGCCAGTTTCTGGCGGGTGCGCGAGCCGCTGTAGGTTTGGCGGGCGTAGTGCTGGCGGGTTGAAACCCGCCCTACGATTCGTTACTGCTTTGTGAGCCGCCAGTGAATAGAATGGCGCCATGAAAAAACTGCTCCTGCCCCTGTTTTTGCTGGTCGCTGCCCCGGCGGCTCACGCCAATGCCGATTTTGACGCTTGCCTGTCGCGCTTGCGCGCCGAGGCGCCTTCGAAGCAGGTGACGACCGACACCTTCGACCGGCTCACCGCCGGCCTCGTCCCCGATCCGACGGTGCTCGAGGCGCTCGACCGCCAGCCCGAGTTCGTCACCCCGATCTGGGATTACCTCGCCGCGCTGGTCGATCAGGAGCGCATCGACGATGGCGCGGCCGGGCTCAAGGAATGGGCCGGGGTGCTGGACAAGGTGGCGGCCGAGTACGGCGTCGATCCGGCCACGGTGGTGGCGGTGTGGGGCGTGGAGAGCAATTTCGGGCGCAACTTCGGCAGCCGGCCGCTGATCACCTCGCTGGCGACGCTGTCCTGCGAGGGGCGGCGGCAGAGCTTTTTCAAGGGCGAGTTTTTCACCACCTTGCGCATCGTGCAGGAAGGCCATATTGCGGCGGACCGGCTGACCGGCTCGTGGGCGGGCGCCTTTGGTCACACCCAGTTCATGCCCTCGACCTTCATGCGCGTGGCGGTGGATTTTGACGGCGACGGTCGCCGCGACCTGATCGACAGCGTGCCCGACGCGCTGGCCTCGACCGCCAACTACCTCAAGCGCGCCGGCTGGCGCACGGGCGAGGGCTGGGGTTACGAGATCCGCCTGCCGGTTGGGTTCGACGAAAGCATCGCGGGGCGCAAGGCGCGCCGCCCGTTGGCCGAGTGGGTGCGCATGGGCGTCAAGCGAATCGACGGTAGCGCGATCGCGCCGGACGATAGCTCGGCGGCGGTGCTGTTGCCGGCGGGGGCCGAGGGGCCGGCCTTTCTGGTCTTCCGCAACTTCAATGCCATCTACAGCTACAACGCGGCCGAAAGCTACGCACTGGCGATTGCGCACCTGTCCGACCGGCTGCGTGGCGGTGCGCCCTTTGTCACCGCCTGGCCGACCGACGATCCGGGCATTGGCCGCAACGAGCGGCGCGAGCTGCAGCAATTGTTGCTCGATCGCGGCCACGATATCGGCGAGGTGGACGGCATGATCGGCAGCCGCAGCCGTGCGGCCATTGCCGACGAGCAGACACGCCTCGGCTTCGAGGCCAACGGCCGCGCCGGGCGCAAGATTCTGGACGCCTTGAAAGCGGGCCGATGATTCGTCTGTAAGAACAGCCGAGCTTCGAATGTCTATGCATCACACGCAGGTGCAGCCGCGGTGCGCCGTGGCTGGCGAGCGTGGGCGGTACGCGGGCTTTTCCAGCCCGCGATCACAGGTGCGATCGGATCGACGGAGGGGCAATGTTGAGCTGCAAGCAGGTGACGCGGTTAGCGTCAGAAAAACGGGACCGCTCCTTGAGCCTGCGCGAGCGCTTGTCGTTCCGGGTGCACTTGATGATGTGCGCGGCGTGCCGCCGTTTTGATGCGCAGATGCAGTTCATGCGCACGGCGATGTCGCGGTTCTCGCGTGGCGAGACGCCCGACCGGGAGGATCGCTGACTCAGGCCGTGAGCGCGTCGAAGGTTTCGCCTGCTCGGCGAATGGACGCGCGTTTGGGCGCGTTCTTGACGTGCAGGCGCCAGAAGTAGCCCAGCAGGTTGTCGCCGTAGGAAATCGCCTTGCGCGGCAGGGTGAGCGGGTCGTCGGCCACCGTCGCCGGTGCCCGGATGCAGGTGGTGGCGCTGAGGTAGCCGGCATCGGCCACGGCGTCCACCGCCCGGCGGTCGTGGCTGCCGAAGGGGTAGCAGAAGTGATTGACCGGCGCGCCCAGCACGTCTTCGAGCGTGGCCTTGGAGCGGGTGACTTCCTCGCGAATGCGCGGGGTTTCCTGCTCGGAGAGCTTGGCGTGCGTGGCGGTGTGCGAACCGAAGGTGACGCCCTCGCCGTGCAGCTGACGCACCCGCGCGGCGCTCATCAGCGGCGGGGTGTCACGGCCGTCGGCCGCAAACCAGCTGGATGGCTGGCCGAGCAGGTCGGAGATCAGATACACCAGCGCCGGAAAGCCGTGCTTTTGCAGCACCGGCCAGGCGTACTCATAAAAGTTCTCGTAGCCGTCATCGAAGGTCAGGGCCACGGCCTTGGGCGGCATCGGCTGCTCGCCGCGCAGACAGGTGAGCACCTGGTCCATCGACAGCACGGTGTAGCCGAAGCGCGCGAGGTAAGCCATCTGGCGGGCAAAGCGCTTGTGATGGCAGTAGGTCGAGCGATGCCCTTTCATGGGGGCGAAGTCGCCCACCTGGTGGTACATGAGAATGTTGATGCCGGTGGTCATGTCAGCGATTGTCCAGCAATTGGGCGTACAGCGCACGATATTGGTCGATCACGGCGGCCTCGCCAAACTCGGCCTCGATGCGCATTGTGCCGGCGCGGATCATGTCGCGCTGCAGCGCCTCGTTGGTGATGACTTCGCGCATGCCTGCCGCCAGGGCGGGGGCATCGTCGCAGGGTGACACCCAGGCATCCAGGCCGTGATGGGCGATCTCGCGCGCGCCGCGAAATGCGGTGCAGGCCAGCGGTTTGCCGTAGGCCCAGGCTTCGAGAATGACGTTGCCCAGGGTTTCGGCGTCGCGCGAGGGGAAGGCCACCATATCGGACAGATGGAACCACGGCGCCGGGTCGTGCTGCCAGCCGGCGAAATGCACCCGCTCGGCCACGCCGAGCTGGCGTGCTTGCGTCTCAAGCGCTTCGCGCAGCGGCCCGTCGCCGAGAATCGCCAGGCGCAGGCGCTTGCCGGCGAGTTCGGCGGGCAACTGGCTGAAGGCGTCGATCAGCGTGTCCTGGCCTTTGACGTCGATCAGTCGGCCGGCGGTGACGATCAGCCAGTCGTCGGCTTGCAAGGCGAGTTGCTGGCGCAGCGCGTGCTGCACCTCGGCGTCGAGCGGCTTGGCCGGGTCGGCGAAATTGGTGATGTGGTGCACCCGCTCGGCCGGCAGCCCGCCCTGGATCATCCAGTCGCACAGGCCCTTGGTGTTGCCGATCCAGGCGTGGGCGTGGCGGAAGGGGGTGAGCTTGTAGTAGCCGCCCAGACGCGACAGATGCACCTTGCCGCGACCGCGCTTGAGGTGGGTGAGGCGGGTGGCGCGGCCCATGTAGGTTTGTACGATGGGCGCGTCGCTCGCGGCGATCAGGCGCGAGAGTTCCCAGCGCGAGAGCGGGTCCCACACCGTGCGCATGGGCGACTCGCGCATGCTGACGCCGTCGAGATGGTGGCGGGCGAGGTCGGAGTCGCGACGCACGATGACTTCGACCGATTCGCCATGGCGGAGCATGGCGCGCACGAAGCGCACCAGCCAGCGCTCGGCGCCGCCCATCTCCTTGCTGCCGAGGATGTGGAGAGACTTCATCGGGCCAGCACCTTGTTGTAGATGGCGAGGTTTCCGGCGCACATGGTGTCGATCGAGAAGTCGTGCATCACCATCGTCCAGCCGGCATCGCCCATGCGTTTGCGCAGCTCGGCATCGCCGAGGAGCTGATTCATGGCGGCGGCCAGGGCGGCGACGTCGCCGACCTCGATCAGCACGCCGTTTTCGCCATCGATAACCGCCTCGGGCATGCCGCCGGCGCGGCTGGCGATGATCGGCACCCGCGCCGCCGAGGCCTGCAGCAGCGACACGCCGAGGCCTTCCATGTCGGCCGGGTGCACCAGCAGATCGAGGCAGCCGAGCTGAGCGGGCAGGTCGTCGGCAAAGCCCATCAGCGTGACCTGGCCGGCCAGCCCTTGATGGGCGATGGCCTGGCGCAACTCGGCTTCGAGCGGGCCGCGGCCGTAGATCAAGACCTGCACATTCGGGTGCTCGGCCAGCACGGCCGGCAGTGCGGCGAGCAGGTAGCGATGGCCCTTGCGCGGGATGAGCTGGGCGACCATGCCGACGATGGGCGTGTCGGCCTCAAAGCCGAGGTCGGCGCGAAAGGCGGTCTTGTCGTAGTCGTGCAGATAGGGGGTCGGGTCGACGGCGCTGCGCACGCAGCTGACGTTTTCGGGCGCCAAGCCCTCGGCCAGCAGCACCTGCCGGATGCCTTCGGAGATGGTGATCACATGGTCGAACAGGCGGTATTTGAGCGACACCGCCCAGCGCGCTTCGGGGTTGTCCACCCGGCGCGAGAGCACGCAGGGCACGCCGTCCAGTTTGGCTGCAAGGCCGCCCCAGATGTCGGCGCCGCGGCGGCTGTGGATGTGCACGATGTCAGGCTGGTGCGTGCGGATCGCCTGCTTGAGGCGCAGCACCATGCCGAGATCGGCATCGCCGCCCATGGGCATCTCGACCACCTCGGCAAAGGCGCGGGCCTCGGCGGCGATGTGCGCGCCGCTCGGGCAGGCCAGCACATTGCTCACCCCGCGCGTGGCCAAGCCTTGCATGATGTAGAGCACTTGTTTGGCGCCGCCGTAGAGGTGTCGGCCGGCTTCGATGTGCAGCACTTTCATCGGGAAAGCACCTCGCGGGCGACGGCCATGACCCGATCCGGCCGGATGTCACGCAGGCAGGTGAAGGCGCCATCGCAGGTGGGTCGGCGGCGGCAGGGTGAACATTCGAGCCCCAGCCAGATCACCTTGGCATTGGCGCGGCCGGTGTCGAGATAAGGGCGGGTCGAGCCGAACAGCGCCACGGTCGGCGTGCTGAAGGCGATGCCCATGTGGGTGAGGCCGGTATCGACGCCGACTAGCAGACCGGCGCGTTCGATGAGCGCGGCGGCGTCGGCCAGACCGGTTTGCCCGGCCAGCGACACCGCGCCGGGAATCGCGGCGGCCATGCGTTCGGCGGCCTCGCGCTCGGCCGGGCCGCCGAGGATCACCGGCGTGAGGCCGAGGCCGCCACGCACTTGCGGCCCGAGCGCCACCCAGGCGTCTTCGAACCAATGCTTTTGCGGACGCGTGGTGAAGGGCGCGAACACCGCATAGCCGCCGCGGGCGAGGCCACGCTCGGCAAGCAGGGCATCGACCCGCGTCGCGGTCTCGCTGGCCACGCACAGGCGCGGCAGAAACTCGCCGGTGTCGAGGCCGAGCTGCTGCGCGAGGTACAGATATTCGGAGCTGATCCGTCCGGCGTCGCCGCCCTTGGCGACCACCTCGGTCATCAGGTGCTGACTGCCTTCGCGTGAGCCCAAGCCGATGCGCCGCGGCGCGCCCGACAGCCAGGTCAGCACGCCACTCTTGAGCAGGCTCTGCATGTCGATGGCGGTGTCGAACTGGCGCGATTTCAGCTCACGCGAAAAGGCCCGCACCGCACTGAAGAAGGCGTCGAAACGCTTCGCCTGCCACAGCTTCTTCCACTCGCCCTTGGGCCACAGGATCAGCTCGTCGATGCACGGATCGGCTTCGAGCAGCGTGTGAATGCCCGGCTCGACCAGCCAGGCCACATGGGCATCTGGGTAAGTGGCCTTGAGCGCGGCGGCGAAGGGCGAGGCGAAGACCACGTCGCCAATGGCGGAGGCGCGGACGATGAGGATGCGTTTCATGTGCGCACCGCCGTGGATGAGCGCTGACCGAGCAGGCGCAGCGAGAGCAGCAGCAGGATCGAGAAGAAGCGCATGTCGGGGTGCGAGAGGCGATAGTCGAAGAAGGCCCACACGGCGGTGAAGGCGAGCACCGCCCACATTGCTGGCAGCAGCATCTGGCGCTGGCGATCGGTGCGGGCCGCGCGCACGGCGTCACGGATCAGCACCAGCGACAGCGCGATCCACAGCGCGGTGCCGATCAGGCCCTGACCCCACAGGGTCTGCAGGTAGCTGTTGTGCACCTGGTCGTAGCGCTCGCTTTCGTTGAGCGCGGCCACCGGGCGTACATCGCGGTCGATGATGTCCTTCACGTCGCCGAAGCCATGGCCGATCCAGGGCGCGTCGGGGAAGCGCTGCAGCACGTAACGCCACAGGCGCAGGCGGACGGTGACCGAGGCGGCGGGGGCCGCGTCCAGCCCCTCGGTGAGCACGGTTTCGATGGTGGCGCGTTCGGCCTCGATGCGTTGCTGTACGACATCGAGATTTCCGGCAAAGACGAGGCCGGCGAGCAGCGCGCCGATCAGGCCCAGCGCCACGCGCCGCTGCCCCGGACGCGTGCTGCGATTGCGCAAGCTGCGCCACACCGCGATGGTGACGGCGCCGGCGGCGACGATGGCCAGCGCCAGATAGGTGCTGCGGTTCTGGGCGGTCAGCAGCACCTCGAGATTGAGCGCGATCAGTGCGATGCCGGCGATTCGCGCGGGCCAGCGCAGGCCGCCGGCCACCGACCACCACAGTCGGACCGTCGCGATCAGCGCCACGGCAAAGGCGCCGGCATACAGGCCGACGCCCAGCGCGCGGTTCAGATGGAAGCCGAGCCGCTCGCCCGACCACAGCACGGCGAGGCCGCGCTGCCAGAGGAAGCTGATGACGCCGAGCGTAAAGCCGAGCATGGCCAGCATCCACAGCCGGCGCAGGCGTCGTACGGGGTCGTCGCAGGGCAGGATGGCCAGCAAGGCGAAGACCGGCACGAACAGCCAGTCGATGAAGACCTCTTTGGGCGTGAGCAGCCCCGGCTCGGCCAGGCCGCCCCAGCTTTGCAGTGCGTAGCGGGCGCATAGCCACAGGGCGACGAACGCGGCGAGTGCGCTGGCGGTATCCCAGGGAATACGGCGGCGCTGCCACAGGGCGAATGCGATGGCGGGCAGGCACAGGGCGATACCGATGTGGCCGGGCGCGGTCTTCCAGACGCTGGTCAGGGCGAACAGACCGAGGCCGAAGACGCCGATCCGGTGAAGCCAGTTCATGTGGACGCGTCCGTGTTGTGAACAAAGGCGAGCAGCTTGGCGGCACGGGCGTCCCAGCCGTAGTCGCGGGCGGTGATCCGGCCCGCTTCGGCCATGGCCAGTGCGGCAGCCGGATCGTTCTGGACCTGACGCATGGCGGCGATCCAGGCGGCGGGATCGCCGGCCGGCACGAGCAGGCCGTTTTCGCCATGGCGGATGACTTCGCGGATGGGCGCCAGATCGGAGGCAATCACCAGCCGGCCGGCGGCCATGGCTTCAAAGAGCTTGATCGGGCTGATCGTGGCTGCGTGGCGCAGATCGGCCTGGTAAGGCATCAGCGCGACAGCACCGCGGGCCAGCGCAGCCGGCACCTCGGCGTGCGGTACAGCATTTTCGACGCGAAGCGTGTCCTGCGGCTGGACGGGCTCGTGATCGCGCGGGCCGATCAGCGTGACCGCAAAGCCGGCGCTGGCGATGGCCTCGAACAGCGGCAGACCGCGATCGCGGCTGATGCGCCCGACGTAGAGCGCGTGCGGTTGCGCGAAATCCGCCTCGGTGGCGGTCGGCACGGCATTGAACGCGGCCAGGTCGACGCCGCTGGGCAGCACCGCAATGCGCGCGGCGTCGAAACCGGCCTCGACCAGCGCATCGCGTCCGGCGGCGGTGATCGCGGTGAGCCCGCGCAGCAGGCCATGCTGCTGCGCTTGCAGCAGGGGTGTCATCAGGCCGTCGGCGATCAGCGATTCGGTGTCATGCACTTCGAGAAAATGACGTAGCCCGCTGCGGGCGAGCAGCACGGAGAAGTCCGGCACGCGGGTATACACCGTCCGCGCTTCGCGCAACTCGCGACGGTGAGTCAGCACGAAGGGCCAGCCCTTCCATTTGCTGTGCAGGGTTAGTGCGCCGCGCAGGTCGATGGGGTGGCGAATGCCCATGCCGGCCAGAAACCCCGCGGTGTCGAAGCCGCGCGGCAGTGGCGGCACATACAGGCGCGCGTCGACACCGGCTTTGGCAATGGCCTCGACCGTGTGCAGGGTCTGGATCAGGTTGGCTCGGGGGCGCTGCGGGCGGCCGCGGGCGAGGTAGATGAAGTCCGGCATGACGCCCGGTGTGCAATGAAAGCGGCAAGTATATCGCGCTCTGGTGGCCTCAATGCCGGCCCGCCATGCTTCGGGGCTGGCGCCGGCCTCGGCTATACTCGCAGCCTTGTTCCGGAGCCCTGCATGCGTGTTGCCATTTTCATTCCTTCGTTCGGTGACGGCGGTGCCGAGCGGATGCTCGTGAATCTGGCGAGCGCGCTGAGCGCGCGCGGGGTGTCGGTGGATTTTCTGACCCGCAGCCGCGAGGCGCCGTATGTGGACAGCCTTGCGCCCGCCGTGCGATTGATCGAGACATCACGCGGCGGCGCGTTCGCGGAGCAGCTTCAGCTACGGCAATACCTGCGCGGCGAGCGGCCCGATGTGGTGCTGTGCGGTAAGGACCGCGCCGGGCTGTCGATGCAGCTCGCCCGTCGCCTGTCCGGCGTGCCGCTGCGCATCGTCATGCGGCCGGGCACCAGCTACAGCGCGCGTTTTGCCGAGCTGCGCCCCTTCAGCCGCTGGCGTGCCCGGGCGCGGGTGCGCCGGGTGTATCAGGGCGCCGACGCGGTGGTCGGCAATTCGGTCGAGGTGGTGGCCGATGTGGCGGCCGCTGCCGGTCTGCCGGCCGGACGCATGCACCTGATCCGCAATCCGGTAGTGACGCCGCAGCTGCTGTCGCAGGCCGGGGCGCCGCTCGATCATCCGTGGTTTGCGCCGGGGCAGCCGCCGGTCGTTCTCGGTGTGGGCCGGCTTGGGCAAGTCAAGGGCTTCGATGTGCTGCTCGATGCCTTTGCCCGTGTGCGTGCCGAGCGCTCGGTGCGGCTGATGATTCTGGGCGAGGGGCGTCTGCGCGGCGAGCTCGAAGCGCAAGCGTCGCGCCTTGGCGTGGCTGAGGATGTCGCCCTGCCGGGCTTCGACGCCAACCCCTATCGCTACCTGGCCCGCGCGGCCTTGTTCGTGCTCTCGTCACGGCGCGAAGGCTCACCCAACGCGCTCACCGAAGCGCTGGCGCTCGGTGTACCGGTGGTGGCGACCGACTGCCCGGCCGGGCCGCGCGAGGTGTTGCGCGGCGGCGAGGTCGCGCCGTTGGTGCCGGTGGATGACGCCGAGGCCATGGCGGCGGCGATGCTGGCGACGCTGGATGCGCCGGGCGATGCCGATCGCCGGCGTGAGGCGGTGCAAGAGTATTCGGCGGTCACCTGCGCCGAGCGCTATCACGCGTTGTTCGAATTACTGCTGGCCGAGGGGCGCGCATGAGCACCGATCTGGCCATCTTTGCCGCCACCTCCGGACACAGCGGCGTCGATCGCGTACTGCGCAATCTGGTGCCGGCGATCGCGCGTCTGGGCGTGACGGTGGATGTGCTCGGCATCGAGGGCCACGGCCCGCATTTCGAACAACTCCCCGAGGGCGCACGACACCTGCCGCTGGGCGCCCAGCATGTCAATTCGGCCATCCCGGCGCTGATCCGCTACCTGCGCCGCGAGCGTCCGCAGGCCATGCTCTCGGACAAGGACCGGGTCAATCGCGCAGCGCTGCTGGCGCGTGCCGTGGCGCGGGTGCCGACACGGGTTGGCTTGCGCCAGGGCACGACGGTGTCGGTCAATCTGGCCAGTCGCGGGGTGATGGATCGCTGGGTGCAGACGCTGTCGATGCGCTGGTGCTACCCGGCGGCCGACGCGCTGCTGGTGCCGTCGGCTGGCGCGGCCGACGACTTGGCCGCCTTCGCCCGACTGCCGCGCGAGCGTATTCATGTAGTGCCCAGCCCGATCCTTACCGATGCCTTGCTGGCGCGTGCCGCCGAACCGCTGGATCACCCGTGGTTTGCCAAGGGGCAGCTGCCGGTTGTTCTCGGCGTCGGCGAGCTGTCGGAGCGCAAGGACTTTGCCACGCTGCTGCGTGCGTTCGCGCAGGTCCGCGCGACGCGCCCCTGCCGCCTGGTGATTCTCGGCGAGGGGCGTCGCCGTGGTGAACTGGAGCGCCTCGCCGTCGAGCTGGGCGTGGCCGACGATGTGGCGCTGCCGGGCTTCACGGCCAATCCCTATCCGTACATGGCGCGCGCCGCGGTGTTTGCGCTGTGTTCGCGTTGGGAAGGCATGCCGGTGGTGCTGATCGAAGCGCTGGCGCTGGGCGCGCCTTCGGTGGCCTGCGACTGCCCGAGTGGTCCGCGCGAGGTGCTCGCCGGCGGCACGGTCGGCCCGCTGGTGCCGGTGGGCGACGTGGCGGCGCTGGCCGAGGGCCTGCGTCGCCAGCTCGCGCAACCCGTGCCGGCGGCGCAATCGCGCGCGGCGGTGGCGGGCTATTCTGATTCAGCGAGCGCACGCGCCTATCTGGCGGCGCTCGGTTTCAAGGCATTTCAATGACCCGGCTTGCGGTATTCATCTCTTTTTCCGGCGAGGGCGGCGTCGAGCGCATGGTGCTCAACCTGGTCGAAGGCTTCGCCGCGCGTGGCTTTGCGGTCGATCTGCTGGCCATCCGTGCCGACAGCGCGCACCTGGGCAGCCTGCCCGAGGGCGTGCGGCTGATTGATCTGGGTGTGCGCCACAGCGGCCTCGCCGTGTGGCCGTTGATGCGCTATCTGCGCCAGCATCGGCCGCAAGCCATGCTGGTGGCCAAGGATCGGGCGATCCGTGCCGCCGTACTGGCGCGGGCACTGGCACGCGTGCCGGTGCGCATCGTCGGGCGGTTGGGCACCAATCTGTCGGCCGCGCTGGAAGACCGCGCGGGCCTGTCGCGCTGGCTGCGGGTGGCGCCGATGCGCTGGTTTTATCCGGCCGTGGATCGCGTCGTGTGTGTGTCGCAAGGCGTGCTCGACGACACCGTGCGCCTGACCGGCCTGCCGGTGGGGCAGCTGCAGGTGATCCGCAACCCGGTGGTGACGCCGCGCCTGGTCGAGATGGCGGCTGAGTCGGTGCATCATCCGTGGGTGGTGGATCGTTCGGTGCCGCTGGTGCTGGCCGCCGGGCGGCTCACCGAGCAGAAAGATTTCCCGACCCTGGTGCGCGCCTTCGCCGTGCTGCGCCGCGCACAGCCGGCGCGGCTGGTGATTCTCGGCGACGGTCGCCAGCGCAAGAAGCTCGAAGCCTTGGCCGCCGAGCTCGGCGTGGCCGACGATATCGACCTGCCGGGCTTCACGCCCAACCCCTATGCGTGGATGGCCAAAGCCGATCTGTTTGTGCTCAGCTCCGCCTGGGAGGGCTCGCCCAATGTACTGACCGAGGCGCTGGCGCTGGGCGTGCCGAGCGTGGCGACGGACTGCCCGAGCGGTCCGCGCGAGGTGCTGGCGGGCGGGCGCTTTGGCGCGCTGGTGCCGGTCGGCGATGCGGCCGGGCTGGGGCAGGCGATGATCGAGACGCTGGCCGCACCGCTGCCGGCCGAGGTGCTCAAGTCGGCGGTGGCCGAGTATTCGCGCGAGGCCTCGGCGGGCGCGTATCTTGCCGCGCTGGGCCTGAATGCGGACGTGGGCGACAATAGCGACCGAGGAGAAACCTGAATGCTGCTGTCCCTGAAACACAATTTTCTGTTCGTGCACATCGCCAAGACCGGCGGCACTTCGGTGCGCGATTCGCTGCGGCCGTTGCGCCTGCGCGACCCGTGGTTCGTGGCGCAGTTTCTGTGCTCGCGCCTGTCGTCGCTGTCGGGGCACCGGCTGGGCATCAAGTTTCCACGCCACTCCAAGATCATCGCCGCCAAGGAAATGCTGCCGGCCGAGACCTTCGACAATCTGTTCAAGTTCGTCTTTGTGCGCAACCCGTGGGACCTGCAGGTCAGCTCCTTCCACCACATCCGGCGCGAGCGCCCGCACTTGATGGCGCATATCGAGACCTTCGACGAGTTCATCCGCTGGAAGCTCGACCCCGAACGCCCCTACCAGTTTCATGTGGACACCAGCATCGAGTTGCAGAGCGATTATGTGGTCGATCTGCACGGCAAGGTGCTGGTCGACTTCATGGGGCGTTACGAAAACCTGCACGACGATTTCGAAGAGGCCTGTCGCCGCATCGGCGTGCGCGCGCCCGAACTGCAGCACAAGCGCCAGGCCAAGGATCGTAAAAAGGACTACCGCAGCTATTACTCGGACGAAATTGCCGAGGCGGTGGCCAGGCACTTTGCGCGGGATATCGAGATTTTCGGGTATTCGTTCGACCCGGCGGCGTGACGGCGATGGGCGCGTGGCTGCAGGCGCATACCGGATTCATTTATCTGATGCTGTTGGTGGCCGGCGCGACGGGGGCTTTCCTGGCAACCCGGCTGAACGTGTCGATACGTGAGGCGGGAAGCGTTTTTGCCTATCTTCGCAAGAATCTCGGCAGCGCACGTGAGGCACAAGCGCTGTTTGCGTGCCTCATCGTGTTCCAGGTGGCTGTGATTGCGCTGTCGATCGCGCGATTCGCCGAGGCGTAGGGCGGGTTTCAACCCGCCAACAACCTGTATGCGAACACCGATGGCGGGTTGAAACCCGCCCTACGACGCCGGCGCGTCCTCGTCGACCACCACGCCTTCTCCGCTCGCCAGCAGCCGCGCATACGCGCCGCCGCTATTGGCGAGCTCGGCGTGTGTGCCTTGCTCGACGATGCGACCGTGTTCCATCACCACGATCAGGTCGGCGTCGCGGATGGTCGACAGGCGGTGGGCGACGACCAGCACGGTGCGGTTCTGGCGTAGCTCGGCGAGGGCGTCCTTGACGGCGCGTTCGGACTCGTTGTCGAGGGCCGAGGTGGCTTCATCGAGCAGCAGGATGGGCGCATTCTTGAGGAAGGCGCGGGCGATGGCGACGCGCTGGCGCTGGCCGCCGGAGAGCTGGCTGCCGTTGGCGCCGACGCGGGTGGCCAGGCCGTCGGGCAGCTTGGCGATGAATTCCATGGCGTGGGCATGGCGGGCGGCGGTTTCGATGTCTTCGGCGGTGATGTCCGGCCGGCCGTAGGCGATGTTGGCGGCGATGGTGTCGTCGAACAGCACCACTTGCTGGCCGACCCAGCCGATCTGCGCGCGCAGCGCTGCCAGCGGCAGCTCGGACAGCGGGGTGCCGTCGAGCAGGATGCGACCGCTGGCCGGGTCGAAGAAGCGCGCGATGAGCTGGATGATGGTGGTCTTGCCGCTGCCCGAGGCGCCGACCAGGGCGACGGTCTTGCCGGGCGGGATGTCGAGCGTGAAGTCGCTGACCGCCGCCTGGCTCTGGCCGGCGTAGCGGAAGCCAACCGATTCGAAGCGCAGTGCGCCGCGACCGCGTTCGACGGTGCCGACGGCGGTGTCCGGCTCGGCCGGGCTGTCGAGAAGTTCGAAGATGCTTTGCGCCCCGGCCAGACCTTTCTGGATGACGTTGTTCACATTGGTCAGCCGGCGGATGGGCTCGAAGAGCATGGCCATGGCGGCCACGAACGAAACGAAGGTGCCGGGCGTGAGCCGGTCTTCGGCCGACAGCGCAGAGGCGGCCCAGATGACCAGCGACACGGCGGTGGCGGCGACGATCTGCACGATGGGCACGTTGGCGGCCGAGACGCGCACGGTGCGCATGGTTTCTTTGCGCAGGCGCTCGGAGATTTCGGCGAAGCGGCTGTTTTCGTGATCGTGTGCGCCGAAGATCTTGATCTCGCGCACCCCGTTCAGGCTCTCTTCGACCGCGCCGGTCATGTGGCCGGTGGTGGCCTGCATGGCGCGGTTGCCGCCGCGCAGCTTGCGGCTGGCCTGACGGATGATGATCGCCATCACCGGCGCGACGATCAGCAGCAGCAGGGTCAGCTCCCAGGCGGTCCACACCAGGTAGCCGGTGAGGCCGATCACCACCAGGGTGTCGCGCACCACGATGATCCAGGCGTTGGACAGCGCGCTGCCCACCTGGGGGATGTCGTAGAGGATGCGCGAGAGCATGCGCCCCTGCGCTTCGGCCTGATGCGCCGACACCGGCAGATGCATCTGGTGGCGAAACACTTGCTGGCGCAGATCGGTGATGGCCTTGTTGGCCACCCACTGGCTGGAGACGCTCGACAGGTACTCGGCAATGCCCTTGCCCAGAAAGGCCAGCATCAGCAGCAGCGGCACCTTCCACTGCGCGCTCTCGCTCTTGCCTATCAGGCTCTCGTCGATCAGCGGCTTGAGCAGCGCCGGTAGCACCGGCTCCAGCGAGGCGGCGGCGATCATGGCGATCACCGACAGCGCCACCACCTTGCGGTAGGGCAGGATGCTGCCGAGCAGTCGGCGGTAGAGGGCGAGGCCTTCTTTCATTCGCGGTGTAACACCTTGTCTACGATCAGACTCGACCAGCCATCCGAGCGGAATTGCTGCTTGAGTGCCTCATCTTCGTACACCGTATCCACCCATGTCATGAAGTCGATCGGCGTCTTCTCGTTGTACGCCACATAGCTGGCGAGGAAGAAGTCCAGCACGCCGGTGCGCGCTTTGCGCGAGTGGCCGTAGCGCCAGTGCAGCTCGCTCATGGTGTCGGCCACCGGGTGACCCAGATGCAGGATGCGGTAGAGCGCGGCGGCGATGCCGGCCCGGTCGGCGCCGGACTTGCAGTGCATCAGCGCGGGGTACTCGATGGACGCGAACAGGTCTTTAAGCATGTGGATGCGCGCCCGGCTCGGTGCGCCACGCGAGAACATTTTGGCGTCGATGAAGGCAATGCCGAGCTCCTCGCAGACCTGGCGCTCCAGCGTGTAGGAGCCGAACTCGCTCTCGCCGCGCAGATTAAGGATGGTCCGCAGGCCATGCTTGCGATGGTAGCGACGGATCTGCGCCGGGCTGGGCTGGCTGCTGCGGAACATGCCGCCGCCCAGGTCGTGAAAGTTGTTGTAGATCGCACGGATAAAGCCGTGGTCGACCACATGCATGTCGAGCCAGGCGAGAAAACGACCAACCGGGGTGGAGATGTCTTTAGCCACTCAGTGCTCAAAAGGCGTTTGGCACGCGACAGCGCGCGTCGCGTGGCGCCGGCAATCGGCGCGGATCAGGGGCGGAGTATACCGGACGCCCCTAGCGGTTGAACCATTTGAGCGTCACGCCCCAGGCGTGGATGTCCAGCCGGGTGGCCTGGCCGCAGGCAAAATCGAGCCCCAGCCAGCGGTCGGGTGCCAGGCCCAGAAGCTGCCCGGCGATGACCCGCAACGGCCCGCCATGACCGACCACCACATGCGCGGCGGCGTCCGGGTCGAGCGCGGCTTCCATCCAGCTGCGCACGCGGGTGGCCATCTCTAGCGGGGTTTCGCCGCCGGGCGGGCGGAAGTTCATCGGGTCTTTTGACCAGTCGTCGATGGCGCTGCCGAGGGATTCGAATGTCTGCCCTTCCCACTGGCCGAAGCTGATCTCCTGCAGGCGGGCGTCCACCGCCGGTGTACCGAATTCGGTGGCGAGGCGGTGCGCGCGTTGCAGCGGGCTGCTGTGCAGAAGATAGTCGGTGGGCAGCAGCGGTTTGAGACGCTCGGCCACATCGGTGGCGGACTCCGCCAAGCCGACGTCGGTCTGGCCGTAGCACACGCCGGGCGGCACATCGGGCCGCGGGTGGCGGATCAGATAGAGTTCCATGCGATCAGGATTCCGAGGTAAGTGGCCAGCTCGCTGACTTGCTGGGCGGCGCCCAGACAGTCGCCGGTGTAGCCGCCGATGCGGCGCACGAACATGCGCGCCGCCCAGGTGGTGACGATGACGACCGCGACCACCGCGCCGAGTGCTTCAACGGGGCCGAGCAGCAGCAACGGCAGCAGCCCCCCGGCGCCGGCAATCGAAAGCTCCATGCGGCTCAACTGCTTGGCCAGCGGTTTGGACTTGCTGGTTTCGTCCTCGCGCACATAGCTCAGGGTGTGGATCAGGCTGGTCGAGGCGAGGCGCGAGAGGGTGTGGGCGACGATCATCGCCGTGATGGCGTTGGGGATGCCGTGGGCGGCAATCTCGACCAGCGCGGCGGCCTTGGCCAGCAGCATCAGCACCAAGCCCGTCGCGCCGTAGCTGCCGATGCGCGAGTCTTTCATGATCTCCAGCACCTGCAACTTCTCCCAACCGCCGCCGAGGCCGTCGCAGGCGTCGGCCCAGCCGTCTTCATGGAAGGCGCCGGTCAGGCGGATGGTGGCCGCCATCGACAGAATCACCGACAGGCTGGCCGGTAGCCACTGCCGCGCAAACCAGAACACCGCCGCGCCGGCGGCGCCGACGACGAGGCCGACCCACGGGAAGTAGCGCGCGGCATGGTTGAGCCGCTCGGGCGAGTAGGGCACCCAGCCCGGCACCGGGATGCGGGTGAAGAAGCCGAGCGCGGTGAAGAAGAGTTCGAGCTGGTAGCGCATGCGGTCAGCGTCTTCGAGTCATCAAGCGGCACCATGGCGATGAATCCGCCCGCGACAGGTCGCGAACGGCTCCGCGCATGCCCCACGGGCTGTCTGTGCAAAGACAGCCCTCCGCGAGCAGTTGTGAGCGTGGGGGGGGCAGTCTCATCACGCCTTTCCGCTGACGCCGGCGGATTCGAAACTGGCCATGTCATTGAGGAAATTGACCGCCGCCTGCAGCAGCGGCCAGGCCAGTGCGGCGCCGGTGCCTTCGCCCAGGCGCAGGCCGAGGTCGAGCAGCGGTGCGGCATTGAGGTGGCGTAGCTGGGCGATGTGGCCGGCTTCTTCGGAGCGGTGGGCAAACACGCAGTAGTCGGTGATGGCGGGGGCGATGGCCTGCGCCACGAGCAGGGCGGCGGTGACGATGAAACCGTCGATCACCAGCACCATGCGCTTTTCGGCGGCGCCGAGCATGGCGCCGACCATCATCGCGATTTCGAAGCCGCCGTATTCGGCGAGTAGCGCCAGCGGGTCGTCCGGCCGCCCGCCGCGGGCCAGCGCGGCGCCGAGCAGTGCCTGCTTGCGGTCGAGGCCGGCGTCGTCCAGCCCGGTGCCGCGGCCGACCACCTGCGGCAGTGGGACGCTGGTGATGCCATGGGTGATGAGCGAGGCCGAGGCGGTGTTGCCGATGCCCATTTCGCCAAAGCCGACGGCGTTGCAACCGCGCTCGGCGAGGCTGTGCGCCAGCTTGCGCCCGGACCGGATCGCCTTGTCGCACTGCGTCGGCGTCATGGCCGGCTGTTCGATGTAGTTGGCGGTGCCGGCGGCGATCTTGCCGTTGATCAGCCCCTCGCGCGGGCCGAAGTCATGCGCTACGCCAGCGTCCACAATCCGCAGGCCGAGGCGCATCTGGCGCGCAAACACGTTGATGGCTGCGCCCCCGGCGAGGAAGTTCTCGACCATCTGCCAGGTGACATCCTGCGGATAGGCCGACACGCCGGCCTTGGCAGCGCCGTGGTCGCCGGCAAACACCAGCACGTGCGGTTGGGTCAGTGACGGCGTCAGCGTCTGTTGGATGCGCCCGATCTGCATGGCCAGCAACTCCAGCCGGCCGAGTGCGCCGAGGGGTTTGGTTTTGCCATCGACCTTGGCTTGCAGGGCGTCAACCAAGGCGGTGTCGAGTGGGGCGATGTCGTAGGACATGGGAGAAAAATCCGTCAAAAGTCGGGCGGATGGTAGCACGCAGCCCGGCTCAGGCTGGGGGCGCCTTGAGCGTCAGCGGCAGGCCGGCGGCGACGAAAGTGACGCGGTCGCACACGGCGGCGACCGACTGGTTGAGCCGGCCCGCTTCGTCGCGAAACAGCCGCCCCAGCGGTGAGTCGGGCACCAGACCGAGGCCGACCTCGTTGGCCACCAGGATCGTCAGGCCGGGTAGCTCGGGCAGGCAGGCGAGCAGCGCGGCGTGTTCTCGCTGCCAGCCGGGCAGGGCGTCGGCCACATGCGGTGCACGCAGCTCGGCCCCGTCGTGCATCAGCAGGTTCGACAGCCACAGGGTGAGGCAATCGACGATCACGCAGCCATCGGCGTGCGCGGCGGCTTGCAGTGTGTCGGCCAGCGCGGTGGGCGCTTCGATGGTGTGCCAGTGCTCGGGCCGGTCGGCGCGGTGGCGGGCAATGCGCGCGGCCATCTCGGCGTCGCCGGCTTCGGCGGTGGCGATGACGGTGACGGTGACCGGGCCGCCGTGGTCCAGCGCGCGTTGTTCGGCGAGCCGGCTCTTGCCGGAGCGGGCGCCGCCTAGGATGAGTTCGGTGGGCATGGAATGGTGCGTCGCACAAGCCGTGGTAAGCAGTGTATTATTGCCGACTGCTCGCGATTGCGGGCAAACGCATGTTTCAGGTGCCTGCGAATGCATCCATTCGCGGGATAAACGGGAAACAGGTGCGCGACGATATCAAACGCTCCTCTGGAGCGGTCGCAAGGCCTGTGCTGCCCCCGCAACGGTAAGTGGTGACAAGGCGCATCCAACCGCCACTGGATCTTCGGATCTGGGAAGGCGATGCCCCCGGCGCAATCAGCGCGCCAACCATGAGCCCGGATACCGGCCCGGAACTGCACAAGCGGAAGTGCCGCGGGGGGCGGTCACGGGTGCGTCACGCCTGTCTCACTCTCTTCGGTACGCCATTTTCTTTGCGTTGGCATGTTTGGACGGGGTCGTCCGGTGTGCCTGGGAGTGTTCTCGTGCGACTTCGTTTGTCTACCGCCGCACTGGCGGTGTCCTGTGCTTTTCCTTTGGTTTCGATGGCGGCCGATTCGGTCGGCGATACGGTGGTGGTGACCGCGACGCGCACGGCGCGCACGGTCGATGAGTCGCTGGCCGCAGTGACGGTGATTACGCAGGCCGATATCGAGCGCCTGCAGGCGCGCTCGGTGCCCGATCTGCTGCGCGGTCAGGTTGGCATTTCACTCACCAACAACGGCGGTCGTGGCAAGCAGACCTCGGTCTTCATGCGCGGCACCGAGTCAGACCATCTGGTGGTGCTCATCGATGGCATCAAGGTCGGTTCGGCAACTTCCGGTTCCGCGGCCTTCCAGGACATGCCGGTCGATATGATCGAGCGCATCGAAATTGTCCGCGGCCCGCGCTCCAGCCTGTATGGCTCGGAAGCCATTGGTGGTGTGATCCAGATTTTCACCAAGCGTGGCGGCGGTGAGTTCCGCCCCAGCGGCAGCATTGGCTTTGGCAGCAAGGGCGCGCGCAAGGCGAGCATCGGCCTGGATGGCGGTGGCGAGCAGGGTTGGGTGAGTCTGAATTTGTCCCATGACGCGACTGATGGTTTCGATTCATGCCGGGCAGAGGCGGACGGTTTTGGTGGTTGCTTCAACAACGAACCGGATCGCGACGGCTATCAGAATCTGTCCGGTTCGGTGCGCGCCGGCTACCGCTTTACGGGCGGGGCCGAGGTCAATGTGAACTGGATGCGTACCCAGGCCAAGTCCGACTTCGACGGTTCATTCCAGAACGAAAGCGATACGGTGCAGGAAGTGTTTGGCGGCCGTTTCTCGTTCTCGCCGGTCGCGGCCTGGAAGATGTCTTTCAGCGCCGGGGTGAGCACGGACGACTCGAACAACTACAAGGACGACCTGTTCAAGAGCAGCTTCGACACCGAGCGCACCACGCTGTCGTGGCAAAACGATATCGCGCTGGGCGCCAACACGATGCTGACCCTCGGTCTGGATCACCAGGACGACGAGATCACCAGCACCACGGCCTACCCGGAAACCACGCGCACCAACGACGGCGTGTTTGCGCTGTATCAGGGCGCGCTGGGCCAGCATGACTATCAGGTCAGCCTGCGCAGCGACGACGACGAGCGCTATGGCCGTCACAACACTGGCGCCATCGCCTGGGGCTACACCGTGTCCGACGCGCTGCGCCTGACCGCGAGTTATGGCACGGCCTACAAAGCACCGACCTTCAACGAGCTGTACTTCCCGTTCTACGGCAATACCGATCTGGAGCCCGAGCGTTCGCGTACCGTGGAGTTCGGTCTGTCGGGTCGGGGCGGCTGGGGCTACTGGTCGGCCAATGTGTTTCAGACGCATGTGGAAGATCTGATTGGCTACGACGCCAGCATTTTCCTGGCTAACAACATCAGCCAGGCCCGGATTCGCGGCATCGAGGGCGTGATCGGCGCGCGTCTGGCCCAGTGGGACTTGCGCACCAGCGTGACCCTGCTCGACCCACGTGATCAGTCGGGCGGCAAGAACGACGGCAACCTGTTGCCGCGTCGCGCCAAGCAGACCTTGCGTGTCGATGCCGACCGCGACTACGGCAAGTTCAGCGTCGGTGCCTCGCTGCTGGCGGCCAGCCACCGCTACGACGAGGTGGCCAACACCAATCGTCTGGGCGGCTATGGCGTGGTCGACCTGCGCGCCGAATACAAGCTGACCTCGGATTGGCGTCTGCAGGGCACGATCGGCAACGCGTTCGACCACGAATACGAAACCGCGCGCTTCTACAATCAGGAAGGTCGCAGCGTGTTCGTGACCCTGAAGTACCAACCCAAGCGTTGATGCGCACCAAGGCGCTGCCGATCTCGTCGGGCACTGCGGCTCATCCGCGTGCGGCAGCGCCGTTTTCGGGCGACACTAGGGCGGTTCTGACTGCCCGAGCCTTGCATAACCGGATGTTCGCCCGAAAATCCGCCTTTCTGACCCTGGCCGGTTTGCTCGTCCTGAGCGTGTTCGCCTTTCTGCTCGCCTTGCGCGCGGGCAGTCTGGACGCGGCATGGGGCGACGTGTTTGCCGTGCTGGGCGGTCAGGTCGATGGCACGCTCGGTGTCGTCATCCGCGAGTTGCGCCTCCCGCGTGCCGTCGCCGCTTTTACCAGCGGCGGTTTGCTGGCGCTGTCGGGGGCGCTGATGCAGGTCTTGCTGCGCAACCCGCTGGCCGATCCGTATGTGCTGGGTATTTCCGGTGGTGCGGCGGTGGGCGCACTGTCGGCGATCTTGCTCGGTGCGGCGACCTGGCTGATCGATGGCGCGGCCTTTGCTGGCGCGGCGCTGGCCATGCTGGTGGTGTTCGGGCTGTCGCGCGGCGATGGCTCGTGGACGCAGACCCGCTTGCTGCTCACCGGCGTGATTGTCGCCGCGGGTTGCGGGGCGGTGGTGGTGTTCATGCTGGTGATGGCGACCGACACCCGAATTCAATCGATGCTGTTCTGGCTGACCGGCGATGTCTCCGGCGCATCGCGGCCGTGGCCGGCGCTGGCGGTGCTGGTGGCCGGCTTGCTGGCGACACTGCCGTTTGCGCGGGACCTGAACGTGCTGGCGCGCGGCGAGTTGAGTGCGCGGGCGCTCGGCGTGCGCACCAAACGCCTCCGTCTGCTGGTCTATCTGCTGGCTTCGCTGCTCACCGCCACGGCGGTGACGCTGGTCGGGCTGGTGGGCTTTGTTGGCTTGATCGTGCCCCATCTGGTGCGCCTGGCCACCGGCAACGACCAACGCATTCTGCTGCCCGCCTCGGCCTTGGCCGGTGGCGCCATGCTGACGCTGGCCGATACCGCCGCGCGGACGCTGGTCGCGCCGATTCAGCTACCGGTGGGCGTGCTGACCGCCATGATCGGCGTGCCGGTCTTTCTGTTTTTGCTGGTGCGTCACCCGCGATGAAGTCCGACGCTTACGCCCTGCTCGAAGCTGACGATCTCGCGGTGCAGATCGGCGAGCGCTGGATCTGCTGCGATTTGTCGCTGCGGCTGATGCCCGGCGAGCGCCTGGTGCTGATCGGCCCCAATGGTGCGGGCAAGACCACCTTGCTGCATGCGCTGGCCGGTTTGCGCGACGTGCAGCGTGGCGAGGTGCGTTTGCAGGGCCGAGCGCTGGCGGAGTGGCCGGGGCGCGAACTGGCGCAGGTGCGCGGCGTGCAGCCGCAGTCGCAGCCGGACTGGTTTGCCGCCACGGTAATGGAAACCGCGCTGGTGGGTCGTCATCCGCATCTGGGGCGCTGGGCCTGGGAAAGTGGCGACGATGTGCGCATTGCGCATGAAGCATTGATCTGCATGGGTCTCGATCACATGGGGGAGCGTAATATCCTCACCCTGTCGGGCGGTGAGCGGCAGCGTCTGGCCATCGCCAGTTTGCTGGCGCAGCAGCCGGACCTGTATCTGCTGGATGAACCGCTGTCACATCTCGACCTGCACTACCAGATGGCGGTGCTGGCGCATTTCTCGGCCCTGGCCCAGGCCGGTGCCGGGGTGGTGATGGTGTTGCACGACCTGAATCTGGCGGCGCGTTTTGCCGACCATGTGGTGCTGCTCGACGGCAGCGGCAAGATGGTGTCGGGCACGGCCGACGAGGTCTTGCAGGCGGATGTATTGAGTGCGGCGTTTGGGCATCCGCTCCGCCGTCATGTGATCGAAGGTCAGGTGGCCTTCTTGCTCGAATGAGGTTTGTCATGCGTTATGTGTCGCGATTGATTGCCGTCTGGCTGCTGGCCATGGCGAGTGTGCAGGCCGCCGAGTGCCCGCGCATCGTCAGCCAGTCGCCCTATCTCACCATGGCCATCGAGTGGCTGGGGCAGGGCGAGTGCATTGTTGGCGTGTCGCGCTACGACGCGTTCAAACCGAAGCTGCCGCGAACCGGCGGCGTGATGGACCCGGACGCCAAGGCCATTGCTGCGCTCAAACCCGAGCTGGTGATCGGCTCCGACATGGCCGACGAGGCGGCGTTTGCCGCCGCCGTGCCCAAGGGCGCCAAGGCGGCGCGGATGGGCGGCTTCAACTCGATGTTCGAGGTCGAGTCCATGCTCGAAGACATCGCCTTGCTCATTCAATCATCCGAAGGCGGCAAGGTGGCGAGCTTCCGCCGCGGCTGGTTCACCCGCGCCAAAAACACCGGCGCACGCGGTGAACGCGTGCTGCTGCTGACGGCCTGCTCCGGTACGCCTTACTCGTATGGTCGCAAGCATGTGCTCGGCGATCTGTTTTTCGCCGCCGGTTTCAATGTGGTCGAAGAGGATGTGCGGGTGCGCGCCGTGCGTGCCGGCGAGGCCGTGGCCGACCTGCCCGCGCTGATCGCCAAGACGCAGCCTGACATCGTGTTCACCTTCAACCGCGCCGCCGACACCGAATGCAAGGTGGTGCTGGAGGCGACGCCCGGCGTCAAGATCATCCCGCTCGATGGCGACAATTTTCTCAACCCCGGCCATCGCATGATCGACGGCCTCGATGAAGTGACCCGCATCATGCGGGCGCAGCGCAAATAATGACCGATAGCTCCGACCGCGACGCGCGGCACAAGAATCGCATGGCCCGCAAGAAGGCCGTCGTGGATGAAAAAAACGCCGCCGCCGACACCGCCCGCGGCGTCCTGCTGGTCAATACCGGCAATGGCAAAGGCAAGTCCAGCGCCGGTTTTGGCCTGGTCGCGCGGGCGCTCGGCCATGGCATGAAGGTCGGCGTGGTGCAGTTCATCAAGGGGCGCTCCGACACCGGCGAAGAGGCTTTCTTCCGCCGCCAGCCTCAGGTCCAGTGGCATGTGATGGGCGACGGCTTCACTTGGGAGACCCAGGATCGCGCCCGCGACGTGGCCAGCGCCGAGGCGGCCTGGGCGGTGGCACAGCAACTGCTCACCGACCCGGCGATCGGTCTGGTGGTGCTCGATGAGCTGAACATCGCGCTCAAATACGGTTATCTGGAGGTGAACGCCGTGGTGGCCGATCTGCGCGCCCGCCCCGTCGATCAGCATGTGGTGGTCACCGGCCGCGCTGCGCCGCCCGAGCTGGTGGCCGCGGCCGACACCGTGACCGAGATGGGCCTCACCAAGCACGCCTTTGCCGCTGGCATACAAGCCATGGCCGGCATGGAGTTTTGAGCGCCTCACGGCAGCTCACCGCACTGGCGCCGGCGGCGGCGGGTCGGCATACTTCGTTCCATTGAGCGAATTCTGGAAACACATGCGTAAAGTGATCGACAACCCCGCGCGTCCCGGCTGGGTGTATCTGGTGGGCGCCGGCCCCGGCGATGCCGAATTGCTGACCTTGCGGGCGGCGCGCCTGCTGACTGAAGCGGATGTGGTGGTCTACGACAACCTCGTTGGCCCCGAGGTCATGGCCTTGTTGCCCGACACCGCCGAACAGCGCTACGTGGGCAAGAAGGCCGCCGATCACGCGATGCCGCAGGAACAGATCTGTGCCTTGCTGGTGTCGCTGGCGCGCGAAGGCAAACGGGTGGTGCGGCTCAAGGGTGGAGACCCCTACATCTTCGGTCGCGGCGGCGAGGAGGCCGAGGCGCTGGTCGAGGCGGGCGTGCCGTTTGAAGTGGTGCCGGGCATCACCGCCGCCTCTGGCGTGTCGGCCTACACCGGCATTCCGCTCACCCATCGTGAGCATGTGCAGAGCGTGGTGTTCGCCACCGGCTACGGCAAGGAAGGCGCGGTTGACCTCGACTGGCCGGCGCTGGCCCGACCGAACCAGACCGTGGTGATCTACATGGGCGTGTCGCGTATCGGCGAGATCTGTCGCGAGCTGGTCCGCCATGGTCTGTCGCCCGATACCCCCGCCGCCATGGTGCGCCACGGCACGCTGCCGGCCCAGCGGGTGATCACCGCCACGCTGGCTGACCTCGAGGACAAGGCCACCGCCGCCAACATCAAGCCGCCGGCGCTGCTGCTGGTGGGGACGGTGATTACGCTGGCCGACAAGCTGGCCTGGTTTCAGGGGGCTGCGGCAGACACCGATTGAGCATTGATCGCGCCCGACACAAATAAAAACGCCCTGCACTTGCAGGGCGTTTTTCATGGCTCTGGTAGATGGGGCCGGGCGGTGTTCACCGCCGCGACTGACGACGCCGGGCCGTCCGTCGCGCCATGGCGATGCCGCCGATGGCGCTGAGCAGCACGGCGGTGGCCAGCCATTCGGACCAGTGAATGGATTGATCGGCGTGGCCGGGATGGGCCAGCGCCGGGGCGCAGCTGAGTGCGACGAGGCTGGCGGACATGAGGATCTTGCGAAACATGGCGGTCTCCTGTGAGGGTCAGGCGGCGGCCGCAGGGGACTGCAGCAGGCCTTCAGTCTTGATGAAGTCGATGATCTCGGCCAGGCCCTGGCCGGATTTGAGGTTGCTGAAGATGAACGGGCGGGTGCCGCGCATCTTGCGCGCGTCGCGGTCCATCACCTCCAGGCTGGCGCCGACCAGGGGGGCGAGGTCGATCTTGTTGATCACCAGCAGGTCGCTCTTGGTGATGCCCGGCCCGCCCTTGCGCGGGATCTTGTCGCCGGCGGACACGTCGATCACATACAGCGTGAGGTCCGACAGCTCCGGCGAAAAGGTGGCGGCCAGATTGTCGCCGCCGGATTCGACAAAGATCACGTCCAGCCCCGGAAAGCGCTGGTTGAGCCGGTCGACCGCTTCGAGGTTGATCGAGGCGTCTTCGCGGATGGCGGTGTGCGGGCAGCCGCCGGTTTCGACGCCGATGATGCGCTCGGGCGCGAGCGCGTCATTGCGCACCAGAAACTGGGCGTCTTCGGCGGTGTAGATGTCGTTGGTGACGACGGCGATGTTGTAGTGCTCGCGCAGGGCGCAGCACAGGGCCAGGGTCAGGGCGGTCTTGCCGGAGCCGACCGGGCCGCCGATGCCCACGCGCAGAGGGGTCTTGTTGGCAGGGTTCATGAGGTCTCGCTTCAGGATCGGAAGAGTCGGGAATACTGGGTCTCGTGACGGCAACTGGCCAGCGCGAGCCCGGGGGTGAAGTTGCTCCACTCGGCCTCGGGCAGGCTGAGGGCGGTGGTGGCCAGCGCCGGGATGTCTTCGCCCAGGCGCGCCAGCAGTCGCTGCCCGGCGGACTGGCCGAGCGGCACGACCTTGATCGCAGCCATCACCTGATTTTCCAGCCAGGCCCACAGGTAGGCGGGCAAGGCCTCTCTGGCAGGAATCTGCCAGGCACTGGCGGCGGCCGCCCAGGCGGTGGGGAAGGCCGGGGTGTCCAGGGCAACAAGTCGATCGACCCGGCCGGGGACCCCACCGAAGGCCGGCAGGTCGCGCAGCAGGCGCACCAGCGAATAGCCCATCTGCACCGTTTCGGCACGCAGCTCGGCGGCTTCGCGGCTGGCCAGAAAGTCGGCGTTGAGCCGCGCCACGGTGGCATCGTCGCCGCGGGTCCAGGCGGCCAGCAAGGCCGCAGTGAGAGGGGCTTCGAAGCGCGCCACTGCGCTGTGCATGAGGCCGCCGATCCACGCGCTGGCGCTGGCCTCGTCGGTGACGGTGCCGGCCTCGGCCGCCCATTCCAGGCCTTGCGAGTAGGTGTAGGCGCCGACCGGCAGCGCGGGCGACGTCAGTTGCAGAAGGCGAATGCGGGCCAGGCTCATGCGGGACTGCGGTATTCGTGGATGCGCGGGCCGCGCCGATCGGCGGAGGTGTCGTCGCCCGCATGCGAGTGGCCGCCACCGTAGGCGCCGGCTTCGGGTTCGAAGGGTGCGTCGAGGCGGGTGAGCGTGCAGCCCAGGCCGGTGAGCATGTCGGCCAGCACATGGTCATTGGCCAGGCGCAGCCAGCCGCCGCGCATGTCGCCGCCGACCTGCACCGGCACATGGCGGTTGCCCAGGTGATAGGCGGCGCGGGCGAGGTCGAGCAGGTTCTCGCAGCGCACTTCGATCAGCGATTCGGGCGATGAATAGACTTCGACGATGTCGCCGTCGCTGGCCAGCAGGCGGTCGCCACCGCGCAGGATGGTGCCGCGCGGCAGGAACAGGCCGGCGTCCTCGCCGCTGTCCAGCGTGGTGCGCAGCCGACTCTTGGTGCGGTGGTCGAAGTTCAGTGTGAGCGTCTTGGTGCTCTCGTCGGTGCCGGTGTAGCGGTGTTCGATCAGCAGCATGTTCGTGCCCTCAGAACAGGAAATAGCGTTGCGCCATGGGCAGGATGTCGGCCGGCGCGCAGGTGAGCAGCTGACCGTCGGCGCGCACCTCGTAGGTTTCCGGGTCGACCTCGAGCCGGGGCATCCAGGCGTTGTGCACCATGTCGGTCTTGCGCATGGCGCGGATGTTGCGCACCGCTTCGAGCGGGCGGGTCAGGCCCAGGCCGTCGAGCGCGCCCTGCGCCAGCGCGGCCTGCGAGGTGAAGGTGACCGCCGTTTTCAGGCCGCCGCCGTAGCTGCCGAACATCGGGCGGTAGTGCACCGGCTGCGGCGTGGGGATGGAAGCATTGGGGTCGCCCATGGCGGCGGCGGCGATCATGCCGCCCTTGAGGATCAGGCTGGGCTTGACGCCGAAGAAGGCCGGCTTCCACACCACCAGATCGGCCAGCTTGCCCGGCTCGATGGAGCCGACCAGGTGGCTGATGCCGTGGCTGATCGCCGGGTTGATGGTGTATTTGGCGATGTAGCGCTTGGCGCGGAAGTTGTCGTGCCGGGCAGTGTCCTCGGCCAGCGCGCCGCGCTGCACCTTCATCTTGTGGGCGGTCTGCCAGGTGCGGATGATGACTTCGCCGACGCGGCCCATGGCCTGCGAGTCGGAGCTCATCATCGAGAAGGCGCCCAGGTCGTGCAGGATGTCTTCGGCGGCGATGGTCTCGCGGCGAATGCGCGACTCGGCAAAGGCGACGTCCTCGGCAATGGCCGGGTCGAGGTGGTGGCAGACCATCAGCATGTCGAGGTGCTCGTCGATGGTGTTGACCGTGTACGGCCGGGTCGGGTTGGTCGAGCTGGGCAGCACATTGGGCAGCGAGGCCAGCTTGATGATGTCCGGCGCATGGCCGCCGCCCGCGCCCTCGGTGTGGAAAGTGTGGATGCAGCGGTCCTTGAAGGCGGCGGCGGTGTGTTCGACAAAGCCGGACTCGTTGAGCGTGTCGGTGTGGATCGCGACCTGCACGTCCATGTTTTCAGCCACCGCGAGGCAGGTGTCGATGGCCGCCGGGGTGGTGCCCCAGTCTTCATGCAGCTTGAGGCCGATGGCGCCGGCCGTCACTTGTTCTTCCAGCGCGCCGGGCAGGCTGGCGTTGCCCTTGCCGAGAAAACCGAGGTTCATCGGGAAGGCGTCGGCGGCCTGCATCATCTTGTGGATATGCCACGGCCCCGGCGTGCAGGTGGTGGCGTAGGTGCCCGTCGCAGGTCCCGTGCCGCCGCCGAGCATGGTGGTGACGCCGCTCATCAGCGCCTCTTCGATCTGTTGCGGGCAGATGAAGTGGATGTGTGCGTCGATGCCGCCGGCGGTGAGGATGTTGCCCTCACCGGCGATGATCTCGGTGCCCGGCCCGATGGGGATGGTCACGCCGGGCTGGATGTCGGGATTGCCGGCCTTGCCGATGGCGCTGATGCGCCCGTTCTTGATGCCGATGTCGGCCTTGACGATGCCCCAGTGGTCGAGGATCAGTGCGTTGGTAATCACCGTGTCGGCCACCTCGGCCGACAGCCGCTGGCTCTGGCCCATGCCGTCACGGATTACCTTGCCGCCACCGAACTTCACCTCTTCACCGTGGATGGTGTAGTCCTTTTCGACCTCGATCCATAGCTCGGTGTCGGCCAGGCGCACCCGGTCGCCGACGGTGGGGCCGAACATTTCCGCGTAGGCGCGGCGGGAAATCTTCAAACTCATCAGAGGCTCCCCATGACTTGGCCGTTGAAGCCGTAGACCTTCCGGTCCCCGGCCAGCGCCACCAGTTCGACCGTGCGCAGTTGCCCCGGCTCGAAGCGCACCGCGGTGCCGGCGGCGATGTTCAGGCGGAAGCCGCGTGCCGCCGCGCGGTCGAAGCTGAGCGCCGGGTTGGTCTCGAAAAAGTGGTAGTGCGAGCCGACCTGCACCGGCCGGTCGCCGGTGTTGGTGACTTCGAGCGTGAGCGTCTCGCGGCCGACGTTGAGGTCGATCTCGCCGGGCAGGGTGTCGATTTCACCGGGAATCATGAAGGCCTCCGGAGCGGCATGTGCCGCGTCGTAGGGCCGGATTCATCCGGCCGCGGTGTTTCCCCGCGCAGATGGCGGGTTGAAACCCGCCCTACGAGTTCTTCGGATCGCTGCGGGCGATCTGTACGAGCGTGAGCGTTCATGTGCCGGCCTCGCCTAGATGATCGGGTTGTGAACGGTCACCAGCTTGGTGCCGTCGGGAAAGGTCGCTTCGACCTGGATCTCCGGGATCATCTCCGGCACGCCCTCCATCACCTGCTCGCGGCCCAGCAGCGTGGTGCCATGGCTCATCAGCTCGGCCACGGTGCGGCCATCGCGTGCGCCTTCGAGGATGGCAGCCGACAGGTAGGCGACCGCTTCCGGGTAGTTGAGCCGCAGGCCGCGCGCCAGCCGGCGTTCGGCCAGCAGGCCGGCGGTGAAGATGAGCAGCTTGTCCTTCTCGCGGGGCGTCAGTTCCATGGGCGTCCTCAGGTGTTCCAGATACGGGGGGTTTGGGCGTCGCGGCCGGTCAGTGCGGGGCGCAGCAGTTGCCACAACTGGTTGAACCAGGCGCGGCCGGCTTCGCAGCGCTCGCCGACATAGCGGGCGACCAGCAGGTCGGGCGGGCGGGTGATGGCGCCCTCGCCATGGGAAACCGGCAGGGCGCGGCAGGCGGCGAGCAGGGCGTCGTCGAGGCCGTCGCCGACGGCGATCAGGCTGCCGAACACCGGGCGGCCGGCCAGGCCGCAGGCCGAGTTCAGGAGCGGGTCGCTGCCGTGCAGGCGGATCTGCTCGCGCCACAGCGCCCGGCCGTCCAGGTCGACGCGCAGGGTCTGGGCCAGCGCGCCAGCGTCGAAACGTTCGCCGCTGCCGTGACGGCCGAGGGCGGTCATGTCCATGGCGATCAGCGTGGCGCCGGCAGCCAGGCGGATGGTGGTCTCCATGTGCGCCTGGGCGCGGTTGAAGACGATGTTTTCTTGCGGCAGCCATTCGAGCACGCCGCCGGCGGCGACCGAAAGGTGTTGGGTCAGACGGCCGTCGGCGCCATTGCTGCGATACCACTTGCCGGCACCGGGGGTGGTTAGCAGGGCGTGGGCGCCGGTGCCGACGTCGACCTCAATGCTGAGCTGGTCGCCCCCGGCGATGCCGGCGGGCGGATGCAGCACGATGCCGTGGCAGATGGCCTCGCCTTCCGGGTAGAGCGCCTTTTGCAGTCGCAAGGGGCCCAGATGCTCGCGCCGCGAGAGGATGGTGCGTGCGTCGCGCTGCGCGAAGGCCAGCGATAGCCGGGCTTGCCAGGCAGGCGCGGCGGTGTCGGGTGGCAGGTCGATGCGGGGCAGCGGGGCGTTCATGCCACAGCCATTGCAACATGCGGGCCAGCTTGGCGAAGCAGGCGAGAAATCGGGGGAGATGGGCACGGCCCGCGCCGTGTGGCGGGGTTGGCGCGGCGGGCAGTGCCAATGGGCCGGGCGTGTGAATGCACAGCGGTGGTGCGCACCATCGTGGTGCAGTCCACAATGGTGCTCACACTGACAGCGCCTCGCGCACACCGTGCGCCACCATCTCGTCACCCCGGCCGCGCATGATGATCTCGCCGCGCTCCATGAGCAGGTAGTGGTCGGCCAGCGATTCGGCGAAATCGTAGTACTGCTCGACCAGCAAGATCGCCATTTCGCCGGTGGAAGCGAGGGTGCGGATGGCGCGTTCGATGTCTTTGATGATGGACGGCTGAATGCCCTCGGTGGGCTCGTCGAGGATCAGCAGCTTCGGCCCCATGGCCAGCGCGCGGCCGATGGCCAGCTGCTGTTGCTGGCCGCCCGACAGGTCGCCACCGCGTCGGCGCATCATCTGCAGCAGCACCGGAAACATCTCGAAGATGCGGTCGGGCAGCGGTGTGCGGGCGGAGCAGGTGGCCAGGCCCATCTGCAGGTTTTCTTCGACCGTGAGCCGCGGAAAGATCTCGCGCCCCTGCGGCACATAGCCGATGCCGGCCTTGACGCGGGCGTAGGACGTCGTGCGGGTCAGCTCATGCGTGGTGCCGCCGGCCTCGAGCCGGATGCTGCCGGTGGCGCTGGGCACCAGGCCCATCAGCGTCTTGAGCAGCGTGGTCTTGCCGACGCCGTTGCGCCCGAGCAGGCAGGTGACCTTGCCCATCGGCACCTCGAAGCCGAGGTTGCGCAGGATGTGGCTGCCGCCGTAGTACTGGTTGAGATTGTCGACTGTCAGCATGGGGAGGCCTGCGGTGCTTGAGGTGTCGTAGGGCGGATAAGCGAAGCGCCATCCACCGTTTGGCATGATTTGAAGGCGCATGCGCCTTGAGAGGGACGACCGGCGAAAGGCGCCTTCGGCTTTTCCGCCCTACGCGGTGCTCGGTGTGTGGTGCCCAATTTATCCGTCCATCGGCCGCGGGGATGATCGGTTGGCGGGTTGAAGCCCGGCCCACGGAGGCATGTTTCATCGACCAAGGTACACCTCGATCACGCGCGGGTCGGCCTGCACCTTGGCGAGGCTGCCTTCGGCCAAGACCGAGCCCTCGTGCAGCACGGTGACCTGACCGCCGAGGGCCTCGACAAAGCTCATGTCGTGCTCGACCACCACCAGCGAGTGCTGGCCGGCGAGGCTGACGAAGAGCTCGGCGGTGCGTTCGGTTTCTTCGTCGGTCATGCCGGCAACCGGCTCGTCGAGCAGCAGCAGCCTGGGCTCTTGCATCAGCAGCATGCCGATCTCCAGCCACTGCTTCTGGCCGTGCGAGAGCAGACCGGCGGGGCGGTCAGCTTCGGTTTGCAGGCGGATGCGCTTGAGGGTGTCGGACACGCGGTCGCGTTCCTCGCCGCTGAGTTGGGCGAAGAGGCTCTTCCACACGCGCTTGTCGGTCTTCATCGCCAGTTCGAGGTTTTCGAACACGCTGTGGTTTTCGAAGATGGTTGGTTTCTGGAACTTGCGGCCGATGCCGGCATGGGCGATCTCGGGCTCGTTCATGCGCGTCAGGTCCAGCGTCTGGCCGAAGAAGGCCTTGCCGCTGTCGGGCCGTGTCTTGCCGGTGATGACGTCCATCATGGTGGTCTTGCCGGCGCCGTTGGGGCCGATGATGGCGCGCAGCTCGCCAGCGTCGATGGTCAGCGACAAGTTGTTGAGCGCCTTGAAGCCATCGAAGCTGACCGAGATGTCTTCCAGATAGAGGATGACCTTGTGCGACAGGTCGAGCTCGCCGGGGCGCAGCACATGGCTGTCGCCGGCGCGCCCGGAAGAGGCGATGCCGTCATGCATGGCGGTGCTCATGCCTTGGCTCCTTGAGTCGTGGCGGCCGGTGCCGGGGTTTCCGTTTCGGGGGCGGCCGGGCGGCGGCCGCGCAGCTTGCGCCACAGGCCGACCACGCCGTTGGGCAGAAACAGGGTCACGCCGATGAACAGGAAACCGAGGAAGAACAGCCAGTAGTCGGGAAAGCTGACGGTGAAGAAGCTCTTGGCCAGATTGACGATGAAGGCGCCGATGACGCCGCCGATCAGCGTGCCGCGCCCGCCCACGGCCACCCATACCGCGATCTCGATGGAGTTGGCCGGGCTCATCTCGCTCGGGTTGATGATGCCCACCTGCGGCACATACAGCGCCCCGGCCAGCGCGCACAGCACGGCCGACAGCGTCCAGATGGCCAGCTTGTACTGCGTCGGCTGGTAGCCAATGAAGCGCACCCGCGATTCGGCATCTCGGATCGCGGCCAGAACGCGGCCGAACTTGGAGGTGACCAGGTAGCGTCCGAGGATCAGCACGGCCATCAGCAGCGCTGCCGACAGGCCGAACAGCACCAGGCGCATCTGCGGCGAGGTGATGTCGTAACCGAGGATGCGCTTGAAGTCGGTAAAGCCGTTGTTGCCGCCAAAGCCGGTTTCATTGCGGAAGAACAGCAGCATGGTGGCGTAGGTCAGTGCCTGGGTGATGATCGAGAAATACACGCCCTTGATGCGCGAGCGGAAGGCGAACCAGCCAAACACGAAGGCCAGCAGGCCGGGCACGGCGACGACCATGATAAGCGCCCACAGGAAGGAGTCGGAGCCGATCCAGAACCATGGCAGTTCCTTCCAGTCGAGGAAGACCATGAAGTCGGGCAGCGCGACGCCGTAGCTGCCGTCGGTGCCGATCTGGCGCATCAGGTACATGCCGAAGGCGTAGCCGCCGAGCGCGAAGAACACCCCGTGGCCGAGCGACAGGATGCCGGCGTAACCCCAGATCAGGTCCATCGCTACGGCCACCACGGCGTAGCAGAGGATCTTGCCGAGCAGGGTCACGGTGTAGGCCGAGACATGGAAGGGGCTCGATTCGGGCAGCAGCAGATGCGCGGCGGGGATGGCGATCCAGGCCACGGCGGCGAAGATCGCCAGCGCCAGCCAGCCGGTGCGCGGCAGGCTCTGGAAAAGACGGACGGACAGGGGTGTTCTCATGAGGTGATCCCTTGGGCAGGGGTTTGGCGGGTTGAAACCCGCCCTACGATGGCGGCGGTTGAGCGCGTAGGTTGGGTTGAGCGCAGCGAAGCCCAACATGCGGTGTGCCAGGCCGGGCGGCTGGGTGTTGGGCTTCCTTCGTCAGCCCAACCTACGCGGCTGGCGGGTCGGATGTGGCGGGTTGAAACCCGCCCTACGGAGCGGTGGTTTGTTGTAGGGCGGGTTTCAACCCGCCATGCGGTGCTGGCCATGGCTTCAATCCTCCACAAACCGCCCCTTGAGGGCGAACAGGCCCTGCGGGCGTTTCTGGATGAAGATGATGATGAACACCAGCACCAGGATCTTGGCCACCACCGCACCGGCCCAGCCTTCGAGGATCTTGGTCATCAGCCCCAGGCCCATCGCCGCGGTGACCGCGCCGGCGAGCTGGCCGACGCCGCCGAGCACCACCACCATGAAGGAGTCGACGATGTAGCCCTGACCCATGGCCGGGCCGACGTTGGCCACCTGCGACAGCGCGCAGCCGCCCAAGCCGGCAATGCCGGCACCGATGCCGAAGGCGAGGGTGTCGATGCGCGCGGTGGGCACGCCGACGCAGCCGGCCATGGCGCGGTTCTGTGTGACGGCGCGCACGAACATGCCCAGGCGCGTCTTCTGCATCATCAGCCACACCAAGAGCAGCACGAAGATGGCGAAGCCGATGATCACCACCCGGTTCCATGGCAGCACGATGTCGGCATAAGTGCTGAAGCCGCCGCTCATCCACGCCGGGTTGGCGACCTCCACGTTCTGAGGGCCGAAGATCACGCGCGCCGACTGGATCAGCACCAGCGACAGGCCCCAGGTGGCGAGCAGGGTTTCGAGCGGGCGGCCGTAGAGCCAGCGGATGACGGTGCGCTCCATCAGCATGCCGACCGCGGCGGCGGTGAGGAAGGCCACCGGCACGGCGGCGATCACGTAGCTGTCGATGTACTCGGGCAGGTGCGTGCGGAACAGCCCCTGCACCACATAGGTGGCGTAGGCGCCGACCATCAGCAGCTCGCCGTGCGCCATGTTGATCACGCCCATCACGCCGTAGGTGATCGCCAGGCCGAGCGCGGCGAGCAGCAGGATGGAGCCGAGCGACAGGCCGGTGAAGGCGGTGCTGGCCAGGTCGGCCATGGCCAGCCGGCGCTCGATGGCCTGCACGGAGGCCTTGGCGGCGGCGCGCACCTCGGTGTCGGGCTCGATGAACTGGCCCTTGGCGTCCTTGTCCAGCAGTGTGGCGAGCATGGCCTTGACCGAGGCGTCGGACGAGTCGCCGAGGCGCTGCGCGGCGAGGATGCGCTTGGCCGGTTCCGCACTGGCCAGATTCACCCGCGCCACGGCGAGTGCCAGGATGCTGCGGATTTCCTTGTCCTGCTCGGCGGCCAGTGCCGGCTCGAGGATCGGCATCAGCAGCTCGCTGGCGCTGTCGCGCAGCAGTTGGGCGGCGGCCAGCCGGGTGCCGCGGTCGCTGGCGCGGATGTTGGTGGCCGCCTTGGCGCTTTGCAAGGCATTGCGCACGCGGTTGTTGATCATCAGCGGATCGGCGTCGTCCGGGTAGGGCTCGATCGCCTCGCCGGTGGCGGCGTCGAGCGCGCCGGTGTCGGTGAGGATCACCAGCCGGCCCGCGCCGGTCAGCGCCAGGGCCTCGTCGGCCAGCGCGTCGAGCAGGGCGACGCTCTGCGCGCTGCCCTCTGCGCCGAGTTCGGCGATGGCGGCGATGCGGGTATCAGAGTCGTCGTCAGTCAACCGGGCGAGCGTCTCGGCCGAGGGCGCGGCGTGGGCGCTGCCAAGTGCGCAGCACACGGCAAGCAAGAACATGCGAAGCAGGTGAGGCAGGGAAAGGGGCATGGTGGATGACCGGTTGAGTGCCTGAGAAGTTGTGAATAAATCGACTGCGCTTGGCATCTCGGGGTTGGGCGGTGCTCGCAATGCTCATGTATTGATAGACATTCCGCTTGCTGCGCGCCGGCCGCCCCCGACCTGCCTGCGCTCGCGCCGATTTCTTCACAACGCCTGACCCGAGCCCACGCCGGGCATGGGCTCGGGTCAGGCCCCCGCCGAGGCGGGGGCGGGGTTGGTTACATGTTCTGCTTGCCTTCGTTACCCGCGATGAACGGGCTCCACGGCTGGGCGCGGATCGGTTCCTTGGTTTTCCATACGGTGGAGAACTGGCCGTCGGCGCGCACTTCGCCAATCAGCACCGGCTTGTGCAGGTGGTGGTTGGTCTTGTCCATGGTCAGCGTGAAGCCGCTCGGCGCCTTGAAGCTCTGGCCGCCCAGCGCGGCGATGACCGCATCCACGTCGGTGGTCTTGGCCTGCTCGACCGCCTGCTTCCACATATAGATGCCGACATAGGTCGCTTCCATCGGGTCGTTGGTGACCACGGTGTCGGCATTGGGCACGCCGTTCTTCTTCGCCCAGTCCTGATACTTCTTGATGAAGGCGGCGTTGGTCGGGTTCTTTACGCTCATGAAGTAGTTCCAGGCCGCCAGATGGCCGACCAGCGGCTTGGCATCGACGCCGCGCAACTCTTCTTCACCCACCGAGAAGGCGACCACCGGCACGTCGGTGGCTTTCAGGCCGGCGTTGCCCAGCTCCTTGTAGAAAGGCACGTTGGAGTCGCCGTTGATGGTCGACACCACGGCGGTCTTCTTGCCCTCAGCGGCGAACTTCTTGATGTTGGCGATGATGGTCTGGTAGTCGGAGTGCCCGAAGGGGGTGTACTCCTCCATGATGTCGGCATCCGCCACGCCCTTGCTGTGCAGGAAGGCGCGCAGGATCTTGTTGGTGGTGCGCGGGTACACATAGTCGGTGCCCAGCAGCACAAAGCGCTTGGCCTCGCCGCCGTCCTTGCTCATCAGGTATTCGACGGCCGGGATTGCCTGCTGGTTGGGCGCGGCGCCGGTGTAGAACACGTTCTTCTCCAGCTCTTCGCCTTCGTACTGCACCGGGTAGAAGAGCAGCCCGTTGAGCTCCTTGAACACCGGGTTGACCGACTTGCGTGACACCGAGGTCCAGCAGCCGAAGGTGACGGCGACCTTGTCCTGGCTGAGCAACTGGCGGGCCTTCTCGGCGAACAGCGGCCAGTTCGAGGCCGGATCGACCACCACCGGCTCGAGCTTCTTGCCGAGCACGCCGCCGGCGGCGTTGATCTCGTCGATGGCCATCAGCGCGACGTTTTTCAGCGCGGTCTCGGAGATCGCCATGGTGCCGGACAGCGAATGCAGCACGCCGACCTTGATGGTGTCGGCCGCATGGGCCAGCGTGGAGACGGAGCCCATGGCCGCCAGTGAGGCGGAAAGGGTCAGGGCCTTGATGAAGGAACGGCGGGTTTTCATGAACAGCACTCCCAGTCAGGTCAAATCGAACCACCGGTGGGGCCGGCGGTGTTGCATTGCACGATGACTAGCTTAGGGAGCGGGGGCGTGCGCACCTATACGCAAGATGGCGTACGTGCTGCGTAGGAAATGCGGCGTTGCGGCAGGCGTAGCCCGGATGCAGCGCAGCGGAATCCGGGGCCATCGGTACGAGAACCACCGCCCCGGGATTTCGGCCTTCAGCCGGATCGATGATCAAGCAATGAACCGTCTTGCGTGATCAGCCGCTGATCCCGGATTCCGCTGCGCTGCATCCGGGCTACGACGCTGGCTTCAGTCGCCGTTGGCGCGCAGCTTGTTCATGGCCAGGGTCGCGGCGGCGGTGCGGGTCTCGACGCCGAGTTTGGCGAAGATGTGTTCGAGGTGCTTGTGCACGGTGCGCGGCGACAGGCCGAGGATGTCGCCGACGTCGCGGTTGGTCTTGCCCTTGCTGACCCAGTACAGCACCTCGGCCTCGCGCGCCGTCAGGCCGAAGGCGGGCATAAGGGCGTCGATGCTGGCGCGGTCGGACTCTTCGCGCAGGCCGAGCAGCCATTCGCCGTCGGGGGTGTGCTCATGCAGGCTGAAGGTCAGGCGCCGCTCGCCGACGGCCAGTGACAGCGGCAGCGGCGTGTGGCCCTCGCGGTGGGCCGCGGCGGCGGAGGCGATCCATTGCAGCAACTGGGGCGGCGCGCGCTCGCCGTCGGCATCCAGAAAGTCGGCCAGCAGACGACGGGCCAGCGGCGTTTGCCAGACCACCGTGCCGCTTGTGATGTGCACCGCCACGGTCGCCTGCCCGCTGGCGTCGAGCGCGTTGCGCGCCAGCGACATCTGCCGGGCGCCCTGCATGTGGGCGGCGATGCGTGCCAGCACTTCGGGCGGGCGGATGGGTTTGGTCACATAATCGATGCCGCCGGCGTCGAAGGCGGCGACCACGTGCTCGGTCTCGGTGAGGCCGGTCATGAAGACGATGGGGATGTGCGCGGTGCCGAAGTCGGCCTTGAGCCGGCGCGCCACCTCGAAGCCGTCCATGCCCGGCATCAGCGCGTCGAGCAGGATCACGTCGGGCTGCTGACGGGCTGCTCGGGTGAGCGCCGAGGCGCCGTCGGTGGCGACCAGCACGGCGTAGCCGGCCTCGTCGAGCGCGTCATGCAGCAGGGCGAGGTTGTCGGGAATGTCGTCGACGATCAGGACGACGCGGGGCGGGGCGGGCTCAGACATCGGCGTCCTGCGAAATAAGATGCATGATCGCATCGAATTCGAAGGCGGTGGCCATCTGGCGGATGCGCTCGGCAAACGGGGCGTAGCGCGCGTCGAGCCCTTCGATGGCGTCGAGTTGGGCGAGGATGCCGCGCACATAGCCCATCTCGACCGCGTCGGCCAGGGCGTCGAGCGCGTCGTCGGGCGGCATGACCAGGGTGCCCGGCGCGGGCGGCGGCGTTTCGGTCTTGTGGGTCCAGGTCAGGCCGAGGCGCTGGCCGATCCAGTCGAGCAGGGCGTCCATCTTGAAGGGCTTGAGGATGAAGTCCTCGGGGGGCAGGCCGACATCGTTGTCCAGGCCCTTGTCGAAGGCATTGGCCGAGAGCACGGCGATGTTCACCTCGCGCGCCTTGCCCTGGCGGATGCGGCGGATGGTCTCCCAGCCGTCGATGCCGGGCATGGCCAGGTCCATGAAGATGAGGTCGGGCTGGAAGGCCTCGAGCAGTTTGAGGCACTCCAGCCCGGAGGCGGCCTGGGTGACCTTGAAGCCGAGAAACTCGAGGATGCCGGCGAGCATTTCGCGGTCGTCGCGCTCGTTGTCCACGATCAGGATGCGTTTGCGCGGGCCTTCGTAGCCGGTGCGCTGGCGCGGTGGCTGCGGCATGGCCGCCTGGGCGCCGTGCATCTGCGGCAGAAACAGCCGCACGATGAAGCGGGTGCCGCTGGCAAGGCTGCGATCGAGCTTGAGCTCGCCACCCATTACGTCGGCAAACATGCGGCTGATGGTCAGCCCCAGCCCGGCGCCGCCGGCCTTGCTGGCGGTGTTGCCGCGGCCGAAGGGCTCGAACACGCGCTCGATGTCGTCCTCGGCGATGCCCGGGCCGGTGTCTTCGATGGTGAAGGTGCCCATCTCGCGGGCGTAATGCACGCCAAAGCGCACGCCGCCGCGATCGGTGAATTTCACCGCGTTGCCGAGCAGGTTGATGAGGATCTGGCGCAGGCGTTTTTCATCCGCCCGCACCACCGCTGGCAAGCTGCCCTGCGGCTGGTAGTCGAAGCTCAGATCCTTGCGCGTGGCCTGCAGTTCGAACATGCGCACGATCTGGTGCAAAAAGGCGGGGAAGTCGATGGGCTGGGGTTCGAGCGTGAGCTTGCCGCCCTCGATGCGCGCGATGTCGAGCGTGCCCTCGATCAGCGACAGCAGGTGGTCGCCGCTGCGCCGGATGACGCTGATCGCCTGCCGGCGCTGCGGCGGAATGGCCTCGTCGCCATCAAGGATCTGCGCATAGCCGAGGATCGAGTTGAGCGGGGTGCGCAGCTCGTGGCTTATGGCGGTGATGTAGCGGCTCTTGGCCTGGTTGGCCAGCTCGGCCACCTGCTTGGCCTGCTGCAGCGCGTCGTCGGTGCGGCGGTGGTCTTCGATTTCCTGCATCAGCAGGGCGGTCTGGCGGTTGGATTCTTCTTGCGCCACCTGCCGGCTCTTGTGGGTGAGCACCAGCCACCAGGCCACCACCGCGCTGACCAGCACCAGCGCGGCAAACACTTTCAGCAAGGCGGCGCCCAGCGCCGGCCCGACCACGGCCGCCGCTTCGCCGGGTACCCGCAGCTCCTGGTAATAAAGCATGCCCAGCAGCAAGGCGAGGAAGGGCAGGATCACCGCCATCAGCATCAGGTAGTGGCCCAGGCCGCTGTCCAGATACGGCCACAGGCGCTCGGGCAGCAGGCGGTGCATGGCGGCGGTCCACTGCGCCGACAGGCGGGCATGCGGCTTGCACTGGTCGTGGCAGCGCGCGTCGAGCGAGCAGCACAGCGAGCAGATCGGGCCGCCGTAGGCCGGGCAGCGCGAGATGTCGTCGGCTTCGTACTCGCGCTCGCAGATCACGCAGCGGCAGGTGCGCGCGTCGAAGCTGTCGGGCGTACGGGCGATGTAGTAGCGCCCGCCGGTGGCCCAGGCGATCAGCGGCGAGGCGATCAGCGCGGTGACCAGCGCGATCAGCGCCGAGAAGGCCTGCGCACCGGCGCCGAACAGCCCGAAGTAGGCCGCCACCGACAGCACCGAGGCGAGCAGCATGGCGCCGACGCCGACCGGGTTGATGTCGTAGAGGTGGGCGCGCTTGAACTCGATGCCCGGCGGCGACAGGCCCAGCGGCTTGTTGATGACCAGATCGGCCACCACCACCATCAGCCAGGAGATGGCGATGTTCGAATACAGCCCGAGCACCCGGCCCAATGCCTGGAACACATCGAGCTCCATCAGCGCCAGCGCGATGCCGGTATTGAACACCACCCACACCACCCGGCCCGGATGGCTGTGGGTGAGCCGCGCGAAGAAATTGGACCACGCCAGCGAACCGGCGTAGGCGTTGGTGACGTTGATCTTGAGCTGCGACACCACCACCAGCAGCAAGGTGGCGAAGACCGCCCAGCGGTGGTCGGAAAACACGTATTCATAGGCCACCAGATACATCTGGTTGGGGTCGAGCGCGCGCTCCGGCGGCACGGAATGGCTGATCGCCAGGTAGGCCAGCATCGCGCCGCCGAGCATCTTGATGACGCCGGGCACCACCCAGCCGGGCCCGCCGATGAGTACGGCCAGCGTCCACCGGCGGCGATTGTGCGCGGTGCGCTCGGGCATGAAGCGCAGGTAGTCCACTTGCTCGCCCATTTGCGTGATCAGCGCGATGCCGACGGTGAGCGCGGCACCGAAGCCCAGCAGATCGAAACTGCCATGCTGGCCGTCCGAGCCGGGGTAGGCCACCAGCCCGGCCAGCACGCCGGGGTTCTCGCGCAACACATAGACAAAGGGCACCACCAGCAGCACGATCCACAGCGGCTGGGTGAGCACCTGCAGCCAGCTGATGACGGTGACGCCGTGGGTGACCAGCGGGATCACCACCAGTGCGCAGATCAGGTAGCCCCAGGCCGGCGGGATGTCCAGCGCCAGCTCCAGCGCATAGGCCATGATCGCCGCCTCGAGGGCGAAGAAGATGAAGGTGAAGCTGGCGTAGATCAGCGAGGTGATGGTCGAACCCAGGTAACCGAAGCCGGCGCCGCGGGTGAGCAGATCCATGTCCAGACCGTAGCGCGCCGCGTACTGACTGATCGGGATGCCGGCCAGGAAGATGATCAGCCCGGTGGCGAGGATCGCCCAGAAGGCATTCCAGAAGCCATAGCTCAGCAGTAGTGCGCCGCCCACCGCCTCCAGCACCAGAAAGGCCGAGGCACCGAAAGCCGTGTTGGCCACCCGCATTTCCGACCACTTTCGGAAGCTGTGCGGCGTGAAGCGCAGCGCGTAGTCTTCAAGACTCTCTCGCGCCACCCAGCTGTTGTAGTCGCGCCGCACCTTGATGACGCGCTGCGCCGGCGCAGCGCGGGCATCGCCGGACCGAGGCGGTGAAAGGGGTGAGGTGGTGTTCGGCACGCTGCATAGGATACCGGTCGAGCGAGCCGGTCAACATGCGTATTTTGGCGTAGCCGGCCGATCCGGCCAGGGTGCCGGCAATTGCCCGCCAACCGGCAAGCGACTATGCTCGGGCTGCCTTGACTCCCGTGCGCTGCCTATGCGACTGACCGCCTATACCGATTACACCTTGCGCGTTCTCATGTATCTCAGCCTCCGCTACGAAAGCGGCGAGCTGGCGACCATCGAGGATATCGCCACGGCGTACGACATTTCGCGTAACCATCTGATGAAGATTGTTCACCAGATGGCCGGCGCGGGCTTGCTCGACACCGTGCGCGGACGCAACGGCGGCGTGCGTCTGGCGCGCGATCCGTCGACCATCTCGGTGGGCATGGTGGTGCGGCTGGCGGAAAGCGATTTTGTGCTGGTGGAGTGCTTCGAGCCGGGTAAGGAACACTGCTGTGTGATTTCGCCGGCCTGCAACCTCACCCGCGGGCTGCGTCGCGCGCTCGACGCCTTCATGCTCGAGCTCGATCGCATGACCCTGCACGACGCGGTGTCGGCGCCGAGTGTGGCCTCCGAACTGCTCGGCATCGCCGCCGTGCCGCGGCGGATTATTCCGCTGACGCAGGCGCCGGCAACGCGCGGCAAGCGCTCGCCGGGCTGATCGGCCTCAGCAGACGGCGCACGGCCAGTGTGCCGATGAGCACGGCCAGTGCGATCAGCCCCTGGCCGGTGACGATCTGCTCGTCGAGCAGATAGCTCACGCATAGGCGCTGGGGGGCTTCCTGAAACAACAAGCCCGCGGTGGCCAGCATCCAGGCGATGTTGCCCAGAAAGAAGACGCCGACCACCGCCCCGGCGCGCGGCAGGCTGCCCCGTGCGGCGACGCCGGCCAGCAGCCAGGCGAGGTACTTGGCCCATTGCAGGCGGATGTCGAGCAGGCTCAGGTCGAGCATCGAGGGAATCATCCACAGCGCCGACACCGCGCTCACCCAGGTGAGCCCGAGCAGGCCGTGCGCATCTATGACGGCCGGCAGGCGGGCGCGCGGGCCGAGTGCCTGGGCCAGCGCCCAGCCGGCGATGAACAGCAGCGGCAGCTCGACCAGCATGTGCGGCAGCATGCGGCTCTCGAGCAGCTGGCGCAGCGGCGTGATCCACAGCAGCAGCGGCAGTGCGGCCAGCACCCAGGGCAGGCGGCGTTTCATGTCGGCGTGCCTGTCAGCTGCAGCGCCCGGTCGAGCGCCTGCGGCCATTGCTCGAGATCGAAGATACCGCGCACCGCGCCATGACTGTCGATCAGGTGGATGGTGCCGTTGTGTACGAAGCCGCCCAGGCCGTCCGGGATCGCGACCACGCCAAGCGCTTTGAGCAGCGTGTCGGACGCCTGGGCGCTGGTCGGCGTCCCGATCAGCCACAGATCGTCTTCGGCCGCGTGGCGCTGTGCATAGCGTTGCAGTTCGGCCGGGGTGTCGTGTGCGCGGTCGAAGGCCACCGACACCAGGCGCACCGGGCTGTGCGCGCCGAAGCGTGCGCGCAGCTGGCGTTGCAGGCGGGTGTATTCGCCGCCGAGTGCCTGGCAGATGGTCGGGCACTGGGTGTAGATGAAGTCGACCAGATACACCGTGTTGGTGCCGTTCGGCCAAGGGGTGCCTGTCTCACCGTGCGCGGTGCGCAGCGGTATCGCCGGGGCGCTCAGACGACCGGTGGCGGCGGCGTCTCGGCGCAGGGCCTCGAAGGTCCAGCGGGTGAAGCCGTCGGTCAGCTGCGCGCTCAGCCCGACCAGTGCCAGCGACAACACGGTTGCCGCGAGCAAGGTCAGCGCCAGCGGACGCCGGCTCATGAGGTGGCGACCACCACGCGGCCGTCGTCGTCGGCGATGAACGCGGCCGAGCGGTTGAAGAAGCCGAGGAACAGGCTGCGGCCGATGGTCTGCGCCGCCTGGCGCAGGCGCTGGCGGTCGTCCGGCGCGAAGTGGCGGGTGTGGTGGTGCCAGTGCGTCATCCAGCGCTCGAAATGGGCCGGCTCGACGCCCTCGAGCGCCATGTGCTTGCCATAGACATTGCCGCTGAAGCCGCGGGTGTCGAGCATGACATGGCTCCAGAACTCGACCATGCGTTCGAGATGGTGCGCCCAGTGCTCGCCGATGGCGGCGTCGAAGACCGGACCGAGCGCGGTGTCGGCGCGCACGTCGGCATAGAAGGCGTGCACCAGATCGTGCAGCTGCTGGCGGGTCAGGGTGGTGTGCTTTTCGGACATGGCGCTCTCAGGGCAGTTGAGCCAGTTCGTCGCCGCCGTTGAAGGGCGTGCTGCGATCGGCATGCAGGCTTCGGGTGTTGGCCACCAGTTCGGCGGGGATCGGCGCAGCGCTGTTGCCCCACTGGCTGCGCACATGGCTCAGCACGGCGGCGATCTCGGCGTCGCCAAGCGAGGCGGCAAAGGCCGGCATGGTGCCGTTGAAGGGCTGGCCCTTGACCTCGATCGGTCCCGACACGCCATGCAGCACGATGGCCGCTGCGGTACTGGCCTTGCCAACCACCCATTCGGAGCCGGCCAGGGGCGGGAAAACGCCGGGCAGACCCTGGCCGGAGGCCTGGTGGCAGCCGCTGCACATGGCGGCATAGATCGCCGCGCCGTCGACGCCCTGGCCGGCGGCCGGGCGGTCGCCGACCAGTTCGGCGCGGGTGCGCGCGTCGCCCCAGGCAGAGGGGCTGTTCACATCGGCATGGGAGATGTAGTCGATGCCGAAGGCGACCAGCACCAGGGCCAGCAGCAGCACCAGGCGCGGCATGGGGGTGCTGCGCTCCTGGGGGTCGGGGTTCTCGCGCCGCTGTTGCGGCAGGACGTCGGGGGTGTTCATGTCCGGAAGTGCTCCGTCATTGATCGGCGGCGAGCGCCGGGTAGCTGCGATCGAGCGATTTGAGGTAGGCGACGAGATCGAGCGCGGCCGGCCGCGCCACCACCACCTCGCCCTCGGGCACGGTGCCGGGTGGCAGGGCGACGATTGTCTCGCCCTCGTCGGCGCGATCGCGTACGTCAAACAGGAAGGGATAGGCCGGCATGATGCTGCCCGGCACATAGGCGCGCGGCTGGAACAGATGACCCAGATGCCACTGATCGCTGGGCTGGCGCGCGCCGATGTTCATCAGGTCGGGGCCGGTGCGCATGGTGCCCAGCAGCGGTGGGTCGTCGTAGGCATAATCGCCGGCCACCGTGGCCCGGCCCCAGCCGCGCTTGGCGTCGGGGGCGAAGGCGCGGGCACGCGGCTGCTGCGAGTGGCAATACACGCAGCCGTGCTGGATGTACTGCTCGCGGCCGCGCAGCTCGGTTGGCGTATAGGGCTTGAGACCTGGCGCCGGGGCCGAATCAGCGATGGTGATGTAGGGCAGCACGACCAGCGCGGCGGTGGCGACGGCGAGGGTGGTCAGGCCACCGAGGATGAGGCGGGTTTCGCTGTGCATCAGATGCCCTCCGCGGCGGTGGCGAAGGGGCTGGCCGGTTGTGCCCTGCGGCTGGCGCCGCGCGCGGTCAGCAGGCGAATGAAGTGCGCGGCGAAGATCACATGGCCGAGCGCCATCATCGCGCCGCCCACGCTGCGTGCCTTCAGGTAGGGCAGGGTGAGCAGCACCGATTCCATGAAGCCGCGGCTCTCGTCGAGCATGGCGCGGCCCTGCAGCCAGCCACCGATGGTCAGCGACACGAAGTAGATGGCGACGCCGATCGAGGCCAGCCAGAAGTGGGCCGAGATCATGCGCGGCCAGGGCCAGTCGCGGCCGGTGATGCGCGGGATCACGAAATACATGGCGCCGAAGAACACCAGGCTGACGAAGCCGTACAGCCCCAGATGCGCGTGCGCCACGGTGTAGTGGGTGAAGTGGGTGACGGCGTTCATGCTGCGCAGCGCCTCGAAGGAGCCCTGCACCGAGCTGGCGGTGTACATCAACCCGCCCAGGCACATGAAGCGCAGGGTCGGCGAGTGGCGCAGCGCCGCCAGATTGCCCTTGAGCGTGAGGTGCTGGTTGGCGGTGAAGGCGGCCACCGGCAGGATCATCATCATGCTCTGGACGATCGACAGGGTGACCATCCAGCCTGGCACCGGCCCGCCGATTAGGTGGTGGCCGCCGACCTGGCCGTAGAAGAAGGCCAGCCCCCAGAAACCGAGCAGCGACAGGTTGTAGGACTGGATCGGCCGGCCGATCACCTTGGGCAGGAAGTAGTAGATCGAGGCCAGCGCCAGCGGGGTGTAGAACAGCCCCAGCACGTTGTGGCCGAACCACCAGTTCATGGTCGCCTGCTCGATGCCGTGATGCAGGCCGGGGACGTTGGCCACCAGGAACAGCACCGGGAACCAGAACAGCGCGCAGCCCATATACCACACCGACACATACAGGTGGGCCACCTGGCGCCGGCGCAGGGTGAGGATCAGCGGCAGGCCGATCAGTGCGCCGCCGGCGACGAACAGCAGGTCGATCTGCCAGGGGATTTCCAGCCATTCGAGCCCGTCGCTGACGCCGTAGGCCAGGCTGCCGAGGCCGGCGATCAGCGCGGCGTTCCACAGCGCGGCGCCAAGCAGGGCGTAGCGGCCGCCGACCAGCTCGGTCTTGAGCAGGCGCGGGATGACGAACAGCGCGGTGCCCAACCCGGCCATCGGCGCCCAGCCATAGGCCACCGCGTTCAGATGCACGGTGCGGATGCGCCCGAAGCTCAACCAGGCGTCCGCGGTCAGCCAGTCCGGCGCATGCAGTTTGATCGACGCTGTCAGGCCGGCGGCCGAAGCGACCAGCAGCCAGACGAAGGCGCAGCAGTAGAAGAAGAACACCAGCGGGGCGGTCGAGGCGTCGGCCCGGGCGCGGGCGGCCAGTTCGGCATCGTCCGCGCCGGCGGCGGGGCGGGTGGCAAGCGGCGCGGCGGGCTCTTCCGGGGTGCCGATTTCACCGGCGGCGAAGATCACCTCGCTGCCTTCGGTGCTGGGGTCGGTCAGGTGGGCGCGTTGCGACCAGATGAAGAAGCCGAGGCCGACGATGGACAGGATGAACGCCGACATCAGGATGGCGAGGGGACTCATGGACAGGCGGGCTCTTGGTGGGTGCGGAATCCAGCATGCCACTGCGCCATGACCGGAGACGGCGCCTGACCGGTCGTGACGGCAGGTGCGTGCCGGTGCGACAGGAAGGTGGCGTGATGGTCTGAATGCATGTTTTAAGCGACGATGAAACGCTGGTGGCGCGCATGGCGCCGAGCTTCAGCAAGGGATGGGAGAATGACTATCTAAAAAAGATGCGTAGACAATACATCTTTGATTTAGGTCAAGCAAGTGCCCGTGCGGTGCGCTGTCGAGACCGGCGCTTGTGTTCGGCGGCAGCCTGTGTGGTCCTGGCGGTCGGTAGGGAAATGTCCGCCGCTGCGTCGCGCGGGGCGATGGTGACGGAGGGGCTATTGCGCATCAGCCACCTCGCGCGTGCCACGGCTGTTTGCGCAGGCGGCTGGCGGGTGTCATGGCCCCGGGCAGGCCGTGCCGGCAGGGGCCGCCGGTCGACGGGTGACGAGGCGGGCGGTTGTCGGCCGGAAGGGGGCGGACGAGGCGAGCGTTGCCATCGTCGCGGGGCTGGCGCCGATGACGCGGCGCACGGCAGAGTGCTCGAAAGGAAAAAGGCGGGGCGGAAAAACGGAAAGGGCCCAGTCTTGCGACTGGGCCCTTGGTGTCCTGGTAGGCCGTGCGTGGCTCGAACACGCGACCAACGGATTAAAAGTCCGCTGCTCTACCAACTGAGCTAACGACCCGAAAGGAAGCGCGAATTATAGGAACCGATCGCAGTGCTGTCAAGACGATGTTCAAGAAATTTCGGGGGGCTTGCCATTGACGTAGCGGGTCGGGTCGTCGACGCCGGCTTCGAGGAAGCCCGCGCGGCGCAGGCGGCAGGCTTCGCAGCGCCCGCAGGCGCGCCCGGTGTCGTCGGCGAGGTAGCAGGTGACGGTCTGGGCGTAGTCGACACCGAGCGTCGTGCCCTGGCGGATGATCTCGGCCTTGCTGAGCGAGATGAGCGGAGCGTGAATGGTCAGGCGCTCGCCCTCGACGCCGGCCTTGGTGGCGAGGTTGGCCATGGTTTCGAAGGCCTGTATGTACTCCGGGCGGCAGTCGGGGTAGCCGGAGTAGTCGACGGCGTTGACGCCGACGAAGATGTTGCGCGCGCCGAGGACTTCGGCCCACGCCAGGGCGATGGAGAGCATGACGGTGTTGCGTGCCGGCACATAGGTGACGGGGATGGGCGAGGTGTCTGCGCCGCGGGCCTCGATCGGAACGTCGATGGTCGGGTCGGTCAGCGCCGAGCCGCCGAACTGACCAAGGCCGACGCGGGCAAGGCGGTGTTCGGCTGCGCCGAGGCTGTCGGCGACACGCTTGGAGGCGGTCAGCTCGGCGGCGTGGCGCTGGCCGTAGGCGACGGACAGGGCATAGCACTCGAAGCCTTGTTCGCGGGCGATGGCCAGGCAGGTGGCGGAGTCGAGTCCGCCAGAGAGCAGGACCACGGCGCGGCGCGGCGGCGTTTCGGTGATTTCGGTCATGAGCGTTATTTGCCGCGGGCGTCGGCCCACAGCACTTTGTGCAGTTGCATTTGAAAGCGCACCGGCAGGCGGTCGCGCACGATCCATTCGGCCAGGTCGGCCGGGGCGAGTTCGCCGGCCACCGGCGAGAACAGCACCGGGCAGCGTGTGGCGAGCGCATGCGTCTTGAGCTGGTCGCAGGCCCAGGCGTAGTCATCGGCATTGGCGATGACGATTTTCAGTTCGTCGCGGGCGGTGAGTTGGGGCAGGTTGTCCCAGCGGTTTTTGTCGGCCTCGCCGGAGCCGGGTGCCTTGAGATCCATGATGCGGCTGACGCGCGGGTCGACGGTGGCGATGTCGAGCGCGCCGCTGGTTTCGAGCGACACGTCGTAGCCGGCGTCGCACAGCGCGGTGAGCAGGTCGAGGCAGCCTTTCTGGGCGAGGGGTTCGCCGCCGGTCACGCAGATGTGGTGCAGGCCGTGGCTGGCGATTTCGTCGAGGATGGTGCTCAGATCGCGGGTCTGGCCGCCGTTGAAGGCGTACTCGGTGTCACACCACACGCAGCGCAGCGGGCAGCCGGTGAGGCGGACAAACACCGTGGGCAGACCGGCGCGAGAGGCTTCGCCCTGTACGGATGCGAAGATTTCCGTCACCCGCAGCCGGGTGACGGTTTGTCGCGTGCTCATGCGCGGGTCAGCTGCCCAGGCGCTGTTTGGCCGATTTGGCGGCAGCGCTGTCCGGGTACTGGCTGATCACGGCTTTGAGCGTGTTCTGCTCCAGGCGACGCTCACCCATGGCACGTTGGCAGTTGGCCACGCCGAGCAGGGCATCGGGCGCGCGGGCGTCCTGCGGCCACTGGTTGACCACGGTGTTGAAGTGCTGCGTGGCGCGGGCGATGTCTTTGGCCTGCAAGGCGGCGCTGCCGGCCCAGAAGTGGGCGCTGGGCAGGAAGCTGCTGCCGGCGTAGGTGGTCACGAACGTGTCGAAAGCGGTGGCTGCTTCGGCGTACTTGCCGCTCTTGAGCAGGTTCAGTGCGTTCTCGTAGTCGCGCGACTCCGCTGCGGGATCAATCTGCGCTGCGGGGCCGGCAGCGCCGGATTCGAGTGTGCGCAGACGTGCGTCGAGATCGACATAGAAGTCTTGCTGGCGCTTCTTGACCGACTCCATGTCGTGCATCAGCAGCTCGACATCGCCGCGTAGCCGGGCCACCTCGGCCTTCATGGCCTCGATCTGGTTGGCCAGTTGCAGCGATGCGCGTGAGCTGGATTCGAGGGCGTCGAGGCGCGCGGTGTGATCATCGCGAATGCGCATGATCTCCTTGCGCGCTTCGGCGTCGTCAAACAAGCCAGCATGCGCCGGCCACGTGAGCAGCGCTGCAAGCAGTGCAATCCAGGGGGCCGGCCGCATCATCAGAACTCTCCAGCGTAGAGCATTTCGCCACGACGGTTTTCGGCGTAGCAGGCTTCGTTGCGCTCGGTGCACTGCGGCTTCTCTTCACCCAGGCTGACCGATTCAATCTGGCCTTCCTTGGCGCCAAGCAGCATCAGCGATTTCTTGACCGCGTCAGAACGCTTCTGGCCCAGGGCGAGGTTGTACTCGCGGCTGCCGCGTTCGTCGGCGCTACCCTGGATGAGCATTTTCATCTGCGGGTTGGCAGCCAGGAAGCGGCCGTGGGCTTCAACCAGCGGCATGAATTCGCCGCGGATGGTGAAGCTGTCGTAGTCAAACATGATGGCGCGTTTGGACAGGATGTTGTTCGGGTCGCGCAGGGCGGCCAGACCAGCACCTTGCATCTGATCCGGACGCACGGTCGGGATCGTACCGGCAGACGACGCGGTACGGTCTTCAACCGAGGCGCCCTGGTCGGCGGTCATCGGGGTGCTCGAGCAGCCTGCCAGCAGGGCAAGAGCGAGCATGGAGGCGGCGAGGGGGTAACGCATTGAACAGACTCCTTGAGTCATAAAATACTAGCGATCCGCTAGCGGGGCAAAGGTCCCCAGGCGGGTTCACGCACGTCGGCGGCCTGGACCGAGAGACGTTGCTTGATTCGCCCGTCGGACGAAACAGCGGCAAGCACCCCCCGACCACCGATCTCCGTTGCGTAGAGAATCATGCGGCTGTTGGGCGCAAAGCTGGGTGATTCATCCCGACCGGTGTCGGTCAGGACGGCAAACTGGCGGGTGGCGACATCCATGATCGCGATCTGGAAGCCGTTGGCCGTCCGCGCGATGTAGCTCATGGTCTGGCCATCGGGCGAGGGGCGCGGCGTGACGTTGTAGCTGCCCTCGAAGGTGACGCGCTCCGCGCGACCGCCCTGGGTGGAGATCCGGTAGATCTGCGGGCTGCCGCCGCGGTCGGAGGTGAAGTAGATCCATTGACCATCGTGGCTGAAGGCCGGTTCGGTGTCGATGCTCGACGAGCTGGCCAGGCGGGTGACGCCCGAGCCGTCGGGATTGACGGTGTACATCTGCGACAGCCCGTCCTTGGTCAGCACCACCGCGAGGCGGCTGCCGTCCGGCGACCATGACGGCGCCGAGTTCGACCCCTTGAAGTTGGCCGCCACCGCGCGCAGGCCGGTGGCCAGGGTGTGCACATACACGACCGGTTTCTTGGCCTCGAAGGAAACATAGGCCAGGCGGGAGCCGTCGGGCGACCACGACGGCGAAATGATCGGCTCGTTGGAGGCCAGCGCGGTCTGCGGGTTGGCGCCGTCGGAGTCGGCGATCTGCAGTTTGTATTGCTTGCCGGACTTCACCACATAGGCGATCTGCGTGGAGAACACGCCTTTGAGCCCGGTGATGCGCTCATAAATGATGTCCGCAATCTTGTGGCCGGTGATCCGGTACTGGGCGGGCGTCATGGTCAGCGTGAGGGCGTCGAGCTGGGCTTCCTGGCGCGTGTCGTAGAGGCGCATGCGCAACTCGTACTTGCCGCTTTGGGCGGGCACTACGGTGCCGACCGCGATCGCGTCAGCGCCGCGGGTGCGCAGGTAGGCAAAATCGGGGGTGACCGTTTCGCCGACGGGCTTGGGCCCCATCTCGACCAGCGAAAACAGGCCGCTGCGCTCCAGATCGCTGCGCACCACATCGGTCACGCCGCGGGGCAGCTGAGACTCGCCTTCCATGACCGCAATGGCCACCGGAAAGCGGTTGGCGCCGGCGCCGGTAATCTCGATCGACAGCTGTGCCCGCGCCGACAGGGCGGTGGCGGCGAGTAGTGTGATCAGCAAATATCGAAACAAATCAGTCAGTTTCATCGTCTCTGGTTCCCGGGCGGATTATACCGAACCCTTTTTATTGTTCGAGCGGGCGAAATGTGAACGCTAGTGTACGGTTAAACAAAGATTGATCGTCGGGTTTCGGTAACGGACTCGACTTGCGGATGGCGCGTTCGATGGCTTCATCCAGCGCGGCATGCCCCGTGCTCTTCTTCAAACGCACCTCAATCACCGTACCATCGGGCAGTTGGTCCACGATGAAGGTGGCTTCCGGGTTGCCGCTGACCGCTGGCGGCAGCACGATGTTGCCCCGGACCTTGACCCGAATTGCGTTGATATAGCCGTCCAGCGCCCGGCCGCGGGCGGCCGACTGCATTTCCTGCTTGAGGATCTCCGATTCGCGGGCGCGCTGCGCGTCCAGCGCCAGCAACTCCTGTATGCGTTGGTCCTCGATCGCTTTGGAGCGGTCGATCTTGGGTTCGGGCTTTGGCGTGGGCTTGGGCTCCGGCTTTTTCGGTTCCGGTTTCTTTGGCTCGGGCTTCGGCTCAGGTTTCTTTGGCTCGGGCTTTTTCGGTTCGGGCTTGGGCTCCGGCTTCTTGGGCTCGGGCTTTTTCTCCGGAATCTTGATCTCGGGCGGCTTGGGCTCTGGCTTCGGCTCCGGTTTGGGTTCGGGCTTCGGCTCGGGTTTTGGCTCAGGCTTTGGCTCGGGTTGGGGGGCCGGCGGCGCTGGCTTGGGCGGCGGTGCGGCGCGCGTGGGCATGGACGGCATCGCGACCAGCGCGACCTGAACGGCCGCCGGCGGTTCGCTCTGCCAGCGAACGCCAAAAAACAGAAATGCCGCCAGCGCCAGATGTACCAGTGCCGCAAGCACAAATGAAATGCGTTTGCCCGGCTCCGGGCGGTCCTGCATCGGGTTCATCGTTTGGCGGTCGGTTCGCGTTCGCCGCGCTGCACGAGCAGGCCGATCTTGTCGACGCCCTTCTTTTGCAGCTCCGACATGACATTCAATACGGCATCGTAACGGGCGTCGCGATCGCCTGCGATCAGTACGGCACGGGCCGGATTGTCCTGCTGCATCTGCTGCAGCTGTGCAACGACGGCCTCGAGCGCCATGGGCACCGGCTCCTGCGCCGCATCGCGGAAGGCCACGCTGCCATCCGCTTTGACGACGATATACAGCGGCTCGACGGGCGTCTGCGAGGCCTTGCCGACGCTGGGCAATTCGACGCTGCCGGTCTGGATCATTGGCGCGGTGACCATGAAGATGACGAGCAGCACCAGCATCACGTCGATGTACGGCACGACGTTGATCTGGTTCATCAGGCGGCGCTCACGCATGGGAGGTCCTCGGCCCGATCAACGCAGCTGACGCTGCAGGATGTTGGAGAACTCTTCCATGAAGCTCTCGAGGCGGATCGACAGGCGGTCGATGTCGTGGGCAAAGCGGTTGTAGGCGACCACGGCGGGGATCGCCGCAAACAGGCCAATGGCGGTCGCCACCAGCGCTTCGGCAATGCCGGGGGCCACATGGGCGAGCGTGGCCGAGGTGACGTTGGACAGGCCGCGGAAGGCGTTCATGATGCCCCACACGGTGCCGAACAGGCCCACATACGGCGACACGGAGCCGACCGAGGCGAGGAAGGCCAGGTGGGCTTCGAGTTCATCGACCTCGCGCTGGTAGGTGGCGCGCATGGCGCGGCGGGCGCCGTCGACCACGGTGGCGTGATCGGCGTTTTTTGCGCGCAGCTTGGAGAACTCGCGGTAGCCCGATTCGAAAATGCGCTCCATCGGGCCGGTGTTGTGGCGGTCGTTACCGGCGCTCTGGTACAGCGCGTTCAGATCGCCGCCGCTCCAGAAGTTGCGTTCGAAGTCCATCGACTTTCGTCGCGCACTGCCGATGGAAAACCACTTGCGGAAAATCCAGTACCACGACATGAAGGAGAGGCCCGCGAGCAGGGCCATCACCAACTTGACCAGCAGGCTGGCTTCGGCGATGAGGGAGAGTATCGACAGATCTTGTGTGATTGGCATGGTCAGCCCGGTTGGCCCGGGGTCAGTGTTTTTCGAATGGTGTCGGGAATGGCGACGGCCCGGTTGCGCTTGGTGTCCAGGCAGGCCACAGAGACTGTGGCTTCAAACAAGAGTTCCGCATCGCGCCAAATTTTCTGCGAGAAACTGAGGCTGGCGCGCTTGAGTGTCGACACCGTGGTGACGACCTGAAGCGTGTCGTCGAGGCGGGCCGGACGCAGATACTCGCCCGCCACCCGGCGTACCACGAAGGCAATGCCGGTGTCGTCCATGAGTTGCTGCTGGTCGAAGCCCTGTTGGCGAAGCCACTCCGTGCGCCCGCGTTCGCAGAAGCGCCAGTAGTTGGCATAGTAAACAACGCCGGCTGCGTCGGTGTCTTCGTAATAGACGCGGACCATCAAGGATTCTGGGGCGATAGCGGCGGCCGGGTCGGTAGGGAGCATGCGCGCCATTTTAGCTGAGAGCGGGCTCGCTGTTGCGATGCAACTTGGTGCAATGCTTAACAAAACTTTTCGTAGTGAAGGCGCACAATAGCCAAAAGTTGCCGTGTCGCATGGCGGTGTCGCGATGTTATTCTGCGGGTCTGGCGCGTTCAGCGCCCAGGCGATGCGCCCGGTCTGCCGCGATGGAGAAGGCGGCGATGGACCGATGTCCGATAACGCGTTCGTCGTGTTGTCGAGGACTGTGCTTACGCAATCGCCGAGATGGAGGAAGGGATCTTGGTAGGGTCTTCACAAAAGAACAAATCTGCCGGGGCTGCCAGCAAGGGGCCGCGCTCAGAATTGTCGACGCTGGATTTCGGCTCGGCGGGCGGCGACGTCGCGCGCGCGCTGGCCGAGTGTGCCGGCAAGATCGAAGTGCAAGAAGGCGGCGATGCCTTTGCCGGTGTGGCTGAAGACGCTGCTGTGCTCTATGCCAATGGTCAGAACGACCTCGCCGCCCAGGTGCTCAGCGAATTTGTGACCGGCCTGACGCCGGGGCAAGGCGAGCCCGTGTGGCTGATGTTGATTGATCTCTACAAATTGACAGGCAAGCGCGCCGAGTTTGACGAACGGGTCATCGCCTATGCCCGCAGTTTTGAAAAATCTCCGCCGCCCTGGGATGGGGCCGACACGCCCGTCGCGGCAGGCAAGACCGCTGCGCCTGCGGTCGCGTTGGGCACCGCGCTGACCGACCAGGTGACCAAGCAGTTTGAGCGGGTTCGCGAAGCCGCCAAAAAGAACGGCGCGGTGAAGATTGATTTGTCGCGTCTGCGCTCGGCGGATGAATCCGGCTGTGCGCTGTTGCGCACCTTGATGTCCGACCTCAATGCGGCGTCGGTCACTATCCGTCTGTCCGGCGCGAGCACGGTCGCCAATATGTTGCGTGGGCAGGTGCTGGCGGGCCGTCGAGAAAATCAACAGATGTGGTTGCTGCTGCTCGACATGTTGCAACAGACTGACGACATTGACACCTTTGAAGAAGTCGCGCTCGACTACGCCATCACCTTCGAAGAGTCGCCGCCGTCCTGGGAGCCGAAAGCCGTCTCCGAGATGGCCTCGACCACCGCTGAACTGGTGACTGCGGTGCAGATGGATGATGGTTTCGTGCTCGAAGGCGATGTGCTGGGCACTAACGCCGAGCCGGTGCGTCAGTTGGCTGCGTTCGCCGCCGAGCGCTCGCGGGTGGATGTCGATTGTGCGCGGCTGCGGCGCATCGATTTTGTGTCGGCCGGCGCCATGTTCAACGTATTGGCGCAGCTTCAGGGGCAAGGCAAGCTGATCGTCCTCAAGGACGTCAATGCGATGGTGGCCGCCTTGCTGCGCGTGATGGGGATCGATCAGGTCGCCCGCTTGCAATTGCGCAACTAGCCCCCAGATGACCGGGATGGCGGGCGCGCGATGATCTCGTGCGCCTGTGGCGCACTCAACACGCCCCCAGGCGGGCGAATCGGATCAGGCATGGAACAGTATCACGGCACCACCATCCTCTCGGTGCGACGGGGCAGGCGCGTCGCGCTTGGCGGCGATGGTCAGGTGACGCTGGGCAACATCGTCATCAAAGGCAGCGCCCGCAAGGTGCGCCGCATTCATCATGACCGCATTCTCGCGGGCTTTGCCGGCGGCACGGCGGACGCCTTTACCCTCTTTGAGCGCTTTGAATCCAAGCTCGAAAAGCACCACGGCAACCTGCTGCGCAGTGCGGTGGAACTGGCCAAGGACTGGCGCACCGACCGTATGTTGCGCCGGCTCGAAGCCATGCTTGCGGTGGCCGATGAAGAAAACTCATTGGTGATTACCGGCAACGGCGATGTGCTCGAGCCCGAGCAAGGCATCGTCGCGATCGGCAGCGGTGGCGCCTATGCCCAGGCGGCTGCGCGGGCGCTGCTCGAAAACACCGACCTGGCGCCCGAAGAGATCGTCAGCAAATCGCTGAGCATTGCCGGCGACCTGTGCATCTACACCAACCAACATCACACCATCGAGGTGCTGGGCTGAGCCCCGGCACCCGAGTCGAGCAGACCATGACGCAAATGACCCCGCCGGAGATCGTCTCCGAACTGGACAAGCACATTGTCGGCCAGGCGCGCGCCAAGCGCGCCGTGGCCATCGCCCTGCGCAACCGCTGGCGTCGCGCCCAGGTGGCCGAACCGCTGCGCAGCGAAATCACCCCCAAGAACATTCTCATGATCGGCCCCACCGGCGTCGGCAAGACCGAAATCGCCCGCCGGCTGGCCCGGCTGGCGAACGCGCCCTTCATCAAGATCGAGGCGACCAAGTTCACCGAAGTGGGTTATGTCGGCCGCGATGTCGACACCATCATCCGCGACCTCGCCGAAATCGCGGTCAAGGACGGCCGTGAGCGCGCCATGGTCTCCGTGCGTGACCGCGCCTCCGACGCCGCCGAAGACCGGGTGCTCGACATCCTGCTGCCGCCGGCCCGCGCGGTCGGCTTCAATGCCGACGAAGCGCCCACGGCCGATTCCGGCACACGGCAGAAATTCCGCAAGAAGCTGCGCGAAGGCGAACTCGACGAGAAGGAAATCGAGGTCGAAGTGGCGGCGTCGGCCATGAGCGCCGAAATCTTCGCCCCGCCGGGCATGGAAGAGATGACCCAGCAATTGCAGGGCATGTTCCAGAACCTTGGAGGCGCGCGCAAAAAGAGCCGCAAGCTGCCGATCAAGGAAGCGCTGCGCCTGCTCGCCGACGAAGAAGCCGCGCGCTTGATCAACGACGAAGAGGTCAAGGCCGAGGCCGTGCGCGCCGTGGAGCAGAACGGCATCGTCTTCCTCGATGAACTTGACAAGGTCGCCTCGCGCTCGGAAATGCAGGGCGCCGACGTCTCGCGCCAGGGCGTTCAGCGCGATCTGCTGCCGCTGGTCGAAGGCACGACGGTGAGCACCAAGTACGGCATGATCAAAACCGATCACATCCTGTTCATCGCCAGCGGCGCCTTCCATCTGGCCAAACCCAGCGACCTGATCCCCGAGTTGCAGGGCCGTTTTCCGATTCGCGTCGAGCTCGATTCGCTCGGCGTGGATGACTTCGAATGCATCCTCACCAGCACCGACGCCTGCCTGACCCGTCAGTATCAGGCACTGCTCGAAACCGAAGGCGTGAAGATCGACTTCCAGCCCGAGGGCATCCGCCGCCTCGCCGAGATCGCCTTCCAGGTGAACGAGAAAACCGAAAACATCGGCGCGCGGCGCTTGTACACGGTGATGGAAAAGCTGCTCGAGGAAATCTCCTTCAACGCCGGCAAACCCGGCGTGGGCGATCTGGTGGTGAATGCCGCCTATGTGGATGACTGCCTGGAGGCCGTGGCCGAGCGCGAGGACTTGGCGCGCTACGTGCTGTAGTCACCGTGTTTGCCAGAAAGACAAAAGGCCTCGCAAAACGCGAGGCCTTTTTTGGGTTGAATCCGCCGCGATTCAGCGGGGTTTGCGCCGCGCAAGCTGTGCAATGAGACCGAGGCCGACGAGCATCATCGCCCAGGTCTCGGGTTCGGGGACCGGGGCAGCGAGATCGTAGAAGGTGCGCGAAGTGTTCAGGATGTTGCTGCCGTTCATGCCGAGTTGCGGATCGCGGAAATCCATAAGGCGAACTTCGACCGTGTAGTCGGCGGCGCTTTTTCCGTTCTCGAATAGTGTTGGCGATAGCTGGTAGCTGGTCATCGGCGGGATATAGGGGCTGAGCGCAGCGAGGTCGGGCGCGTCAGGATCGTTCAACAGGCCAAGTGTCCGGTCCCACACTAAGACGCGCACACCTTCAATGGTCGGGCCGGTGGAGGGGAGTTCCCAGCTGAGCATGCTGCTCGTAGTGTCGAACTGCACGTTTTGAGCGAAATCCAGCACCTGGGCACCGGCGGTGCCTCGTGTCAGGGCCATGCTGATGTCACCAGCGTTGTTGGCGATGATGGTCCACGGATCGCTGGTACCGATGTTGGTCGGCAGGATGCTGTAATACTCGTTTGGCGAAACGTGCGAGCTCCACCAGTTCATCGGGAGCTCAATCCCGTTTTGCTCGATGCTGACTTGGGTGCCAAAACCGCTGTTGGGGGTTACGCCCGCACCAATGTAATGGACGACGCCTTCGATGATACCGAGGGTGTTGCTACTGCGGTTGTCCAGCCGGTCCATCACGAACTGAAAGCTGGGCGTGATGGCGAGAGCCGAGGCGCTGACACTGGCGAGTAGTGCGCCGGCTAGTAGCGAATGGGTCAGAGTGCGCGTCGAAGACATGTCGAAGTCCTGTCATTAAGAGAATATCTATCGGGATTTTGACATGGAAAATGGGTATCCGTTATGGAATATTTATCAACCCCTTGAGGGTTTTGTGAGGCGCCTGCGGATTGTGCGCCAAGCATGAACGGCTCAGCCGCGGATGCGAGTGCGCTCTTTGGCCGGCGTGTCGCGCAGGTAGGCGGTCTGGCGCCACAGTTCGCCGGTTAGAATCGATGCTTCTGTTCCTCGGCAAAAATTCATGCTCCTTCGCATCATCGCCATCCTGTTCCCACTGTTTGCCATCGTGGCAGTCGGCTTCGTGGTGGGGCGTCGAACGCGTCCGGATCTGTCGCACGCCAACAAATTGAACATGGATGTGTTCGTGCCGGCGCTGGTGTTTGCGGCCTTGGCGAGCAAGCCGTTTCGGCCGGAAAACGACATCCCGCTGCTGCTGGCGACGGTGGTGATGGTGGTCGCGTCCGGCCTCGCGGCCTGGGCGCTGGCGCGTGCGGTGGGGGTTGCGCCCAAGACACTGGTGCCGCCGGTGATGTTCAATAATTCGGGCAACCTCGGCCTGCCGCTGGCGGTGCTGGCCTTTGGTGAGCAGGCGCTGGCGCCGTTTGTGGTGATGTTCATGGCCTCCAATCTGCTGCATTTTTCATTCGGCGCCTGGTTGCTGGACCACAGAGTCCGGCTGATGACGATCTGGAAAGTGCCCTCGGTGCTGGCGACCTTTGCCGGGCTGGCGGTTGGGATGAGCGGTGTCGTGGTGTGGGAGCCGCTGTTGATGTCGATCCGGATGCTCGGTGAGATTTCGATCCCGCTGATGTTGTTCGCGCTTGGGGTGCGCCTGAGCGACTCGCGGATCACATCGATTGGCCTTGGGGTGTTCGGGGCGATCGCGCGGCCGCTGATCGGCATGGCGATCGCGGGTCTTTTGCTGATGCTTGTCGACTTTCCGCCGCAGCAGCAAGCCTTGATACTGATCTTTGGTGCGCTGCCGCCGGCCGTGCTGAACTATATCTTCGCCGAGCGCTATCATCAGGAGCCCGAAAAGGTGGCCTCGATGGTGCTGATCGGCAATCTGGCGGCGGTGGTGTTTTTACCGATCGCCCTGGCCTTTGTCTTACCTTGATCGAACAAGAGGATGCTGATGACCGAACTGGTGTTTCGTGATGACGCGTATGCCCGCGAGTGTGATGCCGTGGTGGTGTCGACTGCGCTGGGCCGGATCGTGCTCGACCGCAGTGTGTTTTACCCCACCGGCGGCGGCCAACCGGGCGACACGGGCGCGCTGGTTCAGGCCGGCGGAACGGTGATCGACGTGCTCGGCACGGTCAAGGGCGAGGACGACACGATTGTTCACCTGGTGGATGAGGCGGCGAAGCTGCCGGCCGTCGGCACGCATGTCACCGCCCGCATCGACTGGGATCGGCGCCATCGGGTGATGCGCTTTCACACGGCCTTGCATCTGCTGTGCGCCGTGGTCGCGGCGCCAGTCACGGGCGGCCGGATGAGCGAAGACAAGGCGCATCTCGACTTTGATATCGATATGGATCAGCTCGTCGCCGAAGACATCGAGTCGCGCCTCAATGCCTTGGTGGCCGCGGATACCGCCGTCGAATGCGGTGCGATCTCCGATGCCGAACTCGACGCCAATCCGGGCTTGGTCAAGACCATGTCGGTGCAGCCGCCGCGCGGTCAGGGCAGTGTGCGCACCATTGAAATTCCGGGCGTGGACTTGCAGCCTTGTGGCGGCACGCATGTGCGACAGACGGCCGAAATCGGCGCGCTCAAGGTGGTGAAGATCCGTAGCGAGGGCAAGCGCAACCGACGGGTCACCATCGCCTTTGCCGAGTAAGGCGGCGGTACGTGTGACCATGTTTAACCTCATCGCCTTGTGACTCGCCGGGCGAGCAGGGATAGTGAATTGCCCGGGCCGTGAATCGGCCCGACGTTTTTGCCATCCCCAAGGAGGTTTGCATGAGTGTTGCACGTGTTACTGAAGTGATCGCCGAGTCGAAGAAGAGTTTTGACGATGCCATGAGCAGCGGCATCGCGCGCGCCAACAAGACATTGAAGAACGTCAGCGGCGCCTGGATTCAGGACCAGAAGCTGGTGATTGAAAAAGGCAAGATCAAAGCCTATCGCGTGACCATGAAAGTCACCTTTGTGCTGGCCGACTGATCGTCCGCTTCAGCAATATAAAACGGCCGGCGGCATGCCGCGGCCGTTTTTTTTATGGTGTGCTCAGGCGCGCGGCGTGCGCAGCAGCACCAGTTCTTCGGCGCTGGTCGGGTGCACCGCCAGTGTGCGGTCGAGGTCGGCCTTGGTCGCGCCCATGGTGATGGCGATGGCCAGCGCCTGAATGATTTCGCCCGAGTCCGCGCCGATCAGATGCGCGCCCAGCACCTTGTCGCTGCCAGCGTCGACGATCACCTTCATGTAGGCGCGTTCGGTGCGACCGGCCAGGGTGTGCTTCATGGGCCGGAAATCGGCCTCGAACACCGTGACCTGATGGCCGGCGGCGATGGCGTCGGGCTCCGACAAGCCGATGGTGCCGATGGATGGCTGGCTGAACACCGCCGTGGCGATGAGCCGGTGGTCGACCACGCGCGGCGTATTGGCAAACACCGTGTCGGCAAACGCCCGGCCTTCGGCGATGGCGACCGGCGTGAGGGCGGCGCGGTCGGTGACGTCGCCGACCGCGTAGATGGAATCGACCGTGGTGCGTGAGTCGGGGCTGACCCGAATCGCCCCGCTCTTGGCATCGACGTCGACGCCGACCTCCGCCAGGCCGAGGCCGTCGGTGTTGGGGCGGCGGCCGAGGGCGGAGAGCACCACGTCAGCCTCGATCACCTCGCCGTTTTTCGCTGTGCAGCGGATGCCGTTGGCGCTGCGTTCGAGCTTGACCGGCGCGAAGCCGGGTCGCAGTGCAACGCCGCGCTCGCTCATGGCGGTGGCCAGGCGGGTGCGGATATCGTCATCGAAGCCGCGCAGCGGCAGGTCGGCACGGTAAGCCTGGATCACCTCGCTGCCAAAGCCGGCAAAGATGCCGGCGAACTCGACCGCGATGTAGCCGGCGCCCAGCACCAGCAGACGGCGCGGCAACTCGGTGAGATCGAGCAGTTCGTTAGAGCTGATGGCCAGATCCAGGCCGTCGATGGCCGGTGCGCTGGGCGTGCCGCCGGTGGCGATGAGGATGTGCCCGGCGCTGACGTGACGCCCGCCGATGTCGACGGTGTGCGCATCAACCAGGCGGGCCTGGCCTTCGAGCAGGGTGACCTTGGCGTCGGCCAGCATCTTGCGGTAGATGGTTTCGAGGCGGGCCGTTTCGCGGTCTTTGGCGGCGGTCAGCGCGGCGAGGTCGAAGCTGGGCGGGACGATCTCCCAGCCAAAACCGGGTGCGTCGGCAAAGGCGTCGGCAAACTGCGAGGCGTACATCAGCAATTTTTTGGGCACACAGCCGCGAATCACACAGGTGCCACCGACGCGGTCGCCCTCGCAGATGGCGACACGTGCGCCATGCACGGCCGCGCGCCGGCTGGCGGCGACGCCACCCGAGCCTGCGCCGATGGTGATGAGGTCAAAATCGTAGTCGGACATGGCATTCCCCGTGCTGATGGTTTTGCCGGGGAGTGTAGCAGTCGGTCGGAAAACGGGGCTTCGTGCGTGGCGCTAGCGGGGAATCAGCGACTGGTCGGCCAGATCGAAGGCATACACGGTGGTGCGGCCGTGGCGCTTGACCACGGCGGCGCCGAGTCCGCCCATGGTTCGGCGCTCGCCATTGGGCTTGCCCTTTTTGTAATAGCGGGTCAGCCCCAGGCGCAGCACCGTTTGTGTGGTGTAGGCCGCGTCGCGGTAGAAGGTGGCGCTGGTGCCGTTCTCGATGCTGCTGCGCACTTCGCGGCGGATGCGAAGCATGCGGATATCGTAGAGCAGGCGCGAACTTGAGGCGCTGGCCTGGCTCACCACGTGCCCGGCGTGAAGGCGCTGCCAGGCGTCGGGGCTATCAATATAGGTGTAGCCCGATTTGCTGCCCTTCTGGCCTTTGATGTGACCAATCAGCCGGAATCCGACGCCGACGTCACCGAAGCCGGCAATCAGGTCGTCGGTGTCGAAGGCGTCGAGCGGAAAGTCTTTAGCGGGCCGAATGTTGCCCTTACCCCCGGCCTGGCGGATCAATCGCGCGCCGATACGCTCGCGCAGGCGTTGCTGCGCGATGGTGGCCTCGGGGCCGGCGGGCTGTTGTTCAAGGAAGGCGATCAGCTCCGGAATGCTGGCGTCGATCTTCAGTTCGTCTTCGTCGGTGGTGCCCACGGGAGCGGCGGCGGAGGCGTCCGCGGCAGAGACCGCCGGGGCCGGTGCGGGCGCCGGCGTGCTTGCGGCAGGCGCGCTGGCGGGCGGCAGCGGTGGCGAGGGGCGGGTTTCGACACGGCTCGTGGCGCAGCCGACGAGCGACAGGCTGATCAGAGCAATCAAAGCGAGGGGCAGGGCGCGCGGATGCATGGCGTGCGGACTCGTTCAAGTAGGTATGGCGGGAGTCTAGCAGGCCGGGCGCGCGCTGTCGGCCCCGATGCCAAGCGTGTTGCGATCGTTTACGCTTCTGCGTTTTCCTCACATCGAGACACTGCCATGTCGACGCTTGCCCCCGCCGCTGATCTGGAATCCAACCCGCGCGTGAAAGCGGTGTTTGATGACATCCGCGCCACTCGCCAGACCGAGTTCATCAACAACATGTGGCGCTACCTGGCCTTCGACGCCGGCCTGCTGGAGCAGACCTGGGCGGAGGTGAAAGCGGTGATGGCCACCCCATCGGAAATCGACCCGCTGACCAAGGAAATGCTCTACATCGCGGTGTCGATCGCCAACAACTGCGGCTACTGCGTGCATTCGCACACCGCCGCGGCGCGCGCCAAGGGCATGGGCGAGGGGCAGTATGCCGAGCTGTTGAAGATCGTCGCGCTGGCCGCCAAGACCAATCACCTGGCCACGGCCTTGCAGGTGCCGGTGGACGCCTGCTTCGACGCCGGGGCGCCGGGTGCCTGAGCTGTCACTTGTGGGGCTTGTCGGGCTGACGATGGCGGCCTTCGCTGCCGGCTTCATCAGCTCGATCGCCGGCGCTGGCGGCATGATCGTGCTGCCCTGCCTGCTGTGGGCCGGCGTGCCGCCGGTGCAGGCGCTGGCCACCAACAAGTGTCAGAGCGTGTTTGGCACCTTGTCATCCACGCTCAACTTTTTCCGCAAAGGCCATCTGCAATTGCGGCCCTTGCGCTGGGCCTTGCTCTACGCCTTGACCGGTGCCGCGATCGGCACGTTATGGGTGCAGCGGATCGACGCCGCCGTGCTCGACCAAGTGCTGCCCTACGTGTTGATTGTGCTCGCCGGCTACTTCGCGCTGTCGCCGCGTATTGCCGATGAAGACACCCCGCCGAGGGTGTCGTCGGCGGTGTTCGACCCGCTCGTCGGCGGCGGACTCGGCATCTACGGTGGCGCGTTCGGTCCCGGCATGGGCTCGTTCTCGGCCGCGGCGTTTGCCGGCTTGCGCGGTTTCAACATGCGCAAGGCGACCGCCTCCACCAAGCCGCTGGTGCTGGTCGCCAATGTGAGCTCGCTGGTGATCTTCATCGCTGGCGGCCATGTGGTGTGGTCGCTGGCGCTGAGCATGGCCGTAGCGCAGATAGTCGGCGCCCGGCTCGGCTCGAATCTGGTTATCACGCGGGGTGCCGCGCTGGTGCGGCCGGTGATTGTGGTCACGACGGCAGCGATTGCGCTACGTTTGCTGCTGCGCTAGTCAGCTGGAATGTTGACCGTGCGGCTTGGGCCTGGCGGTTCAGGTTGCTATGCTGCGGCTATGGCAAGCATCTTCATCAGCTACCGTCGGGACGACAGCCAGGGGTTTGCCGGGCGGCTGGATGACGATCTGTCGGAGCGTTTTGGCGACGCGCAGGTCTTCCGTGACCGCGAAATCCCCGCCGGCAGCGATTTTGCACGCCATCTCGAAGACCGCCTGAATGCCGCCGAAGTGGTGCTGGTGGTGATCGGTCGTGGCTGGATTGATCAGCGTGACGCGGAAGGCCGGCTGCGGCTCGACTCGCCCGACGATTGGGTGCGGATGGAGATCGAGCGCGCGCTGGCGCGCGATGTGCCGATTGTGCCGGTGCTGGTGGGGGGCGCGGCCATGCCCTGGCCGGATCAGCTGCCCGACAGCCTAGCGCCGCTGGCCGGGCGGCAAGCCTTCAGTGTGTCGGATCAACGTTGGTCGGAGGACATCGATGCGCTGGCGATGCAGCTATCGCGCGTGTCGCCCGAACTCACGCGCCAGCTCAAATCGCGCAGCGGCTATGGCGAGCGGGATCTGTTCGATGTGCTGCGCGAGCGTGTGAATGACGCGGCGCGGGCGGCAGCCAATGGTGAGCATGGCGGCAACGGCGGGTTTGCGCGCTGGGCCGCTGGCCGGCTGGGCAAGCTGTTTGGGGCGACGGTGAGCCTGGCGGTGATCTATATCCTGGTTCGCGCGCTCGGCGGCAATGAGGTCAACCGGATGATGGACCGGGTGATCGCCACCACCGTGGAGCAGATCAAAGCCTTGTTTTAAACCGCTTTCAGAAGTGCCAGCGGGCCTGCAGTGTCGGCGTATTGGTATCGACGCCTGGCATATCCTGGTTGCCGAATTTGTTGCGCCACATCTCGTAGCCGATGCCCATGAAGAAGCGATTCGGCGTGCTGCCCACGGCCGCGCCGACGTCGGCCATCAGGGCCGTGCGCATCAGGAATTCTTCGCCGACCTTGCGGCCGGTGTAGTCCTCGCCGGTGCGAAAGGCGTGCGCGAAGAAGCCCTCAAAGCGCACCGGCACGCCGCCCAGCGCAAAGGGCACGCGCCAGGCGGCATGCAGCATGGGGTAGGCGTCGAAGCCGATGTCTTCGTCATTGCCCGGCGCCTTGCACGGCGGCAGACCGCAGTGATTCCATTCCTTGGCCATCAGCAGCGACACATCCAGAAAACCCGGCGGGGCAATCTTGAAGCGCAGCGTCGGGCCGAGCACCAGCAGGCGCTTGCGTGGGGCAAAGCGGTTGTCCTTGCTGTTCCAGTCGAAACCGGCGGTGAGCGCCACATCGCGGATCGGGCCGACGGCCAGCGACTGGTCGAAGACCTTGCCCAGCGACAGCAGGTGGCGATAAACGATATAGAACTCAGTGGCGCCGTGCTTGCTGTCTTTGGCGGGGTCAATGTCGTCGGAGCGCAGCATTTTGATGCTGGCCAGGTTCATGCCGTGGCTGTAGCCGCTGACATGCACGAACTCCAGGATGTCCTTGCGCACCGGCGAGCGATTGGCGGGCTCGGTGAAGCGGTTGCCGGTGGTGTAGGTGAGCGAGTTGTCCTGCCAGTCGATGGCGTGGGCGGGCAAGGCGACGAGGCCGCCAGCGACAAGCGCGGTGGCCGTAATCAGGGTGCGCAGCATGGAATTCTCCGGATTTTTCGTCGCGGAGTATGCCTGCGGCTGCACCGGCTGGCTTTGATCTGAGTCGGACTTAGCCGTGTTTGCCGATTCGGCGTTCGAGATCGGCCACTACCACGGACAGCGCCTGGGTGGAGATCACCACTTCAACCAGCGAGAGCACCAGTGACACCGCCAGCGTGATGATCGACAGGCCAAACAGCCAGTGGCCGAGCGTGCTGTGCACCAGAAAGATCGCCAGCATGGCCAGTGCGCAGAGCAAGAAGCTGATGACCGCGAAGGTCTGCATGGAGCGGATCAGGCTGATGCGTCGCTTGAGGCCGGGGATCTGCGCCCGTGCCAGCGCCATGTCGCCGCCTTCGTCGCTGGCCAACTGGCGGATCACCTGCGCCAGCGTGAGAAAGCGGTTGGTGTAGGCCAGCAGCAACAGCGAGATGGCGGGAAACAGCAGGGCGGGGGTGGTGATGTCCATTTTGGTGATTGGTGATTGGTGATTGGTGATGGAGGCGGCTTTCAATAACCCATCACCAAACTACACCTTATGGGTCGACAGCAGGATGCTGGTTTCGGTGTTGGCAATGCCGTCGATGCTGCGCACCCGGCCGAGCGCCCGGTCAAAGGCTTCGAGCGTGTCGGCGCGGATCTCGGCGACAAAGTCCCAGCGGCCGTTGGTTGAGTGCAGGGTTTGCACCGCCGGCTCGCCGCGCAAGGCTTTGAGGACCGCGGCCGTGGTATTGCCTTCGACCGCAATGCCCATCCAGGCGCGGATGCGATGCGCTTCGGCGGCCGGCTTGAGGCGCACCGAGTAGCCCGCAATCACGCCGCTGGTTTCGAGTTTGCGCAGACGATTGAGCACCGTGCCCCGCGCCACCCGCAGCGTGCGTGCGAGGGTCGCCACCGGCAGACGGGCATCGTCGCGCAGCAAGGCGATGAGCTGGCGGTCGGTGTCGTCGATGTCGTGCATTACGTCAGACATGGCTGACATTATGGCAGTAATGCTGGCGACAATGATCAATTGCGTGTCTTTATGTTGATGCGTGGACCATCCATGCTTGGAGTGACTCTGGAAGGGCCAGCGTCGCTGACGAGAGGCTTTGACATGAACGCACAGGCGCACATCCTGCTGGTGGCTCCGACGCACTACACGGTGAGCTATGCGATCAACCCGTGGATGCAGCCCGAACGCTGGCTGCAGGACACCGCGGGTTTTGCCGCGCAGGCGCGACGCAGTTTCAATGCGCTTTCGGAGGCCTTGCGAGCGGCCGGTTGCCGCTTGACCGTCATCGAGGGTGAGCCCGGCCTGCCCGACATGGTGTTTCCCGCCAATGCGGGCATCGTGCTCGATCGCCGCTTGCTGCTTGCCCGATTTCGTCATGCCGAACGCCAGGGCGAAGAGGCGCCGTTTGCCCGCGCCTTTGCCGCCTTGCGTGTGGCCGGTGTGCTGAGCGAGGTGGCGACGCTGCCCGAGGGGGTCTTCCAGGAAGGCGCCGGCGACTGCCTGTGGGACGCCAAGCGCGGGCTGTTCTGGGTGGGCTGGGGGCAGCGTTCGAACCAGGCCTCGGTCAAAGCGGTGGCGGACTATTTTGGTCAGCCCGTGGTGCCGCTGGAGTTGATCACCGAGCGCTCGTATCACCTGGATGTGTGTTTTTGCTCGCTCGCCGGTGGTGAGATTCTGTACTACCCGCCGGCCTTGTCGGTCGATTCGCTGGCGCGTCTGCGCGAGCGCGTGCCGGCCGAGCAACTTATCGAAGCCACCGAAGACGATCTGGCGCATTTCAGTGTGAACGCGGTCAGCGTGGGGCGGCAGGTGGTGATGAGCCGCACCACCGACCGGCTGCGCGGCGTGCTCACCGAGCGCGGCTACCAGCTGCGGGAGGTGGATCTGTCGCCCTTCATGATGTCCGGCGGCGGCGCGTTCTGCATGACCTTGCGCCTGGACCGCCATCGCGCAGCGGCCCGCCATGCCGACCCGGTCGTGGCGGTCGCCTGAGGAGAAAATCATGACGCATTTCATCGATGTACCCGATCTTCAGCGCTGGCTGCGCCGGCGTGGCGTGGCATCGGTGCTGGTCGAGATGGCGGAGGCGATCCGCCAGGATTACCTGCGCTGGGAGGCTTTTGAGAAAGCGCCGCGGGTGGCCAGTCATTCGCCGGTGGGCGTGATCGAGTTGATGCCGGCCTGCGATGGGGTGCTGTACGGCTTCAAATACGTGAACGGTCACCCCAAGAACGCCAGCGAGGGCAAGCTGACGGTGATGGCTTTTGGTCTGCTGGCGGAGGTCGACACCGGCTATCCGCTGCTGCTGTCCGAAATGACGCTGACCACCGCCTTGCGCACCGCGGCCACCTCGGCGCTGGCTGCGCAGGCCATGGCCCGGCCCGATGCGCGCTGCATGGCGCTGATCGGCAATGGCGCGCAAAGCGAGTTCCAGTCGCTGGCGTTTCATGCCTTGCTGGGCATTGAGCGCATTCAAGCCTATGACGTGGACCCCGCCGCGACCGCGCGTTTGCAGCGCAACCTGGCGCAGGTGCCCGGCCTGCGGATCGAGGCGATGCCGAGCGTCGCGGCGGCCCTGGCCGGGGCGGACATCATCACCACCGTGACCGCTGACAAGCGACAGGCGACGATTCTGACGGATGCGATGGTGCCGGCGGGCGTGCATCTGAACGCCGTGGGCGGGGACTGCCCGGGCAAGACGGAGCTCGATCCGGCCATTCTCAAGCGCGCCCGCGTGGTGGTGGAGCTGGAGGCGCAGACGCGCGACGAAGGCGAAATCCAGCAGATGCCCGCCGATTTTCCGGTGCTCGAATTGTGGCAGGTGCTCGCCGGCAAGGTGCCGGGGCGAGCCGACGCCCGGGAGGTGACGGTGTTCGATTCGGTCGGTTTTGCGCTCGAAGACTTTGCGGCGCTGCGTTATTTGCATACCCGGGCGGTGCCCGATGGTGTGGGGCGCCCGCTGGCGCTGGTGCCTGCGCTCGACGACCCGCGTGATCTGTTCTCGCTGGTGGCGCCGGTCGGCGCCATGACGGCGGATGTGATCTGAGCGATCAAACGAAAAATCCCCCGCCTGGCATGTGCCGGGCGGGGGATTTTTCTTGTGGCTGACGCCAGTCAGATCAGGCGACCTTCTTGGCGGCCTTGGTGGCGGATTTGACCGCTGCGTCGGTGGCCTTGTTGATGTTCGACTCGGTCATTTCGACGACTTTGCGCGTGGTCTTGGCCGCGTCTTCAATGGCCGAGTTTGTTGCCGACATGGCCGACTTCAGCGCCTTGGCAATCACCTCGCCGCCGACCGGGGTGCTGACCGACAGTGCGTCGATCGCCTTGTCCAGGTCCTTGTTGATCGAGGCGTACTTCGGTGCCAGCACGGCGTTGATGGACTCGCCCGCTTCCGAGGCAATCGCATAGCTGGTGCGCAGATAACCCACGCTGCGGCTCAGGGCCGGGGCGACGGCACTGGCGCCAAGCGCCAGCAGGGCTTTCGGCTCGCGAACGGCCGCCAGATCGGACGCCAGCTTGAAGCCGTCTTCCAGCCCAGCGCGGCCGAAGTCGAGGCTCAGCGTGCCGGAGCGCTCGATGGTGTCGAAGCCGATCCCGACGAGTGCGGACAAGGTGTCCAGTGCGTCGGCGTGGGAAGCGATGAGGGTGTCTTTGGTCATCATGATGAACTCTCCTGTCAGGTTGGGTGATTGCTAAGCGCCTGATTTCATGGAAATGGTGCGGCGCACAATTCAATAATAGCAGGCGAGAAAAGAAAGTAAAGATCAATTTGTTGCGGCGCAACATACTCCCTGTCCGCTCCGCGCCTTCGGTAACGCCTCGCGCACCTGATGACGGGACTGCCGACGGATTTCGTAAGGATGGGTAAATGCGTCGTGACTGCGCTTGTGACGTCCCGAGTGGGCTGATAGCCTGAGTCGCACGGCATTCCGCTCAAGAAATGGATACTCGATGAAATCTGCGTTGCGCATTGTGGTGGGCCTCGGCCTGTTGGTAGTGGTGCTCATGGCCGCCTTGGCGGCGTACCTGGCCTTTGTGTTTGATGCCAATGACTACCGCGACCGGCTCAGCGAACTGGTGGCCGAGCAGACCGGTCGTCAGCTGACCCTGTCTGGCGAGATGAAATTGTCGGTGTTTCCCTGGCTTGGCTTCGAACTGGGGGCGGCCGAACTCGGCAATGCCCCGGGGTTTTCGGATCGGCCGTTCGCCGCGCTGACCGCGGCCGAGGCGCGGGTCAAGCTGCTGCCCTTGCTGCGCAAGGAAGTCGCCGTCGATCGCGTGGTGCTCAAAGGTCTGCAACTGAGCCTTGAGCGCCGGGCTGACGGAAAAACCAACTGGGACGATCTGGTCGAGCCGGAGGCGGCTCGCGACGCGAACGGCGCAGGGCCGGGTGAGGCGTCAGGGGGACATCCGTCTGCGCTCGCGGTGGGCGGCGTGGATATCCAGGATGCGGTGATCCGCTGGGAAGACGAAGCGACACAGGCAAAGCACAGCCTCAGCGATGTGGACATCCAGACCGGCGAAATCGCGCCCGGCGTGCCCTTCAATATCGACCTGGGCGCCAGCTTTTCGGCGAGTGAGCCGGCGATACAAGGGCGGTTTTCGCTCAGCGCAAAGGCCTCGCTCGATCTGGCCGCCAAGCGCTACAGCCTGGCTGGCCTGCGGGCGGGGTTCAAAGCCGATGGCGCAGGCATCCCCGGCGGGCGCGTGGATGCGGGGCTGATGGCGGATGTGGTGGCGGACCTGGGTCAGGGCACCCTGTCCGTCAAGGGGCTCTCCTTGAAAGCCTATGATGTGGCGCTCACCGGCGCGCTCGAAGGCACGGGCCTGATGGACGCCATGGCATTGACCGGGCCGGTGGTGCTCGAGGGCCTGAATCCTCGCGAGTTACTGGCGCGCTTGAATATCGAGGCGCCGCGCACCGCGAACCCGGAGCGTCTCAAGCGCGCTGCGATCAAGGCGGTACTTACCGCCACGCCCACGCGCATCGCCCTGAGCGATCTGAATGCCACCTTGGACGACAGCAAGATGACTGGCCGGCTTGAAGTCGCCGATCTGGCGAAAAGTGCCTTGCGCTTTGACGTGTCGCTCGATGCGCTGGATGTCGACAGCTACCTGCCGCCCACTGCGGCCAATGGCAGTGCGGCCGCGACGGGCAGCGCACCTGCCAATGATCCGGCCGCCGCGCCCGCGGCGACCGGGGGGCTGCGTACCCTGGATGCGGCGGGCCGTGTCCGGATTGGAAAGCTTAAGCTGAGCGGATTGCAGGCCAGTGCGGTGGATGTGGGGATCAAGGCCGCGGGCGGGCGAATCGAAGTCACCCCCAAGGCCGCGCTATATGACGGCCGGCTCGACAGCCAGGTGAGTGTCGACGTTCGTCCCAAAACGCCGGCCCTGACGGTCGGTGGTGGCGTGACCGACGTACAGATCGGTCCGCTGCTGCGTGACCTGACCGGCAAGCCGGAGAAACTGACCGGGCGCGCACGCGTGGGCTTCGACCTGAAAGGCAGCGGGCTGGATGCGCCCACGCTCAAGCGCAGCCTCGCCGGCACCACGACGCTGGCCGTGCTCGATGGCGCGGTCAAAGGCGTCAATGTGGCTCAGTTTTTGCGCGAAGCGCAGGCGCAATTGACGGGGCAGAAGGCGGAGCAAGCCAGCGGCCCGGCCCAGACCGACTTTTCGGATCTCAAAGCGAGCGTCGTGCTCGGCGGCGGCGTGGCTCGCAACGATGACCTGGCAATGCGCTCGCCGCTGTTGCGTGTGGGTGGCGCCGGGACGGCCAATCTGCTCAGCGAAGCGATCGACTACCGGATAGAAACCTCGCTCGTTGGCACCCTGACCGGGCAAGGCGGCAAGTCGTTGGACAAGGTCAGGAACGTGACGGTGCCGGTGCATATCACCGGCAGCTTTTCCGAGCCCAAGTACGCGCTCGACACCGAGGCCTTGCTGGCCGGTGCGCTGCAGGGCCGGCTCGAACAGGAAAAGGCCGCAGTCAAAGAGAAGGTGGAGGCGGTGCGCGAAAAGGCGAAGGATCAGATCAAGGAAGAGTTGAAGAAAGGTCTGGGCGGCTTGTTTCGATAAACGCGAAACGCTGAATTTGGGTAATTTTGTCAAGAATGCCATGTTGGCTGGGTTGCGTGCGCCATTCGGCGCAGGATCATGTTAGTTTTGGAGCGCTTAGTAGTGCATTCATGACAAGGAGGTTGGACGATGAGCGATTATTTGGCTGACGTACAGAAATTTGCACCCAAGGCGGATGCTGCGGTTGTGGACAAGATCGTGAAGTACTGCGGCATTGCGCTGCGTAACAAGGATTCTTCTCTCGTGTCGGCGTCCGACAAGGCAGAGCTGGATCGGGTGCGTGACGGATTCGCCAAGAAAAAACTGGAACTCGAGCCGGATGCCGCCGATGCCGGCATCGCCAAGGTATGCGAGAAGATGAAGGGCGTGAATCAAAAGAGCCGCGTCACCTTCTACTACCTGCTGGCCGAAGCTACCGGTACGCTGGGCAAGCTGGCCTGAGCCAGCCCGTCGGCCGCGCTGGCGCGGCGACGGCGAAGCAAAGAAAAACGCACCTTTCGGGGTGCGTTTTTTTGTCGACCTTATCGAGGCGCGTCAGAGGATGACCGTGATCTCTTCGCGCCGTACGAGTTCTTGCTGAAGTTCAACCGCCTCAAGGCTGAGCGCGTCCTTGCTGCTGACCATGCCGACGGGTTTGCGGTTGGCGTCCACGATCGGAAGATGGCGGAAGCCGCCCTCGTACATCATGTGCAGCGCATGCCCGAAGGGCTGGTGAGGCGTGCTTGTGATCGGGTTGTGAGTCATCGCATCCGACACCGGCGTGGTCTTGGCGTCGAGGCCGGCGCCAAGCACCCGGAAGGTGGCGTCCTGTTCGGTGAAGATGCCGGTCAAGACGCCATGCTCGGCGATCAGCGCCGCGCTGAGCCTGGCTTTGGCCATCTGGCAGACAACCTCAAGCACCGGGGTGTCGGGTGCCACCACGAGGAAGCCGTGTGTGTGCATCACTTGGTGAATGGGACGTGCGTGCATGTGTCTCTCCTTGTCGATCATGAATGACGATATGTCGAGCTGAATACCCGTGCCGGCAGGCTGTCAGGTCTTTGCTACCGCCTGTGAAAGTCTTGGGGCAGGGAAAACTAAGCGTCTTTCGTGCCAGTCGACGAGAGAAAATCATGTTGCGCCGCACAGGTTGAATGATCCCTGTTCAGGCAGGAAATGCCGACGTTGTCGCGGAAAAGTACATTGCAGTGCAGCGACTGACGCGGGTGAAAAGGATGCGTCATGGTGGTGCTTTCAAGGCGTGTCGCACCGTCATGGGGCGCTTTTCGGGCAAGAAAAAGGCCATGCGGGGCATGGCCTTTTGTGTCCATCGCGAGCTGCGATCAGACGATCATGCCGGCGCCGACCGTGTTGTTGGTCGATTCATCGATGATGATGAAGGCGCCGGTCGCGCGGTTGCTGCGATAGGGGTCGGCGAAGATCGGTTGGGCGAGCTTGAGGGTGAGGCGGGCGATGTCGTTCATTGCCAGGGTGTCGACCGACTCGTGTTCCATGGTGTTGATGTCGAGGCGGTAATCGATTTTGGCGATCTTGGCCTTCACTTCGCGCGAGGTGTGGCGAATGAGGTAGGTGCGCGCCGGCGACATCGGGGCTTCGGCCATCCAGCACACGTTGGCGTCGATCTGTTTGACGGCCTCGGGGGCTTCGGCGCTTTTGACGATCATGTCGCCGCGCGAGGTGTCGATCTCGTCGTCGAGCAGCAGGGTGACCGATTGCTCGTGGATCGCGCGTTCGATTTTCTGGCCGCCGATTTCGATGGCCTTGACCCGGCTGGTGAGCCCGTTAGGCAACACGGTGACCGCGTCGCCGACGGCGATCTCGCCGGACTCGACCCGGCCCATGAAGCCGCGGTAGTCGTGCAGTGCCGGGTTGGCGGAGTCTTGCGGGCGGCACACGTATTGCACCGGGAAGCGGAAGGCTTCGGGGCGCTCGGTGTGGGCGGCGGGCGCGGTTTCGAGGATGTTGATGAGCGTCGGGCCTTCGTACCAGGGCATGCGCTCGCCGCGGTCGACCACCATGTCGCCGGACAGCGCCGACAGCGGAATGAAGCGCACATCCTTGAGGCCCATCTTGTGGGCGAACTTGAGATATTCGGCCTTGATGTTCTCGTAGGTGGCCTGGTCGTAATCAACCAGATCCATCTTGTTGATCGCCACCAGCAGGTGCGGAATGCCAAGCAGGTGGGCGAGCGTCGAGTGGCGTCGGGTCTGGTTGAGCATGCCTTTGCGCGCGTCGATCAGGATGATCGCCAGGTTGGCGGTCGAGGCGGCGGTGACCATGTTGCGGGTGTACTGCTCGTGGCCCGGCGCGTCGGCGATGATGTATTTGCGCGTGCCGGTGGAGAAGTAGCGGTAGGCCACGTCGATGGTGATGCCTTGCTCGCGCTCGGCTTGCAGGCCGTCGGTGAGCAGGGAGAGGTCGACGGCGGTCATGCCGCGCTTGGCCGAGGTCTTTTCCATGGCGTTGAGCGTGTCGGCGAGGATGGTCTTGCTGTCGAACAGCAGACGGCCGATCAGGGTGCTCTTGCCGTCATCGACGCTGCCGCAGGTCAGAAAGCGCAGCAGGCCGTTGTCGATTCCGGGCAGGTGTTCGAGTGCGGACATGTCTTTTCCGTAATTCGTGATGAGTGATGGGTGATTCGAAGGGGGCGACGGCGTTGGCGATCGGTCCAATGACCCATCCCCAATAACCAATCACTCGCCCTTCAGAAGTAGCCTTCTTTCTTGCGCTGCTCCATGGACGCCTCGGAGGTCTGGTCGTCCATGCGCGTGGCGCCGCGCTCGGTGATGGTGGTGGTCGCGGTTTCGGCGAGGATCTTGTCGACCGTGTCGGCGTCCGATTCAACCGGTGCGGTGCAGCTCACATCGCCGACGGTGCGGAAGCGCACCATCACGTCTTCGACTGTGTCACCCGGTTTGGCCGGGGTGAGATCGGTGACAGGCATCAGCAGGTCGCCCTTGCGCACCACGGGGCGGGTGTGGGCAAAGTAGATTGACGGCAGTTCAAGCTGCTCGCGCTGGATGTACTGCCACACGTCGAGCTCGGTCCAATTGCTGATCGGGAACGAGCGGATGTTCTCGCCCTTGTGCGAGCGCGCGTTGTAGAGGTTCCACAGTTCGGGGCGCTGGTTCTTCGGGTCCCACTGACCGAACTCGTCGCGGAAGCTCATGATCCGCTCTTTGGCGCGCGCCTTTTCTTCGTCGCGGCGGGCGCCGCCGATGCACGCGTCGAAGCCGAATTCTTCGATGGCCTCCAGCAAGGTTACCGACTGGTGCTTGTTGCGCGATTCGTGCTCATGCTTGAGCACGATGCTGCCGCGGGCCATGGAGTCTTCGAGTGAACGCACGATCAGGCGCTCGCCCAGCTCGGCGGCGCGCTTGTCGCGAAAGGCGATGACTTCCGGGTAGTTGTGGCCGGTGTCGATGTGCATCAGCGGGAAGGGAAAGCGCCCCGGGCGGAACGCCTTTTCGGCGATGCGCAGCATGCATACCGAATCCTTGCCGCCGGAGAACAGCAGCACCGGGCTGCTGCACTGGCCGGCCACCTCACGCATGATGTGGATGGCTTCGGCTTCGAGCCAGTCGAGATGAGAGAGCGTTTGTTGGGTGAGCGTGGTCATGAAGAGTCTCAGTGGTGCGTGTTTCGGGCGAGCAGGGCGCGGATCGCGGCACGCAGGCCGGCGCGCAGCGCGGCGAGGCGCAGCACAAGCGTGTGGCTCAGTGAGGGGTTCAGATGATGTGCCTTGGGCATGGGGTCATCCTCCTGTGAGTGGGCTCAGGACTTCTTGACGTGCAGGCCGCATTCCTTGGCGGTGGGGTCTTCCCACCACCAGCGACCGGCGCGGACGTCTTCGCCGAGGGCGACGGCGCGGGTACAGGGCGCGCAGCCAATGCTCGGGTAGAACTGATCGTGCAGGGCGTTGTAGGGCACGTTCTCGATACGGATGTAGGCCCACACATCGCTTTCCGACCAGGCGGCCAGCGGGTTGAGCTTTTCGAGGCCATTGTTGGCGTCAAAGGCGCGGGTTGGCAGATCGGTGCGCGTGGCGGCCTGGGCGGCCCGCAGGCCGGTGATCCAGGCCTTTTTGCCAGCCAGTGCGCGGCCCAGCGGCTCGACCTTGCGGATGTGGCAGCAGCGCTTGCGCAAGTCCATCGAGTCGTAAAAGGCGTTGATGCCCTCGCCGCGCACATAGGCTTCCACGGCGGCGGTGTCGGGGAAGAACACCTTCAACTTGGTGTGGTAGCGCGACTCCACCTCGCCCATCAGGGCGTAGGTTTCGGCGGGCAGGCGGCCGGTGTCGAGCGAGAAGATCTCGATCGGCAGACTGTTTTTCAGGATCAGGTCGGTCAGCACCATGTCTTCTGCGCCGAAGCTGTTGGCGAAGGTCAGCTGGCCCTCGGCGCCGAACTCGGCGACGGCGGCCTGCAGCAGCGCCAGCGCTTCGTCAGACTTAGTGGCCACGGCGGTCCGCTGCGCATCGGTCAGCGCCGGCCGGGTTGCCGGGTTGCCGGCGGCGGGGCGAAGGGGCGACACGGTGCTCATGCGGCGCGCCTCGCGTGGCGACGGAACAGCGGATCGCGGAAGGTGGCGGAGGCCTGATAGGGGTCGGTGAAGTCCTTCAGGCTGGCCAGCGCGGCGTCGAGCTGGGCGTCGGTGTACTTGCCGACCGGCGGCTGCAGGGCATCGAAACCGCAGCGGGTGAAGTAGTTGAACTGATCGCGCAACACGTCACCGATCGCCCGCAACTCGCCGGTGTAGCCGTAGCGGCTGCGCAGCAAGGTGGCGATCGAGTAGCCGCGACCATCGGCAAAGCGCGGGAAGTTCACCGCCACCAGCGACAGCGTGCCGAGCTGATCGGCGAGGTCGGCCGGGTCGTCGGCGCCATCGAGCAGGGGGGCGACATCGCCGCGCGCGGCAAGTGCCGGCTGGGCCTGCCACACGGCGAGCGGGACGATCCATTGGCCGGCGGGCACGGCAACGGTCGCCGCATCGGCGCCGTCGTCCAGCGTCAGCACCTGCCAGGTGTCGTCGAGGATCTGCTGGTTCTTGATGAGCTTAGCCATTGGCTACCTTCCTTTGTGCCGGCGTCTTGTCGCCATACACGGCTTGCTTGAACGGGTCGGCACCGATGCGATGCACGGTGTCGATAAAGCGCTCGCCCTCGTGGCGATGCGCAACGTAGGTGTTGACGAGGGTCTCGATCACGTCGGGCACGTCGGCGGCGGCGAAGGACGGGCCGATCACTTTGCCGAGATGGGTCAGGTTGCCCTGACGCCCGCCGATGGTGATCTGGTACCACTCCTCGCCGTTCTTATCGACGCCGAGAATGCCGATGTGGCCGACGTGGTGGTGGCCACAGGCGTTCATGCAGCCGGAGATGTTGAGCTCCAGTTCGCCGATGTCGTGCAGGTAGTCGAGGTCGTCGAAGCGGCGCTGCACGGCCTCGGCGATGGGGATCGACTTGGCGTTGGCGAGGCTGCAGAAATCGCCGCCCGGGCAGCAGATCATGTCGGTCAGCAGACCGATGTTCGGCGTCGCCAGGCCGCCGGCGCGGGCCTGTTCCCAGAGGGCGAACAGGGCGGACTGCTCGACGTCGGCGAGGACCACGTTCTGCTCGTGGGTGATGCGCACTTCGCCGAAGCTGTAGCGGTCGGCCAGATCGGCGATCAGGTCGAGCTGGGTGTCAGTGACATCGCCCGGCGGCACGCCGGTTTTTTTCAGCGACAGCACCACGCTGGCGTAGCCCGGCCGCTTGTGGCCGCGCACATTGCGCTTGACCCAGGCCGCAAAGGGCTTGCTGTCGGCCTGTGCCTGCACATAGCCGGCGTCGGTTTTCGGCAGCATCTTGTAGTCGGGGTCGACAAAACAGGCGGCGACGCGGTCGAGTTCTTGCTGGGTCAGCGTGCTCGGGCCGTCTTTGAAGTGGGCCCAATCGGCCTCGACGCGCCGGCGGAACTCGTCGACGCCCAGCGATTTGACGATGATCTTGATGCGCGCCTTGAACTTGTTGTCTCGGCGGCCGAAGCGGTTGTACACCCGCAGGATCGATTCGCAATAGGTGAGCAGATGCTGCCAGGGCACAAAGCTGGCAATCTCTTCACCGATGATCGGAGTGCGGCCGAGGCCGCCGCCGACAAAAATGCGGAAGCCCGTCTCGCCGGCCTCGTTCTTGACCAGCTCGAGGCCGATGTCATGGCAGCGGATGACGGCGCGGTCTTCTTCGGCACCATTGACGGCGATCTTGAACTTGCGCGGCAGGTAGGCGAACTCGGGGTGGAAGGTGCTCCACTGGCGGATCAGCTCGCACCACGGGCGCGGGTCGATGCGCTCGTCTTCGGCGACGCCGGCGAAGGGGTCGGTCGAGGTGTTGCGGATGCAGTTGCCCGAGGTCTGGATGGCGTGCAGTTGCACGGTGGCCAGTTTGGCGAGGATCTCGGGCATTTTCTCCAGCTCGCACCAGTTGAACTGCATGTTGTGGCGCGTGGTGAAGTGGCCGTAGCCGCGGTCGTAGGTGCGGGCGATGTGGCCGTACATGCGGACCTGGTCGGCGCGCAGGTTGCCGTACGGGATCGCCAGACGCAGCATCGGTGCGTGCCGCTGGATGTAGATGCCGTTCTGCAGGCGCAGCGGCAGGAACTCTTCTTCGGTCAGTTCGCCGGCGAAGTAGCGGCGCGTCTGGTCGGTGAATTGCGCGACGCGCTCATCCACCAACTGCTGATCGTAATCGTCGTAGCGATACATATTGTTTTCTCTCAGTGAGTAATCATTTTTGCGCCCACCAGCACCAGAGTGCTGGCCAGGATCGGACGCAGAACGCGGTCGGGGACCCGCGCTGAAACATGGCTGCCAAGCCAGATACCGGGCAAGGAACCGATCAACAGGCTGCCGAGCAATGCCCAGTCAACCGTGCCCAGCGCCCAGTGGCCCATGCCGGCCACGGCCGTGAGCGGCACCGCATGCGCGATGTCGGAGCCGACGATGCGCAGCGAAGGCAGCGCAGGATACAGAAAGAACAAGGCCGTCACACCCAGCGCACCGGCGCCGACCGATGAAATCGATACCAGCACGCCAAGCACGGCGCCGGTGGCAATGGTGAGATTGCGGGTGCGCACCGGGTTCGGGGTGTTGCCCATCACCCGCGACGAAAACGCTTGAATGCGAGTCCGGAACACGATGGCCACGGCGGTCAGCACCAGCGCCACGCCGAGCGCAAAGGTGATCACATGCGTGGCGCCGCCCATGCCGCCGGGGGCGTAACGATGCACCGCCCACAGGGTGATCAGCGCCGCCGGGATGCTGCCGGTTGCCAGGGTTCGGGTGATCTGCCAATCCACCGAGCCCTTCAGGCTATGGGCCAGCGTGCCACCGGCCTTGGTGATGGCGGCGTAGAGCAGGTCGGTGCCCACGGCCACCGAGGGGTGAATGCCGAACATCAGCACCAGCAAGGGCGTCATCAGCGAACCGCCGCCCACGCCGGTGAGTCCGACGACGGCGCCAACGGCAAATCCGGCGATGGTGTAGGCAAAGTCCATGGAATCCAACCTGTAATGTTGCATTGCATCGTACGGATTGCGGATAGATCGGAACAGGGGCAGTGGGTTAAACTTAAATAATCAAAAGTTATTTAGACTGCCGTGCGACTGAGGCATCTGGACGGCAAACCGGAGCGGTGATCGTGAATTTCCAGCAATTGCGCTACATCGTTGAAGTCGATCGCAACGGACTGAACGTGTCGGAAGCGGCCGAGACCTTGTTTACCTCGCAGCCGGGGGTATCCAAGCAGATCCGGGCGCTGGAGGAGGAGCTGGGCGTGGCGATCTTTGTGCGCCACGGCAAGCGGATTGTCGATGTGACCGAGCCGGGCCGCGAGATGCTGAACATCGCGCGCCGGGTACTGGCCGATGCCGACAACCTGCACCGGGTGGGCGAGGAGTTTCGCAACGAGGGGCAGGGGCGGCTGTCGATTGCCACCACCCACACCCAGGCGCGCTACAAGCTGCCCAAGGTGATTGCCGAGTTTACCCGCCGCTATCCCAAGGTGCGCCTGGAGTTGCACCAGGGCAGCCCGAGTCAGGTTTGCGACATGGTGCTGTCGGGCGATGCGGATCTGGTGATTGCCACCGAAGCGATCTCGGACTATCCCGATCTGGTGATGCTGCCGTGCTACCAGTGGAATCGCGGCGTGGTCGCCCCGTCCGATCACCCCATTCTCAAGGCCAGGCCGCTGAGTCTGGAAGAGATCGCGCGCTGGCCGATCATCACCTACGACTCGGCGTTTACCGGGCGCGGCCAGATGAACAAGGCGTTTCTGGGCCGTGGGCTGAAGCCGAATGTGGTGCTCACCGCCATCGACTCGGACGTGATCAAGACTTATGTGCGCATGGGCCTGGGCATCGGCATCGTGGCCAGCATGGCCTTTGATCCGCTGATGGACAAAGGGTTGGGCATGAACGACGCGGGCCATTTGTTCGAGTCGAGCACCACGCGCATCGGCATTCGCCGCAATGTGTGGTTGCGCGGCTATATCTATGCGTTTGTCGAGCTGTTTGCGCCGGCGCTGAACCGGCATGTGGTGGAGGCTGCGCGGGCTGGCGGCGGGACCGACCCCGGGCTGTAAGCGCTGGCGTCGCTCAGGTGAAGAGACGCGCGCTGAGCTCGGGCGTGCCGATGGCGAGCGCCAGCATCAGCGCGATACGCGCCTTGGCCGGGTTGAGCGCTCCGCTGGCCGCGGGCACGGCGGCGTCGGCCGCGTGGGCGACCCGGCCATGGGCGACGCGGGTCGAGCGAATGACCGCCACGCCCAGCGTCTGGGCGGCGAGCGCGGCGCGTGCCCAGTTCACAGGCAGGCTGCCATTGCCGGGCAGGGCGAGGACGATGCCTTGGGCGCCGCGTTCGATGGCGGCGGTGAGCAGGTCCGGGTCGCAGCCAGCGGCGACGTAAAGAATGTCGACGCGGGGCAGCCCGGTCTGACCCGCCAGCGCATCGGCGCTCACGCAACCGGCCTGTGTGAGCGCAGCCGGATGGTAGAACTGCACCGGTTGTGCCGCACCGAGCGGGCCGCGCGCGGGCGCGGCGATGGCGTCGAGGGCCTGGGTGTCGGTCTTGACGATGTCGGCGGCGGCGAAGATGTGTCCGTTCACCACCACCAGAACGCCTTGATTCGCACTGGATGCGTGCGCGGCGACAGCGACGGCCTGATACAGATTCATCGGCCCGTCAGCCGACAGCGCGCTGGCCGGACGCATGGCGGCGGTCAGGACGATCGGTTTGCCGGGCGGGGTCGTCAGGTGCAGGAAAAAGGCGGTTTCTTCGAGCGTGTCGGTGCCGTGGGTGATGACCACACCGTCGCATTCTGCCTGCGCCAGGTGATGCCGCACGCGAGCGAGCAGTGTCAGCCAGTGCGCCGGGCTCATGTCTTTGCTATCGATGGAGAACAGCGCGTCGGCTCGCAGTTGAGCGAGGTCAGTCAAGCCGGGCACGGCGGCAATGAGCGCGGACGGATCCAGCGCGCCCGCCGTGTAGCCCGTGGTGTCGGCCGCACTGGCCGCCTGGCCGGCGATGGTGCCGCCGGTGGTGATCAGGGTTAGTCGCGGCGTCGTGGACATCACTGGAAGGGCCTGTCGTTGGGCTCGAGAAACAGCGCGCGCATGCTGTCGGAGAGCGGAAAGTTGAGGTTCAGCTGCTTGGGCGGAATGGGCGCCATGAACCAGCGCGTGTAGATGCGCTCGGCCTCGCCGGAGGTCATGAGCTGGGTGAGCGTGTCGTCGATCAGTTTCTTCATGGCTTGATCGCCCTTGCGAAGCATGCAGCCGTAGGCCTCGAAGGAGCGCGGCGTGCCGGTCACCACCCAGTCGGCCGGGCGAAGCGATTTGGCGCGCTCGCCATAGAGCAGGGCATCGTCGAGCATGAAGGCGTCGGCGCGACCGGTCTCCAGCGTGAGAAAGCTCTCGCCGTGATCGCGCGCGGTGATCAGGGTCAGGTCGATCTGACGCTCTTCCTTCATTTGCCGCAGCAGGTGCTCGGAGGTGGTGCTGGCCGTGGTGACCACGCGCTTGGCGTTGAGATCGTTGAAGTCGGCAATGCCCGAGTCGCGGCGGGTCAGCAGGCGGGTGCCGATGACGAAGATGGTGTTGGAAAAGCTCACCCGCTTGGCGCGCTCGGAGTTGTGCGTGGTCGAGCCACACTCGAAATCGATCTCGCCCTTGTGGATCAGGCGGAAGCGGTTGCCGGAGGTGATCGGCACCAGTTCGACCGGCAGCTTGGGGTTGCCGAGGCGCTGACGGATGGCGTCGACGATCTTCAGTGCCAGCTCGTGCGAATAGCCGACCACCTGACCCTTTTCGTCGAGATAGGAGAAGGGGATGGACGACAGGCGATGGCCCAGCCGGACGGCGCCATGCTCGCGGATGGCGGTCAGCGTGTCATCGACGCTGGGCGAGGTGTCGGCGTGGGCGCCAACTGCGGCAAAAGCGGTGAGGAGAATCAGCAGGCCTTGTCGGATCACAGGTGGCTCTCGCGAACTGGCAAAGGCGGTATTGTGCCCTGAGTCGCCGTCACTGACGACCGCGCTGGGCACGGTGTACGCGATGGAAAGGTCATGAAGTGTTGCGTAGCGGGTGGGTGCGATTGTCACGCACGCGGTCGAGCATCATGCGCGCCGCCTCGTCAGGCACGCCCAGCCGGGCCAGGGCCCCGGCGGCCAGTTGCAGGCTGGACTCCAGTGTTTCAGGGATGACCACGTTGGCGCCGGCCTCGCGCAAGGCCAGCGCGTGCTTCTCGTCGCGGGCCCGGGCAAGCACCGGAATGTCCGGTGACATGGAGCGCAAGCCGCGAACGGCGTGGATGGCGGGCGCGGTCTGATCCATGGTCAGGATCACCGCCCCGGCACGGTCCAGATGCAGGCGCCGCAGCATCTCCGGATTGCTCGCGTCGCCAAACACCACCGGCAGCCCGCGGGCGCGATAGCGGGCGACCAGGGTGGGATTGGACTCGATGGCGCAATACGCAACGCCAAGCTCCGACAGCATCTCGCCCACCAACTGACCGACCCGGCCGAAGCCGGCAAGAATGACATGGTTGCGCATTGCCTCGGGGTCGCTGATCTGCATCGCCGACGCGTGCTGGCCGCTGCGCCGGTCAATGGCGTTGCCCAGGGTTTGGCCAAGGCGCGCGAGTAACGGCGTGGCCAGCATGCTCAAACCGACCACCAGCAACATGAACTGCGCGACGTCACGCGGCAGCAGCTGAAAGCTCAAGGCCATGCCAATGACGATGAACGCGAATTCACCGCCGGCACCGAGCAGAAAGCCGCCTTCGAGCGAGCGACCCGTCGACAGACCAAAGATCCGGAACAGCGCCGCGATGATCAGGCCCTTGGCCAGCACCAGCCCGATCACCGACAGCGGCAGCCACACCGGCCGGCTGAGCAACTCGGTGAGGTCAATGCCCATACCCACCGACATGAAGAACAAGCCCATCAGCAAGCCCTTGAAGGGCTCGATGGTCACTTCGACCGCGTGGCGGAATTCGGTTTCAGCGATGATCAGCCCGGCCAGTAGCGCGCCCATCGCCATCGACAGGCCCGCTGCCCAGGTCAGCGCCGCCACCCCGAGTGACACCAGCAGGGTCAGCGCCATGAAGGTGTCGGATTGCTGGTTGGCGGCGAGGTGGTGAAACACCGGCTGCACCACGCGCCGGCCAATCAGATAGATCGCTCCGATGGTGAACACGCCTTTGAGCGCGGCCTGGCCCATCTGCAGGGCAAAGCTGCCGTCGCCATGCTGACCCAGCAGGCCGACCAGCACCAGCAGCGGCACCACGGCCAGATCCTGAAACAGCAGCAGCGAAAAGCTCGCCTGCCCCAGTGGGGTGCCCAGCTCGCGCCGAAAACTCAGCAACTGCATCACCACGGCGGTCGACGAGAACGCCAGTACCAGACCGAGGATGACCGATGCCTCGACCGGATTGCCGAACACATAGGCCAGGCCGCCGATCACCGCCGCCGACAGCCCCACCTGCAAGGCGCCCACGCCAAACACCCATCGCCGCAAGGCCCAGAGCCGGTCGATGGACATCTCGAGACCGATCATGAACATCAGGAAGATCACGCCCAGTTCGGCGAACACCGCCACGTCTTCCACGCGCGGGAAGGTCAGCGGCTCCAGCCATGGCCAGTATTCCACCAGACGCCCCAGGCCATACGGCCCCACCAGCGTGCCCATGGCCAGAAAGCCCAGCACCGGGTTGATGTTGCGCCGCTGCAGCAGCGGAATCAGCACGCCGGACAGACACAGGAAAAGGATCAGCTCGCGAAGATGCGGCAAGCCTTCATGGGCGGTCATACGTGGGGAGGCTCCTGGAAAACGCGACTCCAGTTTAACGGATTTCCGCGCCGCACCTGAGCCGCCGAGTCAGCCAATCGGTCCGCACCCAAAAGATGTCACAGTCCTCGTGCGAAGCTGCGCTCTATACTCGCGGGATGACCGACAAAGCTGACTTCTCATCGGGCGGCTTCATGCCAAACGCTTCTCGCGCCCACACCTTGCGCCACGGCCTCGCCGTGATCGCTTTCGCCTTCTCGCTGCCCGTCCTGGCTGATGCCGGGAAAGCGGCCGCCTTCTACGAAGACGGTCTCGCCCGTTTCGAAAAGGGCGACACGGCCGGCGCCGTCATCCAGCTCAAGAACGCGCTACAGCAAAACAATAGGCTGCTGTCGGCGCATGTGCTGCTGGGGCGGGCGCTGCTCAAACAGACCGAGTTGCCGGCGGCGGAGGCGGCCTTGAGCGAGGCCCTGAAGCTGGGAGTGAGTCCCAGTGAAATCGCCGTGCCACGTGGCGAGCTGCTGCTCGCGCTTGGGCGGACCAAAGAGTTGCTGCGCGATGTTCAGCCCGATGGGCTGCGCCGCGACGCTTTGGTCGAGGTGCTTTCCATGCGCGGCACGGCTCACGCCGATGAGGGCGATGCTGACGCCGCACGCCGCAGCTTCAAGGCGGCCACCGATGCCGATCCCAACTCGGTTCGACCCTATTTGTCTCTCGTGCCTTTTCTGCTTCTGCAGCGCGACTTCACGGCCGCGCAGGATGGTGTGGAGCGCGCCATCAGTCTGGCGCCGAAGGATGCCCGGGCCTGGAATTTGCGGGCTTCACTCCACCATGCGCGGGGTAACCTGGAGGCCGCGCTGAGCGACTATCAACAGGCGCTGGCGGTGGAGGAGACCTATGTCGACGCACGTGTCGCACGCGCGGCGCTGCTGGTTGATCTTCAGCGCAATGCTGAGGCGCAAAAGGATCTGGATTACCTGGCTGAGCATGTCCAGGTGGAGCCGCGGTCGGCCTATCTGCGCGCCGTGCTTGCGGGACGCCGCGGTGATGCCGAGGGGGTACACAAGGCGCTCACCGAAGTGACTCGTCTGGTCGACACCTTGCCGACCGAATATGTGAACGCCCGCGAACAGTTACTCATGCTTGGCGCCTTGGCGCACCACGGACTGGGGGTGCCGGAGAAGGCGAAGAGCTATCTGGACAGCCTGATCAACCGGTACTCGCGCAATCTCGGCGCCCGCAAGCTGCTGGCCAGTATCTATATGGGCGAGAACGACAGCGCGCGGACCTTGAGCACCATTGAGCCGGTACTCAGGCTGCGCCCGGACGATCCGCAGGCCTTGTTGCTGGCGGGGCGGGCCAACCTGTCGGACAAACGCTATCGTCGCGCGACCGAGTATCTGGAGCGCGCGGCCGACGTGCTCAAAGATGATGCACAGATTCAGGCGGCGCTGGGCTATAGCCTGATTGGCGGTGGTCAGGCCGAAGAAGGGGCGACCAGCCTGGAGCGTGCTTTCGCGGCCGATCCGCGCAATGGTGCGGTTGGCATGGTGCTGACCTCCATCTATATGCGGCAGGGCATGACCGACAAGGCGATCCAGGTCGCCGAAACCCTGGTCAAGAATGGCCGCGACAATCTGTCGGCGCTCAATCTGCTGGGCGCCATTCGTGCCGCGTCGGGTGATGTTGCTGGCGCACGCAAGGCCTATGAAGAAGTGTTGGCACGCGACCCCGAGTTTGTACCGGCATTGCTCAATCTGGCGCGGGTCGATGCGCAGGAAGGCAAGCTCGACGCCGCCAAACAACGTTTGACTACGCTATTGAAGCAGCGCAAGGATGATGCGCGGGTCATGTACGAGCTGGGGATGCTCGCCCAGCGGGGCGGGCAGATGAAAGAGGCGATTGAATGGTTGCGGACGGCGACCGCCAAGAACCCTGATGACCCACGCGCCGGTCTGGCGCTGGTCGAAGCCTTGTCGGCGACACGACAGCCCAGCCTGGCCCTGTCTGCAGCCAAGGAAGTCGGCTTGCGCCATCCGCAAGACCTCAGTGTTCAGGCCGTGCTGGGTCAGGCCTATCTGGCCGCGGGCGACGCCAACGCCGCGCGCCTGACCTTTCGCGACATGACGCGTCTGGCGGAGTTCGAGCCAGAAGCCCAGGTGCGTATCGGGCGGCTGCAACTGGAGGCGGGTTTCCCGGACGAAGCGAGCTACAACGTGCAAAAGGCGCTCACCGTCGTCACCGACTACCGCCCTGCGCAAACGCTGGCGGTGGAGATCGCGCTGATGCAGAAGGATGTCGCCCAGGCGCGCAAGCTGCTTGATGCGCTGCGCAAAGCCGACCCGGAGGCGGCGGACGTGGCGAGCCTCGAAGCGGCCACGGCACTGGCATCTGGTGACACCAGGCAGGCGATTTCGGCCTATCAGCGCGCCTATCGCAAAGCGCCGTCTGCGTCGTCAGCCTTGAATCTGGCCCGCGCCCTTTTCAGTGCGGGGCAGGCGGGTGCGGCCCGGAAAGCGTTGCAAGCGGAAGTCGGGCGCGCGCCGTCGATGGATGTTCGCCGTGCATTGACCGAACTGCAAATGCAGGCCGGACTGTGGGCGGATGCGCGCGGCAACCTGGTTGCCATGCTGGGTAGCGACGCTGCCAGTGTTGACCTGCTCAACAATCTTGCCATTGTTCAGCTGGCGCTAAAGGACCCCGCCGCGCTCGCCACTGCCGAGAAGGCCCGCGCCCTCGCGCCCCAGGATCCGCTGGTGATTGATACCGTCGGCTGGATCAAGCTGAATACGGGCGATGTCGACGGCGCGCTGGGCCTGCTTCGCGAAGCGCGGTTGCGCGCCCCCCAGAATCGTGAGGTTCGCTACCATCTCGCGCAAGCGCTGCACCAGAGCGGCCGGACGGCCGAAGCGCGCAAGGAGTTGCTCGACGCCCTGGCCGATGGCGGACGCTTTCCTGGTGTTGAAGACGCACGCGCCTTGCAACAAAAAATTGGTCAGTAAAAGTGTCGACAAATCTGACGCTTTTTTGCGGAGCGATTTCTGAAATATTTATAGTTCATTGATTGGTAAGGAAAATTGTTGTCTGGCACGTGGATTGCTATATGTACCTCGACAACAGATTTAGCCGGGAGAGACACATGAACAAGACTTTCAAGCACATGTTGGTGGCTGCAGGCCTGATGGCCGCCCTGCCGGCGATGGCCGCAACGACCTGGACATTCAGCGACCAGTCTGGTGATGCTGATTACAGCTCCCTGACCTATAGCAGCGGCGGCGTCAATGTCACCGCTTCGGCATGGGCCAACACGGTCGGCAGCGCAAACACCCAGATCGAGAGTGCCTACCTGAAGTCTTACGGCGGTGGCCTGGGCGTCAAGAACTACGATGCGGGTAATGGTGATGCTGGTGAGGGAAGCAACCCCGAGCACGCCATGGACAACGACGATCGTTACGACTCGATCCTGCTGTCTTTCAGCAAAGCCATCAATCTGACGAATGTCCGCAACGACTGGTATAGCGGCGATTCCGACATGTCGATACTCGCCTATGTCGGCTCCGGTACGCCGACGCTGACGGGCGGCACCTACGCCAGCTTGGTATCCAATGGCTGGACGAGCATTTCCGATCTGTACAATCCTGGCACGAACTGGGCAAGCACTGGCACCGCGGTGTATTCGTCTCATTGGCTGGTTGGCGCCTTCAACCCGGCGTTCAACGGCGGTGGCTCCAACTACGCCGGCAATGACTACATGAAGCTTTACGCCGCAAAAGGCACGATCTGCACTGCTGCGGGCGGCGCAAACGGTGGTGTCTGCGGCGGTACGCCGGGCACCGGCGTCCCCGAACCGGGTTCTTTGGCACTGGCCGGTCTTGGCCTGCTGGGTGTCATCGGACTGCGTCGCCGTCGTAAGTAATCTGGCGACTCAACTCCGTCCTTTGAACGGCGCCTTCGGGCGCCGTCTTTGTATTTGAGGGGCGGATCGCGGCGACGAGGCTTTTCCGCGCGTGCGCGTCTGAGCCTTTGGCGCGCGCACAAATCCGCAATGTGCCGACCCATCCGAAGCGCGTACGGGTGGCCGTAGGGTGGTCAGCTTCGCTGCCCACCAACAATAGCCACCGCTTGGTGGGCAGCGAAGCTGACCACCCTACCAAACCTCACCGGAAGCGTTCTGAGACAGGCGTTGAACGCCCGCTATTTCGCGCTATCCGCTTCGCTGGCTTCCTGTTGCTGCAGCCGCCACATTTGCGCATAGGCGCCGTTGGCGGCGAGCAGGGCGTGGTGTCGGCCGCGTTCGACGATGTGGCCCTGGTCAAGGACCAGGATTTCGTCAGCGTGAGCGATGGTGGACAGGCGGTGCGCGATGATCAGCGCGGTGCGGCCGCGGGCAGCGAGGTCGATCTGAGCCTGGATGGCTTTTTCGGTGCGTGAGTCGAGCGCCGAGGTGGCTTCGTCGAAGATCAGTATGGCAGGGTCTTTGAGCAGCGCGCGGGCAATCGCCACGCGCTGCTTTTCGCCACCCGAGAGTTTGAGGCCGCGTTCGCCGACGCGGGCTTCGTAGCCATTGGGCAGACGACCGATGAAGTCGGTGAGCTGGGCCGCCGCGGCGGCGGTGTCGATCAGGCCGTCGGCGGCCTCGGGGCGGCCGTACTGGATGTTGTAGCGCAGCGTGTCGTTGAACAGCACGGTGTCCTGCGGCACGATACCGATGGCCTGACGCAGGCTGTCTTGTTGCAGGTCACGGATGTCGGTGCCATTGATGGTGATGCGCCCGCCGGTCACATCATAGAAGCGGAACAGCAGCCGGCCGAGGGTGGACTTGCCCGAGCCGGAGTGCCCGACCACGGCAACCGTCTTGCCCGCCGGGATCTCGAAGTCCACCTCAAACAGAATCTGCCGGGCCGGATCGTAGGCGAAGCTGACTTTTTCGAAGCGCACCGTGGCGTTGTCAGCGGCGAGGCTGCTGGCGTTGGGCTTGTCGGCGATTTCGCGGGGCTGGTTGAGCAGGCCGAACATGCGCTCGATGTCGGTGAGGGCCTGGCGGATTTCGCGGTAGATCACGCCGAGGAAGTTGAGCGGGATGTAGAGCTGCAGCATGTAGGCATTGACCAGCACGATGTCGCCGAGCGTCATGCTGCCATCGACGACACGGATGGAGGCCTGCCACAGCATGCTGGTGACCGCGATGGCGATGATCGCGGCCTGGCCGATGTTGAGCCCCGACAGCGAGAGCTGGTTCTTGATTTGCGCGTCGGCCCATTGGCGCAGCTGGTCGTCGTAGCGGCGGGCTTCGAACTCTTCATTGTTGAAGTACTTCACCGTTTCGAAGTTGAGCAGGCTGTCGATGGCGCGGGCGTTGGCGGCCGAGTCGAGCTCGTTGGCCTTGCGGCGCAAGGCGGTGCGCCAGTTGGTGATCTTGACCGTGAAGCTGATGTAGAGCGTGAGCGCAACGGCGGTGATGATTGAGAAGATTGGATCGTAGTTCACATACAGAATGCCGATCACCAGCCCGACTTCGACCAGCGTGGGCAGGATGCTGTACAGCGTGTAGCTGATCAGCGAGCCGATCGAGCGGGTGCCGCGTTCGATGTCGCGGGTCAGCCCGCCGGTCTGGCGTTCGAGGTGGAAGCGCAGCGATAGTGCGTGCAGGTGGCGGAAGACCTGAAGCGAGATGTTACGCACCGCCTGCTGGGTGACGCGGGCGAAGATCAGCTCGCGCAGTTCGGTCAGCATCGAGGTCATGAAGCGCAGCGCGCCGTAGGCCATGACCAAGGCCGCGGGCACCACGATGAAAGCCTGCTCCGGCGTGATCGACAGCGCATCGACCATGTGCTTGAAGACGATGGGCACGCCGACGTTGGCGACCTTGGCGCCGAGCAGGCAGGCCAGCGCGAGAAACACGCGCCCCTTGTAGCTCCACAGGTAGGGGAGCAGCGTTTTGATGGTGGTCAGATCATGGCGCTGGCCGGTGGCCGGCTCGGGCAGGGCGCCTTGCGGGTGTCGTCGCATGTGGCTCAGCCCTGTGTGTCGTCAAGGACCAGGCGCAGCGCCAGGCCGAGAAAGATCACGCCGGCGATGCGGTCGAGCCAGGGCGCAACGCCGGGGCGGCGCTTGAGCAGCCGGCCGATTCCGCCAGCCAGGTAGGCCACGGCGCCGAACACCAGCACCGTCTGCAGCATGAACACCAAGCCGAGCACCAGCATCTGCAGCGTGGCGCTGCCGGCTTCGGCATGGACGAACTGCGGCATGAAGGCGAGGAAGAACAGGCCGACCTTGGGGTTGATGGCATTGGCCACAAAGCCGCGCCCCACATCCTTGCGCCATGGTCGTGCGGGCGCTGCTTGTGCATTCACCGCCAATTGCCCGCCGCTGCGGATGGCTTGAATGCCTAGCCAGGCGAGATAGGCCGCGCCGGCCAGCTTGAGTGCAGTGAAGGCCATGGGCGAGGCGGCCAGCACGGCGCTGACGCCCAGCGTGGCCCACAGCACATGGGTGAAACACCCCAGCGCGCAGCCAACGGCGATGCCGAAGCCGGCCATGCGCCCTCGGGCGAGGCTCTGGCCGAGCACCATGAGGTTGTCGGGGCCGGGCGCAAAGGTGATGATCAGGGCGATGCCAAGAAAGGCGATGAGGGTGTCGGGGGTGGGCATGTCGGGGGCTCTTGGTGGCCAGCAATCGGCCAGTGTACCGGGCTGCCGGGTCGGCGTCATGCGTGCTACCGTGCGCGCTGGAAAAGTGATGGGAGGGCGCAACATGGCAGATCGGGGGGCGCGCTTCGAGTGGGCGCTGGTGGCCATCGTGCTTGTCGCGCTGGCGGTGTCGGGTATTTCGCCGCACGACCGGCTGACCTGGTGGATGGAAGTGGCGCCGGTGCTGATGGCGCTGCCGTTGTTGATGGCGACGCACCGCCGCTATCCGCTCACCCGGCTGGTGCTGGCCTTGATTGCGGTGCATGCGCTGATCCTGATCCTCGGCGCGACCTACACCTATGCGCGCGTGCCACTGGGCTTCTGGCTGCAGGACGTATTTGATTTCGCGCGCAACCCCTATGACCGCATTGGCCATTTTGCGCAGGGTTTTGTCCCGGCCATGGTGGCTCGCGAGTTGCTGCTGCGACTCCAGGTGCTGCGCCGGCCGCGCTGGTTGTTCTTCCTGGTGTGCTGCATCTGTCTGGCGATCTCGGCCACTTATGAGCTGATCGAATGGTTGGCGGCGGTGGTGATGGGCGGGCAGGCTGAAGATTTTCTGGGCACTCAGGGCGACCCGTGGGACACCCAGTCCGACATGGCGCTGGCGCTGCTCGGGGCCGTGTTCGCCCAAATGCTGCTCGGGCGGCGGCATGATCGCTGGCTGGCCCGGCTGCGTTGAGCCGGGCCGGCGCGCGCGCGTTAGCTGGCGCCCTGAGGGGCCTGCGCCCGCCGCGGTAAAACCATTTCAACCACCAGCCCGCCGCCTTCGCGCGATTGGGCGTGGATCTGGCCGCCATGCGCCGCCAGTGCGCGGCGGGCAATGGCTAGCCCGAGGCCGAAGCCCGGGGCGTCGGTGCCGGCGTCGCTGCGATGGAAGGGCTCAAAGATGGCTTCAAGTTCGTCGGCCGGTACGCCCGGGCCACGATCGGCGACCACCACCTGAACATGATCGGCGGATAGCTGAACCGTGACGTCGACCTGCGTGCCCTCGGCGGTGTATTTGACCGCATTGCGGATCACGTTTTCGAAGGCACGGTGAATCAGTTCGGACTGTGCCCAGGTCCAGCATTCGCCTTCGCCACTGAAGACGAGGCTGCGGCCCCGGGCTTCGGCTTCGAACTGCGCGTCGTCGGCGATGCCGGCAATCAGCTCCACCAGTTCGAGATGCTCCGCGCGACCGCTGGCGCCGGCTTCGAGGCGGGACAGGGTGAGCAGCTCGCCCACCAGGGTGTCGAGTCGGGCCGATTCGCGTTCGATGCGCTCGAGCATGGTGTCTTGCTTGTCGGGACTCTGGCGACCCAGACCGATGGCGGCCTGCATGCGCGCCAGCGGCGAGCGCAGCTCGTGCGAGACGTCATGCAGCAGTCGGCGCTGGGCGGCGATCTGCGCCTGGAGCTGAGCGGCCATGCGATCGAAGTCGTGGCCGAGGTCGGCGATCTCGTCACGCCGGCCGCCCATCAGCGGCGCGACCCGTGTGTCGAGCTGTCCATCGGCGGCGGCGTCGAAGGCGCGCTTCAGGACACGAATGGGCTTGGCGACGTACCACGCCAGCAAGGCACTGAACACCAGGCTGGCCAGCAAGATGGTGGAGACCGGCACCCACAGCGGCGGCGGGGTGCGGCGTGCGCCAAAGCCGTGATTGCGCGCCGGGGGCGGTACGGCAATGAGTTGGAGCGACGCGCCATCGGCGGTTTGAATCTGGCGCGTGTGATCGTGCTGGTCGGGGGGGACCGGGCGCCCGAGGAGTTCGTGGCCGTTCGCGTCCACAACCAGCACGGAGGGCCCGCCGCGGGGCGGTCGGCGCATCAGAAACTGGTGGGCTGCTTGCGGCCCACCGTGCTGAAGCACGGACTCGACGGTATCGAGGGCTATGTTTGAGCGGTAGGTGGCCACTTCGAGTCGTGCAGCGTCTTCGTTCGTGCCCCGATACAGCCACACCGCGGCGCCGACCGCGAGCACCGACAAGGTCAGTGTCAGCCACAGGGCGATGAAGGATTTCCAGAACAGGCGGCCCATGGTGTTACTCCCGCACGAACTGGTAGCCCTGACCGCGTACGGTCTGGATCCACGAGCGGCCATCGTCGCGCGGTGCCAGTTTGTGGCGCAAGCTACTGACATGGACATCGATGCTGCGGTCGAAGCGGGCCAGCGGCCGGCCGAGTGCTTTTTCGGACAAGGTGTTTTTGCTCACGACATGCCCAGCCGCGGCGACCAGTACTTCTAATAAGGTGAATTCGGTGCTGGTGAGCGTCAGCGCCTCGCCGGCCCACTGCGCTTCGCGTCGCGCGGGCCAAAGCCGCAGCGGCCCGACGGTGAATTCGTCGGCATCGGTGGTGGGCTCGGGCATGGCGGTCCGGCGCAAGATGGCGCGCAGGCGAGCCACCAGTTCGCGGGGGCTGCAGGGCTTGGGCACGTAGTCGTCGGCGCCCAGCTCCAGGCCGACGATGCGATCCACGTCGTCACCGCGCGCGGTGAGCATGAGGACCGGCATCCGGCTCTCCTGGCGAATGCGGCGCAAGGCATCAACGCCATTGAGGCGCGGCATCATCACGTCCAGCACGGCGATGGCGTAGTTGCCCGACAGTGCCTCGGCGACGCCGGCCTCGCCATCGGCCACTGTGGTGGCCTCGAAGCCTTCCTGCGCCAGGTACTCCTTGAGCATGGCGGAGAGTTCCAGGTCGTCATCGACCAGCAGCACGCGCGTCATCTCGACTCCACGATTCTTTCGTTCATGGCGCCAATGATACGGCGGCTAAAAGGACTGGCGAGCGCCTTTACGCCGCTTTACCTGTCTTTACCCCGGGTTAACCGTGCTTTACGGGGCGCAGCGCGACACTGCAGCTGTCGGTGGAGGGGGACTCGCCCCGGACCGGATAGACGACGAATCAAGGAGAGCATGATGAACAAGCGTAAATCGATTATTGGTGCCTTTCTGTTGGCCAGCAGCATTGCGTTGGCAGTGCCCCTGGCCGCACAAGCCGCGCCTGGCATGGGTGGCGGCAAGGGCGGGTGCGAGGCATCCATGCACATGGGGCCGGGTATGGATGGCCCCGGCCGTGGCGGCATGATGCGGATGCTCAAGGGGCTGGATCTGACCGAAGCGCAGCGCGACCAGATCTTTGAACTCAAGCACGCCGAGATGCCGAAAATGCGTGAGCAGATGAAGCTTATGCGTGATCTCAAGAATCAGCTGCGTGAAGCCGCCACCGCTGAAAACTACGATGCAGCGCGCGTCAAGGCATTGACCGAGCAGCAGTCGGTCGCCATGGCCACGATGATGCAGTCGCGCATTGCTGGCGAACGTGCCGTTTATGAGGTGCTGACACCCGAGCAGCGCAAGCAGCTTCAAGAGAAGCGTGCATGGCGGGGCGACAAGCGCGAGGGCATGGGGCGCGGCATGATGCGCGGCGGACCGAGTCCGGACGCTTGATGTAAGCGAGAGTGCACATGGCAAAAGGGGCGCGAAGGCGCCCCTTTTGTCGTCCACTGCGGCATCATGAGTCTGCGGCGCGGCAAAAATGTTGCATTGCATCAAGTATTTATGTTGCACCGCCGATTGATCTTTTTGGGCGGGAGACCTAGAAATCAGTTGACATCGTTTTAGCAGAACGTATGATTCAAACGAACGTTTGAACAGGATTGCGTCTTTTGCTATTGCGATGATCTGCCCCAATACAAAACAAGAACGAAGGAGCGTGATCCCCATGAGCGAGGCAACGGCAAAGCAGGGTCCAGATACCCGGGCGCGGATTTTGAATGCAGCGGAATCGCTGTTTATGACGCATGGCTTCGAAGCCACGTCGATGCGAATGATTACGGGCCAGGCAGAGGTGAATCTGGCGGCGGTGAATTATCACTTTGGCAGCAAGGATGCGCTGATTCAGGAGGTGTTTCGGCGGCGTCTGACCGAGTTGAACCGCGACCGCTTGGGCGCGCTCGAGGCCGAGGAGTCGCTGGCAAACGGTGCGCCGCTCAAGCCGAGCAAGATCGTGGCCGCCTTTTTTGGTGTGTCGTTGAAGATGGCGGCCGATACCGAGCACGGCGGGGCGACCTTCATGCGCTTGCTGGGTCGTACTTACACCGAGCCGAACGAGTTTGTGCGCCAGTTTCTGGCCGAAGAATATGCAGAGGTGGTGCAGCGTTTCATGAATGCGCTGTATCGGGCGCTGCCAGATGTGCCACGCGAGGAAATTCTGTGGCGCTTCCATTTCATGATGGGGGCGATGTCCTACGCCATTGCCGGGACGGATGCATTGAAGTTGTTTGCCGGGGACTTTGATGATGAGGACCCCACGCGGTTGATGCCGCGACTGATGTCTTTCTTGCTGGGGGGCTTGCGGGCGCCCTTGCCGGAAGAGGTCATTGAATCAAGAGCAATCCGCCGCGACGCGGCGTGATGGTCAAGGTGTGAGCGCGCAATAGAACGCGCCGCACCCAGCGAGGAGATGTAGCACATGATCTGGTTTTTTCTGTCCCTCCCTCCCTTGGCAGGTGCGCTCGCCTACGGGCGAGCGCCATTTTTTGCCTGGTTTGTGGCGGGCTTGGTATGGCTGTCCGGGTTGGCCTGGGTGGGTGTGTGGCCGATCGGCGCCGTAGTGCTGACGCTACTGGCGTATGTGGCGATCATGGGCGTTTTTCTGGTGCCGTCGCTGCGCAAGTCGCTGATCAGCGCGCCGACGCTCAGTGCTTTTCGCAAGGCGCTGCCCTCGATGTCGCAGACCGAGAAGGACGCGCTTGAAGCCGGCACCGTGTGGTGGGAGGGCGACCTGTTCGCCGGCGCGCCCGACTGGCGCAAGCTGCTGGCCTATCCGTGGCCCAAGCTGTCCGACGAGGAGCAGCAGTTTCTCGATGTGCAAACCAGCGAGCTGTGCCGCCTGACCGACGAATGGGAGAGCGCCCAGAAGCAGGATCTGCCGCAGGTGGTGTGGGACTACATCAAGACCCAGGGCTTTTTGGGCATGATCATCCCCAAGGAATACGGTGGTAAGGGCTTCTCGGCCTACATGCACTCGCAGGTAGTGACCAAGCTGTCGACGCGCTCGTCCGCCGCCGCGGTGACGGTGATGGTGCCCAATTCCCTCGGTCCGGCCGAGTTGCTGCTGCATTACGGCACGCCGGAACAGAAAAACCACTACCTGCCGCGCCTGGCGAAAGGGCAGGAGATTCCCGCCTTTGCGCTGACCAGCCCCTGGGCCGGTTCCGATGCGGCCTCGATTCCTGACGCCGGCGTGGTCTGCAAGGGCATGTGGCAGGGCGAAGAAGTGCTCGGTGTGCGCGTGTCTTTCGACAAGCGCTACATCACGCTGGCGCCGGTGTGTACCGTGTTTGGCCTGGCTTTCCGCATGTTCGACCCCGACCATCTGCTGAGCGACACCGAAGATGTCGGCATCACCTGCGCGCTGGTGCCGTGGAACCACCCGGGCGTGGATATCGGTCGCCGTCACTTCCCGCTCAACGCGGTGTGGATGAATGGCCCGATTCGTGGTGAGGATGTCTTCATGCCGCTCGACTTCATCATCGGCGGCCCGGCCATGGCCGGTCAGGGCTGGCGCATGCTGATGGAGTGTCTCGCGGCCGGCCGTTCGATCTCGTTGCCGGGCTCGAACACCGGCATGCAGAAACTCACCGCGCGCACCGTGGGTGCCTACGCTCGCGTGCGCTACCAGTTCAAGACGGCCATCGGCCGCTTCGAGGGCGTCGAAGAAGCGCTGACCCGGATCGGTGCCAACACCTATCTGTCCGACGCGGCGCGGGTGCTGACCGCCAGCTCGATCGATCTCGGCGAGAAGCCCTCGGTGGTGTCGGCCATCGTCAAATACCATGTTACCGAGCGCGCCCGCCAGACCGTCAATGACGGCATGGACGTGATCGGCGGCAAGGGCATCTGCCTCGGCCCGCAGAACTTCCTCGGCCGCGCTTACCAGCAGATCCCGGTCGGCATCACCGTCGAAGGCGCGAACATCCTGACGCGCAGCCTGATCCTCTTCGGTCAGGGCGCGATCCGCTGCCATCCGTATGTGCTGAAGGAAATGCATGCGGCGCAGGACAACGATCTCGAGACCTTCGACAAAGCCTTCTGGGGCCACATCGGCTACACCGTCAGCAATATTTCACGGGCGCTGGTGATGGGCCTCACCGGTTCGCACTTCGTCAAAGTTCCGGCCGACATCGCACCCGAAACCAAGCGCTATTACCAGCAGCTCACCCGTTACTCGGCCGCTTTCGCCTTCCTGTCCGACATTTCGATGGGCACCATGGGCGGCGCGCTCAAGCGCAAGGAAAAGCTGTCGGCCCGCCTGGGCGATATTCTTTCGCTGATGTATCTGGTATCTGCCACGCTCAAGCGCTACGAGGCCGAAGGCCGTCAGGCAGACGATGCACCGCTGATGCACTGGGCGGTGTGGGATGCGATGTTCAAGATCCAGAACGCCTTCGAAGGCGTGATCGCCAACTTCCCGAACAAGCTCTTCGCCGCTTTCCTGCGTCATGTGGTGGTGTTCCCGATCGGTCGCCCCTATGTGGTGCCATCCGACCGCCTCGGTCACGACGTGGCCAAGCTGCTGATCACGCCGTCCGCCACGCGCGATCGCCTGGTGGCCGATTCCTACGTCGGCACCGATCTCGAAGATCCGGTCGCCGCGCTGGAGGCTGCCTTGCTGGCCACGGTCGAGGCCGAGCCGATCGAGCAGAAGGTCAAGCGCGCGATCAAGGGCGGCCAGTTTTCCCCCGGCCTGCTTATTGGCGGTGGCGTCGATGCGCTCTACGCCAAGGCACTCGAGGCCCGCGTGATCACCGACGTGGAATACGCGGTGATGCGTCGTCGTGGCGAGTTGCGCGACAAAGTGATCCGGGTCGATGACTTCGAGTACGACTTTGGCCTGCGCGCCGCGCTCGAAGATGTCACCCCCGACGACCAGAACGCACGGCGCAAAGTCGCGTAAGGGGGCTCGCCATGAACAAGCCGGTGTACATCATCGATGGGGCGCGTACGCCCTTCCTCAAGTCGCGCAACACGCCGGGGCCGTTCGCGGCCTCCGATCTGGCCACTGCGGCTGGCTCTGCCTTGCTGTCGCGCCAGCGCTTTGCGCCCGACCAGCTCGACGAGGTCATCCTCGGTTGCGCCAGCCCCTCGCCGGATGAAGTGAACATCGGCCGGGTGGTGGCGCTGCGCATGGGCTGTGGGCTCAAGGTGCCGGGATGGACGGTGATGCGCAACTGCGCCAGCGGCATGCAGGCGCTGGATTCTGCGCTGGTCAACATTCAGGCCGGGCGTTCCGATCTGGTGCTGGCCGGTGGGTCCGATGCGCTGTCGCGGGCGCCGCTGCTGCTGTCCGACGCCATGGTGCGCTGGCTGTCGGGCTGGTACGCGACCAAAACCGCTGGGCAAAAAGTCGCCGCGCTGCGCCAGTTCAAGCTCGGCTATCTGGCACCGGTGATCGGCATCATGAAAGGCCTGACCGATCCGATCGTCGGCCAGCTGATGGGCCAGACCGCCGAAAACCTGGCCTGGAAGTTCGGCATCAGTCGTGAGGAGATGGATGAATTCTCCGCACGCAGCCACCAGCGCGTGATCGCCGCGCAGGCCGCCGGGTATTTCGACGAAATCATTCCGCTGATCGACCGCGACGGAAAAGTGTATGCGCAGGACGACGGCATGCGTGCCGACTCCACGGCCGCCAATCTCGCCAAGTTGCGCCCCTTCTTCGATAAGCGTTACGGCAAGGTGACTGCCGGCAACAGCTCGCAGATTACCGATGGCGCCGCATGGCTGATCCTCGCCTCCGAAGCGGCGGTCGACAAGCACGGCCTCGAACCCATCGGCAAGATCGCCGACAGCCAGTGGGCCGGCCTCGCGCCCGATCAGATGGGCCTGGGTCCGGTGCATGCGGCGTCGCCGATTTTGCAACGCCACGGGCTCGCGCTGAACGATCTGGATGCGTGGGAAATCAACGAAGCCTTTGCCGCCCAGGTGATCGCCTGCTTGCGCGCTTGGGACGACGAAGACTACTGCCGCAACGAGCTCGGTCTCGACGCCGCCATGGGCGTGCTCGACGAAAGTCGTCTGAATATCGATGGCGGCGCCGTCGCGCAAGGCCATCCGGTCGGCGCCAGCGGCGCGCGCATCGTGCTGCATCTGTTGAATGTGCTTCGCCGCAACGGCGGCAAGCGCGGCATTGCCAGTATCTGCATTGGTGGCGGACAAGGCGGTGCCATGTTGGTTGAAGCCCTGTGAGGGCGACAGGTTACGGTCGGGCGCGGGAGGCGGTGATGCCCCCCTGCATATTGCCAAGCCCCGCGTCCGCCGTAGCCTTCGGGCCTGTCTCTACAGGTGTTGAAACCCGTTTTCGCTGGATTGGCGAGGTGCGTCGATGAGGATCGGGTTGGTGGTGGACGCGGCCTGCGATCTGCCGGGTGACTTCCTGGCGGACAAGGGCATCCATGTGCTGCCGATCGGCTTGCGTGTGGGGGATCGCCATCTGGTCGACACCCGCGACCCGGTCAGCACCGCGGCCTTCTATCGCGAGCGCCAGGACAGGCGTGCCGAACTGCATGCCGAGTCGGCGCCCTTGTCGGCCGGCGAGATAGAAGCCCTGTTTTTGGAAAGCTGGGTGAGCACCTATGACCACCTGGTGTGCATGACCATCACCAGCGGACGCAGCCCGATTTTTGCGCATGCCACGCAGGCGGCACTCACGGCCGGGCGAAGCGCGCGCGAAGTGCGTCGCGCGGCGGGCCTGAGCCTGAGCTGGGGCGCGACGGTGATCAACTCGCGCACCCTGTTTGCCGGGCAAGGCGTGCTGGCCTATGAGGCGGTACGACTACGCGACGCGGGCACGGCACTGGACGCGATGAGCCCGCGGCTGTCGCATGTTGCCGATGGGCTGCATGCCTTCATGGTGGCTGACGACCTGTACTACATCATGCGGCGCGCGGCCAAGAAGGGCGACCACAGCGTGAACTGGGCCGCCTATACGGTGGGCTCGCTGCTCAACCTCAAGCCGGTGCTCTATGCCCACCGGGACAACACCCGCCCGGTCGACAAGGTGCGCGGGTTTGAAAGCGGCGTGAAGTCACTGTTTGCGCGTGTCGAGCGGCAAATTGTGCAAGGGCTGGATGTGCCCTGCATTTGTGTGAGTTACGGCGGCCCGGTGGATCGCGTCGGCGCGATGCCAGGGTTTGAACCAATGGAAAAGGCGGCGCATGCCGCGGGTGTCGAGGTGCTGGTTTCGCACATGAGTCAGACCGCGGCCATCAATGTGGGCGCCGGCGCCTTGTGCGTGGCTTTTGCCGCCCATGGACATCAAGTGTGATGCGCCCCGGAGATCCCGGGCGCGAACGACGCGAGCGAATGGAATGACCTATAAACATTGGCAATTGCGCCGTGAAGACGGTGGCCTGGCCTGGCTGGACTTTGACGCGGCCGAGAGCAGCACCAACACGCTCTCGTCCGAGGCGATGAGCGAACTCTCGCGCGTGTTGTCGGCGTTGTCCAGCCAGCCGCCCAATGCGCTGGTGATTGCCTCGGCCAAGCCGGCCGGGTTTATTGCCGGCGCCAATATCGAAGAGTTCACGCAGGTAGACTCGGCCGAGGCGGCGCGTGCGCTGGTCAAGCGCGGCTGGGATCTGATGAATCAGCTCGCCGCGGTGAGCTTCCCGACGCTGGCCCTGATTCGCGGCCACTGCATGGGCGGCGGTCTGGAGTTGGCGCTGGCCTGCCGGTATCGCATCGTGGTGGATGAACCCGGCACCCGGCTGGCGCTGCCCGAAGTCATGCTCGGTATTGTGCCGGGCTGGGGCGGCATGCTGCGACTGCCCGAGCTGATCGGCCCGGGCGCGGCGCTGGACCTGATGCTCACCGGCAAGGGCCTGGACGCCAGGCGTGCCTATCGGCTTGGTATGGCCGACGCCTGCGTTGCGCCGCGGGTGATGGACAACGCCGCACGTGTGCTGGCACTATCCGGCCAGCCGGCGCGGAAACTGCCCCTCATGCAGCGCTTGTTGAACGGCTCGCTCAAGTCGATCGTGGCCAGCAAGGCGCGCAAGCAGGTGGCCACCAAGGCCCGCCCTGAGCACTATCCCGCGCCTTACGCGATTATCGATATCTGGGCCAACTACGGCGGCAATGCGCTGGATGTGCCGAGCAGCAGTGCCTCGTCGATGGATGCGATCTTCCGTTCATCCACCGCCAAGAATCTGGTGCGCGTGTTTTTCCTGCAGGAGCGCCTCAAGGGCTTTGGCAAGGACAGTGACTTCGCGCCCCAGCGGGTGCATGTGGTCGGCGCCGGCGTGATGGGCGGTGACATCGCCGCGTGGTGTGCGCTGCGCGGCATGACCGTGACCTTGCAAGACCAGTCCGCCGAGCGCATCGCACCGGCCGTGGCGCGCGCCGCCAAGCTTTACGACAAGAAATTCCGTAGTGACAAGCGTCAGGCGCGCTTCGCACTCGACCGCCTGATTCCCGATCCGCAGGGTCATGGCGTGGCGCATGCCGACGTGATCATCGAGGCGATCTACGAAAACCTCGAGGCCAAGCGCGCGCTGTTTGCCGATATCGAACGCCGCGCCAAGCCGGAGGCCGTGCTGGCCACCAACACCTCCAGTCTGCGGCTCGAAGACATTGCCACGGCGCTGAGCGCACCCGAGCGACTGGTCGGCATCCACTTTTTCAACCCGGTGGCCATGCTGCCGCTGGTCGAAGTGGTCACCGGCGAGCAGTCCGATACCGACGCGGTCAAGCGCGCCGCCACCTTCGTGCGCAAGATCGACAAGCTGCCGCTGCCGGTCAAGAGTGCGCCGGGCTTCCTGGTCAACGCCGTGCTCGGCCCCTACATGCTCGAAGCCCTGCGCTGCGTGGATGAGGGCATTGCGCCCGAAACCATCGACGCCGCGCTGGTCGCCTGGGGTATGCCGATCGGGCCGGTCGAGCTGGTCGATACCGTCGGCCTCGACATTGCCGTGGCGGCAGGTCAGGCGCTCACCGGTAGCGATGCCGGTGCCGCGCCGCGCGGTCTGATGCAGCGGGTCGAGGCGGGCAAGCTGGGCAAGAAATCCGGTGAAGGTTTCTATGTATGGGCGGGCGGCAAGGCACAAAAAGCCACATCTGGATCAATCCCTGCCGGTTTGGCTGACCGTATCATCGAACCACTTTTGCAGGCTACGAAGCGCTGTGTACGCGCTGGCGTGGTGGCCGATGGCGACCTTGCCGACGCCGGCGTGATCTTCGGAACCGGTTTTGCGCCATTCCGCGGCGGGCCGATCCAGACCTTGCAGACGCGGGGCGACGGGCCAGTCATTGATGACCCGGTTTCGCCTTTGGTGCCGGAAGGCGCCTGACGGACACGGAGTAAAGCACATGACTCACGACACCCAGATTTGCAGCCTGCCCGATGACCGGGATCTCGCCTTGCGCGTGATGCCCATGCCGGCCGACACCAACCCGACCGGCGACGTTTTCGGCGGCTGGATCGCCGCGCAGGTCGATATTGCCGGTGCCATTCCCGCACGGCGGCGGGCCTGCGGTCGGGTCGCGACGATCAGCATCGACTCCTTCCTGTTCAAACAGCCGGTGTCGGTGGGCGACCTGCTCAGCTTCTACGCCACCATCGTCAAGGAAGGGCGCACCTCGATCACCATCGCGGTCGAGGTCTATGCCGAGCGGCATCCGGAAGACCCGGTGGTGGTCAAGGTGACCGAGGCCAAGCTGACCTATGTGTCGGTGGACAACGAAGGAAAAAAGCGGCCGTTGCCGCCGCTGAATCAGTGATTTGGTAGGGCGTTACGGGGTGTGACGGCCTGTATTGAGTGACCGGTCAGCAGTGGCCGGGAGAAAGACCCGCAAGGGCATTATTTGGCGCAGTGAGGAGACTAAAAAATGAAAACGAAACACATCGCACGTCTGGTACCGCTGGCGGTATTGGCTTTGGGCAGCGCGCATGTCGCAGCGGCCGGCTTCCAGTTGTTGGAGCAAAACGCCAGCGGCCTGGGCAATGCGTATGCGGGTTCAGCCGCGGTGGCCGACAACGCCAGCACGATCTTCTTTAACCCGGCGGGTATGACGCAATTGAAAGAGCGTGAGGTGTCCGGCGGTATGAATGCGGTTCTGCCGTCCTTCAAGTTCAAGGACGAAGGTTCGAGCGTTGGCGCGCTGGCGGGGTCGGGCGACGGCGACGATGCCGGCTCATGGGCATTCATCCCCAACGCGTATCTGTCCTGGGCCTTGACCAAAGACCTGTACGTTGGCGTCGGCATGAGCGGCCCCTTTGGTCTGGTGACCGAGTATGACGAGGCATGGGTCGGTGCCGCTCAGGCACAGAAGTTCGACATCAAGACCGTCAACATCAACCCGTCGATCGCGTATCGCGTCAACGACAAAGTGTCGGTTGGTTTTGGTTTGAACTGGCAGCGGATGGAGGCTGAGTATGTGCGTACAGCTGCGGTAGCCAGTGCCGCCCTCGCTTCGACCAATGTCACGCTGGATGCATCCGACGACAGCTGGGGCTGGAACGTTGGTGCGTTGTTTACCTTGTCCGATACGACCCGTTTGGGCGTGTCGTATCGCTCCAAGGTCAAGCACACGCTGACGGGTGATCTGAAGGTCGACGGTACGCTGGCCGGCGCAGCCGCTTCGCTCACCACGGGCAAGGCCGAGGCCGATGTCGAACTGCCTGACACCTTTATTCTGAGCTTGACCCAACAGCTGAACGATCGCTGGGAAATGCTCGGTGATCTGTCCTGGACCGGTTGGAGCAGCATCAAGAAAATCGACATCGTCCGCACCTCCGGCACGCTGTCGGGCCAAACCGTGCAGACGCTGGACGCAGAGTTTCGCGATACCTGGCGTGTCGCACTCGGTGCCAACTACAAGCTGAATGACGACTGGAAGCTGAAGTTCGGCGTGGCCTACGATCAGACGCCGGTGCGCAGTGCGCAACTGCGTCTCGTGTCGTTGCCGGATAGCAACCGGACCTGGCTAAGTGCTGGTGCGCAGTGGGCGGTGACGCCGACGTCGAAGCTTGATTTCGGTATCGCTTACCTGATCGTGCCCGAAACCAAAATCGACAACGACCAGAGCGCACTTGGCCGTGGTCGTGTGACGGGTACCTACGACTCCAGCGTGTTGATCCTCGGCGCCCAGTACTCCATGGCGTTCTGATCCTCACCGGATCGAGCGGCGCGGCGATAGCCGCGCCGTTTTTCTTTGCCTTGATACGAACATGACCCGCAGCGATACCACTGACGCCAAAACCCGCCTGCTCGACGCGGCTGAGCATCTGTTCACCGAACACGGCTTTGCTGCGACGTCGCTACGCAAGATCACCACCGAAGCCGGCGTGCCGCTGGCGATGGTGAGCTATCACTTCGGCTCCAAGAAGGGCTTGATGGAGGCTGTGTATGCTCGGGCGTTGGGCCAGCGTGATACCAGCCGGGTGGGCTATCTCGATCGCCTGGAGGCGCAGGCGGGTGGTGCGCCGGTTCCGGTGGACGTGCTGGTTGAGGCGTTCATCTCGTCTGCACTGCGCCTGACCCGTAAGGGCACTATCTCCGGCGCGGTGTTCAAGCAGATGATCGGCCGGGCTTTTTATGAGCCCGAGGCCGGGGTGGAGGATTTCTTTCCCACCGAATATGCCGAGGCGGTGGAGCGCTACAAGTGCGCTTTCATGCGCGCCTTGCCGGCATTGTCCGAGGCGGACGTGGTCTGGCGGATGTACTTCTTTGTCGGCATGGTCGCCTACGCAATGGCGGGCAAGGACGTGATGCGCATGACCGAGATCTATGCGCTGGAGGAAGCGGGGTGTCCCGAGGCGATGTTGCGTCGGCTGATGCCTTTTATCGTGGCGGGCTTCAATGCGCCATCGGCTGATGTGTCGCCTGCGGCGGGGGCTTTGGCAGTCGCCCTGGGCACATGATGTTCGAGAGGTCTTGCCAAACCATTTTTTTTAGTTAAAATTCAAACGAACGTTCGATCTATTTTATTGAGTCGGGAATGAACTGCCTGAACAGGTGTCTTTCAGGCAGGTGGAAAAGACCGCCGAAGCGGACCATATTGAACGCCTCGGCAAAAGAATAGTGCGGGTTGGTGATGCACCTCGGCAGCCGCCGCGGAGCCTCGCGACAACACCGCCCTGCTGCCGGCAAAGCCGGCCAACGTACTCACGGAAGTGACAGGAGGAGCATGTGAGCAAACTGATCATTCGCAAGGTGGCGGTGCTGGGCGCCGGCGTGATGGGGGCGCAGATCGCCGCCCACTGCGCCAATGCCGATGTGCCCGTCGTGCTGTTTGACCTGCCGGCCAAGGACGGCAAGCCCAACGGCATCGTGGACAAGGCCATCGCCAGCCTCAAGAAGCTCGACCCCAAGCCGCTGGGCAGCAAGGACCGCGCGCAGTACATCGAGGCCGCCAACTACGGCTCGGATCTAGAAAAGCTGCGCGAGTGCGATCTGATCATCGAGGCCATCGCCGAGAAGATGGAGTGGAAGCTTGATCTCTACGCCAAGGTCGCCCCCTACGTCCGGCCCGATGCCATCTTCGCCTCCAACACCTCGGGCCTGCCGATCAACGCCCTGTCCGAAGGCATGCCCGCCGAGTTGCGTCCGCGCTTCTGCGGCATCCACTTCTTCAACCCGCCGCGCTACATGCCGCTGGTCGAGTTGATCCCCACCGCGACCACCGACGCCGCCATGCTCGACGATCTCGAAGCCTGGCTGACCACCCGCCTGGGCAAGAGCATCGTGCGCGCCAAAGACACGCCCAACTTCGTCGCCAACCGCGTCGGCGTGTTCTCGATTCTGGCGGTGATGCATCACACCCAGCAGCTCGGCCTCGGTTTTGACGAAGTCGATGCACTGACCGGGCCGAGCATCGGCCGCCCCAAGAGCGCCACCTACCGCACCGCCGACGTCGTCGGTCTGGACACCCTGGCGCATGTGATCGGCACCATGGACGCGACCTTGCCGAATGACCCGTGGCACGACCTGTTCAAGGCGCCGCTGTGGCTGAGCGCGCTGATTGAAAAAGGCGCGCTGGGTCAGAAGACCCGCGCCGGCATCTTCCGCAAGGAAGGCAAGAAAATCATGGTGCTCGACGTGGCGCAGCAGGACTACCGCCCCAGCGCCGGCGAGGTGGCCCCCGAAGTGGCGGCCATTCTCAAGAACCGCAATCCGGCCGAGAAGTTCGCCCAGCTGCGCGCCAGCAGCCACCCGCAGGCGCAGTTCCTGTGGGCCATCTTCCGCGACGTGTTCCATTACTGCGCCTATCACCTGGCCGACATCGCCGACAACGCGCGCGATCTGGATTTCGCCATGCGTTGGGGCTTTGGCTGGAGCATGGGTCCGTTCGAGTCCTGGCAGGCCGCTGGCTGGGCCGACATCGCGCAAGCGATCCAGGCTGACATCGACGCCGGCAAGACCATGGTCAAAGCACCGCTGCCGGCCTGGGTGTTTGCCCGCGAGGGCGTGCATGAAGCCGCCGGTTCCTACTCCGCCGCCGATGATGCGCTGAAGGCGCGCTCGGCCCTGACGGTGTATGACCGCCAGCTCTACCCCGAGCAAGTCCTCGGCGAAGCGCCGAAAGACCGTGGTGAGACGATCTGGGAAAACGAAGGCGTGCGCTTGTGGACGCGCCCCGATCAGGACGCGCGCATCGGCATTCTGTCGATCACCTCGAAAGCGCATGCCATCGGCAATGAAGTGCTGGATGGTGTGATTGAAGCCGTGGCCCGCGCCGAGCGCGATCTTGATGGCCTGGTGGTGTGGCATGACGCGCCCTTCGCGGTCGGCGCCAACCTGATGCAGGTGGCCGAGGCGCTCAAGGCCGGCGAGTTCGACCTGCTCGAGCGCACGGTGGACAAGTTCCAGCGCGCCTCGATGACGCTCAAGCATGCGCAGGTGCCGGTGGTGGCTGCGGTGCAGGGCATGGCGCTGGGCGGCGGCTGCGAGTTCGTGATGCACGCGTCGCACCGTGTGATGGCGCTGGAAAGCTATGTTGGCCTGGTCGAAGCCGGCGTGGGCCTGATCCCGGCCGGTGGCGGCTGCAAGGAGTTCGCCCTGCAGGCGCACACCCTGGCGCAGCGCGCGGCCGGCGGCGATGTGTATCTCTACATCCAGAACAGTTTCCAGACCATCGCCATGGCCACCGTCGCCAAGAGCGCGCTCGAAGCCGTGCAACTGGGCTTCGCCAAGGCCTCGGACGACATTCTGTTCAACCCGCACGAGCTGCTCTACGCGGCGATCCGCCGGGCGCGCGCCATGGCCGAAGCCGGCTACCGCCCGCCGATGATGAGCAACGCGGTGACGGTCGCCGGTCGCAACGGCATCGCCACCTGCGAAATGATGCTGATGAACATGGCCGAAGGCGGCTTTATCTCCGCGCACGACTACACCGTGGCCAAGGCCGCTGCGACTGCCTTGTGCGGTGGCGAGGTGGAGACCAATGCGCGGGTGAGCGAGCAGTGGATTCTCGACGTCGAGCGCGCCCAGTTCGTCACGCTGCTCAAGAACGAAAAAACCCAGCAGCGCATCGTGCATATGCTGGAAACCGGCAAGCCGCTGCGTAACTGATCGGGAGACACAGATGAAACAGATTCAAGAAGCCTACATCGTCGCCGCCACCCGCACCCCGGTGGCCAAGCGCAACGGCATGTTCCGCAACGTGCGCCCCGACGACATGCTCGCGCATGTGCTGCGCGCCGTGGTCGACAAGGTGCCGGGGCTGGATGCCTCGGAGATCGGCGACGTGATCGTCGGCTGCGCCATGCCCGAAGCCGAGCAGGGCATGAACGTGGCCCGTATCGGCCTGCTGCTGGCCGGCCTGCCCGACACCGTGCCCGGCGTGACCACCAACCGCTTCTGCGCCTCGGGCATCCAGGCGGTGTCCGACGCCGCCAACCAGATCCGCCTCGGCCAGGCCGATGTGATGATCGCCGCCGGCACCGAGTCGATGAGCGTGATGCCGCAGATCATGGGCAACAAGGTGAGCCTCAACCCGGCCATCTTCGCCAAGGAAGAGAACTTCGGCATCGCCTTCGGCATGGGTCTGACCGCCGAGAAGGTCGCCGAGCAGTGGCAGGTCAGCCGCGAGGACCAGGACGCCTTCGCCCTGCAGTCCAACCAGCGCGCCTGCGCGGCGATTGCCGCCGGCCACTTCAGGGACGAGATCACCCCCTACACCGTGCGCACTCATGTGCCGGGCGAGGGCGGCACGGTCCGCGTGATCGAGTCGCTGTGCGACACCGACGAAGGCCCGCGTGCCGATGCCGCGCTCGAAAAGCTCGGCAAGCTGCGCCCGGTGTTCGCCGCGCGCGGCTCGGTCACCGCCGGCAACAGCTCGCAGATGTCCGACGGCGCCGGCGCCGTGCTGCTGATGAGCGAGGCGGCGGTCAAGCGCTATGGCGTGACGCCGATCGCCCGCTTCGTCAGCTTCTCGGTCGCCGGTGTGCCGCCGCATATCATGGGCATCGGCCCGATCGAAGCCATTCCGCGGGCGCTCAAGGCCGGTGGCCTGACGCAGTCGCAGCTGGACTGGATCGAGCTGAACGAAGCCTTCGCCGCGCAGTCGCTGGCGGTGATGCGTCAGCTCGATCTCGATCCGGCCAAGGTGAACCCGCTCGGCGGCGCCATCGCGCTGGGCCATCCGCTGGGCGCGACCGGTGCGATCCGCACCGCCACCATCATGAGCGCCATGCAGCGTGACTCCTCCGTCAAGTACGGCATGGTCACCATGTGCATCGGCACCGGCATGGGCGCGGCCGGCATCTTCGAGCGCGTGTAAGTCTGCAGGCGCCGGCGCGTGGCGTCGGCGCCTTTCACCCGCCCATTTTTTTGCTTCTAAAAACGTACGAACGTTCGGTTCGAGCGCGGCACGAAAGAGGCCGCCGCATTGAGGAGATCGCGATGAGTCAATACACCCCGCCCCTGCGTGACATGCAATTCGTCCTGCACGAAGTGCTCAAGGTCGAGGAGGCCTTCAAGACCATGCCGGCCCATGCCGAGCTGGATGTGGACACCATCAACGCGGTGCTCGACGAGGGCGGCAAGTTTGCGTCCGAAGTGCTCTTCCCGCTCAACCGCGAGGGCGACGAGATCGGCTGCACGCTGGATACGCAAACCCATGCCGTGACCACCCCGCCGGGCTTTGCCGACGCCTATCGTCAGTTTGTCGATGGCGGCTGGGCGGCGCTGTCCTGCGACCCCGACTACGGCGGCCAGGGCCTGCCGGTGACGTTGAACCAGGCCTTCTACGAAATGCTCAACAGCGCCAACCAGGCGTGGACCATGTACCCGGGCCTGACCCACGGCGCCTACGATGCCTTGCGTGCGCACGGCACGCCCGAGCAAAAAGCCACCTACCTGCCCAAGCTCACCAGCGGTGAGTGGACCGGCACCATGTGCCTGACCGAGCCGCATGCCGGCACCGACCTCGGCCTGCTGCGCAGCAAGGCCGAGCCGCAGGGCGATGGCAGCTACCGCATCACCGGCGAGAAGATCTTCATCTCCTCCGGCGAGCACGACATGGCCGAGAACATCATCCACCTGGTGCTGGCCCGCCTGCCCGACGCCCCCGCCGGCAGCCGTGGCATCTCGCTGTTCATCGTGCCCAAGTTCCATGTGAACGCCGACGGCAGCGTGGGCGAGCGCAACGGCATCTACTGCGGCGCCATCGAACACAAGATGGGTATCCACGGCAACTCCACCTGTCAGATGGTGCTCGACGGCGCTGTCGGCACCCTGGTGGGCGAGCCCCACAAGGGCCTGGCCGCCATGTTCGTGATGATGAACGCCGCCCGCCTCGGTGTCGGCATGCAGTCGCTCGGCCTGACCGAAGTGGCCTACCAGAACGCCGCCGCCTACGCCAAGGAGCGCGGCCAGAGCCGTGCGCTGTCCGGCGCCAAGGCCAAGGACAAGGCCGCCGACCCGATCATCGTGCACCCCGATGTGCGCAAGATGCTGCTCACCGCCCGCGCCTACGCTGAGGGCGGTCGGGCGCTGGGCATGTACATCGCGCTGTTGATCGACCGCGAGCAGAACACCGACGACGCCGAGGTGCGCCGCAACGCCGGCGAAACCATCGCCTTGCTGACGCCCATCGTCAAAGCCTTCCTCACCGACAACGGCTGGCTGGCCACCTCGCACTGCATGCAGGTTTTCGGCGGCCATGGCTTCATCCGCGAGTGGGGCATGGAGCAGTACGTGCGCGACAACCGCATCAACATGATCTACGAAGGCACCAACACCATCCAGTCGCTCGACCTGCTCGGCCGCAAGGTGCTCGGCGATCAGGGCGCGGCGCTGAAGAAGTTCGGCGCCGAGATTCAGCAGTTCGCCCTGGCTAACATGCAGGACGCGCGCATGCAGGAGTTCCTGCTGCCGCTGGCTGATTTGGGCGAAAAAGTGACCAAGCTCACCGCCGAAGTCGGCATGAAGGCGATGAGCAACCCCGAGGAAGTCGGTGCCGCCGCGGTCGATTACCTGCGCGTGGTCGGTCACCTGGTGTTCGCCTACCTGTGGGCACGCATGGCCCGCGTAGCGCTCGACAAGGTGGAAAGCGGCGATCGCTTCTACGCCGCCAAGTTGGTCACGGCGCGCTTCTACTTTGCCAAGCTGCTACCCGAGACGGCGTCGCTGATCCGTACCGCGCGAGCCGGTGTGGAACCGCTGATGGCGATGGAGGAAGACTGGTTCTGAGCTTACGTCCTGCCTGCGCAGACGATAGACGGCCCGCCAAGTGCGGGCCGTCGGCGTTCAGAAGGTCCGGATCAGGAAGCGGAGGCTGCTGGCATAGTGGCCGTAATCGCCGCTGCTGATGCCGTTGCGCTGGCTGCCCACATACAGCTCGCGCCCGGCCTCGCGATAGACCGTGATGGGGCCGCCGGAGCGAGCCACCGCGCCGGCATGGGCGGCCGCGCTGCACAGGCCGGAGTCGCCGGTATACACATCGGTGCCCCACACCGTGCCGCTGCGGACGGCCTCGGCGCTACAGACACAGGTGAAGGGCGTGGGCAGATCAGGGTTGATCGACAGGCGTTGCGGGCAGGGTTCCGGCCCGGTCGCGACCGCTATGCTGTCGAAACGGATGCTGTGGGCGTAGCGGCCGTAGTCGTTGCTGCCGATGCCGTGGCGCGAGGTACCGATGTACAGATCGCGCCCCGGTGCATCGCGCGCAGTGACGTCGCCGCCCTCGCGTCCGACCGCGCCGGCATGGGCCGCTGCGCCACACAGGTTGGAGTCGCGTGTATAGACATCCGTCCCCCAGACAGCGCCCTCGCGTATCGCCCCGGCCGTGCAGTGGCACGTGTAGGGCAGCGGCAGATCGGGGTTGATCGACAGCCGCTGGGGGCAGGGTTCAGGGCCGGGTGTCGGCGCCGGCGCGCCGGCAAAGCGCAGGCTGCGGGCATTGCGGCCGTAGTCGTAGCTGGCGATGCCGTGGCGTGCGGTGCCGATGTAGATGTCGCGCCCCGCCTCGCGCAGCGCCGTGACCGTGCCGCCCTCGCGGCCGATCACGCCGGCATGTACGGCCGCGGCGCACAGGGTCGAGTCGACGGTGTAGCTGTCGGTGCCCCACACCGTGCCGTCGCGTGTGGCCTCGGCGCTGCAGTGGCAGGCGAAGGGCGTCTCCAGCGCGGGATTGACCGACAGGCGCTGCGGGCAGGGGCCGGCGTCGGACGCGGAGGCCGCCATGGCGGGCGAAGGGGCGCTCGCCTTGGGAGCGGGCGCCGCGGTCGATGGAGTGTGTGCTGCCGGCTCGTCGACGGGCGGTGTGTCGGCCGAGGGCGTGTCGTGCTTCGCTGCAGAAAGGGGAGCGGTCGTCGGCGGTGTCGGGGCGCGCGACAGCCACCAGCCGAGGCCACCGAGCAGTGCCACCGCAACGACCCCGGCCAGCACGATCGGGGGGCCACGCTTCTTGACCGGTGGCGGGCCGCCGGATGTCGGGGCATGCACGGGGCCAGGAGGCGGCCTGCCAGCCTCCTCTCGGATCACCTCTGCCAGGCGCTGCCAGTGCGCCTCGCGTGGTGCCGCCCAGGCATCGATCCAGTGGGCCGAGGAGATGAACAGCTCCAGCGCCTTGGACGGCACCACATCTTCGAGGCGCACGGGGAACACTGGTTTGTTCTTGCTGACGGCGCGTTCCACCTCGCGCCGCACGAAACCCGATGCGTTGGCCTCGGCCGACAGCAGCACCACGAACACTGCGCTGTCGGCGATGCCGTCGAGAATTTCGGAGGCGTAGTCACGGCCCGGCGTGACGTCGCGCGGCGCGATCCAGCACGGCACGCCTTGCGCTTCGAGCGCGATGCACACCTCCATGGCGCGTGCGGCGTCTTCGGAGGCGTGGCTGATGAATGCCGTTTTGCCCAAGGCGATCCCCCCCCCAACTGGCCGTCCTGCGGTGGCTTGTGGGCCCGGCCGGACCCACGCCTATGCCATTAAGCTAAGCATAGGCGGTGGGTGGGGACTTTCAATGATGTTCAGTCGTCGAACGGCGGGGCCTGGCGGGTCTGCATGGCTTGGGCGGCGACTTGCATGTCACGGGTGAGCAGGGCGCTGGCGTTCCAGTTGGCGACGAAGCGCAGGCCGTCCTCGATGCTGTGATCGCGGCTATAGTCCATCACCGCTTTGGTGCCGCGGATGGCCAGGGGCGATTTGCCGGTGATGGCCTGTGCGATCTTCTCCACCCCGGCGGACAAGGCCTCGGGGGTGTCGAACACGCGATTGACCAAGCCGAGTTGTGCCGCCTCGGTCGCACCGAACTCCCGGCCGGTGAAGGCCAGTTCGCGCGCGATGCCGTCGGGGATCAAGCGTGGCAGGCGCTGCAGTGTGCCGACGTCGGCCGCCATGGCCATGTCGATCTCGCGCACCGAAAAGCGCGCCTCGGCGCTGGCATAGCGCATGTCGCAGGCGGTGACGATATCCACCCCGCCGCCGATGCAGGCGCCCTGAATGGCGGCGATGACCGGTTTGCGGCAACGGGCGATGGCGCTCACGCAGTCCTGCATGTCGAGGATCAGGCGGCGCAGTTTCTCTTGGGCACGCGCGGGGTCGGCGTGGCGGATGCGCGCCGGGACGCCGGCGAGCAGGGCAAGGTCGATGCCGGCGCAGAAGTGCTTGCCCTCGCCGGCCAGCACGACCACGCGCACGGCATCGGTGTCGTCCGCCCACTGGAAGGCGCGTCGCATGGCGTCCCATAACTCGGCATCCAGGGCGTTGGCGCAGTCGGGGCGGTTGAAGGCGATGCGGGCAATGCCGTTGTCTAGCGACAGCGAGAGATTGGCGAAATCAGGGTTTGTCATAATCAAACGACCGTTTGAATTGAAAGCTGCATGGTAACGGATTTGGCACGCTTGCGGCTCTCCCCTGCATCGCGACTCGCGGTGCCTGCCGGTCCTCACAAAGCGACCGGCGCAGTACTGGATCTAGATCAAGATTCGCCACGATGTGCCGTAGACTCCGTCAATCTCTCAGGCACGTTCTTGCTCATTTCTCAATGCTGACTCCAACCTGGCTCAAGCACGCCATCCTGTTGTTTCTGGCTTACTCGGTGACAGGTGTGTTGTCGCTTCAAATGGCCATTTCACCCGGCTATGTGGCGCCATTGTTTCCGCCTGCCGGTATCGCCTTGGCGGGCGTGTTGCTCTATGGGCTGCGCATGCTGCCGGCCATCGGGCTGGGTGCGCTGGCGGTCAATCTGGTGGCCTTGTGGCAAGCCGGTTTGCCGGCATCAGGCAGTGTGGCGCCGTTTTTTGTGGCGGTCGGGGCCGTGTTGCAAGCGGCGGCCGGCGCGGCACTGGCAAGGCGCTGGACAGGCTTCCCGGTCGTGCTCGATCGCGCCCGGCAGATCATGGCCTTTCTGTTCTTGGCGGGGCCGATCAGTTGCCTGATCAATGCCAGTATCGGCGTGGGTGTGCTGGTATTGACCGGCTCGCTGCCGATGGAAGAGGCGGCGTTCAGCTGGTGGAACTGGTGGGCGGGCGATTCGCTCGGCGTACTCATTTGTGTGCCGCTGATTTTCGTGATGCTGGGGCGCCCGAGAGACGCCTGGGCGCCCCGCAGGCGCGTCGTCGCGCCGCCGATGTGTTTTGCCCTGCTTATGATGGCCTTGCTGATTTTTCAGGTTGGCAGTTGGGAGAAGCAGCGCCTGGAAGATGAGTTCCAGCGTGACGTCAATGCCTTGATGGGGCGCATCTTCACGCGGGTCAAAGACCATCTCGATGCCTTGCAGGCGCTGGAGCGTATGGCCACCGTGCAGCGCGGTGCCGATGTGCAATCCTTCCGCCTGTTCAGCCAACCCTGGTTTGCGCGTTACCAGGGCTTGCGAGTCATGGGCTGGGCGCCGAGCGTGACCGAAGCGGAGCGCCCGGCCTTCATGCAGCGCATGCGTGCCGAGCTGGGTGAAGACTTTGACATCTTTGAGCGCGATGACGACGGACACGCCTTGGCGGTCAAACCGGCGCCGCGCTACTACCCGATCGTTTATGCCGAGCCCATTGCCGTCAATCGCGCGGTGATCGGGCTCAACCCGCTGGGTTTCGGGCCTGCGCGGGTGGCCCTGGAGCAGGCTGAGCGGACAGGACTGCCCGTGGCGACACCGCCGATCCGGCTGCAGCAGGAAACGGGTGACCAGCTCGGTGTGGTCATCTACCAACCGGTGTTCGACACCGAGCTCGGGCAGAGTCCGCCGAAGCGCCTGGGCATGGCGTATGTCGCCTTGCGCCTGGGGGACACGGTAGACGCCGCGATCGAGAATCGCCTGTCGCCCCATCTGCGCCTGTGTATGTCGGACCTGGACCCGACGCAGGGCCCGGTGCGCTTATACGGCCCCGCTGGGTGCGAGCGCGATCTGAGCGCCGCGGACGGATTGAATCTGGCGGACAACTTCAGCTTTGCCAGCCGCACCTGGGATGTGCGCGTCTCGGCATTGCCCGGCTATGCCTCCTTGCAGCGCGGGTGGGTGGTCTGGATTGCGCTGGTGACCAACCTGCTGGCCGTCGGCATGCTGGGCGCGTTTTTGCTGCTGACCAGCGCCCATACGCTCCAGGTTGAGGGGCTGGTCAGCAAGCGCACTGCACAGCTGGCGGCCACCAGCGAACGCCTGCGCGAACAGCAGGTCGCGCTGGCCCGAGCGCAGGCGATTGCGCAGCTGGGGAGCTGGGAGCTGGACGGGGCGTCGGGGCTGCGCTGTTCTGATGAGCTGTGTCGCCTGCTCGGTCTCGCGGTCGATTCACCGACCGACCTGGCGAGCATGCTGGCCTGTGTGGCCGAGCATGATCGCCACCACCTGGCCGAAGCGATCGACCGCCTGCGCCATGCCGTTGGCGCCGCCACCCTGGATGCACGATTTTCCCGTGGGGGTGAGGCGGCGTGTATTGGTCACTTCCAGATCGAGAGCGTGAGCTTGCCGAATGGCGACTTGCGGGTGCGCGGCACGGTGCAGGACGTGACGCTGGCGCGTGAGTCCGAAGCGCATATCCAGTTTCTCGCGCACTACGACGGACTCACCCAACTGCCCAACCGCGCCCTGTGGATGCGCAACACGGCGCAGGCGCTCAATAGCGCCGAGCGCCATGGCGACCAGTTGGCGGTCCTGTTTCTCGATCTCGACCAGTTCAAGACGGTCAATGATTCGCTCGGCCATCCGGTCGGCGACCTGCTGCTCAGGGCGGTTGCCGATCGCTTGAAGTCCGTTCTGCGTGACGAAGACCTGCTGGCGCGCCTCGGCGGCGACGAATTCGTGGTGCTGGTGCCGCGGCTCGGACAGCCCGAAGACGCCGCCGCCGTGGCGCGCCAGATCACTTCGGCGCTGGTGTCGCCTTTCTCGATCGAGGGGCACGAACTGGTGGTGTCGGCCAGCATCGGGATAGCGCTCTACCCGCAGGACGCCTGTGATGTCGACAGCTTGCTCAAGCAGGCCGATCTGGCCATGTATGGTGCCAAAGATGCGGGGCGCAACACTTACCGCTTCTTTGAAGATCGCATGAACGCCCAGGCCTATCAGCGCTTGATGCTCGAAACCGCTTTGCGCCGCGCCATCGAGCGCAACGAACTGGCGCTGCACTACCAGCCGCAGATGGGCATGCCGGAGGGCCATGTGGTGGGCTGCGAGGCGCTGCTGCGCTGGACCAGCCGCGATCTGGGCGAGGTGCCGCCGCACCGCTTCATCCCGGTGGCCGAAACCTCGGGCCTGATTCTGCCGATTGGCGACTGGGTGCTGCGCGAGGCCTGTCGTCAGCAGCGCCAGTGGGCGAGCGAGGGGCGCCCCGATGTGCGCGTGGCGATCAACATCTCGGCCATCCAGTTCCGTCATGCCGGCTTCGAGACGCGGCTCAAGGACATTCTCGACGAGACCGGCGCCGACCCGGCCCAGATCGAACTCGAGATCACCGAAAGCGCGCTGATGCAGGCCGGCAGCGATATTGTCGATCGGCTGTGGGGCCTGCGCGACATGGGCTTCACGCTCGCGCTGGATGATTTCGGCACGGGCTATTCCAGCCTCGCCTATCTCAAGCGCTTCCCGATCCACCGGCTCAAGATCGACCGCTCTTTCGTCAAGGATCTGCCCGACGACGCCGAAGACCGCGCCATCGCCAGCGCCACCATGTCGCTGGCCCGCGACCTGGGGATGGCGGTGGTCGCTGAGGGGGTGGAGACCGCCGCCCAGCGCGATTTTCTCGTCGCCGGGGGGTGCCGCATTTTGCAGGGCTACTTCTATGGCAAGCCGGTGCCGGCGAGGGTGTTTACCGACACCTGGCTCAGCGCCGAAGTCGAGACGACCAAAAGTACCTGAGCATCAAGCCTGCGCCGAGCATGCCGCCCAGGTGGGCAAAATGTGCCACGCCGGTTTGCAGGCCGGTGACGCCGAGGAAGAGTTCGAGCGCGCCGTAGAGCGCCACGAATAGCGCCGCCGGCATCGGGATCGGCGGGATCAGCAGCACCACACGGCGCTTCGGAAACAGCACGCCATAGGTCAGCAGGAGCCCGAACACGCCGGCCGACGCCCCGATGACGGGCGCCTGTGAGCCAAACAGCATGCCGACCGCGATCTGCGCCAAGGCCCCGCTGATCACCCCGGCGAACCACAACATGGCGTAGCGGCGCGCGCCAAAGACGCGCTCCAGCTCGCTGCCGAACATATACACCGCGAACATGTTGAAGAAGATGTGACCGATCCCGCCGTGCAGAAAGCTGTAGCTCACCAGTTGCCAGGGGGCGGTCAGCACATTGCCCAGTGTGGGCCACAGCGCAAAGGGCGTCAGATAGACCATGCCGCCGTTCAGTTGCAGCAAAAAAATCAGCACGGTGCTGATGATCAATGCACGGGTGACCGGTGGCATACGGCGGATTCCTCAGAAAAGTCCTGGGTGAGAGTGCGGGCGGGCGTCGCAGGTTCCAGTGCCGGCAAGCACCGCGGCAGCGGGCCGCCGAAAGGCGCAGTATAGTTGGGCACAGCAGGCGCTGCCGCGCAGGGTCGCCGGCGCCCCACCGAACCGAATCCGCCAAGGAGCCCCCATGGCCAATACCGCCACTCTCGATGTCGTCGACGGCGTCGCAACGCTCACGCTCAACCGCCCCGAGGCGCTCAACGCCTTGTCGCTGGAAATGATGGAAGATCTGGCCGCGGCCACCCGCGCGCTCAAGGCTCGCACCGATGTGGAAGTGGTCGTGGTTACCGGCGCCGGCGCGCACTTCATGGCCGGCGGTGATCTGAATGATTTCGCCCGCCAGCTCGGACAAACGCCGCAGGCGCGGCTGGCCACCTTCAAGGCCATGATCGTGCATCACATCAACCCGACCGTCGAGACGCTGCAGTCGCTGCCTCAGCCGGTGATCGCCAAGGTGCGTGGCGCCTGCGCGGGCTTTGGTCTGTCATTGATGCTCGGCTGTGATCTGGCCGTGGCCGCCGACGACGCCGTGTTCACCACCGCCTACGCGGCGATCGGCTTGTCGGCCGATGGCGGCATGTCCTACTTCTTGCCGCGGGTCGTCGGCCGGCGCAAGGCGCTGGAGTTGCTGATGCTGTCGGATCGCTTCAAGACCGACGAGGCCTTGCGCCTCGGCCTGGTCAGCCGGGTGGTGCCCGCCGACGAACTGGACGCGTCGGTCGATACGCTGGTGGCCCGCCTCAAGGCCGGCCCGCGTCATGCCTATGGTGAGTTCAAGCGCTTGATCAACGCGAGCATCGACAACCAGCTCGAAGCCCAGCTGCAAAGCGAGGCCGAGGCCTTCTCGCGGTGCAGCGCCACCGGCGATTTTGCCGAGGGCGTGACCGCGTTTCTGGACAAGCGCAAGCCCAGTTTCAAGGGCACGTAATCAGCCCAGCAGCAAACTGGCGGCGATGCTCCACAGCGTCAGCGCGACGATGCTGTCGAGCACCCGCCAGGCGACCGGGCGCTGGAACAGCGGCCCCATCAAGCGCGCGCCATAGCCAAGCAGCACGAACCAGACAAACGAGGCCGCGATGGCGCCAGCCGTGAAGGCGGGGCGCGCCGCTTCGAGTTGAGTCGCGCCGACCGCCCCGATCAGCACCACGGTGTCCAGATAGGCATGCGGGTTGAGCAGACTGAACCCGGCCGCCGCGGCCAGTGCCTGACGGCGCGATAGTGCCTGCGAGCCCGAGGTGTTCATCCCCGCATGCCCCCGCCAGGCCGAGCGTGCGGCGCGAGCGCCGTACCATAGCAGAAACACGCCGCCACCGATCTTGGCCGCGGCCATGGCCGTGGCGCTGCTGCTCAGCCACGGACCGACGCCGGCCATGCCCAGCAGAATCAAGCCCGCGTCACACATCGCGCTGACCGCGACGGTCAGCAGCACATGTTCGCGGCGCAGACCCTGACGCAGCACATGCGCGTTTTGCGCGCCGATCGCCATGATCAGCCCGACGGTTACACCAAATCCACTGAAGAAAACACTGGTCATCGCTGTCGTCCTGCAAAGAGGGGGCCGGCGTTTGCCGGAGAGGTGACGAGATTGTCGCTGCGGTGCGATCCATGGTTAAGTAGAATTAAATTTATTCTGTTCAGTGAAAAAATTCTAATGATTGACGCTCGCTACCAAGCCTTTGATGCGGTGGTGCAAACGCGCAGCTTCGAGGCTGCGGCGCGTCGCTTGAACCTCACCCAGTCCGCCGTCTCTCAGCGCATCAAGCTGCTCGAAGCCGAGCTCGGCCAGGTGTTGTTGGTGCGTAGCAAGCCGGTGCAGCCCACGCCGGCGGGTCGGCGCCTGCTGCCCTATGTGGCGCAGCTTCGGCTGATCGAGGCCGAGGCGGCCCGGGCGCTGGCCGGCGACGGGGCGCATGCGCCGGTGCGGCTGTCGGTCGGGGTCAACGCCGACACGCTGGCGACCTGGTTTTTGCCGGCCGTGCGGCAAGTGGTGAAGGACGAAGCGGTGGTGCTCGATTGTGTGGTCGACGATCAGGATCACACCCATGCGCTGCTCGCCGGTGGCGATGTGCTCGGTTGCGTCAGCACCCGGCCGGACGCCATGCGCGGCTGTGCGGTGCGCCCGCTCGGGGTGATGCGCTATCTGTGCGTGGCCTCGCCCGAGTTCTGTGCGCGGCACTTCCCGCGCGGGCTCACCCGGCAGGCGCTGGCGCGTGCGCCCGGCATCGTGTTTGGCCGGCATGACGACATGCACGACTTGTTCCTGCGCCAGCATTTCGGACTCGACGCCGGGCAGTATCCGCAGCATGTGGTGCCCTCATCCGAGGGCTTCTGGGCCATGGCGGCGGCGGGGCTGGGCTACGGATTTGTGCCCGCTATCCAGATTGCCGCGCAACTGAGCGACGGCACGCTGGTCGATGCCGCGCCCGGCCATGCCGAAGATATCGCGCTTTACTGGCATCACTGGCAGGTGCAGTCGCCACTGATGGCGAAGTTGTCGGACGCCGTGGCCGATGGCGCGCGGGCGGTGCTAGCGGCTGCGTGAGCGTCGGCGCTCGGCGCGGTCGGCGTCGCTTGGGGGCGTCGCGCGGCGGCTGTTGACCGCCCTGCGGGATTCCCTCGCCGCGGCCCGCTGCGCCGCGCGCGCTTCTCTCGCCGCCCGCGCGCGGGTGCGGGCGGCGGTCGTGGCCGGTGCGCGTTGCGGTGTGGCGCGCGGCGTCGCCGCCGGGGGCGCGCCGGTCGAGCGCTGCGTGCGTGACGGGGCCGCTTCCCTGGTCACGCCTTCGATGGCCTTCTGCCAGTCGCCTTTTTGCAGATTCGTCAGCCAGTCGTCGGCGGCGACCGACGGGCCGTGCCAGAGTGTCGTGAGCAGGAGCAGCGTGAGTTTCAGTCGTGTCATGAGAGACTCCCGGCCCGACAGGAAACCGATTTATGTGTCGGCAGCGAACTTGTTGCGCCGAGGTCGGACCAATCCTAAGTCTAGAAAACAGGAACGCTTAGCGCCATGATGCGAGCCTTGAGTTACTTCTTTGTCATTTTTGCCATCTTTCTGGCGCCGCTGGGCGTGGCCGTGGCCCGGCATCTGGCCGACGACACGCAGGCCACCGACTGGCGCACGGCAAGACGCGACAGTACCGGCATCGCCCCCTTGCCGGCCCAAACGCCCGAGGCGGTCATCCATGTGTATGCGGCGCGTGCCTTCCGCTGGCGTGGTGCGTTTGGTGTGCACACCTGGATCGCCGCCAAGCCGCAAGGCGCCGACGCCTACACCCGTTTTGAAGTGGTCGGCTGGGGCGTGTCGCAGGGGCGCAACGCGGTGCGTGTGGGCGAGGGCGTACCCGATGGTTACTGGTATGGCAACGCGCCGACGCTGATCCGCGCGCTGCGCGGCGGTGATGAGGTCGACGCGCTGATCGAACGCCTTCGCGCCGCGGCTACGGCCTATCCGCACCAGCACGAATACCGGGTGTGGCCGGGGCCGAACAGCAACACCTTCATCGCGTATCTCGGCCGTGCCGTGCCCGAACTGCATCTCGATCTGCCGCCCACGGCGATCGGAAAGGACTACCTGCCCGACACCGGCGTGTTCGCCCGCGCGCCAAGCGGCGGCGGCTTCCAGGTGTCGCTGGCCGGGCTGCTGGGGGTGACGCTCGCCGCAGAGGAGGGGCTGGAGATCAATCTGCTGGGCCTGTCGCTCGGACTCGATCTGTCGCCGCCGGCGCTCAAGCTGCCCGGCGTGGGGCGGATCGGGATGAGCGAAGAGTAAGGCTCAGGCCACTAGAAGTATCGTTATTCAATACTTGTGACTATTGCACTGGACTTAAAGTGATCTCTGGCTAGACTGTGACCATCGTTTCTCGACTGGTCACACGCCATGAGCACCACCGCCGATCTCGTTGTCGCACTCAAGGCCGAACTCAAAGCGAGCGGGCTGACGTATGCCGCGTTGGCCGAACGGCTCGGCATGGCCGAATCGAGCATCAAGCGCATGTTCTCCGCCAATGGCGATCTGCCGCTGTCGCGGATTGATGCGATTTGCCATGCCCTGGGGCTGGATTTTGCCGACCTGGCGCGCAAGGTGGCCGACAGCCAGCCCTTGCTTCAACAACTGACGCTTGCCCAGGAGCGCGCCGTGGTGGCCGACCGACAGCTGCTGATGGTGGCCATCTGCGTGATGAGCCAGATGTCGCTGACCGAGATTCTCGCCTCCTACGCGCTGACCGAAGCGGACGGCGTGCGTTGCCTGGCGGCGCTCGACCGGCTCGGCATCATCGACCTGCGCCCCGGCAACCGCTACCACCTCAAGGTAGCCAAGGGTTTCCGCTGGTTGCCGCAGGGCCCGGTGATGGCCTTTTTCCGCCAGGAGGTGCTGCAGGATTACTTTGCCGGCGGCTTCGATGGCGAATCCGAAATGCTCACCGTGGTGCATGGCGAGATCGGCCGTGGCCTCGCCGCCGCTTTCCGCGACCGGCTGACCCGCATCTGTCAGGACTTCTCCAACCAGCATCTGGCTGACCAGAAGCTCCCGGCCTCCCAGCGCCAGCCCTTCACCCTGGTGATCGGCATGCGCTCGTGGCTGATGCCGGCGCTCAAGCAGATGCAGCGGACGGGGGAGGGGGTATGAACACGACCGTGCGCTCCCCGATGCGTCGCCGGCTGCTTCTCGGTGGTCTCTCCGGTGCGGCGATCGGTACCGCGGCATGGCAGTTGGGCCAGCCGTGGCTGGTCAATCCCTGCCGCGCGACCTTGCCGGCCGAGATTGCCGACCACGACATCATCCGCGCCGCCTGGGCCGGGCTCGATCCGGCCGAGGTGTGGGACTGCCACGCGCATCTGGCCGGGGTGGGCGATGGCGGTAGCGGCATCACCATCTCCGAGACCATGCTCAGCCCGCTGCATCCGCTCGAATACCTGCAACGCCTGTTCTACCTCAACGCCGGCTGTGCTCACGACGCGCCGGGGCAGGTCGATCAGAGCTATGTCGCGCGCCTGCACAACCTGATGGACGCGATGCCCGCCGGCGTCAAGCTGATGCTCTTCGCCTTCGATCACGCGCATGACGAACACGGCGTGGCGCAGCCCGATCAGTCGGCCTTCTATGTGCCCAATGCCTATGCGCAACAGGTGGCCGACGCCTTGCCCGAGCGCTTCGAATGGGTGTGCTCCATCCATCCTTATCGTGAAGACAGCGTCGCCGCGCTTGAGACAGCGGTGGCGGCCGGCGCGCGGGCGGTCAAGTGGTTGCCGCCGGCCATGGGCATCGACCCCGCGTCGCCAACATGCGATCGCTTCTACGCGGCGCTGGCTCGGCTGGATGTGCCGCTGATCTCGCATGCCGGCGAAGAAAAGGCGGTGCACGGCCTCGGCCAGCCGGCCTGGGGCAACCCGCTGCGGTTGCGCCGGGCGCTTGACGCCGGGGTGCGGGTGGTGATGGCGCACTGCGCGAGCATTGGCGAGGATGTGGATCTCGACCGCGGGCCCGACGGCCCGAAGCTGCCGAGCTTTGACTTGTTCAAGCGCCTGATGGCCGCACCGGAGTACGCCGACCGACTGTTTGCGGATATCTCCGCCATCACGCTGCGCAATCGCGATCTGTCGGTGCTGCGCGAAATCATCGAGCAACAACACTGGCATAATCGCCTGCTGTTTGGCACCGACTACCCGCTGCCGGGTATCCTCCCGCTGATCTCGCCCGCGCAACTGGCGGCTGAAAACATGCTGGATGCGGCGGCCGTGCCGGTGCTCGAAGCGGTCCGCGACCACAATCCGATTCTGTTTGACCTGGTGCTCAAGCGCCATCTGACCAGCCGTGGCGCCAAACTGGCCGACGGCATTTTTGAAACCCGCCGCTTTTTCGACCGGAGGCCCGCATGACCCAGTTTTCGCTGATGCATCAGCGCCGCTTCCTGCCCTTTTTCCTGACCCAGTTTCTCGGCGCCTTCAACGACAACGTCTACAAGAATGCGCTGGTGGTGCTGATGACCTTTCAGGCGGCGCGCTACACCGAGCTCTCCGCCGGCGTGCTGGTCAATCTCGCCGCGGGCTTGTTCATCCTGCCCTTCTTCCTGTTCTCGGCCACTGCCGGGCAACTGGCCGACAAATTCGAGAAGAGCCATCTGATGCGGCTGATCAAGCTGGCCGAGATTGTCATCATGGCGCTGGCGGCGACCGCCTTTGCGCTCGAATCGTTGCCGCTGATGCTCACCACCCTGTTCCTTATGGGCGCGCAGTCCTCGCTGTTTGGCCCGGTCAAATACGCGATCCTGCCGCAGCATCTGGCGGAGACCGAGCTGGTCGGCGGCAACGCGCTGGTCGAGTCGGGCACCTTCATCGCCATCCTGATCGGCACCATCGCCGGCGGGGTGATGATCGCGCTACCCGGCGGCACGGTGTGGGTGTCGGTGGCCGTGCTGGTGCTGGCCGTGGCGGGTTACTTTGCCAGCCGCGGCATCCCGCTGGCGCCGGCCGCCGATGCCGGCCTGCGTATGAACTGGAACCCGCTCACCCAAACCTGGCGCACCATCGGCTTCACCCGCAGCAACCGCACGGTGTTTCTGTCGGTGCTCGGCATCTCGTGGTTCTGGTTCTACGGCGCGCTGTTTCTGTCGCAGTTCCCCGGCTACGCCAAGGACGTGCTGGGTGGCGACGAGTACGCCGTCACGCTGCTGCTGGCGATGTTCTCGGTCGGCATCGGTGCCGGCTCACTGCTGTGTGAAAAACTCTCCGGCAAGCATGTGGAGATCGGCCTGGTGCCCTTCGGCTCGATCGGTTTGTCGTTGTTCGCGCTCGATCTGTGGTGGGCCAGCCCGGCGGCCGGCGCGATGGGCGAGGGCCTTGCGATTGGCGCGGTGCTGTCGCAGGCGATCGCCTGGCGGGTGTTGTTTGATCTGTTGATGATCGGCCTGTTCGGTGGCTTCTTCATCGTGCCGCTGTATGCGCTCATCCAGAGCCGCAGCGCGCCCTCGCACCGTTCGCGCATCATCGCCGGCAACAATATTCTCAACGCATTGTTCATGGTCGTCGCCGCTGGCTTGGGCGCCGGCTTGCTGGCGGCGGGTGTGTCGATCGCGCAGCTGTTCCTGATGACCGCCATCCTCAACGGTTTCGTCGCGCTCTACATCTACACCCTGGTGCCCGAGTTCCTGCTGCGCTTCATCGTCTGGGTGCTGGTGCACACCGTGTATCGGCTCCAGGTGACCGGCGACGAGCAGATTCCGGAAGACGGTCCGGCGGTGATCGTGGCCAACCATGTGAGCTTTGTCGATGCGCTGGTGATCATGGCCGCCAGCCGTCGGCCGATCCGCTTCGTGATGGATCATCACATCTTCCGCTGGCCGATTCTCTCCTTTGTGTTCCGCACCAGCCGGGCGATTCCTATCGCGCCGGCCAAGGAAGACCCGGCGATGATGGAAAAGGCTTTCGACACCGTGGCCGAGGCGCTGGCCGCCGGCGAGCTGGTCGGCCTCTTTCCCGAGGGGCGCATCACCGACACCGGCGAGATGAAGCCGTTCCGTCCCGGCATCAAACGCATCATCGAGCGCAGCCCGGTGCCGGTGGTGCCCATGGCGCTGCGCGGCTTGTGGGGCAGCACCTTCAGTCGCAAGGACGGGCCGGCGCTGCGCAAGCCGCTGCGGCGCGGGCTGTTCAACCGCATCGCGCTGGTGGTGGGGGCGCCGGTGGCGCCGGACGCGCTGCGGGTCGATGCCTTGCAGAACACGGTAGCCGCACTGCGCGGCGACCAGAAATAAGAACAGGAAACCGGTATGTGGATCATTGCAGGATTGGTGCTGGGGGCGCTGGCCGGCCTCGACAGCGGGCTGGAAGAGTTGATCGGCGGGGCGGTGATCGGTGCCATTGTGGGCGCGGTGATCCAGTTCTTTACCCGTAAGCCCAAGGCCGACGCCGCCGCGCTGGCGCAGCTCGAAGCGCGGGTCGCGCTGCTGGAGCAGACCGTGGCGCAATTGCGCGCGGGTGGCGCCGAGCGGGTACCAAAGGAGGCGCCTGTGACGCCACGCGTGCCGGTGGCCGATGAGACCGCGCCGTCCTTGCCCGTGTTCGAGGCCGAGGTGCCGCCGCCCGCCGCACCGATTCCCCAAGCCGAACCCGTCCGCCGTCGCGGTGCCGACATCCTCGCCGCCCGTCGTGGTGAGCCGGCACCCGCATCCCGCGCCCCGGTCGAGCGCAGCCCCGGCACGCTCGACCAGCTCTACGACACCGCCCGCGCCTGGCTGCTGGGTGGCAACACCGTGGTGCGCGTCGGCCTGCTGGTGCTGTTCTTCGGCCTCGCCTTTCTGGCGCGCTATGCCGTCGAGAACAGCCTGCTGCCGGTCGAGTTCCGCCTCGCCGGCATCGCCTTCGGCGGCATCGCGCTGCTGGTGGTCGGCTGGCGGCTGCGCAAGCAGCGCAGCGGCTACGCGCTGAGTCTGCAAGGTGGCGGGGTGGGCGTGCTCTACCTCACCATTTTTGCCGCCATGCGCATGTACCAGATGATTCCGCCCACGCTGGGCTTCGCGCTCCTGCTCGCGGTGGTGGTCTTCGCCGCTGCGCTGGCGGTGTGGCAAAACGCCCAGGCGCTGGCGGTGATCGGCATCGCTGGCGGCTTCATGGCGCCCATCATCGCCTCGACCGGGCAGGGCAGCCATGTGATGCTCTTCGGTTACTACCTGCTGCTCAACGCCGGTCTGCTGGCCATGGCCTGGAAGAAAGCCTGGCGGGTGCTCAACCTCGTCGGTTTCGTGTTCACCTTCTCCATCGCGCTGGCCTGGGGCGCCAAGGATTACAACCCGGCGCTGTTCGCCAGCACCGAGCCCTTCCTCGTCGCCTTTGTGCTGATGTACGTTGCCGCCGCCGTGCTCTACGCCTGGCGCAGCGCGCCCTCGCTCAAGGATTATGTCGACGGCACCCTGGTGTTCGGTACGCCGGTGGTCGGTTTCGGCCTGCAGGCCGCGCTGGTGCAGGACATGCCCTATGGCCTGGCCTGGAGCGCGCTGGCCCTCGGCGGCTTCTATGTGGTGCTGGCGCGCTGGCTGCATGGGCGGGCGCGACCGAGTCTGCGCTTGTTGGTTGAGTCCTTCCTCGCGCTGGGCGTCGCCTTTCTTACGCTGACCATTCCGTTGGCCGTCGATGGCCAATGGACGGCCGCTGCCTGGGCCATGGAAGGCGCGGCCTTGTTGTGGGTGGGCACGCGCCAGTCGCGCAAGCTGGCGATGGCCTCGGGTCTGGTGTTGCAACTGGCGGCGGGCGCCTTCTTTGTGGCCGATGGCGGGCTCGAAGCCTACGGGCGCGTCTGGCCGCTGTTCAATAGCCAGTGCTTTGGCGCCGCGCTGATCGCGCTGGCCGGTTTCTTCAGCAGTCGCTTTGCTGACACCGCGCGTGATCACTGGCCGCGTTTGCTGTCGGTTGCCGCCCCGGCGCTGCTGGTGTGGGCCACGCTGTGGTGGCTGGCCGGTGGCCTGACCGAGCTGGACGCCTGGTTCACCAACCGACAGCTCCCCGCTGCCGCCCTGCTCTTCTTCGCCGCCAGTGGCGCGCTGGCCAGCCTGGCCGCAGGGCGCTTCAACTGGCCGGCGCTGCACGGGCCGGCCTTGCTGGCGCTGCCGGGTATGGCCCTGTCCCTGTTGCTGACCTTGCTGCATGCGAGCACCCACCCGCTGGCCGACTGGGGCCTGCTCGCGTGGCCGCTGGCCGTGGCCTCGGCGCTGTTCGCGCTGCGTCGCGCCGAAGGCACGCCGGTGGTCGCCAAGTGGCTGCGCCATGGCCACACCGCCGGGCTGTGGCTGGCGAGCATTGCGCTGGTCTGGGCGGCGGGCGAGATGGTTGACACCGCCGTGGCCGGCGACAGCTGGGCGCATGCCGCGGTGCTTGCGGTGATCGCGCTGGTGATGATTGGCATGCAGCGTCTGGCACTGCGCTGCATCTGGCCGGCGGGGCCGTGGCGGCAGGCCTACCTCGGGCTGGGCAACGCCGGTCTGGCGGTCGCCGGCCTCGGCTGGGCGCTGCTGGTGAGCGTGGCCGGTGGGGGCGATGTCACGCCCTTGCCCTATCTGCCGCTGCTCAACCCGCTCGATCTGGCCATGGGCTTGATGTTGCTGGTGGTGTTCCGCTGGTGGCAGGTTCAGCCCGACGGCGTGCCGGTGCTGGGCGGCATGCTGCCCAAGGTGCTGGCAGCGGTGGGTTTCGTGCTGGCCAATGGTGCCTTGCTGCGCGCGGTGCATCACTTGGCCGGCGTGCCGTGGAGCGAGGCGGCACTGTTTGAAAGCGACACCGTGCAGGCCAGCGTGTCGCTGTTCTGGGGCTTGCTCGGTCTGGCGCTGACCTTTGTCGCCAGCCGGGGTCAGCGGCGCACGCTGTGGATGTTGGGCGCCGTATTGCTCGGCGTGGTTGTCGCAAAACTGTTTTTGGTGGATATGGCCAGCACCGGCACGGTGGCACGCATCGTGTCTTTCCTTGGTGCCGGGGTGGTCTTGCTGGTGGTTGGCTACTTCTCGCCGCTGCCACCGGCCAGGGAGCAAAACGCATGAAAACCTTGCCGTGGTTATTGATGGCGATGGCGCCGCTGGCGCTGGCTGCACCGGGGGTGAAGGACTTCGATGTGCGTCTGTCCATCGAGGCGCCGGCCGAGGCCAGCTTGCTGCGACTGAACCTGCCGGCCGATGTCTATCGCGCCGTGCGCCATGCCGACCTGCGCGATGTTCGCATCTTCAATGCGACGGGCGAGGCGGTGCCGATGGCGCGCCTGCCACGCCCGACCGAGACGCAGGCGCTACGCGTCGAGCGGCCGCTGGTGGCCTTGCCGGCGCGCTCGGCACCCGTGCGCGATGGCGTAACGGTGCATGCCAGCGGCGCGACCAGCGTGCGTGTCGAGGTTGACCGCACGGCGCCCGCGGCGGTGAGTGCACTGCCGGGCTATTTGCTGGAGGTGAAGGACTTCGACGCCGCCGTCGACGAACTCGTCCTGATCTGGCCCGAAGCCACCCCGTTCGAAGCGGCGGTGAGCGTGCAGGCATCGGACGACTTGCAGCAGTGGCGCACGGTGGCGCATCGCCGCGCACTGCTGTCGCTGGGCGAGGGCGAGGCGCGCATCGTTCAGGACCGCATTGCCCTGCCGGCGGTGCGCTCGCGCTACCTGCGCGTGGATTGGGTCGGCACGCCGCCGCCGGTCACGCTTCAGCGCGCGGCGCTGGTGAGCAGTGGGCGCGCGGTGTCGGTGGCGCGTGAGTGGGTCGAGCTGAGCGGTCAGGAGGACGCCAGAACCATCGACTTTTCATCGCCGGGCCTGTTCCCGGTCGACGCGCTGCGCTTGGTGCCGGTGAGCGATTCCGATGTGATCTCGGCGCGCGTGGCCTCGCGCGCGGCGGTCAGCGGCCGCTGGCAGTGGCGGGCGCGGACGGTGGGCTACCGCGTGCAGCAGGCCGGCGGGCTGGATGAGGGTGAGGCGACGATGATCGCGCTTACCCGCGATCCGCTGTGGCGGGTGACGCTGGATGCCGACGCAACCGAGGTGCCGCGTCTGGCGCTGGGCTGGACGCCCGAGTCGGTGGCTTTTGTGGCGCGCGGCGCCGGGCCTTACACCTTGGCCGTGGGTCATGCGTCGGTGCCCTCGGTGTGGCAGGCGCCGGGTCAGGTGGTGCCGGGTTTCGGCACCGATCGGGCGGCAGCTTTGGCGTCAGCCCGGGTGCGGGCGGGGGCGGCCCCTGTGGCCGCCGCGCCGCGCGAACCGGCGCCCTGGCAGGCCGGCAGTCACTGGTGGTTGTGGGGCGCGCTGTTGCTTGGCGTGGGCGTGCTTGGCGCGATGGCGCGCGGGCTCTGGCGTGAGATGGGCACGGCGAAAGATACCCCGGCGAAGTGAGCTCGCTCGGGCGCGCCCGTCAGGACAAAGCGCCAGCCTGACCGCAGGAACTGTGCCTTGCTGGCCGGACCTTGGGCGCGCAGGATAACGGTTTTCATGACGAAAGCCTGAGTTAAAGATGCCGGATATCACGCCCCCCAGCCCCGTCGATGACGCCGCATTGCACCCCGACACGCAGATGATCAGCCATGGCCACGACCCGTTTCTGGCGCAGGGCGCGGTCAAGATGCCGGTCTATCACAGCTCGACCTTCGCCTTTCGCAACGCCGAGGAGGGCGAGGCCTTCTTCGACGTGGCGGCGGGGCGCGCGCCCGCGCCGGCTGGCGCCAGCGGGCTGGTCTACGCCCGCTTCAATCATCCCAACCTGCAACTGGTCGAGGCACGCCTGGCGCTGCTCGACGGCGCCGAGGCCGCGCTGGTCACCGCCAGCGGCATGGCGGCGATCAGCACCGCGCTGTTCGCCAGCCTGCGTCCCGGCGAGCAGATCGTGCACAGCAGCCCGCTGTATGGCGGCACCGAGACGCTGATCCGTCAGGTGATGGCCGACTGGGGCGTGGGCGCGACGGCCTTCGACGACGGCTTGTCGGCCGAGGCCATGCGGGCGGCGCTGGAGACGGCGGCGGCGCGCGGGCGGGTTGGCGTGTTCTATCTCGAGACGCCGTCCAACCCGGTCAATTCGCTGGTGGATTTCGCCGCGGTCGACACGGCCTTGTCGGGCTTCGCGGCGCAGCATGGCTACCGGCCGCTGTCGATGTGCGACAACACCCTGCTCGGGCCGCTGTTTCAGCAGCCGCTGCAGCACGGCATCGATTTGGTGATCTATTCGCTGACCAAATACGTGGGCGGCCACAGCGATCTGATCGCGGGTGCCGTCAGTGGCAGCCAGACGCACATTCAGCGCCTGCGCAAGTGGCGCTCGACCACCGGCTGCATGCTCGATCCGCAGTCGTCGTGGTTGCTGGCGCGTTCGATGGAGACCCTCGGTCTGCGCATGCGTCGCGCCGCGGCCAGCGCCAGCGCAGTGGCCGAGTGGCTGGCGACACAGTCGCCGTATCCGGTGACCGTGCTGCATCCGGCGCACCTGCACGATGCGCGCTATCGGGCGGCCTTCGCCCGGCAATGCCAGGGGGCGGGTTCAACCTTTTCGGTGGTGCTCGACGGCGGGCGGGCGGCGGCCTTCCGCTTCATCAATGCGCTCAGGCTGTTCCGTCTGGCGGTGAGCCTGGGCGGCAGCGAATCGCTGGTGTGCCATCCGGCCTCGACCACCCACTCCGGCGTGCCGGCCGAGCTGCGCGAGCGCGCCGGGGTGACGGAGGGGCTGGTGCGCCTGTCGATCGGGCTGGAGCATGAAGACGATCTGATTGCCGATCTGGCGCAGGCACTCACTGCCGCGCGGGAGGCGGTGGCGTCGGGGTCGTGAGGCGATAGGCCAGGCCGCCAACCCACTCGTGGGTGGCAAACCAGCCGGCGTAGGCGCTGCGCGCGTTGGGGATGAAGTCGCTCCATTCGATCTCGGGGTCGGGGTTGGAGAGCCAGGCGGTCGGCGCTGGCGTGACGCGCAGGCCGGTGGCTTCGAACGCGGCTTTGGCGCGCGGCATGTGGGCCGCGTGGGTGACCAGCGCGATGTGTTCGATGCCCTCGGCGCCGAGCAGGCGCGCGCTCAGATTGGCGTTGTCGCGGGTGTCGAGCGAGGCGGACTCCGCCCAGCGCACGACAATGCCGTACTCCTCTTCGATGACCTCGCGCATCATCAGCGCTTCGGGTGTGCGGCGTTCGGGTGCGCCGCCGGCAACCAGCAAGGGCCGGCCTGAATCCCTCGCCAGCTTGGCGCCGTAGCGCAGGCGTTCGAGCGCCAGCCCGTTGACAGTCGTGTCGCCGTATTCCGGCGCGTAGCTGCGCGTGCCAGCACCGAGAATGACGATGGCCTGGGTCTGCTGCAAAGCCTCAAGCGAGATCGATGGCGCGGTCTCCAGCGGCGCGGCCAGCCAGTCAACCGTGATCGGCATGCTCACCACCAGCGCATACACCCAGCCCAGCCAGGCCAGCTTGCGCAGCCGTGCCACCATCAGGCCAAGGCCGATCAGCAGCAGCGGGCCGGCCGGGGGAAGGATCAGCACGGCAGCGATTTTTTTCGCCCAGAAGGCGATCAGAGCGGGTTCCATGGGCGGGTGCGTTGTGGTTGGTGGATGCCGCCAGTATTATCCTCGACTAAGTCCACCGCTGCCGGTTTTCCCCGGCCGACACCATGCCCGATCACCGCTACGGGTTCGAAACCCTTTGTCTGCATGCCGGCCAGCCGCCCGACGCCACCACCGGCGCGCGGGCCATGCCGATCTACCAGACCACCTCCTTCGTCTTCGATTCGCCCGAGCACGCCGCCGCGCTGTTCAATCTGCAGACCTTCGGCAATGTGTATTCGCGCATCTCGAATCCCACCGTTGCCGCGTTTGAAGAGCGCATGGCCGCGCTCGAAGGCGGGCGGGCCGCGCTGGCCACGGCCTCAGGCCTGTCGGCGCAGATGGTCGCCTTACTCACCTTGTGCGAGGCGGGCGACGAGATTGTTGCCGCGCGCACGCTGTATGGCGGGAGCTATTCGCAGCTCGATGTGAGCCTGCGCAAGCTGGGCATCAACACGCATTTCGTCGACCCGGCCGATCCGGAAGCCTTCCGCGCCGCGATCAACGACAAGACCCGCGTGGTGTACGGCGAAGTCATCGGCAACCCCGGCCTTAATGTGCTCGACATCACCGCCATCGCCGAGGTCGCGCATGCGTCGGGCGTGCCGCTGGTCATCGACAGCACGCTGGCCTCGCCCTATCTGTGCCGGCCCATCGAGCACGGCGCCGACATCGTCATCCACTCGGCCACAAAATACATTGGCGGCCATGGCACGACCATGGGCGGGGTGATCATCGAGTCCGGTAAGTTTCCCTGGGACAATGGCCGCTTTCCGGCGCTGGTCGAACCCTCGCGGGGCTATCACGGCGTCAACTTCTACGAAACCTTCGGCGACTTCGGCTTCACCATGAAGGCGCGCATGGAAACCCTGCGCACCTTCGGCCCGGCGCTGTCGCCCTTCAGTGCCTTCATGCTGCTGCAAGGGCTCGAAACCCTGCCGGTGCGCATGGATCGCCATGTGGCCAATGCCATGGCGGTGGCGAAGTTTCTCGCGGCGCATCCGATGGTGGCCTGGGTGAACTACCCCGGCCTCGACACCAGCCCCGATCATTCGCTGGCGCAGCGCTACTTCCCCAAGGGCGCAGGCGGTATCCTCAGCTTTGGCATCGCCGGCGGGCAGGCCGCGGGCGAGCGCTTCATCAACGCGGTGCAGATGATCAGCCACCTGGCCAATGTGGGTGACGCCAAGACCCTGGTCATCCACCCAGCCTCGACCACGCACCGGCAGTTGTCTGAAGCCGAACAGCGCGCCGCCGGTGTGCCGCCCGACATGGTCCGCCTGTCGGTGGGTATTGAAACCGAGGCCGACATCCTGTGGGATCTCGACCAGGCACTGGCGCAAGCCGGCAAGGAGGCGTGAGCATGGGCGCGCGGGAAGTTTTATGGATTGTGGTCGCCGTGCTGGCGGTGTATCTGGTGTTTCAGTTGATTCGTGCCATGGGCGTGAAGGACGCCGACACCTCCGCTGACGCAGGCGCCGATGTCGAGGCCAAGGCCGAGGCGCTCGAAGACCTCGCTGCGACGCGCGCTGACATCGCGGCCGATACCGCTGAGGATGAGGTCGCCGATGATGCCGTGGTCGCGCTGTCGCGTGCTGCGCCCGACAACGCGGCGGCCGACAGCTTCAGCCTGGCACTGGAAGTGCGCCAGTTGCGCCGCGACGCGGCCCAGTTGCGTGGCGAGATCGACCAGTTGCGCGCCGAGCAGCTGGTTTTCAGGCAGAGCATCAACGAGCAGGCGGCGCAGCTCGACGCCGCCCGCGCCGCACAGCGCGTCTCGCCCCTGTATGGTGAGGCGCTGGCACTGGTACGGCGTGGCATGACAGCCGAGGACATTGCCGAGCGCTGCAGTATTTCCGTGGCGGAAGCCGAGTTGGTCAAATCATTGGGTCAGGATCCCGCCGAAGGGTCAGAGGACGCACGATGAGTGAAGCAAAACGTGACACGACACCGTCGGCGCTGCGCAGCCAGATGCTCCGTCGCGCCGGCATTGCGGGCGGCCTGATCGTGGTACTGCTGGCTGCGCTGGCCTGGTTCGAAAACACCCAGCGCGCCGACGATGCCGCCGCCCGCCCGGCCGTGGTGATGGCGCCCCCGCCGCCGGTGCCCGCCGTAGGCGCGCCACCCATGCCGAGCGCAGCCGAGGTCGAGGCGAGCGTGGCCGCGCAAGACGGCGTGCCCGCGTCGGACGGCGTGTCTCCGGTTGCGGCCGAGATGAGCACGCTGCCGCAACCGGTGGCGGCCGCCGAGCGCACCGACGAAACCCCGCCCGCCGTGGTGGGCAAGCCGCGTCTGGTGCTCAAGAGCAGCGATGCGCCCGCCCGCGCCGCGGTCGCCGACCCCGAAACCCCGGCGCCTGCGCCGGCGGCTACGCCGACATCGCCGAGCCCGGTCAAAGCGGCCGTCGCGGCCTCAAAGCCGGTGCCGCGATCCGGCTACCTGGTCCAGCTCGGGGTGTTCAGCACGTCCGAGAACGCCCAGGCGCTCTACGAAAAAGTCGCCAAAATGGGCATCGAATCGCATATTGAAAGCCGCGTGGTGGTCGGTCCGTTCAAAGACCGCGCCGCGGCCGATGCTGCACGCGAAAAACTGCGTCAATCCGGCCTGGGCAAAGGGCTGGTGGTGCGCAACCCCTGATGTGACGAGGCGCCGTCGCTGAGCGCACGGCAAGCCACCGAGATTGACGACAACACAAGGAGACACCCATGCATATTGAAAGCGCCGCCTTCGGATCGATCGACGTCGAAGCCGATCAGATCATCGAATTCCCCGCCGGCCTGCCGGGTTTTGAAGCCTGTAAGCGCTTCACCTTCATCCAGACCGGCGAGCGAGGCTCGGTGCTGCAGATGCAGGGCGTGGATGACCCCGCCATTGTGTTTTCGGTGACCGATCCGGCCGCGCTGGGCGTCAACTACGAACTCACCTTGTCCGACGCCGATGTCGCCTCACTGGGCTTGACGCAACCCGAAGACGCCACCGTGGCGGTCATTGTGCGACAGGCCGCCGTCGATGTCGGTTCGCCAGCCGATGCAGGGCTCAAGGCCAACTTCATGGCGCCGCTGGTGGTCAATACCGCCACCCGGCGCGGCATCCAGAAAGTGCTGGAGCAGGTCGGCTGCGAGATCACGCTGCGCGGTCAGTAAGCGGCCGAGTCACTCGGGGGCGGCGTTGGCCTCACCGGCTTTTTCCAGCCGGCGGATGAACACCGCCATTTCGCGCGCGGCCTGGATGTCGCCCTTGTCGGTGGCCACCTGGTGCCCCTGGCGATAGGCGCCAAGGGCTTCTTCCGGGCGGCCGTCGGCCAGCAAGGCCTTGCCCAGTTGCTTCCATGCGGCAGAGAACAGGCTGTCGCGCTGCAGGCAGTCGCGGTAGTGCTTGACGGCCTCGGCGGGCTGGCCCGCCTGCAAATAGGCGTTGGCCAGGCCAAACCGCAGCAGGGGGCCGTCATGCGGCCCGTCCAGCATGGCGCTGAGGCGAGTGATGTGTGCTGTGCTGTCCATGTCAGCATGGACTGTTTCTGGCGACGAAGGTTCGTCGGAAACGCGCGTTTTATCGGGCGGTTACAATGCCGTTCAGGCACCGGTGGGTCATGCGCTTGCCGGTCATCGACAGACCCAGGAGAACCAATTCATGAGCAAACAGATCATTGCCACCGACAAGGCCCCAGCCGCCATCGGCACCTATTCGCAGGCCGTGCGTGCCGGCAACACCGTGTACATCTCTGGTCAGATCGGGCTCGACCCGGCCACCATGACCATGGTCGAGGGGTTCGAGGCCCAGACCCAGCGAGTTTTTGAAAACCTCAAGGCGGTCGCCGAAGCCGCTGGCGGCTCCTTGGGTGATGCGGTCAAGCTCACCATCTACCTCACCGACCTGGCCAACTTTGCCAAGGTCAATGAAGTCATGGCGCGCTATTTTGAACAGCCGTACCCGGCGCGCGCCGCGGTTGGTATCAAAGAGCTGCCCAAGGGCGGCGTGGTCGAGGCCGACGCCATTCTCGTGATCGACTGATTTCGCGGCACCCCTGACCCGCGCATGCCAGCCTCCAAGGCGGTCGCGTCTACAGCCAACCGCGCCGGCTGGCCCGGCGTGGGCCCGCAGCTGGCGGGCCGGTTGGCCAAGCTCGACATTCACGGCCCGCAGGACCTGCTGCTGCACTTGCCGCTGCGCTATGAAGACGAAACCCACTGCGCTGACATTGCCGCGCTGAACCCCGGTGTGCCGCAGCAGATCGAAGGCGTGGTCACCGATTGCGAGATCCGCATCCGCGGCCGCCGCCAGCTGGTGGCCCAGGTGCAGGACGCCACAGGCAGCCTCACCGTCCGCCTGTTGCACTTCTATCCTCAGCAGCAAAAACAGCTCGCGGTCGGCCAGCGCGTGCGTCTGTTCGGCGAGGCGCGTGGCGGTATGTTCGGCTTCGAAATGATCCACCCGCGCATCCGCACGGTGGGCGAGGGCGAGGCGCTGCCCACCGCGCTCACGCCGGTCTACCCCACCACCGCCGGGCTGGCTCAGAGCGCGCTGCGCAAGCTGATCGCGCGGGCGCTGGATACACACCGGCTGGACGAATTGCTGCCCGATGCCCTGCGTCGGCCATTGCGCTTGATGCCTTTCGGCGAGGCGGTGCGCTTGCTCCACCAGCCGCCCACCGACATCAACGCCGACGCGCTGGTGGCGCATGCGCACCCGGCCTGGCGGCGGATCAAGTTTGAAGAGTTGCTGGTGCAGCAGTTGTCGCTGCGCAAGGCCCACGCGCAACGGCGTGCCCGCACCGCGCCGCCGCTGCGCGGCACCGGCCAGCTCACCGAGGCTTTACTCGCGGCCTTGCCCTTTGCGCTCACTGGCGCACAGCAGCGCACCGAGGCCGAGATTGCCGCCGATCTGGCGCAGCCCTATCCGATGCAGCGCCTGCTGCAAGGCGATGTCGGCAGCGGTAAGACCATCGTCGCCGCGCTGGCCATGTTGCGGGCCGTCGAGGCCGGCTGGCAGGCGGCCCTGATGGCGCCGACTGAGATCCTCGCCGAGCAGCACTATCTCAAGCTCTCCGCCTGGCTGGAACCGATGGGGCTGGCGGTGGAATGGATCTCCGGAAGCCAGACCAAGAAAGTGCGTGCCGCCGCCATCGAGCGTCTCGCCAGTGCCCAGAGCATGCTCGCGGTCGGCACCCACGCGCTGATCGAAGACCCGGTGGCCTTGCCACGCCTCGGGCTCGCCGTGGTCGACGAGCAGCACCGCTTCGGCGTGCGCCAGCGGCTGGCCTTGCGTGAGAAAGGCAGCGCCGGCAGCCCGCACATGCTGATGATGTCGGCCACCCCGATCCCGCGCACGCTGGCCATGAGTTACTACGCCGATCTCGACGTGTCGGTGCTCGACGAGTTGCCACCGGGGCGCACCCCGATTCTCACCAAGCTGGTGTCCGACGCGCGCCGCGAGGCGGTGCTCGGCCGGGTGCGCGATGCCTGTGCCGAGGGGCGTCAGGCCTACTGGGTGTGTCCGCTGGTCGAGGAGTCCGAAACGCTGGACTTGCAAACTGCCATCGATACTCACGCCTCGCTCAGCGAACAGCTGCCCGAGCTCAAGGTGGGCCTGGTGCATGGCCGACTCAAGGCCGACGAGAAGCGCGCCACCATGGCCGCCTTTGCCGCCGGTGAACTGCACTTGCTGGTGGCCACGACGGTGATCGAAGTCGGTGTGGACGTGCCGAACGCCAGCCTGATGATCATCGAACACGCCGAACGCTTCGGTCTGGCGCAGCTGCATCAGCTGCGCGGCCGGGTGGGGCGGGGCACCGCTGAATCGGTGTGTATTTTGTTGTTCGGCAATGCCTTGTCGGAGACGGCGCGGGCGCGGCTGAAGGTGATCTTCGAGCACACCGACGGTTTCATGATCGCCCGCGAAGACCTGCGCATCCGCGGCCCCGGCGAGTTTGTCGGTGCGAAGCAAAGCGGTGTGCCGCTGCTGCGCTATGCCGATCTCGAAAACGATGGCGATCTGGTCGAACAGGCCCGCGATCTGGCCGAAGCCCTGCTGCGCGAACAGCCGGCGCTGGCCGAGGCGATCATGCAGCGCTGGGTCGCCGGCCGCGAAAGCCTGCTCCGTGCGTAATGCGTGTAGGGCGGATAAGCCGAAGGCGCATCCGCCATCGGCGCCCCGTCGGGGCGTTGTTCGGCGGAAGACGCTTCGCTTTTCCGCCCTACACCGTCTTGGGATGCTTGATGCATGGCATGCCGCCGAGACGCATCTGCCATCGCTGGCCCCATCAATGCCCGACCCCCGCGAACGCGGTAAGATGCGCGCCGCACACCCATGACCCAGATTCTCCGAACCCGCCCGACCCGTGACGACTGGCTCGCGCATCCGCCGCGGGCCACCGTGCGTCCGCAGCTGCGCCCCTGGCTGCTCGATCCGCAGTCGCTGACCGCCCGTATCCGTGCACGCTGCGCGAATTTTGAAGTGCAGGTGATCCGGCAGGCACCGATGCGCCCCCATCCGGATGAAGCCGAGGTGCTGGGTTTGCGCGCCACCGATCGCGCCTGGCTGCGCGAGGTGCTGTTGCTGGCCGATGGCGTGCCGGTGGTGTATGCCCGCTCGGTGTTGCCGCGACACAATCTGCGCGGCGCGTGGCGACTCTTCCATGGCATTGGCAGCCGGCCATTGGGCGCCGCGCTGTTCTCCGACCCGCGCATCGTCCGCCAGCCGCTGCGCTGCACCCGGCTCGACACCCGGGATGCGCGTTATCATCGGGCCATGCATTTGATGAGCGGCCAGCTTCGCCTGCCGGCCAGCCTGTGGGCGCGCCGCTCCCTGTTCCGTCTGCGCGGGCGCGCCTTGCTGGTCAGCGAGGTGTTCCTGCCAACCATATTGAATCTCGCCCCATGAGGCTTTCCGAACGTCTGCGTATCTACGAGCGGCTGATGCGGCTCGACAAGCCGATTGGCATCCTGCTGCTGATGTGGCCAACGCTGTGGGGCGTGTGGTTTGCCGGCATGGGCCATCCATCGGCCTTCATCGTGTGGATTTTTGTGCTTGGCACAGTGCTCATGCGCTCGGCCGGTTGCGTCATCAACGACTACGCCGATCGCAATTTCGACGGCCATGTCGAGCGCACCCGACACCGCCCGCTGCCAACCGGCGAGGTGAAGCCTGCCGAGGCATTGGCCCTGGCCGTGGTGCTGGCGGTGCTGGCGTTCTTGCTGATCCTGCCCTTGCATCCGTTGGTGCGCTGGCTGTCGATTCCGGCGGTGTTTCTCGCCGGCAGCTACCCCTTCACCAAGCGCTTTCTGTCGATTCCGCAGGCCTATCTCGGCGTGGCCTTCGGCTTCGGCATCCCGATGGCCTTCGCCGCCATCCAGTTTGCGGTGCCTGTTGAAGCCTGGGTGCTGCTGATTGCCAACGTGTTCTGGGCGATCGCCTACGACACCGAATACGCCATGGTCGACCGGCCCGATGATCTTAAAATCGGCATCAAGACCTCGGCCATTACCTTCGGGCGTTTCGATGTGGCGGCGGTGATGGTGTGCTATGCGCTGTTCCTGGCCTTGATGGCCTGGGTCGGCATGGAACTGGGGCGCGGGGTGTTCTACATGCTCGGCTTGCTGGTGGCGGCGGCGATCATGGTTTATCACTTCATGCTGATTCGTGGCCGTGAACGGGACCGCTGCTTCCGCGCCTTTTTGCACAACAACTGGGTGGGGCTGGCGGTGTTTGTCGGGCTGGTGCTCGACTACTGGATCAAGCCGATGGGCTGAGCATCGCTGGTGGGCAGCGGAGCTGACCACCCTACGCAGGCCACCCGTGCGGCACCATGATTGTCGTAGGGTGGGCGGCTCGCCGCCCACCACCGGCCGAGGCCTGGGGCACAAAGTCCCGCAACTGCGTATTACTCAATCCACCACCGATTGGTGGGCAGCGGAGCTGACCACCTTGGGCCAGATTCGCGCGGCGCAGCCGCCAGCCGAGCAGGCCGAGGCCGGCCAGCATCATGGCCCAGGTTTCGGGCTCCGGCACGGCGGCCACTTGCCAGCCAATATCGGAGAGCAGCGCCCAGTCGAGTTCGGTGAAGTACTTGCGCTGCCCGGCGGTAATCGACGGGGTCAGCGCCGGTTCCTGCAAGCTGCCCATGAAGGTCGAGTCGATGGATTTGAGCACATGGCCGCTATTGGCGAGCGGCACGGGGCCGCCGTAGCTGGCCACGGCCGCCGCGCCGGTGAATGTCAGCCCGGAGGTTTGATTGGTCCAGGCGGCCGAGGTGCCGACGCCGAGCACATGGCCCAGCTCGTGGATGGCGACCGAGTAAAAGTCAAAGCCGCCGAAGGACTCGACAGTGGCAAGGTTGTCGTCCAGATACCAGCTGGTGCCGGTGTCGAAAACCATGGCGCCGCCGAAGGGGCCGAAGTCGACGCCTTGTGGCAGGGCCTGGCTGCGGTTGTTCACGTTGGCCATGAAGCTCGGCGCACCGCCCGCCGAGAAACCGTTGCCGCCCTCTGCCAGGGTGCTGCCAGTGAGCGCACGCGCACCGACAAAAACGCGCAGCGTGTCTTGTGGAATCGACTGACTCGGGGCGAATGTCGGGGAGCCATCGGTAATCAAATCGACTCGAGGTTGGAAAACGTTGTTGCTGCTGACCGTGATCGCCGCCAGCGAGTCCGTCAGTCGTGTGCCGAACTCACCCGCGATGGTGTTCATCACCGACTTGTGCTGATCGGTAAAGAAGCCGCTGGTGTCATAGCTGTAGTCGAACTCGATGGTGATGGCTTGGGCTGAGAATGCAGTCAGCGCGAGCGCGGCGGTGGCCAAGGCGTTTTTAAACATAGGATTCCGAATGGCGACGATGCAGATGGTGTATGACGAACGGAGTGAGAATGTCAGAAAAGTGATGATCGGAAAAGCCCATATCCGATCGGCGGTTGTGGGCGGCGCCAATGTGTCGGGCTACGGCGTCGCCTAGTTCTTTGGTGGCATGGCGCGGGGTTTTTCTGTGGACCCGCAAAGCGGTGCCTCGGGCGCGCGCCTATAATCCGCCTCAGCATCCAAGGAAAACTCACCTATGCAATACAAGGATCTGCGCGACTTTATCGACCAACTCGAAGCGCGCGGCGAACTCAAGCGAATCTCCGTGCCGGTCGATACGCATCTTGAAATGACCGAAATCGCCGACCGCGTGCTGCGTGCTGGCGGCCCGGCCTTGTTGTTCGAAAAGCCGACGACGCGCGGTGTGCCGCAGGCCATGCCAGTGCTGGCCAATCTGTTCGGCACGCCCGAGCGGGTGGCGCTGGGCATGGGCGTGGAGGGCGACTGGAAGCTGCAGTTGCGCGAGGTCGGCCGCTTGCTGGCCTTCCTGAAAGAGCCCGAGCCGCCCAAGGGCCTGCGCGACGCCTGGGAGAAGCTGCCGATGTTTCGCCAGGTGCTCAATATGGCGCCGAAAGAAGTGCGCTCGGCGCCGTGCCAGGAAGTGGTGTGGGAGGGCGACGCGGTCGATCTGGCCCGCCTGCCGATCCAGCACTGCTGGCCGGGCGACGCCGCGCCGCTGATTACCTGGGGCTTGGTGGTGACGCGCGGGCCGAATCAGAAACGGCAGAACCTCGGCATCTATCGTCAGCAGGTGATCGGGCCGAACAAGGTGATCATGCGCTGGCTGGCGCATCGCGGCGGCGCGCTGGATTTTCGCGACCATCAAAAGGCTAATCCGGGCCAGCCCTTCCCGGTGGCGGTGGTGCTCGGCTGCGACCCGGCGACCATCCTCGGCGCGGTCACGCCGGTGCCCGATTCGCTGTCCGAATACCAGTTTGCCGGCCTGCTGCGTGGCGCCAAGACCGAGCTGGTCAAGTGCAAGGGCAGCGACCTGCAAGTGCCGGCTTCGGCCGAGATCGTGCTCGAAGGCGTGATCCACCCCGGCGAGACCGCCATGGAAGGCCCGTATGGCGACCACACCGGCTACTACAACGAGCAGGCGCCGTTTCCGGTATTCACCATCGAGCGCATCACCATGCGCAAGAACCCGATCTATCACAGCACCTACACCGGCAAGCCGCCCGACGAGCCCGCCATGCTCGGCGTGGCGCTCAATGAAGTCTTTGTGCCGCTGCTGCAGAAGCAGTATCCCGAGATTGTCGATTTCTACCTGCCGCCCGAAGGCTGCTCCTATCGGCTGGCGGTGGTCAGTATCAAGAAGGCCTACCCCGGTCACGCCAAGCGGGTGATGTTCGGCATCTGGAGTTTTTTGCGTCAGTTCATGTACACCAAGTTCATCATCGTGGTGGATGACGACGTGGACACCCGCGACTGGAAAGAAGTGATCTGGGCCATGACTACCCGCATCGACGCCACGCGTGACACGGTGCTGGTCGACAACACCCCCATCGACTACCTCGACTTCGCCAGCCCCGAGTCCGGGCTGGGTTCCAAGATGGGGCTGGATGCGACCAACAAATGGCCGGGCGAGACGCATCGCGAATGGGGCCGGCCCATCGTCATGGACGAGGCGGTCAAGAGGCGTATCGACGGCTTGTGGGATCAGCTCGGGTTTTGATCCGGCGCGCGCATCGGCAGGCCTCACCTGTGGGCGCCAGAAGCGTCGAGACGTCACCTGACGTCTTGTGATTCCAGCCCCGGCGCCAGCCTCCGGGCTGGCGTTTTTCATGGCAAAGCGTGTCGGCGGCTTGATATCGGGCCATAAACCCCGAACTATGCAGGTGTTGTTGCCTCAAACAGACGACTCAACCGCCACAGGAGCATCCATGGCCCAGACCGACACCCCGTCGCCCTCCGTGATCGAAGTGCCCCGCGAAGGGCTCATCAACCTCGCGCACCTCATCTACGGCCTGCATGCCATCGCGCTGTTCTCCGGCATCGCCACCTCGGCCACCATCATCGGCAGCTTCGTCTCCGGCCTGCCGTCGATCATTGCGGTGATCCTCAACTACGTCAAACGCGACGCCGTGCGCGGCACCTGGCTCGACAGCCACTACCGCTGGCAGATCCGCACCTTCTGGTTCGCGCTGTTGTGGTTCAGCATCGCCTGGCTGATGGCCGTCACCATCATCGGCCTCCCCATCTTCTTCGGCATCATCGCCATCGCCGGCCTGTGGGTGCTCTACCGCGTCGTGCGCGGCTGGATCAACCTCTCCAACCGGGTGCCGATGCCGGTGGATTGAGCGCGGTGCGGCGGATGCGCCTTCGGCTTATCCGCCCTACATCCCGTCCCGTAGGGCGGATAAGCGAAGCGCATCCGCCATGGGTGCTGGATCACCCTGAAATGCCTATGGCATTGTTTGCACATGCCAAACTACCGCCGCCACCACGCTCCCGGCGGCACCTATTTCTTTACCGTCACCCTCGCTGACCGCCGCAGCCGCGCGCTGATCAAACACGTCGAGGCCTTGCGCGAAGCGGTACGTCGCGTACAACAACCCCGCCCGTTCCACATCGACGCCTGGGTCGTCCTGCCCGACCACCTGCACGCTGTCTGGACCTTGCCCGAAGGCGATGCCGATTACTCCTCACGCTGGCGTGAGATCAAAAAGGCCTTTACCCGGACGGTAGGCGGCAGCGTGTGGCAACGTGGATTTTGGGAGCACACCCTCCGAGACGAGCGCGACTGCGCAGCGCATATTGATTACGTGCATATCAATCCGTTGAAACACGGGTTGGTCGCGCGCGTTGCTGACTGGCCATACTCCTCATTTCATCGTGCGGTTGCACAGGGTCTCTATCCGGTCGATTGGACCGGGGACGGCGCCGCCGATATCGACGTCGGCGACCCGTAGGGCGGATAAGCGCAGCGCATCCGCCGAACAGCGCCCCGGCCCGGCACCGATGGCGGATGCGCCTTCGGCTTATCCGCCCTACGAGGGCACGCGTGCCGCGGCACTTGCCATGTCCCGCCCCCCGACGCATCCTTGACGCCTGAACCCCGCATTCGACGGGGACCATCGGAGGAGACAACTCATGGCGTGCTGTCACTACTACGGTCACACGGCGGGGGGCGACACGGCCTTTGCCGTCGATATGTCGGCGATCACCTATGGTGCGGGCTGTCTGGCGGAGGCGGGCGATCATGCGCGTAGCCTGGGCATGCACCGGGTCGCGCTGTTCACCGATGCGAGTCTGGCCGCGCTGGAGCCGGTGGCTGTGGTCAAGCAGTCGCTGCTGGCGGCGGGGCTGGATGTGGTGGTGTATGACCGGGTCAAGGTCGAGCCCACCGACGGCAGCTTTCTCTCCGCCGCGCGCTTTGCCAGCGAGGGCAAGTTCGACGGTTTCGTGTCGGTCGGCGGCGGCTCGGTGATCGACACCTGCAAGGCGGCCAATCTGTACAGCACCTATCCGGCCGAACTCATCGACTATGTGAACGCGCCCATCGGCAACGCCAGGGCCGTGCCCGGCCCACTCAAGCCGCACATCGCCTGCCCGACCACCAGCGGCACCGGCTCCGAGTGCACCGGCATCGCGATCTTCGATTTCGTCGAGCGACGGGTCAAAACCGGCATCGTCTCCAAACGTTTGCGCCCCAGTCTGGCGCTGATCGACCCGACCACCACCTACTCGCTGCCTGCCAATGTGGTGGCCGCGTCAGGCTTTGATGTGCTCTCGCACGCGCTCGAATCCTTTACCGCCTTGCCCTACACCCGCCGCGCGCCGGCCGAGCGCCCCTCACTGCGGCCGATGAGCCAGGGCGCCAATCCGTGGAGCGACCTCGGCTGCGAGAAAGCCCTGCAGATGACCGGCCTGTACCTGGAGCGCGCGGTGCGCGATGCCAGCGACCATGAAGCCCGCGACGGCATGATGTTCGCCGCCACCTTGGCCGGCATCGCCTTTGGCAACGCGGGTGTGCATCTGCCGCACGGCATGTCCTACGCGGTGGCGGGGCAGGTCAAGAGTTTCTGCCCGCACGGTTATCCGCAGGACGAGCCGATGGTGCCGCATGGCATGTCGGTCATCGTCAATGCGCCGGCGGTGTTCCGCTTTACCGCCGATGCCTGCCCGGAGCGCCATCTCGACGCCGCGCGCTGGCTGGGCGCCGATGTGGCCGGCGCGACCAATGCCGATGCCGGCGAGATTGTCGCGCAGCGCCTGATCGCTTTGATGCAATCGACCGGTATTCCGAATGGTGTGGGCGGCGTGGGTTATGTGCCCGACGATGTCGAATCGCTCGCCGCCGGCGCCTGGGCGCAGCAGCGCTTGATCAAGAATGCGCCCAAGGCGGTCACCGAAAACGACCTCGCGGGTTTGTTTCATGGCGCGATGACGTATTGGTGAGGCGGGTGTCGTACCTGACGTAGGGTGGTCAGCTCCGCTGCCCACCAAGCGACGATGGGTCAGGCAATACGCGGTTGCGGGGCGTTGTGCCCCGGGCCTCGGCCGATGGTGGGCGGCGAGCCGCCCACCCTACGTCAATCGCGGTGCCGCACGGGGGCTTCCGTAGGGTGGTCAGCTCCGCTGCCCACCAAGCATCGGTCGTTCGAGGCATCGCGGGTGGGCAGGCAAGCTGCCCACCCTACAAGACCTCTCGCCGGCTGGCCTCAATGCCCTTCCCACACCCATTCAAGCAACACGTCCTGCGCGGCATGGCTGGCTCCCGCGTTGGGGTGGTTCACCATCATCACCACCGCATGGCGTCGGCCGTTCTGGTCGACCACGTAGCCGGCCATGGCGCGCACCTCATTGAGCGTGCCGGTCTTGATATGTGCCGTGCCGCGCGCGCCGCTGTTGCGCAGGCGTTTGCGGGCCGTGCCGTCGATGCCGGCGACGGCCATCGAGCTCATGAACTCCGGCATGAACGGCCGCTCCCAGGCTTGTTGCAGCATCTGGCCCAGGCCCTTGGATGTGATTCGCGCGGTACGCGATAGCCCCGAGCCGTTCTCGATCTCGAAGCCGGTCAGGTCCACCCCGGCGGCGGCCAATTGCATTCGCGCCAGGCGCGCTCCGCCTTGCACCATGTCCGGTGCATCTCGGTCGCTGGCGCCCAGCGTGGCCAGCAGTTGTCGGGCGATCACGTTGTTTGACCACTTGTTCATGTCGCGCACCACATCGGCCAAGGGGCGCGAGGTGTGCACAAACAAGGTATTGGCCTCGCGCGTCACGCGGCCGTGCAGCACCCGGCCGCTCAGCCGGCCGCCCATTTCGTGCCACAAGCCACTCACCACCGCCTCGGCAAAGCGCTCGGGGGACATCGGCGACACGAACCAGTCTTTCACGCCGCAGTCATCCCGCCATTCGCCGCTGAGCTTGAGTCGGTCGCCCTTGCGGGTTTGCTCCGGCAGCGCGTCGAGTGCCTTGTACCAGCGCGCCGCGCAACGGCCCGGCGTGGCGGTCAGTTCGGTGTCGAGTTCGAATCCGGTCACTGGTGGGTCGAGCAACACACGTGGCGGGCGCGGCCCGGTGGGCGCCAGGGCGGTGGTCGGCGGGGTGCTGACCAGCGAGGCCACCTGCGGCGCCGCGGCCGGCAACTCGGGTTCAGGTTCCGGCACAAAAGTGAGGCGCAAGGCGTTGAAGCTGATCATCAACCCGTTGGGGCCCGCGTTGTAGGGGCGCAGTGCCTGCCCGTCGAAGCGGTCGGGGTCGTGCGGCGGCAGGCGCAGCGCGGTATCGTCGAGCACGATGTCGCCCTTGACCCGCTCAATGCCCAGCGTGCGCAACTGCCGAAACAGCTTCCACAGATCGGCGTGAGTGAACACCGGATCGCCCCCGCCCACCAGATACACATTGCCCTCAAGCGTGTTGCCGCGCATCGTGCCATCGGTCGCCAGGCGGGTGGTCCAGAAGTAGGCCGCGCCAAGCCGGTCAAGCGTGGCGAAGGTGGTCACCAGCTTCATCACCGAGGCCGGGTTCATGGGGGCGTCGGGGTTGTGGCTAAGGCTGGGCTTGCCGGTATCCACCGGCGCTACCCAGATGCCGACCGCGTCGAGCGGTACATCGATGGCCTTCAGTGCAACGCGGAGTTCTTTCGGGAAGCCGGCGGCATGTGCGCCGACCGAGGACAGCAACATCAGCGCGGCCGCAACCGCGATCCGGCGGATCAGCGGGCGGTGGGCGCAAAAAACATCAGACATGAAAATCCGTTTCTCCGTGGCAGGGGGTGCGCCGCTGGCCTCGGCCGGGAGACTGCCGGAGACCGGCCCGCCAACCCGCCCATACGCTGCGGCGTCTGTGTGCTGTCGTCATTATCCCGGTTTGAGCGCAAGTTGCCATGGGGGACCGGTGGGCGGCAAGCCGCCCACGCTACGACAACCGCAGTGCCGCACGGGGGCTTGCGTAGGGTGGTCAGCTCCGCTGCCCACCAAAACCTCACGAGCCGGGCAATGCCTTGGTGCGATCCTGCCAGGCGCTGCCTTGCTGCCACTGGGTTGGCAGGCGGCGGCGTTCGGCGCGCAGGGCGGTGTATTCGGCCATGACGCGGGGGACGTAGGCCTGGGTTTCGGCGTAGGGCGGCACGCCGCCGTGGCGTTCGACGGCGCCGGGGCCGGCGTTGTAGGCGGCCAGGGTGAGGGTCAGGTCGCCGTCGAAGCGGTCGAGCAAATACCGAAGATAGTTGGCGCCGGCGGTGAGTGAGCCGACGGCGCCGGGGCGCTGAAACTGCTCGGCCGTGGCCGGCATCACCTGCGCCAGGCCTTGCGCGCCTTTGGCCGACACCGCAGAGGCGTTGTAGCCGGACTCGATCTTGACCACCGCATGCAGCAATTCGGGTTCGATGCCGGCGGCGCGGGCGGCGTCGGCGATGTCATCCGAAAAGGGGCGGGCGCGGGTGGCGGGGTTGTGTTCTGCGGCTTGCGGCAGGCGCCAGTCGGCACGCGGCTGCAGCTGATACGCGGCGCTGGGCGTTTGCAGGCGGTAGGGGTTGTCTTTGCTGTGCGCCGGCGTGGTGCCGGCAAACAGCAGCACGACCATCGCGCCTAAATTGCGGGCGAAGCGTTCAGTACGCATGGCGGTCACGGAAGACCAGCACAACGGTCTTGACGATGATCCACAGATCCATGCTGAGCGACCAGTTGCGCAGGTATTCCAGGTCGTATTCGATGCGCTTTTCCATCTTTTCGACCGTCTCGGTTTCGCCGCGGTAGCCGCTCACCTGCGCCCAGCCGGTGATGCCCGGCTTGACCTTGTGGCGCACCATGTAGCCCTTGATCAGCTTGCGATAGGTTTCGTTGTGCGCCACCGCGTGGGGGCGGGGGCCAACAATGCTCATGCGCCCCTGCAGCACATTGATGAACTGCGGCAGCTCGTCGAGCGAAGTGCGGCGAATGAAGGCGCCAAAAGGCGTGATGCGCTGGTCGTTCTTCGAGGCCTGCTTGACCACCGCGCCATCGTCGCAGCTGCTCATCGAGCGGAACTTATAGACCACGATCTCCTTGCCATCGAGACCGTAGCGCCGCTGCTTGAAGATGACCGGCCCGGGCGATGAGCGCTTCACGCCGATGGCAACGAACAGCATCACCGGCGAGATCAGGATCAGGATCAGCGTCGCCAGAATCACGTCCGACATGCGTTTGATCATGCCGCTGATGCCAATGAAGGGTGTCTCGCACACCGCCACCACGGGCATGCCGCCCACATGGTCCACCTGCCCCTGGATGAGGTCGGTCACGAAGATGTCGGGCACAAAGAACACCGAGGCGGTGGTGTCCTTGATGTTGTCGAGCACTTTCAGAATGCGCGGTTGGCTGGCCATGGGCAGCGCCAGATAGATATGGTCGACATGGTGGTGCTTCACGAAGTCGGCCAGTTGCTCCAGGCCGCCCAGCAAGGGCGCATCGCCAATGCCCTCAAGGCGGTCGCGGGCACGATCGTCGAAATAGCCCATGAAGCGCACGCCGATATAGCGGTTCTCGGCAAAGTTTTGCGCCAGGCGCAGGCCGGTTTCGTTGCAGCCGGCGATGATCGCCGTGCGGGTATAGCCTTCCATGGCCAGAATGTTGGGCACCACCCAGCGTGCCAGGCTATGCATGCCGATCAGGGCGATTGGCGTCGCGAGCAGCCAGGCCTGGATGACTTCTTCCGGAAAAACCGAGATATAGCCGCTCGCCCGGCCGAACACCACCAATATGGCGGCTACGATCAGCCAGTTGATGACCGTCTTGCGCAGCATGCGGCGAAAGCGCTCGTGCAAAAAGAGCGCGCCGGGAAAGGTGAGCGAAAAAACGATCAACGCAACAATGACATAGGGCGCGTCGGGGCGCTCGCCGTAGGCCAGCGCGACCAGAAACAGCGTGGCCACGGCAACTGCCGGGTCCAGAAATGTTTCGATCGTGCTGGAGAAGGAGATTCCGCTACGATGGCGCTGGCTGGATTTTTCGAGGCTGGCAAACATCGGTTAGAGTTTTTTTGTGCAAGGCAACAAGCGCATATCATATGCCTGAAATGTTGCAATCGGCTACATCGTTTCATCGTTTCGACTTGATCGTGTGGCCTAATTCGCATCAAGATGCGGCCTGCCATGGGGGCTTCAGTGCAGCGAGCCGTCTGTCGCTTCAGGATTTATTTTGAATATTCATACGGGTTTTATTGGGGTCAATGTGACATTTCTTGCCACCGGGACGACGGCAGACCGGCGCTCTGGCCCTGCATGCCAGGGGCGTCATCCAACTGCGGCCGCGCTCTGCGTGGGCACCGTGTTGGGGGCACTGCTTTTGCCGGCCGGCGCCATGGCCGCTGACGACACCTTCAGTCTCACCGCCGGGCAGGTGTTTCAATTCGACGACAACGTCTATCGCGTTGCGCCGGGGGTGCGCCCCTTTGGCCAGTCGCAGAGTGATCGCATCAGCATCACCTCGCTGCGCGCCGATTTCGACCGGCAATACAGCCTCCAGCGCGTGCGCGCCTCGGCCAATTTCGCGCGCATTGGCTTCCAGCGCTTCGATACGCTCAATTACGACACCCAGGGCGGCGAGCTGCGCTGGGACTGGGCACTGGGCCGCCGGCTCACCGGCCGGCTCAGCGTCGACCAGAGCCAGTCCGCCCGCGATCTGGCGGACGTCGGCGGCAGCCGCAGCAGCATTGGCACCTCCCGGTCGCTGCGGTTCAGCGGCGACTACTGGTGGCACCCCGACTGGTCGGTGGGCGCCGGTATCGAACGGTTTTCGTCTACCTATAGCGACGTCGCGTCGCAAACCAGCGACTACGAAGCCCTGCGGCCCGAGCTGCGCCTGACCTATCGCCCGCGCTCCGGCAACCAGATCGCGCTGGTAGGCCGTTTTACCGATGGCACCTACCCCAATCGCCAGGCTGGCGTGCTGTCCGACGATGGCTTCGAGCAAACCGACCTGCAACTGAGCGGCCGCTGGCAGCTCACCGGCCACAGCCGCCTCAATGGCTACGCCGGTGTCGCCCGCAGGCAACACCCCAATCTCACCTACCGCGACTACACCGGCCCGACCGGCCGGCTCACCTACGACTGGACACCCACCGGTAAGCTCGCCGTGTCGGCCACCCTGCGTCGCGAAATCGGCGCGCGGGACGACCTCTTCGACAACTTCGTGGTTACCCGCGCCGCGTCCTTCACCCCCAGCTGGGCGGTGTCCGGGCGCGTGCTGGTGCAAGGCACGGTCGAATGGCGCAAGCGCGACTTCCGGGGCGACCCCGGCTTGCTCTCTGGCAGCCAAAGCCGCGACGACATCACCCGTACCTACTCCCTCAGCCTCAGCTACACCCCCATCGACCCGCTCCGGCTTGCGGTGTCGATTGGCCGCTACCGCCGATCGAGTGACGACCCCAATGCCGGGTACACCGCCAACGTGGGCACGGTGTCGGCGCAATATCTTTTTTGATCGGCAGAAAGAGCGTTGCAGGTAAGGGTGTCGCACTGCGTTTCATATGTTTGTCATTGTTCTCAATGCCAGCGCTGCCGCGTGTTCCACCGATTCTGAGGCAAGGCCTTGCGTTTGGCGCATTGCAACAGAGGCGTTGCTCAAAAAGCGCGACATATCTCGCCAAACCTGACGAGCGGGGCGATTGTGCGCTTGCAACTGATATGACGTACGTGCATGATGCGCACCTACGACATGTTGATCGGGTTGGTTTGTTTTACCCGTTTGGCACAAGTCGGCAAATTTTACAAAGGCCGGCGCCAGAGCCCATGAGTTGCCAGTGCGGGCGCCCGGTAAGACTATTGCAACGTGCTGATGCTCTAATGGTTTTTTGTCTCAAGAGCACGACGGCAGATGTGTCTGGCATGTTGCGTGCTTATATGTTCGTGATGCTTTTCTGGAGAGTGCAGCATGAAGATCAAGTTTTTGGTTTTGGCCGTGTTCAGTGTCCTGGCGGCGCCCGCCATGGCCGTCAATTCAGTCATCGACCTGTCGTCGGGCTCGGCCGCAGGTGCGCAAACGCACGTGGCGGCGCCGGGCTCCTCGTTCGTCGATCACTACTTTTTCAGCCTCAGTCAGCCGGTTGTTGGCGGCCTGGGGGCGTCCGATATTGAGCTGTCGTATGTGGTTGGGCCCACCATGGTGGGTTTCGATATCGGCGGCCTGACTGCCAGTCTGTGGGCTGACCTCGGCACGGTCGGCAGCTTTGATGCCGGCGTCGATTCGCAAATCACCACCTTCGGCTCGGGCGAGCAGCTCAGCGGCAGCTTCCAGCTTGCCGCCGGCAACTACTTCTTCCAGGTCGGCGGCACCACCATCGGCGCCACGGGCGGTGTGTACAGCTGGGCAGCCAGTGTGTCGCCGGTGCCCGAGCCCGAGCAATACGGCATGCTGCTGGCCGGTCTCGGCCTGATTGGCTTGATCGCGCGTCGTCGCGTCGGCCGCTAAGCCAGTGCAGTAACACACCTCGGGCCCGGCTTGCCGGGCCCGAGTCTCGTCTGGCGCTAGCGAATGTGCATAAGTTGTTATGCGGATGTTACTGCCCGATGGAATGAAATGTTTTCGTGTAACAATCGCGGCATACATTGATGCACTGCACATCGCGATTGTCATGCACTCGCGAACGTCCCTTTAAGTGGTGCGTGCGCCAAACTGGTGCGTGCGCCTGAGCGGAGTTGGATTCATGGCGTTTCAAAAGGTCGGAGGTCGCGCAGTCGGAGCGGCGGTATTGGTTGCCAGCGCACTCGTGCTGGCAGGGTGCGGCAAGTCGGACGACGCAAAATCGCCCACCCAGGTCGCCGCCCGTGTGAATTCGGACGAAATCTCCGTCCATCAAATCAACAACGTGCTGGCGCGCACCCCCAACCTCAAGCCCGAGCAGGTCGAACTGGCCAGCTCGCGCGTGCTCGAACGCCTGATCGACCAGGAGCTGCTGGTTCAGCGCGCCATCGACAAAAAGCTCGACCGCAGCCCGCAAGTCATGCAGGCCATCGAAACCTCCCGCCGCGAAATCCTCTCGCGCAGCTATATGGAGCAGTTCGCCGCCACCGCCGAGCCGCCCGCCCCGGCGGCCATCCAGGCCTTCTACGACGAAAACCCCGCGCTCTTCGCCGAGCGCCGCATCTACACCCTGCAAGAGCTCAACATCACCGTCGGGCCCGACAAGGTCGAGGCGCTGCGCGCAGCGGTTGCTGCCGCGGGCAACCTCAACAATGTCGTCACCTGGCTACGCGATAACAATCTGCCCTTCCAGGTCGGCGGTGGTGTCCGCGCAGCCGAGCAGCTGCCGCTCGAGGCCTTGCCGCGATTCGCCAGCATGAAAGACGGTCAGACCGGCTTGGTGCAAACCCCGCAAGGCGTGCTCGTCATCTACCTCGCCGCCTCGCGCCCCCAGCCGCTCGATCTGGCCGCTGCCACCCCGTTCATTGAGCGCTTCTTGCTCAATCGCACCAAGGCCGACATGGCGCGCGACGAGCTCAAGCGCCTGCGCGACGTGGCGCAAATCGAATACATGGGCAAGTTCACCGCGCCCACCGCCGCCGCCCCGGCCGAGGCTGCACCCGCCACCGCACTCGACGCCGCCGCCACGCCGCTGCCCGCCGCGGCCGATGCGGTGCCGGCTGCCGTCGCCCCGGCCACTGAAGCGATCAGCACCCAGGCTCTCGAAAAAGGTATGTCGGGCCTCAAGTAAGGCGCCGACCACAAGACTCTCACGATGACTCCACACCGCCAGCCCATGTCCTTCCGCCGACTGCTCCAGTCCCTGTTGTGCCTGCTGATGTTCGCGGGCGTGCTGTCCAGCGCCCAGGCCGCCGATGCCGAATACGTGCTCGGCCCCGGCGACATCATCCGCATCACCGTTTTCCAGAACCCCGACCTCACCACCGAAACCCGGGTCTCTGAAAACGGCGCCATTACCTTTCCGCTGGTGGGCAATGTCGACGTCGGCGGGCTGACAGTACCCGCCGCCGAGTCGCGCATTGCCGAGCAATTGCGCAGTGGTGGCTTCGTGCTGCAACCGCAGATCGGCATCCTGCCGCTGCAGATTCGCGGTAACCAGGTGGCCGTGCTCGGGCAGGTTAATCGCCCCGGCCGCTACCCGCTCGAAACTTTTAACATGCGTCTATCCGACATGCTCGCCATGGCTGGCGGCATTTCCGGCGCCGGTGCCGACGAACTGGTGCTGATCGGCGTGCGCAAAGGCAAGATCGAGCGCACCCGCATCGACGTGCCCGAGCTGTTCATGAAGGGCGATCTGGCCAAAGACGTGATCGTCTCCGGCGGCGATGTCATCTATGTGCACCGCGCGCCCACCTTCTATATCTATGGCGAAGTGAACCGCCCCGGCGCCTTCCGCCTCGAGCGCGGCATGACCGTCATGCAAGGCCTCGCCACCGGCGGTGGCGTCACCATCCGCGGCACCACTCGCGGCATGCAGATCCATCGCCGCGGCGAAGACGGCCAGCAGCACGTCATCGAGCCGCAGCTTGAGCAAGCGCTTGAGCCCAACGATGTCATTTTCGTGAAAGAAAGCCTGTTCTAGGCCCGGGGTCGTTGATATGTCCTTCCAGCAATTTCTGCTCATCCTCCGCGCCCGCCTGTGGCTCGTGCTCGCCACCCTGGCCGTGGTCGTTGGCACCACGCTCGCCGTCAGCCTGATCCTGCCCAAGCAATACACCGCCGAAGTCGCGCTGGTGGTCGACGCCAAAAGTGCCGACCCGCTGCTCGGTGGCCTGCTGCCGGCACAGATGATCCCCGGCTACATGGCCACCCAGGTCGACATCATCTCGTCCGACCGCGTCGCCCAGCGCGTGGTCGGCCTGCTCAAGATGGACCAGTCGCCCGTCGTGCAAGAACAATGGCGTGAAGACACCGACGGCGAGGGCAGCATCAAGGTCTGGCTGGCCGAGTTGCTCAAGAAAAAGCTCGACGTCAAACCCTCGCGTGAGAGCAACGTCATCACCATCGGCTATCAGGGCACCGACCCCGGCTTTGCCGCCGGCGTGGCCAATACCTTTGCCCAGGCCTATATCGATGTCAGCCTCGAGCTCAAGGTCGAGCCCGCCCGCCAGTACGCCAAGTGGTTCGACGGCCAGACCAACAGCCTGCGCGCCGACCTCGAAGTCGCCCAAAAGAAGCTCTCCGAATACCAACAAGAGCGCGGCATCATCGCCACCGACGAACGGCTCGATGTTGAAACCGCCCGTTTGGCCGAACTCTCTACCCAGCTCTCGATGGCCCAGGCACAACGGGTGGACAGCCGCTCCCGTCAAACGCAGGGCGGCAGCGCCGAGAGCCTGCCCGAGGTCATGCAAAACGGCCTCATCCAGAGCCTCAAGTCCGACCTCTCGCGGCAAGAAGCCACCCGCATGCAAATGGCCGGCCGGCTTGGCGCCAACCACCCCGAGCTCGCCCGCATCGACGCCGAAATCAGCAGCCTGCGCGATCGCATTGCCACCGAAACCCGCCGTGTCGTCAGCTCGCTGGGCACCACCAACCGGGTCAACGTCCAGCGTGTCACCGAAGTCGAAGCCGCGCTCGAAGCGCAAAAGCAAAAAATCCTCGACCTCAAAGCCCAGCGCGACCAGATCGCCGTCTTCCAGCGCGACGTTGAAAACGCCCAGCGCGCCTACGACCTCGTCACCCAGCGCCTCGCACAAACCAGCCTCGAGAGCCAGACCCAGCAAACCAATGTGGTCGTCCTCTCGCCGGCCGTGGCGCCGCTCAAGCCCTCCAGCCCCAAAGTGCTGCTCAACACCGCGCTTGCCGTCTTTCTCGGCATGCTGCTCGGCGTAGGCGCCGCCTTGCTGCTCGAACTCATGGACCAGCGCGTGCGCGGCGAAGAAGACCTCACCCTGCTCGACGGCGTCCCCATGCTCGGCACCATTCCCGCCTCCGGCAAAACCGGCGCCTTCCGCCACGCCGCCGCATGAACACGCACACCCCGACAGCCCCCGTAGGGCGGATAAGCGCAGCGCATCCGCCGCACTACCCGCACCCGCACACGGCAGATGCGCCTACGGCTTATCCGTCCTACGTGGCCGGCAACCAAACCCACGCACCCGCCCCGCACGCCGGAGCCCACTGAACATGACCATACTCCACCGCGTCATCGACACCGCTGCCCACGCGCCCGCCGAGATCCGCCCCGAAGCCGATCGCTCCATTGGCGCGCTCCTCATCGACGCCGGCAAACTCAAGGCCGAAGACGCCGAACGCGTCCTGCGCCTGCAACGCGAACAAGGCCTGCGCTTTGGCGACGCCGCCAAACAACTCGGCCTCATCACCGACGCCGACATCGAACAAGCCCTGCTGCGCCAGTTCGACTACCCCTACCTCACCGCCGGGCAAAGCACGGTCCAGGCCACCGTCGTGGCTGCCTACCAGCCGTTCTCCCCGCAGGTCGAAGCGCTCCGCGCCCTGCGCAGCCAGCTCATGCTGCGCTGGTTCGACACCAGCGCCGAACAAAAAACCCTCTCCATCACCAGCCCCGGCCGGCACGAAGGCCGCTCCTGGATCACCGCCAACCTCGGCGTCGTCTTCTCGCAGCTCGGCGAACGCACCCTCATCATCGACGCCGACCTGCGCAACCCGCGCCAGCACCAGCTGTTCGGCATCGACAACCGCGCCGGCCTCTCGGCCATGCTCTCCGGCCGTGGCGGCCCCGACATCGTCCAGCGCGTTCCCGCCCTGCGCGACCTCTCCGTGCTGCCCGCCGGCACCGTGCCGCCCAACCCGCAAGAGCTGCTCGCCCGGCCCGTGTTTGCCCAGCTGCTCGCCCAACTCGCCAACGAATTCGACGTCATCCTCATCGACACCCCCGCCGGCAGCCTGTTTGCCGACGGCCAAACCATCGCCGTGCGCGCCAGCGGCGCCCTCGTCGTGGCCCAGCGCAACGCCAGCCGCCTCAGCCTGCTGCGCAGCTACACCGACATGCTCCGCCAGGCCAGCGCTACCGTGGTTGGCGTGATTCTCAACGAGAAGCCGTAGGGCGGGTTTCAACCCGCCAGCATTCGCCATGACCGCTACCGCATCCGTCCCCGCCGCAAACACCACGACCCGCGCCGACCTCGCACCGTGGCTCATCGTCGCCCTCGGGCTGGCGATCATGTACGTGCCGACTTTCTCGAATCTCATTTCCGGCATATGGGGAACAGATCAACAAGGGCACGGGCCGATTGTTTTCGGCATCGCCTGCTGGCTAGCGTGGAAAAAATGGCGTCCGATGTGGGAGGCAAGTGAAAACAAAAGCCCCTCAGCCCTAGGATGGCCAGTTTTCCTAACCGGTTTGCTGCTCTACGTGCTTGGCCGCTCGCAGGCCATTCTTCTTTTCGAGGTCGGCTCTCTGATTTGGTTGTTGACGGGAATCCTATTGCTGACGCGTGGCTCGTCGGCGTTGAAAGCGCAGTGGTTCGCGCTCTTCTTCATGCTTTTTATGGTCCCCTTGCCAGGCCCCGTCGTCGACGCGCTCACTATGCCGATGAAGATGGCGGTTTCCTACGTTGCCGAGTCAATCCTTTATGGCGCCGGTTATCCGATCGCACGGTCGGGCGTTATTCTTCAGATCGGCCAATACAAACTGCTCGTGGCTGACGCCTGTGCGGGTCTTCACACCTTATTTACGCTTGAGGCCTTAGGTCTTCTATATCTCAACATCGTTCGACACGACTCGCTGGTTCGAAACGTCACGTTGGGAATTCTGATCGTTCCGATTTCATTTTCCGCGAACGTCATTCGCGTGATGGCGCTTACGCTCATCACTTACTACTTCGGAGATGAGGCCGGGCAGGGCTTCCTGCACGGCTTTGCAGGCATGGTGCTTTTCGTTACTGCGTTGCTATTGATCATCGCAGTCGACTCAACATTACAGGCGTTGATGCGGACCGGGCGCAGCGGCCGGAAACACGAAGAAAGTGGCACGGTGGGGGTTCGACCATGAAGCGGACCAGCCTCGTTCTCTTGGCGCTGATGATCCTGAGCGTGATTTCCGCGCATGCCCTCACGCCCACAATCAAGCTTGTGGAGCAGAACGGAAAGCCGAATCTGGAGGAGATTGTGCCTGACAAATTTGGTTCTTGGGCGCTCGATCCAAATCAGGTTGTCGCCGTGGTGAATCCGGTTCAAGAGGAAAACATCAAGCGGGTCTACGACCAGACGCTTTCTCGCACCTACCTTCGACCAGATGGCTACCGGATCATGCTGTCGATCGCCTACGGCGCTGACCAGCGCAGCGGCGAGGCGCTTGGGGTGCACTACCCCGAAGTCTGCTACCCCGCACAAGGCTTCGAGGTCGTGTCAAACAGCAAAGGGTCAGTGTCTACAGACCATTCGAACCTGCCTGTTCGCCGGCTGGAGACAAAACTCGGTACGCAGCGCAAGGAACCGGTCACGTATTGGACCACGCTCGGCGAGTACCTCACGCTCGGGGGGCTGGATCGTCGATTGATCGAACTTCGGTATGGCTTGAAAGGCGAAATTCCAGACGGTCTGCTCTTTCGCGTCTCCTCAATCGACAACGACAGCCCAAGAGCATTCGATATTCACGAACGTTTCATCAAAGAGCTGCTGCAGCAGTTGCCTGAAAGGTCACGCGTACAACTGGCCGGCTCTGGGGTGCAGTAGTCCAATGATGTTCGTTCGCGAGATTGAAAGTCGTATCGTCGCCTGGAGGCTTTGGTGACCGAGCAGCTCAAGAAGCGCACAGCCGTCGCGCTCGCCTGGTCGGCGATGCAGAGTTGGGGCGTGAAGCTCTTCGCGCTGGCTGTCTTCTTTGTGCTTGCACGCTTCCTCTCCCCTGCAGAGCTCGGCCTCGCGCAAACGGTCATCCTGATCCTCGCCTTCGTGGCCATCCTTGCCGAACAAGGTTTTCAGGATGCCATTGTCCAGCGAAAGGACTTGTCTCACGACGATCTGAACCTCCCGTTCGCCGTGTCGATGCTGACCGCAGTGGTCGCATCGGCAGTGCTCTTCTTCTTTTCTCATCAAATCGCTGAGTTGTTGAAGGTTCCCGGCGCGGCATCGCTTATCGCCATCTCCGCGGTGATTCCACCCCTCACTGCAGCATCCATCTTTGAAATTGCCATGCGGCGTCGGAGCATGGACTTCAAGACGCCTGCAAAGGCGGCGCTCTTTGCCGGTCTGATTTCATGTTCCGTTGCGCTGGTTATGGCTGTGGCCGGGTTTGGCGCTGCGAGCCTGATCGGGCAGGCGATTGCCACAGCAGTGATTACCTTCTTGGTGCTCTATAGAAAGCCGCTGTGGACGCCGGGTCAGCGGTTCGTAACTTCGTCTTTCAGAAGTATTCTCAGATACAGCACGAACGCGTTTGGAAGCCGCTTGCTCGATTTTTTCTCTGGGAAAATTATCGATCTTATTATTTTGTCAAAGTTTGGTTTGGCTGGCCTAGGAGTGTACGCCGTTGGATCTAAGCTCTATTTGACGATGCTTCAATTGCTGGCGTCAACGCTAATCGATGTGGCGCTAAGTGCCTTGTCAAAGCTGACTGGGGATGTCGAAAGAATGCGCAGATCCTATCTGCGATTTCTGTTTCTCTCATCGTTTGCAGTGACTCCTCTATTCGCGATGGTTGCTGCGTTTGCGCCAGAAATTTGCCTCATTCTTTTTGGCCCACAATGGGATGGTGCGCAGCAGGTTACGCGGTGGTTATGCTTTCTTGGAGCGGTGCAAGTTGTCCAGTTTTTTAATAGTTCAGCAATTGGTGCTATTGGAAAAGCAGGTCAAATATTCATCATGAACGTGTTGAAGTTTGCCTTTGGTATCGCCGCTCTTCTGCTTTTGCCTGTTTCTACAATTACGGATGTAGCCGCATGCTACGTTGTGGCTCAGTTGTGCGTCACTCCGGTTAGCTTTTATCTAGGAGCGAGAGCGACTTTGACTCCATTGCGCAACGTTATGTTAGCGAGCATTCCTGGGTTCGCATGCTCTGGAATAGCGTACCTGGTTGTCGTCTGGTCGCGAGATCTAATGTTTATCTCTGGTAGTGACGATTTCCTAAGAATGGTCTTATTGTCAATTGTGTTTGTCGTGACGTATTTGTTGGCCGGGGCTGTAGTTGCGGGAGAAAAGTTGATGCAAGAGGTTAAATCAATTTTAGTTTTACTAACGCATACATCAGGCCAAACCCATGCTTAGTACAATGCAGAGCAATGAGCCAATGATTGAAGTTGCCTCGAACAATATTTGCGTTGGGTGCGGCGCCTGTGCAGTGGTTAATTCAAAAGTTAGTATAGTTCGTGATAAGTACGGAATGCCTCGCGCAAATCTGACTGATGTTGATCGCGATGGACTAAAATTTATTGCAAGTATCTGCCCTGTTTCATCTGTTTCGGATAATGAGGATGTTCTTGGTGTAGAGCTATTTCCACGCGCGAAGAACTTCGATTCTGGTATTGGAAAATATGAGTCCTTGCATGCGGGCCGCGTTTCTGACGACAGCGTTGTTCGTGGCAGTAGTTCAGGTGGGCTGACGACATGGCTTTTAGTTGAATTGTTGGCGCGCGGAGAGATTGATGGCGTAGTGCACGTAGGGAAGGATGGCGGCGACGAAGGAGATTTGTTCGGCTTTTGCGTGTCCTCATCCGTTGAGGAAGTCCTTGAAAATCGCAAATCTCAGTACTATGCGGCGAGCTTTGATGGTGCTGTTCGTCAAGCACTTGCTACGACAAAGCGATATGCCTTTGTTGGCGTGCCTTGTCACGTGAAAGCGCTTCGCCTACTTTCGAAACACGATGTTTCGGTTCGCAATAGTTTTCCATTCGTAATTGGTCTTGTATGTGGTCATTTGAAAAGCCCGGCCTTCGCCGAGCTTCTCGCGTGGCAGCTTGGCATCCCTCCTAGAGACCTTGCCGCTGTAGATTTTCGTGTTAAGGCTCCTGGTAAGCAAGTGCATGAGTATCTATTTTCTGCGACAGATAAAAGTGGCGCAAAGCACGAGCGAACTTCTAGCAAACTATTTGGTGCTTTGTGGGGGCATGCTGCATTTCAATTAGAAGCGTGTGATTATTGCGACGATATATTTGCTGAAACAGCGGATGTTTGTTTTGGCGACGCGTGGCTACCAAAGTATGCGAATGAGTGGAGAGGAACGAACGTTGTCGTCGTGCGTAACGCCGCGATAGGCGAGATTTTTGTGGGCGGAAAAGAGAGGGGAGATGTGTCTTTTGAACCTCTTTCCCCGCGAGATTTGGTTGAGTCAAATGCCGGAAACTTTCGACATCGTCGAGACGGCTTGTCTTTCCGGCTTGAGGAAAAGGTAAGGGCCGGAACTTGGGCCCCAATAAAAAGAGTTCTTCCTGGTAGTGTTGGTTTGACTCGGCGAAGACGGTCTATCGTTCGTCTGCGTCAGAGAATGTCTACGTTGAGTCATGAGAGCTTTCTTCGCGCAAAAAGCAAAGATGATTTGAATTTGTATTTCCTGGATATGAGTCCGTATGCTGAAAAGATGGCCAGGCTTTCTCGAGTTTCTGTCTTTGAGCGAATTGTTCGAAAAGCTTTTAGGGTGCTTGGCCGCATTTTTGGTTGATGTTGTGATGGACAATTGTTGAGAGCGTATTTCTGTGATGACCCGTTTTAAATCGTTTGTCCATCAGGTGCTTCTTCTTATTCTTTGGAGGATCGCGCGTGGCTATCTTAGGCTGGCTCCGTTCGTGAGCAAAGCGCACCACAGCGGCCTGCCTCCGAGAGTAGTGGTTGTTCCGTCGGATACCGAAAACCTTGTCGGTGCGAGAGGTGATGAGGCAATGGTCGTTGCTGTAACGAAAGCGATTCTGGAGCGACAGCCAGATGCGCTGATCTATATGGCGTGCTCGGGGCCTGGTGCAGTTGATAGGTGCGCGGAGTTGGGATTTAAAACGCTGTCGGTGTGGGGTGGTGTTTTTATGCCTCTACACTTTTGTGCCCAAATAAGAAGAATTGATCCAGATTTCGGTTTCGTTACCGGCGCAGATATTATGGATGGCTACTACTCGCCGGTTATGTCACTTCGAATGATTATCGCCGCTGACCTGTTGTCGAAAGTGGCGAAAGCGGCGTCATTTGTGGGGTTCAGCCTTAACGGCTCCCCAACCATACTTGTTAGGTATGCGTTCCGCGCGCTCGATCAGCGTACGCACGTCAACCTCAGAGATCCTGTGTCTTTTGGCCGCTATCAACGAATCTCAGATTCCCCAGGAAGGCTGGTGGCTGATTCCGCGTTTTTGCTTGAACCTGCTTCCAATTTGCAGAATGTTTCCCGTTCTGCGATTCAATGGATTGAGCACGAGCGTTTGGGCGGTCGATTGGTGTTAGCCCTGAATGTTCATCCTATGTTGTTTCCGCAGGATGCACGATCGACGCAGTTGCCTGCTTTAATAGACTCTGTAAATAGATCGGTTTTCAAAGAAGCTGAACAGTCGGGCGTTAGTTGGCTTCTGTTGCCTCACGATGATCGCCCCACGTCTGGCGACATGACTACGCTTTCTGAAGTTTATAAAGTTCTCAGCCCAACGCTCGGCGATCATGTTCATTTCGTCGAAGTGCCGCCAAGCGCGGCGGAGATCAAGACAATCATGGCCTACGTCGATGGCGCGGTGACGGGCCGAATGCACTTGGCGATTGCAGCACTCGGTCAGGGTACGCCTGTGATGGCGTTTGCTTATCAGGACAAATTCAAGGGCCTGCTCCAGCACTTCTGCATGCCGGATTGGTTGATCCTGAGCGCTGACGACGCAACCGACTCGGTATTTCTGAGCGCACGCCTGGAGCGCTTTGTTGAGGAGTTGCCGGCATTGAGAGCAGACGTGGTGAAGCATCTTCCTCGAGTGGTCGAAGCGGCGGAAGCTACTTTTGCGGAGATCGCGTGACAGCGCACGTCAGTGATTCGAGCGCTCGCTCGATCCTCATGGCGGTAGACCAGTTGCCGTTTCCTCCCCGAAACGGAGTGACCCTGCCGACATTCAACTATGCCGAAGGTTTGATGAAGTCACACCGCCTGAGGTTGGTTCTGCTTGCTGATGAGGCAAATCCTGTCGATCAGGCGGCTCTTGCCGAAAACGAGGCAATTTTCGGTGAGATTGCGGTGATACGTGTGCGGCGACGACATAAGCTGAAACGTGTTGTTGATGAATTGCTGGGCCGCGATATGTTCAACCAGGGCTGGGAGTGTCTGGACGCGTCGCCCGAGTTGGCCGGGGTCGCAGCCGATGTCTTTTTGGTGTCGCCGTATAGCGCGGCGGCCAAGTGGCTTGCGGCGAATAGTTCTGGTGTTGATCGTTTCGGATGCCGTATCGCTGCGGTCAGCGACTGCACGGCGGCCGAGTATTTCTATCGCGGCACTCAGGATTTTGGCGGGCTGAAGCTGACTTTGAAGGCCAGGCTGGACAAACTTCGGGCGTCTCGTGTCGCTGTCGTCGAGCAGCGAACCTTGGGCAATTTTGACCACGTTTTGATGCAGACGAAGACCGATCAGCAGTTGATGAAATCACTGGTAGGCGAGGGGACGGCTGCCCGCGTGGCGATTGTTCCCAACGGTGTGCGGCGAGATTTTTTTGATATTCGGCGAGACGGAAGCACCAATAAAGTGGTTTTCGTCGCTGAGCTGAGTGGCGAGTATGCAGCCATTGCAGACTGGCTTGTGCGCGTCGTTTGGCCCGCGGTGATCGCAAGATCGCAAACGGCGCAGTTGCTGATCATCGGAAAAGGCGCGTCGGCAGAGTTGCGGGAGGCGATTCGTTGTGTTGGCAGCGCCGAACATGTGGATTTTGTGGACGATCTGCGTTCAGTCTATGCAAGTGCAGCCGTCGTTATTTGTCCGGTATTCAAGGGTTACGGCTTAATCAACAAAGCGTTGGAGGCGATGGCTTCAGGCGTGCCTGTGGTCGGTGGCGTTGCAGCGTTTAACGGCATTGAAGGCTTCGTGGATCGCGTTCATGGTTTTGTCTGCCGGCCGCGAAACACTGAGGATTTTGCCATGGCCATTAGCGAGATACTTTCAAATCCAGTTAGAGCCGATCAGGTCGGCTCCGCCGGTCGGACGTTGATTGAAGATCAGTTCCGGTGGGCGTCGGCGATCCAGCGCATCGAAGCGCTGATGCCTCACAGGAGTGAAAGTGGTGAGTGATTCGGCGACGCCGACCAACAACGCCATTGTTGCCTATAAAGGGAGCGGAAGTCCTTCAGCGACGATGGTTGGGGGCGCGCGTGACTTGCGGCCGGTTGGACCGACATATGTTTTCCTGACTTTGATCACGGCATATGTCGCGCTTCAGACGCTGGCAGTGTTCGCTTCGTCCGGGCTTCTCAAGGCGTTGTCGTATGCGGCCGCGTTTGGGATTGTTCTGTGTTTGGTGACGGTGGCGGCGTATCTGCCAAAGCGCAAGACGGGGAAGAACCTTGGCTTTGGTATCGCGCTTGCGCTCTATTACTACGGATTTGTAGCTTCGGCTGCAATGAATTTGAGTGTTCTCGATTTCGGAACAGCGATAAAAATGATGCTCGTTCCGCTCTTCTTGGTGGTTGGTGCCGCGTTCGAGACTCAAAACAAAATTGACACGTGGCGTCGGCCTAGTGTCAGGTGGATGTTTGGGTTGATGGTTGTTCTACCCACATTGCTTTGGCTTTGGCAACTCGGGACTGGGAAGATCAGTTTTGGTGGGATTGGGGAGGTTTCCATTTTCGCCAATAGAAACAACGCAGGGCTGTTTGCGGTAACTCTGATTGCCCTCCTCAACGTATTGCGCCCCGAGCCACTTAAGAATTTGTTTGTCTATCTCGCCGCTGGCGCGGCTTTCGGTACGCTAGGTGTTCTGTTGGCCGTTATGGCCGCACTTCTGCTTGGGGTAGGGAGTGGGAGAAGAATTGTGTTTCTTGGTGGCGTCGCCATGGTTGGTGCGGCGCTACTCTATTTCTACCCTTTGGACTACGGCGTGTTCGCGCGCATCAATCCTGTAGTTACGAGTATTCGGTTGATTGTTGAAGATCGCATTGATATCGCGAACGTCACATACGGTGAGTTGGTCCGACTGCTTCAGACAACAGATGTTTCCTTTATCTTTAGATTGAAGCATTGGCTCAATATATGGTCGACCTACACAAGCGCGCCATTTGAGAGCCTGGTGTTTGGACTGGGCGTTGGGGCGTCGGCTCGTTTGAGCGAGGTAGGCCTGATTCCTCACAACGACTATCTTAGAGTTCTCGTCGAATGCGGGCCTGTTGCCTTCGTTGGTTTTGTTGCATCCATTTTTCTGACTATCTGGCATTGCGGTCGGCGTTGGGAGTCTGTCCCGCTGATTGCAGTTGCCATCTATTTCATGACAGAAAATCTGGTTGATAACTTCGTCGCGATGGCAGTTTTCTTCTTTTGTTCCGGCGTTTTAGCTCGTCGTGCCAGCTTCCGTAGAGAAGATGGCCCGCTCGTGGAGGCGAAATGAGATTGATCAGGACAACTCTGCGCTTGCTGTTGCTTTATGTTTTGTCTTCTGGGGCCGCGTTCTCTTCGCAATCTGCGATCACACTGACCGAATTGTTGGAGTTGAACCACGACTTTCATCGACGTCACGAAAGTTCGGCATTGGGGGTTCCTAGGTCGTTCGATTGGGCTGATTCACCGAAGGTCGAGGCTGGAAACGACCGAGGTGGTTTTTCCGCCGCCACCGGTTGGGGGCATGCATTTTGGAGTGTCGGCACAGTTGGTAATCCGGGAGATCTGGAAATTCGAAATTTCCAGACTTACATATGCCACGGCGTAGAACGAAAATGGGTTCAGTTGCAAAAGGGGCGCATCGAGGGCGCTGAATTTAGGGCCGACTACAAAAATAATGCGGCAACGAAGCCAATGAAGTTCCTTCACCAGAATGGTTTCGATGCTGTTGTATTTCAAGCGGGTCGTTCTTTTCATTTTTGGCCGGCTAGTGGGCGAAAGAAGATGCCGGCGGGAACGATCTGTGGCTTTGTAGTTATTCTTGAGGCCAGATCGCCGGGTATGGCGTCCGGCGTTACGGGGGGCGGCTATCTCATTGGGCTTGGGGCGGACTATTGGGTGAGTGTCACTGCGTCTTGGGACAGCTACAAGACCAACAAAGGTGTTTCTTTAGGGCGGTTAAAGTTGGTTGGCAAGGACTGGGAGTGGTTTGGAATGAGTACTGCCGCAGACGAAGATTTGGCTGAGCTTCATTCGAGTGGAGTTCTGTGGGAGTAGTTTGTTGCCACTGCCTGCCTTCTTGTTTTATAAAAAGTGATTCATTCGGTTCTAGCATATGCCAAGCCTTCTATCAATAAATACGTATAACTATCGCCGTGGTGGTTCGGATGCCGTTTTTCTTGAGCATGACGCAATGTTTGCTGCTCGAGGTTGGGGTACAGCATCGATGGCTATGCATCACCCCAAGAATCAGCCGTCTGAATGGGGTAAATATTTTGTTCGAGAGATAGAATTCGGGCATAGCTATGGCTTTCTTCAGAAGGCCTCTATGGCCGGCAAGGTAATCTATTCGTTAGAGGCGAAGAGAAATATATCGAAGTTGCTGGATGATTTTTCGGTGGATGTTGCCCATGCGCATTGTATTTATCATCATATTTCTCCGTCGGTTCTTGTTGAGTTAAAGAGTCGGAATATTCCTGTTGTGATGACGGCGCATGATCTGAAGCTCGCGTGCCCAAGCTATAAAATGGTCAACCATTTAGGTATCTGCGAAAGATGTAAAGGCGGAAATTTTCTTAACACTATAAGACACCGTTGTGTCAGGGGTTCGTTGGCTGTAAGTGCCTTGGTTGCGCTTGAATCGTCAGTTCATCGGATGCTCGGGTTGTATAAAAACAACCTGGATATGATCGTTGCCCCCAGTAAATTCATGAGAGACAAGTTGATCGAGTGGGGTTGGTCCGGAGATCAGATTCGTCACATTCCTAACTATGTGCATGTCGAGAGTTTTGATCCGCGCTATCAGCCAGGAAGCTACTTTGTTTACTTTGGTCGTCTTCAGCTCGACAAAGGCGTAGCAACGGTTATTCGAGCGGCTAGCAAAGCTAACGTCTCATTGCAGATCGTAGGCACAGGGCCCGATGAGGATGTATTGAAAAAAGTTGCTGAAGACCTGGAGGGGCAAGTGGTGTTTCACGGTTACCAGCAGGGCGAATCGCTTCGTTCTTTAGTCAGTAACTCTCGAGCGGTGGTGCTGGCGTCTGAAATCTACGAGAACGCCCCTATGAGTGTTTTGGAAGGATACGCGATGGGCAAGCCCGCAATCGGAGCGCGCATCGGCGGGATTCCGGAACTCATCAAGGATAGAGAAACCGGGCTTCTTTTTGAGAGTGGAGATGTTGACGAACTGGCTGCCTGCCTCAGCTATTTTTCTGCCCTTGATGATCGTCGGGTCGAGGATATGGGGCGGCAATGCCGAGACTTTGTTACGACCAATTTCTGTTCGAGTATCTACATGACCAGGATGCTGGGGCTGTATTCAGAACTTGGCGTTCGGGTCTAGTGCTTACTTTTAGTTCTTGATGAGTGCGGTTGGATATGGCTAAGACCAGTACACTTCGGATTCTCGGCACGCGAGGCGTGCCTGCCGCACACGGCGGTTTTGAGACTTTTGCGGAACACCTGGCCCTGTTTTTGGTGAAGCGCGGGTGGCGGGTTGTGGTGTATTGCCAGGAGGATGGCGTCGGCCCGGTATTTGAAGATCAATGGGAAGGCGTCGAGCGGGTGCATATTCCGGTCTCGCAGACTGGGCCGAAGGGCACGATTGTGTTTGATTGGCAGGCCACGGCGCACGCGGCGCGGTTTGGTGATTTATGCCTTACGCTTGGCTACAACACGGCGGTGTTTTGTGCGTTGCTCCGGGTGAAGGGTGTGCCCAACCTGATCAACATGGACGGCATTGAGTGGTCGCGCGCCAAATGGGGCACGGTGGCGAAAACCTGGTTCTGGCTGAATGACTGGGCCGGTTGCTGGTTGGGCAACCATCTGGTGGCCGACCACCCCGAGATCAAGCGCCATTTGGAAACGCGAGTACGTGGCGACAAGGTGACCGTGATTGCTTACGGTGCCGATGCCATCGACGCGGCCGATGAGGCGCCGGTGCGTGAGCTGGGCCTGACGCCGGGGCGGTTTGTTACGGTGATTGCGCGTGCGGAGCCAGAGAATTCGCTGCTGGAGATCGTGTCGGCGTTTTCGCGCAAGCGGCGCGACTGCACGCTGGTGGTGCTCGGCAAGTACGACCGCGGCCATGCCTATCAGCGGCGGGTGCTCGAGGCGGCGAGTGATGAGGTGAAGTTTGTCGGGGCAATTTACGACAAGACGGTGGTTGCGGCGTTGCGTTATCACAGCATGCTTTATGTGCACGGGCATCAGGTGGGCGGCACGAACCCGTCATTGGTGGAGGCGCTTGGCGCTGGCAACGCGGTACTCGCGCACGACAACCGCTTTAACCGCTGGGTGGCAGGTGATGGCGCCAGCTTCTTTGCGGGGGCGGATGAGTGCGCAAAGGCTTTTGATGCCTTGCTGACCGACAGTGCCAAGCTCACGCAGATGCAAGCGGCCAGCCGGGCGCGGCATGGCGAGTGTTTTACGTGGGACAAGATCCTGGGCGATTACGAGGCGCTGCTTTCGGGTTATCTCCCTGCGGGCGCGTCTGCCACGCATGCGGTTTGAGTGCAATTGGTGTCGCGCTTTTAACGCGAATGACGTAGGCATTGCGTTATTATTCCGGCCTGTTTCTGATTAGCCCAACGACATGCCCATCAACATCACCCACCACGGCGCCTTTCATGGCGTAACCGGCTCTTGCCATCAGCTGTTCATCGACGACGCACGCAGTCTGTTGATTGACTGCGGTTTGTTTCAGGGGGCGGAGACGTCGCCGGATGGGCGGAATGGGGCGGATGCGCTGGAGATCGGCTTTGATCTGGCCGGGGTGCAGGCGCTGGTGGCCACGCATGTGCATATCGACCATGTGGGGCGCATTCCGTGGTTGCTGGCGGCGGGCTTCAAGGGGCCCATCTATTGCAGCGAGGCGTCGGCCAAGCTGTTGCCGGTGGTGCTGGCCGATGCGTTTGCGTTGTCGGTGAGTCGTGACCGACGGGTGGTGGAGCGCTATCTGCAATTGGTGGAGTCGCGCATTCGGCCGGTGCCGTGGAAAACCTGGCAGACGGTGGCGAGCGGGCCGCAGGGGCGGTGCCGCATTCGGCTGCAGCGGGCGGGGCATATTCTGGGCTCGGCCTATGTGGAGTGCGAGCGGACCCGGCCGGGCGAACCGGTGCGTCGGGTGGTGTTTTCGGGTGACCTGGGCGCGCCGTATGCGCCGCTGCTGCCGGCGCCCAAGTCGCCGTATCGCGCCGATGTGGTGGTGCTGGAGAGCACCTACGGCGACCGCAATCATGAGAACCGGGCGAGCCGTCGCAAGCGGCTGCAAGCGGTGGTGGAGCGGGCGCTGGGCAATGGCGGCACGGTCATCGTGCCGGCCTTCAGCATTGGGCGCACGCAAGAACTCCTTTACGAATTCGAAGACATTTTGCATCGCCAGCGGCTGCGGCCGGGGCGCCATGCCGAGCGCTGGGCGAAGCTGCCCATCTATCTGGATTCGCCCCTGGCCGGGCGTTTTACGCAGTTGTATCGCGAGCTGCAGCCGTTTTGGGATGCCGAGGCGCAGCGCCGGGTAAAGGCGGGGCGGCAGCCGCTGTCGTTTGAGCAGCTGGTGGCCATTGATGATCACAAGGCGCACGAGGCCAATGTGCGGCGCCTGGCGCGCAGCGGCGAGCCGGCGATTGTGATTGCGGCCAGCGGCATGTGCGCGGGCGGCCGGGTGGTCAATTACCTCAAGGCGATGCTGCACGACGCGCGGCACGATGTGGTGTTTGTGGGCTACCAGGCGCGCGGCACGGCCGGCGCGGCGATCCAGACCTACGGGCCGCGCGGCGGTTATGTGGATCTGGACGGCGAGCGCATTCAGATTAACGCCGCGGTGCATACGCTGTCGGGCTATTCCGCGCATGCGGATCAGGATGGCCTGGTGCGCTTTGTGACCCGCATGCGGCATCTGCCGAGCGAGGTGCGCTTGATTCACGGCGACGACGACGCCCGCCGTACCCTGGCCGAGCGCCTGGCGCGTGAGACGGGCGGGGCGGTAGCGGTGTTGAATGGGTGATGGGTGTTGCCGGTTCTGATGCGGTGTTTGGTGGGCGGCAAGCCGCCCACCCGACGACGGTCCGTCACGCGACGAAGCGGTTTTGTAGGGTGGTCAGCTCCGCAGCCCACCATCGGCGGTTCGATGCGCCGGCAGATGGTTGAGGACAGGAGGCGTGGTTTATGGGCTCAGTAGCCAACTTCTTTTTGATGTCGCAAGGCCAGGATGACGACGGTGTCGCCATCGAACCGATACCGCGCGACGTAGCCGCTGTCGCCGAAGTCGATGAGCCATTCTCGGTAGGCTTCGGGCAGGTCGTCAACCGGGCGGCCGATGTGCGGCTGGCGAGCCAGCACGCGCATCGCATCCAGAATGGCTTGCGCGGCTCTTTGTGCGGCGAGGGGGTTTTTGGGGCGCAGAAATTCGCGCAGGCGTTGCAGGTCGCGGAGGGCGGCCGGTGCGTACCTTATTTGTGCCATTCGGGGGCCGGGCTTTCGTCGTCGGTGCCCCAGCTGGCAAGCCAGGCTTCAACCTCGTCGGCGGTGCCATGGAGGCCCGTTTCCTGGTATTCGTTCCAGGCCTTGAGCGTGTCTTGCCGGAACGCCTCGCGTTTTTCCTCGCGATCGACATATTCCTCGATGGCTTGGCGCATCAGCCAGTGCGGCGTGCGGTGTCGGGCCTCGGCCAGACGTTTGACGCGGTCTCGGGTTGCGTCGTCGATCTTGATCGCGACGGGGCGAGTTGAAGCGCTGGGCATGGTCGCCTCCTGTGGGCGGGTAGTGTCAGGTATTACCTTACGCAGCTTTGGGCGTTTGGACAACGGGCTCGCGACAAGGGGTTCGTAGGGTGGTCAGCATTGCTGCCCACCCTCGGTGGTTGAAGGGCCGGCAGGGGGTTGAGGGTGCTTCGGACGGTTGTTGGCGGGCAGCAAAGCTGACCACCCTACGATCATCGGCATGACGCCGTGGTCCGGTAAACTACGGCCAAATTTGAAATTTAGTTGCGCCCACATGGCGGTGCAGGCAGGGGAGTGAAACGCGTGATTCTCGTAACAGGCGGCGCCGGCTTTATCGGTGCAAATTTTGTGCTCGACTGGCTGGCAAATAGCGGCGAGCCGGTGGTGAACCTCGACAAGCTCACCTACGCGGGCAACCTCGAAACCCTCAAGTCGCTGCAGGGCGACGCGCGCCATGTGTTCGTGCAGGGCGACATCTGCGACCGCGCGCTGGTCGACGCCCTGCTGCACGAACACCGCCCGCGGGCGATCGTGCATTTTGCGGCGGAGAGCCATGTGGACCGCTCCATCCATGGCCCGGGCGAGTTCATGCGCACCAATGTGGAGGGTACCTTCACCCTGCTCGAAGCCGCGCGTGCCTACTGGGGTGACATGGCCGAGCCGGCCAAGGCGGGCTTCCGCTTTTTGCATGTGAGCACCGACGAGGTCTACGGTTCGCTGGCGCCCGACGCAGCGGCCTTTACCGAAACCCACGGCTACGAGCCCAACAGCCCCTACTCGGCGAGCAAGGCGGCCAGCGACCACCTGGTGCGCGCCTGGCATCACACCTACGGCCTGCCGGTGGTGACCACCAACTGCTCGAACAACTACGGGCCGTATCAATTCCCCGAGAAGCTGATCCCGCTGATGATCGTCAATGCGCTGGCCGGCAAGGCGCTGCCGATCTACGGCGACGGCATGAATGTGCGCGACTGGCTGTATGTGACCGACCACTGCAGTGCGATCCGAACCGTGCTGGCCAATGGCCGCCTGGGCGAGACTTACAACGTGGGCGGCTGGAACGAGATGCCCAACATCACCATCGTCAAGACCATCTGCGCCATTCTCGACGAGCTGCGCCCGTCCGAGGCCGGCCCGTATGAGCGCCTGCTCACCTATGTGACCGACCGCCCCGGCCATGACCGCCGCTATGCGATTGACGCGCGCAAGATCGAACGCGAACTCGGCTGGCGGCCGGCCGAAAGCTTTGAGACCGGCATTCGCAAGACGGTGCAGTGGTATCTCGACAACCCCACCTGGATCGCCAACGTGCAAAGTGGCGCCTACCGGGAGTGGGTGGCAACCAATTACGCGGTGCGTTGAGGGCGTTGGCCGGATGAATCCGGCCCTACGACCGCACGACCGATTCACCGCAGGGCCGGATTCATCCGGTCAGCAACGCAGCAAAGACACATCCAATCGCAGGAGCTCGACATGAGCAATACCCGCGCCCGCAAGGGCATCATCCTGGCCGGTGGCTCGGGCACCCGGCTGCACCCGGCCACGCTGGCCGTCTCCAAGCAACTGCTGCCGGTGTACGACAAGCCGATGATCTACTACCCGCTGAGCACGCTGATGCTGGCGGGCATTCGCGACATCCTGATCATCTCCACCCCGCAGGACACGCCGCGCTTCGAGCAGTTGCTGGGCGACGGCGCGCGCTGGGGCCTGAACCTGCAATACGCCGTGCAGGCAAGCCCCGACGGGCTGGCGCAGGCATTCATCATTGGTGCCGACTTTATCGACGGCGGGCCGAGCGCGCTGGTGCTGGGCGACAACCTGTTCTACGGCCACGATTTTGCCAAGGGCCTGGCCTCGGCCAGCACCAACGCCGCCGGCGCCAGCGTGTTTGCCTACCCGGTGCTCGACCCGGAGCGCTACGGCGTGGTCGAGTTCGACGCCGAAGGTCGCGCGGTGAGCCTGGAAGAAAAGCCCGCCAAGCCCAAGAGCCGCTACGCCGTCACCGGTCTGTACTTCTACGACGAACGCGTGGTCGACGTAGCCCGCAATCTCAAGCCCAGCCCGCGTGGCGAGCTGGAAATTACCGATGTGAACCGCCAATACCTCGACTGGGGCGCACTCGACGTGCAGGTGATGGGCCGTGGCCACGCCTGGCTGGACACCGGCACCCACGAGAGCCTGCTCGAAGCCGGCATGTTCATCCAGACGCTGGAAAAACGGCAAGGCCTCAAGGTGGGTTGTCCGGAGGAAATCGCTTGGCGCAAAGGCTGGATCACCGGCGAACAGCTCGCCGAACTGGCCACGCCGCTATCCAAGAACGGCTACGGTCAGTACCTCAAGCGACTGCTCGAAGACCGGGTGTTCTGATGCAAGTGACCGCCACCGATTTGCCCGAAGTGATGATCATCGAGCCCAAAGTGTTCGGCGATGCGCGCGGATTCTTTCTCGAAAGCTTTAACGCCAAAGCCTTTGCCGAGGCCACCGGCGTGGACCTGCCCTTTGTGCAGGACAACCACTCGCGCAGCGCGCAGGGCGTGTTGCGCGGCCTGCACTATCAAATCAAGCAGGCGCAAGGAAAGCTGGTGCGCGTGGTGCGCGGCGCGGTGTTTGATGTGGCCGTGGATGTGCGCCGCAGCTCGCCCAACTTCGGCCGCTGGGTGGGGGTGGAGCTGAGCGAGGACAACAACCGCCAGCTGTGGGTGCCACCGGGTTTTGCGCACGGCTTTCTGGTGCTGTCGGACAGCGCCGACTTCCTCTACAAAACCACCGACTACTACGCGCCCGAACATGAGCGTAGCGTGTTGTGGAACGACCCTGCCATCGGCATCGACTGGCCGCTGCCCGGCGAACCGCTGCTCTCGGGCAAGGACAAGGCCGGGGTGTTGCTCAAGGATGCCGAGGTGTTCGCATGAAGCTGCTCGTCACCGGCGCGACCGGGCAAGTGGGCTGGGAGCTGGCGCGCAGCCTGATGCCGCTGGGCGAAGTGGTGGCGCTCGACCGCGCCGCCTGCGATCTGTCCGACCCGCAAGCGGCCGCCGCCGTGGTGGCGGGCTACGCGCCGGACGTGATCGTGAATGCCGCGGCTTACACCGCGGTGGACAAGGCCGAGAGCGAGTCCGAGCTGGCCCACCGCATCAACGCCGAAGCGGTTGGGGCGTTGGCTGATACCGCTCGCGAATTGGGCGCGCTGCTGGTGCATTACTCCACCGATTATGTGTTCGATGGCCGCCAGGCCACGCCCTATACCGAAACCGATGCCACCGCGCCGCTCAATGTCTATGGCGCCAGCAAATTGGCCGGCGAGGCGGCGATTGCCGCCTCCGGCTGCGATCACCTGATCCTGCGCACCACCTGGGTGTACGCCGCGCGCGGGCAAAACTTTGTCGCCACCATGCTGCGCCTGTTCGCCGAGCGCGAAGCCCTGCGTGTGGTGGGAGACCAGCACGGTGCCCCCACCTGGGCCCGCAACATCGCCGACGCCACCGCCGGGCTGATCTGCTGGGCGCAAACGGCGACCGCCGCAGGCGATCCGGTGCAGCGCACTTTCAACCTCAGCGCCGCCGGCGAGACGACCTGGCACGGCTTTGCCGAAGAGATCCACCGCCTCGCCGTGCAGCGCTGGCCCGATCACCCGTGGAAGCTGCGCGAGATCGAATCCATCCCCACCAGCGCCTACCCAACGCCCGCCGCGCGACCCCACAACTCGCGGCTCGACAGCGCGCGGCTCGCGGAAGAAACCCGCATCGTTATGCCCCACTGGCGCGACGCGCTGCTACGTTGCCTCGAAGAGCGGATCGCCCCATGAATCGCGTCGGGCGGACCCGGGTGCGCATCGATCGGCGATTGCCGATCGCGCCAAAACCCCGATGTTGGCACCGCGTCGGGCGGATAAGCGAAGCGCATCCGCCGCCATCGCAACGAAGCCGCACCACGGTGGATGCGCCTGCGGCTTATCCGCCCGACGTTTGTCGAAAAACCGGATCCCGATGAGCGGATTTGAAAACTATCAAAGAGACGCCACCGCGCTTGATCGCGAAATGGTGGTGCGCGGCTTGGTGCTTGGCCTCGACTGGGACGACGAGGCCCAAATGATGGCCCTCGCACGCGAAGCCCTGAGCTGCACACCGAAACACATCGAAGCCTTGGTGCGCGACCCCAACCCCCGGCTCAAAGCCAAGGGCGAACTGTTCGCCTTGGGCGTGCTGATGCTCAAAACCATGGCCGAAAGCGCCACCATCGGCATCCACTCCCACGGCGGCCACGCTTGGAAAGCCTTCGGCCACGCGCTCCTCCAACTCAGCGACATCGCCCGCGCCGAAACGCCGGATACACCCCCCGCCACGTAGGCTGGGCGGCTCGCCGCCCACCAGCAACGACCGACTCGAGCCCAGATCATCCGCATCGGGCACGTCCACCACCGATCACCACCTGGCAAGCAATCCAACCGACCGGCGCCGTCCTGCGCGGCACCGCCCGTTTGGGGGGCATCAAAGCAAACCACCCTACGACGCTGACATGACCACCGCTTTGCCCAGAGCGCGACGGCGCCGAGTCGGGCGCAACGAAAAATCCATTTGCATATGACATGTGCGTTGCTGTAAGGTTTGGCCTCCACATGATTAGAGGTCAAAAAAATAATGAAAAACGGATATTTGATGGCGTTTTCGGTCGGGCTGTCGATGGTTGCCATTCCGGCGTCTGCTGCGGTGCCTGGCGTGGGTGATCTGTCGTTTGTGGCGATCAACGCGAGTGAAGATGGCTTTGCCCTTGCATCATTTGTTGATCTGATCGCCGGTACGCAACTGTTTGTGACCGACAAAAGCTGGAACGGTTTGACGGTGGGGGCTGGTGGGGCGTTTGATTCGGGTGAGGGCGTGCTCAGCTGGACCTTGTCGAGTGCGCTATCGGCCGGCAGTGTGGTGCGTTTTTCGGCGGTGGACTCGGCCGCCAATGTGGCGGTGTCGCATGGCACGGTGTCGCGAAGTGGGAGCTTTTCGCTGGCGCAAACCAACGAGAGCGTGATGCTGTATCGCGACGACGGTGTTGGCGGGGTGCTGCCTCTGGCGGCGCTGGGCTATGGCACAAGCTTTGCCAGTGAGATTGCTGGGTCGGGCCTTGAGGCGAAGGCGATTGCGCTTGGCGGGACGGTCAAGTTTGCGGAATACACCGGTGACCGCAGCAGCGCCGGTGGCTTTGGTGGCTATGCGGAGAGCGTCGGCGATCCGTCGCAGTGGGCCAAACTGTCGAGCGGCGATGTGTCGCTGATGGCGCCCAATCTAACGGCGTTCACGGTGATGGCGCCGGTGCCGGAGCCCGAGACCTACGCCATGCTGCTTGCTGGCTTGGGGGTGGTCTCTGCGGTGGCGCGACGTCGCAAGCACGTGGGCTAGCATCTGACGCGGTTTCAATGCATGGCAAAAGGGCGCTGAATCTCTACGATTCAGCGCCCTTTTTACGCGTTGCTGCACGTCGGTGTGGTTTCAGTCTGGCAGGCGCCGCTCCAGCGCAAACAGGTCGGCGATGTTTTCGCGTTCGCGGATGAGATGGCATTGCTTGCCGTCGACCATGACTTCCGCCGCGCGGGCGCGGGTGTTGTAGTTGCTGGCCATGGTCATGCCGTAGGCGCCGGCCGAGAGAATGGCGAGCAGATCGCCGTCGGCGACTTTGAGTGCGCGGTTGCGGGCGAGGAAGTCGCCGCTTTCGCAGATGGGGCCGACCACATCGTAAGTCTGGGCGGGCAGGTCGCGCGCGATGACCGGCACGACTTCATGGAAGGCGTCGTAGAGCGCGGGGCGGGCGAGGTCGTTCATGGCGGCGTCGACGACGGCGAAGTGCTTTTCCTGGCCCGGCTTGAGGTATTCGATTCGGGTCAGCAGCAGGCCGGCGTTGCCGACCAGTGAGCGGCCCGGTTCGAGCAGGATTTCTTCGCTGCGCTCGGCCAGTGCCTTGAGTACGGGGGCGAGGTAGTCGTCGGCGACCGGCGGGGTTTCGTCGGAATAGCGAATGCCCATGCCGCCACCGATATCGATGTGCGCGAGGGTGATGCCTTCGGCGGCCAGTTGCTCGACCAGCGTGAGCACGCGCTCGGCGGCTTCGCCGGCGGGGGCGGGGTCGAGCAGTTGCGAGCCGATGTGCGAGGCGATGCCCTTGATGGCGATGCTCGGCAGCGTGGCGGCCTTGCGGTAGAGCGCGAGGGCGTCGTCGAAGGCAACTCCGAACTTGTTGTTCTTCAGCCCGGTGGAGATGTAGGGGTGGGTCTTGGGGTCGACGTCGGGATTGACCCGGAAGGCGATCGGCGCGACCTTGCCGCACTCGGCGGCCACATGGGCCAGCCGGTCCAGCTCTGCTGCGGATTCGACGTTGAAGCAGCGAATGCCTGCGTCCAGCGCCTGACGCATTTCGTCCGAGGTTTTACCCACGCCCGAGAACACCACCTTGGCAGCATCACCGCCGGCAGCGATCACGCGCTGCAGCTCACCACCCGAGACGATGTCGAAACCCGCACCGAGGCGGGCGAAGGCGTTGAGGATGCCGAGGTTGGAGTTGGCCTTGACGGCATAGCAGATGCTCGCCCGACGACCGGCCAGCGCGTGCTGATAGGCTTGAAAGGCTTCTGTCAGCGCCGCGCGGGAGTATACGTAGGTGGGCGTGCCGAATTGTTCGGCAATGGCGGTCAGCGGAACGGCTTCGACCTGCAGGGCGGCGTCGCCCGTGAGGGTCGGCATGGGATAGGCGGTCATTGTGCGGAGCGGGGGGCTTGGGGTTTGGTACTATCCGCAGCGTTGGCAGCGGGTCGTTCCGGAATATAAAGATCGCCCTTGATGCCGCAGGCAGCCAGCAGGAAGGGCAGGGCGAAAAACAGGACGGCGCGTCGGATCGTCATTGATGGGCCGGAAAAAAAGCAAAATCGTAGCAGAAAGGGGGTGAGGCATGGATGAATCGACATTTGTTGCCGTGGCAGAGCGGGAACTGGAAAAGATCGAATACGCGCTGGAAGCCTGCGGCGCGGAGCTGGATGTCGAGGTGCAGCCGGGCGGTGTGCTCGAGGTGAGCTTTGACGATGACAGCAAGCTGGTGATCAATCGCCATGTGGCCGCGCAGGAAATCTGGCTGGCGGCACGCAGCGGCGGCTTTCACTTTCGGCTGCAGAATGGGCAGTGGGTGGATACGCGCGGTGGCGAGGAGCTGTATATCGTGCTGTCGCGGGTGACCAGCGACCAGGGCGGCCGTGCGGTAACGGTGATGCCGGCGGCCTGATCAATAAAAAAGGCGGGGCGACATGAGGGTGTTGCCCCGCCGTGCGAGCTTGGAACGCGCCGCCGCTACGGCGTGCGCCCGCCGTCAGCGCTGCGGCATGGCGCTGATTGAATTCGGCCGACGGTTGATGGCCGGCGCGGGTGTGGGGCGCAGATCCTCTACCGGCGCGGGCGCCTGCGTTCTGGGCACCACGGGCATCGGCGGCGGGGCGCTGCGGCGACCACCAAAGAGCTCTGCCGGGAAGGCCGGAATCGCTTCGTTGGGCGCTTCCATCGCCACGCTGCCGTCTTCGAGCATCATCTCGGGCAGCTCGGGCGGCATCGGCGCTTCGTTTTCGGCATAGACCCAGTCGGGCTCGACATCGGGCCGTGCGCTGATGTGGTTCAGGCGACTCGGCTGCGGAATCTTGGTTTCGGGTCGGCCTTCGAGCGCGACCTTCATGTAGTCAATCCAGATCGGTAGCGCGGTGGCACCCCCGGTTTCGCCGCGGCCGAGATTCTTGGGCTGGTCGAAGCCGACCCAGGAGATCGCCACGACCTCCGGGTTGTAGCCGCAGAACCAGGCATCGACATAGTCATTGGTGGTGCCGGTCTTGCCGGCCAGGTCGCCTCGCTTGAGCTTGAGCGCCCGCGTGGCCGTACCTGCCCGAACGACTTCCTGCAGCATCGAATCCATGACGAAGGCGTTGCGCTCGTCGATGACCTTGGCGGCGGTCTTGCCGGCCACCGGCGGGTCGACCTTGGCGATGGTGTTGCCGGCGTCGTCGAGGATCTCCTTGATGACATAGGGCTGCACGCGATACCCGCCATTGGCGAACACCGCGTAGCCAGTGGCCATCTCCCAGGGCGTGGCGGCGCCGGCGCCCAGTGCCATGGTGAGGTAGGCAGGGTGGTTTTGCGGCGGGAAGCCGAAGCGGCTGATGTAGTCCTGCGCGTAGTTCGGGCTGACCGATTGCAGCAAGCGAATCGATACCATGTTTTTCGATTTGGCCAGCGCACGGCGCAGGGTGATCGGGCCTTCATATTTGTGATCGTAGTTGCCGGGCTCCCACTCCTGGCTGCCGGTGACACCGGCAGGGAAGTACAAGGGCTCGTCTTCGACATAGGTGCCCGGGCTGTAGCCGCGTTCCAGCGCGGCGGAGAAGATGAAGGGCTTGAAGCCGGAGCCGGGCTGACGCATGGCTTGCGTGGCGTGGTTGAACTTGTTGCGGTAAAAGTCGAAACCGCCGACCAGCGCGCGGACAGCGCCGGTGTCGGAGTCGATGGCCACCAGCGCGCCTTCGACGTCGGGGAGTTGAGTGAGCTGCCAGCCGTCCTTCTTTTCGTCGCGGATGCGCACGATGGCGCCCGGCCGGATGCGTTTGGCAGCCGGGGCCTTCTCGCTGAGCATGGGGGCGGCAAAGCGCAAGCCCTTGTCGCCGATGGTGATGCTCTTTCCGCCGCGATAGACCGTGACCGATTTCGGGCTGGCTTGTGTCACGACGGCGGCGAGCATGTCGCCATAGTCGGGCACCTCGCCAAGTGCGGTTTCGATCGCTTCATTGCGCAGATCGCCGGCGGGCGGAAGCTCCATGAATTTTTCGGGGCCGCGATAGCCATGGCGGCGATCGTAGGCCAACAGACCATCGCGCAGCGCCTGATAGGCGGCTTCCTGCTCGTCCCGGGTGATGGTCGTGATGATGCGGATGCCCAGCTCGTAGGCCTTGTCCTCGAACTGCTCAACGGCGATCTGACGGGCCATCTCGGCGACGTAGTCTGCGTGGAAGAACGAGGTTTCATTGCGATCGGCGGCCGAGGCTTTGGCGGTGCGGATCGGCTCGGCGCGGGCGGCTTCAAGCGTGGTGTCATCGATGAAACGCAGCTCGTGCATGCGGCGCAGCACATAGTGCTGGCGCAGCTGGGCGCGACTCGGGTTGACGACGGGGTTGTAGGCCGATGGTGCCTTGGGCAGGCCGGCCAGCATGGCGGCTTCGCCGACGGTGAGCTCGCTCAGCTGCTTGCCATAGTAGGTGCGTGCGGCGGCGGAGAAGCCGTAGGCGCGGCGGCCGAGGTAGATCTGATTGACGTACAGCTCAAGAATCTGGTCTTTGCTGAGATTTTGTTCAATCTTGAGTGACAGCAGAATTTCGTAGAGCTTGCGGGTGATGGTCTTTTCGCGCGTCAGGAAGAAGTTTCGCGCCACCTGCATGGTGATGGTCGACGCGCCCTGCGCCTTGCCGCCGGAGATCAGATTGGCGGAAGCGGCGCGCGCAATGCCCAGCAGATCGACCCCGGGGTGCTCGTAGAAGCGCTCGTCTTCGGCCGAGAGAATGGCGTGCTTGAGTACCGCCGGCACATCGGTGATCGTGACAAATGTCCGGCGCTCTTCGCCATATTCACCAATGAGATGCCCGTCCGAGGTGTAGATTCGGAGGGGGATCTTTGGGCGGTAGTCGGTGAGGATTTCAAGCGACGGAAGCTTCGGCCACGCGAATGCCGCCACTGCAGCCAAAGTGGCGACACCCATGACCGCCAGCCCCATCAGGGCGAAAAACGGGTAAAGAACCCAGCGCATGCGTCGTAAATGTCCTGTAGATGAGTCGTGGCGATTATACGGGCGCAGGCGCAACGGCTCCAATGAATGACGCTGGAAAGCGATTCTTTACACATGCCATCGTTGTTGCTAGCATTGAAGCGTTTTTTCACATGTTGCGCCTAACATGAAGAAATTTAAGGGTTTTCTTTGTGATCAACTTATCGGTTTTTAACCCGAAGGCGCGCCCACTTGTGGGGCTCGATATTTCTTCCTCGGCGGTCAAGCTCGTTGAGCTCTCTGGCGGCCTCAAGGAAGGGATTCGAATAGAGCGCTATGCGGTCGAGCCCCTGCCTCGTGACGCGGTCACAGACGGGAACATTGCCAATCTCGAAGCAGTCGCCGAGACGATCAAGCGCGCGCTAAGGCGCATGGGCGCTGGGGTCAAGCAAGTTGCCATGGCCTTGCCGGCATCGGCGGTCATCACCAAGAAAATCCTGTTGCCCGACGGCCTGCGTGAGCAGGAGATGGAGGTGCAGGTCGAGAGCGAGGCCAACCAATACATCCCCTTTGCGCTGGATGAGGTGAATCTGGACTTCCAGGTGCTGGAGGAGTCTCACGACGTGCCCGGCGAAATGGACGTCCTGATCGCGGCCTCCCGCAAAGAAAAGGTTGAAGACCGCGTGGCTGCGGCCGAGGCGGCAGGCCTGAAGGCCGTGATCATGGATGTCGAGTCCTTCGCCGCGCAGTCGGCGTTCGATTTCGTCTGCCAGCAGCTACCTGAGAAAGGCAAGGGCGCGATCATCGCGCTGGTCGATATCGGCGCCAATCAACTCAACGTCACTGTGTTGCGCGACGGGGTGCAGGTTTATACCCGCGAGCAGGCCTTTGGTGGCCACCAGCTGACTCAGGATATTGCCCGGCACTACGGCATGAGCGCCGAAGAGGCCGAGGCGGCCAAGCGTTCCGGCAGCCTGCCGGAAAACTACGCCAGTGAGTTGCTGCGCCCCTTCATGGACAGCCTGGCACTTGAGGTGTCGCGCGCGCTGCAGTTCTTCTTTACCTCCACACAGTTCAATCAGGTTGATCACATCGTCCTTGCGGGTGGCTGTGCCGTGATCTCCGGGCTAGCAGAAGTGGTGGGCGGGCGTACCCAGGTCGATACGGTGGTCGCCAACCCCTTTACCAAGATGCAGTTGTCTTCCAAGGTTCGCCCCAAAAATTTGATGGCGGATGCGCCTTCGCTGCTGGTGGCGTGCGGCCTGGCTTTGCGGAGGTTTGATTGATGATTCGAATCAACCTGCTGCCCCACCGTGAAGAAAAACGCCGTCAACGGCGTCAGCAGTTCTATCTGCTCGCGGGTGCGATGGTGGTACTTGGGGCGCTCATTGGTGTGTTGGTCAGCACCATTATTGGCGGCGTTATTGAAGCTCAGGAAGACAAGAACAACTTTCTGAAAACCGAAATTGCCAAACTCGACAAGGATATCGCCGAGATCAAACGGCTTCGGAGTCAGATCGATTCCTTGCTGGCACGCAAGCAGGTGATCGAATCTTTGCAGGGGCATCGCGCCGAAACGGTTCATTTGCTCAACGAACTGGTGCGCCAGACCCCCGAAGGCGTTTTCCTTCGTTCCATCAAGCAAAACGGCCTGAAGGTGACGCTCATTGGCTATGCGCAGTCGAATGCGCGGGTGTCGACCTTGATGCGTAACCTGGACGGTTCCGAATACCTTGGACAGCCGACGCTGGTTGAAATCAAGACCGCGACACTCAAAGAAATGGATGATCGCCGAGTCAGTGAATTTACGCTTGATATCAGTCTTGAGCGGCCCAAGGAAGAAGACAAGGTCGCCGTGGCAGGAGGGGCGGTGAAATGAAATCATCGACACCTAAGACCCGTCGGCAGCCATCGATCGATCTGAATCGAATCGCAGATGATTTTCGTGGGCTCGACCCGAACGATCCTGGCGTGTGGCCACTGGCGCCGCGAGTAGTTTTTCTGGTCGCCATTCTGGTCGCGACCGTAGCGGGTGCGTGGTGGTTCTTCTGGCAGGACCAGATGGATACGCTGACGCAGCGCGAAGCGGAAGAGGTGACGCTGCGGGCCGACTGGGTTGGAAAAAAACGTCAGTCAGTCAATCTGGATGAGCATTTGCAGCAGCTCGCCGAGATCGACCGCCAGTTTGGTGCCTTGCTCCGTCAGCTGCCCAACCGGGCGGAGATGGATTCCTTGCTCGCCGATATCAACCAGGCCGGCCTGGGGCGAGGCTTGCAGTTTGAGCTCTTCAAGCCGGGGGGCGATGTCATCAAGGAGTTCTACGCCGAGATGCCGATCGCGATTCGACTGGTTGGTCAGTACCATGACTTGGGTGCGTTTGCGGGTGATGTGGCGAAGATGCCGCGGATTGTGACCTTGAACAATCTGGCCATCGAGCGGCCGAAGCCCGGCGAACCACTGAAGATGGATGCAACAGCGGTGACCTATCGTTATCTCGACGAAGAGGAACTCGCTCAGCAACAACAAGCCGCGGCGCAAGCCAAGAAGCCGAGGTGAGGGCGCCATGAAAAAGTGGATATTTCTAATTCCCGTGATCTTGGCCGCATGTACGGCCGAGCAGGACGACCTGCGATCCTGGATGGCCCAGCAGGAGGCCGGCATGAAGGGGCAGGTGAAGCCCCTTCCGGAGATCAAACCGTTTCCGGTGGTCGACTACGATGCCTTTGCGCAGATCAATCCGTATGACGCCGACAAATTCGTTGCGGCGCGTGCAGTGGTGGGCGGCGGACGGGCGCCTGACATCAATCGTCAGAGAGAACCCCTTGAGTCCTATCCACTGGAGTCGTTGAAGATGGTGGGTGTATTGCTCAAGACAGGCGCCTCGCACGCGCTGATTGACGCGGGGGGCAGCATTTATCAAGTCCGCTCGGGGAATTACATGGGCCAGAATTTTGGCGTTGTGACCAGCATTTCGGAGTCGGAAGTGACGCTGACGGAACTGGTTGAAGATTTGAACGGCGACTGGGTCGAGAGAACGAGTGCGCTGTACTTGCAAGAGCAGCAGGAGACGACGCAATGAAGTTCAATATGGGTTACTTTGTGGTCGCTGCGGGCTTGTGGATGGCGCAGGCGACGTCGCCGGTGATGGCTCAGGCCACGATGGCCGAATCTGTCACAACAGACAATGCGATTGAAGCGCTGGATGTGTCCCGTCAAGGGGCGAGCATCTACGTGAAGGTGCGCCTGAAAACACCGCTGGCGCAGCCGCCGGCGAGTTTCAGCGTTGCCAGCCCCGCGCGCATCGCTTTCGATTTCCCGGGGACGGGCAACGAGCTCGGTCGCAGCCTTCAGACGATTGACGAGGGCGATCTGCGCAGCGCGAATATCGTCCAGGTGGGCGATCGTACGCGGCTCGTGCTGAATCTGGTCAAATTGACACCTTATGACACGAGGGTTGAGGGGCAGGATGTCGTGATCGCGCTCTCCCCTGTTCGTCGTGAGCCGTCCGAGCTTCGCCCCAATGATCGCCCGTTTGCGAGCTTCGCCGAAACCAATCGTTCGGCGGCTACGGCGGACGGGAAATTCGTGCGTGACATCAACTTCCGCCGCGGTACCGAGGGTGAGGGGCGGATTGTCGTCGAATTGAGCGATCCGGATACCGGCATCGATATTCGCCAGCAGGGCGACGCGTTGGCGGTTGATTTCCTCAAGACCAAGTTGCCAGAGAATCTGCGCCGCAAGTCGGATGTGACCGATTTCGCCACGCCGGTGACTGAATTTGTCGTGCAGCCGCAAGGCGCCAATACCCGCCTGCTGATCAAGCCCAATGGCTTGTGGGAGCACAACGCATATCAGAGCGACAATCAGTTTGTGGTTGAGATCAAGCGTGTTGTCGAAGATCCGAAGAAACTCGTTCAGGGTGCGCGCGGGAAGTTTCAGGGTGACAAGTTGTCGCTGAACTTCCAGAACATCGATGTGCGTTCGGTGTTGCAGGTCATCGCTGATTTCACCGACTTCAACATCATTACCAGCGACACGGTTCAGGGCAGCCTGACCCTTCGCCTCAAGGATGTGCCGTGGGATCAGGCGCTTGACATCATTCTGCAATCCAAGGGCTTGGACATGCGCAAGCATGGCAACGTGATCTGGATCGCCCCGCGCGATGAACTGGCCGCACGCGAAAAGCTTGAACTCGAAGCCCTGGCGCAGATCGGTGATCTGGAGCCGCTGAAGACCGAGAGTTTCCAGATCAACTACCACAAAGCCAAGGAGATCTTTGATTTCCTCAAGGACAAGAATCAGACGGTGTTGTCCAAGCGCGGCAGCGTTATCGTGGATGAGCGCAGCAACAAGGTCTTCGTGACGGATGTGGGGACACGCCTGGACGACTTGCACCGATTGATTCAGGAAATTGACATTCCGCCGCGTCAGGTACTGATCGAGGCGCGAATTGTTGAAGCCGACAAAGGGTTTGCGCGGGACTTGGGCGTGCGGATGGGCATTCACATGCCGAATGCACCGTTTGGCGGCCCGGGCGGAAGCCGTGCGGTGATCGGCGGCGGTTTGGGCGACACGGGCTTCCATACCGGTCAAACGTCGACCACGCCAGACTTCTTCAGTGACAGTCTGGGCGTGAATCTGCCGGCGTCTCCGTCGACTGGCACGCCGTCGCAGTTGTCGCTGATCCTGTTCAATAGCGCCGCCACCCGCTTTCTCAATCTCGAACTGAGTGCTTTGGAAGTGGACAATCGTGGTCGTGTTGTGTCGAGCCCGCGGGTGCTGACGGCCAACCAGGTCGAGGCGATCATGGAGCAGGGCACGGAGATTCCGTACCAGTCGGCAACCAGTTCCGGCGCAACCAGCGTTCAGTTCCGCAAGGCGGTGCTGTCACTGAAGGTGCGTCCGAACATCACACCGGACGGCCGGGTCCAGCTATTTGTCGATGTGAATAAGGACAAGCCGGGCGCGACAGTGCCTGGCGGCGTGGCCATCGATACCAAGCACGTCAAGACCGAGGTCATGGTCGAGAACGGGGGCACGGTCGTGATCGGTGGCGTGTATGAGGAAGAAGAGACCAAGCAGATCAATCGCGTTCCGTTCCTCGGCGAGATTCCGGTGGTCGGCGCTTTGTTCCGCAATACGCAGCAGGTGTCCAATCGCAAGGAATTGCTGGTGTTCATCACGCCGCGTATCGTGACGCAAGCGTTGTCGCTGCGGTAAGCCCATGGTGTCGGCTGGCGCGGCAAAGGCCGACACCTTGGTGACGCGTTTGACCCCCTGCATTGTTTTGGTGGGGATGATGGGCGCAGGAAAAACGACGGTGGGGCGCGAGTTGGCTCGGCGCTTGCACCGTCGTTTTGTTGATAGCGACCATGAAATCTGTGCGCGTACCGGCGTGTCGGTGCCAGTCATTTTCGATGTCGAGGGTGAGCCGGGTTTTCGCCGGCGCGAGTCGCAGGTGATTGAGGATCTGTCGCAGGAGCGCGATCTGGTTCTCGCGACCGGTGGTGGCGTCGTGCTTGCAGAAGAGAATCGCAAGGTGCTGCGTGAGCGGTGTCTTGTGATCTACCTCGATGTGCCGCCTGCCGTGCTTTGGGAGCGCACACGCCACGACCGGAATCGACCGCTGTTGCAGGTCGAAGATCCGCGTGGTCGGATCGAGTCGCTCTATCATGAGCGGGATCCGCTTTATCGCGCCGTTGCGCATGTGGTTGTCCCCGGGGGCCGTGGTAGCGCAAAATCGATGCTTCGAAAGATCGAGAAGGCTCTGGAACTTGCATGCGAAAACTGACGGTTGCACTGGGTGAGCGTAGTTATCCGATTCTGATTGGCGAAGGTATGCTCGATAGCGCTGACGCGATCGCGGCTGCCGTAAATACGCCGCGCGTGGCCATCGTGACCAATGATGTGGTGGCGCCGCTCTACCTCGATCGTCTGACCGCGACCCTGGCCCGGGCCGGCATTGCCTACGATAGCGTGGTCTTGCCCGATGGCGAGGCCCACAAGAACTGGCAGACGCTGAATACGATTTTTGATGCCTTGCTGGCGGGGCACTTCGACCGGAGCACAACGCTGGTCGCGCTCGGCGGCGGGGTGGTGGGTGACATGGCCGGTTTTGCGGCAGCAACCTATCAGCGCGGCATTCCCTTCATTCAAATCCCGACCACTCTGCTCTCGCAGGTGGACTCCTCCGTTGGTGGAAAAACGGCGATCAACCATCCGCTCGGCAAGAACATGATTGGCGCGTTTCACCAACCGCAGTTGGTGCTGGCGGATACCGCGGTGTTGAACACATTGCCCGATCGCGAGTTGAAAGCGGGCTTGGCAGAGGTGATTAAGTACGGTCTGATTCGTGACCCCGCGTTTTTCGACTGGCTGGAGAGTCACATCGACAAGTTGCTCGGGCGTGATCCTTTGGCGCTGGCCGAGGCCATCGAGCGTTCCTGCGCCAACAAATCCCAGATCGTGTCGGAAGATGAAACCGAGCGTGGTGTGCGCGCCCTGCTCAATCTTGGCCACACGTTTGGACATGCCATCGAAGCCGGGATGGGCTTTGGTGTCTGGCTGCATGGCGAGGCGGTTGGTGCCGGCATGGTGATGGCGGCGACTTTGTCGCAGCGCCAGGGCTGGCTGTCGATGCAGCAATATGAGCGGACGGTCGCGCTGATTGCGCGCGCTGGCCTGCCGGTGCTTGGCCCGCGGCTTGGTGCGGCCCGTTATCTTGAGCTGATGGCGCATGACAAGAAGGTCGAGGCCGGACGCCTTCGACTTGTGTTGCTGCGCGACATCGGCGACGCCGAGATTTTCTCCGATGTGCCCATCGCAGATATCGCTGCGGCGATTGACGCCTGCTGCGAGAGCGCATGATGTTGGCCGGCTACGCGATTACCGAAGAAAACTCACGGGGCCGTCGGCAGGCCGAGGCCCAGCCGACCGCGCGAGGCGAGTTCCAGCGGGACCGTGACCGTATCATCCACTCCACCGCGTTTCGGCGCCTGGAGTACAAAACCCAGGTGTTCGTGAATCACGAAGGCGATCTGTTCCGGACCCGGCTGACGCACAGCATCGAGGTCGCCCAGATAACCCGCACCATCGCGCGTGCGCTGGCGCTGAACGAAGATCTGGCCGAGGCGATTGCCTTGGCGCATGACCTCGGCCACACGCCTTTCGGCCATGCCGGTCAGACGGCGCTCAATACCTGCATGAAGGCCTACGGCGGCTTCGAGCACAACCTGCAGTCCTTGCGCACGGTCGATGTGCTTGAAGAGCATTACGCCGAGTTCGACGGGTTGAATCTCACCTATGAAACCCGCGAGGGCATTCTCAAGCATTGTTCGCGCGACAATGCGGCGACGCTCGGCGCGCTTGGGCAGCGCTTTCTCGATGGCACGCAACCTAGTGTTGAGGCGCAATTGGCCAATCTGGCCGATGAGATTGCCTACAACAACCACGATGTCGACGATGGCCTGCGCTCCGGCCTGATTACGCTGGAGCAGCTCAACGATGTCGAGATCTTTGCCGTGCAACGACGGGAAGTCGAGGCGCGCTACCCGACGCTGTCCGGCCGGCGGCTGATCCACGAAACCATTCGTCGCATGATCAACCTGATGGCCGTGGATCTGATCGATCAGACCCGCCAGAACATCGTTTCAGCAGGGGTGCAGACACTCGACGATGTGCATGCCGCGCCGCGTCTGGTGGCGTATTCCGACAGCCTGCGGCCTTCGCTGAATCGTCTCAAGGTCTTTCTCCGCGAGAACCTCTATCACCACTATCAGGTGTTGCGCATGACCGATAAAGCGCGGCGCATTATCGTCGATCTGTTCGGCGCCTTTCTGGCCGATCCGCGCCTGTTGCCGCCGCAGTATCAGCGGCGGGCCGACACCGATGCCGCGCGCGCCATCGCCGATTACATCGCCGGCATGACCGATCGCTACGCCATGAAAGAACACCGGCGCCTGTTTGCCGTTGGCGAGATTCACTAATCATTTCCCTTTTTGCGCACTGCAAAAAAGTACTTGAAGGCCTGAGGATCGGGCTGTATATTCGAGAGTCCGCCAAGTGTGTTCGTAACGGCGCCGCCAAGTGCGTCGTGTAGAGCCGGTGCGCAAGCGACCGGCTTTTTTGACGCCTGCCGTAATCGCGTTGCCGAGCCCCACCGGTTTGACGCCGGATGACGGGCAGGCACGAAGTGTCGAGGAAAAAGTATGAGCATTCCCCACAAGCAGGGCCTTTATGACCCCGCCAACGAACATGACGCCTGCGGTGTCGGTTTTATTGCCCATATCAAGGGTGAAAAACGCCACGATATCGTGATTCAGGGTCTCGAGATCCTTAAAAACCTCGATCACCGGGGCGCCGTGGGTGCGGACGCACTCCAGGGCGATGGCGCGGGCTTGCTGCTTCAGCTGCCCGACCAGCTCTACCGCGAGGAAATGGCCGCTCAAGGCGTGACCCTGCCGCCTGTGGGTGACTACGGCGTCGGCATGGTGTTCATGCCCAAAGAGCACGCCTCGCGCATGGCCTGTGAAGAAGAAATCGAGCGCGCCATCCGTGCCGAAGGGCAGGTGGTGATCGGTTGGCGCGATGTGCCGGTCAATCCCGACATGCCGATGTCGCCGACGGTACGCAAGACCGAGCCGATCATCCGTCAGATCTTCATCGGCCGCGGCGCGGACATCATGGTGACCGACGCGCTCGAGCGTAAGCTCTACGTGATCCGCCGTCGCGCCGCCAACGCCATCCAGCGCCTGCAGCTCGAGCACGCCAAAGAGTTCTACATGGTGTCGATGTCGGCGCGCACCATCGTCTACAAGGGCCTGCTGCTGGCCAACCAGGTGGGTGAGTACTACCTCGACCTGGTCGATCCGCGTACGGTCTCGGCGCTGGCGCTGGTGCACCAGCGTTTTTCAACCAATACGTTCCCCAAGTGGAACCTGGCGCACCCCTTCCGCATGATCGCGCACAATGGCGAGATCAACACCCTGCGCGGCAACTACAACTGGATGCGCGCGCGTGAAAAGGGCGTCGCCTCTCCGTTGCTGGGCAAGGATCTGGAAAAGATCTGGCCGCTGATCTACCCGGGGCAGTCCGACTCCGCCGCCTTCGATAATGCGCTCGAACTGCTGGTGATGGGCGGCTACACCATGGCTCACGCGGTGATGATGATGATCCCCGAGGCCTGGGAGTCGCACACCCTGATGGGCGAGCAGCGCCGCGCCTTCTACGAATACCACGCCGCCATGATGGAACCGTGGGATGGCCCCGCCGCGGTGGCCTTTACCGACGGCGTGCAGATCGGCGCTACGCTCGACCGTAACGGTCTGCGTCCGGCGCGTTATCTGGTGACGGATGACGACCTTGTGGTGATGGCGTCCGAGTCTGGCGTGCTGCCGATCCCGGACAGCAAGATCGTCAAGAAATGGCGCCTCCAGCCCGGCAAGATGTTCCTGATCGACATGGAGCAGGGCCGCATCATCAACGATGAGGAGCTCAAGGAGTCGCTCGCCACGGCCAAGCCGTATCGCGAGTGGAACCAGCGCATCAACATCAAGCTCGATGGCCTTGAAAAGTCCGACGCGACAGTCGCGACCGAATGCCGCGCCAGCTTGCTGGATCGCCAGCAGGCCTTTGGTTTCACGCAGGAAGACATCAAGTTCATCCTCGAGCCGATGGCCCGCGCCGGCGAAGAAGGCACGGGTTCGATGGGTAACGACGCGCCGATGGCCGTGTTGTCGAGCAAAGAGAAGCCGCTCTACAACTACTTCCGTCAGCTCTTCGCGCAGGTGACCAACCCGCCGATCGATCCGATCCGCGAGCAACTGGTGATGTCGCTGGTGTCCTTCATCGGCCCGCGTCCCAACCTGCTTGAAATCAACGAGATCAACCCCCCGTACCGCCTCGAAGTGACGCAGCCGGTGCTGAACTTTGCCGATATGGCAAAGATCCGCAACATCGCGCGCTACACCGGCAACAAGTTCCGCTCGGCCGAGCTGGACGTCTGCTACCCGGTGGCCTGGGGCAAGGCTGGCGTCGAGGCGCGTCTCGCCTCGCTGTGCGCCGAAGCCGAAGATGCGGTGGAGCAGGGCTTCAACATCCTGGTGGTGTCCGACCGCAATGTCGACGCCCAAAATGTCGCCATTCCCGCGTTGCTGGCCACCTCCGCCATTCACCAGCATCTGGTGAGCAAGGGCCTGCGCACACGTGCCGGCCTGGTGGTCGAAACCGGCACCGCGCGCGAAAACCATCACTTTGCCGTGCTCGCTGGCTACGGTGCGGAAGCGGTCCACCCCTACCTCGCGCTCGAAACCCTGCAGACGCTGGCCGGTGACGCCGAGGCCGGCGAAAAGGCCATCGCTCACTTCGTCAAGGCAGTCGGCAAAGGTCTGTGCAAGATCATGTCCAAGATGGGCATCTCGACCTACATGTCCTACACCGGCGCGCAGATCTTCGAAGCGGTCGGTCTCAAGCAGAGCCTGCTCGACAAGTACTTCACCGGCACCACCAGCCAGGTCGAAGGCGTTGGCGTGTTCGAGGTCATGGAAGAGACGATGCGTCTGCACCAGAAGGCTTTCGGTGACGACCCTGTGCTGGCCGAATTGCTCGATGCGGGTGGAGATTACGCCTACCGTGTGCGCGGCGAAGAGCACATGTGGACGCCGGATACCATTGCCAAACTGCAACACGCGACACGCGCCGGCAAGGCGGATACCTTCAAGGAATACGCTCGCCTGGTCAACGACCAGACCAAGCGCCACATGACCATGCGCGGCCTGTTCGAGATCAAGGTCGCAGGTGCGCCGGTGCCGCTCGACGAAGTCGAGTCGGCCAAGGAAATCGTCAAGCGTTTTGCCACCGGCGCCATGTCGCTCGGTTCGATTTCGACCGAAGCGCACACCACCCTCGCCGTGGCGATGAACCGCATCGGCGGCAAGTCAAACACCGGTGAAGGCGGCGAAGATCCGAAGCGTTTCATGCCGGTCACCAAGCCGACCAAGCTCTCCGAGCTGATCGGTGCGGGTCGTATCGAGCGCGATCTCGACCTGTCGCCGGGCGATAGCCTGCGTTCGTCCATCAAGCAGGTGGCCTCGGGCCGTTTCGGTGTCACGACGGAATACCTGGCCAACGCCGATCAGATCCAGATCAAAATGGCCCAGGGCGCCAAGCCCGGTGAGGGCGGTCAGCTGCCCGGCCACAAGGTGTCTGAGTACATCGGCTTCCTGCGTCACTCGGTGCCGGGCGTCGGCCTGATTTCGCCGCCGCCGCACCACGACATCTATTCGATCGAAGACCTGGCGCAGCTGATCCACGACCTGAAGAACGCTAACAGCAAGGCCTCGATCAGCGTCAAGCTGGTGTCCGAGATCGGTGTCGGTACTGTGGCCGCCGGTGTGACCAAGGCCAAGGCCGACCACATCGTGATCGCCGGTCATGACGGCGGCACGGGCGCTTCGCCCCTGTCGTCGATCAAGCATGCCGGTTCGCCGTGGGAACTCGGCCTGGCCGAAACCCAGCAAACTTTGGTGCTCAACCGCCTGCGCTCGCGGGTGCGGGTGCAGGTTGACGGTCAGATGAAGACCGGTCGCGACGTGGTGATCGGTGCGCTGCTTGGCGCCGATGAATTCGGCTTCGCGACCGCCCCGCTGGTCGTCGAAGGCTGCATCATGATGCGCAAGTGCCACCTCAACACCTGTCCGGTCGGCGTGGCCACGCAAGACCCGGAGCTGCGCAAGCGCTTTACCGGCCAGCCCGAGCACGTGGTCAACTTCTTCTTCTTCATCGCTGACGAAGTGCGCGAGCTGATGGCTCAGCTGGGCATTCGCAAGTTCGACGACCTGATCGGCCGCTCGGACCTGCTCGACATGCGGAAAGGCATCAACCACTGGAAGGCGCGCGGTCTCGACTACAGCCGCATCTTCTATCGTCCGGACGTGCCGGCCACGGTGGGGCGTCACCACACCGAAGATCAGGATCACGGCCTGGAGAAGGCGCTGGACCAGGAGCTGGTCAAGCAGGCGGCCCCGGCCCTGGAGCGCGGCGAAGCGGTGAAGATCAACTTGCCCGTGCGTAACCTCAACCGCACTGTCGGCGCCATGCTGTCGGGCGCGGTGGCTACCAAGTACGGTCATGCCGGCCTGCCGGACGACACCATCCACATCACGCTGTCCGGTACGGCCGGGCAGAGCTTCGGCGCCTTCCTGGCCCGTGGCGTGACGCTGGATCTGGTCGGTGAAGGCAACGACTATGTCGGCAAAGGCCTCTCGGGTGGCCGTATCGTCGTGCGTCCGGATGCCAAATTCCGTGGCGACACCGCCGAGAACATCATCATCGGCAACACCGTGCTGTACGGCGCGATCGAAGGCGAAGCCTTCTTCGCCGGCGTGGGCGGTGAGCGCTTCGCGGTGCGCAACTCCGGCGCCACCGCCGTCGTCGAAGGCGTGGGTGACCACGGCTGCGAATACATGACGGGCGGTACGGTGGTGGTGCTCGGCGAAACAGGTCGCAACTTCGCTGCCGGCATGTCCGGTGGCGTGGCCTACGTGTTCGACGAGGACGGCAGCTTCGCTGGCCGCTGCAACATGGCGCAGGTCGCGCTTGAGCCGGTCGAAGAAGAGTTCGTCGCCCGTCAGGGCACCGAAGAAGGCGATGACCTGGAATCGCATGGCCGCGTCGATGTGCGTCACCTGGGGTTGGCCGACGAGGCCATTCTCAAGGGGCTGATTGAAAAGCACGCCCAATACACGGGCAGCGCCACCGCCAAGCGGATTCTCGAACACTGGTCGAGCTATCGCGCCAAGTTCGTCAAGGTAATGCCGCACGAGTATCGTCGCGCGCTGGCCGAAATGGCCGCGCAGAAGAAGCAACTGGAGGCTGCATAAGATGGGTAAGCCCACCGGATTTCTCGAGTTTCATCGTCTCTCCGAGGCCAGCCAACCGGCCGATGCGCGGGTGCAGAACTACAAGGAGTTCCTTTCCCGCCTCTCCGATGAGGAGTCGGCGGTGCAGGGGGCGCGCTGCATGGACTGCGGCATTCCGTTCTGTAACAACGGCTGCCCGGTCAACAACATCATTCCGGACTGGAATGACCTGGTGTATCGCGGGCAGTGGGAGCAGGCCATCCGTGTCCTGCATTCGACCAACAACTTCCCCGAGTTCACCGGCCGCATCTGTCCGGCGCCCTGTGAAGCGGCGTGCACGCTGAACATCAACACCGACGCGGTGGGCATCAAGTCCATCGAGCGGGCGATCATCGACAAGGCCTGGGAAAACGGCTGGGTCAAGCCGCAGCTGCCGCAGCGCAAGACCGGCAAGAAGATTGCCGTGGTCGGCTCCGGCCCCGCCGGTCTGGCCGCCGCCCAGCAGCTGGTCCGTGTCGGTCATGACGTGGTGGTGTTCGAAAAGAGCGATCGCGTCGGCGGCCTGCTGCGCTATGGCATCCCCGACTTCAAGCTCGAAAAGTCGGTCATCGACCGTCGCATCGAACAGATGCAGGCCGAAGGCGTCGAGTTCCGCACCAGCGTGTGTGTGGGCGCCGTGCCGGGTGTGCCGGGTGTGGCCAACGACGGCAAGGAAATGGTCTCGGCCGAGCAACTCACCTCCGAGTTCGATGCGGTGATTCTGGCCGCCGGCTCCGAAGTCCCGCGCGATCTGCCGGCCCCTGGCCGTGAGCTTGACGGCGTGCATTTCGCGCTCGAGTTCCTGATCCCGCAGAACAAGGAGGTCGCTGGCGACGGCGCTAACCCGATCAGTGCCAAGGGCAAGCATGTGGTGGTGATTGGCGGTGGCGACACCGGCTCCGACTGCGTCGGCACCAGCTATCGCCACGGCGCGGCCTCGGTCACGCAATTCGAAGTCATGCCGCAGCCGCCCGAGGAAGAAGACAAGGCGCTGACCTGGCCGTACTGGCCGCTCAAGCTGCGCACCTCGTCCTCGCACAAGGAAGGCGACACCCGCCGCGAGTTCGCCATCTCCACCCAGGAGTTTGTCGGCGAAAACGGGCAGGTCAAGGCACTGCGCACCGCGCGTCTGGAGTGGAAGGACGGCAAGATGATCAGCGTGGCGGGCAGCGAAGAAACCTACCCGGCCGATCTGGTGCTGTTTGCCATGGGCTTTACCAACCCGGTTGGATCGTTGCTTGGCGCCTTCGGTGTCGACAAGGATCCGCGCGGCAATGCCAAGGCCACCACGGACGGCGAAGGCTGCTACGCCACCAACGTCGCCAAGGTGTTTGCGGCGGGTGACGTGCGTCGCGGCCAGTCGCTCGTTGTCTGGGCAATTCGCGAAGGTCGCCAGTGTGCCCGTGAGGTGGATGCGTTCCTGATGGGTTCGTCTGAGCTGCCGCGTTAAGCTGCGGCGACCTTCACGAACCGCCCAGCGGGTCTATTGGAACGCGCCCTTCGGGGCGCGTTGCGCGAAGGTCGCCAATGTGCCCGTGAGGTCGATGCGTTCCTGATGGGGGCGTCCGAGCTGCCGCGTTAAGCGACACCTCGTGTGTAATGAAAAAGGCGGCCGTGGCCGCCTTTTTCTATTTAAAACAACGTGTTGTGCGAATCAGGTGGTAGGTGCGTAGCCCGGATGCAGCGTAGCGGAATCCGGGAACGGTGGCGACTCAACCGATGATCCCGGATTCCGGCCTTTGGCCTGCATCCAGCCTACGGATCGCCGTGACAAGCGATCAGCGGCCGATCAAATCCAGCGTATGCCGGGCAATCATCCACTCTTCGTTGGTCGGGATGACGGCGATGGCGACCTGGCTGTCGGCCTGATCGATGCGACGGGCGTCCTTGGCGTTGGCTGCCGTGTCCAGACTGAGCCCGAGCCAGGCCGATCGGGCGATGATGGCTTCGCGCACCGCGGCGGCGTGCTCACCAATGCCGCCGGTAAACACCACGGCATCACAACCCCCGGCCGCCGCGGCCAGTGAGCCCAGTTCGCGTGCGGCGCGATAGCAGAACAGGTCGATCGCTTCGCGCGCTTCGGGTGCCGGCGAGGCGAGCAGGTCGCGCATGTCGGCGCTGAGGCCGGACACGCCCAGCAGGCCGGATTCCTTGTACAGCAAGCGCGTCAAGGCGGCGGAATCGAGTCCTTTCTGGTCCATCAAATACAACAATACGCCCGGGTCGATGCTGCCGCTGCGGGTGCCCATCATCAAGCCGTCGATGGCGGTGAAGCCCATGCTGGAGCCCACGCTTTTGCCGTCGCGCATGGCGCACATGCTGGCGCCGTTGCCCAGGTGGGCGACGATCACCGCGCCATGCGCGCGTTCGGGGCCAATGACCTCCGGCAGCTGCCGGCTGATGTATTCATACGACAGACCATGAAAGCCATACCGGCGAACGCCCTCTTCGTGCAAGGCACGCGGGAGTGCGAAGCGCTGCGCGAGGGCGGGTTGTGTGCGATGGAAGGCGGTGTCGAAGCAGGCCACCTGCGGCAGTTGCGGCATGATCCGGCCGACCGCGCGAATGGCACGCAGATTGTGCGGTTGATGCAGTGGCGCGAGCGGTTCGAACGCAGCCAGCTCGGTCAGCAAGGCGGGGTCGAGCTGGATCGGCGCGCTATGGGCGGCGCCGCCATGCACGACCCGGTGGCCCACCCCGATCAGGTCAAGACGCGGGGTGTGCGTCTTCATCCAGTCGAGCAGAAAATCCAGTGCGCCCTGATGGTGGCTGTCCTGATCGTTGCCGGCCGGGTGCGGCACGCTGGATTCGAAGCGCTCGCCGGTGGCGGCGCGTGCGTGCAGGCGCGGGTGTGTGCCAATGCCTTCGATCTGCCCGGCGAGGGCGGGCGCATCGGCCAGGTCCGGCTCGACCGGGTAGAGCGCAAACTTCAGGCTCGACGAACCGGCATTGAGAACCCAGAGTGCCTTCATTGGACGACTACCCCGCGACGGTGGTGGGCCATCAGCTGCGCGATGGCGCAGGAGGCGGCACGGGCTTCGGCGGTGTCGGCGCGGCTGGTGAGGACGATGGGCACCTTGGTGCCGACCACCACGCCGGCCAGGACGGCGTCGGCAAAGTATTCGAGCTGCTTGGCCATCATGTTGCCCGACTCGAGATCGGGCACCAGCAGGATGTCAGCGTTACCGGCCACCGCCGACACGATGCCCTTGGTTTTGGCGGCGACCAGTGAGATGGCATTGTCGAAAGCCAGCGGGCCGTCGAGGATGCCGCCCTTGATCTGGCCGCGATCGGCCATTTTGCACAGCGCGGCTGCGTCGATGGTCGAGCGCAGCTTGGAGGTGACCGTTTCGACCGCCGACAGGATGGCGACCTTGGGCTCGATGATGCCCATGATCTGCGCCAGCTCGATGGCGTTCTGGACGATGTCGACCTTCTCTTCCAGCGTCGGCTCGATGTTGATGGCCGCGTCGGTGATCAGCAGCGGGTGCGGATAGGTCGGCACTTCGGCGATGAACACATGGCTGATGCGGCGCGCGGTGCGCAAGCCGTGGCTGCGGTTCACCACCGCGCTCATCAGCTCATCGGTGTGCAGCGAACCTTTCATCAACACTTCGACCTCGCCCTTGCGCGCCATGGCGACGCCGGTTTCGGCCGCCGCATGGCTGTGCGGGACGTCGACGATGCGAATGCCGGTCAGGTCAAAGCCTTCTTCTTCGGCGACGGCGCGGATCTTGGCCTCGGGGCCGATCAGGATGGGGATGATCAGTCCTTCGTCAGCCGCCTGCAGCGGGCCACCCAGCGATGCCGCGTCGCAGGGGTGGACCACCGCCGTTGGCACGGGGGCCAGGCCGGTGGTCAGCGACAGCAGGTGCTGGTAGCGCAGCTCTTTGTCGGAGATGGTCACCTCCGGCAGGCTGATGCGCGGACGCTTGATCTTCTCGGTCGGGGCGGCGACTTCCGCCGTGCCGTCAATGACCTTCAGTCCATCCTGGTTGATGGCCACGCAGTCGAAGATGATATGCGAGTTGTGGGTGAACTTCTCGCGGCAGGTCACGGTGATTTCCAGCGTGTCGGCGATGCCGACCGGGCGCCAGAACTTGAGCGACTGAGAGATGTACACCGTGCCGGGGCCGGGAAACTCGGTGCCCAGGATGGTGGAAAACAGGGTGCTGCCCCACATGCTGTGACCGACGACTTCGCGGAACTGACTGGAGCGCGCGAATTCGGGGTCCACATGGGTGGGGTTGACGTCGCCGGACATGGCGGCGAACAGATGAATGTCGTTGGGCTTGAGCGTGCGGATGAGGCGCGCTTGATCGCCGATGGCGATCTCGTCAAAGGTGCGATTCTCGATGTACTGATGGACGGCCCGGTGCATGATTGCTTTTCCTTTATGCGTTGCAGCAAATCGCATTCTAGTCTTCGGGGTATTTCAAAAGTTAGATGCTGGTCAATATTTGGTGCGTTGCAATATACGATACATGTCTTGTTGTATCTTGGCGCGGAACTGCTCACGGAACTGCCATGTGGCACATGCTAGAATCCGCCGCAAATCCTGTAAAAATGGAGTTGTCATGCAAGTTGTGGTCCTCGCCGCCGGACAGGGCACCCGGATGCGTTCCGCGCTGCCAAAGGTTTTGCAGCCGCTCGCCGGCCGGCCGATGCTGGCGCATGTGCTGGGCACCGCTCGCACCCTGGGTGCGAGCAAGATTTGCGTGGTGTACGGCCATGGCGGTGAGACGGTGCGCGAGGCGCTGGCCGCGCCCGATCTGGCCTGGGCGCTCCAGAGCCCCCAGCTGGGCACCGGACATGCCGTGCAGCAGGCCTTGCCGCATCTTGACGACGAACAGATCGCATTGGTGCTCTATGGCGATGTGCCGCTGATCGGCGAGGCCACCTTGCGCCGCCTGCTCGACGCCACCCAGGGCAACTGCCTTGGCCTGCTGACCGTCGAACTCGACGATCCGACCGGTTACGGCCGTATCGTGCGTGACGCCGAAGCTCAGGTGCAGCGCATTGTCGAACACAAGGACGCCACCGAGGCCGAGCGCGCGGTGCGTGAGGTGAACACCGGCATTCTGGCTGCCCCCACCGCGCTGCTGCGCGACTGGCTGGGCCGCCTGGGTAATGACAACGCTCAGGGCGAGTACTACCTGACCGACATCATCGCCATGGCGGTCGCGGCCGGTGTGCCGGTGGTGGCGACCCAGCCCGACACCGTGGTCGAAACCCTCGGCGTCAACAACCGCCGTCAACTGGCCGAACTCGAGCGCAGCTATCAGCAGTCTTACGCCGAGCGCCTGCTCGACGCCGGTGTGACCCTGGCCGACCCGGCGCGCATCGATGTGCGTGGCGAACTCACCTGCGAGCGCGATGTGCGCATTGATGTGAACTGCGTGTTTGAAGGCAGCGTGACCCTCGGCGAAGGCGTGCAGATCGGCGCCAATTGCGTCATCCGCAACGCGCGCATCGGCGCCGGCACTCGCATCCACCCGTACTCGCATATCGAAGACACCGTGATGGGTCCGGCCTGCGTGATCGGCCCCTATGCGCGCACCCGCCCGGGCACCGAGCTGGGCGAAGATGTGCATCTGGGCAATTTTGTTGAAGTCAAAAACAGCCGCATCGACAATCACTCGAAAGCCAACCACCTCGCCTATGTGGGCGACGCCGACATCGGCCAGCGGGTCAACGTTGGCGCCGGCACCATCACCTGCAATTACGACGGCGCCAACAAATACCGAACCGTGATTGAAGACGACGTGTTCATCGGCTCCGACACCCAGCTGGTGGCCCCCGTGCGCGTCGGCCGAGGCGCCACGCTCGGTGCCGGCACCACGCTCAGCAAAGACGCGCCGGCCGACCAGCTCACCGTCTCGCGGGCCAAACAGATCACGATCCCGGGCTGGAAACGCCCGGTCAAAAAACCCAAATAAAGCATTCCCGCCGGCCCTCGGGGTCGGCCTCAGGAGAGAACACCATGTGTGGCATCGTCACCGCTATCTCGACCCAGAACGTCGTTCCCGTGCTGCTCGAAGGGCTGCGCAAGCTTGAGTACCGCGGGTATGACTCCGCCGGCCTCGCCGTGCTGCATGAAGGCGATCTGGTGCGCGCCCGCTCGGCCGGTCGTGTGGCCGAGCTCGCCACCATCGCCGACAGCCGCCACCTGAGCGCCAACATCGGCATCGCGCACACCCGCTGGGCCACCCATGGCGAGCCCTCCGAGCGCAACGCCCACCCGCATGTATCCGGCGGTCTGGCGGTGGTGCACAACGGCATCATCGAGAACTTCGAGCGCATCAAGACCGATCTCACCGCCAAGGGCTATGTCTTCACTTCCGAGACCGACACCGAAGCCATTGCCCACCTCATCAACCACAAACTCAGCGCCGGGCTGGATCTGACCGAAGCCGTCCGCCTCGCTACCAACGAGCTCGAAGGCGCCTACGCCATTGGCGTGGTGACCGAGTCCGACCCCTTCCGTCTGGTGGTGGCACGGCGCGGCTCGCCGCTGCTGCTGGGCGTGGGCGATGACGGCATGTACGCCGCCTCCGACACCTCCGCGCTGCTGCAGGTCACCCGCAAGGTGGTCTATCTCGAAGACGGTGATGTGGCCGAACTCAAGCTGGGCAGCTATCGCATCGTGCGACCCGACGGCACCGTGGTCGAACGGCCGGTGCACCTGTCCTCGCTGTCGGCCGACGCCGTCGAACTGGGCACCTATCGCCACTACATGCAAAAAGAGATCTTCGAGCAGCCGCAGGCCCTGGGCAACACGCTCGAAATGATCGCCGGCGGCAACACCATCTCGCCGCAGGTGTTCGGCGCGCATGCGGGCGAGATCCTCGGCGCCACCCGCCGCGTGCTGATCATCGCCTGCGGCACCAGCTTCCATGCCGGCCTGGTCGCGCGCTACTGGCTCGAATCCATCGCCGGCATCCCCTGCGTGGTCGAAATTGCCAGCGAATACCGCTACCGCGAATCGGTGCCCGATGCCGACACCCTGGTGGTCGTCATCTCGCAGTCCGGCGAAACCGCCGACACCCTCGCCGCGCTCAAGCACGCCAAGAGCCTCGGCATGGGCAAGACGCTGGCCATCTGCAACGTGCCCGAGTCGGCCATCGTGCGCGAAACCGCGCTGCGCTTCATCACCCGCGCGGGCCCCGAAATCGGCGTCGCCTCCACCAAGGCCTTCACCACCCAGCTCGCCGCGCTGGCCATGCTGACCCTCTCGCTGGCCAAGCTCAACGGCCGCCTGAACGATGAAGACGAAGCCCGCTACCTCACCGCCCTGCGCCACCTGCCGGTCGCCGTCGGCAAAGTGCTCGAACTGGAACCACAGATCGAACAATGGGCCCAGCGCTTCGCCAGCAAGCAGCACGCCCTGTTCCTCGGCCGCGGCCGCCACTGGCCCATCGCCATGGAAGGGGCGCTCAAGCTCAAGGAAATCTCCTACATCCACGCCGAGTCCTACGCCGCCGGCGAACTCAAGCACGGCCCGCTGGCGCTGGTGGACAAGGACATGCCCGTCATCGCCGTGGCGCCGGCCGACGAGCTGCTCGAAAAGCTCAAGTCCAACCTGCAGGAAGTGCGCGCCCGCGGCGGCGAGCTGTATGTGTTTGCCGACGCCGGCAGCGCCATCGAAGAATCCGAAGGTGTGCACATCCTGCACATGCCCGAACACTACGGCATGCTCTCGCCGGTGCTGCATGTGATCCCGCTGCAGCTGCTCTCCTACCATGCCGCGCTGGTCAAGGGCACGGATGTGGACAAGCCGCGCAACCTGGCAAAATCGGTCACGGTTGAGTGATGAGAAAAGGGGTTTGTTTTTCAGCAAACCCCTTGCCGTGTCGAGCGCGAGTGGCCCAAGGCGTGTCTGTCAGCCCTGTGGATGGGTGATTGAGCGATTCAACCAGCGAAGGATGGTCTCGAACAGCACCTCGGGATAGACCGGTTTGCTCAGGAAGTCGTCCATCCCGGCGGACAGACATATCTTGCGATCGTCATCAAAGGCATTGGCGGTCATGGCCAGGATCGGCGTGTCGCGGTTGAGGGGGGCTGCACGGATGGCCTGCGTGGCTTCGAGGCCGTTCATGCGCGGCATCTGCATGTCCATCAGGATCAGGTCGTAGCGGGTACGCTGCGCCAGTTCAAGTGCTGCCAGTCCGTCCTCGGCGACATCCACCTGCAAACCCGTGTCTTCGAGCAAGCCGAGCGTGATTTCCCGGTTGACCGGTTCGTCCTCGACGAGCAGGAGGCGCGCCCCCGCATGGGCGCGCTTTAACTGCTGCTCGCACTGGCGCAGGGTGTCGGTGACGCCGGGCTGCTCGCCTGTGCATTTGACCAGGCTGACCGTGAACCAGAAGTTGCTGCCTCGTGCCGGCGTGCTGTCGACCTTGATTTCGCCGCCCATCAGCTTGATCAGGCGTTTGCAGATTGCCAGCCCGAGCCCGGTGCCGCCGTACTTGCGGGTCATTGAGTTGTCGGCCTGTTCAAAGGCAGTGAACAGGTGCTTCTGGGCCTCAGGGTCAATCCCGATGCCGCTGTCGATCACCTCGACGCGCAGCGCCAGGACGCCGGGCGGTGAGTGCTCGGCGCGGGCCCGTACCGTGATGCCGCCCTGGGCGGTGAACTTGATCGCGTTGCTGGTCAGGTTGAGCAGGACCTGCCCGAGGCGCAGGGCGTCGCCGGTCACTATCTGTTCTGACAGTGCGCGGGGGAGGTCGATTTCGAACTGCAGGCCTTTGTCACTGGCACGTTGTTCGACCAGGCTGGACAGGTTGGTGAATACGCTCCCGAGCGGGAAGTCGTTTTGTTCCAGGGTCAGACGTTCTGCCTCGATCTTGGATAGGTCGAGAATGTCATCGATCAGCGCCAGGAGGTGTTTTGACGCTTTTTCGACTTTTTCGAGCTGTTCGTGCTGGGCTGGACTCTGCGCCCGGCGCAGCGCCAGGGCCGTGAGACCCATGATGGCGTTCATCGGAGTGCGCAGCTCGTGGCTCATGTTGGCAAGGAAGGCGCTCTTGGCGCGGCTGGCCGATTCCGCAGCCTCCTTGGCGACCGACAGCGCCGCGGTGCGCTCCTCGACCAGCGCCTCAAGGTGCTCCCGGTAGCGCACCAGCTCGGCCTCGATGCGCTTGCGTTCGGTGAGATCGATATCGATGCAGTACATTTCGATGCCGCTCGACAGAATCTCCATGACATGGCTGGAGAAGACGGTGACGGGCGAGCCATCCTTGCGTTGTAGTGTCATTTCGTCGGGCGGCACGGCCGGGCCGCCCGACATCCAGCTGGCAATGTCGGCAATGACGGCGTCGCGCATGGGTTCGGGAACGATCAGTTCTTCGAGCCGTTTGCCAAGGGCTTCGGCGCGCGTGTAGCCGTAGAGCGCTTCGCTGGCCGCATTCCAGAAAATGACGCGTCGATTCGTGTCGTAGCCCTGCACCGCAATTCGGTCGACGTTCTCCAGCAGGCTACGGAATCGGTACTCGTTCTCATGCAGGGCGTGTTCGACCCGCTGGCGCTCAGTGACGTTGGTCAGCAGATCCGCGAACAGGCCGAGCAGACGCATTTCTTCGTCGCCAAAACGGCGCGCTGTCCGGATCGAATCGAATCCGACGCAGCCCATGCACTCGTCGTGATGCATCAAGGGCAGAGTGACCAATGAGCGGATGCCTTGTGCTGACAGCAAGGCCTTGAGTGGGCGGTCATCCTCCAGCGCATTCACGTCGTCGATAACAATCGGCCGACCGTGATAGTGGCTTTGAATCCAGTCGGGGGCCAGGTCGAAAGGGATCTTCTGCAGGTTGTCGATCTCCGGTGGCACCCCCGGTGCACACCATTCATGGGAATTCCGAATGTGTTGTGTGGTGGCGTCGTAAGCGAATACGTAGCTGCGGTCGATTCCAAAAAAGCGGCCGATCTTGCCGAGGGCGTCTTGTATGGCTTGATCAATCTGCTGCAAGGGCAGGTTGATGAACGCCGACGACAAGCCAAAGATCAGCGATTGGTATGCATTCAGCTGTTTGGCTTTCTCTTCGGCGGCCTTGCGTGCGGTGATGTCTTGCACCATGCCGACGACACGGCGGGGCTGTGACATGGCGTCGCGTGCGCAGACGCGGCCGCGGTCATGCACCCACAGGGTGTCGCCATTGCGGTTGCGCAGTCGGTATTCGGCGTTGTAGCGGCTGGCCTTGCCAGAGAGATGCTCGTTCAGTTTCGCGGTGACCCGGTCGAGATCATCTGGATGAATGCTGCTTTTCCAGGTGGCGATCTGTGGAAGCATTTCGTCGGGCCCGTAGCCAAGCATTTGCTTGAGGCGGGGGCTGAAGAAGGCCTCGCCGGTCGCGACATCCCAATCCCAGAGCCCGTCGCTGGCCTCGTTGAGGGCGAAAGACAATTGCTTCTCGCGCTTGTTCAACTCGCCGTCAAGGGCGACACGGCGTCCAATGTTTCGGGCAACCGAGAGAAAATACTCGCGCTCATCCGAGACAAAGACCGTCGTGTTGACCTCAACCTCGACCTCGTGGCCGGCGGCATGCCGATGACGGCCGATGAAGGTGAAGCAGGGGGTGTTGCGGATGACCTCGGCGATTTCACTCCACTGTGGCAAACCCGTGACATCGACCTGCAGGCTGAGGACGCTGTGGTTGAGCACCTCATCGCGACTCAGGCCGAGGCTGCCCCAGGCGGCCTGGTTGCCCCAGACGATGCGGGAGCTGTCCGGGTCAAGCACATAAACCGCATCGGCCATGTGTTCGAACAGCGCTTCAAATGAGAGCGCGCCTGAAGGCATCCTTGAGGCCACCTTGTCGTTGATCGCGGTTGAGCGCGTGTCCCGCGCTGCTCACGTCGTGCCATTCTACGGCCATCATAAGGGTATGCGCGAATAATGGCCGGTGCGCGGCGGGCCGCCGAGCGACTGCTGGTGCCGGCGGCGCAATCCATGACGTCAGCCACGGCGCTGATGGCGGTAGCGCGTGTGCGCCGCGGCATGCAGCGCGTCCTGAAAGGGGCGCTTGAAAATGGCTCGGGCGGCGCAAGGCGCGTCACCCGCCCGGTCACGGCGAGACGGGCGTGGCGTCGGCCATGGGCAGGCGCGGCGTATTCATGAGGGTCGAATACGAAAGCGGGCCCGACCGCGTCTGTCGGACCCGCCATCGTGCAGTCGTTCGCCTGTCAGTAGGTCTTGTAGGGCAGGAACTTGCCCGACATGACGATGTTCACCCGGTCGCCAGCCGGGTTGGGCTCGCGCGAGACATTCATGTTGAAGTCGATGGCCGACATGATGCCGTCGCCGAACTCTTCGTGGATCAGCGCCTTGAAGGTTGAGCCGTAGACGTTGATCAGCTCGTAGAAGCGGTAGATCAGCGGGTCGGCCGGGACGGCGGTGGGCAGCGAGCCCTTGTAGGGCGCCGCCTGCAGCAGGGCGACTGCCTCGGCCGGCAGATCGAAGACCTTGCCGATGATGCTGGCCTGGTTCGCGTCAAACGCCATTTGGCCCAGACAGCCGGCGGTGACCCATTCCTTGGACAGGCCGATTTCCTTGGCGACATCCGTCCATCTGATGCCTTTCTGGATCTTGGCGGCGACGATCATTTCGGTGACTTCGAGTCGATTCACGGGGTGCTCCTTGTGTGCAGGATGGTGTCGGCGTCGGAGGCAAGCCTCCTTTTCCCTGATGCGTAAAGCAGCATGCGTGCCGAGTCAGGCCTTCGGTGCGGCGCGTGCGCCGGGATGCCCCGTGGCGGCCCCGTTCTGGCGCGGTGGGCGCAGAGCCGGACGGGGGCGTTTTGTTGCGCCGCCGCACTGAGACAAGGCGAAGCGGTGACCCGCGCGCCCCAATTGGGGGCGATGAGTGCGGCGAGTGGTGATGCCGAAGGGGGCGAAACCGAGTTGCTTCATGGCTTTGGCGCCGCTGGCATGAGACATGCTTTATCGGTGCCAAGTCGGTGCGCAGCCTGCTTGAAGCGCCGCGCATCCAGCAGGCGGCACCGACGCGATCACGGACAAGACATCCTTGACCCTGCCGCAGAGCGGGGCAGGAGACGGGTGCTCTCTTGCCAGCGCGATTCATTACTTACCTACGGGGAAATCACATGTCCTACATAGCACCCACAGAGTTCGTCACTAAAATGGTGGATGCGGGCGAAGCGAAAATCTTCATGTCCACCCGCGACACCCTCGTTCGCGCTTACATGGCCGGTGCCATTCTTGCGCTCGCCGCCGCCTTTGCGGTCACCATCACCGTGCAGACCGGCTCGGCGCTGGCCGGTGCCGTGCTGTTTCCGGTCGGTTTCTGCATCCTGTATTTGCTGGGCTTTGATCTGCTGACCGGCGTCTTTACCCTGTGCCCGCTGGCGCTGATCGACAAGCGGCCGGGCGTCACGCTCAATGGCGTGCTGCGCAACTGGGGGCTGGTCTTCATTGGCAACTTTGCCGGCGCGCTGACCGTTGCCGTGATGATGGCGATCATCTTTACCTACGGCTTCAGCGTCGATCCCAATGTCGTCGGGCAAAAGATCGGCCACATCGGCGAAGGCCGGACGGTGGGTTACGCCGAGCACGGCGCCGCCGGCATGCTGACGCTGTTCATCCGCGGGGTGCTGTGCAACTGGATGGTGTCGACCGGGGTGGTGGGCGCGATGGTGTCGACCAATGTGTCGGGCAAGGTGATCGCGATGTGGATGCCGATCATGCTGTTCTTCTACATGGGCTTCGAGCACTCCATCGTGAACATGTTCCTGTTCCCGTCGGGCCTGATGCTGGGCGGTAACTTCTCGGTCTATGACTACCTGGTCTGGAACGAGATCCCGACCGTGATCGGTAACCTGGTGGGCGGCCTGGCCTTCGTTGGCCTCACGCTCTACTCGACCCACGTGCGTACCGCGCCCAAGCGCAACGCCGCCTGATCTGCCTCGATGCGAGCGCCTTGCCCCGCGTGGGGCGGGGCGCTTTCATCCTGACAATGCCATCTCAACTTACCGTCGCCACCGGCCAGTATTCCGACAAGGGCCGCAAGGAAAGCAATCAGGACTTCCATGGCCTGTGCGTTCCGGACGAGCCGCAGCTCAGCGCCAAGGGCATTGCCATTGCGCTGGCCGACGGCATCAGCAGCAGCGCGGTCAGCCATATTGCCAGCGCGTCGGCGGTCAAGAGTTTTCTGGATGATTACTACTGCACCTCGGAGGCGTGGTCGGTCAAGACGGCGGCGCAGCGTGTCATCACCGCCAGCAACGCCTGGCTGTATTCGCAAACCCGCCACAGCGAGCACCGCTACGACCGCGATCGCGGTTATGTGTGCACCTTCAGCGCGCTGGTCATCAAGTCGGCCACCGCGCACATTTTTCATGTCGGCGACAGCCGCATCTACCGGCTGCGCGACGGCGCCCTCGAGCAACTGACCAAAGATCACCGGCTCGTGGTGTCCGAAGACACCAGCTATCTGGCGCGCGCCCTCGGTATCAGCGATCAGCTCGACATCGATTACCAGGCCGTGCCGCTGGAATTGGGCGACTGCTTTGTGCTGGCCACCGATGGGGTGTACGAATTTGCCGCGGCGCCTTTCATCATCGACACCATCACCTGCTCGCCCGACGACCTCGGTGCGGCGGCGCAAAGCATTGCGCAAGAAGCCTATGCGCAGGGCAGTGATGACAATCTGACGATCCAGATCCTGCGTGTCGACAGCCTGCCGCAAGGCGACGCCAGCGCGCTCTATCAACAGTGGGCCGAGCTGCCGCCTGCGCCGGTGCTCGAACCCCGGCAGGTGTTCGAAGGCTACCGGGTCATTCGGGCGCTGCATGGCAGCAGTCGCAGCCATATCTATCTGGCGGAAGACATCGACAGCGGCGCGCTGCAAGTGCTCAAGACGCCGTCGGTCGACATGCGTGGCGATCCCGCCTATCTCGAACGCTTCATGCTCGAGGAGTGGATCGCGCGGCGCATCAACAGCGCGCATGTGCTCAAGCCGAGCACGCAAACCCGCAAGCGCCACTTTCTCTATGTGGCCACCGAATACATCGACGGCCAGACGCTGGCGCAGTGGATGCGCGACAACCCGGCGCCCTCGCTCGAAACCGTGCGCGGCATCGTCGAGCAGATTGCCAAAGGCCTGCTCGCCTTCCACCGGCTCGAGATGCTGCATCAGGACTTGCGGCCCAACAACATCATGATCGACACCGCCGGCACGGTGAAAATCATCGACTTCGGCGCCACCCGCGTGGCCGGCCTGGCCGAAGCCGAGACCGATAACCTGCCGCCGCCGATTCTCGGCACGGCGCAATATACCGCGCCGGAGTACTTTTTGGGCGAGGCCGGGCGGCCGTGTTCCGACCTGTTTTCGCTGGGCGTCATCACCTATCAGATGCTGTCCGGTCGGCTACCCTATGGCGCCGAAGTGGCCAAGACCCGTAGCCGCGCGGCGCAGAAAAAACTGCGCTACGACAGCGTGCTCGACGAGGACCGCGAGATCCCCGCCTGGGTCGACGCCGCGCTCGCCAAGGCGGTGCACCCCAACCCCGACAAGCGCTATCAGGAGTTATCCGAGCTCACCTACGACCTCCGCCACCCCAACCGCGCGCTGCTCAACGAGCGCCCGCCGCCGTTGATTGAACGCAATCCGTTGCGCTTCTGGCAGGGGCTGTCATTGGTGCTGGCCATCTGTATGCTGGTTTTGCTGAGCTCGCACGCCGTTCTGCAGTGAGCCCGGCGGCGGGTTCGCGGCAAAAAAAGAGGCGACCCGCGGGCCGCCTCTGCGCTTTGATCTGGCGCGGCTTCACGCCACTGGCACCGGCGTGCCCGAGTTGACGCACAGCGAATGGTTGAGGGCGATGATTGCCTTTTTGTAGTCTTCGCGCTCGATGATGAACTGCATGTTCACCTGTCGCAGGGTTTGCGAGACGCAGTTCACATTGACCTGCGCATCGGCCAGCGCCTGCGCCGCGCGGGCCAGCACGCCGGGGATGCTGATGTTCGAGCCGATGGTGCACACCACCGCGCTCGGCTTGACTGTCACCACCTGGTAGTTGGCCTCCAGCTCGTCGATCAATGCGCGCGTCACGGCGCGGTCCCACAGCAGGTGGGCGATCGAGTTGGCGTTGGTCGATTTGAGAATGTAAGACGCCTTGTGGCGGCGGAAGATCTCCATGATGCCGAGGTCAAAACCCACCGTGCCGACCATGCTCGGGTCGTGAATCTCCACCAGCGTCACCTTGTCGCTGCCGGTCACGATCTCCACGCGGGCGCGCTCGCCCACATAGTCTTTGGTGATCAGCGTGCCTGGGTGCTCGGGTTCAAACGTGTTTTTCAGGCGAATGGGGATGCCCGCGCGTTCCATCGGCTTGGCGGCTTTCGGGTGGATGGCCTCCATGCCCACGTCGGCCAGCTGGTCGGCCACGTCGTAATTGGTGGCGCCCACGATCACCGCGTTTTTCAGGCCGACGATGTTGGGGTCGGCGGAAGATAGGTGAAATTCCTTGTGGATCACCGCTTCGGCGGGGCGCACTTCGACCGCGATCTTGCTGAAAGTCACCTCGGAGTAACCGCGGTCGAACTCGCGCATGATGCCCTCGACGCCCTTGGTGTAACCGGTGGCCACCACCACGTTGTTGGCCAGGTCCAGCCCCTTGAAGCTGTTGCGGATGCGCTCGTCGATGCTCAGTGGCTCGTCGTCGTCAAAGCCGGCCAGGTCGAGCAGGATGGCGTTCACGCCGTGGGTTTTGAGCATCTCGACGGCGTTGAAGGCGCTGTGCGATTCGCCAATCGAGGCCAGCACCTCGCGCGCCGCCAGCAGCACATCGCTGCGGTTGAGATAACCGCTGGCCAGCACATGGTGCATGGCTTCGAGGTAGCGCTTGGCTTCGCTGATGCGCGTATCGACGAAGGCGTCGGCCACGTCCAGCGGCAGGCCAATGTCGGCGTAGCCCGCGTTCAGCTGCTTCAGGCTCACCGCCAGGCCATTGAGCGCCTCGTGGTAATCCTCGCCATTGGCAAACAAGGCGTAGATGCCCGGCTCGCCGGTTTTCTTGTGCTCGAGCAACTGGTTGGTCACGCCCGAATAGGCCGACACCACATAGATGCGGCCGTTAATGCGCGCCTTGTCGTACAGCATGATGTGCCGCAGCACATCGCCAAAAGCCGACATCGACGTGCCGCCGATTTTTTCAACCGAGATCATGGGTGCCCCCGAGCTTTGCATGACGTAAATCCCCGTTCCGGAAGAGGGATTGAGCGAAACCCCGTAGTTTAATGGATTGTGGGCATGTTTTTGCGCTCGGCTGGCTGGCGGCAGAAACGGCGTTCTTTTTGGCCGGCGATTGGGCTATGTTTCGTCAGGTGCCGGCGGGTGCCAGTGCCTGAGATTGTGCCGTTTTATTGCGCCATGGCTGCGAGTGTGGCCTCGATGGCGCGCATCACGTCCTGCGATTTGCGCGGGTCGAGCGCGTCGGGGTGGGGCGAGGCAAACTGGTGCGAGTCGTTGTCAAAATACAGGCCGGTCGCGGTGGCGAACTCATCGGAAAGAGCGGCGCGCACCAGAATGTCGGCACCAATGCCTAGGTCGGCGCCGTCCACGCCAAAGCCTTCTTTCACCATTTTGCTGGCCAGCAGCGAGCCCGGATTGACCGCAACGATGATCGGGCCGTCGGCCTTGAGCGCCAGCGCCATCTGGCGAGACCACATCGTCAGTGCCAGCTTGCTCTGCGCGTAGGCGGCCATGTCGGCCAGCTGGCCGCGGCCGGCCAGCGCGTTCACGTCGACCGGCGCCTGCGCCGCGGACGACAGGTTGACCACTCGCCCCGCCGTGCCCAGCAGCGGCAGCAGCCGTTGCGTGAGCCGGTAGGGCGCGAGGGTGTTGACCGCAAAGCGCACATCCAGCCCGTCGGGCGTGCGGGTGTCCGGGGTGTGGAAGATGCCGGCGTTGTTGATCAGCACATCAAGCGTCGTGTGCCGTTCGGCCACCGCCGTGGCCAGGGATTCGACCGCTGCGAGGCGCGACAGGTCGGCCACATGGCTTTCGATACGGCCTGCGCCCGGCAGGGCAGACAACGCCTTTTCGGCCTCGGCGAGCTTGGCCGGATTGCGCCCGTGCAAGAGCACGGTGTGGCCCTGGGCGACCAGCACTTTGGCGGTTGCCAGCCCGATGCCGTCGGTCGATCCGGTGATGAGAATGGTTTTTGGCATGATCGGTTCTCGCTTAGTCGGTGAAGTCCGGCAGCACTTCGGCCGCCAGGCGTTGCAGGGTGGCTTCGGTGTCGGCGCGGTTCAGGCGCAGGTTCATTGCCACATGATTGATGCCGATCGTCTCCAGCGCCGAGAGGTAGGCCCGCAGGTGGCGCACGCCCAGCCGGAAGCCGAGGTGGATGGGTTGCGGCAAGGCGTCGGGGTCATCGGCCAGGTCAACATACAGCGACTGCATCGCCGGTTTGGCCGGGCCGCCCGCTGCCTCGACGCGCGCCCGCCAGTCGGCCACCAGCCGGGCCTGCACCGCGATCTGCCGCGGGTAGGTGATCCAGCCGTCGCCATGGCGCGCGATCCAGTCCGGGTCTTGCTGGCTGCCGCCGGTAATCAGCAGCGGCAGTTTGCTGCCCGCCGGTTTGGGCAGCATGTCCATGCCGCCACAGGGGCTGCCATAGGGGTTCTCGAACACCGGCGCGGTCTCCCGCATGCGCTCGATGTAGTCGAAGCTCTCGCGAAAGCGCGCGCCACGGTCGTCAAAGGGCAGGGCGAGGGCGGGGTATTCCTCCGGCCGGTCGCCCGAGGCCACACCCAGAATCAAGCGCCCGCCCGACAGCACATCCACACTGGCAGCGGCTTTGGCCACATGCGCCGGATGGCGCAGCGGCAGCACGATGCTGGCCACGCCCAGCGCGATCCGCTCGGTCTTGGCGGCGAGAAAGCCGAGGTAGGCAAAAGGGTCGAACATCTGCCCCGCATCGCCAAACGAGGGCACATTGAAGGGTACGTCGCGCAGCCACACGGCAGAGAAGCCCAGCGACTCGGCCAGTTGAACGCGTTCCACATGGCGTGTCATCGTCGCCGTCGGGCCGGTGGCATAGGTTTCCAGCGGCACGACCAGGCCGAGGCTCAGCCGCTTGGGGCGAAAGACGGCGTTGTAGCCGCGATTGATGGCGGGGAATTCTGGCGTGTCGATCATTGACCTTCCTGTGCGTCGGGTGGCGGCCGGTCTGAAGGCGCGCGGGCGGCAACACAGCCCGCGCCAACCATACCCCAGGCCGGCCAAGGCTTTAGATGTCGACCACCACTTTGCCAATCGCCTGGCCGCTGCTCAGGCGGGCGTAGGCCTCACCCACGGCGTCGAGGCCAAAGCGCGGCGCGTCCAGCAAGGGCTTGAGCGCGCCGGCATCCACGATCTCGGCCAGCTTGGCCAGAATCGCGCCGTGCTGTTCGCGGTGATGGTTGTAGAGCATCGGGATGAGCATGAAGACCACATGCAGCGACAGGCCTTTGAAGTGCGCCGGCGTCAGATCCAGTTCCAGCAGGGACACCGTGGTGGCGACATGCGCGTTCAACGCGGCGGCTTCAAAGGAGTTTGTCAGATTGGCGCCGCCGACGGAGTCGAACACCACGTCAAAGCCCGCACCACCGGCGTGTTTTGCCACATAGTCGGCGACCTTCTCGGTCTGATAGTTGATGGCGGCCGCGCCATAGCCCTCGATGATCTTCAGCTGCGCGTCGCCCCCCGCGGTGGCATACACGTCGGCGCCAAAGTGCTTGGCCAGTTGCACCGCCACATGCCCGACGCCGCCCGTGCCGCCATGCACCAGCACCTTCTGGCCGGCGTGCGTGCCGGCGCGTTGCAGGCCTTCGTAAGCGGTGATGCCAACCAGCGGCAGCGCGGCGGCTTCGCGCATCGAAATGCTTTTCGGCTTGTGGGCAATCAGATTGGCGTCGGCCAGCATGGTTTCGGCCAGCGCGCCTTGCAGATCGGCGAGGCCGCCCGCGCAGCCATACACTTCATCGCCCGGCGCGAAACCGGTCACGCCCTCGCCAACCGCCTCAACGGTGCCGGCGAAGTCCATGCCGAGCACGGCCGGCAGGTCGGGGGAGAGCGGCAGATCCTTGCCCATCTGGCGAATCATGGTGTCGACCGTGTTCACGCTGGTGGCGGCCACACGCACCAGCACATGGCCGGCCTTGACGACCGGCTGGGGCAGCTCGGCCACCTGGAATGGCGCATCGGCGCCATAGTCACGAAGGATCATTGCTTTCATTGGAGTTCTCCGAAGGGGGTGTGCTTGGGGCACATTGCGTTGATGTGGATTCTGTATCGCGAGGCATCGCTGCCAGCCGGACGGTCTTGCAAGGCGAAACGCCGGAGGGGCTGGCGTTCGATGGGTCTTTCCGATCAGGCACACCGCACGATAACGATTCCGGTAAGTTAAAAAAACAGCCTAGAATCGACTTCAGAATTCGTGATATGGAAATAATCAGATGGATACCGACTGCGTTCGGCTGTTTGTTCTCGCCGCCGAAAAGCTCAACATCAGTGCCGCCGGGCGCGAACTGGGCATGGCGCCCGCGGTGGCCAGCGTCAAACTGGCCAAGCTGGAAAAGACGCTGGGCGCCGACTTGCTCCGACGCTCGACCCGCAAGGTGTCGTTGTCGCTGGAGGGCGCGGAATTTCTGCCCTATGCGCGCGAAATTCTCGCCCAGGAGAGCGCCGCCCATGCCGCCCTCGGGCGCGGCAATATGACCGCCACGGGCACGCTCCGGTTCACCGCCCCAAGCACTTTCGCCCAGCTCTACATCGCGCCGATCTTGCCGGCCTTTCTGGCCTTGCACCCCGGCATCAGCCTCGATTTGCGCCTCACCGACATGGCCTTCGACCTGATCCAGGGCAGCTTCGATCTGGCGCTGCGCAACTCGGCCCTCGCCGACAGCAGCCTGAAGGGCCGCAAACTGGCCGACGACACGCGCATCCTCTGCGCATCGCCCGACTACCTGAAGCAGCACGGCACACCCTCGCATCCGGACGATCTCGCCGCGCACCAACTCATTGCTTTCAAGGAGGTATCACCGCTGCCGCTGATCGGGCGCGACGGCAGCACCGGCCAGTTCAATCCGCGCCAGGCCGGCTGTCGGCTGGTGATGGATGACGGGCTGAGCTACAAGATCGCCACCCTGGCTGGCGCCGGCATTTCGGTGAACTCGCTGTGGAGCGTGCATCGCGAACTGGCCGGGGGCACGCTGGTGCATGTGCTGCCCGACTACCAGGTCGACGACCCGGTCGCGCTGTGGCTGGTCTACCCGAAATCGAATGTCCTCACCGCGAAGGTGCGGATCTTCATCGATTTTCTGATGGACCGGATCGGCAAGGCGCCCCCGTGGCATGCGGCGTGAGCCCACCGCGGTGCGCCGGCGTGCTCACTGGCGAGGCGATTCGAACGCGTCGCTAGCGGTCCGGGGTCACAAACCTGACATCGCCGATCCAGTTGCGCGCGCGCCGTGCCAAACGATCCGAGGTGTCCTCGCCGTCAAACGACACCGGGGCATGCCGGAGCATCGCTGCTGGCACATTGTTGAACGTGTTTACATTGACCACCGCAAGCTCCCGCCCCTCAATCCTGCTCGTCACCACCGGCACCACGCCGCATTGCTGACAAACATGAAAGCGCGCCGTGCAAGTGCCAAATGCGTAGCGAGACACCCGCGCGTCGTTCTTGACGCTGACCGTCAGCGCGCCTTGCGGATACGCTGTCCACACGCCGCCGTGCTTTACGCAAAAAGAACAGTCGCACACGCGCGCCGGAATGTCGGACGGCGAGGGCGACCAGTCGAGCTGGAAGGAGATGTTGGCGCAGTGGCAACCGCCCTGGATCAGCATGGTGAGGGGTCTCCTGTTACAGACAGGCGATGGGTGAAATGTCGGGTTTCAAGGCTTGATCATCGGCTCGCCCGGTGGCGTGGGTTCCCTGGTCTTGGTTGTCGTCTGGTGCCGAGTCAATCGTCACGCAGCGCTGGCGTGGCAAACGCCGCCGCCTTGCGAACCTGCGCCAGGTCGTAGGGCAGATCCATCCTGGAGGTCGCGCGTTCGAGGGCACGTCGTGCATGGTCTTCGGCCGCCGTACGCATTGCCGGACCGCCAAGCGTTGCCAGCGATTGCAAGGCCTTCTGCAAACGAAGCGCCACTTCGATCGAACCGGCGCCATCTCGTGCAATCGCCGTGAAAGCATCGTCAAACATGTCGTGCACCGACAATTCGGGCACCTCGATACGATCGCATGTTGGCGCCACATCGTCCGCTGCCGGTTGGCACCACTGCGCAAAGAGCCGGACCAGGGAGCCAAGGATAAACACCGCTGTGCCGGGGTCGTTCACCGCCGGTGACAGCGCCCGGCCGGCAATCTCCGACAACACCACCAGCCCGAAGCGGGGGTCATCCTCAAAGCGCCGCTCACGACCAATGGCGAAGCTCGCCGTCACTTCACCAAGCTCGGGCGTCGCGTCGCCCCCCGCCGCCACGCTCACATAGGCCAGCACGCGATCAGGGAACGCAAAGGCGCCGGGCAAGGCGGCCACAACCACTCGCGCATCAACTGAAACGGCCCACGTTTGAAGCCGAGCGATGTCGATCTGTTGAACATAGCCCACCTCGGTGGCATGCACCGGCACCCCGCGCGGCAGGGCGCGCACCGGCACACCGCCGAGCGTTGGCCTGTTGCGCCGTAGCACCAAGGCATCCGCCGTCGCCTGCTCGACCTTCTCGATCGTTGAATTCATCCGCCCGAGTCGGGCGATGTTGTCGACCCAGCGCACGAAGGTCACGATCACCAGGCCGAAGACCGCCGCCGTCAGAATGAACAGCACGAACAGGCCTGCCGCCAGGAAATAGCCATTCTTGACGCCGGTCAGCGCCACGATGCTGAAAATGAACGCGCCGACAAAGGTCGATAGCGCGTTTTGCGACACATCGTCGGCGACCACCAGACCAAACGACCGGGGCGTTGCGGTGTTGCTCGCGGCACCGTAGGCCGCCACCATCGAGCCGACGGAGAACGTCGCAATCACCAGCATGCTGGAGGCCATGATCGACAGCAAGGTCTCGAGTGCCACCGATGCTGTTGCCGGCACCACATGCGCCAGCCCCGTGCCATCGGCCAGGCTCGCCCCGACCGCGGCCGCAATCGACACCACGCACATCAACAGTGGCTTGACCCACAAGCGCTCGCGAAAGCGCGCAACAACCATTCTGAAACGGTCAGCCGATATGAAAATCGACACGCCTCGCCCTCCCTGTCTGTTTTGCACCTTGGCCACCAAGATGAACTCTAGCCCGCTTTCGGTCTGCCGGGCAGGCCGTCATTCAATCAGCTGGACGCCTTGGGTCCGCCCGAAAAAGCCGGCAAGGCAAAAAAATCGGGGGGAAAAGCTCGGTTTTTCCTCAATGCGCTGGCGCATGTGGGCCGGTCGTTTTCTCATTCGGAAATCGTCCTTCACCTATCCCGCTCAGACATCTTGAGCGATCACGCCGACGTTCTTGAACCCCATGGGTGCGGACCAACCGATGGCACCCGCGTTGCCCTTGCTGATGGTCAGCCACAGGGTAGGAATCCGCCGTTACCGGCAGACGTCGTCTGCCCAGATTCAATAAGTCCCGCCCATGAAACCATTGCGCGGAGGGCACGGCACGTTGGCAGTGCGCCCTGCGAGGCCATACGACTCGAATGGTTCGATGCTTGCCGACTCGTATGGCTTGCGCAGACGCAGAGGTCGCGGCGGGCGACATTTAAGCTGCCGTAGTGTCCTCCGACGGCTCGCCGCGATAGTCGCTGGCCTGCGCGATCAGCCAGTGCGAGAAGTGCTGCAGGGCGGCCCGGTCCTGTCGGTTTTCGGGGCAGATCAGGTAGTAGGCCAGGTCACCCGTGAGGGCGATGTCGAACGGGGCGACAAGCTCGCCCGAGGCCAGTTCGCCCTGCACCAGGAAGCGCGGCACCAGGGCCACGCCGAGCCCGGCGCGGGCGGCTTCGGCAAGCATCGAGAAGAGCTCGAAGCGGGGGCCGCCAATGGCTTCCATGTCGGGGGCGCCGGCCACTTCGAACCAGCGCCGCCAGGCGTGATGGCGGGCCGACTGGTGCAGTAGCGGAAAACCGGCCAGTGCGGCCGGATTCGGGCAGGGCTGTTGATGCAACAAGGCCGGGGCCATGACTGGCACCATCTCCTCGTCGAACAGATAGTTGCTGACCGCGCCGGGCCACTGTGCGGAGCCGAAATGCACCGCGGCGTCGAAGACCGTGTCGGTAAACAGAAAGGGTTCGGCGCGGGTGGTGAGGTTGAGCGTGATGCCCGGATGCCGGCGCTGGAAGTCCGGCAGGCGCGGGATCAGCCAGCGGGTGGCAAAGGTCGGGATCACCGCCAGTTCGAGCACGTCGCCCTCGCCGCGGTGGGTCATGATCGCCGCGGTGTCGCGCTCCAGTCGGTCGAGACCGTCGCTGATCTGGCGCACATATACCTGACCGGCCTCGGTCAGCGAGATGCGTTTTTTGATGCGGTTGAACAAGCGTACGCCCAGATAAGCCTCCAGCACCGCCACCTGCTTGCACACCGCGCTTTGGGTCAATGACAACGCGTCCGCCGCCCGGGTGAAGCTCAAATGACGGGCCGAGGCCTCGAAGGCCGACAGCGATTCGATGCTCGGGACGCGTCGACGCATGGATCATTCCTCAAACTCACAATCTTCGTAGTGTATTTCGTTTGATAAAGCCTTGCCCAGCCGAGAGAATGGCGCCCGCCAAAGGAGGCAAGTCGTTGTTGCGACGCATGATTCGGTGCGTGCGTGTGCTTGCCGATATTAAATGGGGGTAGCGATGCTCCCGATAGATGATCCCCGGAGACAGAGACAATGCAGGCTAGCCAGTCCGTTCCTTCCAATGCTTTCCGCCCGGCCAACACGCCACAGACCGCCGCAAAGCGTATGCCGCAACTGGCACCGCGTGGCGTTGTGGTGCCGCTGCGCACCGAACCGGCCGAGCTCGACCGGGTGGTTGACCTGGGTTACAACTGATCGGACACGCCTTGGTTCTCGATATGCCCGAGCGGACGGTGCTGGCCGCCGGCTTGAATCACCCGCTGCGCCTGACGCTCGCGGCCGAGCTGCATGCGCGCCCGTTTGTCCGCCTGAGCGCCCCGGCCTGCGTCTCGCACCTGGCCATCCATGGCGAGAACGGCGGTGCGCCCGACGAGCGCATCCTGAGCACGCTGTGTGCACGCTTCGGCGTGGCCGGGCCGAGGCCGGGGGCGCAGCACTTCTTCCATGACTTCGGTGCCTTCCGCCTCAAGTGGGAGCGTCATACCGAGTTTTGCACCTTCAGCTTCATCGAGCAGGGCGTGTCGGGCGAGGCCTTTGCCGAAACGCCGATGCGCCATGTGCCACGCGACTGGCTCGAAGCGCTGTCGGGGCAGATCATCGTCGCCTCGCACATCCTGGCCGAGCAGGGCGAGGCCTACGAGCTGGACAACCCGCGCCTGCGCCGGATCTTCCCCGCGCCGCTGCTGGTCGGCAGCCGGGTGCTGGCCGGTGGTGAGCTATGGACCGACCTGCAGGTCGGCCCCGACGGCTTCTCGCGCTTTTTGCTGCGCGACACCGGCCTGCGCGAGATGCAGCTCGGGCGCATCGTGCAGCGCATCTGCGAGATCGAAACCTACACCCTGATGGCGCTGCTTGCACTGCCGCTGGCGCGCGACCATGCCTCGCGGCTGACCGCCATCGAAGCCGACGTGACCCGGCTCGGCCTGCAGATGCAGGCGGCGGGCGACAGCGCCGACGAGGCCCGGCTGCTGCAGGACATCTCGCGCCTGGCCGCCCGGGTGCGCTCGATGTCCTTCGACAGCGGCTACCGCTTCAGCGCCGCCCAGGCCTACTACCGCATCGTGCGCGACCGCATCGGTGAGCTGCGCGAGAAGCGTATCGAAGGCGTGCCCACGCTGGGCGAATTCATGGCCCGCCGTCTGGCGCCGGCGATGGACACCTGCGTGTCGGTGGCGGCGCGGCAGGAGGCGCTGGCCAACAAGATCAGCCGCTCCAACGATCTGTTGCGCACCCGCGTCAGCATCGCCCAGGAAGGCCAGAACCAGCGCGTGCTCGAACGCCTGAGCCACAGCGCCGCCATGCAGCTGCGCCTGCAGCAGGCCGTCGAGGGGCTGTCGGTGGTGGCGGTGTCCTATTACGGCGTCGGCCTGGCGGCCTACGGGCTCAAGGCCGTCAAGGGCTGGGGTGCCGGGCTGAATGTGGACGGTGTGATTGGTGTAGTGCTGCCGCTGGTGCTGGGGGCGAGCTGGTTCGGCCTGCGCCGGATGCGTCACCGGCTGCATGGCGACACGGCTGTCCAGGCGCACTGAGCGATGACGCTGGCACCTCCCGAAGCGGCCGGGCCCGCCGATTACGCCGCCGCGCTCGACGCGATTCTGGCGCAGGTCACGCCCATCCTCGGTCGGGGCCGGGTGGCCGACTATATTCCCGAGCTGGCGCGGGTGCGCCCGGACCAGTTCGGCATGGCCATCGTCGGGCTCGACGGGCAGGTGTTCGAAATCGGCGCGGCACGCCAGCCCTTTTCGATCCAGAGTATCTCCAAGCTCTTTGCGCTCATCCTGGCACTCACCACGGAAGGTGATGCGCTGTGGACGCGCGTCGGCCGCGAGCCCTCGGGCTCGGCCTTCAACTCGCTGGTGCAGCTCGAATACGAGCATGGCAAGCCGCGCAACCCCTTCATCAACGCCGGCGCGCTGGTGATCACCGACATTCTGTGTCAGCGCTTCGCCGTGCCGGCCAACGCAGTGCTCGAATTCCTGCGCAAGCTGTCGGCTAACCCGGGGCTCAGTCTCGACCGGCACATGGCGTTGTCGGAGCTGGGCTGCTCGGACCGCAACGCGGCCATGGCGCACCTGATGAAGAGCTTCGGCAATCTGCACAGCCCGGTGCCGGCGGTGCTCGACGCCTATTGCGGGCAGTGCGCGATCGAGATGAGCTGTGTCGATCTGGCGCGCGCCATGACCATGCTGGCCAACCACGGCCGCATTGCCGCCACCGGCGAGCGGGTCCTCGGTGTCAGCCCGACCAAGCGGCTTAACGCCCTGATGCTCACCTGCGGCACCTACGATGCGGCGGGTGACTTCGCCTTCCGCGTCGGTCTGCCGGCCAAGAGCGGGGTGGGTGGCGGCATCGTGGCGCTGATTCCGGGCGAGTGCGGCATCTGCGTGTGGTCGCCGGCGCTGGAGGTCTCGGGCAACTCGCTGGCCGGTTCGCTGGCGCTCGAAGCGCTCACCTCGCTAACGCAAAAGTCGATCTTCTAATCGTCAAGGCAGGCGCATCCCGACGCCGTGAATCACCCCTCGGCTTTCTGAACTCTCCGCCGCCTTGCGAATGAGCCGCAACGGAGGCATCCATCGAAACGAAGAAGTCGCCGCGACGCACCGCAGAAAAGTTTCAGGATTGAAGCGGCCGGACAGTGGCCGAGGTGCCGCCCGCCTTGGTGTGAGTACGCACCGCCTGTACGGGTGGGGCAAAACGCTATTCAGTGCCGAACGCAATGTGAAAAACAGCGGCGGCCCCCGTTTTGATCGAAGGTGCGTCGGCCTTGGCGCACGTGCCCAAAAAAACCGTGGTTTGCCCCTGCTTTTTGCTCAGACCCCCGGCGCGTGCGAGCCGATCGTCTTTTCCATCCGGTAATCGTCCATCACGAATCCTGCCCCGATATCTTGAACGATCGCCCCGGTGTTCTTGAACCCCATGCGGGTGTACCACGCGACGGAGCCCGTGTTGTTCTTGTTCACTGTCAGCCATAGCGCCGGAATCTGCCGCTCGCGGCAAACGTCCTCCGCAAAGTCCAGCAGCTTTCGCCCAAACCCGCCGCCGCGCCCGGCTTTGGTCACGTAGATCTTGCTGATCATCAGCGTGGTGCCATCCGCGTTTTCAAGCAGCGCCAAATAGCCCACGTCCTGCCCGCCATGCGTCACCAGATAGTACGCATACCCGCCAGCAATCTGACCCGCGATGGCCTGCTCACTCTGGAATGTCGCCAACATATACTCCACCTGCGCCAGCCCGATGATCGGCGCGTAGTGCTCCGTCCATATCTCGCGGGCCAGATTGGCTACAGCGGCGATCTGGGCGGGGGATTGCACTTTGGTGATCGTCATTGGGTTCTCGTTGGTTGATTGCCGGCAATGTCGTATTTCAAGATCTGACCCCGGCGTGCAATCCGTCGTGCGTGCTCGACCGGCCGGCTAGCTGGTCTTGCAGACAACCGAACCATGGACGGTAGGAAATAAATGGCTCTCCATGCGGCCGTTGTAACGATTGAACTGTTGGTGGTCCTTGATCGTAACGGTGTATTTGTGTTCATAGGCCGAAGAGCCACACAACTCCGCAGCCCGCCTGTGCCAGAACTCGATCGCCTTTGCTTCGCCGCTTGCAGCGGCCGCCTCGTAAGTGATGCGATAGCGCCCTTCTCCAAGCCTGACGTCGGAATAACCCAAGCCGGTCATCATGCTCTTTTTTTGGTAAACGGTGCCGCATGACGTTAATGTCACGGCGGTCAAGGCGATCAGTGCTATGTTGGCAAGCTTCGATGGCATGGTGTCGCGGTTCCAGATCGATTGCAAGATTGAAAAATCGTGTCAGAAAATCGGGGGGTAGCTCCCGAAATTCAATATTTCTGTATTCGAACGATGGGTCAGATTGACTCGTGGTGCAGATCAGAATGTCGTTTTTCAAGACCTGACCCCGACGCCCCTCCTGACCCCGACGCCCCTCCTGTCAGGTGGATCAGTAGTCATGTAGCCCTCTAACGTCTGACATGAGAGGCCCGCCCCGGCTTGCCGGGGCGGGTCCTCTCGATGGAAGGGTTGGACGAAGCCGCTACGCGGAGAAGCCGCCGCTGCCGCGACGGCGCAAGAGTGGTCACAATCGAGCCTCGCCCTTCCGTGTGGAGGGATCCTTTGTATGACAAACACGAGGCTCGCGCAAGATGACCGAAAGCATCACG
>NZ_VMNI01000012.1 GCF_007625205.1 Denitromonas ohlonensis | reverse complement strand
GTGATGCTTTCGGTCATCTTGCGCGAGCCTCGTGTTTGTCATACAAAGGATCCCTCCACACGGAAGGGCGAGGCTCGATTGTGACCACTCTTGCGCCGTCGCGGCAGCGGCGGCTTCTCCGCGTAGCGGCTTCGTCCAACACGAGCATCAATAGGGCGCGGCTAAGGCACTTCATCGGTAACGACAGCATATTTCGACGTTGAATGCACATGAGGTCACCTCACAAGCCAGGTCAAAAAGAAAATCTTTTACGTAAAATCATGAAATAAAACAAAAGCATGGAGGTGCTACGTTCCCATTTCTCGCCGCGCCTGAACTGTCAATTTGACCCTAGAGGCAAAATGTCACCTCATCAAGCGACATTTGTCATTTACGTCTCCAATACGCTGCCTGCCTGACGAACGGGAACTCACCGGGTATGTCCTGGCTCATTTTCCCCGGACACCGCGATAGGTCGGCGATGCCGGTCACGAGGGCAGGTCTAGAAATCCAACATCTGCGCCCATCCGAACTGTTTTGCCAAAAGTTCGGACAGACTGAGCCTGTCGCGGTCCGTGGTGGCGTGATTTACTTGCCGCTTCCCCGGATGCGCCAGGAGTCGACAGTGTGTGGCAACAGGCTGGGTTGTCGAACAGCCCGGAGGCTCGGGCGCACCACAGAGACCTTTCATGCCGTCTTTCAACACCGCCCCGGCCGTCGCGTGCGGGCAGCGCTTTTGTGATCCGATGCTGGCGACGTCGTCGTTGGCGCATGTCTTTGCAGGGCGCGCGGCTCAGCGCACCGCAGGTGCCATCGCTCACGACACGGTGCGCCAGCCATGACGAAAATTTCGCAACCCGCGGCACAAACCCTCCAACATCGCGCCGGCCCTCCGTCTGACGACCCTACCGCGAGCAGCGCCGATGCCTGGAGGGGCTTGGCAGCGGCGGCGGTCGTGGTGCTGTGCTGGTCGGGGTTCAACATCGTGTCGCGCTTTGGCAGCACGGGCGCGTTCACGCCGTACGACATGGCGGCGTTGCGCTACGCCGTGTCGGGCACGCTGGCGCTGCCGTTCTTCATTCGTGACATTCCGGTGGCGCACTATCTGCGCTATCTCACGCTGGCGCTCTTTGGTGGCTTGGGCTATGCGCTGTTCGCCTATTCGGGCTTTGCCCTGGCGCCAAGCACGCACGCCGGGGTGTTCGTCAATGGCGGCATTCCGTTCTGGACGGCCGTGCTGCTGGCGCTGACCACCGGCTTGCAGCGCTCGCGCAAGATCGTGGTGTCGCTCGTGCTGACGACCGCCGGGCTGGTACTGATCAGCGCCGAGAGCCTGTTCGCGCCGCTGGCGCAGGGGCAGTGGCTGGGCGATGTGCTGTTTTTGTGTGCGGCGGCCTCGTGGGCCATCTTTGGCTTGCTGGTGCGCCGCTGGCAACCGGGCGCGCGCAACGCGGTGGTCGGCATCGCCGGGTTTTCGAGTGTGATCTACCTGCCGATCTATTTCCTCTGGCTGCCCAAGACGATCCAGTCCGCCAGCTGGGGAGACCTCGCGCTGCAAGGCATCTACCAGGGCATCGTGGCCGCGCTGCTGGCCGCCGGCATGTATGCCTATGCCACTGCCCGGATCGGTGCCAGCCGCGCCTCAATGGCGCTGGCACTGGTGCCAGCGGTGTCGGCCGTTGGCGCCTATGCGCTGCTGGACGAACCGATCTCGCTGCTGGCCGGCATAGGCATTGTGGTGGTGTCCGCCGGCGCGGGTCTGGGGGCGTGGGCGCCACGGCGCAAGGCGCATGCTTGAGTTGCGCGGGAGGCCGGTTGGCGCCTGACATTTTTCAATGCAAGGCGGAAATCACGCCTATCAGAAAGCCCTGAGCGCTCGTCGCTGTCCTTCCGATTTTCGCAACTTTAAGCTTGCTTGAAACCATCCGCGCTGTCGAAGCGTCGCGTCGCCTCACGTAACGCCGCCGCCATGGCCGGCGCAAACGGGCTGTGACCGCAGCCGTCGACCAGTTGCAGCACGCTGCCGGGGCAGGCGGTGTGCACCGCGCGGGCGTTGTCGGGGTGGCAGATGCGATCTTGCGTGCCGTGCAGAATCGCCACCGGCAGCGCGGCCAGCGTCGTGGCCGCGTCGCGCCACCAATCGTTTTCTACAAAGCAGTGGTGATGCAGGTAGTGCGCCTGCACGCGGTATTTGTCGATGGCGGCGGCCAGTGCGTCGCCGGTGGGTGGGGTAAAGGGGGCGGTGGGGCCGTTGTCGAGGGCGTTTTCCCAGGCCATCCAGGCGGTGGTGAGGGCGGCTTGCTCGTTGGGGCGGGCGGTGAGCAGGGCGGCGGGGAGCCAATGGGCGAGCTTGGATCGCGCGCCCGGCGGCGCAAGGGCGGCGAGTCGGGCGTGAATGGCGGGGGCGTGGGGCTGGCCGTCATCGAAGAAGCGGCGCAGGTCGTCGGCCGAGCCGAGGAAGACGCCGCGCAGGATGACGCCGAGGCAGGCGCTGCGGTGGGCGGCGCCATAGGCCATCGCCAGCGTGGCGCCCCAGGAGCCGCCGAATATCAGCCAGCGGTCGATGCCCAGGTGCTGGCGGATGCGCTCGATGTCGGCGACCAGATGCCCGGTGGTGTTGTGGGCGAGGCCGCCGCGCGGGGTGCTGCGGCCGCAGCCGCGCTGGTCGAACTGGATGATGTGGTAGCGCGTGGCGTCGAAGAACTGCCGGTGGCCGGCGCTCATGCCGCTGCCCGGCCCGCCGTGCAGGCAGATCACCGGCAGGCCATCGGACGCACCGCTTTGTTCGACATGCAGCTGGTGGCCGTCGCCGACGTCGAGCGAGAAGACGGACCAGGGGGCGGGTGGGGTAGGCATGGCCTTCATGCTAGTGCGTGGTGGCGGGATTGTCTGCACTGGCGTGGGTCGGGATTGATCCCGCCAAGGGCTGGCGTCTTGGCACGGTGACCCAGCTTCGACCGTCGCTGGCCGGATGAATCCGGCCCTACGAGGAAGGGTCGCCACGCACGGTCGGGATGATTGGCCGGATGAATCCGGTCCTGCGGGGCGATGCCGCTGCTGCGTAGGGCGGGTTTCAACCTGCCATCGGTGTGAGCGGCGGGCCTCATGAAAATCTGTAGGCGCGAGTCCACATTCCACGGATGTGTCGCTTGCCGTGTGCCGGCATGCTGGGCTCACGTGGCGCTTAGTCGCCGCGATCCACCCACAAACACCGGAGAGACACTATGAAATGGGAAACCCCGACCGCCGCCGATTTTCGTTTCGGCTTTGAAATCACCATGTACATCGCTTCGCGCTAAGCCGGCGAGGTCCGCGGGCGATGCTCGCGGACCGGCTGATCAACGATCATGAAACTACGCGTTCTCGGCGCCGGCGCTGGCGGTGGCTTTCCGCAGTGGAACTGCAACTGCCCCAATTGTGCGGGCCTGCGCAGCGGCAGCATCCGCGCCACGGCGCGCACGCAATCGTCGATCATCGTCAGCGGCGATGACGAACACTGGGCGCTGTTCAACGCCTCGCCCGACATCCTCACGCAGATCCAGCGCTGCCCGGTGCTGCAACCGGGGCGGGCGCTACGCGACACCGGCATTGCCGCCATCGTGCTGATCGACGCGCAGATCGACCACACCACCGGCCTCTACATGCTGCGCGAACACCGCCAGCCGCATGCGCTGTGGTGCACCCGCCCGGTGCGCGACGACCTCAGCGCCGGCAACCCGCTGTTTGGCGTGCTCGAACACTATTGCGGCATCGACTGGCACGAGATCGCCCTCGGGCAGGACTTCGTAATCGACGCCATCACCGGCCTGCGCTTTAGCGCGCTGCCGCTAACCAGCAACGCGCCGCCTTATTCGCCGCGGCGCGACCGCCCCGAACCGGGCGACAACATCGGCGTGACCATCACCGACACCCGCAGCGGCCGCCGGCTGTTTTACGCGCCCGGCCTGGGCGAGATGGAAGACGCGGTGTGGGCTGCCATGCAGGCCGCTGACGTGGTGCTGGTGGACGGCACCTTGTGGACCGACGACGAGATGATCCGCCTCGGCGCCTCGGCCAAGACCTCGCGCGCCATGGGCCACATGCCGCAGTCCGGCCCGGACGGCATGCTCGAATGGCTCGACCGACTGCCGGCGAGCACGCGCAAGATTCTCATCCACATCAACAACACCAACCCCATCCTCAATGAAGACAGCGCCGAGCGCGCCGAGCTGGCGCGTCACGGCATCGAGGTGGCTTTCGACGGGATGGAGATCGCGCTGTGAGAAGCGCCGCCGCGCTGAGCCTCGCGCTGGCCTGCGCGCCTGCGGCGGCCGTGCTCGATGAAGACACGCTGGCCGACATCGTCAGCAGACCGAGCACGGGCCTCTACAAGGGCTATGCCGAGTTCAAGATGGCCCACTATGCCGAGGCGCGGCAGATCTGGACGGCGCTGGCGGAGCGCGGGGTGGCCGAGGCGTGGTTCAACCTTGGCTTGCTGGCCGAAGACGGATTGGGTGAGGCGCAAGATGCGGTGCGCGCCCTGATGTGCTACACCCGCGGCGCCGAGGGCGGCTCAAGCAAAGCGCAGTACCGGCTCGCCCAACTCTATCTGGAAGGGCGCCTCGTTGCCGCCGACCCGGCCCGTGCCGAACACTGGCTGGCTCGCGCCGCCGCGCTGGGCGACGATGGCGCAGCCGCGCAACTGGCGGCGTTGCGTCGCGGTGTGCCGGATGACCCCTATCTGGCAGCGCGCCGGCTTGAATCAACCGGCGAAGCGGCGACGGCGGCGCAGCACTATGCACGTTTGTCAGATACGGGTGATCTGCGCGCCCGCACCCGGCTGGCCTGGCTGTATGAGGCGGGCCGTGGTGTGCCCCGCGACCTGGCACGGGCAGCCGATCTGTTCGAATCCGCCGCGCGCGGCGGCGAGGCCGAGGCACAGTTTGCCCTGTCCGTGATGCTGCGTACCGGCGTTGGCCGCGCGCAGGACCTGGCCGCCGCCGATGCTTGGCTGGCCAAGGCGGTGGCGGCGGGCTACCCCGAGGCCGTGTCCCTGCAACACGAGCGCGACACCGCCCCGACTCTCGAGGAGACGCCCCGATGAAACACGACGACATCCCCACGCCGCACCTGGCCGCCATCGCTGGCGAAGCACCGTGGAGTACGCAGGATTTCGAAGCCCGGCTGCGCGAGAAGGGCACCAGCTACCACATCTACCACCCCTTCCACGTGATGATGGCCGAGGGCAAGCTGACTCAGGCGCAGCTGCAGCGCTGGGTGGCCAACCGCTATCTGTATCAGGTGGCGATCCCGGTCAAGGACGCCAACATCCTCGCCAACTGCCCTGACCGCGACATCCGCCGCGAGTGGATCCAGCGCATTCTCGATCATGACGGTTATGCCATCGGCGGCGTGCAGGACGATGGCGGCATCGAGGCGTGGATTCGCCTCGGCGAGGCGGTGGGCCTGAGTCGTGACGACGTGGTGTCCGAGCGGCTGGTGTCGCCGGCGGCGCGCTTCGCGGTCGATGCCTATGTGACGTTCGCTCGTCAGCGCCCCTGGCAGGACGCCGTGGCCTCCAGCCTCACCGAGCTGTTCGCGCCGCACATTCACCAGCAGCGCCTCGACACCTGGCCGGAGAAGTATCCGTGGATCGAAACCGAGGGTCTGCAGTATTTTCGCAACCGGCTCACCCAGGCGCGTCGCGACGTGGCCCACGGCCTGCGTTTCACGCTCGACTACTTCGGCCAGAACCGCGCCCTGCAGCAACGCGCGCTCGACATCCTGCAGTTCAAGCTCGATGTGCTGTGGTCGCTGGCTGACGCGATCATGCTGCAAAGCTGCGAGATCGAGATCCAGGGGCCGAAAGCATGAACGCCGACGCCAACCCCCGTCTGTCCAGCCACTTCCGCATGCAGTGGGAGGACGCTCAGCAGGCCTGGGTGCTGCTCTACCCTGAGGGCATGGTCAAGCTCAACGCCAGCGCGGCCGAGATCCTCAAGCGCTGCGACGGCAGCCGCGACGTGCCGGCGCTGGTCGCCGATCTCGAAACTGCGTTTGACGCCACCGGGCTGGAGCCCGACGTACGCGCCTTTCTCGATATGGCGCGACAGCAGCAGTGGGTGGCGTGATGCTTGCGCGAATCGACCGGGGGATGGCGGATGCGCTGCGCTTATCCGCCCTACGGCGGCGATTGGGTAGGGCGGATAAGCGCAGCGCATCCGCCGCCTCTCGAGGGAGGACGACACCATGACCGCCACCGACCGCCCCGGCCCGCCGCTGTGGCTGCTCGCCGAGCTCACCTACCGCTGCCCGCTGCACTGCGCCTTTTGCTACAACCCGGTGGACTTCGCGCGCACCAGCGCTGAAGACGAACTCGACACCGAAGCCTGGCTGCGCGTGCTGAACGAAGCGCGCGCGCTGGGCAGCGTGCAGTGCGGCTTTTCGGGCGGCGAGCCGCTGGTGCGCGACGACCTCGAAGTGCTGGTGGCCGAAGCGCATCGCCTCGGCTACTACACCAATCTGCTCACCTCCGGCGTCGGCCTCACCGAAGACCGCGCCGAGGCGCTCAAGCGCGCCGGGCTCGACCACATCCAGCTCTCGTTTCAGGACACCACAAAAGAGCTGAACGACTTTCTGTCGCACACGCGCACCTTCGATCTCAAACAGAAAGTGGCGCACACCATCAAGGCCAACGGCTGGCCGATGGTGATGAATTGCGTCATCCACCGGCTCAACATCGACCACATCGGCGAGATCATCGAGATGGCGGTGGCGCTCGGCGCCGAGTATCTGGAGCTGGCCAACAACCAGTATTACTCGTGGGCGCTGCTCAACCGCGACCAGCTGCTGCCCTCGCGCGAACAGCTAGAGCGCGCCGAACGCATCACTAATGAATACCGCGCCAAGCTTGGCGACAAGCTCCGCATCTTCTTCGTGGTGCCGGACTACTACGAAACCCGCCCCAAAAAATGCATGAACGGCTGGGGCAATGTCTTTCTCACCGTCACCCCCGACGGCACCGCGTTGCCTTGCCACACCGCCAAGATGCTGCCGGGGCTGGCGTTTCCGAACGTGCGCGAGATGAGCGTGGGCGAGATCTGGTATGACTCGGAAGGCTTCAACCGCTATCGCGGCGATGGCTGGATGAGCGATACCTGCAAGACCTGCCCGGACAAGGAAAAAGACCTCGGCGGCTGCCGCTGCCAGGCCTTCATGCTGGCCGGTGACGCCGCCGCGCCCGACCCCGTGTGCGACAAATCGCCGGCGCATCAGGTGGTGCTCGACGCCGTCGCCCGCGCCCAGCAGCCGGGCGCCGTGACCACTGCGCCGCTGGTTTTCCGCGACCCGAAAGCCTCGCGGCAGATCGCACCGTAGGGCGGATAAGCGCAGCGCATCCGCCTGCGGCTTATCCGCCCTACGGCAGGCGTGTTGCGACGACGCGCATGCGCACCGTGACCGCATCGGCCACCTGCAATGCGCCGCCGAAGACCGACATCGGGGTGATACCGAAGTCACGCTGACGGATATCGAAACTGGCCTTGGCGGTTAACGTGTTGCCGTTCTGCGCCACCGTCACCGGCACGTCCACATCGCGCGCCACGCCGCGCAGGGTGAGGCGCACCGTGACCGTTGGCGTGGGCAGGGCGCCGCGGACGCTCACCGCGTCGATCGCGACCTCGGGGTGGTGTTCCGCATCAAGCACCCGCGCGCCGAGCATGTTGCGGCGGGTGCCGGCGATGGCATCGGCAGAGGGCAGCACCGCGAAGCCCTCGCCTTCGTCGCGACGTGCGCCGGGCGGGTCGACCTCGAAAGACGCCACCGGCAGGCGCAGTGAAAACTGCGTGCGGGTTAGATCAGGCGTCAGCGCGATCTCGCCGTCGATTTGCCGCGCCACGATCACATGGTTGTGCCCCAGCGCCGCCAGTCGCCCGGCCCGGTAGACCACAAAGCGCACGTCCGAGCGCGCGCTCGCCACCTGGTAGCGCACCGCGTCGGGTGCGGGTTCGGTCAGTGGCGTCTCCGCGGCGCGGGTGTCGGCCGGCGGGGGCGGGGCGGGCGTGGTGCAGGCGGTGAGCCACAGTGCGGCGAGCAGGCGGGGCAGATGTCGCATGGATGGCATCGTCCGCCATCCGGCCGCTCGGGCGCAAGGGCGTCGAGCGGCCTGTCGGTGCCAGCGCCTGCCCTGACGGCCGCGCGTGACGCATGCCTGCGTGGCGTCGCGGCGCTGCATAGTATGATGCCCTACCCTCCGTTGTGGTCCGGCCATGCCCCCCTACCGTCATCGTCTCTTCAACCACAGCCGACTGCTGCTGATCCTGGGGCTCCTGCTCACCGTCGGTTTTCTGGTGACCTCGTTCATCAGCTATGAAGTCTCCAAGCGCTCCATTCTTGAGGCCATCGTCGAGCAGAGCCTGCCGCTGACCTCCAGCAACATCTACTCCGAGATCCAGAAGGACCTGGTGCGGCCGGTGCTCATTTCCTCGACCATGGCGCACGACACCTTCCTGCGTCGCTGGGTCTTGCAGGGCGAGGCCGATGTCGAGGAGATGACGCACTATCTGCGGGAGGTCAGGCAGCGCTACGGGGCTTTCGCGAGCTTCTTCGTGTCGGAACGCAGCGGGATCTATTACACCGGCGACGGCGTTCTCAAGCAGATATCGCCCGACGAGCCGCGCGACGCCTGGTATTACCGCACCCGCGCCCTGACGGAAGACTACGAGATCAACGTCGACCCCGACCTGGCCAATCAGGATGCGCTGACCATCTTCATCAACTACCGGGTCTACGATTTCGACGGCAACTACATCGGCGCCACCGGCATCGGCCTGACGGTAGACGCCGTGCGCCGGCTGGTTACCGAGCATCAGCAACGCTTCAATCGCAAGATCTACTTCGTCAATAAGGCCGGCAAGGTGGTGCTGGTGGGCAACAGCACCAAGGCGCTGAACGTCGATCTGCACGACGGCGCCGGCATCGGGCCGCAGCTAGAGCACATCCTGGCCGCAGAGAGCGGCTCCTACCAGTATGCGGACGCCGACGGCAACACGCAGATCCTGCAGGTGAACTACCTGCCGGAGCTGAAGTGGTACCTGTTCGTCGAGCAGGGCCAGGATGCCGCGCTGGACGGCATCCAGAGAACGCTGTGGATCAATATCCTGATCAGCCTGCTGATCACGGCGGTCGTGATCAGCCTCGCCCACGTGGCGCTGAGGAACTACCAGCATCGCATCGAGGAGATGGCGACCATCGACAAGCTGACCGGCCTGCTCAATCGCAACGCCTTCACCATGCTGATGAAGAAGCTGCTGGCCGACCACAAGCGCGATCCGCAGCCCATGGCCTTCCTGCTCGCCGATATCGACTTTTTCAAGCAAATCAACGATCGCCATGGCCACATGGCCGGCGACGAGGTGCTGGCCGGCATCGCCAAACGGCTGCTCGACGCCCTGCGCGAATCCGACCTGGTGGTGCGCTGGGGTGGCGAGGAGTTGCTTATCCTGCTGCGCCACTGCGACCTGAGCGAAGCTCTGCGGATCGCCGAGAGCCTGCGCCGGGGCATCGGTGAGGAAGCCTTTGCCGTCAATGGCCAGGCGATTCCGGTCACGATCAGCATCGGCGTTGCCGCGTACCATGCCGGAGAGACGACCGAGCAGGCGGTCAGCCGCGCCGACGCCGCGCTCTACCAGGCCAAGAACGCAGGCCGGAACCGCGTCTGCGTGGCGCCCGAGGCATAGGCCAGCGATCGCGGCACGATGCGTCGGCGGGCGTTCGCTGGTGTCGCCTCACTGCGTGGCGGGCGGTTTCGGCAGCGGGTGCGGGTACATGCCGCCTTCGATTCGCTTGAGCTCGGCGATGCGGTCCATGCGCCCCGGCTTGATCAGCGGGCCGAGTGAGTCGAGATAGGGGTGGGTCTGGTCGCGCCAGTAGATGCTGAAGTCGCCCATGTGGTCGCGGAAGCTCTTGAGCGGCTGGCCGAGGCGCAGCGTGCCCAGCTCGCGGCTGCGGCGCACGCGGTCGATGTCCAGCTCGATCGGGATGATCTCTTCGTTGTTCTGCGCCTGATACTGCACCCGGCCATCCGGCCCGGTGATGATCGAGCGGCCGCTGCCGCCGGCGTCGAGGCCGTTCACATCGAACAGGTAGCACTGGTTGATCGTGCTCATGGCCTGCGCGATGGCCAGCTCGTTGTCGCGGTCGATGGTGCCGGTCAGCGTGGGGTGGAGGATGACCTCGGCGCCCATCACCGCCAGCGTGCGGATGGTCTCGGGGAACCACATGTCGTAGCAGATCGACACGCCGAAACGGCCCACGTCCGGCACATCGAACACACAGTATTCCAGCCCCGGCGTCACGCCCTCTTCATACGGGTAGAAGGGGAACATCTTGCGGTAGCGCGCGACGACCTCGCCCTGCGGGTTGATGACCGAGGCGGTGTTGTAGATCTTGTCGCCGCTCTTCTCAAAGATCGACCCCGGCAGCAGCCAGATGCCGTACTTGCGGGCCATTTCCTGCATTTCGGCTTCGAAGTCGCACGGAAACTCGCGCGCGGCATAGGTCAGCGGGCCAAAGGCGCACAGCTCGCTGAACATCACCATCTGCACCCACGGGTACAGATTCATGGTGATGTCGAGCTTGAGCTTCATGCGCTCGACGTTTGACTCGATGGCCGAGACATTCATCTGGATGCCGGCAATGGCAAAAGGCTTCATGTGCACTCTCCTGAATTCGGGTCGTCGCGCCAGGCGGCAGGCCTGCTGGGCGCGGCATCGGCAGGCGCCACGAGCGCAGCAGGACCGATGGGGATGGCGGGGGCTGGATGGCCGCAGCACGGGGCGTTTTCTGGCCGTGCGGCTTTGCCCGCCCCGCAAAAATTGGGCCGTTCAGTCTAGCAGAGCACTTTCGGCAAATTGGTTTCCGAAACACCATCGACGGCTGACTACGGTAGGCGAGCACGTTCGCGCGCACGCCGCCATTGCCGCCACCGTCAAAGCCCCGGACAATGCCGGCATGGACCCACTCGTATTGCTTGTCATGGCCGGCCTCGCCGCCTACGCCCTCAAAACCCAGGACCAGCGCCGGCGCATCGCCCTGCTGGGCAACCACCTCCAGAACTACAGCCTCGAAAAGCACATGGAAACCCTCACCGAGGGCTATCTGCGCGCGCTGGGCGAAGACGATGCCGAGCGTCGCGAACAGATCTGGGGCCTCATGCGTGCCAACGAAACCGCACTGAGCGAGCAGCTCGGCCGGCTCGCCAATGACCTGAATCGGGCTGATGCCGATACCGTCCGTATCAGCAAGCTGGCCTGGGCGGTTCCCTTTGCCGATCGGCTGTTTCCGACGGCCACCTTCGATCTGCGCAAGGCGGTCAGCATTCACGCGCAAGGCGTTGCCAATGCGATTGAAGATTATCCGGCGCGCAGCGACAAGGACAAAGCCTTTACGGTGATGGCCGAGATGTATCTGTTTCAGCACACCTGCCACTGGTATTGCCGCTCGAAAACAGTCGCTAGCGCCCGGCTCATGGCGCGCCATAAAACCGCTTACGCGCAAGTGCTGGCCGCCGTGTCGCCCGACACCCGGCGTGCGTACACAAAATTGATTGAAGGATAGGACGGCGTGAGGCCTGCGCTGGCGCGTGCCCCGTCGTAGGGTGCGCGGCTTGCCGTCCACCAAGGCCGCATCACACCAGCGCCAGCATCCCGGCCGCTACTGCTACCAGCACTGGATAGATCAGCAGCGACACCCACAATCCGGCGCGGATCATCACCCGTTGTGGCACATGACCGCTGCCGAACACAATCGCGTTCGGCGGCGTGGCCACGGGCAACAGAAAGGCGCAGGAGGTGCCCACCGCCACCAGCACGGCGAGCGGGGTGGAATCAATCTGCGGTGCCAGGCCAATGAACAACGGGATCAGCAGCGCGGCGCTGGCGGTGTTGCTGGTGACTTCGGTAATCAGCATCGCGAAGAGGACCATCAGCGCCAGACAGACGAAGGCTGGCAGGGTTTCGAGCGGGCCGCCCAGTTGCGCCGCCAGCCAGGCCGCCGCGCCGCTTTCGGCCAGCGCGCGGCTCAGGGTGAGGCCGCCGCCGAAGAGCAGCAGCACGCCCCAGTCGGTGCTGCGCTCGACGGCCTTCCACTCGGTCAGGCGCAGGGCGTGCAGCATTACCAGTGCAAATACGGCCACGGCCGCATCGTAGCCGCGCCCCATTTCCAGCCAGACGTTCAGTGGCGCGCCAAATACCCACAGCAGCACGGTGGCGCCGAACAGCGCCAGCATCTGTTTTTGCGGCCGGGGCCACGCGGCTTGTGGTGGTGGCAGTTCGACTTCGGCACTCAGATCGGGCTTGAGCGCAAAGCGCAGCGCGACTTCCATCAAAGGCATCAGCACCAGCACCAGCGGCAACCCCCACACCAGCCAGCCGGCAAAGCCCAGCCCCACTTGTGCGGCGGCGATGGCATTGGGCGGGCTGCCGACCAGCGTGCCGATACCGCCGATGTTGGCCGAAAAGGCGACGCCGAGCAGCACATACAGATAGGCCGAGCGATAGCGTTCGATGGGCAGCGAGGCCAGCAAACCCAGCGCCAGCGGCAGCATCATGGCCGCCGTGGCGGTGTTGCTGATCCACATCGATAAAAAGGCGGTGAGCCCGAACAGCCAGCGCGCGGCGTGATCCAGCCGGTTGCCGGCGCGGCGGATGACTTGCGCGGCCATCCAGCGATCCAGCCCCTGCCGCTGCAAGCCGGCAGCCAGGGCGAAGCCGCCGAGGAACAGGAAAATGACCGGGTCGGCGAACTGCCGGAGTGCGCCGTCGAAGGGCAGCACGCCGCTCACCGCCGCCAGCAAGGGCACGAGCACGGCGGTGACGCTCACATGCAGCGCCTCGGTGGTCCACAGCCAGGCGATGGTCGCCACCAGCGCCAGCCCGCCGCCGGTGGCGCCAAGCGAGGGGGTGAGTGCCAGATTCAGGCCGAGGAAGAGGCCGACGGCGATACCGAGATTGAAAGTGCGCATGCGCTGCGTCCGGGGGGTGGGGCAAGGGCGCCCGGGGGCAGTCTACGCGAACGGGGGCACGACTTCACCCGCGGCGAATGGCCGCTTGGTCGGGGGGCACGATATGCCACAGGGTGCCGTTCGGCGGTTCGTGGCGGGCTGCGCTTCAGTTGTTCCGCGGGGGTTCGTTATCCTGAATCAAGCTTTGCTCGGTTTCGCATTGACCCTGAAGGGGCTGCGTGAGAGCCTTGCCGCCCGCTAAATACCAACAATACGATCAGGGAGTGCTTGTGGCTGTTGAATGTGTGCGCGACGTGGGGTTTCGCCGCGTGCTGCCGATGTGCGCAATGGTGTTGTGCGTCTTTGCAGGGCGTGTCGAGGCCAGTGAGGCCGACGCCTTTTTCGAGGAGGTTCCACTGGTGCTCACCGCGTCGCGACTGGCGCAGTCGCCCATGCTGGCGCCCGCGCCGGTCACGTTGATCGACCGCGAAATGATCGAGGCCTCGGGCTTTACCGAGATCCACGACTTGCTGCGTCTGGTGCCCGGTTTCCAGGTGGCCGACTGGCCGGGAGGCTCGCCCACGGTGGCCAACCATGGCATTGGCGATGCCTACGATCGGCGCATCAAGGTGCTGGTCGATGGACGGACGGTCAATAACCCGATCTGGGGCGACACCCAGTGGGACAACCTCACCATTCGCGTCGACGACATCGAGCGCATCGAGGTCGTGCGCTCGGCCAACGGCGGCGCCTATGGCGCCAATGCGTTCCAGGGCGTGGTCAACATCATCACCCGCTCGCCGGTCACCGAAGACGGCTACAGCGTGATCTCCCGTTTCGGCGTGGACGGCTTTTACGACCATGGCGTGCGCGTCAATGGGCCGGCGGATTCGCCCGTGGCCTGGCGGCTGTCGGCATCGACCCGCAGCGCGGCGACCTTCGAGTCCTTTGTCCGGAGCAATGGCGAAAACGAGATGCAGGAAGCGTTCTCGCGCGAAGTTCTCAATCTCCAGCTGGTCAGCCAGATCAACCCGCAGGACCGGCTCAGCCTGCATTTTGGTGTCAGCCAGGGGGTGGACAATCGGGGCTACCCGGAGATGGGTACGCGGCTGCGTAACTTCCAGCTCGACCCGGTGCAGGATGGCGACATCCGCAACCAGACGGTGCACGCCGCCTGGACGCGCAGCTATAGCACCACCTCCGAACTGTCGCTGCAGTACTTCTACCAGGGCCAGCAGGCCCGCCGGGCGTGGGAGATTGACGTGCGCAAGGTCGGCGAGGCGCGAGACGGCACGATCCATGCCGACCGCGACATCGACGTCAGCGTCAACAGCCTCGAAGTCCAGTTGAGTGGCCAGATCCTGCCGTCGGTGGAGGCCCTGATCGGTGCCGGCGCGCGCCACGAGCGGGTGCGCTCGGCCGCCTATTTCGACACCGATGCGGCACTCACTGCCACCTACTGGCAGACCTTCGGCAACCTCACCTGGCAGGCGACCGATGCCCTGGCGCTGAACCTCGGCGGCACTTACGAGCACCATGACTACAGCGGAAAGTTGTTTTCCCCGCGCGTGGCCATCAACTACGCCCTCACGCCGACCGCCGGGTTGCGCGTGTCCGCCGGCAAAGCCTACCGGGCGCCCTCATTGATCGAATCGCACGGCCTCGAGACCCTGCGCGAGGACGGCTCGATCGTGAATATCGGCTACAACGCCGCGCAGCCGGTCGACCCCGAAGAGATGCGCTTCTTCGAGATCGGACTCGTGGCCCGGCCGATGAAAGGCCTGTCGGTCGATGTGCGCGTGTTCCGCGAAGCCTATTCGGGCTATCTCGACAGCCAGAGCTGCCGGCTGCCGACGGCCGCGGTGCCGGTGCCGTCCAAAGAGCGCTGCAGCGATGTCGGTGTCTTCCCGCCGGCCGACTGGTCGGCCGCCAACGCGCTGACCTACCAGAGCGCCAAGACCAAGCGATTTCTCAACCTGGGCAATTTCGTCGCCAAGGGCGGCGAATACACCGTCGACTGGCGCCGGAAAGGCTGGGGCCGGGTGGTGTTCTCGCAGGCCTACATCACGCTCAACGCCAGCGATGACCTGGTCGATCGCGACATCGAACTGAGCGCACCGCAGGTGACCACCTCGCTGCTGTTCATGAAAGACCTGCCCGAGCGCTGGCGCGCCAGCCTCGGCTACTACCACAACGACGACATGTACTGGCTCAACCAGGGCGACCGCGTGCCCAATCGCGACCGCATTGACCTGCGCCTCGCTAAACGCTTCGGCCCGCCGGGGGCCGAGAACGAATTCGCCCTGGTGATGCAGAACCTGGGTGAGATCGCGACCGAGTTCCACGAAGGGCGCTACCGCCACGAACCGTTGATCTACGCCAGCCTGCGGCTGGTGTGGTGAGGGCGTTGGCGCGCGCCGGCCGCCGGGTCGGCGCACGCCACGCTCAGCCGCGGAACACCGACACCCCGCCATCCACAACCATCGCCGAGCCGGTGACGAAGGCCGCCGCGTCGGAGGCCAGGTAGAGCGCCGCTGAGGCGATCTCCTCCGGTTGCGCCAGCCGGCCCAGCGCGTGCAGGCCGGTCACATGGGCCAGCGCCTCGGGCGAATTGGCCACCGTCCGCCCCATCGGCGTGTCCGTGCCGCCGGGCAGAATTGCGTTAGCGCGGATGGCATCCGGCCCGCATTCCGCCGCCAGCGCCTTCACCAGGCCCACCAGCCCGGCCTTGCTCGCCGCATAGGCCGCCATGCCCGCGAATGCCGTCGTGCTGCCCACAACCGATGAGGTAAAGATCAGCGCGCCACCCCCACGCCGCCGCATCGCCGGGATCTGCGCCCGCGCCGCATAGAAGGCGCTCGACAGGTTCACCGTCAGCGTCTCGTGCCAGCCGGCCAGCGGCAGCTCTGGCGTCGGCCCCATGGCGCCCAGCGTGCCCGCGTTGTTGAAGGCGATGTCCAGCCCGCCGAAGCGGTCCACCGTGGCATCCACCAACTGCTGCGCAAACGCCGCGTCCGCCGCCTCGCCGGCCAGCGCATACGCCGTGCCGCCGGCCGCGCCGATCTCGTCAACCACCGCATCCAGCACCTCCTGCCGCCGCGCCGTCACCACCACCCGCGCACCGGCCCCGGCAAACGCCAGCGCCGCCGCCCGGCCAATGCCCGAACTGGCGCCCGTCACAATCGTGATCTTGTCCTGTAGCGAAAACATGATGTGTCCCTGCTGTGTTGAGGAAGCATCAGTCTGCGACGCTGGCCGGCGGGAGGTACGCGCTTGGCGGACGTGGAATTGGGCGATGCTGTAAGGTCGGCACAGGCCAGACGGTCTTATAGGTCAAGGAGAACGCCCATGTCGAAACCCCGTACCCACACGCGCCGTCTGGCCCTCGGCCTGACCCTCGCCCTCGGCCTTTCCGCCGCCGCCCACGCCCGCGACATCCAGTCCATGGTGGTGGCCGGTGGCTGCTTCTGGTGTGTCGAATCCGACTTCGAGTCCGTCCCCGGCGTGCTCGAAGCCGTCTCCGGTTACACCGGTGGCCATACCGAGAACCCCACCTACAAACAGGTCACCGGTGGCAACACCGGCCACTACGAAGCGGTCAAGATCAGCTACGACGCCGACGTGGTCGGCTACCAGCGGCTCATCCACCTGTTCTTCCGCTCCATCGATCCCACCGATGCCGGCGGCCAGTTCTGCGACCGCGGCAGCAGCTATCGCACCGCCATCTTCGTCGCCAACGACGAACAGCGCGCCATCGCCAAGGCCGAGCTCGATGCCGCCCAGAAAGAACTCGGGAAGCCCATCGTCACCCCCATCCTCGACGCAGCGCCCTTCACCGTCGCCGAGGACTACCACCAGGACTACTACAAGGGCGGCGGCTGGACGCTCACCCGCCGCGGCCCGAAGTCACAGATCGAGGCCTACAACTTCTACCGCCAGAGCTGCGGTCGGGATGCGCGGGTGAGTCAGTTGTGGGGGGCGGATGCGCCGTTTGTGCATCATGGGAAGTAGGGCGGGGTGGGCGCCGGCCGGTAGGGTGCAATAGGCGCAGCCGTATTGCACCGTTCAACCGTGGATCGATGCAATGCCCTTCGGCTACTGCACCCTGCCCTCGCTTAGTCCGCCGCCATCGCGCTCATATCCATCCACATCGCCTCCCACACGTGACCGTCCGGGTCCGCCAGATTGCGGTTGTACATGAAGCCGAGATCCTGCTTCGGATTGACGTCTGCCGTACCGCCGTTGGCCGCCGCCGCTGCGTTCATGGCGTCCACCGCCTCCCGACTGTCGCAGGAGATCGCGAGCATCACCTCGCTTGAGCTCGCCGGCGGAATCGGGCGCTGGGTGAACGTGCGCCATTTCTCATGCGTGAGCAGCATGACGTTGATCGTCTCACTCCACACCATGCAGGCGGCGGTCTCATCAGTGAATTGCGGGTTGTTCTTGAAGCCGAGTGCCGTGTAGAAGCTCATCGCCGCGGCAAGGTCGGTGACGGGCAGATTTACGAAGATCATTCGGGCCATGGTTCATGCTCCTGAGGGGTTGAACAAGCGGCAGCATCATGGGCTGCCGTCTTCTGGTCGACCGGTGCGCCACGATTTCGACACGGCGGGGCATGTTTCTGACTGTTTCGAGCGGTGCGCCACGTCCGTCGCGCAGTTGCGGCGAAGCGGAATGCGCTCGGTTATCGGCCGCACCATTGCATTTCGCACGGCACGCCATCGTGGTTGCCATCCATCTTCACGTTCGGGCAATTGCGCAAAAAGAAGGTCGCCTCTTCGCAAGACGTCATCTGCGAGCAGTGCGTTCGACCGTCGCAATGGAATCTTGCCGGCGCGGCGGGTGTATCCGTTGTGGCGATAGGTTCCGGCGCCGCCGAAAACGAGCCGTCGTAACGGCTAAAGGCCTTGTAGCCATACGCGCCGATGGCAATCACCAGCATCAGCGGGACCAACTTCCCGAACAAGCCCGGTCGCCCAGGCTCTCGTGCGTCTTTGCGCGACGCCCGACGCACGGGCGCGCGATCCGGGCAGCGGACATTGACGGCGCGGGGTTTGCCGTCCTTGCTGAAGTCCGTCTCGAAGCTCATCCGCTCGCCGATGCTCGGCCGATCGCCATCGCGCGGGAACTCCGAAATATGGATAAAGACGTCCGGCCCGCCTTGGTTCGGGGTAATAAACCCGAAGCCGCGGTCGTCATTCCATTTGGTCAGCTTGCCTTCGGTGCGCATGGGGAAGGATTTGTCCGTTGGGTGGGGGGTAGAGCGGATAAGCGAAGCGTCTTCTGCCGGATGAGGTTCTTGGCGGATGACGCTGCGCTTATCCGCCCTACGCATGCTGTGCTCGCTGGGGCAGGGCATCGTATCGACCATTTTCGTCATCGTTGTACCGACGATGTCCAGTCTTCCGTCACCAACTTGAAAAGGAATGCGTCTAACCCCGAGATCTCTCCGTCGGGCCGCCCCGCCGCCGCCGGCACGCTCTCCGCCGCGTTCAGTTCTTGCGTGATGAAATCGTGAATCCGCGCGAAGCGTGGGCCTTCCTTTGCCTCGTCGGCGGCCATCTTCACCTTGAGCAGTGCGTTGATTTCGTCGAGCAGCGCCGGGTCGTTCACGGTGCCGGCCACCAGATCGGCGAAGCGCATGGGCGGGCGGCCGAGGCCGGCGTCCACCCAGTGCACCGCCAACAGGGGGCGCAACACGTAGAGGTATTTCTTGAGGCGCACCGTCTCGCCTTGCAGGTAGCCGCGGAAGTTCTTCTTCGCCATCGACAGGTAGTGGTAGCGCCCGCGCACCGGGTGGAAGAAGTCGGTCGCCAGCGCCTGCAAGGCCTGCCGGTGCGCGGCGTGCTCGCGATAGATCACCGGCGAGTCGAGCCATTCGAGCAAGGTGGGGTTCGACTTGTGCAGCAGTCCCAAGGCCTTGCGCAACTCCCAACCGCTCACGTCCAGTTCGTCGCTGATCGGCAGCTCGATCACATCGCGCCCCGCTTCGACGGTGAGGTACCAGGGCAACCGGGGCACATACACAAAGCGCACGTCGTAATCGCTATCCGGCGACGCAAACCCCCAGCCGCGACTGCCCGACTCGCACGCGAACAACACGCGCACGTCGTGCTCGCGTTCGATGGCGTCGAGGGCTTCGAGGACGCGGATGCGTACCGCGAAGTCGATGGGGTGGTCGGAGAGGACGGAGGTGAGGGGAGTCATGGGTGGGTTGTTGGGCCGGCTTTCAGGGCAAATCGTGAGCACATACGGTGCATTCCGTTTTGGTTAAAGCGCCCTACGAGTTCTGATCATTATTGTGCATTTCGTGATACTCCCATCTAAGAAAGTTCATTACTGTTGCGTATGTATTAAACACAAAAGATTTTAGTGATAGGAGGAGGCTAATCAGACTTCCGCCGACAATCACATAGCCTACTTTCGCTGCTGCATCTACGACGCACTCGCTTGCGGGAAGCCTGTATGCTAGCGAGGCGAACACTCCCCCAGGCTCACCAAGCAAAATGATCATTAAATACACCGCGGAGAAAAATAGATAAGAAATAAAAACGCCAATAAATGCGAAAAAATTATATTTTAGCGTTGGAAGCCCCGATGCCTTGTGCACATGATCCATCATTGCAAGCATCATTGTTGGTTTCGATATCGTTGCAAATATGGTAAATCCGGCTATCAAAAAACCCAAAGTCGTAACTGAAAAATTGAAGCCAAAATCCGCCCATCTGCGAACACTATGAAGCAGATATGCTTTATTTGGATTTAGTGCGAATGCATTTATTGCCAAGAGTGACATGCTGCAAATGACAAATATCACCTGAAACCTATTTGGCAAAATTTTTCTAGAAAGTACGTAGACATCCCAAAGCGACTTCTCACTTGTCAGATCGGACTCTTTGAATCGATACCGCATATTATAAACCATCAAGTATCGCCATTATCTTTTTTGCAACTCCATCAACTAGCTTAGGAATAACAATAATTCCTTTTTTTACCAAGCTATCGAATTGCTTATATTTGACATCAGCCGCGAGAACGGTATCTCTCGGTAGTTCCTGCAGCTCAACCGTCAGACTGAAATCCTCGTTCGTACCTTTTAACGTATCGCCCAGGATATCGTGGCCTTTTAATCGAACTTCAGAATTAGCAAGATTTGACGCCGCCTTGGCTTGCTCATATACCTTCTCTCCGTCCAGCCCTTCGCTTGAATTTGAAAAATTCACCTTAGCATTCTTGCTGTTCATTTCTCGACGGCGACGACCTAAATCAGTCCAAAAGTCGTCGTTATCGATTTCTTCGTCATTGGTCGGAAGCAACGTTATTGCAAGGCTGTCAATGTGCTTCAGTCTAGCTATGAAATCTTTTAGAGACTCTTTGTCCGACAGTGGAGTAACCCTCAGCTTTGGGTACGGAAACTCCTCAAGAATCGCCCGCTTTGAAACTCGCTCAGACTCGGGAATCAAAACTCGTTCAAGCTTTGCCTCTTCGTAGCGTTCGTTTACAAACTCAGCATGCCGGAGTTTCATAAACTTCTGACTTGTACTTTGAAAATTACTAATCGTAGGAGCTCCAGCAACCTCCTTGCAATAAACAAGCCTGTGATTATTTAGTATTAACAAGAAGGTTGAGCTCGGTGCGGTTTCAAGCTCTCCTTTATTTTCAATGAGCCCGCCACCACTGCGAAATATCTGATCTCGCTTAAGGGTAGTATTTTTTACTATCCTTCCCGCTACTCCCAATACAGGAATTGGAGGTGTCCGGTCTACTACGACCAACTTGGTGTCTAAGAAAAAATATTCGCCTTTTTCCCTTATTTTTCTAACGTACTTCATTTCATGAAACGAAGGCATTACTATTTCGTAAAATAAGTCCAGTAGTACTTTTTCATCTCCAAACTTCAATGTGAAGTTGTAAAACTCGAGTTTTTTTGTAAAAGCCACAACTATCTCCGAGAAAATTGTGCGAAGACTGTTTCACCCCTTCACACAAACCACCTGCTTCAGCGTGTGCACCACCGCCACCAGCGCGTCCTGCGCAGCCATGACGGCGTCGATATCCTTATACGCCATGGGGATTTCGTCAATCACCTCAAGATCCTTTCTGCATTCCACGCCTTCGGTGGCCTTGATCTGGTCTTCGATGGTGAAGCGCTTTTTGGCGGCGTTGCGGCTCATGGTGCGGCCTGCCCCGTGGCTGCAGGAGCAGAAGCTTTCCGGGTTGCCTTTGCCGCGCACGATGTAGCTGCGTGCGCCCATGGAGCCGGGAATAATGCCGAGCTGGCCTTTGTGGGCGGAGACGGCGCCTTTGCGGGTCACCAGCACGTCATGGCCGAAGTGGGTCTCGCGTTGCACGTAGTTGTGGTGGCAGTTGACGGCTTCTACGTCGGCCTCGAACGGTTTGGCGATGACGTCGCGGGCGGCGGCGACCACGTGGGCCATCATCACTTCGCGGTTCTTGCGGGCGAAGTCTTGCGCCCAGCCGACGGCGTCGACGTAGTCGTCGAAGTGTTGGGCGCCTTCGGTGAAGTAGGCGAGGTCGCGGTGGGGCAGGTTGGCGAGGTGTTGGCGCATGTCGGCCTGGGCGAGTTCGATGTAGTGGCGGCCGATGGCGTTGCCGACGCCGCGCGACCCGGAGTGGAGCATGAACCACACGCTGCCGGCCTCGTCGAGGCAGACTTCGATGAAGTGGTTGCCGGTGCCGAGCGTGCCGAGGTGGGCGTGGTTGTTGGTCTTTTCCAACCGGGGGGCCTTCTCGACGAGGCGGCGGAAGCCGGGCAGTAGCTGCCGCCAGGCGGCGTCGACGGCGGCGGGCGGTTTGGACCAGCTGCCGTGGTCGCGCTTGCCGCGGCGCATGTCGCGGCCGTGGGGCACCGCTTTTTCGATGGCGCTGCGCAGCGCGTGCAGATTGTCGGGCAGGTCGGCGGCGGTGAGCGTGGTGCGCACGGCCATCATGCCGCAGCCGATGTCGACACCGACCGCGGCGGGGATGATGGCGCCGAGGGTGGGGATGACGCTGCCGATGGTCGAGCCCTTGCCCAGATGCACGTCGGGCATCACCGCGAGGTGCTTGTAGATGAAGGGCAGGCGCGCGGTGTTGATGAGCTGCTCGCGGGCTTCGGGCTCGACGGGCACGCCGTGGGTCCACAGTTTGATGGGGGCGGCGCCGGGCGGGGTGAGGGTGTCGTGATCGGTCATGGTCGGGCTGCGCAGGCGTGGTTTTACCCGACTTTACACGCACCAAACTGGAATTTACGTGCACGTCAGGCAGTATCAGCGCTCGATAATGTTTGGCGGTGTGTCATGTCTCGATTGCTTCCCCCTGGCTCGCAGCACCGGCGCTGGATTCAACGCGCCGGCGTGCTGCTCGGCGCGCTGACTCTGGTCGGCTGCGCCACCGTGGGGCCGGATTTTCAGCGCCCCGTCGTGGCCGCGCCCGTGGCCTGGCAGGCGGCGCAGCCGCACGAGGGCACGCCGGCCGCGCTGGTGGATTGGTGGGCGCAGTTTAATGACCCGGTGCTGACCGGGCTGATTGCCGATGCCGACGCCGCCAGCCCCACCTTGGCCGCGGCCGCCGGCCGCATTGCCGAGGCCCGCGCTGGGCTCACCGTGAGCGAAGCCAATCGCCTGCCCGCGGTTGATGGCGGCGCCAGCGTGACCCGCAGCGGCACCGAGCGGGACACGCCGGTGGCGGCGCGCACGACGGGCGCGGTGGCGGTGGACTCGGCGTGGGAGATTGATCTGTTTGGCCGCGTGCAGCGCAGCACCGAGGCCGCCGAGGCGCGGCTGGCGGCGCGCGAGTTTGAGTGGCACGAGGCGCGTGTGTCGCTGGCTGCCGAGGTGGCCAGCAGCTATGTGAATTACCGCGCCTGCCGCCAGTTGCAGACCGCGCGAGCCGACGATGTGGTGTCGCGCACCGAAACCGATCGCATGACTGGGGTGGCGATGGACGCCGGCTTTACCGCGCCGGCCGACGGCGAGCTGGCCCGCGCCAGTCTGGCCGATGCGCGCGCCGACCTGGAAGACCAGCGCGCCCAGTGCGAGGTGAACATCAAAGCCCTGGTGGCGCTGGTCGGCCTGCCCGAAGTCACGCTGCGCGAACGCCTGGACGGGCGCGGCAACGCCTTGCCGGTGCCGGCGGCGTTTGCGGTGGACGCGGTGCCGCTGCAAGTGCTCAGCCAGCGCCCCGACCTGGCGGCCGCCGAGCAGGAGCTGGCCGCGGCGAGCGCCGATATCGGCGTGGCCGAGGCCAACCGTTACCCGCGTCTGAGCCTGTCGGGCAGCATTTCGCTCACCAGCGTGCTGACCGGCGGCGCCAGCACCGAGACGCTGCCGTGGTCGATCGGCCCGGCGCTGTCCTTGCCGATCTTCAATGGCGGCGCCCGCGCGGCGGAAGTGAAAGCCGCCGAAGCGCGCCTGGCCCAACAGCAGGCGGCCTACACCTCGGCGGTGCGCACCGCGGTGCGCGAAGTGGAGCAAGCCATGGTCACGCTCGACAGCGCCCAGCGCCGCGAGGCCGATGCCCGCACGGCGGTGGAAGGCTACACACGCTTTGTGGCCGCCACCGAAACCCACTGGCTGGCCGGCGGCGTGAGCCTGCTCTCGCTCGAAGAAGCGCGGCGCAGTGCGACCACCGCCCAACGCAAACTCATCACCCTCCGGCGCGACCGCGTGCTGGACTGGATTTCTCTTTACAAAGCCGTAGGCGGGGGCTGGACCGCGCCCGCTGGAGACCGCTCATGAAACGCGCCCATCAACTCACCGCTTTTGCCATTGCTGCCGTGCTGGTGCTCGGCGGCGCCTACCAACTCACCCGTCAGCCGGCCGAGGCGGCCGTGGCCAAACCGGCTGCCCGTGCGGCCATGGCGGTCAGCGTGACTGGCGTGTCGCAGGTCGGCTGGTCGCGGCAGATCAGCGCCAGCGGCAGCGTGGCGCCGTGGCAGGAGGCGGTGATCGCCGCCGAGACCGGCGGGCTGCGCATCGTCAAGGTGGCGGCCGATGTGGGCGACGTGGTCAAACGCGGGCAGACGCTGGTGGCGTTGTCGCGTGACAGCGTGCTGGCCAGCGAAGCGCAGCAGCGTGCCCTGGTGGATCAGGCGCGCGCGGCGCTGGCCGAAGCCAAAGGCAACGCCGACCGCGCCCGCAAGGTGAGCGGCAGCGGTGCGCTGTCGGCGCAGCAGGTGCAGCAGTATCTGGTGGCCGAGCAAAGCGCCAAGGCCAATCTGGCGGCGACCCAGGCGGCGCTCAAGAGCGAGCAGATCCGCCTCGGCCAGACGCGCATTACCGCGCCCGACGACGGCATCATCAGCCGCCGCAGCGCGACGCTGGGCAGCGTGGTGCAATCGGGCACGGAGCTGTTCGGCATGGTGCGCCAGGGCCGGCTGGAGTGGCGGGCCGAGCTGTCGGCCGAGCAACTGGCGGCGGTGGCACCGGGGCAGGGCGCCCAGCTGCGGCTGGCCGATGGCAGCACGGTGACGGGCACGGTGCGCATGATCGCGCCGACTTTGAACGCCGACAGCCGCAAGGCGCTGGTGTATGTCGACCTGCCCGCCGGCAGTGCGGCGCGGGCCGGCATGTTTGCCAGCGGCGAGATCCTGACCGGCGAGGCGCGGGCGACGGTGTTGCCGGCTGCGGCGGTGATTTTGCGCGACGGCCACAGCTATGTGTTTGAGGTGAGCGCCGAGGGCGGCGTGACGCAGCACCGGGTGGACACCGGCCGCCGACGCGGCGCGCAGGTGGAAGTGCTGACCGCGCTGGCCGACGACGCACGCATTGTCGCCAGCGGCGGTGCCTTCTTGAACGATGGCGATCTGGTACGCGTTGAGGCAGCTTCGGAAGCCGCGCCGGAAGCCACCCCGGAGGCCGCGCGATGAACGTCTCGGCATGGTCTATTCGCAACCCGGTGCCGGCGCTGCTGCTGTTTGCGCTGCTCACCGTGCTCGGCCTGGGCGCCTTCCGCGCGCTGGGCATCCAGAATTTTCCCGACATCGAACTGCCGACCATCACCGTGTCGGCCACATACGAAGGCGTGGCGCCCAGCCAGCTCGAAACCGAGGTGGCACGCAAGATCGAGGACCAGGTCGCCACGCTGGGCGGCATCGATCACATCACCACCACGCTGACCGATGGTTCGGCCAAGATCAGCATTCAGTTTGAGTTGGAGAAGGACACCGAAGTCGCGCTGAATGAAGTGCGCAACGCGGTCGACACCGTGCGCGCCGATCTGCCGGCCGACATGCGCAACCCCGTGGTGTCGAAAGTCACCACCTCGGGCAGCGCGATCCTGACCTACGCGGTGCGCTCCGATCGCCTGGACGAAGAGGCGCTGTCGTGGTTTGTCGATAACGATGTGTCCAAAGCCTTGCTGGCGGTGAAGGGCGTGGGCAAGGTGGCGCGGGTGGGCGGCGTGGACCGCGAAGTGCAGGTCGACCTGTTGCCCGACCGCATGGCCGCGCTGGGCGTGACCTCGGCCGATGTCTCCGGCCGTTTGCGGCAGGTGCAGGTCGACGCCTCGGGCGGGCGTGGCGACATCGGCGGCACGATTCAATCGGTGCGTACGCTGGGCGCCGTCGGCACGGTGGCGGACATCGCGGCGCTGGAGATCCCGCTGGCCGGTGGTCGGCGGGTGCGCATCGACGAAGTGGCCACGGTGCGTGACGGCATCGCCGAGCGCAGCAGCATCACGCTGCTCGACGGCCAGCCGGCGGTGAGTTTTGAAGTCACGCGCATCAAGGGCGCCAGCGAAGTGGCGGTGGCCGACGCGGTGCGCGCGGCGGTCACGGTCTTGCAGGCAAAGTCGTCGCAGGTGGTGATCGAAGAGGCGTTCAACACGGTCGAGCCGGTCGAAGACAACTTCGAAGGCTCGATGGAGTTGTTGTACGAAGGCGCGCTGCTGGCGGTGCTGGTGGTGTGGTGGTTCCTGCGCGACTGGCGCGCCACGCTGGTGTCGGCGGCCGCGCTGCCGCTGTCGATCATCCCCACTTTTCTGGTCATGCAATACCTCGGCTTCAGCCTCAACACGCTGACCTTGCTGGCGCTCGCGCTGGTGGTGGGCATTCTGGTGGACGACGCAATCGTCGAGATCGAGAACATCGTGCGCCACCTGCGCATGGGCAAAACGCCCATCCAGGCCGCCACCGAAGCGGCCGACGAGATCGGGCTGGCGGTGATCGCCACCACCTTTACCTTGGTGGCGGTGTTCCTGCCGACCGCCTTCATGGGCGGCGTGCCGGGCAAGTTCTTCAAGCAGTTCGGCATCACCGCGGCGGTGGCCGTGGTCGCCTCCTTGCTGGTCGCGCGCCTGCTCACGCCAATGATGGCGGCCTATTTTCTCAAGGCGCACGACAGCGCGCCCGCCGACAGTCGCTTGATGACGCGCTACCTCGGCTGGGCCGACTGGTGCCTCAATCATCGCAAGACCACCGCCTTCGCGGCGCTGCTGTTCTTTGCCGGCTCGCTGATGCTGGTGCCGCTCTTGCCGACCGGCTTCGTGCCGGCGGCGGATCGCGCGCAGACCAAGGTCAGCATCGAAATGCAGCCCGGCAGCCCGCTGAGCGACACCTACGCGGTGGCCGAGCAGGCCCGCCGCTTGCTGATCGAGATGCCGGAAGTGACACGCGTGTTCAGCGCCATCGGCAGCGGCACCAGCGGCGGCAGCGGGCCGTTTGGCGCCAGCAGCACCAGCGATGTGCGCAAGGCGACGCTGACGGTGAATCTGGTGTCGCGTCATGACCGTGCCAAGCAAAGCGTGGTCGAAGCCGATATCCGCCAGCGCATGGCCGTGCTGCCCGGCGCGCGGGTATCGGTGGGCGCCGGTAACACCGGCGAGAACCTGAAAGTGGTGCTCGCCGGCGAAGACGCCGAGGCGCTGCGTCTGGCCAGCCAGGCCGTGACGCGCGACCTGCGCACGCTGTCGGGCATCGGCAACGTGACCTCCGGCGCCAGCCTGCAACGGCCAGAAATCCATGTGACGCCCGATTTCGCCCGCGCGGCCGATCTCGGCGTGACCGCCACCGCCATGGCCAGCGCGATCCGCGTGGCCACGGCCGGCGATTACGACGCCAATCTGCCCAAGCTCAACCTGCCGCAGCGGCAGATTCCGATCCGTGTGCGGCTCGATGAATCGGTGCGCCACGACCTCGACGCCGTGCGCCAGCTGCGCGTGGCGGCCAATAGCGGCGAGGTGCCGCTGGAGAGCGTGGCCGAGCTGCGCATGGGCAGCGGCCCGGCACAGATCGACCGCTACGACCGCCAGCGCAATGTGAGCATCGATGTCGAACTCGGCAGCCTGCAACTGGGCGAAGCGGTGGCTTTGGTCGACCAGCTACCCGCCATCAAGAGCTTGCCGGCAGGCATCAGCCGACCGGCCTCGGGCGACGCCGAGCGCATGAAGGAGCTGTTCGGCAGCTTCGGTGCGGCCATGCTCATCGGCGTGCTGTGCATCTATGTGGTGCTGGTGCTGCTGTTTCACGACTTTCTGCAACCGGCCACCATCATCGCCGCGCTGCCGCTGTCGGTGGGCGGCGCCTTCCTGGCCTTGCTGATTACCAACAGCAGCTTCTCGATGCCCTCGGTGATCGGCCTGCTGATGCTGATGGGCATTGTCACCAAGAACTCGATCCTGCTGGTGGAGTACGCGGTGATGGCGCGGCGCGAGCATGGCATGGGCCGCTTCGAAGCACTGATCGACGCCTGCCACAAACGCGCCCAGCCGATCCTGATGACCACTCTCGCCATGGGCGCCGGCATGCTGCCCATCGCGCTGGGCCTGGGCGCCGAGCCGAGCTTCCGCTCGCCGATGGCGATCGCCGTGATTGGCGGCCTGATCACCTCGACGCTGCTCAGCCTGCTGGTGATTCCGGTGGTGTTCACCTATGTGGATGATCTGCTGGAGTGGCTCAAGCGGGTCGCCGGGCGTCTGCATCGGGCCAATCACGGTCCGGCCAGCGAGGCAGCTTGAACGATGCGGCGGTGCACGAGGGAATCTCCCTGCCTGAGAAGACAAGCGGGGCAGAAATTGCGGTAAATCTCCTGCCAGAGGCTGTCTAGACTCAAGTCATGACCTGCCTCAACACAGGAGATCGTCATGCAGATCGGTATTCCCAAAGAGATCAAGACGCAGGAGAACCGGGTCGGGCTGACGCCGCAGGCGGTGGCCCAGCTGGTTCGGACCGGGCACCAGGTGCTCGTCGAGACCGGCGCGGGGGTGGGCAGTGGCTATGTCGATGCCGAGTACCAGCGCGCGGGTGCGCAGATCGCGGCCGTGGACGCCGTGTGGCAGTCCGCGCTGGTGATCAAGGTCAAGGAGCCCCAGCCGGTCGAGATCGCCCGGCTGAAACCTGGTCAGACGCTATTTTGCTATTTGCACCTCGCGCCCGACCTGCCGCAGACCGACGGCCTGCTGGCCAGCGGCTGCACCGCCATCGCCTTTGAAACCGTGGAAGACGCCGAGGGTCGGCTGCCGCTGCTGGCGCCGATGAGCGAGGTCGCGGGTTGCCTCGCGCCGCAGGTGGGTGCCAGTGCCTTGCATGCCTGGCGCGGCGGGCGTGGTGTATTGCTCGGCGGCGTGCCCGGCGTGGCGCCAGCCGATGTGCTGGTGCTCGGCGGCGGCGTGGTCGGCACGCATGCGGCCAAGGTGGCGCTGGGCATGGGCGCGGACGTGACGCTTCTCGACCGCGATCTGAACCGGCTCAAGGCGCTCGACGCGCAGTTTGGCGGCCGCCTGAAAACCGCCCACGCCGGCATGCTGCATTCGCTGATTCGCGAGAGCGACATGATCATCGGCGCGGTGCTGGTGCACGGCGCCAAGGCCCCGCATCTGATCAAGCGTGAGGACCTCGCCACGCTACGCCCGGGCTGCGTGCTGGTGGATGTGGCCATTGATCAGGGCGGCTGTTTCGAGACCAGCCAGGCCACCACGCATGAAGACCCGACCTATCTCGTCGATGGCGTGGTGCACTACTGCGTGGCGAACATGCCCGGGGCGGTGTCGCGCACCTCGACCCAGGCGCTCACCGCCGCGGTCTTGCCCTACGCGCAAAAGCTCGCCGATCAGGGCTGGATCGCCGCGCTGGAGGCCGATCCGGGCCTGGCCATGGGGCTGAATGTGCACGCCGGCGGGCTGTACGAGCCGAGCGTGGCCGAGGCGCAAGGCAAGCCGCTGGCGGTGCTGGCCGACGCCTTGCGCTGAGAGCGCGTTCAGATGCCGAAGGAGAAGATCACCACAATGCCGGCCACGATCCACCCGCCGCGCAGCGGCAGTGCTTCGCGGTGAATCAGCCCGCGGCTGATCATCCAGACCCCGAGGCCGATCTTCACGCACGCCGCCAGCGCCAACCACGGCGTGCTGCCCAGCGCTGTGAGTGCGGGGTTGGCGATGAAGGCCAGCGGCACGATGTACAGGCCGATGCCCAGGCTCATCGCATGAACAGCCACTTTCAGCCATGGCGCGCCCGCCATGCCGGCGGCGATGAACACTGCGCCGCACACCGGCGGAGTGATGGTCGACAGCAGCGCGAACCAGAAGATGAACAGGTGGGCGTGCAGCGGCTCGACGCCGATCTCGATCAGCGCCGGGCCGGCCACCGCCACGCAGATCACGTAGGCGGCGGTGGTCGGCACTTCCATGCCCAAAATCAGGCAGGCCAGACCGGTGAGCAGTAGCGCGCCCCACAGGTTGCCGCCGGACAAACCGAGAATCAGCGAGGTGATCTTGACGCCCAGGCCGGTGATGTTGAGCACGCCGATGATCAGCCCGGCGCAAAAGATGATGGCGGCGATGGTGGCGATCTGGCGGGCGGCGCTGACCGCCGCGTCGATCAGCCGGGTGCGCCAGCGCGACAGCGAGGGGCGCAGGCGCTCGTCGAACAGCAGCAGCGCGGCCGCCGCGCCGGCCGCAGCGGCACCGGCGTATTGCGGTGTATTGCCCGACAGGAACAGGATGCCGAGCAACAGCCCGAACGGAATCACAAAAAACAGCACCAGCCGCGCCACCTTGGCAAAGGGCGGGATGTCTTCGCCGCGCATCGGCTCCAGCCCGTAGCGCCGCCCGTACAGATCGCAGCCGGCCCACACGCCCCAGAAGAACAGCACCGCCGGCAGCAGCGCGGCCATCAGCACCTCGTTGTAGGTGGTGCGCAGCAGCTCGACCATGATGAAGGCGCCGGCGCCCATTACTGGCGGCATGATCTGCCCGCCCGACGAGGCCACCGCTTCTACCGCCGCCGCCAGCGCCGGCGGATAGCCGAGGCGCTTCATGGTGGGCAGGGTGATGGCGCCGGTGGAGGCCACATTGGCGGAGGCCGAGCCGGAGATCGACCCGAACAGCGCCGAGGACAGCACCGACACCTTTGCCGCACCCGCGCGCAACCGCCCGGCCACGGCCACCGACGCGGCCATGAAGCCTTGCCCGCCTTCGCCCGCGCTGACGATGGCACCGAGAATCACGAACACCGCCACCACCTCGGCCGAGACGCCGGTCAGGCTGCCCCACAGGCCGCCCTCGGTGATGGTGAGCGTGCCCAGAAAGCTCGCCAGCGGAATGCCGGCGTGGCCGAGCTCGCCGGGCAGGTGCTGGCCAAACAGGCCGTAGAGCAGCGCCAGCCCGGCGGTGATGGGCATGGCCCATTTCACTTGCCGGCGGGCCATCTCGAGCGCCAGCAGGATCAGCCCCCAGGCGACCACGAATTGCGTGGTGCTGCGCAGCCGGCCGTACTGGTTGTCGAGCATGTCATGCTGCATCAGCACGTAGATACAGGCGGCCAGCCCCAGTGCGCACAGCAGCACGTCGACTGCGCGGCGCCAACCGGTGGCGCGGTGGGCGGTGAAAATGAACACGAAGGGAATGGTGGCAATGATGTGCAGCGGGCGGCTGATGAGGTGGGGAATCAGCCCCGCCATGACCAGCCACAGGTGATAGCCCACCGAGGTGATGGCGAGCGCCACCATGAGGGTGTGCAGCGAAAAGAGGGGATTGGCGGGGGCGGGGGTGTCGGTCATGAGGGGATCGTGGCACATTGCCCGCGTGGTCGCAGGTCTGGTTGTGGGCAAAAGCAACGCGGCGTCCGAAGACGCCGCGCAGGGTTGGCTGGCCGATTACTTCAGCCGATCCGGCACCGCGATGCCGGCTTCGGCATAGTACTTGAGCGCGCCCGGATGCAGCTTGACACTGATGTTGTCGAGCAGCGAGGCGTCGATGCTCTTCCACCACGGGTTGGACTTGGCCATCTCGGCCAGGCCCTCCCAATAACTGCGGGTGAGCTGATAAGCGGTCGCCTCGTCCATGTCGGTCAGCGCGTAGGCGATGACCGGCAGCGAGGTGGTGACCACGTCGGACTCCACGCCCGGATAGGTGCCTTTCGGAATCACCAGCCGGGTGCGGCCGGTGGCCTTGACCTGCTCATCGGTCATCGACAGCAAGGTGACCGGCGAGCTGGCGGCCGCTTCAACGACGTTGGGCGCGGGCCACGAGCCGGCCGTGGCAAAGCCCTCGACCTGACGGTTTTTCATCGCCGCGCCGGCCCCAGAGAGCTCGATGTCGATCACCTCGACCTTGTCTTCAATGCCGAAGAGCTTGAAGTTCTTCACCGCCTCGGTGGCGCCGAACGAGCCCTTGCCGGTCACGAAGCGCTTGCCGGCCAGATCAGCAAAGCTGTTGATGCCCGCATCGGCGCGCACCACGTAGTGCATGGTCAGCGAGGGGATCGGGAACATCGCGCGGATCTTCTTGAAGGCTTCATCGGCCGGCTCGAAGGGCTTCTCGCCCGCGACGGCCTTTTCGACCAGCGCCGGGGGCGAGGTGAACATGTAGTTGGCGTCGCGACCGGCGGATTCCATCACGTTCTGGACCGAACCCTGACTCTCTTCCACGGTGACGATGATGGCGCTGGCGCTGGCCTTTTTGACGGACTCACCGATCTGCACGGCCATCTGGTAATACGAGGTGCCGGCCTTCGCCGCCTTGAGGGTGACGCGGGTTTCTGCCGCTGCGAGGGTGGAGCTCAGCGCCAGCGTGAGCGCTGCGCCGAAGGTTGCCATACGTCCAAGCTTCATAGTTTTCTCCATCGAATCGCGTTTCCCGAGCGGGAAACCGGCCAGGTTTTTGCCTGACGGAATTTATTGGTTCTTGTTCTGGATGCTGTGCGTCGGGATGCTTCCCGAATGCGGCGAAAGTACTATCGCACAAAGCGCCGCAGTGGGAGCCGAATTTATTGTTATCGGGTTGTATCTGCTGCAAATGCTCGAGGTGGACTAAGCCGAAAGTATCAGGTCTGTGGGCGCGACTGCCCCAGCCGCTGCGAGATCTCGCGGGCGCTGGCCATCAGTCGGGTGGCGATGGGGCCGTCCCAGGCAGGGTCGAAGCTGCTGGCCGGGCCCATGGCGGTGAGTGCCAGGGTGAGGTGGTTGCCGCTGTCGAAGACCGGGGCCGAGAAGGCGTTGATGCCGGGGATGGGGTTGCCGAGTGCGCGGGCGAGGCCGTGCTGGCGGATTTCGGCGAGGGTGTCGTCCACATGGCGGCGCGACTGGCGCAGGGCGGGCTGCTCGCCACCGCCGAGCTGGGCCAGCTCGCTTTCGACCAGCGGGCGGGTGATGCGCTCGGGCAGAAAGGCGGCGAACAGGCGGCCGGTGGCCGAGGCCATGAGCGGGGTCATGACGGTGCCGGGGCGCATGTTGACGTGGATGGGGCGGCTGCATTCTTCAATGCGCACGACCGTCGGGCCGCGATTGCCCCACACGGCGATGGCGATGTTCAGCTGCAGGTCGTCGGCCAGCTGGGCGACGGCCGGGGTGGCGGCGCGCAGCGGCTCGAGCCCCTGCAGGGCGGACAGGCCGACCTGCAGGGCGAAGGGGCCGAGGCCGTAGCGGCCGGTGACCGGGTCCTGCTCGATCAGCCCGAGCTTGCCGAAGCTCACCAGATAGGGATGGGCCTTGGCCGGCGGCATGCCGGCGTCGCGGGCCAGGTCGCGCAGCATCATGGGGGTGCCGTGGCGCACCAGCGCCTGCAATAGCGTGCCGCCGACTTCAATTGACTGGATGCCCCGGCGATCACGTTCCATGGATGGCTGCCTTTCGGTTTTTTGGGCAGATGTTAGCAGTTTTCCTGTGGCTTTCTCGCCGTTCGTCGTGCGCGACGAATTATCCATTAACAAAACGATTGACGATTAACAAATCAAAAACTAGCATGAGGGTGTCGCGGTTGCCGGGATGCCTGCATCCGTTCGAGAGCGACCCAGCCCCACCCCAAGATCACGGAGCCCCCAATGAACACCAAAGTCTTTGCCTCCCAGGCCGACCTGGAAGTGAAAAAAACCACCTTCGAGCAGCTCTCCGCTCATTGCTGGGCCTACACCGCCGAGGGCGATCCCAATACCGGCGTGATCATCACCGACGAAGCCGTGCTGATCTGCGACACCCTGGCCACGCCGCTGATGGCGCAGAGCCTGATCGCCGAGATCCGCAAGGTCAGCGCCGCGCCGATCAAGTATGTGGTGCTGTCGCACTACCACGCGGTGCGCGTGCTGGGCGCCTCGGGCTACAAGGCCGAGGGCATGGAGCAGATCATCGCCAGCCAGGGCACGTATGAAATGATCGTCGAGCGCGGCGAGCAGGACATGAAGAGCGAGTACGAGCGCTTCCCGCGCCTGTTCCAGAACTTTGACTCCGTGCCCGGCCTGACCTGGCCGACCATGGTGTTCAAGGACGAGATGACGCTGTACATGGGCGGCCTCGAAGTGAAGGTGATGCACCTCGGCCCCGGCCACACCAAGGGCGACACGGTGGTGTGGGTGCCGAGCGAGCAGGTGCTGTTTTCGGGTGATCTGGTCGAGTGCGATGCGGCCTGCTACACCGGCGACGCGCAACTCGAAGAGTGGCCCGCCACGCTGGACGCGATCTCGGCGCTGAATCCGCAGGCCATCGTGCCGGGCCGCGGCCCCGCGCTGACCTCGCCGCAGAAAGTGGCCGAAGGTCTGGCCTACACTCGCGACTTCGTCACCACGCTGTACAGCTCGGCCAAAGAAGCTGCCGCGCAGGGCCTCGACCTGAAAGCCGCGATGGCGCTGGTGCGCAAGAACATGGATCCGAAGTTCGGTCAGGTGTTCATCTATGAGCACTGCCTGCCCTTTGACGTGACCCGCGCGGTGGACGAGGCGAACGGCATCAAGCATCCCCGCATCTGGACCGCCGAGCGCGACCAGGAAATGTGGCACGCGCTGCAGGCCGACTGATTGGCGATGCGGGCGTAGGGCGGGTTTCAACCCGCCATGGTCGGCTGAAGCCGACCCTACAGCGCATCGAGTGCACCAGTTGCTGTAAGAACAACCCCAGGCGGCCCGAAGGGGCCGCCAGATCCCCAACCCGGCGCACAACAAACAGACCGGGCGAGATCCCAAAAATGTCCAAAGGAGGACGCGACGTGCTGAGTACCTATCAGTATCCAAAGTACGAATACCGCAAGCCGGCTGAACTGGCCGCTGGCGAGAATGGCGCACCGGCGCGTTACCCGGTGGTGGTGGTCGGGGCGGGCCCGGTGGGCTTGTCGGCGGCGATCGATCTGGCGATTCAGGGCCAGAAAGTGGTGGTGCTGGACAACGACGACACCGTGTCGATCGGCTCGCGCGGGGTGTGCTACGCCAAGCGCGCGCTGGAGGTGCTCGACCGCCTCGGCTGTGGCGACGAGATGGTGAACAAGGGCGTGTCGTGGAACGTCGGCCGCACCTTCTTCCGCGAAGAAGAAGTGTTCAACTTCAACCTCTGCCCCGAGCCGGATCATCATCGCCCGGGCATGATCAACCTCCAGCAGTACTATCTGGAGGAGTATCTGGTGAAGCGCGCCGTCGAAGTCGGCGTGGATCTGCGCTGGAAGAGCACCGTGATCGCGGTGAACCCCGGCGAAGACACCACCGGCCTGCGTGTCGAGACGCCCGATGGCGTCTACAACATCGAGGCCGACTGGCTGGTGGTCGGCGACGGCGCCCGCTCTAGCATCCGCACCATGCTGGGGCTGGACATCGACGGCAAGATCTTCATGGATCGCTTTCTGATTGCCGACGTGGTGATGAAGGCCGACTTCCCGACCGAGCGCTGGTTCTGGTTCGATCCGCCCTTCCACCGCAACCAGTCGGTGCTGCTGCATCGCCAGTCGGATAACGTGTTCCGCATCGACTTCCAGCTCGGCTGGAATGCCGATCCGGCGGAAGAGAAAAAGCCCGAGAACGTCGTCCCGCGCATCAAGGCGATGCTCGCAGCAAACGGAACTGAGGACCGCGAATTCGAGCTTGAGTGGGTCAGCGTCTACACCTTCCAGTGCCGCCGCATGAACAGCTTCCGCCACGGCCGCGTGCTGTTTGTCGGTGATGCCGCGCATCAGGTCTCGCCCTTCGGTGCGCGTGGCGCCAACTCCGGTATCCAGGACACCGACAACCTGGCCTGGAAACTCAAGCTGGTGATGGACGGCAAAGCGCCGCCCACGCTGCTCGATACCTATTCCGAAGAGCGCGTGTTCGCCGCCGACGAAAATCTGATGAACTCGACCCGCTCCACCGACTTCATCACCCCCAAGAGCACCACCAGCAAAACCTTCCGCAATGCCGTGCTGGGCCTCGCCGAGCACTACCCGTTTGCCCGTGCGCTGGTGAACTCCGGCCGACTGTCGGTGCCTGCCTACCTCACCGAATCGCGGCTCAACACCGCAGACACCGACACGTTCGCCGGCAAGATGGTGCCGGGCGCGCCGATGGACGACGCGCCCATCGAAACCGACAGCGGCGAGCCGTGGCTGCTGCAGGTGCTCGGCAACCGCTTCCAGCTGCTGGTGTTTGCCGATGACGCCAGCCAGGTGGCCGATGCCGCCGCGCTGGCTGACCTGGCCAACAACACCGTGCCGGTGCAGGTCATTGTCGTTGCCAAGACCGGCATCGCCCCGGCCGGCCTCAAAACCGTCATCGACACCCGCGGCCGCATTGCCGAACGCTACGACGCCCAGTCCGGCACCTGCTATCTGGCCCGCCCAGACCAGCATGTCGCCGCCCGCTGGCGCGCCTTCAACGCCGCCGCCGTCAAGAAAGCCGTGGCCGTGGCCACCTGCAACGCCTGAGGAGACCGACCATGTCCCTGATCACCACCAGCAATTTCGCCGAGCCGGGCAAGCGCTACTTTCAGACCTTCAGCCCCGGCGACGACTTCTACGAAGCCCTGATCGACATGCACCGCGACCTCACCGACGAACAGTCGGCCATGGTCAACGCGCGGCTGATTCTGCTGTTGTCGAACCATATTGGCGACATCAGCGTGCTGCGCGAGGCGATGGACAAGGCACGCGAAGGGGTTTGAGGCGAGCGTTGTCGCGAAGAGAAAAACGGCGGGCTGCGGCTCGCCGTTTTTCGTTCACCGGTGGCGTAGGGCAGATAAGCGCAGCGCATCCGCCGAACACCGCCCCGAAGCGGCACCGTTGGCGGATGCGCCTTCATGCGGGCTCCGTGTCGCCGATCTGCTCGTGGCGGAGGGCTGCGCGGCTGCAATCTTCCGTTGGCCGGGTCTCGCCCCGGCGGGCGACATCCTTTCTTGTAGCGACAAGAAAGGACGCAAAGAAGCGCCCCCGCTGTACCGCCGGCTTCGCCGGTTCCCTCACTACGCCCGCGCCCGGCGGGTCGTGTCGCAAACTCGCCCTGCGGGCTCAAACAGGCGACACGACAATTCCCGCCAGTCACGGGCTTCGTTCGGCGGTACAGAAGGGGTGCGGCGTGCGGGCTCGGCTTCGCCATCGCCAGCTCGGAAAAGCGTCACTCCGTAGGGTGGGCGGCTTGCCGCCCACCATCGTGCCTCACGATTCACGCTATTGAACTCTGCCGGGCTGTCGCGCGCTGTTGGTGATTGCGTCGCGGCCGCGGCGGTACATCCAGACAATTCCGATGAGTGCGAGTGTATTTAACGTGGTCTGGCTGAACAGGGGCTCGCCCGAAACGGCGCTCTGCACGGCTTTCCAGATGCCACCGAGCAAGACGATCCCCAGCATGACTGCGGTTGCGCGCTCCCAAAACACCAGATGCCTTGGGTCTGAACTGGACTGGTAGGCCTGTCGCATCAGCAGTGCGACAAAAAGTCCGTTTAGCACCGCAGCGTTGACTGCAAGAAGGCCATGCCCAGTGATGAGGGCAAACGCGGCTAGCGGCAGCATCACTAGTGAGCTCAACCAGACCAGTAGCGGTGATTTGCGCTCTCCGCGGGCGACTGATTCGCTGTGTCGCGTGGCGCCGACGACGAAAACGATGAGTGCGATCGGTATGAGCGCAAACGCGAGTATGACGATTGCGATAAAAGTGGTTCGTTCCATGCTTGTGAGTATGCCGATCGGGCTGCGTTATGCCAATGGCAGTTTCTACCGTGCATACCCCTCATGCTCCCCGATATACCGAAACAGAAAATCCCGAAAACTCTGCGACGCCGGCGTGAGTGATCGGCCATTGCGGCTGAAGGTGTAGAAGCGCCGCGTGACCACCGGGTCGACCAGCGGGCGCATTTCCAGTCCGTACAGCCGCACGAGGGAGGCGGCGTAGGGGATGCAGACGGTGATGCCGAGGCCTGAGCTGACCATGCTGAGGGCGGTGGACATGAAGGCGACGGTGGTGTTGGGGTCGAGGGATTTTTCGCGCATGGCGGTGTGCAGGTCGACCGACAGGCGTTCGGTGAACTGGCCTTGCAGGGCGATGAGGGGCCAAGCTTCGAGGTCGGTCCAGCCGACGGTTTTCTGTTTGGCGAGGGCGTGATCGGGGGGGAAGACGGCGACAAAGGGCAGCTCGAACAGGGTGGTGGCGTCGATGTCGGAGTTGGGGTCGCGTTCGGGGCCGACGCCGAAGTCGACCTCGCCGGAGAAGACGCGCGAGACCACGCTCTCGACGGCGCAGTCGACCAGCCGGATGCGGATGTCGGGGTGTTCGGCGCTGTAGGCGGCGATGACTTCGGGCAGCAGGGTGCAGGCCATCAGCTGCGGGGCGGCGACGCGCACGGTGCCTTTCTTGAGGGCTTTGAGTTTGGTGGCTTCGTCGATGACGTTGTCGAGGTCGTTGAGGATCTTCTCGACCAGCGGGTAGAGCTCGCGGCCGGTGTCGGAGAGCTGGATGCGGCGGGTGCTGCGGTCGATCAGGCGCAGGCCAAGCGAGCTTTCGAGTTCCTTGATCAGGCCGGACAGCGCGGATTGCGTGATGAACAGGCTCTCGGCGGCGAGGGTGAAGCTGCCGGTGCGCGAGACGGCGACAAAGGCGCGGAGCTGGCGCAGGGTGATATTCATTAGTTCATCCGATAAATTGATCTGAAAAAGCTGTTTGTATGATAGATCGTTCTGGGCTGTAATGGACACATCGGCCAGTGGCATCGGCCCGAAACGCGCAGAGACCGGTCAGGTCCGCATAAAGGAGACAGCAGAATGAGCTTGGTCCAGAAAATCCATCACGTGGCATACCGTTGCATTGACGCGCTGGAGACGGCGCGCTGGTACGAAAAGCACCTCGACATGAAGCTGGTGCTGTCGATCGCCGAGGACGCCGTACCTTCCACTGGCGCCCCCGATCCCTATATGCACATCTTCATGGATGCGGGCATGGGCAACGTGCTGGCCTTCTTCGAGCTGCCGACCTGCTCGCCGATGGGCCGCGACGAAAACACCCCCAACTGGACCCAGCATCTGGCGATGGAGGTCGATTCGGTAGATACCATGATGGCTGCCAAGGCGCGGCTCGAGGCCGCCGGCATCGAGGTGGTGGGGCCGACCGACCATGCGCTGTTCAAGTCGATCTACTTCTATGACCCGAATGGTCACCGTCTGGAGCTGGCCGCCAACACGCTGCGTCCGGGTATGCTCGAAGCGCTCGACGCCGTGAAGTGGGACATGCTCGAGGAGTGGGCCAAGACCAAGAAGGCGCCCAAACACGCCGCGTGGATGCACGACGGCAGTTATGTGGAGATGTTCAAGTGAAACTCGCAACCCTGAAAGCGGGCGGACGCGACGGCACGCTGGTGGTGGTCAATCGTGACCTCACCCGTTGCCAGCGCGTACCGGAAGTGGCTACCACGCTGCAGCAAGCGCTGGACAACTGGGCCGACACCGCGCCGCAGCTGGCCGCGGTGTACGAGGCGCTCAACAATGGCGCGGCCCGCCACGCCGAGCCCTTTGATGCGGCCGCCTGCCACTCGCCGCTGCCGCGCGCTTATCAGTGGGCCGACGGCTCGGCCTACATCAACCATGTGGAGCTGGTGCGCAAGGCGCGCGGGGCGGAGTTGCCCGCGTCCTTCTACACCGATCCGCTGATGTATCAGGGTGGATCCGACAGCTTCGTCGGCCCGCGCGACACCGTGGTGGCCGATCCGGCCTGGGGTATCGATTTCGAGGCCGAAGTGACCGTGGTGACCGGCGATGTGCCCATGGGCGCAACGCCCGAGCAAGCGGCCGAGGCGATTCGCCTGGTGATGCTGGTCAATGATGTGTCGCTGCGCAACCTGATCCCCAACGAACTGGCCAAGGGCTTCGGTTTCTTCCAGTCCAAGCCCGCATCAAGCTTCAGCCCGGTGGCGGTCACGCCCGACGAGCTGGGCGCGGCCTGGCAGGGCGCCAAGCTGCATTTGCCGCTGCTGGTCGAGCTGAACGGCAAGCCCTTCGGCAAGCCCAATGCGGGCGTCGACATGACCTTCAACTTCGGTCAGCTGGTGGCGCATGTGGCCAAGACGCGTGAGCTCGAAGCCGGTTCGATCATCGGTTCGGGCACGGTCTCCAACAAGCAGGGCGACCTGTGGGGGTCGAGCATCGACAACGGCGGCGTCGGTTATTGCTGCCTGGCCGAGGTGCGCATGTACGAAACCATCGAGCAAGGCAAATCGGTGACCCCCTTCATGCAGCCCGGCGACCGGGTGCGCATCGAGATGAAGGACGCGGCCGGCCACAGCATTTTTGGCAGCATCGACAACACCGTGGTGACGCCCCGCGCGTCGTAGCCCCGCAGCAACCCAACATAAAAAAGGTGGACGAGACATGAAAAAGACCCTGATCACCGCAGCCATCGCGCTGCTTGGCAGCACCGCCGCCCTGGCCGACGAGCCGATCATCCTCAAAGTGGCACACTTCTGGCCGCCCACCGCGATGAGCCAGCAAAAAGTGCTGGAGCCGTGGTGCGCCAAGATCGAGCAGGAGTCGGCTGGCCGCATGAAGTGCCAGATCTACCCGGCCATGCAGCTCGGCGGCACGCCGCCGCAACTGATTCAGCAGGCGCAGGATGGCGTGGCCGACATCGTGTGGACCCTGCCCGGCTACACCGCCGGCCGCTTTCCGTCGATGGAAGCCTTCGAGCTGCCCTTCATGACCAACCGCGCCGAGCCGGCCAGCCGCGCTGCGTGGCTGTACTACGAGCAGTTCGGCAAGGAAGACTTCGCCAACGTGAAGCCGCTGGCCTTCCATGTGCATGACGAAGGCTATGTGCACAACAACAAGCGCCCGATCACCAAGATGTCGGATTTCCGCGGCCTCAAGATGCGCGCCCCGACCCGCATGACCAACAAGATGATCGCCGCCTTCGGCGCCACCCCGGTGGCCATGCCGATGCCGGCCGTGGCCGAGGCCGTGTCGAAGGGCGTGGTCGATGGCTATGTGCTGCCCTGGGAAGTGATCCCGGCGATCAAGCTGCACGAGATGACCAAGTACCACTCCGAGACCGAAGGCTCGCTGCCCTCGCTCTACACCACGCTGTTTGTGGTGGCGATGAACCCGGCCAAGTACGACAGCCTGCCGGACGATCTGAAGAAGGTCATCGACGCCAACTCCGGCGCCGACTTCTCGGCCTCGATCGGCAAGGCCTGGGATGTGTCGGCCCCGCCGGCCCGCGAAAAGGCCGTCGCGCACGGCAACGAGTTTGCCAAGATCTCGGTCGAGGAGCTGACCAAGTGGCGCAAGGTGGGCGACAAGCTGGCCGAGAGCTGGGTCAAGGAAATGAATGGCAAGGGCTACAAGGGCCAGGCCATGCTCGACACTGCCAAGAGCCTGATCAAGCAAGCCAACGCACAATAAGGTGTGTCACCGGGGCCGGCGCTGCCGGCCCCGGCGGACGAAGCGCCACTGCGCCTGCGGGCGCGCCTCTGACCAAGAGAGTTCCCCATGGCTGAAGCAATCCCCCGGTCCGGCGACATGCCGGACCCGCGTCCGCGCGACCCGATCGGACGTTTTCTCTACAACTGGTCGATGCTCTCCGCCATCGGCGGCAGCCTCACCCTGTTCGCGATCTGCGGCGTGTCGGTGTATAGCGTGGTCGGCCGCTGGCTGACCGACGAGCCGGTGCTCGGCGATGTCGAGTTGGTGCAGATGGGTTGCGCGCTGGCCGTGGCGGCCTTCCTGCCCTGGGCGCAGATGAAGAACGCCCACGTGATCGTCGACTTCTTCACCCACACCGCCTCGCCCGCCGTGCGCGGCGTGCTCGACCGCATTGCCGCGGTGCTGCTCATGGTGCTGGCCTTCGTCATCTCCTGGCGCAGCTTCGTCGGCGCGTGGGAAGCGTACGAGACCGGCGAGACCACCATGTTGCTCGGCTGGCCGCTGTGGTGGTCCTACACCACGCTCGGCCCCGGCTTCTTCCTGCTCGGGCTGACTGCCGCCTACACCGCTTGGCAAGGCACGCTGCACAGCGAAGGGGGCATGGAATGAGCTCCGTTGAAATCGGCTTCGCCATCGGCGCCTTCACCCTGGTGCTGCTCGCCTTCCGCGTGCACATCGGCATGGCCATGCTGCTCGGCGGCTCCATCGGCTACACCCTGGTGTCCGGCTGGGACCCGCTGATGAATTACTTCAAGCACCTCGCTTACGGTCGTTTCTCGGTGTATGACCTGTCAGTGGTGCCGCTGTTCTTGCTGATGGGCAACGTCGCTGCCAAGGGCGGCCTGTCGCGTCGGCTGTTTGAAGCCACCAACGCCTTCCTCGGCCACTACCCCGGCGGTGTGGCGATGAGCGCGATTGGCGCCTGCGCCGGCTTTGGCGCGATCTGCGGCTCCTCGCTTGCCACCGCGGCCACCATGGGGCAGGTGGCATTGCCCGAGCTGCGCCGCTGCAATTACTCGCCGTCGCTGGCCACCGGTGCGCTGGCCGCCGGCGGCACGCTGGGCATCCTGATTCCACCCTCCGTGGTGCTGGTGATCTACGCCATTCTGGCCGAGCAGAACGTCGCCGCGCTGTTCATGGCCGCGCTCATCCCCGGCCTGATCGCCATGTTCGGCTACATGCTGGTGGTGACGCTGTACGCCCGCTTCGTGCCGGGCAGCGGTCCGGCCTCGGCGCCCCTGCCGTGGCGGCAGCGCCTGCACGCAGTCGGCCGGGTGTGGCCGATTCTGGCGGTGTTCATCACCGTGATCGGCGGCATCTACGGCGGTATCTTCACCCCCACCGAAGCGGCGGCGGTCGGCACTTTTGCCACCACCGCGCTGGCCGTGGCCTCGCGCGAGATGCGCTGGCGCGAATTCATGGCGGCGGTGCTCGGTGCGGCCGAAGCAACCGCCATGATCTTCCTGATCCTGCTCGGCGCCGATGTGCTCAACGCCTTCCTGGCGCTGTCGCAGATGCCGGTGGCGATCGCCGAATGGGTGCTGGCCAGCGGCTACCCGCCGATGGTGGTGTTGTTTGCCATGATCCTGGTCTATCTGCTGCTCGGCTGCGTGATGGACAGCCTGTCGATGATCCTGCTGACCATTCCGGTCTTCCTGCCCATCATCATGGGGCTGGACTACTGGGGGCTGGGTTATAGCGACAAGGCGATCTGGTTTGGCATTCTGGCCTTGATGGTGGTCGAGATCGGACTGATCACGCCGCCGGTGGGCATGAACGTGTTCATCATCAACTCGCTCGCCAAAGATGTGCCGATGAAGGAAACCTTCCGTGGCGTGCTGCCCTTCCTCGCCTCGGACCTGCTGCGCATCGTGCTGATCGCCTTCTTCCCGGGCGTGGCGCTGTGGCTGGTGCATCTGTTAGGCGGCTGATGGCCGGCACAGGAGACTGACATGAAGCTCTACACTTATTTTCGCTCCTCGGCGGCCTACCGCGTCCGCATCGCGCTCAATCTCAAGGGCCTGCCCTGGGACGCGGCGGCGGTGCATCTGGCACGCGATGGCGGCGAGCAGCATTCGGACGCCTACCGGGCGGTGAATCCCGCCGAACTGGTGCCCACGCTCGAAGACCGCGGCGCCACGCTGACCCAGTCGCTGGCGATCATCGAGTACCTCGAAGAACTCCGCCCGCAACCGGCCTTGCTGCCGGGCAATCTGATCGCGCGGGCCCGGGTGCGGGCGATTGCGCAAGCGATTGCCTGCGATATTCACCCGATCAATAATCTGCGGGTGTTGCAATACCTGACCGGAGAAATGGGCCTGAGTGAAGACCAGAAGATGCAGTGGTATCGGCACTGGGTCGATACCGGGCTGGCGGCGGTCGAGGCCATGCTGGCCGAGCACCCCGACACCGGTGTGTTCTGCCATGGCGACACCCCGGGCCTGGCCGATTGCTGCCTGGTGCCGCAGGTGTATAACGCGCGGCGCTTCAACAGCCGGCTTGACCATGTGCCGACAGTGATGCGCATTGTCGAGGCCTGCGAGGGCTTGCCGGCCTTCCAGGCAGCGTCGCCCGGCGCCCAGGCGGATGCCGAGTAAGCCCGACTCACAGGCGGCGCCCGGCCTGGGTATCGCCGTCCTGCTGACCACGCTGGTGGCGCTGGGGCCGCTGTCGACCGACTTCTACCTGCCATCGCTGCCGGCCATGACGGCGGCGCTGGGCACCGATGTGGCCGGCACCCAGCTCACCTTGTCGATCTTTCTCGGTGGCTTTGCCATCGGCCAACTGTTCTACGGGCCGCTGTCGGATCGCTTCGGCCGGCGCCCGCTGATGCTGACGGGGCTGGTCATCTTTCTTGTCGCCAGCATTGCCTGCGCGCTGGCACCCAATATCGAGACGCTGATCGTCGCCCGTTTCGTGCAGGCCATTGGCGCCTGCGCCGGGCCGGTGCTGGGTCGCACGGTGGTGCGCGATCTCTACGGCCCGAAAGACTCGGCGCGAATGCTGTCCTACATTTCGGCGGCCATGGCGCTGGCGCCGCTGCTCGGGCCGGTGTTCGGCGGCTGGCTGTCGGTGGCCTTCAGCTGGCGGGCTACTTTCGTGTTCCTGATCATTTACTCAGCCTTGCAGACCGCCGCAACCTGGCGCCTGCTCGCCGAGAGCAACCGGCACCCCGATCCCACCGCCATCCAGCCGCGCCGCATCCTCGCCAACTACGCCACCTTGCTACGCGACACCACCTACCGCGGCGTGCTGATGTGCAATGGTCTGGCCTATGCCGGGATGTTCGCCTTCATCTCCGGCGCGCCCTTCGTGTTCATCAACCTGTTCGGCTTCAGCCCGCAGACCATGGGCCTGGCCTTCGGCTTGATGGTGTCGGGCTTCATCACCGGCACCATGTCGTCCGGCCGCCTGGCCTCGCGTCACGGGCCGGATGTGATCCTGACCGCCGGGGTGGGGGTCGGCAGCGCCGGCGGCGTGGTGATGCTGCTCATGGCGCTGGTTGGCTGGCAACACCCGGCGGCGGTGATGGTGCCGATGTGGCTGGTGACCTGCGGTATCGGCTTCATCATGCCCAACGCCACGGCCATCGCGCTGGCGCCCTGGCCGACCATGGCCGGTGCCGCGGCCTCGCTGATGGGCTTCTCACAAATGGCGCTGGCCGCGGCCTTTGGTATCTTTGTCGGTCACAGCTTCACCGATTCCACCGTGCCCATGGCGGCGGCCATCTCGGCTGGCATGGGCGGATCGCTGCTCAGTTATCTATTGTGGGTGCGCCCGGCCAGCCGACGCGCCTGAGGAGGCCTCATGCGTCGTCGTGCGTTGCATCTGCTGTTGGGCCTGGTCTGCCTGAGCTGCCTGGCGCCGGCTGGCGCGTTTGAGCTGAGGCTTGCGCCAGCGAAAGCCGTGGCCCCGGTGACCGCCGCCACGCGCCCCGATCAGTTGCCACACAGCACCGTTGCGCTCGGGCGCGGACCGATTCGCGCCGCCTGGCTGGCCGCGCCGACCGACCGCTACGGCCATGCCGTGCTGGGCGATGCGCTGGAGGCCGGGCAGTTGCGCATCGAAACGGTCGACGGCCAGGTCTACATTGCGACACTGGCTGAGACCCGCGTCTTCGAAGACCTCGTACCGCGCTTGATGGCACTGGGCGAGGGCGACGACGCCGTGGTGGTGGTCGAGAGCGATGCCGACCGCGGGGCCGCGCTGAGCGTCTGGCGGGTGGATGCCGGCGCCGTGGTGCGCCACGCCAGCAGCGAGTTCATCGGCCAGCCCAACCGCTGGCTCAATCCCGTCGGCGTCGGTGATTTCGATGGTGACGGCCACGTCGATCTGGCCGCCGTGCTCACCCCGCACCTTGGCGGCATCCTGACGCTCTACCGGGTGGCGCCGCCCCGGCTGGTTCCGTTTGCCCGCACCGGCGATGTCAGCACGCACCGTATCGGCAGCACAGCGCTGGGGCTCGGGCAGGTGCTGCGCGTGGGTGATCGCGATGCGCTGCTGGTGCCGGATCAGGCGCAGCGGCGCATGCGAGTGCTGCGCTGGGCCGGCGAGTGGCAGACGCTGGCGAGTGTCGACTTGCCCGGGCGCATCGGGGGCAATCTGGTGCCGGATGGCCCGGATCGCTGGCGGATGCCCTTGGACGATGGTCAGGTAGTGGTCCTGCATTTCTTGCGCTAGAACAAGAAATGCCGGGTCGTGTGTAAGGAATCGGAAAAAGCGGCGGTCTGTCAGGTGAGTCCGCTGCTTTCGCAGTGGGCGAAAGCGGCACACACAAACCGCACACCACCATTTTGAGACCTGGAGATTCCCATGACCAAGAACCCGACCGCTCGCAAGCTCGCCACCGCCTTTGTCGCCGCTGGTCTGATGGCCGCGGGCAGCATGGCCTACGCCACCTGCGCACCGAAGAAAGGCGCCTGCTCGGCTCAGCATCCGTGCGCTGCCAAAAAGAACCCCTGCGCCGCCAATCCTTGCGCGGCGAAAAACCCCTGCGCGGCGAAGAATCCGTGTGCTGCCAAGAATCCTTGCGCGGCGAAAAACCCCTGCGCAGCCAAGAAGATGTAATGAGGCCGCCCGCCAAGGTCGTCATGATCGGCTCGGCGGGCCTCGCCGCTTGCCCTGGCGCACGAACACGCCGGGGCAAGTTCGTTCTTGTTCGGTGCCTGTTGGCCATGCCGGCGTAAGCGGCGTCGAATGAACCATCCCCACAGAGAACGGGAGAGACTCATGGCTCAGGTATCAACACCCCATACCCTGGTCGCGGCCATGCTGGCGACGGGCTTGATGACTGCGGGTGGCGCCGCTTTGGCCGCCGCGCCGTGCCGTCCATGCAGTGCCCGTGACCGCAAAGCCTGGTCGACCAAGAATCCCTGCGCCGCAAAAAACCCCTGCGCCGCTCGTAACCCCTGTGCGGCAAAGCACCCGTGTGCCGCTAATCCGTGTGCGGCCGCCAAAGCCCCCAACCCTTGCGCCGCGAAGGCGATCACGCGTCCGGCCGGTTATGTCCCGATGAAGGGCGATGCCACGCGTGGTGAAGCGGTCTTCAAGGACACCCAGCTGTCTACCAATGGCTTGTCGTGCAATAGCTGCCATACCGGTGGCGCCGCCTATAAGGCCAGCTTTGCCCAGCCCTATCCGCACCCTGTGCAGATGGCCATGGACAACTACGGCATGACGCAGATCCACCTCGATGAGATGGTGCAGCTGTGCATGGTGCGCCCGATGGCGGCGCAGCCGCTGGGCTGGAAGTCGCGCGAGCTGGCCGATCTGGTGGCCTACGTGAACGTGGTGCAAAAGGGCTACAAGCCCAATCCCTGCGCTGCAAAGAGTCCGTGCGCCGCCAACCCGTGCGCCGCCCGCAACCCCTGCGCGGCGAAAAACCCGTGCGCTGCTCGTAATCCGTGCGCTGCGAAGAACCCCTGCAAAGCCTACTGAGCTTGCTCCCGCCCGCCGTGGCCGCTATTGTCGGCATGACGGCGAACTGAAAAATGGGCGCCTGAGGGCGCCCGTGGTTTGTGGTGCCAGCCGCTTGCACCATGCGGCGGGATTGAGGCTGCGCGCTGGCGCGATGCGATCCGGTGCCTTGTCTGCACGCTTGCCCGAGGAGGGGCCGCCATGTCTTCTACGCTTCGACTGGATGATTACCTGCCGGATCTGGCGGGCATTCCGCGTGCCCGGCGCATGCAGATGCAGGCGGCCGCGCGTGACATTGATGAGTGCTATCGGGTCTTGCGCAAGGGCGGTCTGAATGTGGTGGGCGAGGTGCTGCGGGGCGGGGGCGAGTTCGTCGAGCTGGCGCACTATCCGGCCGAGGATGTGTATGACCGCGACACCCATGGTCAGTATTACTATCACGCCCATCGCGGCGTCGACGCCGAGCATGGCCATTTCCATACCTTTGTGCGCGCCGGTGGCGTGCCGGACGGCCGAGTGCCGTTGGCGGTGCCGCATGCCAGTGAGCCGCGTCCGACGGGCGACGACGCCATCTGCCATCTGATCGCGGTGTCGATGGATGGCTGGGGCTATCCGTCAGGCTTGTTCACCACCAACCGCTGGGTGACCGACGAGTCCTGGTATGCCGCCGACGACGCCGTCGCCATCCTGCAACACTTCGAGATCGATCACGCCTTCCCCTCGTGGCCGACCAATCGCTGGCTGACGGCCTTGCTGCGCTTGTACGGGCCGCAGATCGAGGGCTTGTTGCGCCATCGAGACGCGGTCATGTCCGATTGCCAGCGCGACCGGCCGGGCGACGATGTCTACGAAGATCGCAATATTGATGTGATCGGCTACCTGCCGATCGCGGTCGACACCTTTGCCGCGGCGCTGACCGAGTCTCTGCGCTGAGCTTGCGCTCGCAAATCATGTAAAACGGGCCGATCGACGGCCCGTTTTTGCGTGTGGCCGAGGCACTTAACGCACCACCAGCTTGTAGTCGGGGGTGGGGTTCAGCGGGCAGGAATAGACATATTCGCCGGCCTTGAGCTCGATCTCGTAGTCCTGCGTCTTGCCGGTCACCAGGCCACCGCCCGACACGCTGGGCAGCAGCGCGCGGGCAGCCAGCCCGTCGCCGCGCAGCCAGAAGCCGAGCTCGTAAGGCACGTTCTGGTTGCTGACCCGGAAGACGTAGCGGCCGGGTTTGAGGTTCAGCACCTTGGCCTCGGCCAGGCGCTTGTCGCCGGTGTCGGCGTTGATCTTGCGGCAATCGTCGGCGGTCATGGGGGTGTAGCCGCGATTGATGTCGTGCTCGCTTTCCAGAAACTGGCAGCCGACCTGGTTCAAGTGGATCACGGTGGGTTCTGCGGCCGCTTGGGCGGTGCCCATGCCGAGCGCCAACAGGGCCGCGGTGAGGGGAAGGCGGAAGTGTTTCATGACGGGGTCTCCTGGACATCGGGCAGGCGGGGCTGCCGGGGTGTTGGGGCGTCCGTTCAGGGCGCTGTCAGGGAGATAGACCCGGCTGAGGGGGCAATGCTTACGGTCGGCGCTCAAAAACAATGACGCGTCAGACGCCATTGCCCATGCGCGTGGCGCCTGGCTGGCGTAGCACGAGCCACTGCGCCGCTTTGTCGGGGTCGGTGAACAGGCGCATGTCGAAGCCGGCGTTTCGGACGGTGGTCTCGAGAAAATCCTGCGAGCGGTCGTCCGGGTCGATCAGAACGGCGAAGCTGGCCGCACGGTTGACCCCCAGCGTCGGCAATTCTTCGTGCGCGAACTGGTAGTTGCGGAAGATCGATTCGACATTGCGCGTGCCGCGTGCATCGAACAGAAACCCTTGCGTGCCGTGGGCATCGCCAAACGCGGTGGCGTCGAGCGTTGCCTGGCGGATCAGACCCAGTGTCACGTCTTCGCTGACCCGGCAAAGGACAAAGTGGCCGCACGCTGACAGGGAAAGCGTAAAACCCATGTGTGCTCCTGGCGTGCGCGCCGGGGGCGGTACTTTATTCGATCGAGGTTCGCCTTGCGCGCACTTCATGCTCTGACAGTAGCGCGCCCGGCTGGACCCGGATAGGGCATGACACAAGCTATGACGAGTCCGCGCCCGACGGTCGGTCTGGCGACAGGGCCGTTCTCAATTTTTTTCCCGCGTGGCCGTAAAGCATGTGGTCACCACGTCGATCACTGAGGGAAGGGACACCGTGGGTTGGTTAAGTCGATTGCTGGGCGCGGCGGATGAGGCGGCAAAACCGCAGGTCGCGGCGTCCGAAGAGAAGGCTGGTCCGGCGGCGGTTGTTGACGCGCGGCCCGTGCCATCGGTGGATGTCCCGCCGGGGATGTCTGCGCAGACCGCTGGCGTGCTGGTGTGGGAAGCCGTGGTGGGCGACAAGTCGCAGCCGCTGGGCTATCGCTTTTTCTTGTCCGAGGCGGCCAGCTTGCGTGTGCGCGGCGGCGCGCGGGTCAGGCAGTTTCTGGACGCGATGCTGGTCAGCCATGTCGCCACCATTTCGCCTGCCTGGCGCAGCCACCGCCAGATTTTCCTGCGTCTGGATGCTGACGCCCTCGATCCGGTCGCGCTGGCGACGCTCGGCGGCGATGGCGTTCATCTGATTCTGGATTCCGACGCGCGCGGCGAACCCGCCTCCGACGCGTGCATCGCCGCCGTCACCCAGTTGCGTGCGGCGGGCTTCCGGGTCTGGCTGCTGGCCTGCGACAGCGCGCCCTGGCTGGCGTCGCTGGCGCCGCAGGCGAGCGGTTTCGCCATCAGCCTGGGGGGGCAGTCGGTCGATGGCATGGAGCAGTTCGTGGCCGGCCTGAAAACCACCTACCCCGGCGTGCCGTGGTGTGCGCTCGATGTGCCCACCGTTGATGATCTGGCGCTGCCCCATCGGCTCGGCTGTGCCGCCATCACGGGTCCCTTCGTGAGCGAACGGGCGCCCAATCTTGGCGGTCGCTTCTCGCCGAACGGACTGCGTGTGGCCTCCTTGCTCAGCAAGTTGCGCCAGGGGGCCGAGATTCGCGAAATGGCCGGCGTGCTCAAGCAGGACGTGGCTTTGTCCTACCGCTTGCTGCGCTATGTGAATGCCGCGGCCTGGGGGCTGGTCAATCCGATCAGCTCCATCGAACAGGCCATGCTCATGCTCGGGCGTCGCCCACTGTACCGGTGGTTGATGCTCTTGTTGCTCGCTGGTGCGCCCAAGGGCACCTTGTCTGAAGTGCGCGGCGAGGCCACGCTGGTGCGTGCGCGCTTCATGGAGTTGCTCGGCGCCAGCCTGAGCGTGCCGCAGCGTGACGAGCTGTTTGTGCTCGGCATGCTGTCGCTGCTCGACACCGTCTTGCAGGTGCCGGCCACCCGCGTGCTCGACACCCTGCCGATGAGCGACACCATTCGCGCGGCCCTGGCCGGCACCGAGGCTGACAACCCCTACGGCCCGTATCTGGTGCTGGCCCGCGCCTGGGACAGCGGCGACACCGCCGCCATCCATGCCGCCTGCGAGCGGATCGGGCTGACCCCGGAAGACGCCGGCCGCCTGCATCTGCAGGCTTTCGACTGGGTGCTCGAAAACGGCAAGTGAGCGTTGTCGCTCAGCCGCCACTGAGCGCCTGAACGAAGAGCACTTCGTCGGCGCCATCGAGGGCGTGCGCCAGCGAGAAAATCTGCACGCCGCCAATGAAACAGCGCATGTGGCGCCGGATCTGCCCCTGCTCGTCCACCATGCGAAAGCGGATGCCCGGAAACTGGCGATCCAGGTCGTCCAGCAGCGCGCCCAGCGTGTCGCCATTCGCGTCGACCCGCGGCGCGTGGGTGTAGTCATGCAGCGGGGAGGGGATCAGCACGCGCATCAGGTTTGCGGATAGCCGATGCTGAGGGCGTAGATCTCGGGCAGATGCCGGGCCAGACACTGCCAGCTGTCGCCCTCATCGCGGCTGGCCCACAGCTCGCCACTGGTGGTGCCGACATAGAGCCCCAGCGTGGCTTCGGTATCGGCGCACATCGCCTGGCGTTTGACCGTCCACCACGCTTGCTCAGCAGGCAGACCGTGATCTTGCCGTTGCCAGCTCGCGCCACCATTGCGGCTGCGATAGGCCGCGGGCTTGCCGTCCGGGCTGGTGCGTGGCCACACGGTGTCGCCATTCATGGGGAAGACCCACAGCGTGTCCGGGTCGCGCGGATGCAGCACCAGCGGAAAGCCGATATCGCCGACCTCGGCCGGCATGTTGTCGCCGATGCGCTGCCAGGTGGTGGCGGGGCGGTCGAGCCGGTAGATGCCGCAATGGTTCTGCTGGTAGAGCCGGTCGGGCAGCGTGGGGCACAGGCGCACGCAGTGCGGATCGTGGAAGGTCGGCGTGTTGCGGTCGAAGCCTTCGACCACGGCGAGACCATCGAGCAGCGGCGTGAAACTGCGCCCGCCGTCGGTGGATTCGTGCACGCCGCCGCCCGACATGGCGATGTAGAGGTGTTGCGGGTCGCGCGGGTCGATCTGGATCGAATGCAGCTTGGGGCCGTCCGGCGTGCCGTCCTGTTCGGTGCCCATCCACTCGCGGAACGTCGGATCGTCATTGAGGCAGGAAAACGGCGCCCAGGTGTCGCCGCCGTCCGCGGAGCGGAACAGCCCCTGCGGCGAGGTGCCGGCGTACCACACCTCGGGCTCGCTGGCCGGGCCGGGTTCGAGCCAGAAGGTGTGCTTGACGCTGCGCCCGCTGCCGTCAGCCGTGGTGGCAAAGGCCGGTGGCCGGGCGGCTTCCTGCCAGCTTGCGCCCAGGTCGGCGGAGCGGAACAGGGTCGGGCCGAGGTGTCCGGTGGACACTGCGGCGAGCAGGGTTCGCCCGTTGCGCGGATCGAGCACCAGGTGGTTAATGATCTGGCCAAGAAAGTGCGGGCCGTCGAGGCGCCAGTGCTGGCGACCGGTGTCGCCGTGCAGCAGCCACGCGCCCTTGCGGGTGGCCACGAGTAGAACGGGGTGCGCGCTTGCCATGAAGATCTCCTTGTCCGGTGTGGCGACGTGCTGGCCTCATCCCTTAGTCGTTGGTGCTCGGGGTTTTTCGACAGCACGCCGGGCCCGAATTTCAGAATAGGTGGCTGCGCGTCGGCGTCAAATACGATTCCGGGGCGGGGGGCGGAAGGCGAGCTGCATAAATCCATGTGGCATTCATGCAAATGCCTGAGGTATATTTTCGGCTTTTTGGGGAGGTCGCAATGGCAGCGACATCAAACGCGTCCGGCGGTGTTCGGTTGCTGGTCTTGCTGGTTCTGCTGGGCATTTCGGTGTTCCTGCTGGTGAACAAGAACCTGTTTCTGGACAACGTGGCGAGCTGGCGCCGGGGCACGGCGTCGTTCTCGCTCGACCTGAATACGCTGTCCGGTCGCTTGACCGAGGCCGGGGTGCTGCGCCGATTCCCCGAACTGGAATTGCGTTGCCAGTCGGCGCCGGCCGACATCCAGAACCTGGGCGATCGGGTCTGCTACAACTACGCGAAGCGCTTCGATGGCTACGGCGCGCACTTTGTCGCTTTTTTCTTGCGCGACGGCAAGCTGGCGAGCATGAAGGTGGATGTGCCGTGGTGGTGGCATGCCGGCATGGAGAAACGCTTGATCGAGCGCTATGGTCGGCCGACCGGGCGCCAGATTCTACCGACGGGCGATCAGCGTCTCGAGGGCTGGCAGCTCGCGCAGGGCTCGGTGTTCTATAACCGCGATCCGGATCTCAATCCCTTGCAGTGGAACACCGTGTATTGGATGAGCGACCGGCAGATCGAAGAAATGGGCGGGAGCTTTGTTCAGGGCGCGAGCGAGCCCGGAGCCACCCGCGCGCAGATGTTGCGCTGGCTGCTCGGCAAGCTGATTCACTCCTGATCGCAGCCGGGCAGGGCTCGCCCGGCTGCGATCAGCCACCACTTACAGCAGCACCCGCTCGATGCCGCCATGGTTGGCGCGGTCGACATACTCGGGCAGCCAGTTGTCGCCGAGCAGGTGCTTGGCGATCTCGACCACGATGTAGTCGGCCTCGATGCCGCCGCCGTCGTTGGCGTAGCGCGTCAGGCCTTGCAGGCAGCTGGGGCAGGAGGTGAGGATCTTCACCGGTGTGCTGGCGTCGCCTTCGCGCAGCGCCGCGGCGCCCTGTTCCATTTCTTCCTGTTTGCGGAAGCGCACCTGGGTGGAGATGTCCGGCCGGGCCACGGCCAGGGTGCCCGACTCGCCGCAGCAGCGGTCGTTGAGATCGACCCGCGTGCCCATCAGTTCGTTGGCTACCTTGATACCCGAATGGATCTTCATCGGGGTGTGGCAGGGCTCGTGGTACATGTATTTCTGGCCGGTGATGCCTTCGAGCTTGACGCCTTTTTCCATCAGGTATTCATGGATGTCGATGAGGCGGCAGCCCGGGAAGATCTTGTCGAACTGGTACTTCATCAACTGATCCATGCAGGTGCCGCAGGACACCACCACGGTCTTGATGTCGAGGTAGTTGAGCGTGTTGGCGACGCGGTGGAAGAGCACCCGGTTGTCGGTGGTGATCTTCTGGCCCTTGTCTTCCTCACCCGCCGCGGTCTGCGGATAGCCACAGCACAAATAGCCCGGCGGCAGCACGGTGGTGGCGCCGACGTGATAGAGCATGGCCTGGGTGGCGAGGCCGACCTGGCTGAACAGGCGCTCGGAGCCGCAGCCGGGGAAGTAGAACACCGCCTCGGACTGATCGGCCTTGATCTGCGGATTGCGGATGACGGGGATGACCTTGTCGTCCTCGATGTCCATCAAGGCGCGGCTGGTGCGCTTGGGCAGGTTGCCCGGCATCGGCTTGTTGATGAAGTGGATCACCTGCGCCTTGATCGGCGCCTTGCGCAGCGTGGCCGGCGGCTGCTTGACCTGGGCCTGGATCAGGCCGAGCGACTTGGCGGTCTTGTGCGCCCAGCGCTGCGCCTTGTAGCCCCACTCGATCATGCCCTTGCGCATCAGCTTGATGGTGGCCGGGTCCTTGACGGTGAGGAAGGCCATGGCCGCCGCCTTGCCGGGGTTGAAGGACTTCTTGCCCTGGTTGCGCAGCAGGTTGCGCATCTTGACCGACACATCGCCGAAGTCGATGTCGACCGGGCAGGGGTTCTTGCACTTGTGGCAGATGGTGCAGTGATCGGCCACGTCTTCGAACTCGGCCCAGTGCGCCAGCGACACGCCGCGGCGGGTCTGCTCCTCATACAGGAAGGCTTCGACCAGCAGCGAGGTGGACAGGATCTTGTTGCGCGGCGAATACATCAGGTTGGCGCGCGGCACATGCGTGGAGCACACCGGCTTGCACTTGCCGCAGCGCAGGCAGTCCTTGATGTCGTGGGCGATCTCGCCGATCTCGGTCTGTTCCATGATCAGCGATTCGTGGCCCATCAGCCCGAAGCTGGGGGTGTAGGCGCGGTCGAGGTTGGCGCCGCGCTGCAGCTTGCCGCGGTTGAAGCGGCCTTCGGGGTCGACCTTCTGCTTGTAGGTCCAGTAGTTGGCCATTTCCTCGTCGGTGAGGAAGTCCAGCTTGGTGATGCCGATGCCGTGCTCGCCGGAGATCACGCCGTCGAGCGCGCGGGCGATGGCCATGATGCGGTCCACCGTCTCGTTGGCGGTCTGCAGCATGGCGTAGTTGTCGGAGTTGACCGGGATGTTGGTGTGCACGTTGCCGTCACCGGCGTGCATGTGCAGGGCCACGAACAGCCGGCCGCGCAGCACCTGGGCGTGGGTGGCGTCGACCTTCTCGCGTACCGGGCGGAACACGTCGCCTTCAAAAATCTTGATCAGGCGCGCGCGCAGCTCGGTCTTCCACGAGGTGCGCACCGAGTAGTCCTGCAGGCGGTGGAAGAGCACCGGGTTGGCGGCGGTGTTGGTCAGTTCGCCGGCGGTGATGCCGAACTCGGCAAAGCGGGTTTCGGCCTCGGCCAGCGGGGTGTCGAGGTTGTCGAGCAGCCACTGCCAGCGCGCGCGGATGCGGGTGACATAGTCGAGCGCGGCTTGGCGGCGGTCGCCGATGATCTCGGCGGCGTCGATGTCGGCGTCCTGGGTGTGCAGCGGCAGCTCGCCCGACAGCGCCTCGGTCAGCGCGTCGCACAATTCCAGCTTGCTGCGGGTCGACAGCTCGATGTTGATGCGTTCGATGTGATCGCAGTAGTCGCCCATGCGCGGCAGCGGGATGACCACGTCTTCGTTGATCTTGAAGGCGTTGGTGTGGCGCGAGATGGCGGCGGTGCGCGAGCGGTCGAGCCAGAACTTCTTGCGCTGCTCGTCGCTGACGGCGATGAAGCCCTCCGAGCCGCGCGCATTGGTCATGCGGACCACGGCCGAGGTGGCCGTCATCACGGCTTTTTCGTCCAGACCGACGATGTCGCCGACCAGCACCATCTTGGGCCGGCCGTGGCGCTTGGCCTTGGTGGTGTAGCCGACGGCCTTCACATAGCGCTCGTCGAGGTGCTCCAGGCCGGCCAGCTGCACGCCCAGGGCGTGGCCTTCGCCGCCCGGTTTGAAGTAGTCGGTGATTTCGACAATGGCGGGCACGGCTTCGCGCACCTGGCCGAAGAATTCCAGACACACCGTGCGCGTGACCGGCGGCATCTTGTGCAGCACCCAGCGCGCCGCGACGATGATGCCGTCGGTGCCTTCCTTCTGCACGCCCGGCACGCCACCGAGAAACTTGTCGGTGACGTCCTTGCCCAGGCCGTCCTTGCGACAGGCCGCGCCGGGCATGGATAGCAGCTCTTCGCCCAGCGACTTGGTGCCCGAGGCGTCGAAGCGCTTGAGGCGGAAGTGCACGGTGTCCTGCTCGTGGATCTTGCCGAAATTGTGGTTGAGGCGCTCGACCTCCAGCCAGTTGCCGTCGGGCGTGACCATCTTCCACCACGCCAGGTTGTCGAGCGCCGTGCCCCACAGCACGGCCTTCTTGCCACCGGCGTTCATGGCCACGTTGCCGCCGATGCACGAGGCGCTGGCCGAGGTCGGGTCCACCGCAAACACCCGGCCGGCGGCCGAGGCCGCTTCGGCCACGCGGGCGGTGACCACGCCGGCGCTGGTGCGGATGGTGGCGTAGGGCTCGGCCATCGGGCCGTCGAGGCCCGGCAGCACGGTCTCTTCAACCTTGCCGATGTCGATCAGCTTTTCAGTGTTGATGACCACCGAGCGCGCATCCAGCGGCACGGCGCCGCCGGTGTAGCCGGTGCCACCCCCGCGCGGGATGATGGTCAGACCGAGCTCGATACAGTCGCGCACCAGCGGGCCGATCTCGGCCTCGGTGTCGGGATACAGCACCACGAAGGGGTACTCGACCCGCCAGTCGGTGGCGTCGGTCACATGCGAGACGCGCGCATGGCCGTCGAAGCAGATGTTGTCCTTGCGGGTGTGACGCGTCAGCACCCGGGTGGCCTGGCGACGCAGATCGATGGTTTCTTCGAACTGCACTTCAAAGCGGGCGACCGCCTCGCGTGCCGCGCGCACCAGCAGTTCGACCTTCTCGCTGCGGTCCTGGTCTTCGGACTGCGAATCGAGGCGTCGCTTGTCGATCTCGTTCAGGCGGTGACGCAGGGCCCCGACCAGGGCGCCGCGCCGGTCGCGGTTGCCGAGCAGGTCGTCCATCAGGTAGGGGTTGCGCTGCACCACCCAGATGTCGCCGAGCACCTCGTAGAGCATGCGCGCCGAGCGGCCGGTCACCCGCTCGCTGCGCAAGGCGTCAAGCACCTGCCAGCTCTCTTCGCCGAGCAGGCGGATCACGATCTCGCGGTCGGAGAACGAGGTGTAGTTATAGGGGATCTCTCGCAGGCGCTGGGTCATCGGCGTGTCTTGCGGTTGCGTTGGGGGAAACGATGCATTCTATCGAACTGCGGTGCACCATGCAGCCCCAATGAAAAACCCTGAGCCCAACAAGGCTTTGATTTTCGGCGTTTATCTGCCCGCATCGGGCGAATTCCGCACTTAGTATTTTTTGAGGATTTGCTGAAGCAACTCTTAAGGGCGAGGCGCGCCGGCGGCCCATACGCTGGAGGCTCGATTCATTCATCGGAGTGGGCAATGAAACGGTTCCAAAAAATGATCCTGGCCGCGCTGCTCGGCGCCAGCGTGTCAGTGCAGGCGGCCGAGGCGCGCGACCCGGTCGCCCGCGGGCGCTACCTGGTCGCGGTGGCCGATTGCAATGGCTGTCATACCGCCGGCTTTGCCGAGGCGGGTGAGGCGGTGCCCGAAGCGGCCCGGCTGACCGGTCTGGGCGTCGGCTTCAGTGGTCCCTGGGGGGTGAGCTATCCGGCCAATCTGCGCCTGTCGGTCAGCACCCTGAGCGAGCGCGAATGGCGCACGCGGGCCCGCGCCGGCGGTTTGCCGCCCATGCCCTGGGCTGCGTTGAAGACCATGACCGATGGCGATCTGAACGCGATCTATGCCTATCTGCGCGCGCTGGGCCCCGCGGGTGAGGCGGCGCCGGCGGCGCTACCGCCGGGCGCGCCGATTCCGACGCCGCACTTCGTGTTCGTTCCGCAGCCGCCCACCCAGGTGGTGCTCGGGGCACGGACGCGTTGATCGATGCCGGGCGCGGTGTGGGTGCTCAGCATCAGTCGGTGATCAGGACCACCGGTCGGGTGAGCACCAGTCGGATGCGACCCCGGCCGGCCTTTTCGATGCGCACCTCGGTGCTGCGGTCAGCCAGCCGCCGGCTGAGCAGGATGAGCCGGGCGTCGAGGTTGTCGACCACCTCGGGCAGGCGCAGCCGGGGGTCGAGGCGCATTTCGCGTTTCGAGAACTCGCTGCGACCCTGCGCGAGGTGGTCTTCGAGCAGGGCCCGCAGAATGCTGCCGGCAACGCCCTTGATCAGGTAGTGGTCGTCCAGAAAGACGCTGCCGTCGCGGCCGAAGTAATGCACCCGCAGCGGTTCGGCGGTGGCATCCGGCGCGGGGTGATCGTGGGCGGCGGCGGGGCTGTCGTCTTCGAGGGCATCGCCTTGCAGCGCGCACATGCAGGGGCCGAGCATGGCGCACAGGGCGACCAGCGCATCTTCCATGTCGTAGTCGAACCGGCATTGCTGGGCACTTTCGACATACAGCACCGCTATCAGGCGGTCGCCTGCGCGCACCGGCACGGCGAGCTGGCTGGACGGCTCGGGCAGGCCGGGCAGGGGGATGCCCGCTTCGAGCTGGCCGGCAAGTTCGCCGCCTTCGAGTTGCTCACGGATGGCGCGGCTGTAGGCATATTCGGCGGCCGGAAAGATGATGCGGATAGGGGTTTGCTCACGTGCCGCGACGCCGATCACGCCCACCCCGTAGCGCACTTCGGCGCCGGCCCCGGAGCTGGCATAGCCCCGGCTGGCCATGATGTAGAGGCGCTGGGCGGCGTCGTCGGCCATCAGCAGCATTTGATGGTCAATGCCGAAGTGTCGTTCAAGGCGCATCGTCAGCGTGTCGATCAGGTGCTCCAGGCTGCGGCACGCCGACAAGGCGTCGACACTGCGGCGCAGTGCCGGCAGCAGTGGCGCGCGAGCGACCGGCGGTGGCAGGCTGTGGCCGGGCACGGCCTCGATCGCCAGTACCCGGTAAATATCGGCGCCACGCAGCCGGAACACCCCGGTCATGCCGGTGTGCGAGGCGATGCCGGCGAGCGTGGCCTTCATGCGTTCGAACAGCGGGCCGGCGGTTTCGGTGCGCAGGTAGCGGATGCTCAGCCGGTAGCGGGCGGCGGTGTCCGGGTCCATCATCAGCACCGTGGCGTGCGGATTGGCGAGAATGTTTTCGCGGGTCTTGTTGAAGAACTGGAAGGACAGCGCGACATGCTCCGGGTCGACATACATCAGTTGCGAGACATAGGTGACGTTGGGCGTGCCGTCGGGTGCACAGGTGGCCAGCCCGGCCGGCAGGATGCCCTCGAGGCAACTGCGCAGGGTGTCGAGGCTCAGCTCCGGATTCATGGCAGGGCGCTGCCGGTGGCCAGACGCTGCCCGGCCTGGGGGCCGGGAGTCTGGCCGAAGACCTCATCCGGTGTGAATCGGACAATGCAAAGCGCCTCGGTGGGGCAATGCAGCAGGGCGCGCACGAAGGCTTCGGGGGTGCCGACGGTGGCGAGGCGGGCGACCAGGGTGTTGATGTAGGGCGCCAGCAGCGCGGTATCGTCGGGGTCGCGCTCGACCCGGTGGGCGTCACGCCCCTTGAGCTGGACGGTGCGGTGGCTTTCCGGCTCGCTGAACACCACGGCGATCCGGCCGTTGGTGGTCAGGGCGCGCAGCACCGGTTCGGCCTGCGGGGCGGCGATCAGCAGGCGCAGGCGGTTGGTGGCGGCCGGGTCGCGCCGGCAGCCCAGGCCGCGCACCAGCGTGGCAATGCCCCGATCGTCGCTGGCGGCGAGATGGATCGACAGGTGGCTGGTCACGAAATCGGCCAGCGCGGGGGTGAGCACGGTCGGTGAAGTCATGTCGGCGCCTTGAGGTCCGATGGACTAATTTACTCCAAGCCGTGGCCCGCGTGCGTGGCTAACGCAGCATGAAGGTTTCGTACTCCAGCCGGTGCAGTTTGCGGTCGAGCGCGAACAGGCCGTAGAGCAGGGTCAGCAGCACGGCGGCGGCGTAGCCGTAGCCATAGAAGGCAGCGCCGAGCTGGAGCGACAGCGTGGTGAGGGCGAGGTTGCTGACGCACAGCAGCGCACACAGGCGCAGCACCAGCGCGCGCTGGTCGAGGTAGAAGAACACATTGAGCAGCGCCAGCAGGCCGACCTGCAGGCTGGCGCCGAGCGTCTGGATGTGGAACAGCGGCAGGTAAAGCGCCGAGATGCCCAGCGCGGCGAGCACCGTGGGGCCGACGATGATGGCGGCGAGCAGGGCGAGGGTCTGGATCTTGCCGATTTCGGCGAAGCCCTGGCGGATGGCGAGCACCATCTCGTCGCGCATGGATTCGATGGTCTCCAGGCTGCCGCCTTCGCGCACCGCATTGTAGAAACGCTCGTGGTAGTCCACGAAGTCGGTCTCGATGCGCACCAGAAACACCGCCATGCCGGGGATGATGAACAGGTAGGCCATGAACACCGGCAGGTCGTAAATGACCGAGGCGCGCAGCGGGCCGATGATGGCGGCCGAGGTGTCGGGGTAGAGCCAGAACACCAGCTTGTCGGCCCACACCGCGAGGTTGTAGAGCACGCCGATGATCAGCAGGCTGGGGTAGCGGTGTTGGGGCTGAAGAAAGTCGAAGCGCACCGCTTCGGTGGCGCTGAAGCTGCGCACCGTCAGCCACCACATGCCGCATAGCAGCGCAAAGTGACCGAGCACGAAGCCGGCGAGCAAGCCTTCGAGCGCCCAGTTGCGCGCCAGCAGCGCGGCGCCGACGGTGATGCCGTAGCCGAGCGCGTACATTGCCAGAATGGCGCGATAGCGCTTGAGGCCGGACAGGAAAATGGTCAGCACCCAGATGACACACAGCTGCGTGAAACCGGCAATCATCAGCAGCCGGTAGAGCACGCTCTCACCGGCAAAGGCGGTAAAGGCCAGCACGGTGGCCAGCGTGCCGGCAGCCACCAGCACCAGACACAGCACGCCGTGCAGATTGGGCAGCACGGTGTCGTGCTTGTGCTCGAACAGGCGGTCGGACACATAGCGCGTAAAGGCCAGCTGCACGCCGCCGGTGAGAATCAGCGAGCTGGCGATCAGCCAGGTGACCGACACCTGAAACTGCGTGACGCCATGGCTGGACGCGCCCAGTGATGCGCTGAGCAGGCCGATGACCAGGATGCCGACAATCGACAGCACCCACGGCCCCGAACCGATCACTCCGGCATAGGCATAGGCCTGCACCAGCCCGAGCAGGCTGTCCTTGCGCAAGAGCTTGCGCAGCTCGAAACCGATGCCGGCCACGAATTCCCCTCAGTCCACCGCGGCGGTTAGCGCGATCTCGATACGCCAGCCGGCCTGTGCCAGGCCGGCCACCTGAACGCAGGCGCGGCAGGGCGCGGTGCCTTGGGCCAGCCAGGCGTCCCACACGGCGTTCATGCCGGTGTAGTCGTCCATGTCGACCAGATAGATGGTGGCCATCAGGATGCGCGACTTGTCGCTGCCGGCCTGGGCCAGCAGGCGGTCGATGCTGCCGAGGATTTCGCTGGTCTGGGTTTCGATGTTGGTGTCGATGCTGGCGGGCACTTCGACGGTGTACAGGGTCTGGTTGTGCACCACGATGTCGGAGTAGCGGGTGGTGGTGCCGTAACGGGTCAGGCTCATGATTGGCGCTCCTTGGCGAGTGAGGGGGCTAGCGCGCGATCGTAGACGTCGCGGTAGCGCTGGAACATCAGGGCGTCACTGTAGCGCGCTTCGACGCGGCGGATACCGGCGTCGCGGGCGGCGCGCCAGCGCTCGGGGTGGCCGAGCAGCTCGAGCGCGGCGTTGGCCAGGGCTTGCGGATCGGCGATGCCGACCACCGCACCGGCGCTGCCAAAGGCGCGGTCCTCGGCGTCACCGCCTTCGATCAGCTGCCGGCAGGAGCCGACATCGGTGCTGATGCAGGGTACGCCGGCAGCAAAGCCTTCGAGCACCACCAGCGGCAGGGCTTCGGAGATGGAGCTGAGTACCACCAGGCCGATCTTCGGCAGCAGCGCGTCGATGCGTTGCATGCCGAGCAGGCGCACTTTGTCACCCAGGTCGAGGCTGTCGATCAGGTGGCGACACTCGGCCACATAGGCCGGGTCTTCGTCCAGCGGGCCGGCAATCCAGGCTTCGGCCGTGGGCAGGCGGGTGATGACGGTGCGCATGGCGCGGATGAAGTTCTTCACGTCCTTGATCGGCACCACCCGGCCGATCAGGCACAGCACGGGCGGGATCTCGTCGACGCGTTGGGCGCGCAGCGGCGCCAGTCGGCCGATCGACACGCCGTTGGGAATCACCTGCGTGCGCTCGGCGGTGGCGCCATCGGCGATCTGCCGGCGGCGATTGGTTTCGTACAGCGAGATGATCGGGTCGGCGGCGTCATAGCTCAGCCGGCCCATCCACTCGAAGAAGCGGATCCACAGCTGGCGGAAGTAGGACAGCTCGGTCGGATCGCGCTGAAAGGCGTTGCGGTTGTCGTGGATCCACTCGCTCTGAAACAAGTCGATCTTGCGTTCCTTGGTGTAGATGCCGTGCTCGGTGAGGATCAGCGGGCGCCCGGTGGCCTGCGCCAGCAGCGCGCCGAGAAAGCCGGCATAGCCGGTCGAGATGCTGTGGTAGGCCCGCACCGGGATCAGTGCGTCGGCAATGCGCGCGAGTTGCCACAGCGGCTGGTGCATGATGCGCACCGACCAGAAATAGTCGACAAAGCTGGGGTCGGAGCAGTGCTTGCGGTAGTGCTCGGTAATGCGCTGCCAGGCCGCTTCGGCGTGGCGGAAATCGTGCTCGGGGATGGCGCCGCCCGGCTTGATGTGGGCGCAGGCGGCGTGCATCAGCTTGGGCGACACGGCCTGGCCGCTGCGAAAGGCCATGTGCAGGGCGTCGATGTCGGCAAAGGCGGCGGCGTTGCCGCTGCGGGCGCGCGGGGTGTCGGGCGCGTCGGACAGGCTGTCGTGAAGGAAATGGGTTTCCAGATGTACCACATTGGCCGGCAGTTCGTAGCGCATGGCCGGGTAGTCTTCGCGGCGGCTGCCGAGAAACACCAGCGCAAAGCGCACATCGGGGTGGGCCAGCAGGATCTGATGCATCCACGAGGACACCCCGCCCGACACAAACGGGTAGGTGCCTTCGAGCAGCAACGCCACATCGGCGTCGGCGGCGGTGGGGAAGGCGTTCATCGTGGGCTCCAGAATTGCGCGACTTTCTGCACGCCCATCATGCCGCGCCAACTGGCCAGCGGTGCGAGCAGGCGCCGGACTGCGGCAAAGTCGCGTCGCAAGAAGGCCAGCTCTGCCAGATGGGGCAGGACGCGGTGGTCGGGCAGGCCGGCCGCGCGCGCCGCCTCGAAGGCCACCTCGGCCTCTGTCGTGTTGCCTAGCGCCAGCAGACATTGCCCACAGCGCAGGTAGAGGCCCGCGCCGTTCGGCCGCAGGGCGAGCGCCTCGCGGGCATGATGCAGCCCGGACTCGGCGGCATGGGTGCGCAGGTCGCCCTGCGCCAGTTGCTGGTAGATCAATTCCCAATACAGGCCGGCCAGCCGGGTGTGGGCGAGCGCCAGCGTGATGGCACTGCGCGCGCTGGCGAGGCGCTGGCGTTCGGCCTGGATCTGGGCGTTGAGCGTTTTCTCCTTGCGGTCGAGCATGCCGTAGGCGAGCAGGCGCAGGTCTTCGCTGTCATCGCCGAGCAGGTCGCGCAGCAGCGGGCTGGCGACGCGGCCGGGCACATGCTGGAGCGCGACCAGCGCTTTGAGGCGCTGCGGCGTGGGGGCGCGCGGATTGCGCAAAAAACCGCCCGCGCCGGTCTGGTGAAAGCCGCTGCGTTCGCGTTGATGCGGGTCGAGTGCGGGCAATTCAAGCGTGCGCAGGCCGCGCGGCCGGCGGGCGGCCAGGCGGTAGCGGCCGATCCACAAGCCGGCCATGATGCCGGCGAAGCCCAGACCGGGGATGAAGGCCGACAGGGCGAACATCAGCAGTCCGCTGGCGCGTCGCGAGCGGGCGGTGAGCGCGGGCATGAGGGCCAGCGCGCTCAGCGCGAGCAGTGCGCTGGCGGCCAGGTGCGGCAGCAAGACCACGGCCAGCGGGTGCGTGCGGCTGTCGGCGGTGCCGAGCAGCCACAGCGCCAGCGCTTCAAGCAGCAGTGCTGACAGGCCGCTGAGCAGGGCGAACATGGCAATCCTCAAGCAGGGTGGACAGCAACTCGGTGGCCGGTGTGGCGTCGAGCCGATAGGCGTGCAAGGCGATGCCGAATTCGCCCGGCGGTGCGCCCAGGTGCTGGGTGAGCCAGGCGTCGATGCGGTCGAGATAGCCTTCGATGGCCGCCGGGCCGGCCAGTGGCATGAGCACCAGCAAGGCGTGGCGGTCGTCCTCGTGGGTGTGCCAGATGACATCCAGCGTGCGTTGCAGGCGGTGCCATTGCAGGGGCAGGTCGTCGAGCACCGGGCGGCTTCGGTAGGTCAGCACCACCAGGGCGCTGGGCAGGCCGCTGTCGCGGGTGACATGCCACATGCGCTGCAATTCAAGGGCAAACTCGGTTGGGCAGGCCGGCGCCACGGCGAGCACCGGACGGACGATGTCGCGGCTGGCGAGGCTGTCGGCGTAGTAGCCGACCAGCAGATTGATGATCTGCAAGCTGTCTTCGTTCAGCGCGAAAAAGGGCATCGACTCGACCACCAGCACGCCGTGGTCCGTGCCGCGCAGATCGCGCAGGCGGCTGACCACCAGATACTGGCTGCCGTGGTGTTCGGGTAGCGCGTCGCTGGCGACATGGCACAGGCCGATCTCGGTGGCAGCGGCCAGCACCAGCGGGTCTTTGGGCGCAAAGGCAAAGGGCGCGCCGAGCTGGCCGGCCGGGGTGTCGGTGGTATCGGGCGGATACAGCGCGGCGCGTTCGATCTGGCAGAACTGGGCCAGCAGCTTGAGCAGCGCCTCGGCGCCGGGCAGGGGGCCGGCGGTGTCGGTGCCGAGCAACTCGCGCAGGCCGGTGAGCGCGTCGCGCATCGACACCGGCCGGCTGATCAAGTCCTGCTCCAGGCGGTCGTGAGAGACGCGCAGCAGGTAGTGCTGGCGGGTCAGGTGGTCGAGCCGCTCCTGCACGTAGCGGGCATGGGTTTCGGCGCGACGCACGCGGCTGCGCCAGATCGAGGCGAACTCGCCGCAGACCATCACCAGCACCAGGGTGCCCAGAAAATACAGCTGCGGGGTGGCCGCGCTGACCTTGCCGGTGCCGGTCAGGCCGAGCCAGCCGCCGAGCAGCACGATGCTGCCGATCACACCCATCATTGGGCCGTAGCGAAGCGCCAGCAGCAGCGGGCCGAGGATTGGCCAGGGGAAGCTGGCCCAGGCAAACAGCGGGTCGGTCGGGTTGAGCCACCAGGCCAGCGCGAGCAGCAGCAGGGGCAGGACGACGGTCTCAGCCAGTGCGGAGCTTGTTACCTGACGGGGTGCGAGCAAATGACGAAAGGGCATGCGACGACTTAGCGGACGACCGGTGCGAGCAGCGACTTGATTAGCGTTTGCGCGACGGCGGCCAGCGAGTCGCGGCCCCAGCCGGTGCGCGCGCCGACGCCGCTCCACACCGTGCTGCCGTCCTCGACATCAATGATGTGCAGCGCCAGACCCACCGCCGGCTCGCCATCGACGCCGACCTTGTATTGCCATTCGTCCACCGTGCCGGTGAGCACATAGCGCACGCCGGCGCTGCGCGCCCAAGCGAGGGCCGCCTCGGTGTCGGCGGCCGGGGCCGGGTCGAACAAGGCGTCGCGCGCCGTTGCCGGCGGGCGCACCACCTCCTTGACGCCCAGCGTATGCAGCAGGGCACGGGCCACCGCTTCGGCGCGGGCGCCGGCCATGGGTGTGGTGGTGGTGTTTTCGAGCGTGAGCACGGCCCAGCGCGCGTCGGGCGTGACGCTGCGGTCGGGCACGCGGTCGGTGACGGCGCAGCCGCTGAGGACGGTGACGAGGCACATCAGGCGCAGGACAGGGTGGGCAAGCAAGGTTTTCATGTCGATCCCGTGGGCTCAGAAGAACAGTTGATAGTCGAGAAACAGGGCGGAATTGCGGCCGGCGTCGCCTTCGCCGCCCTTGTCGTGCTGCACGCCGATGAGGAACTGGTCGGCGCCGAAGACCCGGCCGCTCAGGCCGAGTTCGACCCCATAGCCATAGCCGCGGCCGCTCACATGGTTGAGGTCGAGCGTGGCATAGGGCACCAGGGCGCGTTGCAGGCCGTGGCGCTGGCGGTTGTTGACCGTCATTCGCGCGCCGCGAAACAGGTAGCTGTCGGGTAGCAGCGGGGCGAGGCCGCCGGGCAGGATTGACGCCAGCGCGGCGCGGTCGCCGGCGTTGTCGCCGATATCGGCGCGGAAGCGATAGCCGCCGACATACACGCCGGCTTCGATCTCGGGGCGGCCGCGGGTCAGGCGGTGAGTGTAGTCGAGCTGCCAGCGATCGGCGCGACCCAGCGCCAGTCCGTGCTGGCTGCTGTAGCGGCTGTGCGCCCACTGGGCGGCGATGCGCTCGCGCGAACTGAGGCCGTAGGCGGCGCTGGCGAGCAGCTCGTCCTTCATGCCGGCCACGCGCAGCGCCGCGCTTTCGTTGGCGGGCAGTGCGAGGCCGGCCTCGAGCGCGAAGGCCCAGCGCTGGTCGAGGGTGAGGTCGTGCCCGGCCCAGACGGGGGTGGTGTCGGTCAGGCCGTGGCGGCGGGCGACGCCGAGCCGGGTGATGCCGGCGTCGGTGGTCCACGCCATTTCGACGCTGGCCTGGCGTTCGTTGGGCGCGGCGGCGAGCGCGCCGCTGCCGTTCAGGCGGCGCTGGATGCTGCCCAGGGTGAGGCTGAGCTTGAGTCGGGGGGCGAGGCGCAGGCGCAGTTCGGCGTGCTGGGTTCGCTCTTTGAAGGCGTCGAGTTTGTGCGCGGCGGCGTCCAGGCGCAGGCGGTGGGCCTGGTCGAGCAGTACCTCGCTTAGTTGCAGATGCAGGGCGTCGTTGTGGCGCTGGTCGTCGGCGGCGGCATGGGTGACGCTGGCGGAGACGTCTGGCCGGCCAAGGCGTTCGGCGATTTCGCCACGCTGGGCGGCGGGCAGGGCGGTGTCGTGGCGGGCGAGGATGTCGGCCAGGGTGGCGTGTTCGTCGCGGGCCAGCGCGATCGCGGCTTCGGCCCACACCGGGCGGGTGAGGGCGCGGGCGTAGCGCTCCCACAGAAAGCCGCGGGCGCCGTCGATGTCGCCCTGGTCGAGCAGCCAGCTCATGGCCAGGTCGCGCAGCAGGGGGGTGTCGAGCGGGTCGGTCTCACCGTCCTGGCGCATCAGCGCGCGCAGCAGTTGGTCGCTGGCGTCGCCGGGGCGTTGCTGGCGGGCCAGGCGGACCTCGGCGGCGCGGCGGGCCAGCTCGGTCTCGGCGTCGGTGGGCGCAGTGCGTGGCCGTTGTTGCCACTGCTGTTCGCGCAGATGCCAGGCGCGGTCGATCTCGCCGGCCTGTTCGAGCGTGTCGGCCAGACCCATCATCCACAGGAAATCGTCGCGGTTGGCGCGGGCGCGCGGCAGCAGGTAGCGGTCGAGCGCGCGCTGCGGGCGAGACAGCAGGGCGTTGGCGGCGGCCAGAGCGTCGTGCAGGTCGCCGTCGCGTGCCCAGCGGGTTTCGTGGCGGGCGAGCAGCGCGGTGAGGGTGTCGGCCTTGCCGCCGTCGATCAGCAGCCACAGCAGCGAGGCGCGGGCGGCGGTGTTGGCCGGCTCGTGGGTCAGCGCGGCGTCGAAGTCGGCGCGTGCGGCGTCGAACTCGCCGAGGCCCTGATGCCATTGCCCGCGCAGACGCAGGAAGCTGGCGTTGCGTTCGAGCGTCTGGCGCCGGGTGTCGTCGAGGCCGCGGATCAGCACGCCCATGGCGGCGTAGTTGCGGGTGGACAGGTGAAGGTCGAGGCTGCGCAGCAGCCAGTCGGGCGTGCCGAGGCGCTCCCAGGCTTGGGCGGCGAGGCGGGCGGCCTGGTCGGGGTGGGCCGGGCGCAGCAGTTCGATCAGGTCGGCGAAGTCGTCGGGCCGGGCCGTGGGCTGGGGCACCAGTCGGTTCAGGGCGTCGCGTTGCGCGTCGCGATGCTGCAGCAGGCCGGCGAGCGAGGCGCGCAGTTGCCAGTAGTCGGTGGCGGTGTCGGGGGTGTGGCTGCGGGCGGTGTCGAGCGCGGCCAGGGCGGCTTCCAGCTGGCCACGGGGGATGAGCCCGGCCGCGCGGCGCTGGCTAAGGGCGGGGGAGACGCCGGCGTGCTGTTCCCACATGACCAGTGCGGCGTCGGCGATGGCGCCTTGGCCGGCGCGCTCGGCGAGGGTGGCGAGCGCATCGAAGGCGGCGTCGGAGGGGTGGCGCGCGGTGTGCGCTTGCAGATAGGCGATGCCGGCGTCGGGCTCGCCGAGGCGTTCATACAGCGCGGCGATGTCGCGCAGCAAGGTGGTGTTTCGTGGATCCTGGCGCAGCTGAAATTTCTGGGCGTCGAGCAGCGGGCGGTGTTCGAACAGGCCGGGGGCGAGGCGCAGCACCTGGGCCCAGGCGTCGGTGTGGCCGTGGCGGGCGAGGTGATACCACTGGGCCAGCGCGTCGGCCGGTTTGCCGTGCCATTCGGCGACCTGGGCGAGGCGGCGGCGCCAGTCGGCGCTGTCGGGGGCCTGGCGTACGGCGGAGAGGCTGAGCACATAGGCGTCTTCGAGCGCGCCGGCACCGAGGAAGGTGTCGTAGGCGAGACGGTAGCGCGCGTCGTCGAAGGGCAGCGCGGGGTCGGCGTCGCTGTTCAGGGCAACGAGGCGCAGGCCGCCGTCGAGCTGTTCGCGCAGGCTGAGGCGGATCAGGCGGCGGGCGTAGTCGGCGGCGCGGTCGGGCCGGTTGGCGGCGCGGGCGAGGCCGATGAGATAGGTGAGCGTGGGGGCGTCGGTCTCGAGCGCACCGAGCGCTTCGTCGGCGATGGCCAGCGCGGCCGGGAAGTCGCTGATCGCTTGCAGGGTGCGCAGGGCGGCGAGGAAGTGCTGGCGTTGCGCGGCGAGCCCTTCGCTGCGGTCGCGGGCGAGCAGGTAGGCGCGGGCGGCCAGGTGCGGGTGGGCGTCGCGTCGCAGCGTGTCGGCGAGCGTCTGGGCGGTGTCGGCATCGAGGCGGGCGTCGGCGGCCAGGGTGTCGATGGCGTGGGCGGCGATCTCGGGCTGCGCGTGGCGGGCGGCGTAGGTGATGAGGCTGAGCCGGTCGGGCGTTGACAGCGCGGCCTCGTCGGCGAGGGCGTTCAGGGTGTGGGTTTGGGCGAGGCTGAGCGCGCGCGGCGTGAGCGTGTCGGGGGCGTCGTCGACGGTGAAACGCCAGTCGAGCCAGCGGGCACGGTGTGCGATGGCCGGGTCGGGGTGGCCGAGCAGCGGGGCAATGGCTTGGCGGGCGGCGGGGTAATCGCGCCGGGCCTGGTGTTGCGCGGCGAGGGCGAAACGCATCTGCGCGTTGTCGGTTTCGGTGCGCAGCAGATTGTGCAGGTAGGCGGCGGCCAGCACGTCGCCCTGACGGGCGCCGAGCGAGGCCTTGACCAGGGTCTCATACGGAAACAGCAGCACCATGCCGGCGGTGGCCAGCGCGCCGAAGATCACCAGCGCGCGCAGCGAGACGACGCGGGGTCGCTCAGCCGGGGCAGTGGAGGGTGAGTTCGGCATGGTGGGTGTTGAGTTGATAGTGGTGTGCGTGGCCATCGCGGCGAGCCGGCTGGACGCGCGTCTTGTCCGTCTGGAGACGACAGCCCGCCGGGTGAGACAGGGTGAAGGATAAGGGGCTGTACGCCTTTAGGGCAAAAATAATGCTTTTTGGGTGGTGCTGCCAGCGGGTGAGGCGCGCGTTGGCCGAGATGAAATGCGGGAGATCATCCGCCGTGTTGCCGGTGCGCAGGCTGGCGCGCGAGGCGGCGAGGGTGGCGAAGCGGCCGTCGGGCCCGCTGGCGGTGCCGGCCAGGCCGGGGCTGTTGGCCAGATCGGGGGTGGCAAAATCGGGCGGCAGGCGCAGGGTGCGCAGGGCATCGGCGTTGCGGATATGCAGGGTGTCGGGGTCGTCGAGTGCGCGGGCGAGGCTCAGGGTGTTGAAGTTGTGCGCCATGGCGATGTAGTCGCTCGGAAACACCGGCTGGGTGGGCTGGGCGAGGGCCCAGTCGTAGACGGTGTGCAAGGCCTTGAGGGCGGCGACCTTGCTGGCGGAATAGGTGTGGTAGTAGATGTTGATCGGTTTGAGGCGGCGTGGCTCGCCGGTCATCTTGAAGGTGTCGATGACATCGCGAAAGCCGTAGAAAGGGCCGGTCCAGTCGCGGGTGTACACATTTTCGTTCATCACCGGGGCGTAGGGCTGGAAGTAGGGGCCTTGATGCACGCCGATGGGTGACACCGCGGCCACGGTGGGCCGACGCCGGCTCATGGTGGTGTTGCCGCCATTCATGTCGAGCAGATTGTGATCGGCGATCAGCTTGAGGGTGTCGGCGTCGGGTGCGGCATTGCCGCTCCACAGCAGCAGGCGCACGGGTTTGCCGGCCGGGGCGAGGCGGCTTCGGATGTAGTCGATGGAGCCGAGGATCTCGCGCTCGGGGCTGGGCGTGTAGCCGGGGATGTCGAGGTGGTAGTCGGCGGCGCGGTCGTCGTCGCGTGCGTCGAACACCTTGCGCCACTTGAAGGGGTGCGAGTAGGTGTGGCTGGCGATCTCGACATGTTCCAGGGCGAACATCTGGCGGGCGATGTTTTCGAGCCGTGTGGCCAGCGCCGGGTAGAGCCCCTGGGGGCTGACTTCGGCCTCGATCACCGACATGGCGTGCGGGATGCGATAGCGCTTGAGCACGTCGTCGAGCAGCACCTGCGCGGCCAGCGGTGAGCCGGGGAATTCGCCCAGCGACGGGAAACCATCCCCATCGATGTGCACCATCAACAGGCGGCGACCGCTGGCGGTGGTGGGGTCGGGCACGGGGCGCGGGGGCAGGCGCAGGGCGCGCTGCAGGAAGGCGAAGGGGTCGGCGCCCCAGCGGCTCTGGCCTTCGACGCCGGGCAGCTCGGTGACGGCAAAGGCATCGAGCAGATAGCCGCCCCAGGGCATGATGGCCGCGGGGTGGTAGGTCTGGCCCCTGGCGTCGGTCAGCGTGGCCAGCGCGACGCCATCGGGGGCGGCAACGGTGATCGGCAGCAAGGCGCTGGCGCGCGGGCGCGGCGGCATTTCGAAGCCGATGAGCGGATCGCTGGCGCTGAGCGTAAGCGGGGCGGTTGGCGGCGGGGCGATGCGCAGCCCGAGCCGGGCGGCGGCGCTGTGGCCGAGCTCGAAGCCGAAGTCGTCGAAGATCGCCACTTTGGTGCCGGCGTCGATCTGCGTCTGCAGCCAGCGATGCAGGCGCTCGCCGCTTTTGATGCCGCCGGTCATCCAGGTCACGATGCCGGCATGGAGGCGCGGGTCGAGCCGTTCGGGCAGTGCGTCGTCGGGTGTCACATAGTCGGCCACGTAGCCGAGGTAGTTGAGTGGCATCTCGATGTAGCGGTGGGCGTTGGTGTAGTTGATGGCGCTGGCTTCGTTGGCGTCATAGACCACCAGCACGCGGCGCGGCAGGGCCTCGTTGGCGCCGGTGCCGAGGGTGGTGAGCGAGGGCTCGGCGATCCACGGGATGATGTCCTCGGCCAGCATGCGGCGGGCCAGGTCGCGCGCTTCGTCGAGCGCGGTGGCGGGCAGGTAGTCGATGCCAATCACCGGCAGGGCGTAGCGCTGGCGCACCTCGTCGAAGCGGTCGAGCAGCCAGCGGCGGTCGGCCTCGGGCACGGCCACATAGCGCGACTGCCCAGCCCGCCAGCCGCGATGCACCGACTCGGCGGCCACCGCGAACACCTGCGAATGCACGGCCGGCAGCAATTCGAAGCCGCGGTTGAAGATCAGCCGGATGCCGGGGTAGCGCTTGGCCAGCGTCTGGATAAGCTGTTCGAGCCCGCGTTGGGCGGCGGCCGGGTCGACATCATCGAGCAGGCGGTAAGAGTCGAGCGTGTCGAGGAAGAAGCCGCGATAGCCGCGCTGCCATAGCGGGCCGACGATGCGCTCGGCCATGAACTCGGCCCAGGCCGGCTGGCTGACATCAATGACCACACTGCCCCAGTCCGGGTTGATCTGGCGTTTGAGCGCGGCGGGCAATTCGGCCAGATAGGCGCGTTGCGGATGGACTTCGCCGACGCTCACATAGGCAAACAGCTCGGTGTCCGGGCCGAGTGCGCCGGGGGCGTGGCCGTGGTCGGCTTCGACCACCACGATGTCGTGCGCACGCAGGCCGTCGGCGGGCAGGGTGCTGCCGTAGTGGAAGGCGATCGAGAACGGCGCGGCCTGCAGCTCGGTCATGCCGATGAGGCAGGGGAGCATAGACAACAGAAAGGCGAGCGCGCGGGGCATCGTTTGGCTTTCAGGCAGGATGGGCTGCCGAGTATACGGAGTGGACTACGCCAAGCGCATGACCGATTGCACGGCGGGCCCGGAATCGGCGAAACAAGTGTGAATTTGTGTGGCGCGGGGGTGTTCAGCCCAGTGTGGCGGCCTGAATCAGCGCATAGCGCAGCAGTTTGCCGAGCGCCATCCATGCCGCGCAGGCGATCGGGGGCAGACGCAACCAGCCAGCGGCGGCGCACAGGGCATCGCCCACGACGGGCGCCCAGGCGAGGATCAGCACCGGCGCGCCGTGGCGTTCGATCCACGCCGCGCGCGGTGGCGTGGCGCCGTGCGGAATGGCCCGTGCCATGGCGTAGGTCGTCATGCCGCCCAGGGTGTTGCCAACGGTGGCGAGCGCCAGCGCCGGCCAGGCCTGGTCGGGATGCAATTGGAGAAAGCCGGCAAACACCAGCTCCGATCCGCCGGGCAGCAGCGTGGCCGCCAAAAAGCTGGCGACAAACACCGCACCGAGGCCGGCGTCGGGGCCGGGGTCGAGCCAGGTGAGCACTTCCATGAGGACTCGCGGATCAAGGGGGAGGAGATTGTCTCCGATCTGGCGGCGGATTGTGTCTTGCCGCGCTGCGCCATGCCCTGCTACCGTGCACGTTTCCCTTGAAGTTACAGGCTTTTACGATGAGCACCGCGCACCCTGACTATCTTGAACGCATCCTCAACGCGCAGGTGTACGACGTCGCCATTGAAACGCCGCTCGATTTTGCCCCCAGCCTGTCGGCCCGGACCGGCAATCACATCTACTTCAAGCGCGAAGACCTGCAGCCGGTGTTCAGCTTCAAGCTGCGCGGCGCCTACAACAAACTCAGCAAACTGTCGCCCGAAGCCCTGGCGCGCGGGCTGGTGTGCGCCTCGGCCGGCAACCACGCTCAGGGTCTGGCCTTGTCGGCGCAGAAAAAGGGCGTGCGGGCGGTCATCGTGATGCCCACCACCACGCCGCTGATCAAGGTGGACGCGGTGCGTCGCCGCGGCGGCGAAGTGGTGCTGGCCGGCGAGAGCTTCTCTGAGGCCTACACCCACGCCAAAGAACTCGAAGCCGCCGAGGGCCTGACCTTTGTGCACCCCTTCGACGACCCGGAAGTGATCGCCGGTCAGGGCACCGTCGGCATGGAAATCCTGCGTCAGCACCCCAAGCCGATCGAGGCCATCTTCTGCTGCGTGGGCGGCGGCGGGCTGATCGCCGGCATCGCGGCCTATGTGAAGCGCGTCCGCCCCGAGATCAAGATCATCGGTGTGGAGGCGATCGACGCCGACGCCATGACCCAGTCGCTGGCGGCCGGTCATCGTGTGGTGCTCGATCAGGTCGGCCTGTTCGCCGACGGCGCGGCGGTCAAGGAAGTGGGCGAAGAAACCTTCCGCCTGTGCCAGCTGTATGTGGACGAGATGATCCGGGTCGATAACGACGCCATCTGCGCCGCCATCAAGGATGTGTTCGAAGACACCCGCTCCATTCTTGAGCCTGCCGGCGCATTGGCCGTGGCCGGCGCCAAGGCCTACGCCGCGCGCGAAGGCCTGCGCGACGCCGCGCTGGTGGCGGTGGCCTCGGGCGCCAACATGAACTTCGACCGCCTGCGCTTCGTCGCCGAGCGCGCCGAGGTCGGCGAACAGCGCGAAGCCGTGCTGGCGGTCACCATTCCCGAGCAGCCCGGCTCCTTCAAGCGCTTCTGCAGCCTGCTGGGCAACCGCAACATCACCGAGTTCAACTATCGCTACGCCGACAGCCGCGAGGCGCACATCTTTGTTGGCGTGTCGGTGCACAACCGCGAGGAGTCTCGCGCGCTGGTCACCAATCTGGTTGCCGAAGGCCTGCCCTGCATGGACCTGACCGATGACGAGATGGCCAAGAGCCATGTGCGCTACATGGTCGGCGGCCATGCCCCGCAAGCCGACAACGAAGTCCTTTATCGCTTCGTCTTCCCCGAGCGCCCCGGTGCGCTGATGAATTTCCTCACCAACCTGCGCTCGGACTGGAACATCTCGCTCTTCCATTACCGCAACCACGGCTCCGACTCCGGCCGGGTGCTGGTTGGCATGCAGGTGCCCGCGGGCGACAAGGCCGCCTTCCAGACCTTCCTCGACCGGCTCGGCTACGAATACGCCGACGAAACCGCCAACCCGGCGTATCGGATGTTTCTCGGCTGAGCGGTGCGCCGGAAGAAAGCCGGCAGCTGCCGGCTTTTTTTGGAACGCTGGCCTGTCAGGCGCCGCCGAGCATTTCGTAGACATCGTGTGACATCACCGCCAAAAAGCTGACCAGACCCAGGTAGATCAGCGCGTACTCGGCGCGGGTACCGGCCGGCGTGGCGGCGTAGTAGTCGGCCGGCATCGCGTCCTCACCCTTGAGCGCGCGCCAAAGCTGCGGTGCAGCGAGTAATGCGATGAGGATCAGCATCGGGCTGGGGCGCCAGAAGAACAGGCCGATGAGCAGGGGGGCGCCGAGCAGCCACATCTTGCGCGAGATGACGGCCGTCATCCGTCCGCCATCGAGTGGCGGCACCGGGATCAGGTTGAACAGATTGAGGAAGAAGCCCGAGTAGGCCACCGCCAGCAGCAGCTGACTGCCTTCGTTGCGCGCCAGAAAATAGCAGGCCAGCGCCGCCACGGTGCCGGTCAGCGGCCCGGCCATGCCGATGTAGGCCTCGGTTTCGGCGTTCATCGGCTGCTCCTTGAGTTCGATCCAGGCGCCGACAAAGGGGATGAAGGTCGGTGCGCCGACATCGAGGCCGCGCTGGCGGGCGGCAACGTAGTGCCCCATCTCGTGACACAGCAGCAGGGCGATGAAGCCCACGGCGTAGCGCCAGCCGTAGATGCCGGCATAGACGAACACTGACAGCAGCATGGTGCCGCCGGTGGTCAGCAGCTTGCCGAATTTGGCCAGTTTGGCGCCCCCCAGCAGGAGGGCGATCAGCGCCTTCATTCAGTCGGCCGATTTCTTGTTGAACAGCTTGCGCAGGCCCGCGCCGAACCCGAACACGGCGATCGCGGCGATCTTCCAGAATTTGGCGAGGAACAGCCCGGCCGTGGCCAGCAGGCCGATTTTCTTGGCGGCAACGCCGCCGACCAGCGCCGCCAGACCGTAGGCGGCAACGCTGTCGGTGTCGGCGTTGAAGTCGGCGTAGCGCTTTCCCTCGTGAAAGCTCAGGGCATCGAGCATCTGCCCGGCGATCGGCTTCTGGCTCTCCACGTTGGCCAGGTCGGTGACCAGATTCATCGAGATATAGCCTTCGCGGCCGAGCTGGTAGGTGTTGTAGTTCACCCCCGGACTGCTCTGCTCCGCCGGCGGTTGTTTGTCGCGCAGGCGGGCCGACCATACCAGGCGCTGGTGGGCGGCGTCGTAGCGCGGTGCCTCGACCCAGCCGTCTACCACGAATTCCGGGAAACCTTGCTGGCGACGCATCTCGTTGCCGGCCTCGGTGCCGTCCTTGAGATTCTGCAGCAGGGCCTCGGCATCCCAGTCGCGGGCGTCGTCGTCCTTGATGTACCCGGCGGCGTCGTAACGGACGCTCATGAAGCCCGCCATCTGCTCGCCGATGACCAGGCCCATGAAGCCGTCGTCGGTCTGGTTGCCCATCGCGCGCATCAGGCGGGCACCTTCGGCCGCCGGGATGAAGGCAAAGCCATTGGGTAGCGCCAACTGGGCCTGATTGCCGAGCATGACGTGTTGCGGGCCGGTGATCTGCGCCGCCGTAGCGGCTATGGACGCGGCTTCGAGCTCATTGGCCGTGTCGGCCTGAGCGAGGCTGGGGATGACACACCCCAAGGCGAGGATTGCCAGCAGAGTGCGGAGGCGGCGGAGCAGCATTGTGGAACGTCCTGTCAGAGGAAAAGTGGTTGGAGAATATTACCCATATCGCGTTAAGAGAGTAAGGAAATATTCCACTTGGGTTGGTGCATATCTGACAGGCGGCGGCGCCATGGTGTGAGTCGGCGGTCGCCTGCCGGGCACGCCCGAAAACGGCTCGCCGCTGTCGGAGTGTGTGCGCTGCCCGTCAGGCTCTGTCAAGCGACCGATCGGGTGACGACGCAAAGATTGCCGCCACATCGCGATTGACGCCACCCCGCCGCCGCTCTACGCTCAGCGTCCCAACCCCCTGAGAGTTCGCGCCATGAGAGCAAGTCAATTGCCAGCGGTCGCGAGTGCACTGCGCCATGCTCTGGCCCTGGCTGCATTCGTTTTTGCCCTGCCCGCCGGGGCCGAGGCCGTCCACCCGTGGGTGACCGAGTCGCCCCGGCTGGAGAAGAACGCCTATTTTTCAAACCTGACATCCGGCGACGTGGTCGACAGCCCTTTCCTGGTCAAATTCGGGCTCTCCGGCATTGGCATCGCGGGGGTCAGCAAGCCGGTATCGCATACCGGCCACCATCACTTGATGATCGATCGCGAGTTGCCGCTCGACTTCACTCAGCCGCTGCCCTTCAACGACCAGTATGTGCACTTCGGCAAGGGCCAGATGGAGGTGGTGCTCGAGCTGCCGGCCGGCAGGCACGCGCTGCGGCTGGTGTTCGCGGATGACAAGCACATTCCCAATTTTGTGTACAGCGACGTGCTGCACATCGAAGTGCGCGGGCCGAGCGGGCACGACAAGGCTGCGCTTACGGCGAAGTCGGTCGAGATCTTGACGCCGAACGATGGCGCGCGTGTCACGGCGCCCTTCTTGCTCGGCGTGCACGCCTCCGGTTTCAACGTCTCGCACACCGACATCAAGGAAGCGCAAACCGGTCATTTTCGCGTCAAGCTGCACACCGCCGAGGGCAAGACCGAGGTGATCACCTTGGCGGATGGCCGCACGCAGGTCTGGTTGAACCCGCCGGCGGGCGCCTACACGGCGGAGCTTGAGCTGGTCAGCAATACGCAGCCGGTGCGTACGCTCGGCAGCGCCCCCAGCCGGCGCTTTACCGTCATCGCGCGTTAAATCCGCTCCGATCGGCCGCCCCGCGGCGGCCCGGTGTTCGTCATGCGCATGGGCTATAACGCAGTGACTGAACACCGTTTTGATACCGGGGAGGACATTTGCATGGACACCGATCAGCGCGGGCTGTTTTCACCGATCCGCATCGGTACGCTCGACCTGCCGGGCCGCCTGTTCAAGACCGCCACGGCCGAAACGCGGGCCACGCCCGACGGTTTTGTGAGCGACGCGGTGCTCGACTTCTACCGGCCCATCGCCCGTGGCGGCACGCCGCTGATCATCACCGGCAATATCTACGTCAGCCGGCAGGGCAAGTCCGCGCCCTTTCAGCTCGGCGCCGATGATGACGACAAGATCCCCGGCCTGGCGCGGATGGTGGCCGAGGTGCACGCCCACGGCGGGCGGATGTTTGCCCAGCTCAATCACTGCGGCCGTCAGGTGGTGCCCAATTTCGTCGGCGCCACCGAGGTCGTGTCCGCCTCCGCCACCAAAGACCTGCTCACCGGCACCCGCCCGCGCGAAATGAGCGTGGCCGAGATCCGCCAGATCGTGGCCGACTTTGCCGCCGCCGCCGAGCGCTGCCAGAAGGCCGGCTTTGACGGCGTGCAGATGCACTCGGCCAACGGCTACCTGCTCAGCCAGTTTCTGACGCCTTACACCAATCGCCGTCAGGACGAGTACGGCGGCAACCTCGAGCGCCGCACCCGTTTCGGTCGCGAGGTGCTGGCCGCCATCCGCGCGCGGGTTGGGGCGGACTTCCCGGTCATCATCAAGATGAACGGCGCCGACAAGCTCCCCCTGCGCGACGGCCTGAAAACCCATGAGCTGGTGCAGATCGCCAAGATCATGGAAGCGGCCGGCGTCGACGCGGTCGAGATCTCAGTCGGCCATTACGAATCGGGCTTTCCCATGGTGTGCGGCAGCTTCGGCCGCTGCCTGCGCCACATGGTGCAGGGCAGCATGGCGCACCTGCCGTGGCTGCGGCGTTGGGCCATGCGCGTGTTTCGCCCGCTGGTGGCGCTGGCTTCCAACGTGCTGTGGCCGGGCCGCGAAGGCTTCAACCTCGACTACACGCCCGACTTCAAGGCCGCGCTGAACATTCCCGTGATCTGCGTCGGCGGCTTCCGCACCCGCGCCGCCATGGAAGACGCGCTGCGGCACGGCCTGTGCGACGCGGTCTCAGCCGGCCGGCCTTTCATCGCCGATCCCTATTTCTTCCGCCACCTGCACGACAACACCCCCGGCCCGCGCTGCGTGGATTGCAACGGCTGCGTCGGCCACCTCGGCGCCCAGCCCGCCGACTGCTACCACCCCACCGTGCGGGCAGAAAAGGACGCCATGTTGGCGGGGGAGTGAGTCGCTAGGGTTTGGCGGGCGCCTTGAGCTCGACCATGATGGCGTGCGTCGGGGTGCTGCCGGTGTTCGTGCCGATGTGGGTCTGTGCCGGCGAATACATCACGTCGCCGGCTTTGAATTCGCGCTGGATGACTTTGCCGTCGGGCAGGGTGATGCTGCGTTTGAAGGGGCTGACGGCGTAGAGCACGAAGGCGGGGTGGTGATGCGGGTGGGTGGTTTCGCCGGGCAGGTCGCGGTATTCGAGGACGCGGACCTGTTCGTTCTCGAGCACCAGCGTGTATTTGTCACCGTCGGTGACGACGGGGTCTTGCGCAAATGCGTTCGACAAGGCCAGCGACAGCACGAGGAGAGCGGGGGTTCGCCGCATGAGACACCTCTCAATCAGGGCGCGGGATGGTTCGAACCTGTGGCGCCCGATGCGAGTGGGCAGACAGGCGCTGCGTCGCGGCGAAGCGGTGCTGAGCCTGCGATGACGTAGTGTCAGCATAGACCCGGTGCGGGTACTGGCAAGCCGTGTGTTGGGCAGTGTGGTGGTGGGCGTTGATGCCGCCGTTGGTCCTGCAAGCGCTTGTGGGGCAAGGCAATTGCGCGGCAAAGCATTACACTCTGCGTCTTCCGAGGGGTTTACGGTGTTCGAACGCGGCGTTTTTGATGCCGCGCGCCGCTGCGCTTCGATGTTCAATGCGCCGCTTGCGCGCAAACAAAGGTTTTTCAGATGCACATTTTTCGTGATGCGGACGCCCCGCTTTTACTGGCCACGCTGATGGCGTCCAAGCGCCGCGCGGCCGATCTGGTTGGTGTGATCGCCGCGCTGGATCTGATCCTCGAAGGCGCGATTCCGCCCTCGCCCAAGCTGATTGATTCTTTCGGACGCCTGTCCACGCATGGTCTGATCGCCGAGCTTGACGGGGGCTATGTGCTCACCGCCGAGGGCGAGAAAATGGTGGTCGGCCTGCCCAAGAAGGCTATATCGGACGAACGGGTCGACAGCATTCGCGAGGATCTCGCCGGTTATCCGCAAGCCGATGACCACCCGGCCGTGGTGCTGACGGTCGAGGCCATTCATGCGGCCATCAAGACGCACAGGGCGTCGAAATCCGGCACCGGCCGCAACATGCTGATGCCCAAGACCAAGGCCGCCGAAGCCGCCGCCAAACGCGCCGGTCAGTGGCGCCACGCGGCTGCCGCGCGTCGTCGCAAGGCGGCGCGCTAAGCCGTCGGAAGGCGTGATTCAGGCCGCGCAGCGTAGTACGCAGACGCATCGCGGCCGGGACTGAGTCACTCGTTTTTTTCAGGCGGCTCGTTCGTGCCTCCCGCCGTCTGGCGCGGCGCACAAGTTTTTTTCGGTGTTGTCCCCGCGAGGCGGGATAATTCGGCATGACCGATATTGTCCCGACCCCCGATACCGCGGCCGAGCCGCTTGCCGCGCCGGCAGCCGCGCCCGCCACCCCGTTTACCGAACTGCCCTTGTCGCCCGCCTTGCAGGCGACGCTGGTGCAGCTCGGCTATCTCAACATGACGCCGATCCAGGCAGCCAGCCTGCCGGTGGCGCTGGCGGGGCATGACATCATCGCCCAGGCCAAGACCGGCAGCGGCAAGACCGCCGCGTTTGCGCTGCCGCTGCTGACCAAGCTGAATCCGCGCTGGTTTGCGGTGCAGGCGATGGTGCTGTGCCCGACGCGCGAGCTGGCCGACCAGGTCACGCAGGAGATCCGCCGCCTGGCCCGCGCCGAAGACAACATCAAGGTGCTGACGCTGTGCGGCGGCACGACGATGCGCCCGCAGCGCGACTCGCTGGCGCATGGCGCGCATGTGGTGGTCGGCACGCCGGGGCGGATCATGGACCACCTGGAGCGCGGCAGTCTGACTCTGGATGGGCTCAATACGCTGGTGCTGGACGAGGCCGATCGCATGCTCGACATGGGCTTTCATGACGACATCGTGTATGTGGCCAAGCATTGCCCGGCCGAGCGCCAGACGCTGCTGTTTTCGGCCACGTATCCGCCGGCGATCGCCGCGCTGGCGAGCCGCTTCCAGCGCAATCCGCAGGAGGTGAAGCTGCGCGAGCAGCACGCCGACAGCAAGATCCGCCAGCGTTTCTACGAGATCAAGCATGACGAGCGTCTGCAGGCCGTGGGCGTGCTGCTCAAGCACTATCGGCCGGTCAGCACGCTGGCCTTCTGCAACACCAAGCAGCAGTGCCGCGATCTGGTCGAGGTGCTGCAGGCTCAGGGCTTTCATGCGCTCACCCTCAATGGCGACATGGATCAGCGCGAGCGTGACCAGGTGCTGATCCAGTTTGCCAACCGCAGTTGCTCGGTGCTGGTGGCGACCGATGTGGCCGCCCGCGGGCTGGACATCGCGCGGCTCGAAGCGGTGATCAATGTGGACGTGACGCCCGACCCCGAGGTGCACATCCACCGCATCGGCCGCACCGGTCGTGGTGACGAAGACGGCTGGGCGCTGAGCCTGTGCAGCCCGGCCGACAAGCGCCGGGTCGGTGCGCTGGGGCAGCAGATGGATACCGAGCCGGAGTGGCATACGCTGGGCTCGCTGCAAAGCGGTAACGACGCGCCGCTGGTGCCGCCGATGGTGACGCTGCAGATTCTCGGCGGGCGCAAGGAAAAGATCCGTCCCGGCGATGTGCTTGGCGCGCTCACCGGCGAAGCCGGCTTTACCCGCGAGCAGGTCGGCAAGATCACCGTGACCGATCAGAGCACCTATGTGGCCGTGGTGCGCGAGATTGCCGACGAGGCGGTGCGCCGGTTGGGGCGCGGCAAGGTCAAGGGCAAGTCCGTGAAGGTGCGTGCGCTGACCGATTGAGCGGGGGCCGAAAATGCCTGTTGAAGCGGCGTGCGGCGGCGTCTAGGCTGGGATCGAAACCCCGGCCGGATGCCGACGGAGCTCATCATGCGCACACCCGTTTTTTTCATGATGCTGACACTGCTCGCCGGCGCGGGCGCGGTGGTCAGCGCACCGACGGGTTTATCGGCGGCCGAGCAAGCCGCCGCCTTCAAGGCCGCCGGCTTCACCCAGCGCGGAGGTCAGTGGCGCAGCGGCTGCGATGACCCCGGCACGCCCAGCTACAGCCCCGGACAAATCGACCAGATTGTCGATCTCAACGGCGACGGCCGGCCCGAAGCGGTGATCAGCGAGGGCGGTACCTACTGTTACGGCATGACCGGCAGCGGCTTCTGGATCGTCAGCCAGCAAGCCGGCGGTGGCTGGCAGAAGATCACCGCGTCGGTCGGTCTGCCGGGCTTTCTCGCCAGCCGGGGCGTGGATGGCTGGCCCGACATCCAGATTGGCGGGCCGGGCTTCTGCTTTCCGGTCCATCGCTGGAATGGCAAGGCCTACGGCCTGCATCGCCACGAGTACGAAGGCAAGCGCTGCAAGCTGCGGCGATAGCGCCGTGCGCCGTCGCAGTCACACGTCTGTCATCTTCGGAACTTCTTAATCCGGTTATCATCTCAGCCATCCCCTGACCGGAGATGTGCTCGATGAGTGCCGATAGTTTCACGCGTGATATTGCCCGTGACCCCCATCTTCATGACGAGTTGCTCGACAGCTTTGATGAAGAGCTGGAGATGGAACTCGACGACTATCGTATGGAGGCCTTGCTCGATCACGACACGCGGGGCGCCGATAGCGCCGAACGCGACATGGATCGCCGGCTGTATTTTCAGGAACTGATCCGGCTACAGGGCGAACTGGTCAAGCTGCAGGACTGGGTGGTGCACCACAAACTCAAGCTGGTGGTGCTGTTCGAGGGGCGCGACGCGGCCGGCAAGGGCGGCGCGATCAAGCGCATCACCCAGCGCCTCAACCCGCGTGTGTGCCGGGTCGCCGCGCTACCCGCGCCGAGCGAGCGCGAGCAGAGCCAGTGGTATTTCCAGCGTTATGTGAATCATCTGCCGGCGGGCGGCGAGATCGTGCTGTTTGACCGCAGCTGGTACAACCGCGCCGGCGTGGAGCGGGTGATGGGCTTTTGTTCGGACGACGAATACGAAGCCTTTTTCCGCGACGTGCCCGAGTTCGAAAAGATGATCATTCGTTCGGGCATCATCCTCGTCAAATACTGGTTCTCGGTCACCGACGACGAGCAGAACCGCCGCTTCCAGATGCGCATCCACGACCCGCTCAAGCAGTGGAAGCTCAGCCCCATGGACATGGAGTCGCGCCGTCGCTGGGAGCAATACACCATTGCCAAGGAGGTGATGCTCGAGCGCACGCACATCCCCGAGGCGCCATGGTGGGTGATCCAGCCCGGCGGCAAGAAGCGCGCGCGGCTCAACTGCATCCACCACCTGCTCAGCCAGATTCCCTACCAGGAAATTCCGCATTCTGCGGTCGAGCTGCCGGCGCGGGTGTACAACAGCAACTACATCCGGCATCCGGTGCCGGACGAGATGTTCGTGCCACCGGTGTATTGATTTGATGGGTTGGCGCGCCAGTCAGTCATCGGCTGTGCCGGCGCCCGCCCACAGCGGCGCGCCGCCCGCGGCCAGATAGGCCAGATAGGCGCGCAGATCGAACTCCCACTGATGGTAGGCCGGCGCCATGTGCCGGCACAGCTGGTAGAAGGCCTTGTCGTGCTCGCGCTCTTTCATGTGCGCCAGCTCGTGCACCACGATCATTTCCAGAAACGCCGGCGGCATGTCCCGAAACACCGTCGCCACGCGGATCTCCCGCTTCGCCTTGAGCTTGCCCCCCTGCACCCGGGATATCGCCGTGTGCGTACCCAGCGCATGCGCGATGACCTGCAGCTTGCTGTCGTAGGCCACCTTGCTCAGCGGCCCGGCCGTGCGCAGATGGGTGTTTTTGACGTCCAGCACATAGTCGTACAGCGCGCGGTCGGTGCGTACGGCATGTGCGTCCGGGTATTTGCGGCGCAAGACCTCGCCCAGCGTGTCGGCCGCGATCAGGTCGGTGACTTGCGTGACCAGATGGGCGGGGTAGCCGGCGAGGTAGTTGGGTGGGGGCTTGGGGCGCATGGCGAGAGCGGGATGGGCAGTCTGGGCCATTGTAGCGGCTGCGCGGCGTGGGGCATCGACGGCGCGCCCATTGATAGCAATCAAAGCCTTTGTGGTAATACCAGAGTAAATTGATCGACTTTACATCGCGAGACTGAGTACGCCGTGCAGCGAGACTGCGGCGTGAAGGTGTGCGACATGGCCAAAAAATTCCCGCTCCATCCCAAGCGTCCCGAGCGCATCTGCTGGGGCTGCGACAAATACTGCTCCGCCGACGCGCTGATGTGCGGTAACGGCGCGGGCCGTACGCTGCATCCGGCCGAGATGCTGGGCGACGACTGGTACGAGCACGGCGATTGGGGGCTGGATGTGGATACGCCGGTAAAGGACCCCTCTGATGACGGCAAGTGAAGCGCGCCGGTCTCCAGGGGCGGTCCGGATGGCGATGGCGAGCGGTTTGGAGGTGGTCGCGCCCTGATCACTTCGCCGGTCGCGACGGGCGTTGCGTTGCGCGTCAACGCCGCCTGGATGGAATAAATTCGCACCGCCCGGTGTTTGCTCCGAGTTGGCGTTGTCACACAACGCACGCCACATTTTGGCCTTGCCCGCGTCCTTGGCGGCGCGGCCCCCACTCGGATCAACCAGGACTCTCGCATGCGACGACATACCGTAAACCTTCTTACCTTCACCGGCCTGATGGTCGCCGCAGCGACACCGGCCTTGGCCTCAGACAATGTGGTGTCGGCGGACGAGGTGATTTCCGCCATCGAGGCGGTGTTTGGCGCGGTGCCGGGCGAGCGCCGCAACCACACGAAAGGTAGTTGCGCCGTGGGCGAATTCGTCGGGCGTCCGGCAGCCTCCCGCTACACGCGGTCGGCGCTGTTCTCCGGTGCGGCGGTGCCCGTGGTTGCGCGGCTCTCGCTTTCCGGAGGGAATCCGGCGGCGCCGGATACTGCACGGAGCGGTCGCGGGATGGCGCTGGAGTTCAAGTTGCCGGACGGATCGCTGCATCATATGACGATGTTGAATGTACCGGTGTTTGGCGCCGCGCATCCGCAGACCTTTCTTGATCTGATGCGAGCGATGAAACCGGATCCCGCCACGGGCAAACCCGACCCGGACCGACTGCGCGACTTCAAGGCCAGCCACCCGGACGCGCGCCCGCTCGGCGAGTACATGGCCAGCCACAATCCGCCGACCAGTTACGCCAATGCCGCGTTCTGGGGCATTCACAGCTTCAAGTTCCTCAATACCAAGGATGAGACCACGATCGTTCGCTGGCGCTTTGTGCCGCAGGACGGCGAACAAGCGCTGTCAGCGGACGAATTGAAGACCGCAGGCGCGAACTTCCTGGAGAAGGCATTGATCGAGCGGACCCGGCGTGGCCCGGTGCGCTGGGACATGATGCTCACAGTTGGCGTCCCGGGCGATCCGGAAGACGACCCGACGCTGGCCTGGCCCTCTGAGCGCCCGGAGGTGAGCGTGGGGACGCTGAGTCTCCATGCGGCGACCCCGCAAAAAGGCGCGGCTTGCGAGGGAATCAACTTTGATCCGCTGGTGATGTCTGATGGGATCGCGCCGACAAACGACCCGGTGCTGCTGTTCCGTTCGCCCACCTATGCCATTTCCTTTGGCAAGCGCTTGAGTGGACACTAGGCGGCGAGAGGTGGTCGCGGTGGCGGCGGGCCTCCGCCGCCCGCGAGCCGCCCTCGTTGCGTATCGGTCGCAGCGCTGAGGCGGCCAACGCGATCGATTCCTTCGGGCGGTCACGTGCAAGGCGCTATGATGGTCGTCTTTCCTGCTTCCGGCGCCCGCCATGACCTCCCCCCTGACTGATCAACTCGCGACCGCCTTGTCGGCGCGTGCGCCGCTTTTCGAACGTTTGGCAGAAGAGGGTACGGAGGCCTACCGGGTGTTTCATGGCAGCGCCGAGGGCGCGCCCGGGCTGACGGTAGACCGTTACGGAGACGCCCTGCTGGTGCAGACCTTTCATCAGGCGCTGAGCGCAGACGATCTGGCAGCCATTGAAACGTTCTATGCCAAGGCCTACCCCGGCCTGCCGGTGATCTGGAACGACCGCAGCGCGGGCAATTCACGGGTGTCAAATGAACTGAATGCCGCGCAGTCCGAAGCCGCGGCCTTGCCGCGCGAGTTCTCCGAGTTGGGCGTCAAGTACCGCTTTCAGGGCCGCCACGAGGGGCAGGACCCCTGGCTGTTTCTCGATCTGCGCGCGGCGCGGCGGCGGGTCATGGCCGAGGCCGCGGACAAGTCCGTGCTCAACCTGTTTGCCTACACTTGCGGTGTTGGCGTGGCCGCGGCCAAGGCCGGTGCGAAGCATGTGGTGAATGTGGATTTTTCCGCCTCCAGCCTCGCCGTGGGCAAAGACAATGCCCGCCTGAATGATCTGCCGATCCGGGTGCGTTTCGTGAAGAGCGATGTGTTCCCGGCGCTGCGTCAGCTGGCGGGGCAGGGGCAGTCCAAAGTCGTGCGGGGCAAGCGCATGCCGCCCTTCCCGCCGCTGGAGGGGCGCCAGTTTGATCTGGTGTTTCTGGACCCGCCGCGCTACGCCAAGAGCCTGTTCGGCGTGGTGGACCTGGTCAACGACTACTCCGCGCTGTTCAATCTGGCGCTGCGCACCACCGCCGAGGGCGGCACGCTGATCTGCTGCAATAACGTGGCGCAGGTGGCGCGTGAGGACTGGGTGGACCAACTCCAGCGCAGCGCGAAAAAGATCGGCCGACCGGTGCATGCGGTGGAATGGATCGAACCGGAATCCGATTTCCCGAGCCCGGATGGCAATCCGCCCTTGAAGGTCGTGCTGTTGCGCGTGTGATCCGCGGCTGAGGTCACTAGGTGAACAGCGCCTGGAAGTGTTGGCCCTGTTCGTCCTGACCGACCGGCACGAGAAACAGCTCAAGTGTGCCGACGCGGGCATGCGTGAGTCGCACCAGGCCTTGCGTCAGCCCGAGTTCGCGGGCCGCCCGAAAAACCAGCGAAAACGGGTCGGCGCGCGGCGCGCCCGGCTGGGTCGGTAGCGCGGCGGCTTCGACCAACGCAAGGCTGGCCGTGGCGTGGGGGCCGTCCAGCGCGAACGGCTGTCCGATCAGGGGGGTGAATAGCGCGAGTGTGATCGCGGTGGGCATGCGCGTCTCCTGTGCGGTGGATTGTCGGCGCCGATGTCGGTGTTGGCGCCGGCTGGCCTTGCGATGACGACAGCTTACGCTAAACTGGTTTCGTCGCTGACCCGCCGGCCGTGCCTGCGACGCTGCCCGGCCCGCGACTGGGAGTATGCCCATGCGAGATCCGACGCCATCACAGGAAGCGCCCGCACGCAAGCGGCCGCCGCTGCGGCCTGCCTTGCGCCTGGGCCTGCAGTTTGCGCCCGAAGGCCTCGCACGGGATCTCGCCCGCCTGCAAGCCAGCCCCTGGACCCCGCATTTCAATACCGATCTTTACCACGGCGACTGGAGCGGCCTGGCGCTGCGTGCGCCAGCGGGCGCCAGACATGCGGTCGAGGTATTGCATAACGCCCCCGGCCTGAACGATTTCGCCGACCTGCCGGTGCTGGCCCGCTGTCCGCACTTCAAGGCGGTGGTCGACGCACTGGCGTGTGAGGTCAGCGCGGTGCGCTTGCTGCGACTGGCGCCGGGCGCGCGCATTGCCGAGCATCGCGATCACGATCTGGGCCATGCCTTTGGCGAGGTGCGACTGCATCTGCCCATTGTCACCAATGCGGCAGTGGACTTCCGGGTGGCTGGCGCGCGGGTCGTCATGCGCCCCGGCGAGCTGTGGTACATCGACGCCAGCGAGCCGCACGCGGTGCGCAACGACGGGGCGGCGGCGCGGGTGCATCTGGTGGTCGATTGCCACCTGAATGACTGGCTGGAGGCGCAGCTCCAGGCGGCCGAGCCGGCACCGGCGGCGGCCCAGAGCGCACACGCGCCGGCGGTGTCCGAGCCGATGGCGGGCTGGCCGAGGGTGTCACACGAGCCCGACGACATCACGCCACGGATTCTGGATTTCTTGCGCCGTATCGGCGTGCGTGTCAGCACGGCGGATCTGCCCGGGAAAAGCTTCCTGCCGGGGATCGAGATCGAGGCCGGGGGGCTGCGGGTCGATCCGTCGCGCCTGCAGCATCCCGGCGATCTGTTGCACGAGGCCGGCCATCTGGCGGTGTTGCCGCCCGACCAGCGCTGCCAACAGGGCGCCGAGGTGTCGAATGATCCCGCGCAGGAGATGATGGCTATCGCCTGGTCGTGGGCGGCGCTGACCCACCTGGCGCTATCGCCCGAGGTGGTGTTTCATGCCGACGGCTACAAGGGCGACGCGCAGTGGTTGATCGATACCTACTCGGCGGGCACCTTCATTGCGCTGCCGATGCTGCAGTGGATCGGGCTGAGCGCCGATCCGTCACATGCCGAGGCGCTGGGCATCGCCCCGTATCCCCACATGATCCGCTGGTTGCGGGAGGAGGAGGCCACGCATGACGCCATCGAGCACTGACACGCTGGCGCTGCGGGCCATTGATGCGGCCGACGACGCCTTCGTTTTCGAGGTGTTTTCGGCCACGCGGGCGGCGCCGTTTCGCCAGGCCGGGCTGCCTGAAAGCGTGATCGGGCCCTTGCTTGAGCAGCAGTATCGCGCGCAACAATCGCAATACCGTGCGCAGTTTCCCGGTGCGGATTTCGATCTGGTGATGGTCGATGGCGTGGCGGTCGGGTATGTGTATGCGCTGCGTGGGCTGTCGCACTTTGCGCTGATTGATGTGGCCTTGCTGCCGGCACACTGCGGGCAGGGCATTGGCAGCCGCGTGGTCGGCGCCCTGATCGCCGAGGCGGACGCCGCCGGCCTGTGCCTTAGCGCCCACGTGGCCAAGGGCGGCCGCGCCTGGCGGCTGTGGCAGCGCCTGGGTTTCGACGCGGTCGGCGACGATGGCGTGTATCTGGCTATCGAACGCCGGCCTGTCCGGTAGCGGGTGAGCCGCGCTGAGTTAGTTGCGCGAGGGGAAAACGCCTTGTAGCGCGATGATGAAATTCACGCACTGAAAGGGCTGTACGTTGGTGTGGGACTGCCCGCCGCCGGCGTTGCCGATGGCGCCCGCATTCATTGCCGTGGTGGCCGGGCCGCTGCTGTAGGTGGCTGACGAGGCGCCGGCGTCATCGGCCCAGAAGTTGCCGGCGGCGTCATTGCTGTTCCCGGCCGGGGCCACGGCGTTGGCCGCGTGGTTGTGGGTCGGGAGCTGCTGCGCTGTCAGCGTAACGTCTTCTACGCCGCTGCGCTCGCCAAGACTGCGATTGCTCAAGCCGGGCCCGTTGCCCGGCTGCATGGGGATGCGCCCGCGCAAGTCGGGCAGGGCAAAAGTGGTTCGGCCGTCGCCGCCATAGATGGTGCCCAGCAAGGAAAACAAGGCCTGGTTCTGGTTGATGGGCAGCAACTGGCCATCGCACAGGGCGTAACCGCGCGGGGCAAAGTTGCCGCCGAACATCTTGATTTGACCAACAAAGGGCGAAGACATGTTCTGGCTCCTGTGAATCGAGGAAAGGGCTGAGCGATGTCAGCGGCTCAGGCCATCAGGCCGAACTGCGCGATATAGCTGCCCGCGACCGAATCGGAGGGTGTCAGGTGCACCAGCATCGCGCCTGTTTCAGGATGGTAGAGGCGGTAAAGCGCGGGCGTGAGCGGATTGGCCGCCAGATCGTCGGTGCCGCGCAGCAGCAGGCCGAATTGCTCCAGCCCCGGGCTCTGTGGCCCGTCACGGACCTCGGCCAGGGTGAGCCGCAGGGCTTCGCCGCGACCCGACAGACAGCGAAAATTCGCGTCCATCAGGGCCTCGAAGCCCGCTTTTGACAGCTTGCGTGAGGGATGGGCGTCGTTGCTGCCGGCCGCCATCAGGCGGGTCGGCGCCACCAGTGCTGCCGCCCCCAGCGCACAGGTGTTGAGAAAATCGCGTCGGTCTTTCATGAGTCTTCTCCGTGTGGGCATCGTGTTTCGATGCGTCATGCGACAGCCGGGCGGCTGTTCGTCGGCGACATGCCGCGACTCAGTTTCTGGAAGGGAAGACGCCTTGCAGGGCGATGATGAAACTCACGCACAGAAAGGGCTGTACGTTGGTGTGAGACTGGCCGCCGCCGGCGTTGCCGATCGCGCCGGCGTTCATCGCGGTGGTGGCCGGGCCACTGCTGTAGGTGGCTGAGGCAGCGCCCGCGTCGTCGGCCCAGAAGTTGCCGGCCGCATCGTTGCTGTTGCCCGCTGGCGCAACGGCGTTGGCGGCGTGGTTGTGGGCAGGGATCTGGTTTGCGTTGAGCGTAACGTTTTCGACGCCGGCTTTCTCGCCCAGCCGTCGGGGGCTCAAACCGGGCCCGTTGCCCGGATGCATGGGCAGTCGGCCGCGTAGGTCGGGCAAGCCGAAAGTGGTGCGGCCGTCGCCGCCGTAAGTGGTGCCGAGAATGGAAAAGAGGGCGGTATTCTGCGCGATGGGGAGTAACTGCCCGTCGCAGAAGGCCCAGCCGCGGGGGGCGAAGTTGCCGCCGAACATCGTGATTTCGGCAATGAAGGGATCGGACATGGTGCTTCTCCTGTGGGGGTGGTGGCGAGCGCCTCGCCGGCGGAGCCGGTCGAGCGGTGTTGCGATGGCCAAACCTGACCAGTCAATGAAGCGGTGTTGCCGCGGTCGTCCGGGAAGGGAGGCTCCCCGGCGACCGGTTCTGGTCTATTCGACGGCGGGGATCAAGGGTTCCGGCGCCGACGCCATGCCAGCGCCGACAGTCCCAGGCCGAGCAGGACGAGCGATGCCGGTTCGGGCACGTCATTGGGGTTGGGGGGCATGCCCTCACGGGTCTCGATGGTCAGCATCGAGAAGATGTAGTGCGCACCATTGAAGGTGGTGGCGCTGACCGGATTGTTGGGGTCGCAGCCGGGCAGGAAGGGGAGGCACTCTTGCAATCCGGGGCCTTGCAGATTGAGCACGATCGACGCGCTGCCGTCGGCGAGGGCGCCGGCCAGGCTGAGCAGATCGAGCTGGTAGACGTTGTATTCGTTGTTGCTGCCGCCGGAGGCATTGAACAGCGTATTGAGGTTGCTCGTCAGGTCGATGCCGTCGACGGTGAACAGCAGTACCTGATCGCCCGCGGCGGCCGAGTCGTGGTCCACCAGGCCGATGTCGAGTGTGGCGCTGATGATCGGGTCGGCGATTGGTGCGTAGGTGAATGTCCAGGCGCCGGTGGCGCTGGGGCCGATGACCTCATTGCCCAGGCCGGCGTTGAATGGGGCGGGTTGGCCTGACTGCGCGGCAAGAATCTGGGGGACCAATGCCGGCGTGTCGCCATCATTGAACCCCGGGGCGGTGTTGCCGAGCGAGGTGGTCATGACGGCTGCGGATGCCCCGCTGGAGGCCGCCAGAATGCCGGCGGCGAGAGTCAGTGCGCTGAGGGGATGCTTCATGTGGTGGGCCTCTCCTGGAGTGAGCAGCCAAAGCGATCTGCGCGGGTGAAGCCTGGTACGAGCTTGCGACAAAAATGAGGGGGGGTTGTGCTGCGCAGCGTTTGGGGCGGGCGGTCGGTGTGATGTCCAGCGCCTGGAGTCGAGCAACATTCAAGCCAAAACAGATATTTGTATAACAATCAGCGGTTTGAAAAAAAGTGTGTCGACGCGTGTCGGTAATGCGTAAAAAATCTCGACAGCGTCATGGCGTGGTGATGTTGCGCTGCGATAGCGATACGAGATCGTGGCGGGTGGTCTGCGCCCATGGCGATCGCGGTGGCGCGTCGGCTGCGCGCAATTCCGACCAACTTGAGCCAGAATGAAGCATGAATCCGTGGCGAAGCCCGCTTCTTGCGGTCATTTTTGTGGCGCTGTCGGGTGCCGAGGGGGCGCTGTCGGCCGAGGATGGTGTCGATCTCAATATTGCCGCCGGCCGGCTGAGCTTGAGTGCGGACGCCGCGTCGCTGCCGGTGGTGCTGGCGCAGGTCGCGCAGGCGACAGGCGCACGTCTGACGATTCGCGGGCCGTTGCCGACCGAGCTGCGGCGATGGCAGTTGCACGCGGTGCCGGTGGCCGAGGCGGTGGTCCAGATTGCCAGGCCGTGGAATATTCTGGTGGTGCCGGGCGGTGCGCGGGGGGTGCGCGAGATCGTTGTTTTTGGTGCCGCCGATGTCCAGCCAGTATCGGCGCCCGTCACCGCGCCTTCGGCGCGCCGAATCGATGAAGTGTGGCAGAGCCCGCCGGCGCCAGACGCCGAGACCATGGCGCGGCGCGAGGCCGTCGCGGCACTGAGTGGCGAGTCCGACGACGCCAGTCTGCGGGCGCTGGATGCGGCGCTGGGCGACCCCGACGCGGGCGTCCGGCTGGAGGCGCTGCGTGGGCTGGGCCGGATGGATTCCGACGCGGCGATCCGCCGGGTCGGTCAGGTGGCGCTGGGTGCCCGCAACCCGGCGGAGCGGTCGGCGGCGGTGCAGCTGCTCGAAGCGAGCCGCCAGGAACTGGCGCAGGTCATGCTCGCGGCGGTTCGGGGGCGCAGTGACGAGGCTTTTGGCGATCGCTGAACTGCGGGTGTGCCAGGGGGGTCAGCGTGCGAGGCGCGGCGCCAGCAGCAAGGCGCGCATGGCGCACCACAAGACCAAAGCATTGTTCACGTGCCAGCCAAAGTGCGTGCCGAGCGGGAAGGCGTCGCACACCACCAGATCGATGCTCCGACACAGCATGGACACACCGAACAGGGCGGCCGCGGCGGCGAGCCAGCGACGGGCGTGCGGCGTGGGGCAGATCACGGCGAGCGCGATCAGCGCCAGCCAAGGGCCGAGGTAGAGCTCCGAGCCGTTGAGCGCCGGGAGCGTCACGGTGAGCGCGATGGCCGCGCTGACGAGGAGCATGCCGAGCACCGCGACATTGGCGGCCATGTTGCGCCAGCCGATCAGTCGCACCAGTGCGCGCTGTAAAAACACGACCACAAAAATCGCGATGAAGACCACGTCCAGCACCGCGGCCCAGGTTTGCGCCACGGTGTGAAAGACCGCGCTGCCCAGGCCGACCGCCCCGATCAACCCGGCCAGCGCGCGCAGGTCGGCGGGTGTGCGGCGGTCCATGCGGCGCAACAGCCACGCGGCCACAATAATGAAGGCGAGGTTGGTGAGCGCGTTGACCGGTTCGGCCCACAGACTGGCATCGGTGCGTTCGCAATACACGTCGAGCGGCGCGCGCCAGTTCATGCCGCGTCGACGCGGTGGATGCCGGTGTCGGTGACCAGCCAGTGCATGGGGTGGTCATGCGGCTGGGGGTGGGTGGTGTCGACGCGGCCGAGTTCGAAGCCGACGCCGATGGTCTGCGGCGCGGGCGAGAGGGCGGCCAGGGTGCGGTCGAAGTAGCCGCCGCCGTAGCCCAGGCGATAGCCTGCGGCGTCAAAGGCGTTGAGCGGGATCAGGATCAGTTCGGGGTGCAGCGTGGCACCGCTGGCGGGCATGAGAATGCCATGGCGGTCGGGAACCATCTCGCTGGCCGGTGTCCATTGGCGGAATGTCATGGGCTGACCGGGCGCGATGACGATGGGCAGGGCCGCCGAACGGGCCGCGTCGGCCGCCAGCCAGCGTTGCACGACGGGCCGCAGATCGGGCTCGCCGCGATACGGCCAGCAGAAGGCCAGCGTGGTTGGCGCGAGCCGCGCGAGCAGCGCCTCGACATGCGTTTGCAGCGCGGCTTCGAGCGGCGCGCGCGCGTCGGGGCCGAGCGCTTCGCGGGCGCGGATGGCGGTGTCTCGCAGGTGTTTGCGGGCGATCTCCATTTCGCTATCCAGAGCAGGTTTTTGCGGCACGGGCCGTGTAGAGTAAGCAGGTCGGCCCAGCGAGGCCGGGATCACATCAAACAGCCCCGGCAAGACATGGGCGCGAAGGAATAGTAAGCGATGAAGGTAGCAAAAGGCTGGGTCGTCCTGTGGCTCGGCGTGGTGTGCATGAGTCCGGTGTGGGCGCAAACGCCAACCGGAGACGAACGTATTCTGGCGGCGCGGGAGGCGCTGCGCACCGGCGATCAGGCGACGCTCGACCAGCTCGCCGCGGGGCGCTCGCCGCATTTGCTGGAGCGCTACGTTAAATGCTGGCATCTGCAGAACCAGCTGGCGCGCAGCGAGCCGCCCGACACGGCGCGCATTGAAGCCTTTCTGGCGCGTTACGCCGGCAGCGTGCTGGCCGACCGCCTGCGCGGCGCCTGGTTGAACCGGCTGGCCAAGGATGAAAACTGGATCGGCTTTATCGGCGCCTGGGGTGGTCTGGCCTCGCCGACCGATGGTCAGCGCTGCCAGCACTGGCTGGCGCGGGCGCGCATCGGGGACCGCACGGCGCTGGACGAGGCGGCCGCGGTGTGGGCCGGGCTCAGCCTGCGGGCCGAGGCCTGCGAAGCGCTGGTTGGCCAGCTGGCGGCCTCGGGCCGCTTGGCGCCGGAGGCCATCTGGGCGCGCTTTCGCGAACAGATGATGTCGCGCCGACCGAGCGATCTGGAACTGATCGTCAGCGGTCTGCCGGCCGGCGAGGCGCCAACCAGCGCGGCCCTGAAGGTGATGGTCAAAGACCCGGCGCGCTACCTCGACAACCTGCGCCCCGGCTTTGCGCAGCGCCGCGCCGATAGCGAATTGATGCTCGCCGCGCTCGGTCGGCTGGCCGTGGGCGACCCGAAAGCCGCCTACGCCCGCTTTGCCCGGCTCAACGATGGCTTGTCGGCCGACGATCAGGCCTATGGCTACATGTTGCTCGGCTGGCGCGCCGCGCAAGACCACCTGCCCGAGTCAGTGCGCTGGTTCCGCGCGGCCGGCAAGCTGCAGATGCCCGACGAGCAACGCGCCTGGCAGGTGCGCGCCGCGCTGCGTCAGGAAGACTGGAAAGCCGTGCGCCACGCGATTCTGGCCATGTCGCCCGAGCAACGCGCCGAGCGCAGCTGGACCTACTGGCTGGCCCGCGCCGAGCAGGCGCTGGGCGAGGCCGAAGGCGGCCGTCTGCTGCTCGAGCGCATCGCCGGCCATCCTGACTTCTATGGCATGTTGGCCGACGAGCGCCTCGGCCGCGCTTTTACCCCGCCGCCGCCCGACACGCCACAAACGGCCGCGGTGCAGGCGGATGTGGCGGCCGACCCGGACATCCGGCGGGCGCTGGCGCTGTACCGATTGGCGCTCTATACCGAGGGCACGCGCGAGTGGCTGTGGCGCCTGCGCAGCGCCGACGACAGCTTCCGCCTGGCTGCCGCGCGACTGGCGCTCGACGAGGGCATTTACGACCGCGCCATCAACACCGCCGAAGCGGTCAATCCGCAGGACAACTTCGGCCTGCGTTACCTCACCCCGTTCCGCGATCTGATCGAGCCGCAGGCCTTGTCGCTGAATCTGGATCTGGCCTGGGTGTATGGCGTGTTGCGCCAGGAAAGCCGCTTTGTCACCCGCGCCGCCTCGCCGGTGGGCGCGCAAGGCCTGATGCAGGTGATGCCGGCCACCGGCAGCTGGGTGGCCAAGAAGATCGGCATGACCGACTACCGCCGCAGCCGCCTGCAGGAGCCCGACACCAATGTGCTGCTGGGCACCAGCTACATGCGCATCGTGCTCGACGATCTGGACGACCATCCGGTGCTCGCCGCTGCCGGTTACAACGCCGGGCCCGGGCGCGCCAAGCGCTGGCGCGATGAACGCATGCTGGAAGGCGCAATCTATGTAGAGACCATTCCCTTCAACGAAACACGCGACTATGTGAAGAAGGTGATGGCCAATGCGGTGATCTACGCTGCCCTGATGGAGGGCAAGCCGCAGTCGCTGACGACGCGCCTGGGGCAGGTGGCGCCGCGCTAACAATGCCTGGGAGGCAGACGCATGGATCGATCGAAAGTCATTCTGGCAGTGGGCGGCAGCGGGTATGTCGGCCACTCGGTGGTGGCGCAGTTGGTGGCCGCCGGCTATCGGGTGCGCGTGCCGACGCGCCATCGTCACCGGGCGCGGCATTTGCTGCTGCTGCCGACCGTGGAGGTGATTGAGGCCGATGTGTTCGACGACGGCGTGCTCAGCGGTCTGATGGACGGCGTGGGCGCGGTGGTTAACCTCGTCGGCGTACTGCATTCGCGACCGGGCACGCCTTACGGGCCGGCGTTCGAGCGGGCGCATGTGCTGTTGCCCGCCCGACTGGTGGCGGCCTGCCAGCGTCACGGTGTGCGGCGGCTGGTGCATATCAGCGCGCTGGGCGCCGATGCCCAGGGGCCGTCGGAATACCAGCGCTCCAAGGCCGCCGGTGAATCCGTGATCCGCAATGCCGACCCGTCGCTGGACTGGACGATCCTGCGCCCGTCGGTGATCTTCGGGCAGGATGACAGCTTCCTCAACCTGTTTGCCGGCTTGGTGCGTATCGCGCCGGTGATGCCGCTCGGTGGCGCGACCTGTCGCTTCCAGCCGGTGTGGGTGGAGGATGTGGCCAAGGTCGTCGTCGCCTGCCTGGACCGCGCCGATGCGATTGGACTGACTTGCGATCTGGCCGGGCCGGGCGTCTACACCCTGGCCGATCTGGTGCGTTATGTGGGCCGGCTGGTCGGCCATCGGCCGCCGATCATACCCATCCCCGAAGGCCTGGCCATGCTGCAGGCGCGGCTGCTTGAGCTGGCGCCGAATCCGATGATGAGCCGCGACAACGTGCGCTCGATGCGGGTCGATAACATTACCGACGGCCCGCCGCTGCCCTTCGGCATGAACCCGACCCCGCTCGAAGCGGTGGCGCCGAACTACCTCGGGTCACACCCCGGTCGTCGCCGTTTCGTGGTCAATCGACGCCGGCTCGTGCGCTGAAGGCGGTCGAGCGGCGATAATGCCGCTTTGCCAACGCTGACCGGGCGCATGATCCTAGAAACCGCAGTTGGCCGCTTGTGCCCATGAGCAAGGTATTGAACATGCGAACCTCTTCGGCTTCGAGGCCGATCACCCGGTGGGTGATCGCGCTACGCGCCCGATTGCGCGTCCAACTACGGTTTCCAGGATGAAAACTTATATCGTAGGCGGTGCCGTGCGCGACGCGCTGCTCGGCTTGCCGGTGCAGGATAAGGATTGGGTGGTCGTCGGCGGCACGGCCGAGGCCATGCTGGCGCGCGGCTTTACGGCCGTGGGCAAGGACTTTCCAGTCTTTCTTCACCCGCACACCCATGAGGAATATGCCCTCGCGCGCACCGAGCGCAAGAGCGGGCACGGCTACACCGGCTTCGTGGTGCATGCCGCGCCCGATGTGACGCTTGAAGAAGATCTGCTGCGCCGCGACTTGACCATCAACGCCATGGCGCGCGGCGAGGATGGCACGCTGGTCGACCCCTACGGCGGCCAGCGCGATCTGGCCGCCAAGCTGCTGCGCCATGTCAGTCCTGCTTTTGCCGAAGACCCGGTACGCATCCTGCGCGTGGCGCGTTTCGCGGCGCGGTTTGACGGTTTCGCGGTGGCCGAAGAGACGCTGGCGCTGATGTGTCAGATGGTGGATGGCGGTGAAGCCGACCACCTGGTGCCCGAGCGCGTCTGGCAGGAAATCTCGCGTGGTCTGATGGCGCCCGCGCCGATGCGCATGATCGAGGTGCTCGACGCCTGCGGCGCGCTGGCGCGCTGTCTGCCCGAGGTGGTGGCGCGCCGGCGGATCGACCCCTTGCTGCCCGGCGTGCTGCGCTGCGCGGTGGCGCGCGATCTGCCGCTGGCCCATCGCTGGGCCCTGCTGGTCGGTCACGACGTGGCGGCCGCCGAGTCGGCCAGCGCCCGGCTCAAGGTGCCGATGGCCTGCCGCGATCAGGCGGTGATTCTTGCCCGCGAGGGCGAAACCCTGTCCACCGCCAGCTCGGCCGTGGCACGGCTCGACTTGCTCAGCCGCTGCGACGCTTTCCGCCGCCCCGAACGCCTCAGCACGCTGCTCGAAGCGGCCCCCTGTGCCCACCCCGTGCCCGGCGCTGCCGTCGCCCGCTGGCTGGCTACGCTGGCGGCGGCACAATCGGTCGATGGCGGCGGCGTCGCGCGCCAGTGTGCCGACAAATCCGCGATTCCTGCGGCCATCCGCAGCGCCCGACTGGCCGCCATCGAGGCAGCCGACGTCACAGCCGGCCGTGGCTGACACCTTTCCTCACACGACGCAGGCGGCCGCGCGTGCCACACTTTCAGGTATGAATCGCTGGGCTCGAAACCTGTTGTGCGCGCTGGGCTGGGGGGTCGCCGTGGCCACGCCCGCGCTGGCCGAAACGCAGGTGCTGCCGGCGTTTGCCGAGGTGCGCGCCGCGCATGTGAGCAGCGTCGCGCAGCTGGTCGACCGCCATGGCGAGCCGCTGGCCGAGCGCCAGCTGCGCTTCGACGACGACCGTCTCGACTGGGTCGGGCTGGACGCCTTGTCGCCGGCCATGCTCGAAGCCTTGCTCGAAGCCGAAGACCGGCGCTTTTACCAGCACGAAGGTGTCGACTGGCGCGCCGTGGCCGCCGCCGCGGTGCAGAACCTGTGGTTCGAGCATGCGCGAGGGGCCTCCACGCTGACCATGCAACTGGCCGGCTTGCTCGACCCGGCCTTGCAGCCTGCCGGTCAGGGCCAGCGGCGCCGCAGTTTCGAACAGAAGTGGGATCAGGCGCTGGCCGCCCAGGCGCTCGAGGCGCGCTGGAGCAAGGCGCAGATTCTCGAGGCCTACCTCAATCTGGCGCCGTTTCGCGGTCGCCTGCGCGGCATCTCGGCCGCCGCCTGGGCCCTGACCGGCAAGACGGCCGACACGCTGGACCGGCCTGAAGCGGCGGTGCTGGCGGCGCTGTTGCGTGGCCCCGGCGCCAGCCCGGCGGTGCTCTCCCGGCGCGCCTGCACCCTGGTGGCCCGGATCGGCAGTCCGGCAGCCTGCGAGCGGGTGCAGGCGCTGGCCGCCGCGCTGGACCCGGTCACGCTCACCTCGCGCTGGACGCTGGCGCCGCATCTGGCCGCCCGCGTGCTGCGCGAACCGGGCACGACGGTGAGCACGGTCTTGGATGCGCGCTGGCAGCGTCGCATGCTGGCCGCGCTGCGCGCCGCGTCGCCGGCGCGGGCGGCGGTGGTGGTGCTCGATAACGCCACCGGCGCGGTGCTGGCCGAGGTCGGCGGTTTGCGTGCCGAACATGCCGATGCGACGAGTTTTACGTATCCCGCCGCCAGCCTGCTGTGGCCGCTGTACTGTGCCCGCGCGGTCGACAAGCGGGTGGTGACGGCGGCCAGCCTGCTCAATGCCGGCACGCCCGAGGCGCCGCGCTGGCTGAGTGTACGCAACGCGATGGTGAGCGGTGAGGCGGCCGCGGTTGCCGATCTGGCGCGGCGCTTGCCCGAAGGCGATGTGCCCGCTTTGCCGGTTTCGGCGCACGCGCTCGACCTGCCTCACCTGGCGGGGCTGACCCGCATGCTGGCCGTCGACGGGCAATGGCGCGCGCCACACTGGCAGGCCGATGGCCGCCGCGCGCCCGAGCCGGTCGTGTCGCCGGCGGCGGCCTTCATTGGCAGCGATTTCTTTCCGCCGGTGATGGCCGCCATGGTGACCCCCGAGCGCGCCGCCTGGGCGGCCGGTGCCAATGCCAGCGTGACCATCGCGGTGTGGATGGAAACCGGGCCGACGGCACTGATCGAAGTGCGCGCCTGGCTGGTCGATCAGCTCGCCGCTGATGGCGTATGGCCCGTCGAACGCATCGTGCCGGCCGGCGTGCTGCGTCGCCCGGTGCGCTTCGATCCGCCGCTCGAGAACGCGCGGGACGAATGGTTTCTGGCCGGCACGGCGGTGGCGGTGGTGTCGCCGCCGCAGTCGAGCGCGCAGATCGCGTCGCCCGCGGTGCGCGAGATTATCGATCTGCGGTCTCGCCCGCCGGGTCAGGGGGTGTTGCTGCGCGCCACGATTGACGATGCGCGTCTGCGCTGGCGCATGGACGGGCGGGAGGTGGGCACCGGCGGCACGGTGCTGGTGCACCCGGCGCCGGGGCTGCGGATCATTGAGTTGTTCGACGCGCGCGGTGAGCGCCTGGATCGGCTCAGTGTGGCCGTGCGTGGGCGCTGAGCGCGCGGCCGCTCATAGCCAGCGCAGGATCAGCCAGGCCAGCAGCGACATCAGCACGGTGGTGGTGAAGGGCAGGTGCCAGGTGCGGCCGTTTCGCACCATCGTGACATCGCCCGGCAGGCGGCCGAGCGGCAGGTAGCGGGCCACCAGTGGTTGCAGGCCGCCGAGCAAGGCCACCACGATCACGATTGAAACCAGCCATTTGAGCAGCATGCCGCCTGTCCGCCTCGGATAAGGGGCCGATTACAACGGATTGCGACCCGGATGGCAATTGTGCATGGTCGCGGCGCGGCGAATCCGTTACCGTGGTGCCGGTGTGTCGCGCAACGCTGCGACGATGGAATCAGGAATCAGACGTATGAACCGAAGTCGATTTGGCGAACTGGAAGTGCTGGCCTGTGCCCCCGAGGGCGAGGCGCACCCGGTGCCACTGCTGTTTGTGCACGGCGCGTATACGGCGGCGTGGTGCTGGCAAGAGCATTTCATGCCCTGGTTCGCCAAGGCAGGTTTTTCGAGCTACGCGGTGTCCTTGTCGGGCCACGGCCAGAGCCGTCAGCGCAGCCAGCTCGACAGCTACAGCATCAGCGACTACGTCAATGATCTGGCCGAAGTGGTGACCGCTTTGCCCGTGACGCCGGCGTTGATCGGCCACTCGATGGGCGGCATGGTGGTGCAGAAGTATCTGGAGCAGGCCGACGCGCCGGCGGCCGTGTTGATGGCCTCGGTGCCGCCGCAAGGCCTGTGGAGCTCGGCCGTGGGCCTGATGTTCCGCAAGCCGGCGCTGCTGGCCGATCTGAATCAGCTGCTGGAGGGCGGGCTGGCGAATGCCTCGACCCTGCATGACGCGCTGTTTCACAAACCGGTCCCGCCCGATGACATGCGCCGCTATCTGCGCGCTTCGCAGCCCGAAAGCCACCGCGCGATCTGGGACATGACCCTGTTCAATCTGCCGATGCGCTCACGCATGGCGCCCACACCACTGCTGGTGCTCGGCGCGGAGCACGATCAGCTGATTCCGCCGGCCGAGGTCCGCTCGACCGGTTCGTCGTATGGCGTCGAGGTCGAGATTTTCGACGACATGGGTCACGCCATGATGCTCGAAGATGGCTGGGAGCCGGTGGCTGAGCGGATTCGCGACTGGCTTCAGGAGAATTTGGCCGATTGAGGCCAGGTAGCGTTCAGGTTTTTGTCGAATGTGCGTTATTGCCTCGCATGCGGCGCTGCCGCGCGCCAAGATAAAGTCGTTGTTAATGTGGCAGTACCCGCCCGGACAGGTGATGACATGGACGTGATTCCCGCGCCGGGCGTACCCGGCCCCGACTACGAAGACGAAATTCTCGACGCCGGCTGGCTGCCTCAGCCCGAGTCGGTCGCGCCGGAGCCCGAAAGCCATCCGCCTGCGTCGCCTTCGGCGGCCCGCGAAGATGCCGACGCCTTCCTGCAGACGGTGTATCGCAATCAGAGTTGATGCCGCGCGGCCTACAGGCCGTGCAGGCGGTCGCCGCGACGGAAGCCGAGTAGCGGTTCGGCGAGGCCCTTGCCGATAGCGAGCACCTTGAACAGTTCGCCCATCTCGTGCGGCGCGGTCAGCCGTTGCACGGCACGCGCGGCGCGGATGTAGTCCGGTTGCGTCTGGTCGCCGCGCTCGGCCAGCAATTCCAGCACCCCGCAGTTGTACAGAAAGCTCGCCTGGCTGGTGTAGCCATAGATGCTCAAGCCGGTTTCGAAGGCGGCTTCGGCAATGGCGGTGAAATCCACAAAAGCGGTGATGTCGTTCAGGCCTGGCCACATGAACGGGTCGCCGTGGGCGTGGTGGCGGTAGTAGCACAGCAGCGTGCCGTTGCTGCGGCTGGGCAGGTAGTACTCGGCGCGCGGATAGCCGTAGTCGATCAGCAGCAGGGCGCCGGCCTCGAGGCGGGCGCTCCAGTCGGCCACCCAGGCCGGTCCGGCCAGATTCAACTCGCTCACGTACTCGCCGTCGGCGGGCATCGGCGCGCCAAGGGTTTGGCTGGCGAGGCGCAAGTGTTCGCTGGCGGGGCTGTCTGCCCAGGCGAACCCGCCCTCATCGTTGAGGGCCACGCCGCGCTCGAACACCGCGCCGTCGCGCCAGACCAGCACATGCACCGGCATCACGTCGAGCACCTCATTGGCCACCACCGCGCCCGAGAAGTGCTCGGGCAGCGCGTCGATCCAGCGCACCCGGTCGGCCAGCGCAGGCGCGCGCTCGCGCAGGGTGTCGGCCTGACGGCCGCGCAGTTCGCCGGAGACTTCAAGAATCGAATACTGCTCGGGCGCACAGCCGAGCCGGTCGAGCGCCAGCAGCAGGTCGGCCGCAAGGTGTCCGGTGCCAGCCCCCACTTCGAGCACGTGGGGCGCGGACTGCGCAGTGACCTCGGCCACTTGCTGTGCCAGGGCCTGGCCGAACAGCGGGGTGAGTTCGGGGGAGGTGATGAAGTCGCCCGCCGGGCCAAACTTGTGCGCGCCACCACTGTAGTAACCCAGCCCCGGCGTGTATAGCGTCTGATGCATGTAGTCGGCAAAGCTGATCCAGCCACCCGCCTCGGTGATGGACGTGCGCAGACGCGCGACCAGTGCGTCGCTTTGCGCGAGGGCTTCGTCCGAGGGTTGGGGCAGGTTCATGGCGCATCCGGGCAAAAGTGCAAAGTTTACATGGGTGGCCAGGGCTTGTCGTTAGCCGGCGGGCCGGGTATGGGATACTGCACGCTATCGTCATTCCTTCCTTTTGGGAGTGTTTTGTGTCTGCTGTGGATGTGTCTCCCGTTGTTTTGATTTCCGGTGCCGCGCGGCGCGTGGGTGCGCAGATTGCGCGCGCGGTGCACGCGGCCGGCGCGCGCGTGGCAGTGCATTACCGCAGTTCCACCGAGGCCGCGTTGGCCTTGGCCGATGAACTCAACGGCCAGCGACCGGGCTCGGCGGCCGTGTTTGCGGCCAATCTGGCCGATACGGCGGCCTTGCCGGCGCTGGTGTCGTCGGTGGTGGCGCATTTTGGCCGGCTCGATGGTCTGGTGAACAACGCCTCAAGCTTCTTCCCGACGCCGCTCGGTCAGATTGATGAAGCCGCCTGGGATGATCTGATCGGGTCAAACCTCAAGGCACCGCTGTTTCTGATGCAAGCCGCCGCACCTGCACTGAAGGCCAGCGGCGGCGCCATTGTGAACATCGTGGACATTCACGCCGACCGTCCGCTGGCCGATTACCCGGTGTATTGCGCGGCAAAAGCCGGCCTGGCCGGGCTGACCCGGGCGATGGCGATCGAACTGGCGCCGGCGGTTCGGGTCAATGGGGTGGCGCCCGGGGCGGTGCTGTGGCCTGACGATGGGCAGTTCGATCCGCTCGAACGCGCCGGCATTGTCGAGCACACCTTGCTCAAGCGAGAGGGAACCCCTGCCGATATCGCTGCGACGGTGCGTTTTTTGTTGTTTGATGCAGGCTACATGACCGGCCAGATTCTGGCCGTTGACGGTGGGCGTAGTGCGCATCTGTAGGCAGCCAAATGGAATAAACGATCGTTTTAACAGTACGCTATCGTATTGATATCTTGGATATCCGCGTGATATGCTGCGTCGCAACATAATCATTACATTCTTGTTTTCCTGATCAAGGCTCAAAGTGTCCATGACGACTGCGCCGAGCGAAGCGCCCGAAGGGCGTCACTCCAACACCTTTCTCCGCCTCAAGAAGAAGCTTGAGCGTGCGGTGGGAGAGGCCATCGCCGACTTCAACATGATTGAAGATGGCGATACGGTCATGGTCTGCCTGTCGGGTGGCAAGGACTCCTACACCCTGCTGTCGGTGCTGCTGGCCTTGCGCGAGCGCGCGCCGGTGGATTTCCGTCTCATCGCCATGAACCTCGACCAGAAGCAGCCGGGGTTTCCTGACCATGTGCTGCCTGAGTATTGTGCGTCGATCGGTGTCGACTATCGCATCGTCACCGAAGACACCTACTCCATCGTCAAGGACAAGATCCCCGAGGGGAAGACCACCTGTTCGCTGTGTTCGCGGCTGCGCCGCGGCATCATTTACCGCACGGCGCGGGAACTGGGGGCGACCAAGATCGCCTTGGGTCATCACCGCGATGACATGATCGAAACCCTGTTCCTCAACATGTTTTTCGGCGGGCGGATCAAGTCCATGCCGCCCAAGCTGGTCAGCGACGATGGTGAGCACATGGTGATTCGGCCGCTCGCCTATTGCGCTGAGTCCGATATCGTCCGCTTCGCGCGCGGCATGGACTACCCGATCATTCCGTGCAATTTGTGCGGATCGCTCGAGAACGCCCAACGCAAGCAGATCAAGGGCATGTTGCAAGGCTGGGCGCAGCAGCATCCCGGCCGTATCGAGTCGTTGACGACCGCCATGCGCAATGTGGTGCCATCGCACCTGTCCGACGCCAGTTTGTTTGATTTCAAGGGGCTGACCCGTGATACGCCGGTGAGTGAGGGGGACGTGGCATTCGATCCGCCCGAGTTGCCGCGCACGATGCAAACCGTCGTTCCCTTGATGCCATCGTCCCGTGAGGACTGACCCCATGCAAGCACTTGCACCGGGCATGGCATTGTCCGATCATGAAGTTATAACAGGAGCCGGTTAAGGCCCTTGACTGTCGTCAGACGCGGCAAGGCGCTTGGACGGGACGTGGAACGATCCATGGCACAACAACGTAATGCATGCATGATGTATGCCGAACTGGTCGGCGGCGAGCGCTTGGCCGCGCTGCTGAGCGAGACCGAGGCGGGGCATGCCATTGAGCGCAGCATGAATCGCATTGAGCGCGTGGTCGAAGGCCAGGGCGGCGAAATTCTGCGTCGGGCCACTGACGAGATCTGTGCTGCATTCGAGCGCTGCGACGGTGCCGTGCTGGCCGCCAGCGAAATGATCGACCGGGTGGCCAGCCTGCCGCCGGTGCGTGGTGTTCGGCTCGGTATCCGGATCGGTCTGCATCATGGCGCAATCGATATGGAAGGCCCGCCCTCGGGTGAGGCGCTGTCGGTCGCGATGCGTCTGGCGGGCATGGCGCACGCCGGTCAGGCGCTGGTCAGCGGCGCGACCGTGTTGCTGTTGTCGCCGGCCTCCCGGCAAGTCATTCGCGAGCGCGACGAGGCCGGGCTCAAGGTCGAGGGCTTCGAATGGCCGGTGTTTGCCTTGTCTGGCCGTGCCGGCATGGCCACCTCGGTGCCGCCGGCAACGCGCGTTTCGCAGCGTCTGCGCTTGCGCCACCAGCAAGATGTTCATCTGATCGAGGAGTTGCGTCCGATTTTGTTGCTAGGCCGCGAGATGGGTAACGACGTGGTCGTGATCGACCCGCGGACCTCCCGGCAGCACGCTCGGGTGGAGCGCCGGCGCGAAGGTTTTTTCCTGGTCGATCAGAGCACCAACGGCACCTTTGTGGCCAATGAATCGGGCAGCGAGCAATGCATCCGCGGCGGGGAAGCGCTGCTGGCCGGGCAGGGCCGCATCGGCTGTGGGTTCTCGGCGCTGGAGGTGGAGCGCGATCTGGTGTTTTTCGAGATCGTCTAGCGCCACCCTGGCATGCCGTGAGTCAAAAAACGCCCCGATCTGTTCGGGGCGTTTTTCGTCGACCGGGCGCTTACTTCTTGGCCGGCTTTGCCGCCGCCAGCGGCGCCGGGGTCGTGGCTTTGCCGGACAGGCAGGTCTTCATGAAGGCCTTGCGCGGTTCGCCCTTGAGTGCCTTTTCCTTGGCGGTCTTGTTGCAGTTGCGCATCTTGTCATGTTGTGGATTCGCTTGGCCGGCAAGCGGTTGGAGCAGGAGTGCGGCGAGACTGGCGGCGATTGCAATTTTTTTGGTGATGGTCATTTTCTTCCTCAGATAGCTGAATGGCATAAATGAAGAATGAATATATCATGGCCGCGGCTGATCATGCACCCCTAGGTGCACAATGATCCTAGAAACCGCAGTTGACCGCTTGTGCCCATGAGCCTGGTATTGAACATGCGAAGCTTTTCGGCTTCGAGGCCGATCACCCGGTGGGTGATAGCGCTACGCGTCCGACTGCGCGCCTGGCGGGCCGTCTGGCTGCGTTGCGCCTCCTTGCAGCGTGCAGGCTGCGCGTCGTCGCGCCTTGCCGGCCAGCCCGCCAGGCGCACACTCGGGCGCGTCCAACGACGGTTTCTAGGATGATTTCTCTCGGGGAATTCAGTCGGGGTCGTTGCTGCTCAGGAGCTCTCGCTGACGGGAGATGAACTCGTGGGTCGAGTCGATGCCGCGTAGCTGGAGAATGGTGTTGCGCACCGCCGCTTCGAGCAGCACGGCGATGTTGCGGCCCGCGGCGACCGGCAGGATGATCTTGCGGATGGGCACGCCGAGGATGTCCTGCGCTTCGTGAGTGACGGGCAGGCGGGTGGGGTCGTCTTCGCCGGGGCGGCGGCGTTGCAGGTAGACGATCAGCTTGAGCTGCATCTTCCGGCGACAGGCCGTTTCGCCAAAAATCGTGCGAATGTTGAGAATGCCGATGCCCCGCACTTCGAGAAAATTCTCGAGCAGTTCGGGGCATCGCCCCTCCAGCGTATTCGGGGCAATCCGTGCGAAATCGACCATGTCATCGGCCACCAGACCGTGGCCGCGCGAGATCAACTCCAGCGCGAGTTCTGACTTGCCGGCGCCGGAGTCGCCGGTGATGAACACGCCCAGGCCGAGGACATCCATGAACACGCCATGCAAGGCGGTGCGTTCGGCCAGTTCGCGTGACAGATAGAGCCGCATCAGATCAATGACGCTGGCCGATGCCATGGCCGAGGTGAACAGTGCGACATCCATTTCTTCGCAACAGCGCCGGATGATGCCGGGGACGTCGCAATGGTCGGCAACGATGATGGCGGGTGGGCGGGCAGCGAGAATTTCTCGCACATGGTGGGCCACCTTGTCGCCGGACTGCTTGCGTGCCCAGGCCATCTCGGCCGTGCCGAGGATCTGGAAGCGATCGGGGTGGATCAGGTTGAGGTGGCCGACCAGATCGGCCGGCCAAGTATGCGCTTCGGTGACAGACAGCGAGCGGTCGAGACGACCGCCGATGTGGGTCAGCTGCAGGCGTTTGCCGAGTTTCTCAAAGAGCCGCGCGACGCTGGTCTGCCGCATGGGCAGTACCCCAGGTGGTAAACAGCGCATGCACTGCGGCGGCGTCGGTGGCTTCGGCCACACGCTCACGGAAGGCGCTGTCGCTGAACAGCTGCGCCAGCTCCGAGAGCAGTTGCAGGTGGTGTTCGGTAGCTTGCTCGGGCACCAGCAGCACAAACAGCAGACTGACCGGTTTGCCGTCCGGCGCGTCGAAGGGGATCGGGGTGCTCAGGCGGATGACCGCGCCGGTTGCGTCCTTGAGGCCCTTGATTCGGCCGTGGGGAATGGCAACACCCTGACCGAGGCCGGTCGAACCCAGACGCTCGCGGGCGAACAGGCTGTCGAACACGACGCTGCGTCCGATGCTCTGGTTGTTTTCGAAGATCAGGCCGGCTTGCTCGAAGACACGCTTCTTGCTGCTGGCGTCGAGATCGACGAGCACATTGTCGGGAGAAAGGAGGGGGGCGATAAGATTCATGTAACGAACTAGGCGCCCTATGAGGTGGGCGGAACAGACTCGGCGATGGAGGCGGGAGCGATCAATGGAGTGCGACACGCCCATTATAAACGCAACCCACCGCCAAGACGCCGAGGGAATCGATCACACTTCGGTGCTTTGATGCTTGAGCGCGTCGTGTGCGTGGTCTTGCAGCTTCTGCTTGTGCTTGATGACCTGACGGTCGAGCTTGTCTGCCATGGTGTCGATGGCGGCGTACATGTCTTCGTCAGTGCTCTCGGCGAACAGGTCCTTGCCGCGAACATGCAGCGTGACCTCCGATTTCTGGACCAGCTTTTCCACCGACAGGATGACGTTCACGCTGGTGACGTTGTCGAAATGCCGGATCACGCGATCCAGTTTGGCATTGACGTATTCACGGATGGCGGGGGTCACTTCTACATGATGTCCGGTGATATTGAGATTCATGATCGCTCCTGTTGTCAGATCGTCTTGCGCTTGCTAACCGGCGGGATGTTGAGCGACTCGCGGTACTTGGCGACCGTCCGTCGGGCCACAACCATGCCCTGCTGGCTGAGTAAATCGGCAATTTTTGCGTCGGAAAGAGGTTTTTTGCTGTCTTCGGCGTCCACCAGTTGACGAATCAACGCGCGGATCGCCGTCGAAGAGGCTGCCCCACCGGTGTCGGTGGAGACATGACTGCCGAAGAAATATTTGAACTCCAGTACGCCGCGCGGCGTGGACATGAACTTCTGAGTGGTGACGCGGGAAATGGTGGACTCGTGTAACTCCAGCTCTTCCGCGACCTCCCGCAGTGTCAGTGGGCGCATCGCCACCTCTCCATAATCGAAGAACTGACGCTGTTGGTCAACGATTGACTGTGCGACGCGCAAAATCGTGTCGAAACGCTGCTGGACGTTTTTGATGAGCCACTTCGCTTCTTGCAGTTGCCCACCGAGGTCGCCGTTGTTGCCCCGGTTCTGCTGGAGTATCCGGGCGTACAAGGCATTGACCTTGAGCTTGGGCATGGCGTCGGCGTTGAGTACCGCCGCCCACCGGCCCTTGTGCTTGCGTACCACCACGTCGGGGATCACGTAACGGGTTTCGTTGGTGGCGAAGCGGGCGCAGGGGCGCGGGCTGAGGCTGCAGATCAGGTGATGGGCATCGCGCAGAGCATCTTCTGAGCACTGCAGTGCCCGGCGCAAGCGGTTGAAGTCGCGCTGGGCGAGGGTGTCGAGGTGCTCGGTGACGATCGCCAGCGCCAGTTGGCGGGTGTCGGTGTCGGGCAGGATGCGCAGTTGCAGCGCGAGGCACTCGGCCGGGCCGCGGCCGCCGACGCCGGCGGGGTCGAGGTGCTGCAGGTGCTGGAGGGCGATCTGCAGGTCGTCGAGTTCGATCTCGGCGTCTTCGGACAGGAGCGTCAATAGTTCGTCGAGCGGCTGACTCAGATAGCCGTCGTCGTCCAGCGCCTCGATGAGGAAGCGCACCAGCGCGCGGTCGCGGTCGGACAGCGGCGTCAGTGCCACCTGCTGGTCGAGATGTTCGCGCAGCGTGATTTCGGCGGCCTGGAAAGATTGGAAGTCGGAGTCGTCTTCGTCGTCGCGATGCGTGGTGCTGGTGGTGCCCACGCTCATCCAGTCGCTCATGTCGTCCAGCGGGGCCTCGGCGGCGGGTTCGTCGCGCTCGCTCGGGCCCTCGGTGGGGGCCTCGGGCGGGGTTTCGCTGGTGTCCTCACCCGGCTCGTCGTCGCGCTCGAGCAAGGGGTTGTCCAGCAAGGCCTGCTCGATCTCCTGGTTCAGCTCGATGGTCGACAGTTGCAGCAGCTTGATCGACTGTTGCAACTGAGGCGTGAGCGTCAGGTGTTGCGAGAGTTTGAGCTGGAGGGTCGGTTTCATGATCGGCGCGGGGGGTCAGAGACGGAAATGCTCGCCCAGATAGACCCGTCGTACCTGGTCATTGGTCACGATGTCGGTCGGCGTGCCGCTGGCGAGCACCTCGCCCGCGTTGATGATGAAGGCGCGCTCGCAGATGCCCAAGGTTTCGCGCACGTTGTGATCGGTGATCAATACCCCGATGTCGCGCTCCTTGAGGTAGCGGATGATCTTCTGAATGTCGAGCACGGCGATGGGGTCGACGCCGGCAAAGGGCTCGTCGAGCAGAATCAGTCGGGGCGAGGTGGCCAGCGCGCGGGCGATCTCGCAGCGGCGGCGTTCGCCACCCGAGAGCGAGACCGAGGTGTTGTCGCGCAGATGAGCAATGCCGAGTTCGTTGAGGAGTTCGTCGAGGCGCTTGGTGACTTCATCGGCGCTCAGGCCTTGGAGTTCGAGCACCGCCTGGATGTTCTCGGCCACCGTGAGCTTGCGGAACACGCTCATTTCCTGCGGCAGGTAGGACAGACCGAGCCGGGCGCGTTCATGGATCGGCAGATGGGTGAGCACCTGGTCGTCGAGCGTGATCTCGCCGCCATCGGCAGCCACCAGGCCAACGATCATGTAGAAACAGGTGGTCTTGCCGGCGCCGTTGGGGCCCAGCAAACCGACGACCTCACCGCTGCCGACGTCAAAGGAGACGTCGTGCACCACGGTGCGTGCGCGGTACTTCTTCCGGAGGCCGGTGACCTTAAGCAGACTCATCGTCGCGGTCTTTCAATATCCTGTGAATCACATCGGCACCAAAGCCGCGTCCCTGAAGGAAGCGCGCCTGCCTTGCCCACTCACGGGCATCGACCGGCGGGGTGCCAAACTTTTTTGCCCATACGTCCCGAGCCCGTACTTGATCGTCGCCTTCGCTGCCTTCATCCAGCGCGGCGGCGATCAAGTCATCGCTGACGCCGCGCTGCTTCAAGTCCAGCGCGATGCGCCGGCTGCCGTAACGCGCCTGACGACTGCGCACATAGCTTTCAGCGAAGCGCGCGTCCGACTGCAAATCGACTTCTTCAAGCCGTTCGAGCAGCGCGGCGATCTCCTCGGGCGTGCCATGGGGCGCCAGCTTGCGAGTCAGCTCGGCGCGGCTATGTTCGCGCTGCGACAGCAGGCGCAAGGCACGCGTCTTGAGCGACTCGCTCATGCAGATCAGGCTTCGCTGGGTTCCGGGGTGCTGGCCGCGATCTCCGGCATGGCCGGCAGATTGAAGTGCGCGCGCACCTTGTTCTCGATTTCGCGACCCATGGCCGGATTGTTGCGCAGGAATTCGCGCGTATTGTCCTTGCCCTGACCGATCTTGGTGCCGCTGTAGGAGTACCAGGCGCCGGCCTTGTCGACGATGTTGGCTTCCACGCCCAGGTCGATGATCTCGCCTTCGCGGGAGATGCCTTCGCCGTAGAGAATGTCGAAATTGGCCTGTTTGAACGGCGGGGCGACCTTGTTCTTGACCACTTTGCAGCGGGTCTCGGAGCCGATCACTTCATCGCCCTTCTTGATCGCGCCGGTACGGCGGATGTCGATGCGCACCGACGAGTAGAACTTGAGCGCGTTGCCGCCGGTGGTGGTCTCGGGGCTGCCGAACATCACGCCGATCTTCATGCGGATCTGGTTGATGAAGATCACCAGCGTGTTGCTGCGCTTGATGTTGGCGGTCAGCTTGCGCAGCGCCTGGCTCATCAGGCGGGCCTGCAGGCCGGGCAACTGATCGCCCATCTCGCCTTCGATTTCGGCCTTCGGCGTGAGGGCGGCGACCGAGTCGATCACCACCACGTCGACGCCGCTGGAGCGCACCAGCATGTCGGTAATTTCGAGCGCCTGCTCGCCGGTATCGGGCTGCGAGATCAGCAGATCGCTGACCTTGACGCCGAGTTTTTCAGCGTAATTGACGTCGAGCGCGTGTTCCGCGTCGATGAAGGCGGCGGTGCCGCCGAGCTTCTGCATTTCGGCAATGACTTGCAGGGTCAGCGTGGTCTTGCCGGACGATTCGGGGCCGTAGATCTCGACCACCCGGCCGCGCGGCAGGCCACCCAGGCCCAGTGCGATGTCGAGCCCCACCGAGCCGGTGGAGACGGTCTGGATGTCCTTGGCGACATCACCGTCACCCATCCGCATGATCGAGCCTTTGCCGAACTGCTTTTCGATTTGCGCGAGCGCGGCGGCAAGGGCTTTGGCCTTGTTGTCGTCCATGGTGTCGTCCTCTGAAAACGTGCGTTGGATTATGGCACAGAGTTTGCTGGTGTGTCGGCCAGAAGCAGCCCGTCGAGGGCGTGAATCACGGCCTGGCGTCGCACCTGCTCCCGGTCGCCATCGAAGTGAAATGTGGTAGTGCGTACCGGCCGGTCCGGCCACCCCCAGGCGATGCAGACCGTGCCCACCGGCTTGCCGGGGCGACCACCGCTTGGGCCGGCGACGCCGGAGACGGCGATCGCGACCTGCGCGTCGCTATGCGCCAGCGCGCCCTGCACCATGGCGCTGACCACGGGTTCGCTGACGGCGCCGAAGGTGTCGAGTGCGCTGGCCGGCACGTCGAGCTGGCGCATTTTGGCGGCGTTGGAGTAGGTCACCCAGCCACTGTCGAACCAGTCCGAACTGCCGGCGATGGCCGTTACGGTTTCGGCGATCCAGCCGCCGGTGCAGGATTCGGCCGTGGCCAGTCGCCAGCCGCGTTCGAGCAGCCAGTGGCCGGTGCGTCGGGCGAGGGCGTCAAGCTGCGCGTCCATCACAGGGCTAGCGCGCGGGCGGCGAGGGCCAGCACCAGCAGGGTGTAGCCGGCGGCGATGACATCGTCGAGCATGACGCCGAAGCCGCCCTTGACCTTGCTGTCGGCCCATTTGATGGGTTGCGGCTTGACGATGTCAAAGAAGCGGAACGCCACGAAGGCGGCCGTCTGCCAGGCCAGCGTGTCGGGGGTGAAGTAGAGCACCACCCAGAAGGGCAGGATCTCGTCCCAGACGATGGATCCGTGGTCCGACACGCCCAGTGCGCGCCCGGTGCGATCCGATACGATGACGCCGAGCACGAAGCCGCTGAGGACAAACACCAGAAACTCGGTGCCATTGAGTGACGCCAGCAAGGGGAACAGCAGCCACGCGGCCAGCGTGCCGGCGGTGCCGGGGGCTTTGGGCGACAGGCCCGAACCGAAGCCGAGGGCGATGAAATGCGCCGGTTTGGCGAACAGGAAGCGGACAGTGGGGCGCATCGGTCTGAGTGTTCAGGAAAGGGCCGAGTATAGGCTCAGGCGCTGAAGTGGTCGAAGCCGTGTCGCGCGAGTGGCGCGGTGCTGCCGTCAGCGGCGCGCAGTGTCAGGCCGTCGGCCGGCGCGGTGATCATGCCGATGCGGTGCAGCGGCAGGGCGAGTTCGGCGCTCAGGCGGGCGATGGCGTCGCGCTGGTCGCTTGGGGCGGTGCACAACAATTCGTAGTCGTCGCCGCCGGACAGGCAGGCCTGGCGCGCGCGGGTGGTGTCGCCACAGGCGGCGATCAGCGCAGCTTCGGGCAGTTGGGCGGCGAGGATCTGCGCGCCGACGGCGCTGGCGTCGAGAATGTGGCCGAGGTCGCCGAGCAGCCCGTCGGACACGTCGAGCATGGCGCTGGCCACGCCACGCAGCGCGAGACCGAGCGCGGCGCGCGGCTGGGGGCGGTGCAGGGCGGCGAGGCAGGCGTCGCGATGGCCGGGGTCCAGCGCCAGAGCGTCGCGTAGATGCCACAGCGCCAGGGCGGCGCGGCCGGGCTGGCCGGAGACCCACAGATCGTCGCCGGGGCGGGCGCCGTCGCGGCGAATGGCGTGGCCGGCGGGGACTTCGCCGCACATCGTGACGCTCAGATTGCGAGGGCCGCGCGTGGTGTCGCCGCCGACCAGGTCCACGCCGAACGCGTCGGCGCAGGCGTAGAAACCCTCGGCAAAGGCGGCCAGCCAGTCGGCATCGGCGTCGGGCAGGGCCAGCGCCAGTAGCGCCCAGCGCGGCGTGGCGCCCATCGCGGCGATGTCGGATACATTGACGGCGAGGGTCTTCCAGCCCAGATCGGTCGGGTCGGCGTCGGCAAAAAAGTGCCGTCCCTCGACCAGCATGTCGACCGACACCACCAGCTGATGGCCGGGCGTGGTGCGCCACAGCGCCGCATCATCGCCGCCGGCCAGATCGGTGTGTCGGGTGGGGCGCGTGAAGTGGCGGCGGATGAGGTCGAATTCGGAAGTCATGGCCGAGCTGTGCGGTGGGGTTTGCAAGCATAGCGCGGTCGGGGGGCGCCCCCAAGTGTCAGCGTGCCGGAGAGGCGGCTGGATGCGCCAGGAATATGCGTTGCGTCTTGAAACGTTTGTGCAAAATAGTTTTGTTACAATGCAACATTCTTGAATCCTGGTGCGCTCTTTGGCCGGCGCGGATCGGGAGGCGCGTGCAAAACGCTCAAGGTCTTTTGACCACGGCCACCTGTCGCACCCGTGCGGCTGTCATGCGGTGTCGCCGTTTCGGCGTCACGGTGTTGTCCCTGTCGCCTCGCGCCGTATTGGCGGGGTGAGTCAGAGCGTTTTGTGTGAGCTGGCGAGCGTCATTGCGTCAGCCGGCACGCGCGATGAACTCACGAGGACAAAGCATGTGTGGCATAGCAGGTGAAATTCGGTTTGATGGGGCCCTGCCCGACGCGGCGGCGCTGGGGCGGATGGTGGCGGCGCAGGAAAGCCGCGGCCCCGACGGCGCGGGTCTCGAGATGCAGCTGGGGCGGGGCTTCGGGCACCGCCGGCTGAAGATCATGGATCTGACCGAAGCGGCGCAGCAGCCGATGTTCGACCCGATGCTGGGCATGGGCATCGTGTTCAACGGTGCGGTCTACAACCACCCGGAACTGCGCGCCGAGCTCGAAGGCCTGGGCTACACGTTTTACTCCCACGGCGACACCGAAGTGCTGCTCAAGGCCTACCACGCCTGGGGGCTGGACTTCGTGCAGCGCCTCAACGGCATGTTCGCCTTCGCGATCTGGGAGCGCGACAGCGGCAAGGTGGTGTTCGGCCGCGACCGCCTCGGCATCAAACCCTTTTACTACAGCGAGGTGAAGGGCGCGCTGCGCTTCGCCTCCTCGCTGCCGGCGCTGCTCAAGGCGGGCGGCGTGGATACCGCGATCGACCCGGTCGCGCTCAATAGTTATCTGTCTTTTCATGCCGTGGTGCCGGCGCCCTACACGCTGCTCAAGGGCGTGCGCAAACTCGCGCCGGGCACGCTGATGGTGGTGCATCCCGACGGTCGCCGCGAAGAGAAAACCTTCTGGGCCATGCAGGCCGTGCGCACGGCCGAGGACGAGGCGCGCAGCTTTGAGGAGTGGTGCGAGATGCTGCTCGAGCAGCTGCGGGCCGCGGTCAAGCGCCGGCTGGTGGCGGATGTGCCGGTGGGCGCGTTGCTATCGGGCGGCGTCGATTCGAGCCTGATCGTCGGGCTGATGGCCGAAGCCGGCGTGCGCGATCTGCACACCTACAACGTGGGCTTTGCCGATGTGGGCGGCGAGAAGGGCAACGAGTTCGAGTTTGCGCAGATCATCGCCGACCGCTTCGGCACGCGGCATGAGCGCATCTTCGTGCCCGAGGCGCAGCTGCTGCAGCGTCTGCCCGAGGCCATCGCGGCGATGAACGAGCCAATGGTCAGCCACGACTGCATCGGCTTCTATCTGCTCTCGGAGGCGGTGTCGCGCCACACCAAGGTGGTGCAGAGCGGGCAGGGCGCCGACGAGGTGTTTGGTGGCTACCACTGGTACCCCAAGCTCGACGGCAGCACCGATGCGGTGGGCGACTACCTCGCCGCCTTCCGCGACCGCGACCATGCCGACTACCGCGATCTGGTGCAGCCGCACTATCACGCCGAGGACTTCAGCGGCCGTTTCGTGGCCGAACACTTTGCGCGGCCGGGGGCCGATGACCCGGTCGACAAGGCCTTGCGCCTGGATACCTCGATCATGCTGGTGGACGATCCGGTCAAGCGGGTGGACAACATGACCATGGCCTTCGGTCTGGAGGCGCGCGTGCCCTTCCTCGACCACGAGCTGGTCGAGTTCGCCGGCCGTATCCCGGCCCGTCACAAGCTCGCCCACGGCGGCAAGGGCGTGCTCAAGGAGACCGCGCGAAAGGTCATTCCGGCGGCAGTGATCGACCGGCCCAAGGGCTATTTCCCGGTGCCCGGCCTCAAGTATCTGCAGGGCTCCACGCTCGACACCGTGCGCGACGCCCTGCACAGCCAGGCGGCGCGCGAGCGGGGATTGTTCAATCCCGCGTATGTCGATCGTCTGCTCGCCAACCCGGGCGAACACATCACGCCGCTGCGCGGCTCCAAGCTCTGGCAGCTCGGTCTGCTCGAGTGGTGGCTGCAGACCCATCTTGCCTGACGGACAACGGTCATGATCCGAAAACATGTCACCCGCGCCCTGCGCCCCGGCAGCCAACCGCTGCATTTGTCGGACAGCCAGCCCGACAAGCGCGACATGCCGGCCAATGTGGTGATCGAATGCGGCTGGGGACGCTGGCTGCCCGCCCAGACTTACTCCGATGCGGGCGAGCTTGCCGCCGCCTTGCTCGAAGAGCGCCCCGGCCAGCGCGACATCGCCTACTACGTCGAGCGCCCGCACGTGGTGGTCGCGCAGGCGCCGCAGCAACTCTTCCTCGACCCCTCCGAGTCCTTCCGGCTCGGGCTCGGCGGCTATCGCGCGCAGCGCCCGGCGCGTCGCGGTTTCACGCTGCGGCGCCTGCGCACCCGCAGTGATGTGGCGGCGATCAATGCGCTGTACCACAGTCGCAAGATGGTGCCGGTGGGGGCGCCGCAGGTGTGGGCTCAACGCGCCGATCGACACATCACTTGGGCGCTGGCCGAGGATTTGTCCTCGGGCGAGATCATTGGCGTGGCCATGGGGCTCGATCATGTCGAGGCTTTTTCCGACCCGCAGCAAGGCAGCAGCCTGTGGTCGCTGGCGGTGGCGCCGCAGGCCGCCCACCCCGGCGTGGGAGAGGCGCTGGTGCGTTATCTGGCCGAGCATTTTCATGCCCGCGGCCGCGCCTGGATGGATGTGTCGGTGATGCATGACAACGAACAGGCCATCGCGCTGTACGAGAAGCTCGGCTTTCAGCGCATCGCGGTGTTTGCGGTCAAGCGGCGCAACGCGATCAACGAGCCCTTCTATACCCAGCCGATGAGCGACGAGGCCGAGCTCAACCCGTACGCCCGGCTGATTACCGACGAAGCGCGCAAGCGCGGCATTCATGCCGAAGTGCTCGACGCCGCTAACGGCTATTTCCGTCTGTCGCTGGGCGGGCGCAGCGTGGTGTGCCGTGAGTCGCTCACCGAGCTGACCTCGGCGATTGCCATGAGTCGCTGCCAGGACAAGCGGGTGACGCTCAAGTTGCTGGCCGAGGCGGGTCTGAAAGTGCCCGATCAGCGCGTCGCCGACGGCTCGCAGGCGGATCTGGCCTTCCTCGCCAGGCACGCGGCGGTGGTGGTCAAGCCGGTGGAGGGCGAGCAAGGCAAGGGGATCAGCGTCAATGTGACCCGCGCCGACGAGCTGCTCTCGGCCATCGAGCGCGCCGGCCAGTTCTGCGACCGGGTGCTGATCGAAACCTTTTGTCCCGGCCAGGATCTGCGCGTGGTGGTCATCGATTACCGCGTGGTGGCGGCGGCCGTGCGGCGTCCGCCGGCGGTGGTGGGCGATGGCGCCAGCCCGATCCGCGCGCTGATCGACAAACAGAGTCGCCGGCGCCAGGCCGCCACGGGCGGGGAGTCGCGCATTCCGGTGGACGACGAAACCCGCCGCTGCGTGGCCCGTCAGGGCTATACGCTGGACGACATCCTGCCGGCGCAGCAGCCGCTGACCGTGCGCAACACCGCCAATCTGCATACCGGCGGCACGATCCATGATGTGACCGACAACCTGCATCCGGTGCTGCGTCGTGACGCAGAGGCGGCCGCCCGCGCGCTGGACATCCCGGTCACCGGGCTGGATTTCATGGTGCCCGATCCGGCGGCGCCCGAGTACGTGATCATCGAAGCCAATGAACGGCCGGGTCTGGCCAACCACGAGCCGCAACCGACGGCAGAGCGTTTTATCGACCTGCTGTTTCCGCGCACTCGTGCGCAAACTCACCCCGGAGATCGTTAATGGAAAAAGACTTCCCGTTCGACTACGACTACCTCGAAGAAACCATGCTCCAGCTGCTGGCCATTCCCAGCCCGGTGGGCTTCACCGATGCCGTGGCGCGCTATACCGCGGGCCAGCTCGAGGCCATGAACATCCCCTACGAGATGACCCGCCGCGGCGCCATCCGCGCCACGCTCAAGGGCGAACAGCCGCGGCCGGCGCGGGCCATCGTGGCGCATCTCGATACGCTGGGTGCGATGGTGCGCGAGATCAAGTCGAACGGACGTCTGGGCATCGTGCCGATCGGCCACTGGTCGTCACGCTTTGCCGAAGGCGGGCGGCTGACGGTGTTCACCGACAAGGGCCAGGTGCGCGGCACCTGCCTGCCGCTCAAAACCTCCGGCCATGCCTTCGGCCCCGAAATCGACACCCAGCCCAGTAGCTGGGACCATGTCGAGGTGCGGGTGGACGTGCCGGCGCGCAACGCCATGGACCTCGAAGCGGCCGGCCTGCGGGTGGGCGACACCATGGCCTTCGATCCGCAGCCCGAGATTTGCCAGAACGGCTACATCGTGTCGCGCTATCTGGACGACAAGGCCGCCGTGGCTGCGCTGCTCACCGCCTGCAAGGCGGTACAGGACGGCAAGCTGGTGCCGCCGGTCGATGTGCACCCGCTGTTCACCATTACCGAAGAAGTTGGCTCTGGCGCTTCCGCCGCGTTGCACGGCGACATCGCCGAAATGCTCAGCCTCGACATCGCCATCGCCGCGCCGGGGCAGAACACCGACGAACACGCGGTCACCATCTGCATGCAGGACATGAGCGGCCCCTTCGATTACCACCTGACGCGCAAGCTGATCGGCATCGCCGAGAAGTACAACATCTCGCACCGTCGCGACGTGTTCCGTTTTTACCGCAGCGACAGCGCGGCGGCGGTTGAGGCCGGCAACGATATTCGCACCGCCTTGATCGGCTTTGGCGCCGACGCCTCGCACGCCTACGAGCGCACGCATCGACGTGCGCTGTCGGCGCTCACGCGGCTCACCACGTACTACTTGATGAGCAAGCCGGTGGCGCGTCGCGACGAGCGCATGCTCGGCTCGCTCGACGGCTTCACCGAACAGCTCAGCCCGGAGGACATGGTGCTGCCCAGCACGCCGCTGCCGGTGCCGGGCGACTTCCTGCCGCACGACCCGAAGGCGGGCGGTGGCGAGCCCGACTGATTGCCGGGTAAGCACGTCAGCAAAAAAGGCCGCGATCGTCGCGGCCTTTTTTGTGGTTCGGGCGAGGTGTCAGTCGCCCTTGCGCGCCGCTTCGCGGGCGGCGAACTCGGTCGGACGCAGCTTGGCCGCGACCTTGTCCATCACGCCGTTCACAAAGCGGTGGCCGTCGGTGCCGCCGTAGGATTTGGCCAGCTCGATGGCCTCGTTGATGACGACCTTGTAGGGCACCTCGATGTGGCGCTCCAGCTCGTGCGTGGCCAGCAACAGCACGGCACGTTCGATGGGCGAGAGCTCGGTCACGGTGCGGCCAATGAAGGGCGCGAACTCGGCTTCCAGCGCCGCGGTGTCATTCAGCGTGCCGCGCAGCAAGGTCGTGAACAGCTCGCCATCGGCCTTGTCGAAACTGGGAGTGCTCCGCATCTGGTCTTCAATCATGGCCAGACTGTTGCCAGAGAGCAGGGCCTGATAGATGCCCTGCAGGGCAAACTCGCGGGCGCGGCGGCGGGCGGACTTGCTGCTCATGCCACCACCGCGCGCAGCAGATGCACCATCTCGACCGCCGTTTTGGCGCAGTCGCTGCCTTTCTCGTGCATGCGGGCGATGGCCTGGTCGTCGTCCTCGGTGGTGAGCACGCCGTTGGCGATGGGCATGCCGGTGTCGAGGCCGATGCGGTTGATGCCGGCGGCCATCTCGTTGGAGACGATCTCGAAGTGGTAGGTCTCGCCGCGAATCACCGCGCCAAGGGCGATCAGTGCGTCGAATTGCTCGGAGTCGGCCATGGTCTGCAGCACCAGCGGGATCTCCAGCGCGCCGGGCACGGTGGTGATCAGGATGTCTTCGTCGGACACGCCGAGGTTGAGCAGCTCATCGACGGCGGCGGAGAGCAGGCCCTCGCACACGTCCTGGTTGAAGCGGCTCATGACGATGCCGATGCTCAGGCCGCTGCCGTCGAGATTCGGGGTGATTTCGGTGATGTTGTCAAAACGGGGCATGGATCAGGCCTCTGAAGAATCGTTGGAGTCGGTGGCGTCGCAGCCCGGGTAGTAGCCAGTTACTTCCAGCCCGAAGCCGGCCATGCTGGGGATCTTGCGCGGGCTGGCGAGCAGGCGCATCTTGCCCACGCCCAAGTCGCGCAGGATCTGTGCGCCGACGCCGAACAGGCGCGGGTCCCACTTGACGGCGGCACGCGGCACGGCCGGGTCGTTGGTGAGCTGGGCGAGCAGGTCGCGGCCGGTTTGCGGGCGATACAGCATGATCAGCACGCCGCTGCCGGCCTCGGCGATGGTCTTGAGGGCCGAGTCGACCGGGAAGCTGTGGCGGTCGCTGCTGGTGTCGAGAAAGTCGATGACCGAGATCGGCTCGTGCACCCGTACCAAGGCTTCGGTGTCGGCGGTGATGGTGCCGCAGGCCATGGCCAGGTGGATGTCGCCGGAGGTCTTGTCTTCGAAGGCGCACAGGCGGAAGGGGCCGTGCGCGGTATCGACCGTTTTTTCGGACACGCGCTCGATCAGGTGTTCGGTGGCGGCGCGGTATTCGATCAGGTCGCGGATCGCGCCGATCTTGAGCCCGTGCTGCTTGGCGAAGGGGATCAGGTCGGGCAGGCGGGCCATCGAGCCGTCGTCGTTCATGATCTCGCAGATCACCGAGGCCGGCTCCAGCCCGGCGATGGCGCCCAGATCGCAACCCGCTTCGGTGTGGCCGGCGCGGATCAGCACGCCGCCGGGGCGCGCCATGATCGGGAAGATGTGGCCGGGCTGCACGATGTCGGCCGGCTTGGCGTTGCGGGCCACGGCGCGCTGCACGGTGAGTGCGCGGTCAGCGGCCGAGATGCCGGTGGTGACGCCTTCGGCCGCCTCGATCGACACCGTAAAGGCGGTGCCGTGCGAGCTCTTGTTGCTGCGCGCCATCTGGCCCAGGCCGAGCTGCGCGCAGCGCGCCTCGGTGAGCGTCAGGCAGATCAGGCCACGGCCGTACTTGGCCATGAAGTTGATCGCCTCGGGCGTGACATGCTCGGCCGCGATGACCAGGTCGCCCTCGTTTTCGCGGTCTTCTTCGTCCACCAGCACGACCATGCGGCCGGCGCGGATGTCCTCGATGATTTCGGTGATAGGCGCGAGTGCGCTCACGGTGTTCTCCTGTCGGGCCGGTGGCCGCGTTTCGGTGTTGTTTTTATTCGCCCTGACGCCAGGCGAGCATGCGCTCGACGTAGCGGGCAATGATGTCGATTTCGAGATTCACCCGCGCGCCCGGCGCCAGCGCCTTGAGCGTGGTGACCTCGACGGTGTGGGGAATCAGGTTGATCGAAAAATCGGTGCCGGTGACGGCATTGACGGTGAGGCTCACGCCATTGACCGTGATCGAGCCCTTGCGTGCGATGTAGCCGGCCAGATCGTGCGGCGCGCGGATCACCAACTCGTGGCTCTCGCCCACCGGTTCAAACTTGATGACCTTGCCGACGCCATCGACATGGCCGGTGACGATATGCCCGCCGAGGCGGTCGTCGGCGCGCAGCGCCTTCTCCAGATTCACTTCCTGACCGGCATTGTCGAGGCCAACCGTGCAGTTGAGCGTCTCGCGCGAGACGTCGAATTGCGCGCGGCTGCCCTCCATGCCGACCACGGTCAGGCACACGCCATTGTTGGCAATGCTGTCGCCGATGGCTACGTCGTCGAGACCGAGCGCGCCGGTATCGACGCTGAGGCGCACGCCGTCTTCGAGGAGGGTGATCGACTGGATTCGGCCGGTTGCGGCCACGATACCGGAGAACATGAGGTTTGCGCTGCGCTTAAAACGTTGCATTTTAAGCGATTTTGGCACCGCCGCGCCGGCGGCGTTGCCGGCGGTGCCAAACGGCTGCGCGTGTCAGTTGGGCGAATGCAGCCCAACCCGGTTGCCCTCGCTGTCGATAAACAGCGCCATGTAGCCGATCTCCGGGGTGATTGCCGTCTTGGGCAAGGCCACGCTGCCGCCAGCGGCGCCTACCCGGTCGAGAATGGCGCTCAGGTCGTCGCCGCCGTTCAGGTACACCACCGTGCCCTTCGGCGTCGGGGTCAGGTCGGTGTGCTTGAACAGGCTGCCGCCGACCGCGCCGTCGGCATACGGCAGCACGGCCACTTCACCGCCGCACATGGGCGAAGCGTTCAGGGGCGTGTTGAGGATGGCGCCGTAGAATTGGCAGGCGCGGGGCATGTCGGATACCGGGATTTCGAACCAGTTGATGGCGTTTTTCATGAGAATTCTCCGTGAGTTGATAGTGCCCGGCCAGTATCGCGAGTCTCTCCTGACAGCCTGGTGTCAGGAGCCCTCGGGCACGATGGGGTACCTCAAAGGAGAGTCTTGATGCGACGTGCTGACCGCCTGTTCCGGATCGTCACCCTGCTCGGCGGCGCGCGGGTGATGACTGCCCGCCAACTGGCCGAACTGCTCGAAGTGTCGGAGCGCACCATCTACCGCGATGTGGCCGACCTGATCGGCTCGGGCACGCCCATCGATGGCGAAGCCGGCGTCGGTTATCGCCTGCGGCGTGAATACCGCTTGCCGCCGTTGCATTTCTCGGAAGACGAACTGTCGGCGCTGGCGGTCGGCCTGCGCATGGTTGGCGGCTGGGCCGACCCGGCGCTCGGCCGGGCAGCGGAGCTGGCGCTGGCGCGCATCGATGCGGTCATGCCGGCGGCCCGGCGCAGCTTGCGCGATGCACCGGTGATTGTGCCTGGCTTTCATGTGTCGCCGGCCATGGTGGCGCCGCTGGCCAGCTTGCGTCAGGCGATGGCCGGCGCGCAGAAAGTGCGGGTCGCCTATGTGCGGGCCGACGGCGAAGCCTCGCAGCGCGTGCTGTGGCCGCTCGGGCTGATCTTCTGGGGCAGCAGCTGGACGCTGGGGGCGTGGTGTGAGCTGCGCGATGACTTTCGCAGTTTCCGGCTCGACCGCATTGGCGAGATCGCGATCCTGTCCGAGCGCTTCGATGCCTCGCGCGGGCGGCGCCTGCAAGACTATATTGACGCGGTCAGATGTGACTGAGGCATGCCGATGAGTCAAGAGAGTGGAGCCGCGCCGACGCCGGCGTGCGCCGGGCGCGTGGGCCTGGGCGGAACGCTGGAGTTGCGCGTGCGGCGCGAGCAGTACATTGCCGATGTGTCTTTCCCGGACCCGTGCGTGATCCTGGTGACCCGGGGTCACAAGACCTTGAGCGCAGGCGATCAACAGCTCGGTGCCGGCCCCGGCGAGTTGCTGTTCATCAACGCCGGGGTGACAGCCGCGATGCGCAACAGGCCCGACGCCGATGGCGTCTACGCGGCCACCTGTGTGGCCATGGCGCCGGATCTGGTGCGTGCGCATGCCGCTGCACGCAATGCTTTGCCCGGATCGCCGTGGCGAGCGCTGAGCCATGCGCCTGCCCAATCGACGCTGGCCGACGTGGTGCGCCACGCGGCGGCCGGCATGCTGGGTGGGCCGACGGTGTCCGACCGACTCATCCGCCACCGGCTCGAAGAGCTGTTGATTGCGCTCGATGACCTGGGGTGCTGGTGCCGGATCAGCACCGCGGCGACGGCGGCCGAGCGAGTGCGTGGCTTGCTTGCCGGCGAGCCGGCCGCCAACTGGACCGCCGCCGCGGTGGCGCAACGCCTGCACATGAGCGAGGCCAGCCTGCGACGGGCGCTGCGCGGCGAGGCCACCGGCTTCCGCGCCGTGCTCGACGATGTGCGCATGTCTACCGGACTGGCGCTGATCCAGGGCAGTGCGATGAGCCTGCAGCAGATCGCCGGCGAGTGCGGCTATGCCTCGCCGTCGCGCTTTGCCGCGCGTTTTCGACAGCGCTTCGGCGTGACCCCGTCGAGCCTGCGGCGCTGATCGGTTCTGCACAGTATCTGGCGGTTTGCGCGCAGCCGCGCGGTGGCGCATTGGCTAATATGCAAGTGTTCTTTAACGTATGGGAGTCGATGCATGTTCGCGAATACATGGAAAGCCGGAGTTCTCGGCGCCTGCGCGCTGGCTGCCAGCGCCACGGTATGGGCCGATGGATTCACCCTTGGCAGCCCGACGGTTGGCGACGGTCAGCGTATGGCCGAGCAGCAGGTGTTCAATGGCTTTGGCTGCGCGGGTGGCAATGTGTCGCCCGCGCTCGTCTGGCGCAATCCGCCCGAGGGCACGCAGAGCTATGCGCTTACGGTGTACGACCCCGACGCGCCAACCGGCAGCGGCTGGTGGCACTGGGTGGTGGTCAATCTCCCTGCGCAGACGACGGGCCTGGCCGCCGGTGCGGGCAACCCGCAAGGTGCTTTGCCGGCGGGTGCGCGACAGATTGGTACCGATTTTGGTGTGCCGGGCTACGGCGGACCGTGCCCGCCGCAGGGGCACGGCGTCCATCGCTACGTCTTTACGGTGCATGCCTTGAAAACCCCGCATCTGGATTTGCCGGCCAATGCCACGGCGGCGCTGGCGGGCTTCATGATGCGCGCCAACAGCCTGGGCTCGGCGAGCCTGACGGCGACGTATTCGCGGTAGGGACGCGCGACGTGGGGTAGGGCCGGTTTTAACCTAGAAACCGCAGTTGACCGCTTGTGCCCATGAGCAAGGTATTGAACATGCGAACCTCTTCGGCTTCGAGGCCGATCACCCGGTGGGTGGTCGCGCTACGCGCCCGATTGCGCGTCTGGCGGGCCGCCTTGCTGCGTTGCTCCTCCTTACAGCGTGCAGGCTGTGCGTCGTCGCGCCTTGCCAGCCAGCCCGCCAGACGCACACTCGGGCGCGTCCAACTACGGTTTCTAGGTTTAACCGGCCGCGGCGGGCTGAAGCCCGCCCTACCGCGTCAGCACGGCATCGAGCTGGCCGGTGAAATCGTCCGCCGGCATGAAGCCGACCACGCGCTGGCCGGCAATCTCGCTGCCGCCCGGCGTGAAGAAGATGATGCCCGGCGGGCCGAACAGGCCGAAGCGCTTGAGCAGGGCCTGGTCGTCGGCGGTGTTGGCGGTCACATCGGCCTTGAGCAGCAGCATCTGGCCCATGCGCGCCTGCACGGCCGGGTCGGAGAAGGTGAAGCGCTCCATCTCCTTGCATGAGACGCACCAGTCGGCATAGAAATCGAGCATCACCGGCCGTGTGCTGGCGGCGATGCGGGCGTCGAGTTCGGCCACCGTTTTGACTTTTTCGAACTGCGGCGCCGTCGTGGCAGCCACGGCCTGACCGCCGCGCAGCGCGGCCAGCGGCTGCAGCGGATCGCGCGAGCCGGCCAGGGCACCGATCAGCATGGCGGCGCCGGCGAGCAGGGCGATCACGCCCACGCCTTTCCAGAAGCGGCGCCAGCTGTGGGCGTTGGGCGGCAGCGGATCGAGCGCATGCAGGAAGATGCCGGAGAACACCAGCAGCGCGCCCCAGCCGAGCATCGGTACCACGGCCGGCACCACCGGCGAAATCATCCACACCGCCAGCGCCAGCAGCATCATGCCGAAGGCCTTCTTGACGCCTTCCATCCACGGGCCGGCCTTGGGCAGCACCGAGCGCGCGGCCACGCCGACTACGATCAGCGGGGCGCCCATGCCCAGCGCCATGACGAACAACGCCACGCCGCCGAGCACCGCGTCGCCGGTCTGTGCGATATACAGCAGCGCGCCGGCCAGCGGGGCGGCGACGCAGGGGCCGACGATCAGCGCCGAGAGCACGCCCATGATCACCACGCCACCGAGCGAGCCGCCTTTTTCGTGGCTGGCGGTGTCGGACAATCGGCTTTGCAGCGCGGTGGGCAGTTGCAGTTCGTAGAAACCGAACATCGACAGCGACAGCACCACGAAGAGCAGCGCGAAGCTGCCGAGCACCCAGGCGTTTTGCAGGGCGGCCGAGAGCAGCGTGCCCGAAATGCCCGCCGCCACGCCGGCCGCCGCATAGGTGACCGCCATGCCCAGCACATAGGCCAGCGAGAGCACCAGGGCGCGGGTCTTGGTGATCTTGTGGCCGTGGCCGACGATGATGCCCGAGAGGATGGGGATCATCGGGAAGGTGCAGGGCGTGAATGACAGCAGCAGGCCGAAGCCGAAGAAGGAGACGAGAATCAGCGGCACGCTGGCGCCGGTGAACAAGCGCGCGATGCGGCCGGATTCATCACCGCCGCCGGTCGGCGCCACGTTGGCGGCCGGGGCGGCTGCAGCGGGGGTGTCCATGGCCGGCGCGGGTGTCTTGCCGCCGATGCCCAGCTTCTGCAGCCAGCCGCCGCTGGCGGTGGGCGCGACGGTTTTGGTGAGGTCGACGGTCAGGTTCTGCGGGGTGGGCGGGTAGCACACGCCAATGTCGGCGCAGCCCTGGCTGATGACGGTGAGCTCGAACTGGCGCACATCGGCGGGCGCTTGCACCGGCAGGGTGAAGATCAGCTCGTCGCGATAGGTCTCGACCTCGCCAAAGAATTCGTCATTCTTTTTCTTGCCCGCCGGCAGCGCCGGCGTGCCGACCACCACGGATTCGGGCTCGGTGCGGAACTGGAACTTGTCCTTGTACAGGTAGTAGCCATCGACGATCTCGAAGCGCACTTCGAGCTGGTCGGGGGCGAGCGTGCTGACGCTGGCGCGATACGCCTGTTCGGGGGGGAGAAGTTCTTGCGCCTGTGCCGGGCCGAGCAGGCCGAGGAGTAGCAGGAGCGGGGCGAGGATGCGGATCATGTGGGGGTCAGGCGTCCGGGGTGGTTTCAGTGCGTACCCAGTCGAGGTAGCCGGGCAGGCCGTGCGTAACAGGGACTGCGACGATTTCAGGAAGTTCATACGGATGCTGCGCGCGGATCGCCGCCTCGAGCGCGTCATAGCGTCCGGCGGTGGTCTTGATCAGCAGCGGCACCTCGGTGGCGGTCTCGATGGCGCCGTCCCAGCGGTATACCGAGTTGGCCGGGGCGAGCACGTTCACGCAGGCGGCCAGACGCGTCTCGACCAGATGAGCAGCCAGCGCGTGGGCGCTGTCGGCGTCGGGCAGATTGGTGAGCACCAGCAATACGTGAGCGGTCATGGCAACCTCATTTGAGCAGGCGGCGGCGTGTGAGTGATACCGCCAGCCAGAAGCCGACGGCGGCGTAGGCGGCCATCACCGCCAGATGCGGCAGCACCGCCGTGGGCAGCTCGCCGAGCATCAGCGGCCGGGCGATGGCGATGGCGTGGGCCAATGGCAGCAGTTGCGCGCCGATCTGCAGCGCGGCGGGCAGCTGGTCGAGCGGAAAGAACACGCCCGAGAGCAGCGCCATCGGCGTGATGAACAGGGTGAAGTAGTACATGAAGAAGTCGTAGTTCGGCGCTAGCGCGGTGACCACCAGACCCATCGCGGCGAAGGTCAGGCCGATCAGGAAGATCAGCGGCACCACGCCGAGCGCCAACGGGCTGGCGGTGAAGCCGAACAGCGCCACCACCAGTAAAATGGCCGTGCCCGACAGCGCCGCCTTGCTCGCCGCCCACACCATCTCGGCCAGCACGATGTCGTCCAGCGCCAGCGGCGCGTTCATCAGCCCCTCCCAGGTGCGCTGCACATGCATGCGCGAAAAGGCGGAGTAGAGCGTTTCGAAGCTGGCGGTGTTCATGCACGAGAAGCACACCATGCCGGCGGCCAGAAAGTGCACATAGGGCACGCCATCGACCGTCTTGACCAGTGCGCCGAGGCCGTAGCCCAGGCCGAGCAGGTAGATCATCGGGTCGGCCAGATTGCCCAGCAGCGACGGCAATGCGAGCTTGCGCCACACGCGGAAATTGCGCGACCACACCGACGCAAAGCGCCAAGACAGGCAAGGCAATCGGAAGTGGGCGGCAGGGGCAGACATGATCCGGCGGTCGGCGGGAGACGGGCTGATTATAATCGCCCTGTGTTGATTGCCCTTGAGATGGCTCAGACCTTGATGACTGATACGCCCACCCCCCACGGCGCCGAAGCCTCCCCGCTCGGCCGCAGCACCGCCTACCGCAACACCTACGCACCGGAGCTGCTGTTTCCGGTTGATCGCGCGCCCAAGCGGGCCGAGATCGGCGTGGGCGAGACGCTGCCCTTTTATGGCGAGGATCTGTGGAACGCCTACGAACTGTCATGGCTGAATGCGCGCGGCAAGCCGGTGGTGGCGATGGGCGAGTTTCGGGTGCCGGCGGTGTCACCGCGCTTGATCGAATCCAAGTCGCTCAAGCTGTATCTGAATTCCTTCAATGCCAGCGCGTTCGACGACATGGCCGAGGTCGAGGCGGTGATCGCGCGCGACCTCTCCGCCGCGGCCGGCGCGCCGGTGAGCGTCCAATTGCAGTCGCTGCATGTGGCGGCGCGCCAGGTGAGCAGCCTGCCCGGCACGCTGATCGACGATCACGAGGTCGACATCACCGACTACCACCCGGCGCCGACTTTGCTGAGTGTTGAGGCAGGCGCCGCGCCGGTGTCCGAAACCCTGGTCTCGCATCTGCTCAAGTCGAACTGTCTGGTCACCGGCCAGCCCGACTGGGCGACGGTGTATGTGAATTACACCGGCGCGCCCATCGACCGCGCCGGCCTGCTGCGCTACATCGTGTCCTTCCGCGAGCACAACGAGTTTCACGAGCAATGTGTCGAGCGCATGTTCTGCGACCTGATGGCGCGCTGCGCGCCGAGCCGGCTGGAGGTGTGGGCGCGCTACACCCGCCGCGGCGGGCTGGACATCAACCCCTGGCGCAGCAGCGTGGCCGGCGCGCCGCCGCTCAATCAGGGCGACCCGCGGCAATAGACCGCCACCCGCCACTCGCCCGGGCAAGCCGCCACGCGCTCAAGACCGCCGGGGGTTTGCCGATGTTGATTGACGGGTGATGCATCGCGACTCGCCCGGATCTTGAGGCGACTGCATGCTCGCAACACTCGTTCTGTTCCTGCTGTTTCCGGCGCTCCTGTTGCTGGCGCTGCTGGGTGTCAGCGTGATTCGGCATCAGCGCCTGGCGCGTGAATCGCAGGCGCAGCACCGTGCGCTGTTTGCTGAGAACCCCGAAGTGATGCTGATCTACGATCCGGCAAGCTTGCGCATTCTCGATGTCAATCAATCCTTTGTCGATATCTACGGCTACACCCGTGCCGAGGCCTTGTCGCTTTCCCTCGAGGATCTGCGGCCGGCGGATGAACTGCCGCGTTTGAAGGCCCATATCGATCAGCTCGACACCGCTCGGCGCGACCGTCACGGCGCGCTTTGGCGTCACAAGACCAAGGCGGGCGAGGCGCGCACGGTCGAGGTCAGCGCCTGCGGGATCGACGTGGGTCAGAGGCCCGCGCGGCTGGTGGTGATCCGGGACATGACGGCGCTGCTGCGCAGCGAGCAGAGTTACCGGGCAATTTTCAATGCGGTCGCCGACACGGTGTTCCTGCACGACCTGGAGAGCGGTGTCGTGCTTGACGTCAATGCCCGGGTGGAAGCCTTGCTGGGCTACCGGCCGGACGAGATCATCGGAACCATGACTGTCGGCGACCTGAGCCTGGGGGAGGCGCCCTACGATGGCTCGACGGCTGAACGCTGGATTCGTCGTGCCGTGGATACGGGAGCGCAGTGTTTCGAGTGGCAATGCCGGCATCGTGACGGCAGCTCGCTGTGGGCCGAAGTGGTGCTCGAGGTGATTGATCTGGGCGGGCAGCAGCGTGTGATGGCTGCCGTGCGCGACATCTCGGCGCGCAAGCGTGCCGAGGCGGAGCGCGCGCGCTACGCCGAGCGTTTGCGGCGGCTGCGCGAGATTGATCTGGCGATTGCGACGTCGCACTCCGTGGATGAGGTGGCAAACACCGCCGTCAATGGCGTGCGTGAGCTGGTCGGCTGTGACCGCGTGGTGGTGACGCTGCTCGACCGTCCGCGACAGCAGATGGTGTTGTTCGCCGTCGCGCAGCAGCCGGGCGTGGCCACGCCTCGGCTGACCAGCAATGTGATTCCCATCGCTGATTTTGGCGAGATTGCGGCGTGCGAGGCCGGGCGCGTGGATCGGATTGACGACCTGACCCAGGTCGCGGATCTGGCCCCGGCCCGGCAGCGTTTGCGCGACGCCGGCCTGCGCTCGGTGGTGCTGCTGCCGCTGATGGTGGACGGTGAACTGGTGGGGACCTTGAACCTCGCCGACCGTCAGCCTGGCCGATTTTCGGAGCGCGACATCGAGATGACGCGCGGGGCGGTGGTGTCGCTGGGCATTTGTTTGCAGAGCGCGCGCCTGCGCGAGAGCGTGGCCTCCCAGGCCAGGCGGCTGGCGCAGTTCCGCAATATCGAGCACGCGGTGCTGTCAGCCCAGTCGCTCGACGAGGTCGCGCAGATCACGGTGGATCATATCCAGTCGTGGCTGGGGGTGCTGCGGGTCAGCTTTGCGCGCATTGATGTGCCGGCGCAGGAGCTTGAAATCCTGGCCCTGGCGGTGGCAGCCTCGACCGCCATGCCGGCGGGCCATCGCACGCCGCTGAGCGAATACGAGGTCCTCGGCTGCCTCAAGGAAGGGCGGGCGTATATCAATAATGATCTCGAGCACGCCGAGCGCACGGTGATGGAGGCGCGGCTGTATGCCGAGGGCGCGCGGGCGCTGGCGGTCTTCCCCTTGCGGCTCGATGCCGAACTCTACGGCGCCCTGAATCTGGCCTGCGCGACGCCCGGGCGGTTTGATGAAGCAGTGGTGTCGCAACTGGGTGACGCGGTCAGCGGGCTGACCATTGCCTTGCGGCATTCGGTGATGTCCGAACGGATCCAGCGTCACGCCGAGGAGCTGGAAGCGCGTGTCGATGTGCGCACGGCGGAGCTGTCGCAGGCGATGCGGCAACTCGTCCAGTCCGAGAAGCTGGCCTCGCTCGGCAGCCTGGTGGCCGGCGTTGCGCACGAGCTGAACACGCCGCTCGGCTCGGCGGTGACGGTCGCCTCCACGCTCAGTGAGTGGGTGGAGGCCATGGGCAAATCGTTTGAAACGGGCAGCATCACGCGCAGCGAGCTCGAGGCGTTTGTGGATGACGCCCGCAACGCGACGGCCCTGCTGAACCGAAGCCTGACGCGGGCGGGCAGCCTGGTGAGCAGCTTCAAGCAGGTGGCGGTCGACCAGGCCAGTTCGCGTCGACGGCACTTCGCGCTGCGCGCGGTGGTCGATGAAATCTGCGCGGCGCTCAAGCCCTTGCTGCGTGAGGGCGGCCATGAGATCACGGTGGACATGCCGCCGGACCTGGCCTTGGAAAGCTACCCCGGGCCGCTCGAGCAGGTGATCACCAATCTGGTCGGCAATTCGATCACCCACGGGTTTGCCGGCCGCACGCGGGGTCGGATCGTGGTGTCGGCCGAGGCGCTGAGCGATGCGTCTCTGTGCCTGAGCTACACCGATGATGGTCATGGGATTGCGCCCGCGCTACTCGATCGAGTGTTCGATCCGTTCTTCACTACCCGGATGGGCGAAGGCGGCAGCGGGCTGGGCCTGTACATTGTGTTCAATCTGGTGACCGGTGTGCTCGGCGGCACGGTCAGTATTCAGAGCGCGCCCGGCGACGGCGTGCGGGTCGAGATGCGGCTGCCCCGCGTGGCACCCGATCCGGTGGCGGGCGAGCCGTTGCCCCCCTCAGTCGCGTAAGTCGCGACCGGTCAGCTTGAGGAAAACGTCTTCGAGGTTGGCCGGGCGGTGCAGGTAGCGCAGCGTGTGTTGCTGCGCGAGCTGTTCGAGCAGCGGGCTGGCGTCATTCACATAACAGAATGCGGTGTCGCCGCTCAGCTCACAGCGCACCGACAGGCGCTCGCCATGCGCGCGCGCCCAGCCGGCCATCCCGTCGGCCCAGTCGCCATACACCTCCACCACATGCGGCTCGATATGCGCGGCAATGACCTCACGCGGGCTGCCCGTGGCCAGAATGCGGCCGTTGTCCATGATCGCCAGCCGGTCGGCGAGGCGTTCGGCCTCGTCCATGAAATGGGTGGTCAGCAGCACGCTGGTGCCCTCGGCCACCAGCTGTTTGAGCCGGCGCCAGATCAGGTGGCGCGCTTGCGGGTCCAGCCCGGTGCTGGGCTCGTCGAGCATCAGCAGTTCGGGATGATTGACCAGTGCGCGGGCGAGGGTGAGGCGGCGCTTCATGCCGCCGGACAGATCCTGGATGCGCGCGCCGGCCTTGTTCTGGAGCCCGGCAAAGGCGAGCAGGGCCGGGGTGCGCTCGCGCACGGTGGCGGCGTCGAGGCCGAAGTAGCGACCAAAGACGCTGAGGTTTTCGGCGCAGGTGAAGTCGGGGTCGAGGCTGTCGAACTGCGGCACCACGCCGACCCGCATGCGGGCTTCGCGGGCACGCTCGGGCACGGGTTCGCCGCACAGGGTGATCTGGCCGGCGTCGGGCAGGGTCAGCCCGAGTGCGCAGCGCAAGGTGGTGGTTTTGCCGGCGCCGTTGGGGCCGAGCAGGGCGAAGCACTCGCCCGGCGCGACGCTCAGCGACAGATCGTCGACCACCGTCTGCTCGCCATAGCGTTTGACCAGACGCGAAATCTGTAGCGGCGAGCTGGCGCCAGGGCGTGCTGCCGCCATGCTTGTGCTCAGCCGGGCGGGCGGGTGCTGACGAAGCTGTCGCGTTCGCCGATGCTCGCGTGGAAGGCCTTCAGACGCGGATAGTGCTCGCGCCAGTTGAGGCTGGCGGCGCGCAAATCGAGATACTCCAGCGCGCAACCGACCGCCACATCGGCCAGGCTGATGTGATCGCCATGGAAGAACTCGCCGCTGAGCTGGCTGTCGAGCAGCCCAAGCGCACGGCGAATCTTGTCGAACTGGCGGTCGATGCTGCTTTGCATGCGCGCCTCGGCGGGGCGCAGGGTTTCCAGGTAGGCGAGCACGGTCGCGTCGAGAATGCCGTCGGCCAGCGCTTCGGTCTGGCGGACCCGCACCGCGGGCATGCCGTCTTGCGGGATGAAACGCGGCGGGATGTCGAGGGCTTCGAGGAAGCCGGCGATGACCGGCGAGTCGAAGAAGGCTTCGCCCTCGTCGGTTTCGAGCACTGGCACTTTGCCCAGCGGATTGAGCGCGGGCACCGAGGTGGCGGTTTCCCATGGCGAGTCGACAATGAGGTCGCAGGGAATGTGCTTTTCGGCCAGCAGGATGCGGATCTTGCGGGCGTAGGGGCTGGTGAGCGAGGCGGTCAGTTTCATGGCGGCGTCCGGTTACAGGGGAGCCCAGCGCTGCGTGATGAGGTCCCGGATGTGATGCAGCTTGCCGTGGAAGAAGTGATCGGCGCCGGGCACCACGACGATCGGCAGCACCTGCGGCCGCGCCCAGTCGAGCACATTGGTGAGCGCGACGGTTTCGTCCTGCTCGCCATGGATGATCAGCGTGTCGGCCGGCACGGTTTCGGTGGTGTATTGGCGTGCGCCGGTGACTTCACCGGTGGCAAGTCCCACCAGCACCATGCGCTTGATCGGCGTGACGCCCTCGGCGAGCCGCTTGGCCACGCGGGTCTGCACAAAGCCGCCAAACGAGAAGCCGCCGAGCGCCAGCGGCAGCATGCCCCAGCGCGAATGCGCCCAGGCGATCACCGACAGCATGTCTTCGGTTTCGGCAATGCCGTGATCGTGCGTGCCTTCGCTCTTGCCGACGCCGCGGAAGTTGGGCCGCAGCGTGGCATAGCCCAGATCGCGCAGCGTGCGCGCCAGCGTGTGCGCCACTTTGTTGGTGTTGGCGCCGCCAAACAGCGGGTGCGGATGCGCCACCACGGCGATGCCGCGCACCTCGACGGGGGCGTCGATCAGCACCTCGATGCTGCCGTCCGGCCCGTTGAGCAGGGCGGATTCTGTGGGTAGGGATTTGCTCATGGCCTCACCTCAGATGCGCAGGCGCTCAACCACGCGCCCGCCGACCAGATGTTCGTTGACGATTTCGTCGATGTCTTCCTTGTCGACGTAGGTGTACCAGACCTCTTCGGGGTACACGACCATCACCGGCCCCTCGTCGCAGCGATCGAGACAGCCGGCCTTGTTGATGCGCACCTTGCCCTTGCCTTTGAGGCCGAGCTTGGCGATGCGGTCTTTGGCGTAGGTTTGCAGCTCGCTGGCGCCATGGGCGTTGCAGCAGGTGTCGCCGGCTTCGCGCTGATTGCAGCAGAAAAACACGTGATGGGAAAAATAGCTCATAGGGCGGGTCTCCGGTCAGTGCCGACCATTATAGCCATGCGTTGCGCCCGGTTTCAGTGGGGGCTACCCCGACGCAGGTTGACCGCGCTCAGGTAGGCCAGCGCCAGAAATGGCCACAGGCTGGCGACCAGATGCGTGAGGCCGTTGAAGTTCAGGAAGTGGCCCTGATTGATCAGCGTCTGGTTGAAGCTCAGATACGGGTTCTCGGGCGCCAGATTGACCAGCACGGTGCCCGCCAGCAGGGCAATCGCCGCCAGCATCTGGCGCAGGCCATGGGGCAGCGCCAGGGTCGTGGCCAGCACCGGCAGGCCAGCGCCGAGTCCGGCAATGGCGCCGGGCGTCAGCCACAGCAGGGGCCGCGGTGGAATATAGAAGCTGGTCGCAGCCAGCGTGCGTGCGCCAAGCCCAAGGCAGATCAGCACCACGATGGTCAGCGAGAAGCGCTGCAGGCTGGCGCGCGCGACCAGTCCGATCGCCACCAGATGCGTGGCGACGATCGCCGCTTCCAGGCGCATGAAACGCTCCGGGCTGAAGGGCAGCGGCGCGGGGAGGTCGAAGAGCCGGCGCAGGTCGCCGACCGAAAACAGCAGTGTCTCCGGCGAGAGCTGGGCGAGCAGCCACAGCGCCAGCAGCACCACGCCCAGGTCGCCGAGGTGACCATCCAGAATGCGTTTGTCGTGCCATTGATGCAGCCAGCCGCGGGTATCAAAAATCCGCTGACCGAGCGCCATGCCAATGAGCGCGCCGAGCAGTCCGCCGAGGATGTTGGCGCCGAGGTCGACATTGGACGCCACGCGGGTGGGCAGGAAGTTCTGCGCCGTTTCGAGCGACAGGCTCAACACGCCGCACACCAGCACGCTCAGCACCAGCGCGCGCAGCCGCGACCAACGCTCGGGCCAGGCCGCCGTCAGCACGAAACCGAGCGGAATGAAGCCGAGCACGTTGAGGATGATGTCCTCGACCCGGTAGTACTTTGGCCAGGGCGCCTGAAGGAAGTCGAACAGCGGCAGCCCATGCGACTTCCACCCGGTGAACGGGTGGAGGCAGGCATAGGCGATGAGCAGGCCGTAGGCCAGCGTCAGATAGCGGGGGAGCTGGGTGGATGCGCGCACTCGTCGGGCGGTCGGCGACCGGACAGCGAAGATGCGTCGATTGTACGCGCAGCGGCTCGCCGGGGCGGGCCGGCGGTGATTCAGGCGGCGGGCGTGCCGAGGCGGGGCGTCTTGAAGCGGGCCAGCACGGTGGCCGGTTTGGCCGCGGCGATGAGCGCGTCCCAGTCCACCGCGTCGAGCGTGTTCTTGACCAGCAAGCCGATGTCAGTGTCGCCTTCCATGATCAGACGGCGGCTGAAGAACAAGGTGTCGGCGTCCTCCTCGCGCAGCGCCAGGGCGAGGTAGTCGCGGGTCGCGGCGCGCAGGGTGAGGTCGGCCTTCTGGCGGTCGAAACGCGGGCGGAAACCGCGCGCCGACAGGGTAAAACGCAGGCTCAGGCCGGCGTCGGTGACGTCCAGCTGGAGGCGTTTGCCGGTCAGCGGTTCGAGGTCATCCTTGGGCAGGATGCGGCCGAGCGCCAGATTCAGTGCCCCGACCAGCGCCAGCGTGGGCGGCAGTTGCGGCAGGCGGGCGACCACACGGCCGACGATGGGGGGCACACGAAAGGCGGGGATATTGGCCATGGAGATCTCCGTGAAGCCGCGCTCAGGCGGCGGCAACGTATTGTTCGAGGCCCGGCTTGCCATGCCAGAAGCCATTGCAGGGCGCCTCGGGCATCAGCGGCTGGGACTGCGCAAAGGCCTCGGCCGGCGCAATCTCACCGTCGATGGCGCGGCGGAACAGGGCCAGCAGCTCGGTCATGTGTTCGGACTGTGGCAGCACGCGCAGCACATCGACGCCGGAGGCCTGGAGCGCCGGCAGGTCGCCGAGCAGGTTGTAGACCTTGGCCGACTGCGTCTGAATGCCGTTGAGCGTCAGGAAGGCTTCGCCCTCGCGGGTTTTGAGCGGCATGCCTTCGGCGTGCTGCAGGCAACGGAACTCGCAGGTGTCTTTTTGCAGATTGAAGTGGCGGGCGGTAAAGCAGCGCGCCGAATAAGCCAGCGGCAGGCGGCCGTAGGCGGTGACTTCGACCTCGGGGCGCACCGCGCAGCCGGCGAGCAGGCCGTCCATGGCTTCGCGTGCCATCTCCGGCGGCACGGCCCAGCGGGTGGCGCCCTGTTCGGCGAACACGTCCATGGTGGCGGGGTTGAAGACATTCAGCGTCGGCCCAGCGATCCAGTGTTTGTGGCCGGCGCGAACCAGCGCCTGCACCGCGGCCATGTCATTGGCCTCGACCCGGAAGTCCGGCTGGCCGACGAGTTTGCGCAGCACTTTGAGGTCCGATTCGGATTCGATCAGCACCAGCGAGGAAAACACCACTTCCTTGCCGGCCTCGGCCAGCACATGGGCGACGTCGAACCAGTCTTCGAGGCGCATTTCGTGGCGGCGCGAGCACACCGATTCACCCACATAGACGATGTCGACGGGCGAGTCGGCCACATCGGCGTAGAAATCCATCATGGCCTGACGTGGCCAGTAGTATTGGTGCGGTCCGAGCGCGAGTTTCATGGGCACGACTTATTTCCAGGGGCGATAGTAGGCGCCGAGCGTATGGCTCTGGCCTTCGGAGACATTGTTCAGCGCGGCCATCCACTTGGGCTGGACGGCAAAGCGGTCGCCGTCGGTCTTGAGCCGGTCGATGGCGGCGCGCCACACGCGGGTGACCTGCTGCACATAGGCGGGGCTGCGCTGGCGGCCTTCGATCTTGATGGCGCGCACGCCGGCGCGGGCCAGATCGGGCAGCAATTCCAGCGTGTTCAGGCTGGTCGGCTCTTCAATGGCGTAGTAAGTGTCGTCGCCGACGGCGAAGCGGCCCTTGCACAGCGTGGGGTAGCCGGCGCGCTCGTCGTCCGCGAAGCGATCGATGAGGATGCCGTTGAGCCGGGTTTCCATGCCCTTGGCGGTCTGCTCCCAACGCACATGTTTGCCCGGCGAGCAGGCGCCGTTGCAGTTGGGCGACTCGCCCGTGGCGTAGGCCGACAACGAACAACGCCCCTCGACCATCACGCACAGCCCGCCAAAACCGAAGACTTCGATCTCGACCGGGGTCTTTTTGATCACATGCTCGACCTGCGGCAGCGACAGCACCCGCGGCAAGACCGCGCGCTGGACGCCGAAGTGCTCGTGATAAAAATTGATGGCTTCGTAGCTGGTGGCCGAGCCCTGCACCGACAGATGCAGGCGCAGCTCGGGATGGGTGCGGTTGGCGTAGCGCATCAGGCCCGGATCGGCCAGGATCACCGCATTCACGCCCATCTCGGCGGCGGCGTCGATGGTTTTGGTCCATTCCGGCCAGTTGCCGGCTTGCGGATAGGTGTTCAGCGCCAGCAACACCTTTCGGCCGCGGTCATGCGCGTAGCGGATGCCCTCGCGCATGCTGGCGTCGGTAAAGTTCAGACCGGTGAAGTTGCGCGCGTTGGTGGCGTTCTTGAAGCCGACGTAAACACAGTCGGCGCCGGCATCGACGGCGGTTTTCAAGGCGGGCAGGCTGCCGGCGGGGCAGACGAGTTCGATCGGGTGGTTGGCAGTCATGGCGGCAGCAAGAAAAAGTGCCGCCAGAGTCTAGGGCGCCGCCGGAAAAATGGGATTGATACGTGTCAATAGCGCCGACACCTTGGTCGGGCGTGCTCATATTTCGCGTGGCGTCCCGGGTTGAAAAGCACAATGCCCACGCGAGGCGTGGGCATTGTGTGCGATCCGTTTGGCGTTAGCGCTTCGTGCGCTGCCGCGGGCAGGATTACATTTTGCGGCGGGACAGACCCAGGCCGACCAGCGCCAGACCGGCCAGCACCAGGGTGCCGGGTTCCGGCACCGGGTTGGTCACGGAGCCTTCCGGCACGGCCGAGAAGCGCAGCGTGCCGCCAACGTTCAGAACTTCACCAAAGCCGTCGCCGAAGAAGGTCACGGAGGTGAAGGTGCTGGTGTCGTCGATGGCGCCGATGAAGTTGGTGAAGCTGTTGGCGGCGGCGTAACCCGGGTTGTCGGTCGCGGTCAGGGCGTTGGCGGTCAGGAAGGCCTGGCCGCCGTCGAAGGCGATCCACAGGCCCGAACCGGTCGAGGGCGTGCCCACCGGGCGAGTGCCGGACATGCAGCAGGTGGCCCAGTCACCAACTTCAAAGCCCAGGGCATTGATGGCAGAGGAGAAGGTGAAGGTCACGCCGGAATTGAAGCCGGGAATGGTTTCGCCGCCGTCTTGCGGATTGATGTTGATCATGCCGCCGGTGGTTGTTATGCCGCCGCTGGTGTAAGGGCCGCGGAAGCTGGCCGCGCTGCCGTCGGGGCGGGTGATGGTGACGGTGGCCGGATTGCCACCCAGGTCGGTGTAGTTATACACGCTGGTGCCGCTCACGATTTGCGCCGTTGCGACAGTCGAGCCGGCCAGTGCTACGGTGGAATCGAACTGGCTGATGCCGTTGGCGATGGTGTCGTTGAAGACGTTCGGCAGGGCGAATGCCGACGCGGAGGCGGTCATTACGCCAATGGCGAGGGCGGACTTGAGTGAGGTCTTGGATAGCATTATGGGCTCCTTGCGTGATTATTAATGCGACGAGCCGGTTTAAGCAAAAGTCGAGCCAAACCAAATATTCTTTTTGTTTCAGTCGGTTGGTGTGGCCTTCTCGATATGCCTATGCCCTAATGTAAAAAAGGCCGACGCCATTGTTGGGCATCGGCCTCATTGTGGCGGCGTGCGGGCAGATTAGTAAGCGCGCTGTTGCCGGCCCGCCAGACCGCCAATCAGCATGCCCACCGCGCTGACGCACAGGCCGGCCAGTTGCGGCGGGATGATGCCTTCGGGCGAGATGAATTCGAGCGCGATCCAGGTGGTGAGGCCGAAGACGATGGCCAGGGCGGCGCCCAGGTTGTTGGCGCGGCGCCAGTAGAGGCCGGCGGCGAGCGGGACGAAGGCGGCGGCGAGGGTGACCTTGTAGGCGTTCTCGACCATTTCGTGGATGGTGCTCTCGGTCTGCATGGCGTAGCCGGTGACGATGATGGCGAAGACCACCACGGTGACGCGGGTCAGCTGCAGGAAGGCGCGGTCGCTGAGGTTGGGCATGAAGCCGCGCAGGATGTTTTCCGAAAAGGTGACCGACGGGGCGAGCAGGGTGCCCGATGCGGTGCTCATGATCACCGACAGCAGCGCGCCGAAGAAGATGACCTGGGCGGTGAACGGCATGTGGTTGAGGATGAGGTTCGGCAGGATGAGCTGCGAGTCCTCCGCCATGTAACGTTCGACCAGTGCCGGGTCGATCTGCACCGCCGAGTAGGCGAGAAACAGCGGGATGCCGGCGAACAGGAAGTAAGCGATGCCACCGAGCACCGTGCCGTTGACCGCCACGTTTTCGTTGCGCGCGGAGTTGGCGCGCTGGAAGACGTCCTGCTGTGGGATCGAGCCGAAGGCCATGGTCAGCAGCGTGGCGATCCAGGCGATGATGGCGCCGATGTTGGCCTCGGGCAGCCATTCGAACTTGCCGGCGTCGGCCGCGTGGCGGATGACCTTGCCCGCGCCGCCGGCCAGGTCGGAGACCTCAAAGGCGATGTAGAGCAGGCCGAGCACGATGACGATCATCTGGATGAAGGTGGTGATGGCGACCGACCACATGCCGCCGAGCAGCGTGTAGGCGAGCACCACCGTGGCGCCGATCATCATGCCCTGATTCATGCTGAGGCTGCCTTCGGTCAGCACGTTGAAGACCAGGCCGAGGGCGGTGATCTGTGCCGACACCCAGCCGAGGTAGGACACCACGATGCACATCGAGAGGATCAGTTCGGTCGTGCGGTTGTAGCGCTTGCGGAAGAAGTCGCCGAGTGTGAGCAGGTTTTGCCGATACAGGCGGCGAGCGAAGAACAGGCCGAACAGGATCAGGCAGATCGAGGCGCCGAGCGGGTCGGAGATCAGCCCGTGAAAGCCTTCTTCGAGGAAGGTGGCCGAGATGCCAAGCACGGTTTCGGCGCCGAACCAGGTGGCAAACACCATGGCGACCACGACGTACATCGGCAGATTGCGGCCAGCGAGGATGTAGTCTTTCGCGTTGTGGACACGCATGGCGGCCACCAGGCCGACACCGATGGACAGGGCGAGATAGGCAGCGACAAGCCAGAGCAGCATGGCGGTGGGCTCCAGAGCAGATGCGGATAGGCGGGGCCGGTTTTTGCTGCGATCGCCCCGATCATTTTTTTCGGCGCGATTTTAGCAACGATGCCCTGGCAGGGGGCGGTTTTTTTACCGCATCGTGCCGGGATCGTTGGAGATCATGCCGCGATCATCAGCTGCCGATGAGGCGCCACAGCTCAAGTGCCAGCAGCGCGGCCAGCAAGGTGCCGACCACGGTGAGCCCCAGGCTCTGCCGACGCTGGGCCTGCGCCAGCCGCGCCATGTCGCGTCGGGCCGCTTCGATGCGGTCGGGCGTGCTGAGTGCGTGGTGGATCAGGCGGGGCAGTTGCGGCAGGGTCGTGGCCCAGTAGGGCGCTTCTTCCTTGACATGGCGGACCAGCGCGCTGAACCCGACCTGATTGCCCATCCAGCGTTCCAGGAAGGGTTTGGCGGTGGTCCACAGATCCAGCTCCGGGTCGAGCTGGCGGCCCAGGCCTTCAATATTGAGCAGGGTTTTTTGCAGCAGCACGAGCTGCGGCTGCACCTCCATTTCGAAGCGGCGCGCGGTCTGGAACAGGCGCAACAGCGTCTTGCCGAAGGAGATGTCTTTCAGGGGTTTGTCGAAAATCGGCTCGCACACCGCGCGGATGGCCGATTCGAATTCATCCACCCGGGTGTGCGCCGGCACCCAGCCCGCGTCGATGTGCGCTTGCGCCACGCGTTTGTAATCGCGCTGGAAGAAGGCCAGGAAGTTCTGCGCCAGATAGTTTTTATCGACATCGGTGAGCGTGCCCATGATGCCGAAATCGAGCGCGATGTAGCGCCCGTCGGCATGCACGAAGATGTTGCCCGGATGCATGTCGGCATGGAAGAAACCGTCGCGGAAGACCTGGGTGAAGAAAATCTCGACCCCCGCGCGCGACAGCGCCGACAGGTCGGTGCCCTGTGCCAGCAGCGCCGGGGTGCGCGAAATGGGTACGCCGTGCATGCGCTCCATCACCATCACCGACTTGCCGCAGTAGTCCCAATACACCTCGGGCACCACCAGCAGTTTGGAGTCGGTGAAATTGCGCCGCAGCTGCGAGCAGTTGGCCGCTTCGCGCATCAGGTCGAGTTCGTCGCGCAGGTGCTTGGCGAATTCGGCCACCACTTCGCGCGGCTTGAGTCGGCGGCCTTCGGGCCACAGGCGGTCGAGCAGTGTGGCGCCGGCGTCGAGCAAGGCCATGTCGTGGGCGATGACGCGTTCGATGCCGGGGCGCAGCACCTTGATCGCCACCTCGGTGCCGTCCTGCAGCTGCGCGAAGTGCACCTGCGCCACCGAGGCCGAGGCCACCGGCGTGCGCTCGAACTTGGCGAAGACCTCGTCGACCGGCCGACCGTAGAGCTTTTCGATGACTGCGATGGCCTCGTTGCTGGGGAAGGGCGGCACGCGGTCCTGCAGCAGCGCCAGCTCTTCGGCGATGTCCAGCGGCAGCAGGTCGCGCCGGGTCGACAGCATCTGCCCAAACTTGACGAAGATCGGGCCGAGCGATTCGAGCGCCTTGCGCAAACGCACCGCACGCGGCTCGGAGAAGCGTCGCCAGAAGAACACGATGCGCCACAGACGCACCAGCTGGCCGCTGCGGTCGGCGGTGAGGACCATGCGATCGAGCCCGAAGCGCAGGCTGACGATGACGATTTTGGCGAGACGCAACAGACGCACGGGCAGAAGCCAACAAAAGCAAAAGCGCAATTGTGCCCCAAACACCCCCTCAGGGGCGCGCCGCGTCGGCGCCGCGGGCGCCGATATCGTGGCTTGATACAAAGTGTCGCCTTGCTCTGAGGGGGCTACATGCTTTAATCAGAAGAAGCCATCGTCATGACCGGGGCCGGCCTGTGCCCGCCCGATGACGCAGCAAGCGAGGTGCCTCATGAGCAAACGCGCTTTAACCATCGGCATCAACGACTACCCCGGCACCGACGGGGATCTGTCGGGATGCATCAACGACGCCCGCGACTGGGCGGCCGTGCTGGGCGGCAAAGGCTACGCGGTCAGCTCGCTGCTCGACGACGAGGCGACGCTGGACGCCATGGTTGAGAGAATCGGCGATCTGATCACCAGCGCGGTCAAGGGTGACTCGCTGATCATCACTTACTCGGGCCACGGCACCTGGGTGCCCGACCGCTCAGGCGACGAGGCCGACGGGCGCGACGAGGCGCTGTGTCCGCACGACATCGGCGACGGCAAGATCCTGCTCGACGACGATCTGCGCACGCTTTTCGACCAGCGACCCGCCGGCGTGCGGGTGGTGCTCATTTCCGACAGCTGCCACTCCGGCTCGGTCACCCGCGGCGACGAGGCCGACCTCGACCCCAGCCTGCCACGCGCCCGTTTTCTGCCGCCGGCCAGCTGGATGAGCCTCAGCGCACTCGCCGCCACCCGCAGCCGGCCGCCCACATTGATGGGCGGCATGACCCGCGCCGGCGGCGACCTGCTGCTGGCCGGCTGCCGCGACACCGAGTTCAGCTGGGACACCCAGTTCCGCGGCCGACCCAACGGCGCCTTCACCTACTACGCCATCAAGAGCCTCCACACCTTGTTGCCGGGCGCCAGCTACCAGCAGTGGTTCCGCGCCATCAGCCACTACCTGCCCTCGACCCGCCTGCCGCAGAGCCCGCAAATTTTCGGCTCGCGCACCGCTCGTCACTTCGAACTCTTCTCCTGATCCCCGCCACCGCCAAGGACTCTGCCCATGCCCATCGATCCGCGTTTTCGCCTCAGCGGCGCTGCCGCCGCCGCCCGTCAGCCCCGCACCGATCAGGTGAGTGTGACCTCGGCACGGCGGATCGTGCCGGGGGTGGCGCGAGGCGGCGAGTCGGCGACCGAGATCGACGCCGACGCCGTGTTGCGGGTCGAGCTCGAAAACGGCTTCGTCCTGTGGTCGCGCGCCGACGACCTGTTGCGCGAGCGCGGGCAGCGCAGTGTCGGGCGCGACGGCGAGGCGCTGTGGCGGCTCGATTTCGGTCCGCGCCCCGGCCACGCCACGGCGGGCACTTCGCGCGGCTGGCTCGGGCTCGGTGTGCGGGTGCTCGAAGTCTTTGGCGTTGATCTCAAGAACATCGCCGCGGCCAGACTTGGCAAGGCGCTGGAAGACCGCGCGCTCGACGGCCCGCCGGGCCTGTATCGGGTGTCGCTCGATGGCAGCTCGCCCGACCTGCAGGCGGTCAGCGGCAGCGTGTCCGCGGGCGCCACGCCGCTGCTGGTGTTTCTGCATGGCACGGCCTCAAGTGCTACCGGCAGCTTTGGCGGGCTGTGGGAAAAGGACAACGCCGCCGGTGCCGCCTTGCGCGCGCGGCTGGCCGAGCGCTATGGCGAGCGGGCCTTCGCGCTGCAGCATCGCACCCTGACCGAAAGCCCCATCGAAAACGCGCTGGCCCTGGCCCGTGCCCTGCCGGCCGGTGCCGAGGTGCATCTGGTCAGCCATTCGCGCGGCGGTCTGGTCGGCGAGTTGCTGTGCCTGGGCATGCGCGACGCGAACACCGACCCGCTCGACAGCAAGCTGATCGACACCTTGTTTGCCGCCGACCGCACCGTGGCCGAGCAGATCGGCCTGTCGCCGCTCGACACCGCCGCCGCCAAGGCGCGCGATGCCGCCTACGACGGCGACCGCAAAGCGCTCAAGGCGCTCGTCGCCGAACTCGACGCCAAGCAGTTGCGCATCACCCGCTTCGTGCGCGTGGCCTGTCCGGCGCGCGGCACCACGCTGGCGGCCGGGCGGCTCGACCGCTGGCTGTCGGTGATGGACTTCATCTCCGGCGGCGGCCTGTTTGGCGAGGCGGTCGACTTCCTGCTCGCGGTGGTCAAGGCGCGCACCGACCCGCGCACATTGCCGGGCGTCGAGGCGATGATGCCAGGCTCGGCCCTGACCCGGCTGCTGCAGTCGCCCGATCTCACCGTCACCGCCGACCTGTCGGTGATCGCCGGCGACATCGAGGGCGACTCGCTGTGGCAGCAGATCAAGCTGCTGGCCACCGACTGGTTCTATGGCGCCGATCACGATCTGGTGGTCAATACCGGCTCCATGCTCGGCGGCCTGCGTCGCCCCGACGGCGGCGCCCGTTTCCTGCGCGACGCGGGGGGCGAGGTCAATCACTTCCGCTATTTCAACAACGAAAAAACCGTCAAATGGCTGGGCCATGGCCTGACCCGGCCGGAGGGCAACGATGGCGGTTTCCTGCCGATTGCCAGCGCCCCGCACGAGGCGCCACGCTGGCGCGAGGCCGTGCGCCGCAGCCGCTCCGGCGGCGCGCCGCGGCCGCTGGCAGTGGTGCTGCCCGGCACCATGGGCAGCGTGCTGCAGCAGCGCGGCGAAACCGTCTGGCTCGACTACTGGCGCCTGCTGCGCGGCCAGCTCAAGCGCCTGCGCATGGGTCAGCCCGATGTCGAGCCGGTGGACCTGATCGGCGACTTTTACGGCCCGATGATCGAGTTCCTCGCCCGCAGCCACCGGGTCGAGATCTTCCCCTACGACTGGCGCCAGTCGGTCACCGTCGCCGCCGCGCGCCTGGCCGAATCGCTCACCCAATGGCTGCCCGAGATCGAAGCCAGCGGCCAGCCGGTGCATCTGGTGGCGCACTCCATGGGCGGCCTGGTGGTGCGCGCCATGATCGCCGACGGCGGCGCCGGTGCCGCCGCGTGGCAGCGCATCACCGCCTTGCCCAACAGCCGCTTCGTGATGCTCGGCACGCCCAACCTCGGCTCCCACGAGGCTGTGCGCTGGCTGACCGCCTGCAACCCCACCCAGCAAAAGCTGGCGCTGCTCGATATGACGCAGAGCACCACCGGCGTGACCGATATCGTGCGCGAATACGCCGGTCTGCTCGAATTGCTGCCCTTTGATCCCACCGGCCCCGACTTCGCCGATGCCGCGCGCTGGAAGGCGCTCAAGGCCGAGCTGACCGCGGTGTGGCCGCTGGCCGATGCCGCCGCCCTGCGCGAGGCGCGCAAGACCTGGCAGCGTCTGCTCGACGCGCCGCCCGAGCCGCGCCACATGATCTACCTCGCCGGCTGCCAACCGGCCACGGTGGTCGATTACGCGGTGGTGCCGCGCAACGAATGGGACCCGGCCAGCGATCGCACGCTGGCCTTCGAGGCCACCTCGGAAGGCGATGGCACCGTCACCTGGGCCTCGGGCCGTTTGCCCGGCGTGCCGACCTGGTATGTGGAAGACACCGCCCATGACGCGCTGTGTACACAAAAGCGCGCCTTCCCCGGCCTGCTCGATCTGCTCATGACCGGCACCACCCAGCGCTTGCCGGCGAGTCCGCCGCAGCGTGCGCGGGCGGGCGTGACCGAGCCGACACGCTTCCCGATGCCGATCACGCCCTTCACTGACGATTTCCCCGACGAAGCGGCGGTGCGCGCATTGGGCTTTGGTCCGGGCCGGCCGGCGGCCGAGGCGCAAAGCGCCGCCGCCGCGCCCACGCTGGCGGTCAGCATCCGCCATGGCGATCTGGCCTATGCGCGCTACCCGGTGCTGGTCGGCCACTACGCGGGCGACACCATCGTCAGCGCCGAAGCGGCGGTTAACCAGCGCCTCGGTGGCGCCTTGTCGCAGCGGCTCAACCTCGGCATGTATCCGGCCGCCAATGGTACGCATGCGCTGTTCTTCAACGAAGTGCCCACGCATAAGCCCTCGGGCGCCATCGTGGTGGGCCTCGGTCTGGTCGGTGAGTTGTCGCCGGGGCTGCTGGAGGCGGGCGTGCGCAGCGCGTTGCTCGACTTCGCCTTGCAGGTCGCGCAGTGGCCGGACGATGTGCGCTTCGGCCCCGCCTCGGCGCCACGCTCGGCGGCGGTGAGTTGCCTGCTGGTCGGTTCGGGCGCGGGCGGCATGCCGGTGGGCGCCTCGGTGGACGCCATCCTGCGCGGGGCCGTATCGGCCAGTGCCGCGCTGGTCGAGCAAGGGCTGGAAAACCGGGTGGTGATCGACGCGGTGGAGATCATCGAGATTTTCGAAGACGTGGCCATCTCGGCCGCCGAGGGGCTGGAGAACTGCCTGCGCGATGGCGACCTGGCCGGCAAGCTGCGCTGGGACAGCCGAGACATCCAGTCGGGTGAAGGCCGGCGGCGGCGCGTGCGCTGCGACGAGATGCCCGACTGGTGGCACCGCCTGGAGATTGTCGAAGAGCCGGGCCGCGAAGCGCTGCGCTTCATCTTCGCCACCGACCGTGCCCGCGCCGAAGAAACCCTCATGGCCGGGCAGCTGGAGCTGGCCGATGCCTTCATCGCCCAGGCCTCGGCCTCGCCGGCGGCCAACAGCGAAATCGCCAAAACCCTGTTCGAGATGCTGTTGCCCAACAGCCTCAAGGAAATGGCGCCGCGCCAGTCCAATATGGTGGTGATGGTCGATGACCGCTCGGCGCGTTATCCGTGGGAGCTGCTCGAGAACCGCTGGAGCGCGGGCGACCGACCACCGGCGGTGGCGGCCGGGCTGGTGCGTCAGCTCAAGGCCAGCCAGTTCCGCCAGCAGCCGGCCCATGCGCCGCATGCCAAGGCGCTGGTGGTGGGCAACCCCGATCTCGACGCCTGGGCCAGTTTTTCCGATCTGCCCGGCGCGCGCCAAGAGGCCGAAACCGTGGTCGCCATGCTGCGCAGCGGCGGGTTCGAGGTGCGCGAGAGCATCGACGAACGGGCCGATTCGATCCTCGCCGGCCTGCATCGCGACGCCTGGCGCATTCTGCATCTGGCCGGCCACGGCGTGCATGAAATGACGTCGGATCGCGGCCGGACGGTGTCGGGCATGGTGATCGGTCGCGACGCGGTGCTCACGCCGGGGGATGTGGAGCAGATGCGCTGGGTGCCCGAGCTGGTGTTCATCAACTGCTGTCATCTGGGCAAGACCGCGCGCAGTGAGTCTGCCCGGTTCAATATCCTGGCCGCCAATCTGGCGGTGCAGTTCGTGAAGATGGGCGTGAAGGCCGTGGTGGCCGCCGGCTGGGCGGTAGACGACGCCGCCGCCAACGCTTTTGCCGCGAGTTTCTACAAGCATCTGCTGGCGGGCCAGCCCTTCGGTGAGGCGGTGCGTGCCGCGCGCGAAGAAGCCTGGACCAGCTTCCCCGGCATCAACACCTGGGGCGCTTACCAGTGCTACGGCGACCCGAGCTACCGCTTGCGCGGGCAGGCCGGGGTCAGCACGCCGCGCGCCCAGCGTCCGTTCTATGCGCCCTCCGAACTGGTGGTGGCGCTGGAAAACCATGTGCAGTGGGTGCAGATGCAGGTGCAGCGCCATGGCGATGATGCCGAGGCGCTGGCCGGCATGCGCGACGGCATCGCCGCCATTCTCGGCCGGGTGCCGCAGAGCTTGTCCGAGCGCTGGCTGGCGCGGGCCGATGTGGCTGCCGCCATTGGTTTTGCCTGGGGCGAGACGGGCGCGTTTGCCGAGGCCGTCGATTGGCTGAACCGGGCGCTCGGCTATGACGAGGGCGACTGCCCGGTGCGCGCGGTGGAGCAGTGCGCCAACTTCAAGGTGCGCCTCGCCGGGCAGGCCTGGGCTGCCTTGCGGGCGTCGTCGAGTGCGGATGAGGTGCGGCGCGCCGAGCTGGTCACGCGCATCGAAGAAGCCATCTCCGAGCTGGACCTGATCTGCCGGCGCGCGCCGACCGAAGAACGCTACACCTTGCTCGGCAGCGCCTGCAAACGCCTGGCCTGGCTGCACGCGGCCGAGGGGCCACGGCTCGAAGCGCTGATCAACATGGGCAATTACTACCGGCTGGCGATGGAGGCGGCCGGCAAGGGGCGGTCGATCTACGGCTTTACCAACTGGGCGCTGGCCGAGGTGCTGGCGATCACGCTGGGCGGCGCGGCCGGCACCAGCGCGGCAATTCTGCTCGAAGAGTGCGAGGCGATGATCGAGGTGGCGCGGGCCAAGAACGCGGCCAACCCCAACTTCTGGGACGCCGCCAGCGAGGCCGACTGCGCGCTGGTGCGCCTGATTGCCCGCGCGCCCAATACCCGGGCGGCGCGTCGTGGGGCCGACGAGGTGGTCGAGCTGTACCGTCGCGCGTTGGTCCGCGGGGCCAGCCCGCGACAGCGCGCCACCTTGCATGAGCATCTCGATTTTCTGGTGGCCTTGTGCGAGGGCGCACGCAAACCCTTGCGCGATGCGATCACCGCCATCCGTGCCGGACTATGACTCGGAGACGACCATGACAACGACCGACCATAGCCAGACACCGATTGCCGACCTGCATCTGGGCGGACTCGCGCCACGCGATGTGATCTCGCCGAATTTTCGCTTCTACGAGCTGACCCGCTCCGATCTGGCCGAGCGTCGTGGCATCGACAACGGCTTCGAAACCGAGGCGCAGTTGCAGGCCGCGGTGCATCTGGCGCGGCAGGTGCTGCAGCCGGTGCGCGATCAGTTTGGCTCTTACTCGCCGAACAGCGTGTTCCGCTCGCAAGCGCTGGAGCGCGCGCTCAAACAGCGCCCGGCCAGCTGGATCAGCACCAGCCAGCACACCACCGGCTGCGCCTGCGATATCGAAGTCCCCGGCGTGGCCACGCTGGACCTGGCGCGCTGGGTGGTCAAGCATCTGCCCGATTTCGATCAGGTGATTTGCGAGTGTTATGACCCGAGCAAGGGGCCGAATTCCGGCTGGGTGCATGTGTCGCTAAAACCCCCCGGCGTCGGGGCGAACCGGCGGGTGGAATTGAGTTATATCCGCGACCCGGACTCGGGGCGGATGATTTATGTGGAGGGGCTGCGCGCCGCGGTGGCCTGATGCCAGCGGTCGGCGCACCGGAGGAAGCCCGCGCTTCTTGTATAATGCGCGGTTTTCCAGCCTGATTCGTGCCCATGAGCGCCGACCCGAAAACCCTTCTTGCCGACTTGCTGCGCCAGGCGCTGAAAAGCGTGGCGCCAGACCATGTGGATACGCCCATTGTGCTGGAGCGGCCAAAGCAGGCCAGCCATGGCGATTTTTCGTCCAACCTGGCGCTGCAACTGGCCAAGCCGATGCGCCGCAGCCCGCGTGATCTCGCCGCGCTGCTGATGGCCGAGCTGCCCGCGTCACCGCAGGTGGCCAAGGTCGAGGTGGCGGGCGCCGGCTTCATCAACTTCACGCTCGCCTCAGACGCCAAGACCTCGGTGGTGCAGGCGGTGCTGAGTCAGGGCGAGCGCTTTGGCCGTGGCGCGGCCACCGGTACAAAAGTGCAGATCGAGTTCGTGTCGGCCAACCCGACCGGCCCGCTGCATGTTGGCCATGGCCGTGGCGCGGCTTACGGCGCTTCGCTGGCCTCGGTGATGGACTTCGCCGGCCATACCGTGGCGCGTGAGTACTACGTGAATGACGCCGGCCGGCAGATGGACATCCTGGCGCTGTCGACCTGGCTGCGCTATCTGGCCAATTTCGACATCGTCGTGCCGTTCCCGCCGAACGCCTATCAGGGCAGCTATGTGATCGACATGGGCGGCGAGATTCGCAACGCCCACGGCGACCGCTTTGCCAAAGTAACCGCGGAGCAGGTGCTGGCCGGCGTGTGCTCGGTCGAGGCCGACAAGGAAGATCACCTCGACGGCCTGATCGCCAACGCCAAGCGCTTGCTGGGCGAGGACTACGCCTGGATTCACGACTTTGCATTGACCGAACAGCTCGGCGACTGCCGCGAAGACCTCGAAGGCTTCGGCGTGCCTTTCGACAAGTGGTTCTCTGAAAAGAGCCTGTTCGACACCGGTCTGGTCGAGCGCGCGGTGACGGCCCTCGAAAAGCAGGGCCACATCTATATGCAGGACGGCGCCAAGTGGTTCCGCTCCAGCACTTTCGGCGACGAGAAAGACCGCGTGGTGCAGCGCGAGAACGGGCTGTACACCTACTTCGCCTCCGACATCGCCTACCACCTCAACAAATACGAGCGTGGCTTCGACCGCATCATCGACATCTGGGGCGCTGACCACCACGGCTACATCCCGCGGGTGCGCGGTGCGATCGCCGCGCTTGGCCTGCCGGTCGAGAAGTTTGAAGTCGCGCTGGTGCAGTTTGCGGTGCTCTATCGCAACGGCCAGAAAGCCGCGATGTCGACCCGTTCCGGCGAGTTTGTCACCCTGCGCGATCTGCGCAAGGACGTCGGCAACGACGCCTGCCGCTTCTTCTATGTGCTGCGCAAGAGCGATCAGCATCTGGATTTCGATCTCGATCTGGCCAAGAGCCAGAGCAACGAAAACCCGGTCTATTACATCCAGTACGCCCATGCGCGCATCTGCTCGGTGCTCGCCCAGTGGAACGGCGTCGAGCGCGATCTGCTTGAGGTGGACCTGTCGCGCCTCGACGGCGAGCGCGAACTGGCGCTGTGCGCGCGGCTGGCGGCGTTTGCCGAAGTGATTCAATCAGCCTCGGCCGACTATGCGCCGCACCAGGTGGCCTTCTATCTGAAGGATCTGGCGGGCGAATTCCACAGCTGGTACAACGCCGAACGCATGCTGGTCGACGATGAAGCCCTGATGATGGCGCGCCTGGCGCTGGCCGCCGCCGTGCGCCAGGTGCTGGTATCCGGCCTGGCCCTGCTCGGCGTGTCTGCGCCGACCTCCATGTAACCCGCCCGAGGAGTCGATGGCGTGAGCGGTAATCGTAAAACCAGCAAGAAGGCGCCGGCCCGGCGCAGCGGTGGCGGCGTTTTTGTCGGTATCGTCATCGGTCTGATGCTCGGCGCCGTGTTCGCCGCCGGCGTGGCCTGGTATCTCACCCGGTCCAACCCCTTTGCCGGCCAAGACACCCGCGCGCCCACCGAGGCCACCAGCCCGCTGGCACCGCGCGTGTTGCCGGGCAAGCCGGGCGATCGGCCGGTCGAGAAGCCGCAGTTCGACTTCTACAAGATCCTGCCCAAGGGCGATGGCGCGGTCGAAGTGCCGACCACCGTCGCGCCGGTCGAGGCGACGCGGCCCGCGGCCGAGCGTTTCTATCTGCAGGTGGGCGCCTTTGAAGACCCGACTGAAGCCGACAACCTCAAGGCGCGTCTGGCGTTGATGGGCATCGAGGCCTCGGTGCAGCGCGGTGAATCGGCCAACAAGGGTACGGTGCACCGGGTGCGCGTCGGCCCCTATAATCGAGTCGAAGACATGAACGCCGCGCGTGCCGAGTTGGCGCGCGCTGGCATGGAAAGCTCCTTGGTGCGGGTCAAGCCCTGACCGGGTCGGGAACTCTGCGTCCACGCCCGCGTCTGAACCAGGCACTTAACTGATCAGGAAGACACAATGAATCGACGTCAGCTGTTGCTCCAGATGGCCGCCCTGGCCGGAACCACTGCCATCGGCACCCCGGCCTTTGCCCAAGGGGCACGGTTTGCGCCGGTGAGCCCGATCCAGCCGACGGCCGACAAGGCCAAGGTCGAGGTGATCGAGTTCTTCCATTACGGCTGCCCGCACTGCCGCGATTTCGACCCGCTGCTGGAGCACTGGCTCAAGAAGCTGCCCGAAGACGTGAGCTTCATCCGTGTGCCGGCGATCTGGGGCAATCCTCAACTGAAAGCGCTGGCGCAGTTCTACTACGCCGCCGAAGCGTCGGGCGATATTGGCAAGCTTCACGAAGCCGCTTTCGTCGCGCTGCAGGACGAAAAAGCACCGCTGACCACCGAAACAGGTGTGGCCGAGTGGGTCGCCAGCAAGGGCGTGGATGCCAAACGCTTCATGGATGCCTACAAGTCCTTTGGCGTGCAGGGCAAGATCCAGCGCGCCGACCAGGTCGCGCGCGCCTACAAGATCAACGGTGTGCCGACGCTGGCCATCGATGGTCAGTGGACCACCTCGGCCTCCATGGCCGGCAGCCACGAGGCCGCCTTGCAAGTGGCTGACGAGCTGATCGCCAAAGCGCGCAAGGCCAAGGCTTAAACCGTCGTTTTCGGGCCAGATCATGCGCCGTGACGCCGACCGCCGGCCACGGCGCATTTTCATTACCGGTGCCTCCAGCGGCATCGGCGCCGCGCTGGTGCGTCATTACGCACAGGGCGATGTGCTGCTCGGTCTGGTCGGCCGTCGGCGCGACACACTGGAAGCACTGGCCGCCGAGTGCGACGGCAAGGCCCAGGTGTTTGTGGCCGATGTGGCCGACGCCGCAGCCATGCAGACCGCCGCCGCGCAGTTTGTCGCCTCCGTGGGTGTGCCGGACATCGTCATCGCCAGTGCCGGCGTGTCGGTCGGCACGCTCACCGAGTACGCCGAAGACGCCGACGCGTTCGCGCGCGTGATGCAAACCAATGTGCTCGGCATGCTGCACACCTTCCAGCCCTTTGTCGCGCCGATGCGAGCATCCGGCGCCGGCACGCTGGTCGGCATCGCCTCGGTCGCCGGCGTGCGCGGCCTGCCTGGCGCCGGCGCCTACAGCGCCTCCAAAGCCGCCGTGCGGCGCTACCTCGAAAGCCTGCGCGTCGAACTGCACGGCAGCGGCGTGCGTGTGGTCACAATCTCGCCGGGCTACATCGATACGCCGATGACGGCCGTCAACACCTACCCCATGCCCTTCCTGCTGCCCGCTAATGTAGCCGCCAAACGCATGGCGAACGCCATTGATGCCGGCCGCCGGCATGTGGTGATTCCGTGGCAGATGGGGCTCGTCGCCTGGGTGCTGGGCTGGCTGCCCGACCCGGTGTACGACCGCATCTTCGCCCGAGCCGGCCGCAAGCCGCGTGGATTGCCGCTCTAGTTCGAACGGTCGGGTCGGGCGCCACAAATGATGAAGACGGCGATCAACATTTTTTAGGTCTTTTTACCACCCATGCCACACGCCTCGTCGCACTGGGACGCAGAGAGTGAGAATCCATTCCATTGGCATGCGTCCATACGCGTGGTCCGCTGACGACCCGGAGCCGCCCGTCGCAAGTGCGCAACGGCACCATGTAGGTTGGGTTGAGCGCAGCGAAGCCCAACGCTCAGCAGTGCAATCGTGCAACGCCGAGTGTTGGGCTTCCTTCGTCTGCCCAATCTGCGCTTGCTGTTGGCTGCGAGGCTAACAGCGGCGACCGTTCCGGAATTTACGCTTTGGGCGCAATGTTCTGATTCTGCGAGAACAGGTTCGCCGGATCGTATTTTGCCTTCAATGCCGACAGCCGATCGAAGTTGGCGCCATAGGCGCCGGCCGCCACGCGCTGCGCTTCGTCCTCGGGCATAAAATTGACATATACGCCGCCAGTGGCGTGCGGCGTTAGCGCATCGAACAGGGCTCGCGCCCAGGCGATGCATGTCTTGTCGTCGGCGGCCTCGCGCCAGCGTGTGTGTACGTTGACGACAAATTCGGCGTCGCGGTGCGGGTAGGCGGTAGCGGCTGTACCGATACGGTTCGTCGCGCCGCCCAAATGAGCAATGAAAACCTCGCACTCGTCGGTCGGTAGCTTGGCGGCCGCGTCGCACAGGATGCGCTCGACATCCACGGTCATGGCCTTGAAATCGTGCGACTTCCAGTAGTTGCGCGCGCCCGGCGCCAGTAACGGGTCGAAGGCGGTCTGCCAGTCGGCAAAGGCCATGGGCCCGGCGTGAGCGCCGTAGGGTTTGCCGAAGCCATTCAGCGGTTTCGTGACTTCTGAGCCCCTGCTCAGGTCGCCGATCCAGCAGAAGGCAACGACGACCACCTCCTTGCCATGTACCTCGACCGGCAGGAAGGGCAGCGGCGGTGCTTTGCGCATCACTAACCACGCGGTCATATCGTCGCTGGCCGTCGCAGTGAACTTGCGATAGCCCTCGAACACTTGCTTGGCCTGGTCAAGTGGATAGACCACCAGCCCGGCCAGCACCTGCGGGCCCAGTGGGTGCAGCCGGTATTCGAAGGAGGTGACGACACCGAAGTTGCCGCCGCCACCGCGTAGTGCCCAGAACAGATCGGGATGCTGCGTGGCGCTGGTCTGCACAAACTCGCCCGAGGCGAGCACCACATCGGCAGCCACGAGATTGTCGATGGTCAGCCCGCGCTTGCGGCTCTGCCAGCCAAAACCGCCGCCGAGCGTGAGGCCGGACATGCCGGTGGTGGAATTGATGCCGGTGGGCGTGCTCAGGCCGAAGGCCTGCGTCTCGCGGTCGAAGTCGCTCAGCAGTGCGCCGGGTTCGACCCGTGCCCGCTTGGTGGCCGGATCGACACGCACCGACTTCATTGCCGACAGATCGAGCATTAGCCCGCCGTCGCAGGCAGCCTTGCCGGCGATGTTGTGGCCTCCGCCGCGCACCGCCAGCAGCAAGTTGTTGTCTCGCGAAAAATTGATGGCCTGCATCACGTCGCCGGCACCGGCGGCACGCACGATGGCCGCGGGGTGGCGGTCGATCATGCCATTCCACAGCGTGCGCGATATGTCGTAGCCATCGTCCGTCGGCATCAGCAGGCTGCCGCGTAGCGCGCAGCGCAGGGCCTCGAGTTTGTCGTCATCAATGCGGGCCTTGCCGCCTTGGGATGTCTTGAATTCAATCATGGGATTAATCTCCTATGGGGTGCGGTCGGAATGCTTTTTTGTTGCATCGCACAGCGTCCGACCGCATTGACGATGTGACGCGACGCTGCCAAGTGGCGCGTGCAGATATCACTGGATAGACCCTTCGGCCTTGCCAGGCAGGGTGGGGAACAACGCGCCACTGTGTGCACCAGATGCCGGCGTGGCCTCAGGGTCAGCGCCCGCGGGCGGTTGCGTTCTCCGACTCAGTTGACTGCGCGAACGCGCTGGCGCGCATGGGGTGTTTCAGGTGACCAGGCGTGACCGACGAAGGCGTCGTCGAGCGGAATGCCAATCACATTGCTGGCGAGATTGCTGAAGGTTTTGATGCAGACGCCAAGAATCACTTCGAGCACCTGCGCGCGTGAATAGCCGTTGTCCAGGAATCGTTTCAGATCCTGCTGGCGGAGCATGCCTCGCTCGCGCACGACAGCACGAGTAAAGCGGTTCAGGGCCTCGAGCTTGTGATCATCGATGGGGCGGTTGTTGCGCATAGCGTCGATCACCTCGCTGGGAACGGCCTGCATCTGCGCAAAAGCGGTGTGGCCGGCCACACAGTAGCCGCACTGGTTCTCCATGCTGGCGGCGATCTGGATCAACTCCCGGCCTGTGGCGTCGAAGGAGGATTCAGCGAAGCGGCCGTTGAGCTCCATGAACGCTTGCAGCGCAGGCGTGGATTCGGCAGCGGTCCCGAAGACGTTGGGCACGAAACCCAACGTGCTCCGGATGCCCGTCAGCAATTCGTCCGCGGGGGAATGGGCTGTCTCGGGGGAATAGATCTTGAATGGGGTCATGATGGCGCTCCTGTGTCGAGTGGATACCGCAACAGCGTGTGTGTTACGGTTCCTAGACGATAAAAAAAGAGCGTTTGGACGGATACTCACGAACCTGTAGTGATGCGCTACACATCTTGGAGCTGGCCACTACACGTTTGGTAGTTGGCGCCGACCACCAGTCGAATGCGGGGGTGATCCATATGGAATACGGGCAGTTCTGCCCGATCGCCAAGGCGACCGAGGTCATTGGAGAAAAGTGGACGCTGCTGATCATTCGCGAGCTGTTGATGGGCGGCTCGCGGTTCAACGAGTTGCACCGGGGGTTGAGCCTGATTTCTCCCACATTGCTCTCCAAGCGCCTCGACTGGCTTGTGGACCATGGCTTGGTCATGAAGAAGAAGATCGCCGGGCAGCGCGGCCACGAATACTTTCCGACCGAATGTTGCCGGGAGCTCCAGCCCATCATCCTTGCGCTTGGTGGCTGGGGCATGCGCTGGGCGCGATCCAATCTGACCGACAAAGACTATGACGTGGAGATGCTGATGCTGTACCTGAAGCGCAGCATCGTGACCGAAAAGCTGGTTGGAAACGAAACCGTGGTCCGATTCAAGTTCACCGATGTCGAGACTTACCCGGACTGGTGGCTGGTAGTGGCCGGCGGCGAGATCGATCTCTGCGTGAAGGATCCGGGCAAGGACGTCGACGTCTATTTCACCTGCGGCGTCAAGACCCTGGCCGATATCTGGATGGGCGAAAACACATACCGTCAGGCCATGCGTGATGGCGGGTTGAGTGTGGTGGGACACAGCGCGCTGACACAGAACGTCGGCGCATGGATGCGCAACGCCATCTTTGTCGATCCCGCGTTTTCGAAGGTGGAATAGATCGAGGTAGCGGCCGTCCGGGCCAATAGTGACCGGTGAGCGGAGGCGCTCCACGCAAGTCGCTCGCGAGCGACAGTGCCGAGATTGGCATTTTCTTGCATGAGTTGGGCCGAAATTTTTCGCCGAATTGACGCAGTTTTCGCCCCCTTGGCTCCTGACGTGTGGGTGTTTGTCGGGGTGTCACGGCGGGTCGTGACGGAAGCGTCTCTGGCCGATACGCGACCGTACGGTTATTCTGCTCGCACTTGATCTCCGGCCCTGTCGCCCATGTCCGCGCCTCCTTTGACGTCCATCTACATCAAGCTGGTGCTGACCACCGCCTTCTGGGGCGGCACCTTCATTGCGGGGCGCTATGTGGCGCAGCAGATGCCGCATTTTCTGGCGGCGAGCGGGCGCTTTTTGATCGCGCTGATTCCCTTGTTTCTGTTCACGCTTACGGTGGGTGGTGGCCTGACGCGGTTGAACAAGCGGCAATTGATTGGCACCGTGTTGCTGGGGGCGACGGGGGTGTTTACTTACAACACCTTCTTTCTCGGCGGGCTGGGCCATATCCCCGCGTCGCGCGCGGCGCTGATCGTGGCTTTGTCGCCGATCATGACCATGTTTGTGATGCGATTTATTGCGCACGAGCGCTGGACCTGGCTGCGGGTGCTTGGGGTGTTGCTGTCGCTCAGCGGGGTGTCGATGGTGATTACGCGGGGCGACTACGCCAGCGTGTTCAGTGGTGCGATCGGGCGCGGCGAGTTGTATATCTTCATCGCGGTGGCGTCGTGGGTGGCGTACACGGTGATCGGGCGTTACACGCTGGCGGGCATGAGTGCGGCGTCGGCCACCACCTGGTCCACCCTGTGGGGCACGCTGATGCTGCTGGTGCCGGCCAGTGCCGACCTGATGTCGCCAACGCTGGCGTGGCCGGATGGCTGGTCGTGGGTGGCAATGGCTTATCTCGGGGTGTTTGGCACGGCGGTGGCGTTCTTTTGGTACAACCAGGCGGTGGCAGCGATCGGCCCGGCGCGCGCGACCTTGTTTACCAATCTGGTGCCGGTGTTTGCGGTGGTGATGTCGGTGGTGTTGCTCGACGAGCGCCTGGTGCTTGCCAGCCTGGTCGGTGGCGCCATGGTGATCACGGGGGTGATTCTGGCCAACCGCCCGGGTGCGGTCCTGCGACCCGATTCGGATTGAGGGGTCAAGTCCGGCAGTGTGACGCCGTAATAGGGCAGAGAACAGCCCAGTGGAGTCAGGTGATGAGCGATGTGAACGAACGCCGCCAGCGTCAGCGGATCATGGTTGAATCGGCGCATGTGCCGGCACCGGCATTCATGCTCGAATGCGATAACGCGCTTATCGCGGTGCGCGACGTGTCGCTCGAAGGCTTTTCGATGCATGTGTCGACGGCACCCGACAGTCAGACGGAGTTCCGGTTTTCGCTCACGCGCAGTGGTGTTGATGGCGTGGTGACCGGGCGGGCGAGGGCGGTCAACTTCGTGCGCGGCGCCACGGCCGAGTCGGGCATTGCCGGTTGCCATGTGACGGCCTTTGACGACGACGGCCGGGAGCGCCTGGCGCAGTGGCTGTCGGCGCATGTGGCGGCAGTGGCCGGTGTGCCGCTGACCGACCAGGAGGCGCGCGAGATTGTGGACGGGCCCTCGCTGGTGTAGATCGGCGAGGCACAACAAAAAAGGGCGGCCACATGGACCGCCCTTTTTTGTTGTAGCGAAAGGGGCGTGCCCCTTTCGCGTTCAGGCCATTACATCCAGCCCTTTTCCTTGTAGTACTTGATGGCACCTTCATGCAGCGGAGCCGACAGACCGTTCTTGATCATCTGCTCCTGCTTCAGGTTGGCAAAGGCCGGGTGCAGCTTTTTGAAGTCGTCGAGGTTCTCGAACACCGACTTGACCAGTTCATACACCACCTCGGGCGAGGTCTTGGTCGAGCTCACGAAGCTGGCCACCACACCGTAGGTCGGGGTCGGCTCGGGGTTGCCGGCATACAGGCCACCGGGGATTTCAACCTTGGCGTAGAACGGCGCGTCGGCCACCAGCTTGTCGATCGCCGGACCGGTCAGCGGCACCAGCTTGGCGCCGCAGGTGGTGGTC
>NZ_VMNI01000033.1 GCF_007625205.1 Denitromonas ohlonensis | reverse complement strand
TGCTCGAGCACCTGGATCACATGGCTGCCCGGCATGGCATGGGCGACGGCGATGTCGATGCACTCGTGGCTGAAGTCGTCGGCCACGGTCAGGCATTTGAGCCGGCGACCGCTGGCGAGCGCGTCACTGACGAAGTCCATGCGCCATACCTCGTTGAGTCTTGTCGCTACCTGCAGGGGCCGGCGCTCGCTGCGCAGGCGCTTCTTGCTGCGTTTGCGAACGGACAGGTTCTGCTCTCGATAGAGCCGATACACCTTCTTGTGATTGGTGCCGGGAAAGTCGCTGCGCAGCATGTCGTGGATGCGTCGATAGCCGAAGCGGCGCCGTTGATGCGCCACCTCGCGGATACGTGCGATCAGATTCTTCGTTTGCTCATCAACGCATGGCGGATGTCGCCACGCATCGCGTGACAGCCCCATAAGAGCACAGGCACGTCGTTCCGAAATCCGGCACTGGGCCAGCATCGTCGTGATCGCGCCTCGTTTGTCTTGTGGGGCTAGCGCTTTACCCGGAAAGCAACCTTGAGCGCCTCGATATCCAGGTGCGCCTCAGCCAGCAGTTTCTTGAGCTTGGCGTTCTCGCTCTCTAGATCTTTGAGCCGGCGCGCCTCCTCGGCGTCCATGCCGCCGTACTTGGCGCGCCATTTGTAGAACGTCGCATCGCTGAACCCGCCCTGGCGGCACAACTCCGCGATCGGCATGCCGGCTTCGGCTTGCTTCAGGAACCCGATGATCTGTTGTTCGGTAAATCGACTCTTTCTCATGCCCGTCATTCTCCGTCGTGACGGACCCCACTGCCAATCAGGTGGTACGGCTGTCGGGGAGCAGGTCACATCGACAACAACTGGATCGAGAACCAGATCCGGCCGATCGCGCTCGGGCGCAAGAACTGGCTATTTGCCGGCAGCCTGCGCGCGGGGCAACGCGCGGCCGCCATCATGAGTCTGATCCCGTCTGCGCGGCTCAACGGCCACGAGCCCTTTGCCTATCTGAAGGATGTGCTCGAGTGACTACCTGCGCAGCCTTATAGCCGGATCGGGGAATTGCTGCCGCATCGCTGGCAGGCACCTGCATGGCGGATGGCCGCGTGCTGAGTCCAGGTGGGTTTGCCGGGCGCTTACTCAAATCCGTCCTTCACTCGCTCAGATGCCGATGCAGCGCGCGATCGAAGGATGTGCCGTTCTCGTAGATCAGTGAAAATTCGGCTTCCGGGACGACGGTAACGGAAATGTCGAGGGTGTGGCTGCCCGCGCCGAGGATGACGCCCCGGACGGGAGAAACGTCGGCGAAATCTCGGCCCCAGCCGACGGTAATGTGTTCGAGCTGCGGTGTTGTGTTGTTGGTGGGGTCGAAGTCGAACCAGCCTATGCCGGGGCAGAAGACAGAGACCCAGGCGTGGGTGGCGTCTGCGCCGATGAGTCGCGGCTTCCCTGGGGGCGGCAATGTCAGCAGGTAGCCGCTGACGTATCGGGAAGCAAGGCCGATCGAGCGTAGGCAAGAGATCATGACATGACTGAGGTCTTGGCAGACGCCGCGCCGTTTTGCGAATACTTCGGTAACTGGGGTGGCGACGTCCGTGGCTTCGGGATCGAAGGTGAATTCGCTGAAAATCCGTGCCATCAGGTGTTTGACGCCGGCCAGTAGCGGCCGCCCTGGGGTAAAAATCTCAAGTGCGTATGCGGCGAACTCCCGTTTTAGCCTGATGTTGGGTGACTCGAAGCAGAACGGACTGGCCTCCAGGATTTCGGGCGTGAGTGGGCGTCCTGCTCGATAGGCCAAGGTGTCCCGAACCTGCTCCCATGGGGGGCTTTCGTCAAATGCGATGTTTTCAGGTGGCGTGAGTTCGACCCAGGACTCGGCACGGATGAGTAGGTGTTCGTGGCTGCTTTCGAGGTCGATGGTGCGAACGCGATTGCCGAAGCTGTCGATCCAGTCTTCAGCCCGGGAAGGCTCGGGATTGATCAGAAGTCGGTGCGAGAGGCAGCGCTGGCCTTCGAGGGCGCGGGGCGACAGGCGGATCATCTGGCGCGACTCGCTGACCGGATGGGTGTAGCGATAGATGGTGTCGTGCAGCAGATGATATCGGACGGCGCTCATGCTCAGTGTTTCCGGACGTCTGGCGCGGTATGGGTGAAATAGCGCTCGTGCAGGTTTTCGGATAGGTCCGAGGTGTCGTCAGCAATCTTTGCAAGCACCGCCGCGAGTGCCTGGCAGGCGTCACGCGTGTCCTCGGCTTCAAAGCGGGTGAGATCAAATTGGTGCAGCGCTGCGCGCATGACGCTGAGTGCGTCGACGCGGGCGTGGCCGACGTCACGACTGATGCGGTCGAGTTCGACATCGAGTTGATTGATTTGAAATATCACCGCGTGTGGGTTCGTGTCGTCAAAAATGAGAAGGTGCAGAACAGGCAGCACTTCTGGCGATCGTCGGTAACGGGCACGGTAGGTGACGATGGCGTTGGTGGTTTCCAGCAGCCACTCAAGGCTGCGTTCGCGGGCGTCATCTTCGAAACTCAGGGCGACGTCAATCAGGGCTGCGAGCCGGTAGAGTCGCTCGATGCGACGGCCGAGAATAAGGAAGCGCCAGCCTTCGTCGCGCGTCATGTCGTCGAGGGCAAAGCCAGCCAGAGAAATGCAGTCGAGCATGGTGCGGTCAACGGCGGCAAGCGCTTGACCGACGGACTGGAAGGGTTGCTCGAACAGACGGGACATCCGGTTCAGCGCATGCCAGTTGTCGGAGGACATGCGCTCTCGTACCTGGCCTGCGCTATAGACGAGTTGCTGAGACATGTTGGCCAGGGAGCCGATCTGCAAGGGGTCGCATACCGCTGCAATAACGACTTTTTCGATTGCGTCATCGGTTGCGTCAGGCTCTGGCGCTTGCGCAAGAATATCCATGTGATGGCAGGCGGCGAGCAGGTCAGGCAGGCACGACTCGTCGTCGTTGTCGCCCGTCGATAGTCGACTGAGCGTGGCGCGAAGCAGGCGAGCCGTGGCTTCGCTGCGCTCGGTGTAGCGACCCAGCCAGAACAGGTTGTCGCCAACGCGTGATGGCACGTCCGATCCGCCACAGACCAGGTCGATCACGCCAAGCCGCCGCTTTAGCAGGCTGACGCGTCGAACCGGGCCGCTGGCACGAACCCAGACGTCCTTGGAGATCCCGCCGCGTGGCATGGAAAGGACTTCCTGATGGGGGCTGGCGGCCACCCGCCCGAGCGCGCCAGGCATGACGGTGTAGCCATTGCCGGTCGCGACGGCAAACAGGCGCAGGCCGACCGTACGCGCCTGGAGTCCATCGCCCCCCCATATGGGCGCCTGTGACATCGGAATCCATTCTTGTGCAACGTAGGCGTGGGGTTGCGCGCGAAGCTTGGCGATCATTTCGTCGCGCTCGGCGCCTTTGAGGTTGTGGCCGAATACGGCGGGCTGGCCCATATCGGAAAATGCGGGTTTGATGACCAGGTCGTCGAGGTGTTCGATGGCGTGATCCAGCGCGGCGGCTTCGCCGCACCACCAGCTGGCGACGGACGGCATGGCCAGCGGTTTGCCCAGCAGACGTTCGGTAATGCCTGGCAAAAACCCGAAGATCGCGCCGGATTCGAGGACGCCACTACCCAGGGCATTGCTGATCAGGACGCGCCCGGCGCGCGCCGCGGCGAGTAAGCCCGGCACCCCTACCGCCGAATCGGCGCGCAATTCAAGCGGATCGCACAGATCACTCTGGAGTCGCCGAAAGATGCCGTGAACCCGGCGCAAGCCGCGAAGCGTTTTGAGGTAGACGGTGTTGTCGCGCACGGTGAGATCGCGACCTTCTACCAGCGGATAGCCCAGATAACGGGCCAGGAAGGCGTGTTCGAAATAGCTCTCGTAGCCCGGTCCCGGGGTGAGCAGCACGATGAGCGGCGGTTCGCCGTCGGTTGGCGCCAGACGCGAGAACCCGTCGAGAAGCGTGCGGAAAAAATCTGCCAGCGGCTGAACTTGCAGTTGGCGAAACGCGTCCGGAAAGGTCTTGGACAGGATGATCCGGTTCTGGAGGCTGTATCCCGCGCCTGCCGGGCTTTGCGTGTGATCCGCAATCGCCCACCACTTGCCGTCGGGGCCACGGGCGACGTCAACCGCATAGGTGTTCAGGAAGACGTTACCGGGCGGGCGGATGCCGACACAGGGCCATTTGAAACTGGGTTGGCCGAAAACGAGCGCGGAGGGCAGCAGGCCTTCGGCGAGGAGATGCTGCGGACCGTAGAGGTCGCCGAGCATGGCGTTGAGCACCGATGCACGCTGCGCAACGGCCGAGGCGAGGTATTTCCATTCATCGGGCGCGATGACCAGGGGGAGCGGATCGAGTTCCCATGCATGTGGCGCTTCATGGTCTTTGGCATGAACGTTGTACGAAATTCCGTCGGCGAAGATGGAGTCCGATACGAGCTGGGCGCGGGCGCTGACCCCGTCCAGGCCAAGTGCGTCCAGCCGCGCAACCAGTGGCCGCCACTGAAGGCGAACATTGCCGCTGGCATCCAGCAGTTCGTCGTGGCGGCCCGCCGGGGATGAGTAGGTGCTGAGAAGTGTTGACATGGCGAGTGTGGGCGTTGGGGTCACATGATCGCATGCGGTGCCCCTGAATGGTGCGCTTGAGGCTCGCCAAGTGTGTCGTTGCCGGGGCTATTCGCTCTCGCGTAAGTGGCGTCGCACGGACAGTGCGGTGCCTAGCCAGCCGAGTGCGATGGCAACCACAAGCAGGCCGGTAACTTGGGTTGGGTTTGGGCCGTTGAGCGCAAATACGGCGCCGTAGGCTTGCGCCAGCGATTCGACCGAGCCACGCAGCAGCGAGATGCTGGCCGTGACGATGGTCCAGGCCACCAGGCCGCCAAGCAGGCCTTGCAGGCATCCCAGCCAGTAGAACGGGCGGCGGATGAAGGCGTCGGTGGCGCCGAGCAGGCGGGTGACATCGATCTCGGCCCGCTGGGTGAGAATCTGAAGGCGGATGGTATTGAAGGTGATGATCACCAGCGCTGCGCCGAGCAACACCGCCAGCAAGCTGACGCCGAGCTCGACCAGTGACAGCAGGCTGTGCATGCGCTGCACCCAGGCCGCGTCGAGCTGGACGTGATCGACCTTGGGCCATGCGGCGAAGGTTTGGTGGAGTTGTTCGAACAGCGCCGGGTCTTCCTGGCGCGGCGTGACGATGAACGCATGCGGGAGCGGATTGCGCTCCAGACCGTCGAGCACATCGGCCAGGCCGTTATCGGCGAGTTGCTTGAGCGCGACATCGCGCGGGACGAACTGCACGCCCGACAGATTGTCTTGCTTGCGCAGGCGCGACTCCACCTCGGTGACGTCGGCGTCGGTGGCGTCGAGCGACAGGTACAGGCTGATCTCCGGGCTGCCGGTGACGCCACGCGCCAGCGAGGCGACATTGTCGACCAGCAGGAAGCCACCCGCCGGCAATGCCAGCGCGATGCCGACCACCAGTGCCGACAGCAGCGTGCCCAGCGGCTGATACAGCAGGCGCCCGATGGCGTGGGCGATGGCTTTGCGGTGTTGGTATGACCAGGCGCCCATCATTCGGCCCCCTCGATCAGGTGTCCCTGGCGCAGCACCAGACGGCGCGGGCGGGTCTCGGCAAACAGGGCCGGGTCATGGGTACACACAATGACGGTGACGCCCACCGATTTGAAGGACTGGAACAACTCGGCGATCTCGTGCGCATAGGCCGCGTCGAGGTGAGCGGTGGGCTCGTCGGCGATCAGGATGGACGGCCGTTTGACGATGGCCCGGGCGATGGCGACGCGCTGCTGCTCGCCGCCGGAGAGGCCGATCGGCATTTCCTGGTCGCGACCGCCCAAGCCGACGCGGTCGAGGGCGGCATGCACCCGGCGTGCCGCGTCTTTGGGCGCCATGCCGCCGATGACCAGTGGCAGCACGATGTTGTCGAACACGTTGCGGTCGTAAAGCAGGCGGTTGTCTTGCAGCATCAGGCCCAGGCTGCGGCGCAGATACGGAATGCCAGCGCGCGGCAGATGGCTGACGTCCTGGTTGTTGATCAGCACGCGACCTGAAGTGGGGCGCTCGAGCACCGGGATCATCTTGAGCAGCGTGCTCTTGCCGGCGCCCGAGTGGCCAGACAGCACCACGAGTTCGCCGTGGCGCAACTCAAAGCTGACCTCAGACAGCGCCTCGTGCCCGCCCGGGTAGCGCTTGGATACCTGCTCAAAGACGATCATTCGGCGCGGGGCTTGGTGGATTCAGATTTGGCAAACAGCGCATCGACAAACTCGCGCGCCTTGAAGGGGCGCAGATCGTCGATGCCTTCGCCGACGCCGATGAAGCGCAGGGGTTTCGGACACTGGCGCGCGATGGCGGCCAGAATGCCGCCCTTGGCGGTGCCGTCGAGCTTGGTGATGACCAGGCCGGTAACACCCACCGCGGCGTCGAAAGCCTTGACCTGCGCCAGCGCGTTCTGCCCGATGTTGGCATCGAGCACCAGCAGCACTTCGTGTGGCGCGGTGCCATCGGCCTTGGCGATGACGCGGCGAACCTTGGCGATCTCTTCCATCAGATGCATTTGCGTCGGCAGGCGGCCGGCGGTGTCGGCTAGCAGCACGTTGGCGCCACGTGCGCGCGCCGCGTTAACTGCGTCGAACATCACGGCCGCCGCGTCGCCGCTTTGCTGCGCGATCACGTCGACCCCGTTGCGCTCGCCCCAGGTGATGAGTTGTTCGCGCGCGGCGGCCCGGAAGGTGTCGCCCGCAGCGAGCAACACCTTTTTGCCCTGGCTTTGATACCAGTGGGCCAGCTTGCCGATGGAGGTGGTTTTGCCCGAGCCATTGACGCCGGCCACCATGATGATGAACGGCGTGTGCGTGTCGGCGGTCAGCGGGGCTTCGAGGGGGGTGAGCAGGGTGGTCAGTTCGTCGACCAGCACGGCCTGGAGTTGATCGGCGGTTTCAAGTTTGTCGCGCTTCCAGCGTTTGCGCAGGGCGTCGATCAGGTGCGTGGTGGCCTCGATGCCGCAATCGGCCATCAACAGCGTGCTTTCGATGTCTTCGAGCAGCGCCTCGTCAATCTTGCGCAGGCCGAACATGTGCGCCAGACCACCGCCCAGTTGCTTGCGCGTGCGCGCCAGGCCGGCCTTGAGGCGATCGCTCCAGGAGCTTTTTGTCGGGCGCTGGGCGGGCGCCGATTGGGCCGCCACGATGGCCTCGGGCGCCGCTGGCGGGGGCGCGACAGGCTCGGGCCCGATTTCGGTTGGGACGTCATTATCGACGACCGCATCGGCATTTACCGGGGTATCCGAGGGGGCGTCGTTTTTGGCGGGCGATTTTTTGAAGAAACCAAACATGGCGGTTCAGGTCACAGAAGTTGTTTGCCGGGGCTGCTGGCAGCGCAAGCTGCGAGCGGCTAAGATGGCCCGCCGGTCCGAAACCGGGCGAAGGCCGAATTTTATCAGATGCAGGATGCGTGCATGAGATTGTGGAAACGGTGGTGTGATCGCACGGCCTTTGGGCGTGACGAGACAATCGCGGCCCGTCGTGGTGGGCGGCCCTGGCCGGCGGTCGGCGCCTTGGCGCTGATGGCTGCCTTCAGCGCGCCCGTGGCCCAGGCCAATCCCTTCGAAACCCGGCTGGACAACGGCATGCGGGTGGTCGTCAAGGAAGATCGGCGCGCCCCCTCCGTGGTGCATATGGTGTGGTACGACGCCGGTGCGATGGACGAGGTGGCGGGTAGCTCCGGCGTGGCGCATGTGCTGGAGCATATGATGTTCAAGGGCACGGACACTGTCGGGCCAGGCGAATTCAACAAGATCGTCGCCGGCGTGGGCGGGCGTGACAATGCCTTTACCAGCTACGACTACACCGCTTATTTTCAGCAGGTGCCGGCGGATCAGCTCGAGCGGATGATGACGCTTGAGGCCGATCGCATGCACAAGCTTCAGCTCACCGATGAGGCCTTTGCCAAAGAGATTGAGGTCGTCAAGGAAGAGCGCCGGCTGCGCACCGAGGACAAGGCGCGTGCGCTGGTCTATGAGGAATTGATGGCCACGGCGTTTCACGCGCACCCGTATCAGCGGCCGGTGATCGGCTGGATGACTGACCTCGACCGGATGACGCCGGAGGATGCGCGTCGCTGGTATCGCGACTGGTATGCCCCCAACAACGCGACCCTGGTCGTGGTCGGCGATGTCGATCACGAGGTCGTCTTCCGTCAGGCGGCCAGTACCTATGGTCAGGTGCCGGCGGCGCAGTTGCCCTCGCGTCCGGTGGTCGAAGAGCCGCCGCAGCGCGGTGTTCGGCGAAGTGTGGTGCGCGCGCCGGCCGAGTTGCCCTATGTGGCGATCGCCTGGCCGACGCCGACATTGCGTGATCCGGCCAAGGATGCCGACGTGTACGCCCTGCAGGTGCTCGCTGCGGTGCTCGATGGCTACGATGGGGCGCGTCTGTCTCGCACGTTGGTGCGCGACAAACAGGTCGCTCAAACGGCCGGCGCGGGCTACGACGGCATTGCGCGCGGCCCCTCCCTGTTCTATCTGGACGGTGCGCCGGCGCCGGGCAAGACGCTGGCCGAGGTCGAAGCGGCGCTGATCGGCGAGCTGACGCGGATTCAGACCGAAGGCGTGGCCGAGCACGAGCTGGCTCGCGTCAAGACGCAGGCGGTAGCGAGCCGGGTGTATCAGCGCGACTCCTTGATGGGGCAGGCGATGGAGATTGGCGGCCTGGCGGCGGTCGGCTTGTCATGGAAGGACGAGGCGACCTTGCTTGAAGGCATTCGCAAGGTCAGCGCCGAGGATGTGAAGTCGGTCGCCCAAAAGTATTTCCCGAAAGATCAGATGACGGTGGTGGCGCTCGAGCCCTTGCCGATTGCGGCGGAGATGGCGCGACGCCCCTCCGTCAAGACGCGTCATTGAGGGCCCTGAACATGCGCGCGATGACTCGTATTTTATTTTCCGCCTGCCTGGCGCTCTCCACGAGCGTGGCCTTTGCCGGCGTCGATATTCAGCAATGGGTGGCGTCGACCGGCGCTCGGGTGGCGTTTGTCGAAACCCATGCGCTGCCGATTGTCGACATCCAGGTCGACTTTGCCGCCGGCAGCGCTTACGCCCCGGCCGACAAGAGCGGTCTGGCCGGACTCGCTGCCAGCCTGCTTGACGCGGGCACCCGGCAGCGCGATGAGAATGCGTTGGCCGATCGCTTCGCGGATCTGGGTGCGCGCTTTGGCGCAGGCGCCGAGACCGATCGCGCCAGCGTGACACTGCGGACCTTGTCAAACGCGACCGAGCGCGTGGCCGCGATCGATCTGCTGGCCGAGGTGATCCAGCAGCCGGCCTACCCGCAGGCCGTGTTTGAGCGTGAGCGGGCACGGGCCATTGCCGGGCTGAAAGAGGCGCAGACGCAGCCGGGCTATCTGGTGGAGCGTGCGTTTGGCGTGGCGGTGTATGGCGACCACCCCTATGGTCGCGCCACCAGCGAAGCCAGTCTGAACGGCCTGACCCGAGACGATGTGGTGGCGTTTCATCGCCAGCACTACACGGCCGCTGCGGCGCATGTGAGCATTGTGGGCGATCTGAGCCGCGCCGAGGCCGAGGCGATTGCGGTGCGGCTGACCGAGGGGCTCGCCAAGGGCGAAGCGCCGGCGGCCTTGCCGGCGCCCCCGCTGCGCGAGCGCGCGGTGGTTCGGGTGGCGCATCCGGCCGCACAGTCCCATGTGTTGATCGGCATGCCGGGCTTGACCCGGGACGACCCGGATTACTACGCGCTGGTCGCTGGCAACTATGTGCTCGGTGGCGGCGGATTTGTGTCCCGACTGATGAAAGAGGTCCGTGAAAAACGCGGGTATGCCTACAGCGTGTACAGCTATTTCGAGCCGCAGCGCGTGGCCGGGCCGTTTCGGATCGGTCTGCAAACCCGCGGTCAGCAGGCCGACGATGCGATTGCCGTGGTGCGCGATACCCTGCAGCAGTTCATCGCCGAGGGCCCGACCCAAGAAGAGCTGGACGCGGCCAAAGGCAATATCGTCAATGGTTTTGGCCTGCGTCTGGATTCCAACGCCAAGCTGCTCGGCTATGTCGGCGTGATCGGTTTTTACGGTTTGCCGGCCGATTGGCTGGTGCAGTACCCGCGTGCGGTGTCGGAGCTGACCGTCGAGCAAGTGCGCGATGCCTTCCAGCGGCGTGTGCTGCCTGAGCATCTGGTGACCGTGATCGTTGGCGGCGAGGGCGATACCACCGCGGCGGCATCCGGCGCTGCACCTGCCCGGTGAGCCGCCTGCGCATTGTCGGTGGGCAGTGGCGCTCGCGTCAGCTGTCGGTTGCGCAGGTACCTGGCCTGCGGCCGACACCCGACCGCGTGCGCGAAACCGTGTTCAACTGGCTGGGCCAGGATCTGACCGGCTGGCGCTGCCTCGATCTGTTTGCCGGCACCGGTGCCATGGGGCTGGAAGCGGCATCCCGCGGGGCCGCGCAGGTGGATCTGGTAGAGCTTGATCCGCGCGCTTTTGCGGTATTGCAGCAGCATGTGAAGGCGCTGAACGCAACGCAAGTAGGTGTGTTTCGCGGCGATGCGGTAAAATTTGCGGCGTCCGTACGTCAAGCCTACGATCTGGTGTTTCTGGATCCGCCCTATCACAAGGGTTGGCTGACGCGCGTCGAGCCGATGATTTCCCATCTGCTGCGACCGGATGGCTGGATTTATGTCGAGGCAGAGACGCCGGTTGAGTCGCTGGCCGATTGCGATGTCGAACGATCAGGAAAGGTCGGGCAAGTGTGCTACCAGTTGATGCGGAGACGAGCGGAATGATAGATGGGACGGTGATCTACCCGGGGACCTTCGATCCGCTCACGCGCGGGCATGAAGATCTGGTTCGACGTGCGTCGCTGTTGTTTCGCAAGGTGGTGGTGGCAGTGGCCGCCAGCGCGGGAAAGGGGCCGATCTTTTCGCTCGAAGAGCGGGTCGGGCTCGCTCAAGACGTGCTGGGTCGCTACGACAATGTCGAGGTCGTTGGTTTTGATGGTTTGTTGATGGATTTCGTGCGGGCACGTGACGCACGCGTTATTCTTCGCGGCCTGCGGGCGGTCTCGGACTTCGAGTACGAATTTCAGATGGCGGGCATGAACCGCAAGCTCTTTCCGGATGTCGAAACCGTGTTCATGACACCGGATGAAGAGCACATGTTTATTTCCGCCACCATGGTGCGCGAGATTGCGCGCCTTGGGGGCGATGTCAGTCAGTTTGTTCAACCAAGCGTCTTGGAACAGCTTCGGTTGAAGCTTGAACGGAAGCCATAAGGAGAGGATTGAGTCATGGCCCTGATTATTACCGACGAATGCATCAACTGCGACGTGTGTGAGCCGGAGTGCCCGAACAACGCGATTTACCAAGGGGACGAGATCTATGAGATCGACCCCGATAAGTGCACCGAGTGCGTGGGCCACTTCGATGAGCCGCAGTGCCAGCAGGTGTGTCCGGTCGACTGTATCCCGCTGGATCCGGACCGTCCGGAGACCCACGATCAGCTGATGGAAAAATTCGTCAAGCTCACCAGCAAGAGCTGATCGGGCCGGCGCGTCCGGTCAAAAAAAAAGCGAGGCGCGCCGCCTCGCTTTTTTCCGTTCACGCCGCGCTGTGGTCAAGCCGCTTTGGCGTTGGTGTCTTGCGCTGGTGCGCCGCCGCCCAGCGCCTTTCGCACGTCAGAGGCGACGGCATCCAGGTCGGTGCGCAGCTTGATAAGCACGTCTTCGTGTTGCTGCAGTTCGACAATGCGGTCTTCGAGCGTGTCGGTGGCCTGGTGAATGCGCTTGACGCTCTCGAGGCGGCGCTTGAGCTGCAACTGGTATTCGCGCACCTGGGTTTCGAGCGGCGACATGACGGCGCGCAGCCAGTGTTCGACATCGCGGTTGGCCAGCTCAAAGGTGCGCCTCGCCTGAACGGCGATGGTTTCGAAAAACTTCTGCGTCAGCGTGTGTTTTTCGGTGGTGAGCAGCGTCAGCGGCGTGTTGAGTTGATGGTTGAAGGCTTGTTCGAGTCGGTCGATTTCCCGCTCGTAGCGCGAGGTCGAGAAGGCCGACGGCGGCGCGAGCTTGAGCCCGTGCTCGACCGAGAAGCGCTTGTACATCGCGTTGAGCATGCCGGAGATTTCTTCGACTTCATCTGAGGACTTGCGCAGGTTGCTGCGCAGATGCTTGAAGAAGTCGACCATCGCGTCGCGTAGTCCGCGCGAGAAGCTCGAATCGAGCATGGCTTCGCGGGTCCGGCGGGTTTCGTCGCGCAAGGCGTCGAGGCCCAGGTGGCCGAGCAGGTTGTTGGTGAGGTTGGTGAACACGCTACGCACGGCGTAGTACTTTTTCAGGCCGTCTTCGAACTCGGCTTTTTCGGAGCGGATCTTGCGCATCATGTATTCGATGACGCTCTGGTTCTTGCCGCGCAGTTCGGTCAGTTCGTTGAGTTGTTCGCGCACGCCGGTCAGCCGTGAGGCCATCAGGCTGTCGGCGTGCGAGACCAGGTCGTCGGTTTCGGCGAGCGTGGCGTTGCGGACGATTTGCTGCTTGGCCGGCAGGAGTTGGTCGGTCAGCGCGTCTTCGAGTTTTGCGACCTGACTGCGCTCAAGCAGCGCCTTGTCGCCCTGGATGCGCGCCAGCAGCGCTTTTTGCGCCGACATGGGGAAGATGTGTTCGGGCTTGAGTGACAGGTTGCGCGCCACGGCCTGGACCTGACGGTCGAGCTCGGCCTTGATGCGCGCTTCGTCACGCAGGCCGTCCCACAGGCTGTCGATCTTGTTGAGGACGACCAGTCGGCCGTCGCGACGTTGCCCTGCGTTGACATACTCGCGCCAGACGGACAAGTCGCTCTGGGTGACGCCCGTATCGGCGGCCAGGATGAACAGTACGGCGTGCGCATTGGGCAATAACGACAGCGTGAGTTCGGGTTCGGCGCCGATCGCATTCAGGCCCGGGGTATCGAGAATGACCAGGCCCTGCTCGAGCAGCGGGTGACGGAAGTGGATGATGGCGTGGCGCCAGGACGGAATTTCGACCTGCCCGGTGTCGTCCGGCTGCAAGCCGGCCTCGCCTTGTGGGTCGATGGCAAAGCCCAGGGCCTCGGCGTCTTCGGGGCTGACCAGACGGGTTTCTCCAACGCGCGCCATGGCCGCCTGGAGGGCGTGAGCGGAACTGGTGTCGAGCGGGTACTGCGTCCACATGTCGGGGAAGCGCTTGAGTTCGCCGACCGTGGTGTGCTCACGGCGGGACTCGATGGGGAGCAGGCGGATCTGCGGCGTGTCGCCTTCTGACCACTGCAACTCGGTCGGGCACATGGTGGTGCGCCCGGCGCTGGAGGGCAGGACCCGGTCGCCGTAGTCGGAAAAAAACAGGGCGTTGATCAGCTCGGACTTGCCGCGCGAGAACTCCGCCACAAAGGCGACGGTAAGTTTGTCTTCGCCCAGGCGGTCGAGCACGTATTGCAGCCGCAGGTCACCCTGCGCGTCGCCGATTTCGTTCTGGCTGAGCCAGTGGCGAAGTTGTCCGACCGTGCGCGCGGCGTCCGTGCGCCACCGGCTGTATTGAGAAAACTGATCGATAAGTGCCATGTGGGGCCCTGTCTGTCTCGCCGGAATCGGCACATTGGCCGAGCCTATTGCAAGCTATTAGCATAGCGCCCGGCCAAGCGCAGGCCAAACCCGAATTGAGCGTGGTGTGTGGGTGGTCGCCGGCGTGCGACGAACGGTCGTCAGCGCCGCTGGCAGTGGGCGCAGAAGAAGGTCGAGCGCTGTGCCTGGGTGATTTTGATGATCGGCTTTCCACAGCGGCGGCAGGGCTCGCCGTCGCGGCTGTAGACAAAATATTGCTGCTGAAAGTAGCCGGGCTTGCCGTCGCCACCGACGAAGTCGCGCAGGCTGCTGCCGCCGGCGGCGATGGCTGCGGTGAGCGTGTCGCGAACACACTGCGCAAGTCGGGCGCAGCGCGTCGGCCCGAGGCGCGCGGCGGGGGTGAGCGGATGGATGCCGGCGCGAAACAGGCTCTCGGCGGCGTAGATGTTGCCGATGCCGACCACGTTGTGATTGTCCATCAGCCAGGTTTTGATGGGTGTTGTGCGTTTGCGCGTTGCGTGATGCAGCCAGGTGCCGTCAAAGATGTCGTCCAGCGGTTCGATGCCCAGGTGGCGCAACGGGTTGTCGGCGGCGGTGTCGTCCAGCCACAGCAGCATGCCGAACCGCCGCGGATCGCGGTAGCGCAGGCACAGATGGCCAAAATCCAGGTCGATATGGTCGTGCTTTTCCGGCGCCGCGCTGGGCGCGACCAGCCGCAGGCTGCCAGACATGCCGAGGTGCGCGAGGAGCACGCCCGTGTCGAAGCCGAACAGGAGGTACTTCGCGCGCCGCGTGATGTCGCGTAGCGTTTGCCCGGTCAGCTGGCCGGCGAGCGTCGGCGGGACGGGGCGGCGCAGCGTCGGGCATCGCACCGTGACGCGGCGAACGGCATGGCCGACCAGATGCGGCGCCAGGCCGCGTCGGGTGGTTTCGACTTCGGGGAGTTCCGGCATGGTCGTGTCCTGATTGCGATATCGCATTGTAGGCGCTCGCCGCGGCTTGCCCAGACGCCCGAAGCTGCTAACATCCCGCGAACCAGCCGTAAAAAATGCGCTCCAACCCGGAGTGCGCAGCCTTTTAGGCGGCAATGCGCTTCATTCATTGATTTTCAGGATCCACCATGTCTTTGACCTCGACGCTTCGTCGGCCCCTGCTTCGCCTCGCCATGCTCATGGCGGCCGGCTTTGCGCCCAGTGTGGTGTCGGCGCAGGCCGCTGCGACCGAGCCGCTGCCTGAGCCCGTGGCCGCGGACGTGTTGCCGCAGGTGGGGATGCCTGGCCAAGTCCTGTTGCCCCAGGTCTTGTATGGCGTCCTGCTGGCCGAGATCGCGGGCGCCCGCGGCCGCGTCGATGTGGCAGTTCCGGTCTATCTGGAACTGGTGCAGCTCACGCGAGATGTGCGTGTGGCGCAGCGCGCGACCGAGGTGGCGCTCTATGCGCGCCGTCTCGACGCGGCGCAGCAGGCCGCCGCCGTGTGGGTAGAGCTTGACCCCGATTCGACCGATGCCAAGCGGGTGCTGGCCGGCACCATGGGGGGCGGCAACGTCTCGAATGAACAAATTGCCATGCGCCTGGCCGAGGCGCTGGCCACTTCCGGCGCGCGCTTGCCGGGCGACTTGCTCAGCCTGAATCGTGTGCTGTCTCGCATGCCGGACAAGACCGCGGTGCGTCAGATTGTCGAGCGCGTCACCGAGCCCTACCTGGATTACGCCGAAGCCCATTTCGCCCGTGCGCACTCGGCCTTTGCCGCGCGCGATGAGGCGGCCAGCCTGGCGGCGCTCGATGAGGCGATTCGCCTGCGGCCAGCGTGGGATCAGCCGCTGTTGCTCAAGGCGCAGATCCAGCATGGCACCGACCCGGCGCTCGCGGCCAAAACCTTGGCGGCCTATCTCGAACAGAACCCCGACAGCCTCACCGCACGTCGCGCCTACGGGCGGGCGCTGGTCAGCGTCAAAGACTATGTGCAGGCGCGGCAGGCTTTTGAGGCGGTTCTGGTGCAGGAGCCTGACGATCAGTCATCGCGCTATGCGGCGGCCATGATTGCCCTCGAAGTGCAGGATCTGGCCGCGGCCGAGCAGCATCTCGAGCACTTGCAAAGCGACGGCTACCCGGACAAAGACGCCATCCAGATGGCGCTGGGGCAGATACTCGAAGCGCGCGGCGATCAGGCCGGCGCGCTGGCCCATTATGACGCGGTGGCGCAGTCGCCGCGGCGGGAGCGCGCGCAACTTCAGATTGCACGCATGTTGTCGCAGGGCGGCGCCGTGGACGAGGCGCGGGCGCGGCTGCAGGCGCTCGGCAGCAACCCCGACGAGCGATTGAACTACCTTTTGCTTGAAGCGCAAATGCTGCGCGACGCTGGCCAGCTGGATACCGCGCTGCAGGTGACCGATGACGCTCTGCAAGCCGCCCCTGACAATGCCGACCTGCTCTATGAGTCGGCCATGCTGCTGGAGCGCCTCGGGCGTATCGAAGCCATGGAGGGCCGCCTGCGCAAGCTGATCGCGCTCAAGCCCGACTATGCACATGCCTACAACGCGCTGGGGTACTCGCTCGCCGATCGCAGTCTGCGGCTGGATGAGGCGGAGCAATTGATTCGCAAGGCGGTTGAACTGTCGCCGGGGGATCCGTTCATTCTGGACAGCCTGGGCTGGGTCCGCTTCCGTCAGGGGCATCTGGCCGACGCCCGGTCGATTCTCGAAAAAGCCTACACGCTCCGGGCCGACCCCGAAATTGCCGCGCATCTAGGTGAAGTGCTGTGGTCGCTTGGTGACCAGAAAACGGCCCGCGAAACCTGGCAGGCTGCGGCCGCCAAGCATCCTGATAGCAGCGCTCTTAAGGCGGTCATGCGCCGATTTGGCTTGTGATTCGCGTCATCCTGGGGGGCATTGCGGCGTTGATGATCGCCGGATGCGCCACGATCACAGAACCGACCTTGCCGACGCCCGCATCCATGTTGTCGCGGCCCGTGCTGGCAAGCTTCAATGTGACCGGTCGCCTCGCCGCCCAGCGTGGCGAAGAGGCCGTGCACGGCCGCTTCTCGTGGCGACACGCCGCCGGGCAGGACCACTGGCAGTTCTTTTCGCCGCTAGGGCAGATGGTGGCCGAGCTTGAGTCTTCGGGCGGCGTGGCCGTGCTGCAGATGGCGGACGGCGGTCGGCATGTCGCCCCGCTGAACGAACTGCTCGCGCGCATGCTTGGCGCCGATGTGCCGGTGGCGCTTTTGCCACGCTGGCTGCAGGCGGGCGTCACGCAGGTGGACGATGTTCGTGAGCGCGATCCGCTCGGGCGGCCGCAACGGGTTGTCGAGCAGGGCTGGGAGGTGCGTTATCGCACCTATGCCGGTGACAATTTCAACGCCGCGCCGCGCCTGGTGGAGGTGAGCCGCGGTGATGTGAGTTTGAAATTGCTGGTCGAACAGTGGCAATGAGCGACACCCTGAGCGCGCTGGCGCCCGCCAAACTCAACCTGTTTTTGCATGTCGTCGGTCGCCGGCCCGATGGCTACCATTTGCTGCAGACGGCCTTTCGTCTGCTCGATTGGGGCGACCAGCTGCAGTTTCGTCGTCGCGACGATGGCCAGATTCTGCGAATGACCGATGTGCCCGGCGTGCCAGCCGAGCAGGATCTGGTGGTGCGCGCGGCGCGGCGACTGCAGGCGGCGGCGGAGGTGTCCGCCGGGGTCGAGATCCATGTCGACAAAGTGTTGCCAATGGGCGGGGGGCTGGGCGGCGGCAGTTCCGATGCCGCGACCACCTTGTTGGCACTCAACCGGTTGTGGCGGCTTGACTGGCCGCGCGCGCGGCTGCAAGCGCTGGGGCTTGAACTGGGCGCCGATGTGCCGTTTTTCATCTTTGGGCGCGATGCGTTTGCCGAAGGAGTTGGCGAGACTTTGACGCCCATGTGCTTGCCGCCGTCCTGGTATGTGGTGATCGCGCCGGGCGCGTCGGTGCCGACCGCTGAAATCTTTTGCGCGAAGGAGTTGACGCGTTCGACGGAAATCATCAAAATGCCGGACTTCGCGATACACACCACTCGCAATGATTTGCAGCCGGTAGTGTGTCATCGGTACCCGCAGGTCGCTGATGCGATCGACTGGTTGAATCACCACGCAGCGGCGCGGATGACCGGTTCGGGCGCTTGTGTTTTTGCCTCCATGGAGAGTGAAGCACAGGCCCGACAGGTTGTTGCGCAGTGCCCCGAACGGTGGCAAGCGTGGGCGGTGAGTAGCCTTCAAAGGCACCCACTGTACGACTGGGCGGTGTGATCGGCGCGAAACGATTAATTGGGGAGTCGCCAAGTTGGTTAAGGCACCGGATTTTGATTCCGGCATTCGAGGGTTCGAATCCTTCCTCCCCAGCCAGCATTGACGTCGGGCAGGCATGATGCCTGCCCGACGTGTTTTTGCGACCACGATCTGAATCTGATTGTCATCGGAGAAGCAGTATGGCTCACGGCAGCCTGATGGTCTTTACCGGCAACGCCAACCCGAAACTTGCCTCGGATGTGGTTCGTCGGCTGGGTATGGCGCTCGGCTCGGCGACGGTCGGCCGGTTTTCCGATGGCGAGGTCAATGTCGAACTGTTGGAGAACGTGCGCGGCAAGGACGTGTTCGTCCTGCAGCCGACTTGCGTGCCGACCAACGACAATCTGATGGAGATGGTGATCCTGGTCGATGCGCTCAAGCGCGCGTCGGCGGGGCGTATCACCGCCGCCATCCCGTATTTCGGCTATGCCCGTCAGGACCGCCGCCCCCGTTCGGCCCGCGTGCCCATCACCGCCAAGGTGGTGGCCAACATGCTGCAGGCCGTCGGTGTGCAGCGCTTGCTGACCATGGACTTGCACGCCGACCAGATCCAGGGGTTCTTCGACATCGCGGTGGACAACATCTACGCGGCGCCGGTGCTGCTGGCCGACCTGGACAAGCAAAAGTATTCCGACCTGATGGTGGTGTCGCCTGATGTGGGCGGTGTGGTGCGCGCGCGTGCATTTGCCAAGCGCATGGAATGCGACCTGGCCATCATCGACAAGCGCCGTCCCAAAGCCAACGTGTCGGAAGTCATGAACATCATCGGTGAGGTCAAGGACCGCACCTGCGTGATCATGGACGACATCGTCGATACCGCCGGCACCTTGTGCAAGGCGGCTGGTGCGCTCAAGGAAAACGGCGCCAAGCGGGTGCTGGCTTACTGTACCCACGCGGTGCTGTCGGGTGCCGCGATTTCGCGGATCAACGATTCCGAACTCGACGAACTGGTGGTCACCGACACCATCCCGCTGCGCGATGATGCGCGCGCCTGTAGCCGCATTCGTCAGGTATCGGTGGCCTCGCTGCTGGCCGATACCATGCTGCGTATCAGCAATGAGGAGTCTGTGAGCTCCTTGTTTATGGATTGATTTTTCCCTGACGGCGTTGTCGTCAGGTTTTTTTGGCCCGTCTGGTCGCGGATGGGCCTGTCTTTAAGTGGAGTTGTCATGGATATCACTATCAAAGCCGCCAAGCGCGTCGAGCAGGGATCGAGTGCGAGCCGCCGCCTGCGTCGTGCTGGTCAGGTGCCGGCCATTCTTTTTGGTGCGGATCAGGACGCCGTGAGCGTCACCCTGGACCACAACCAGATGTATCACCTGCTGCACAAAGAAGCCTTCCACGCGTCGATCCTGAGCATCGATGTCGATGGCACGGTCGAGCGCGCAGTGCTGCGTGATGCCCAGTGGCACCCGTACAAGCAGCTCGTGCTGCACATGGACTTCATGCGCATCAAGACCGGCGTGGCCATCACCATGAAGGTGCCTTTGCACTTCACCAACGAAGAAGCTGCACCGGGCCTGAAGCTCCAGAACGGCATCGCCTCGCACATCCTGACCGACGTGGAAGTGTCCACCCTGCCGCGTAATCTGCCGGAGTTCATCGAAGTCGACCTGACCGGCATGAATCTCGGCGATTCGATCACCATCGCTCAGTTGAAGCTGCCCGAAGGTGTTGAGGTGATCGATCACGGTCACCCGGATCAGGTCGTTGTCACCATCCTGTCGCCGCAGGTCAAGGAAGCTGACACCGAAGAAGCGGAAGGCGGCGAAGCTGAGGTTGGCGGCGGGGACGCGGCCGAAGAGTGAAGCCCTCGGGCGTGACAGGATTGGATTGACGCATGAGTTCAAAGCCTCCGCGCCTGATCGTCGGCCTCGGGAATCCCGGGGCCGAATATACCGAAACCCGGCACAACGCCGGGTTTTGGTTTTGTGAGCGCCTGGCCGATATGATGGGCGTCCGCTTTACGCGGGAAAGCCGGTTTCATGGCCAGGTGGGGAAAGGGCCGGAGGGGGTGTGGCTGTTGATGCCCGACACCTTCATGAATCGATCCGGTCAGTCGGTCGGGGCCGTGGCCCGTTTCTATCGGATTGCGCCGGACGAGATTCTGGTCATCCACGACGAACTCGATATCCCCCCCGGACAGGCACGACTCAAATTCGGCGGTGGCCTGGGCGGGCACAACGGGCTCAAGGACATCACCAGCCATTGCGGGACGCAGGATTTCTGGCGTTTGCGCCTCGGGATCGGACATCCGGGCGATCGCAACGCCGTGGTCAGCTATGTGCTGAAGCCCCCGCGCAAGGAAGAACACGAGGCCATCGACACCGCCATGGAGCGGGCGCTGTCGGCCTGGCCGGATATTGCACGTGGCGCTTTTGAAGTGGCCACACAGAAGATCAATGCGCGCCCCGCGCGCGGCAAGGAAGCGACACCATGAGTTTGAAGTGCGGCATTGTCGGACTGCCCAATGTGGGCAAGTCCACCCTCTTCAACGCGCTGACCAAATCGGGCATCGCTGCGGAAAACTACCCCTTCTGCACCATCGAGCCGAACGTCGGCATCGTTGAAGTGCCCGATCCGCGCCTGGACGCCTTGTCGGGCATCGTCAAGCCGCAGCGCGTGCAGCCGGCGATTGTCGAGTTTGTGGATATCGCCGGGCTGGTGGCGGGTGCGTCGAAGGGCGAAGGCCTGGGCAACCAGTTTCTGGCCAATATTCGCGAGACCGACGCCATTGTGAACGTGGTCCGCTGCTTCGATGACGAGAACGTGGTGCACGTGTCCGGCCGGGTGGACCCGATCGCTGACATGGAAACCATCGTCACCGAGTTGGCGCTGGCCGACATGTCGGCTGTCGAAAAAGCGCTGCATCGCGAGAGCAAGAAAGCGCGCGCAGGCGACAAGGACGCCAAAAAGCTGGTGGAAGTGCTAGAGCGTCTGCTGCCGCACCTGAATGAGGGGCGCACGGTGCGCACCATGGGGCTGTCGGCCGACGAGATCGACCTGATTCGCCCGCTGTGCCTGCTGACGATCAAGCCGGCCATGTATGTCGCCAACGTGCTCGAAGATGGCTTTGAGAACAACCCGCACCTTGATCGCCTGAAAGCACTCGCCGAAGGCGAGGGCGCGCCGGTGGTGGCGGTTTGTGCCAAGATCGAGCAAGAACTGGCCGACCTGGACGATGAAGACCGCCTGGCCTTCCTGGAAGACCTCGGCCTTGAAGAGCCGGGGCTGAACCGGCTGATCCGCGCCGGCTACCGCTTGCTTGGTCTGCAGACCTACTTCACTGCGGGAGTGAAGGAAGTGCGGGCATGGACCATCCATGTCGGCGATACCGCGCCCCAGGCGGCCGGCGTCATTCACACTGACTTCGAGCGCGGCTTCATCCGCGCCCAGACCATTGCCTACGAAGATTTCATTGCCTGCGGTGGCGAGCAGGGCGCCAAGGAGGCGGGCAAGATGCGCGCTGAAGGCAAGGACTACGTGGTGCAGGATGGCGACGTCCTGAATTTCCTGTTCAACGTTTGATGTTCAGCGCGCCGTTCCGGTGCTACCCGATAAAAAGCCCCGACCGTCGGGGCTTTTTGTTATCTGCTCGGGGTCCGATGCCGGTGCCGGCCTTCACCTAGTTTGCCGTTCTGGCAGGACGTGCCGCGGGCCGGGTACTTGCGCCAGTGCGCGGTGTGGGTGCTGCCGCGTTGTGGACCACGTGGCGACTGCCGCCTTGTCGTTTGGCCTCATACATGGCACCGTCGGCCCGCGCCAGCAGCATTCGTGAATTGGTGCCGTCGTCCGGGTAGATGGCCACCCCGACGCTGCCGCCGAGCAGATACTGCCGATCACCGGCCTCAATCGGTTGTGCCAGCGCCTCGGTGATTTTTTCGGCCACCATGCGGGCGGCTGCGACGTCTTCGATGTCGGGCAGGATGGCAACGAATTCGTCGCCGCCCAGCCGCGCGACGGTGTCGCTGGCGCGAATGGCCCCCTGAAGCCGTCGCGCGACCGCCACCAGCACCACATCGCCGATGGCGTGGCCGGCGGTGTCGTTGATGATCTTGAAGTTGTCGAGGTCGATAACCATCACCGCCAGGCGCTGGTCGCGGCGTGAGGCCTGGGCGATGGCCAGGTGCAGGCGATCGTCGAGCAGCCGACGGTTGGGTAGCCCGGTGAGCGTGTCGTGATAGGCCAGGTGCCGGAACTGCTCCGAGCCACGCATCTGTTCGGTCACTTCGGAGCCGATGCCGTGGTAGCCCGCGAAATTACCCTGGGTGTCGAAGGTGGGGTTGCCACTCATCGAGAACCAGCGCACGTCTTGTGCGTCCTGGCTGCCATGCCAGATGAAGTCGCGGAACGGTTCGTGGCGCTCGATCTGTTGCTGAAGCGCGGACCAGCGCTCGGCGCTGACGCCGGAAATATGATGCAGCGCGCCGAGGGTCCGGCCGTAAGCGGCGGGCCCTAGCTGGGCCCGCTCCAGGCCTGGGCCGCTGACATGGGTGAAGCGCAGCTTGTCATCCCACTCCCAGTACCAGTCCGAGGTGAGCGTGATGAGTTGGCGATAGCGTGCTTCGGATTCGTGGAGTGTGGCCTCGGAGCGCAAGCGCGAGGTCAGATCCTGGCCAAGCCAGACCACGCCTTTGTCGAGGTGTTCGGCGTCGACCGCCTCGGCAGTAAACTCGACCCATAGCAATTCGCCGCTGGATCGGCGCAGGCGAATTTTTGTGCGAAAGGTGAGACCACTGGCCAGGGCATTGCGCGCCCGGTCGGCGTTGCGATGCCATTCCGCGGGGTCGGCCAGCCATTGCCACAAGGGGCGGCCACTGAGCCGGTCTTCGGACTCCCCGACCATGTTGGCGAAGCGGCGATTGCATTTGATCAGGCGCTCGCCGCGGGTGAACAGGATGGCTTCGCTGGCGCTGTCGAGAATGACGCGTTGCTCTTCGGCGAGGGTGTCGCTGCTGAGTCGCTGCGCGACGGTCGAGGTGAGTGTCAGGTGGAACAGTTCGTGGAGCGCGCCAAGCATCGCGGCGAAGACGCCCGTGGCGATGGCGGCTTGAGGCAGCGCCATGGGCGGGTCGGCGGCCAGTGTGGCGATGAGCGGGCCGATTCCCGGAATGATGAAGGCGAAAAAGACCAGTCGGCTGGGGGCGCAGATGCCCGTGCCGCCGAGCGCGACGATGCCCAGCAGCATGATGACCAGCGTCTGTGCGCCACTATTGGGGGTGTCGTTACCGAGTAGCGGGAGGGCGCCCCACAACGCGCCGACGAAGAAGGCGTTGGCCGCGAAACACCATTCGAGCCGGCGCAGCGATTCGCCAAGCTGAGGCCAGGTGGCGCTGGCGCGAACCAGGCGGGCCGAAGTGAAGATGCCGATGATCATGGCAGCGCCCCAGGCGAGCAGCAGCAAGGGGTCGGTCGCGGGCCACAGCCATACCAGGGTGCCAAAGGTGCCGGCGAGCAGGGCGAGGATGCCGGCCCGGACGTTGACCGCCAGCAGACGCAGGGATTCGGCGTGCGCGCGCCGCGCTAAATCCTGTGCGCGTGCATGTTTGTGTCTGTGCTGGCGAAGTGATGCTTCCATGCAGACCACCCGAATCCAAAGGGAGTGCAACGGCTGATTATCGACGTATCGGGCTCGTCTGTGTATTGACCATAGGTGATAGGTTGTTTGTCAGGTGCTCGCTCCGCTGCCTTGGTTTAGGATGTCGGCCATGATGAATCCCCCGTCGCCGCTACCGGTCGGCCGGTTTGCGCCCTCACCGAGCGGTCCCTTGCATTTTGGTTCGGTGGTGGCCGCGGTTGGCAGTTATTTGTCCGCGCGCGGGGCAGGGGGGCGTTGGTTGTTGCGCATTGAGGATGTGGATGCGCCGCGCTCGATGCCTGATGCGGCCGAGCGCATTATCGCCACGCTCGCGCGTTTGGGCTTCGAGTGGGACGGCCCCATCGTGTGGCAGCATGCGCGGCTCGAGGCGTATGCCGACGCGCTGCAGTCGCTGCGTGATCAGGGGCGGGTGTATGGCTGTGCCTGTACGCGCAAGATGCTGGCCGACGCGCCGCGCGCGGCAGACGGCTCGGCCCGCTACCCAGGCACCTGTCGTGCGGGTCTACTGCCGGGGCAGTCGGCGCGGGCGTGGCGTTTTCGCGTATCGCCGGGTGTGGTGCGTTTTGATGACGACGTGCAAGGGCCGATGGCCGAAGACGTGCTGGCCGATGTGGGTGATTTTGTGCTGCTGCGCGCCGATGGTCTGTTTGCCTACCAACTGGCGGTGGTGCTCGATGATGCGGCGGCGGGCGTGACCGAGGTGGTGCGCGGCATCGATCTGCTGCCCTCTACCGCAAGACAGATTGCGCTCCAGCAGGCGCTGGCGTTGCCGACGCCACGCTATGCGCATCTGCCGGTGGTGGTGGACGCCGCGGGGCAGAAGCTGTCGAAGCAGTCGCTCGCGCGGGCGGTCGATGAGTTGCCCGATACACAGGTGCTGTTCGATGCGCTGGTGTGCCTGGGGCAGTCGCCACCTGTGGATTTGCGCGGCGCGCCGCTTGCGCAAATCTGGGCGTGGGCGCAGGCTCACTGGTCGATGAATGCCGTACCTCGCCGCCCCGCGGTCAATGCAAGGAGTGACTATGATCGATGACGCCGATGGCCTGCGCCGCGTGTTGGCGCAAACACGGACGATTGCGGTGGTCGGCTTGTCGGCCAAATGGAATCGCCCCAGCTTTTTCGCCGCGCAATACATGCAGCAGCGCGGCTACACCATCATTCCGGTCAACCCGGCCTACGACACGGTGCTGGGGCAGACCTGCTATCCGAGCCTGCGGGACATCCCGGGCCCGGTGGACATGGTCGATTGCTTCCGCAAGCCCGAAGAACTGCTGCCGATTGTGGATGATGCGATCGCCATCGGCGCGCGCAGTCTGTGGCTGCAACTCGGGGTGATCAATCACGAGGCCGTGGCACGCGCCGAAGCGGCGGGCCTTGAGGTGGTGATGGATCGTTGCGTGAAGATCGAATACGCCCGGCTGTTCGGTGGTCTGGGCTGGTTCGGGGTCAATACCGGGGTGATTTCAAGCAAGCGCCCCGTGCCGCCGCCGCGCGGCGATACCGACCGGCGCTAGCCGGTGGATCAGCGCTCCGCCGTGTAGCGGTCGCCGCCGTAGCCCGACAGCCCCACCGCAAAGCGCACCAGGGCGTAGGCGATCCAGTGCAGGCCGCGTTTGAACAGCGATTTGTGGCGCCAAAGGCTGGGCTCCAGTTCGGTCGCGCCGGTGCTTATCGCGTGATCCAGGCGCTCGCGAAGCCGTTGAGCAAAGCCGTCGTCACGCACGATGACGTTGCCTTCCCGCGCCAGCAACAGGCTGAACGGGTCGAAGTTGCTGGAGCCTACGGTAGCCCAGTGGCCGTCGATGACCGCGACCTTGGCGTGCAGGAAACTGCGGTGATATTCAAAAATCCGGACGCCGTGGCGTAGCAGGGCAGGGTAGAGGGCTTTGGTGGCGTAATGCTGCAGCGCATATTCGACGCGGCCTTGCAGCAGGATGATGACGCGCACGCCCCGATCCGCCGCGCCGGTCAGTGCCTTGCGCACCCGACGGCCGGGCAGGAAATAGGCGTTGGCGATCACGATCTCGTCGGTGGCGTTGGCAATGGCGTCGAGATAGGCGGTTTCGATGTCGCGCCGGTGGCGCAGGTTGTCGCGAATGACAAAGGCGGCGCTGATGTTGCCGGCGGCATCGGTGCGCGGCTCGAGCGTGTCCTTGAGGCGCAGGCGCTGGCGAAAGCTGGCCCAGGCGACAAGCTCCCACAGGCGGCGGGCGCTGTCGTGTATCGGCTGCAGCAGCGGGCCTTCGATCCGGATTGCGTAGTCGTGGCGCGGGTGGTCGGGCAGCGCGGTGTTGTGATCGTCGATGATGTTGATGCCGCCCACAAACGCGATTCGCCCGTCGATGGTCGCCAGCTTGCGGTGCAGGCGTCGCAGGCGGTGGCGACGCAGCAGCAGCCGGCCGACCTCGCGCCGATACACCAGCATGCGCACGCCTTTATCGACCAGCAGGTTCATATGGCTGGCGACAAAGTCGCGGCTGCCAAAACCATCGACCAGCAGACTGACCACCACACCGCGCTCGGCGGCCCGCACCAGGGCGTCGGTGATCAATTCACCGATGCGGTCGTGGCGGAAGATGTAGGTCTCCAGAAACACTTCCTTGCGTGCGTGGTCGATGGCCGAGGCCAGGGCCGGAAAAAATTCGGCACCGGTCTCGAGCAGCGTGATGGCGTTGCCTTCGCTGAAGTACGGCCACAGGTCCCGCGGAATCATGCCGGCCAGGCCAGATCGGCGGTGAGCGCCGCGTGGTCAGAGATGCGCGACCAGGGCTGGCCGAAGTGCACCTGGCTGGCGCTGACCTCGAGCCCGCGCACATAGATGCGATCGAGTCGGAACAGCGGCAGGCGGCTCGGAAAGCTGCGCGCCGGTGCGCCGCTCGCGCCAGCAAAGGCTTCGCGCACGCCGAGTCGCTCGACCAGCAGATCTTCGGCATGATTGCGCCAGTCGTTGAAATCGCCCGCGATCAGCAGCGGTGCGTCATTGCCGGCGAGCGCTTCCATGCGCCGGGCGAGGGCGTCCATCTGCCGGCGCCGGCTGCCGGCCATCAGGCCCAGATGCACGCACACGCAGTGAATGGTCGGCAGCTCCGGCCCCGGCGAAATTTCGCAGTGCAGCAGGCCGCGGCGTTCGAAGCGGTGGTCCGATACATCCTGGTTGTGGCTGCTCAGAATCGGGTAGCGGCTGAGGATCGCGTTGCCATGATGGCCGTGGTCGTAGATCGCGTTGCCGCCGTAGGCGCTGGCCGGCCAGATGTCGCGCGCGAGGAATTCATGCTGCGGCTCGACCGGCCAGTCCGGGTGGCGCGTGGCGTGGCGAAAGTGCAGGCCCTGCACCTCTTGCAGAAAGACGATGTCGACTTCCAGCTGGCGCAACCGGTCGCGCAACTCGTGAATCACCATGCGGCGATTAAACTGCGAGAAGCCTTTGTGGATGTTGTAGGTGCAAATGCGCAAGTTCATGGCAGTCGGAGGCTCCCGGCCAAAGACGGCATAATCCGGGGGGTGGTCGATGCAGCACCGATCGAAGACTCAGAATGAAAAGGTATACCAGACTCCCATGAAATGGATGCATGTCACTTACCGGATTGCGGCCTCGGCCGACGATATTGATGCGCGCGCCGAGGCGCTGGCCCGTGAGCAAAGCGTGGAGTGTCCGGCCGCTGCCGTGCGCGACGTGCGGGTGCGCGAGGCGGTGATGGGCAAGGTGATTGCGATCGGGCCCGATGGGCCGGATCACTTCCGGGCGTGTATTGCGCTGGCGCTGGAGACGGTGGGCGATGATGCCGGCCAGTTGCTCAACATGTTGTTCGGCAATGCCTCGCTGCAGCCCGATGTGAGCGTGCTCGACGTGGCCTGGCCGGACGGCCTGCCCGATTTGCCGGGGCCGCGTTTTGGTGTGGCCGGTGTGCGCGAGCGCCTCGGCGTGCCGCGCGGGGCGATCACCTGCACCGCGCTCAAACCGGTCGGCAGCTCGGTGGCGGCGCTGGCCGCGCTGGCCGGTCAGCAGGCGCGGGCGGGCTTTCATCTGATCAAGGACGACCACGGGCTGGCCGACCCGGTCAGCGCGCCCTTTGCCGAGCGCGTGCCGGCGATTCAGGCGGCGGTGGACGCGGCCAATCGTGACACCGGCGGGCGCTGTGTGTATGCGCCGAACCTGTCGGGCGGGCCGCGCGCCGTGCAGCGCCAGCTCGCGATCTGCCGGTCGGCCGGCGTGGGAGCGGTGATGCTGTGCCCGCTGGTGCTGGGCGTGTCGCAGGTGGTTGAACTGGTGCGCGATGAACTTGATGTGCCGGTGTTGGCCCACCCCGCGCTGGGCGGCGGCCTGCGCATCGATCCGGCCTTGCTGTTTGGTACGCTGTTTCGCTTGATCGGGGCCGATATGGTGATCTTCCCCAACCACGGCGGGCGCTTCAGCTATGACGTGGCAAGCTGCCAGCAAATCGCCGCCGCCCTGTCCATGCCACTTGGCAAGCATGCGCCGGCCTTGCCGGTACCGGCCGGGGGCATGACGCCCGAGCGCGTGGGGGAGATGTGCGCCAGCTATGGCGAGGACGTGGTCTTGCTGGTCGGCGGCGCCTTGCTGGCGGCCGAGGACCCGGCACGGGCGATGCGGGGCTTTGTCGAGGCCGTGGCGGCCGAAGGAGTGAGGCATGGATGAGCAGCCGATTCGACGGGCACTGCCCGGCTACCGTTGGGACGCGGTCGATGTGCTGGCCTACAAGACCGAGGGCACCGCACCTTTCAAGGACGTGACCCGTCAGCGTTTGTTTCAGGCGGACGACCTGGGGTGTGAGTTGCGCTATTTCGAGGTCGCGGCGGAGGGGCACTCCACCCTCGAGCGCCACCAACACGCGCATGCGGTGATGGTGTTGCGGGGGCGGGGCGCCTGCCTGGTGGGCGAGCGCGTTCAGTCGATCGGCCCGCATGACCTGGTGCATATCCCGGCCTGGACCTGGCACCAGTTTCGCGCCAACGGTACCGAGCCGCTCGGGTTTTTGTGCATGGTTAACGCCGAGCGTGACCGCCCGCAACTGCCCACGGCGGAGGATCTGGCGGCGCTCAAACAAGACCCGAGGCGCGCGGCCTTCATCCGCAGTTGACCGCTGTCAATTTTTCGACACAAAGTTGGCCCGAATAGGGTGAGTGCCATCAAGTCGGCGGCTCTGGCGTCGTAGGGAAGCCATCGTTCTTAAGGCCCTGTCCTGGGGCATCGGGTGGCGTCATGCAATGGTTCAATCGAATGGGACTGGCTCGCCAGTTTCTGCTTCCGGTGGTCGTCAGTGGGTTGGTGGTGATGGCGGCGGTCATGCTGTTGTTGAACCAGATGCGCAGCGACACCGCGACCGCGGCCGGCATCAATACCGCGTCGGCCGTGGCCGACCAGATCATTTCGCTGCGTGCGTTCTACACCAAGGAAATCGTGCCCCGCGCCCGCACCGCCGGCGCCACGCTGAACTACGATTTTCTCGATCACAACAATGTGTTGCCGCTGCCGGCGACCCTGGTCAAAACCCTGGGTGAGAGCATCGCGCGGGATCACGAGGGCATGCAGGTGCGGCTCTACAGTCGCTTCCCGTTTCCGCATCGCGCCAAGACGGAGCGCTATGACGCGTTTGAGCAGGCGGCGCTGGATGCGCTGGACAAGAATCCCAAAACACCGTTCAGCCGCGTTGAAACCATCAATGGTCGGCTGTCGCTGCGCTATGCCGTGGGCGACCTGATGGCCGAGGGCTGCGTGGGCTGCCACAACAGCCACCCGGAAACCCCGAAGAACGACTGGAAGGTGGGTGATCTGCGCGGCGTGATCGGTGTGACGGTGCCCATCGACGGCATCGCCAACGAGATCAACGGTGGTGTCGGTCAGGTCATGGCGCTGATTCTTGGCGGCGGCCTGCTGGTCGCGGTGCTGGCCTGGTTCGTGGCGCGACGGGTGTCGATGAGTGCTGCAGCGCTCAGCGATGCGGCGCATCAGGTGCAGGTCAATTGTGACCTGCGGGTACGGGCGCCCGAGGGTACCGGCGAGCTGGCGCGGATATCGGACAGTTTCAATCATCTGCTCGACTCGCTGAACGAGATCATTCGCGGCGTGCGCAGCAATGCCGAAGCGGTGGATGGCTCCGCACAGCGCTTGAGTACGGCGGCCGAGCAAGTGCATGCGGCGTCGACGGCGCAAGCCGATGCGGCGGCCGAAACCGCGGCGGCGATGGAGGAAATGTCGGTCAGCGTCAGCACCGTGGCCGACCATGCCAGCGACGTAACGGGGCTGGCGGGCGACAATCTGTCTCAGGCCAGGCAGGGGCAGAAGACGCTGGCGGAGCTGTCATCGGAGTTGGTGCGTACCGAAGCGGCGGTGCATGCGATTGCCGAGTCGGTGACCGAGTTCGTGGCCCGCACGCGCAGCATCGAGAACATGACCGGGCAGGTGACCGAAATCGCTGAGCAGACCAATCTGCTCGCGCTGAATGCCGCCATCGAAGCCGCTCGGGCCGGTGAGCAGGGCCGTGGTTTTGCGGTGGTGGCCGATGAAGTGCGCAAGCTGGCCGAGAAATCGGCCAAGGCCGCGCACGAGATTGATCGCGTGACTGCCTCGCTGGCGGATCAGTCCAAGTCGGTGGAGAGCGCGGTGGCCCAGGGCACGGCCGCGCTGGATGCCGGCAAGGTGCATCTGGACAGCATGAACGGCATCATGGCGGCGACCGGCGAATCGGCTACCCGGGCAGCACAGGGGATGACCGAGATTTCGGGGTCGGTGAAAGAGCAGACCTGCGCGAGCCATACCATTGCGCAGCACGTGGAGCAGATCGCACGCGCGACCGACGAAAATGCGGCGGCTGTGGCGCGCACGGCTGAAGCGGCTGAATCGCTGCGTCAGCTATCGACCGATCTGAAAGCCTCGGTGGACCGCTTCCAGGTCTAAGGTCTAAGCCCAGCCGACAACAAAAACGGCGCCGATTCAGGCGCCGTTGTTGTTGGTGTAACGCGGGCTCAGGACACCGAGAGCATGCGCTCCAGCGCGACCTTGGCCATCTCGGCCTCGTGCGGCGGTACCGAGATGCGATTGACCACCTTGCCTGCGACCAGGTTTTCCAGCGTCCAGGCCAGGTGCTGCGGGTCGATGCGCTGCATGGTCGAGCACATGCACACGGTCGGCGCCATGAATTCGACGATGGTGCCGCGGGCCTTTTCTTCTTCGGCCAGGCGATTGACCAGATTCAGCTCGGTGCCCACCAGCCAGCGCGAGCCATCGGGGCCGGCCTTGATGGTCTTGATGATGTATTCGGTCGAGCCGACGTAATCGGAGTTCTTGCATACCTCGAGGTTGCTCTCGGGGTGGGAGATGACGAACCCGTCCGGGTGCTGCATGCGCCAGCGGCGGATGTGGCTCTCCTGGAACATCTGGTGCACCGAGCAGTGGCCTTTCCACAGCAGGATGCGGGCCTTCTTGATCTGCTCGGGGGTGAGGCCGCCGTATTCCTGGTCCGGGTCCCAGACCAGCATTTCGTCGAGCGGGATGTCCTGCTTGTAGCCCGTCCAGCGGCCGAGGTGCTGGTCGGGGAAGAACAGCACCTTCTCGCGCTGCTTGAACGACCAGTCGAGGATGGTCGGTGCGTTGGTCGAGGTGCACACGATGCCGCCGTGCTCGCCGCAGAAGGCCTTCAGGTCGGCGGCCGAGTTGATGTAGGTGACCGGTGTGATGAGCTCGTCCGGATTGCCGAGCACCTCGGTCAGCTCGCGCCAGCAGCGCTCGACCTTGGCCAGATTGGCCATGTCGGCCATCGAACAGCCCGCGGCGAGGTCGGGCAGGATCGCGATCTGCTGGTCGCTGGACAGGATGTCAGCCACCTCGGCCATGAAGTGCACGCCGCAGAACACGATGTACTCGGCACTGGTCTCGGAGGCCAGCTTGGCCAGTTTGAGCGAGTCGCCGGTGAGGTCGGCGTATTGATAGACGTCGGCGCGCTGGTAGTGATGACACAGCAGCACGGCCTTGTCGCCCAGCTTGGCGCGGGCCGCGCGGATGCGCGCGTGGGCGTCCTCGTCCTTGAGGGCGTTGAAGCGGTCGAAATTGATGGTAGCGACTTCCATGTCCTTCCTTGTGGTCAGGTACGCGTATCAGACAGTGTGCGGGGGAATCGGTTCTCAGCCCTGCTGCCAGGGCAGGCCGGCCTTGCGCCAGCCGCCGATGGCATTGCGGCGGCCGCGGGCATCCTTGTCACCTTCGAAGCCTTCGAGCACGTTGTAGCTGTTCGAGTAGCCGGCCTCGGTGGCCACCGTTGCCGCCTTGCTTGAGCGTTGGCCGCTGCGGCAGATGAACAGCACCACCGCCTCCGGATCGATCTGGCGTTTCAGCTCGGTCAGGAAGTGCGGATTGGGCTGGTTGCCGGGATAGCTCATCCACTCGATTTCGGCCGCGTCGGGAATCCGCCCGACCCAGTCCCACTCGGCGCGGGTGCGCACATCGACCAGACGTGCGCCGGGGGCGGCTTGCCACACCTGGTGCGCTTCGGTCGGCGTGAGGGCGCCGGCGTAGGGAAGGTTCAGGTCGCGGGCACGTTGTTGCGCCAGCGAAAGAATATCGGTGAGTGTGCCCATGGCGGCGATCCGGCTAGAATGGCGGACTCGCAAGTATACCCGTTCAGCCATGACTGGCGAAGCCAAGCCCACCCCCATGCCGATTGACGACGTCCAGCGCTCGCGCCAGACCCAGCAGGTCACGCTCGTCGCCATGGCGACCAACCTGACGCTGACCGTGTTCCAGCTGATTGTCGGCCTTTTTTCCAACGCCTTCAGTCTGGTGGCCGATGCCATGCACACACTGTCGGATCTGCTGACCGACGGCCTGGTGCTGCTGGCCGCGCGAAAAGGCGCGGACCCGGCCGACGCCAACCATCCCTACGGCCACGATCGCATCGAGACCGTGGTGTCGATGTTCCTCGGGCTGGTGCTGGTGGTGGTCGGTTGCGGTTTTTTGTGGAGCGCCGGTGTTCGCATTCAGGGCGCCGATGCCTTGCCGCCGCTGCATCCCGTCGCGTTGTGGATGGCGCTGGCCACCCTGGCGGCCAAAGAAGCCTTGTTCCGATATACGCTGGCGGCCAGTCGCCGGCTCGATTCGCGCATGCTCGAGGCCAACGCCTGGCATGCCCGCACCGACGCGGCCTCCTCGCTGGTGGTGGCGATCGGCATCGGCGGCGGCTTGCTCGGTTACCGGTTTGTCGAGCCGCTGGCCGCCGCGCTGGTCGGCTTCATGATTTTGCGCATGGGCGTCATGCTGGCCGCGGCCGCGATTCGCGAGCTGGTGGATACGGCGGTGTCGGAAGAGGTGGTGAACAAGATTCGTGACACCATCGCCGCCACCCCCGGCGCGCGCGGCGTGCACGATCTGCGCACCCGGCGCATGGCGCATCGTATTTTGTGCGATGCGCACGTGCTGGTGGATCCGCGCATCAGTGTGTCCGAGGGGCACGCCATTGCCGAGGCGGTGCGCCTGCGGGTGTGCCGGCAGCACGCCAATGTGCAGGATGTGCTGGTGCACATCGACGCCGAGGACGATCTCGATGTCCCGGTGATCCCCGTCGGGCCGATGCCCGATCGTCAGACGCTGGCCGGCTGGCTGCCGGGACTGCTGGGCGATGACACGCCCGCACCGAAGCGCATGCTGGTCCACCATCTCGGTGGCCGGGTTGAGCTTGAACTGTTTTTTCCGCTGGACTGGCTTTCCGCCGACGGGCGGGTCGCGCAGCTGAATGCCCGCCTGAAGGCGCACTTGCCCACTCACCCGGAGATTCGGGCTGTGCGCTTGCATGGGCTGGTTGCACACTAATGGTGCGGCGCAGGAATTTATGCACCATTTGGGTGCGCTGACGTTCCGGCTTGGCCCCGAATTGGGGCGAAAAGGGTCGTCGTTTCGTGGGGTAAGTCGTGGCATGATATCTGCTAAGAAAAACCCCGTTGATTTGCCAGTCATGGCAGGTTTTGTCTAATTCGTCTCACCACGCTAGGAGTGACCATGAGTCCTGAGAATGTCATGAAGATGATCGAAGACAACGAAGCGCGCTTCGTTGACTTCCGTTTCACCGATACCCGCGGCAAGGAGCAGCACGTGACCGTGCCGGTGTCCGCCTTTGAGCTCGATCACTTCGAGCATGGTCACCCCTTCGATGGTTCGTCCATCGCCGGTTGGAAAGGCATCCAGGCTTCCGACATGATCCTCATGCCGGAAGCGTCCTCTGCCTACATCGACCCGTTCTACGACGAAACCACGCTGGTGCTGGCTTGCGACGTGATCGAGCCGTCCGACGGCAAGGGCTACGACCGCGACCCGCGTTCGATCGCCAAGCGCGCCGAGGCCTATCTGAAGAGCTCCGGCATTGGTGACACCGCTTACTTCGGTCCGGAACCCGAGTTCTTCATTTTTGACGCAGTGGAATGGTCAGTCGACATGTCCGGCGTCTACAGCAAGATCGTCTCCGAAGAAGCTGCCTGGTCGACCGCCGACAAGTTCGAAGGCGGCAACACCGGCCACCGTCCGCGCGTCAAGGGCGGTTACTTCCCCGTCCCGCCGGTCGATAGCCTGAACGACATCCGTGCCGCCATGTGCCTGGCCCTCGAAGCCTGCGGCGTGCCGGTCGAAGTGCATCACCACGAAGTGGCCAACGCAGGTCAGTGCGAAATCGGTACCAAGTTCAGCACTCTGACCCAGCGCGCTGACTGGACCCAGCTGCTCAAGTACATCGTGCACAACGTGGCCCATCAGTACGGCAAGACCGCTACCTTCATGCCCAAGCCCATCGTTGGTGACAACGGTTCCGGCATGCATGTGCACCAGTCGATCTGGAAAGATGGTCAGAACCTGTTCGCCGGCAACGGCTACGCCGGTCTGTCCGACATGGCTCTGTATTACATCGGCGGCATCATCAAGCACGCGCGCGCGCTGAACGCCATCACCAACCCGGCGACCAACTCCTACAAGCGTCTTGTGCCGCACTACGAAGCACCGACCAAGCTGGCTTACTCGGCCCGCAACCGTTCGGCGTCGATCCGCATTCCGTACGTCGCCAACCCGAAGGGCCGCCGTATCGAAGCCCGTTTCCCGGATCCCATGGCCAACCCGTACCTGTGCTTCGCCGCGCTGCTGATGGCCGGCCTGGACGGTATCCAGAACAAGATCCACCCGGGCGACGCCGCCGACAAGAACCTGTACGACCTGCCGCCGGAAGAGGATGCACTGATCCCGACCGTGTGTACCAGCCTCGATCAGGCACTGGAATACCTCGACAAGGATCGCGAGTTCCTGACCCGTGGCGGTGTGTTCTCCAATGACTTCATCGATGCCTACATCGCACTGAAGTCGGAAGAAGTGGATCGTCTGCGTATCACCACGCACCCGGTCGAATTCGATCTGTACTACAGCCTGTAAGCCGAATTTCGGTTGATGCGTTGTAAAAGGACGGAGCATTGCTCCGTCCTTTTTTCTTTTTGGGGGCCGGAGGCGAAGCAAACCGCCGCGCGGGTTGCTACACTGGGCCATCCAACAAATCGTACGGACATGCCAATGAAATGTGTTCTTGTGCTTGCCGCTGCGCTGATCAGCCCGCTGGCGCTGGCCGATGTCTATAAATGCGTCGAGACCGATCCGGCCACCGGTCAGAAGCGGGTGACCTACACCAATTCGCGCGACGCCAAAGACTGTGAGCGTCTGAGCCGGGATCTGCCGGTGTCCTCGGTGCCTGGCACCTCGACCGGCAAGGCGTCGGCCGCGTCACCGTCGAGCGGGAGCTTCCCCAAAGTGTCGTCCGACGATCAGCGCGCACGCGATGCCGATCGCCGCAAGCTGCTCGAAACCGAACTGGCGACCGAAGAGGCGTCACTCGAAGCGGCCCGCAAGGCGCTGGACGAAGCCGACGCGGTGCGTTACGGCAACGAACGCAACTATCAGAAAAAGCTCGACCGCCTCCAGCCGTTCCAGGACGCGGTGGCGCAACATGAGCGCAACATCGAAGCCTTGAAAAAAGAACTTTCCAATCTGCGTTGATCGCGCCGCAGGAAGTGGCGCGTTAATTGCTCTGACTTCCTGCATATGACTCAAGACGCCACCCGAAACAATCAGTTTGCCGGTCTCGACCTGTTGTCGACCGCCGTGGTGCTGGTCGATGAAAAGCTCATCGTTCGCTACCTCAATGCAGGGTCCGAAAACCTGTTCGGCGTCAGCGCCCGTCGTCATGCCGGTCGCTCGCTGGGCGCCTTGCTGGGCGAGCCGCCCGGCCTGGCGCCAGCGCTCTACAACGCCCTCAACAACAACTGGAGCTACACCGGCAAGGATCTGCGCATCGTGCCGCCCGGTCGCGAGTGCGCGATCGAGGTCGACTGCACGGTCAGTCCGGTCGAGGCGCCGGGGATCCGTTTGCTGCTGGAATTCCGGCCGATCGAAGCGCAGCTGCGTGTCACGCGCGAAGAGGTGCTGCTGCAGCAACAGCAGGCCAACCGCGAGCTGATCCGCAATCTGGCGCATGAAATCAAGAATCCACTGGGCGGCATTCGCGGCTCTGCTCAGTTGCTCGAAGGCGAGCTGGACGATCCGCAGCTCAAGGAATACACCCAGGTCATCATCGCCGAGGCCGATCGGCTGCAGGCGCTGATGAAGCGGCTGCTCGGCACGCACGCGGTCATGCGCCCGGCGCCGCTCAATTTCCATGATGTTCTCGAACGCGTGCGGCGGTTGATCCTGGCTGAATTTCCCGGTGTGATCGTGCGGCGCGATTACGACACCAGCCTGCCCGACCTGACCGGGGATCGTGAGCAACTCATTCAAACCGTCCTCAATATCGTGCGCAATGCCGCGCAAGCCGTGGAGGGCGATGGCGAGATCATTTTGCGCACCCGCGCAGCCCGCCAGGTCACGCTCGCCAAGCGCCGGCACAAACTGGCACTCGAATTGCAAGTGATCGACAACGGCCCGGGGATTCCTGAAGAAATTCGTGACCAGATCTTCTATCCCCTGGTATCGGGCCGGGACGGAGGGAGCGGACTGGGGCTGTCGTTGGCGCAAGGCTTTGTTGAGCAGCACCACGGCATGATTGAAGTCGATAGCGTCCCCGGACGTACTTGTTTCACCTTGCTGTTGCCGATTGCGGACCGTCACTGACCCGCGATCGTGCAGCTCGCACCAAAATAGTGCATACATAGATATGGAAACCGTCTGGATCGTTGATGATGATCGCTCCATCCGCTGGGTGCTTGAAAAAGCCCTGGCGCGGGAGAACATCACCCACCGTAGTTTCGAATCCGCGGTGGAGGCGGGCGAAGCGCTCGAAGCGCTCAGCCGGCCACCCAAGGTGCTGGTGTCCGACATCCGCATGCCGGGCGAATCGGGTCTGAGCCTGCTCGAAAAAGCCAAGGCCCGCTTTCCGGATCTGCCGGTCATCATCATGACCGCGTATTCCGACCTCGATAGCGCGGTGTCGGCCTTCCAGGGCGGCGCCTTCGAGTATTTGCCCAAGCCCTTCGATCTCGAACAGGCCCTGAGCCTGGTGCGGCGAGCGGTCGAACAGGGCGAAGAGCAGGTGGTCGATACCGATGAATCGGTGCTCACCCCCGAAATCCTCGGCCAGGCGCCATCGATGCAGGAGGTGTTCCGCGCCATCGGCCGGCTGGCCCAGTCGCATGCCACGGTGCTCATCAACGGTGAGTCGGGCTCCGGCAAGGAGCTGGTGGCCCGCGCCTTGCACCGGCACAGCCCGCGCCGCGACGCGCCCTTCATCGCCATCAACACCGCCGCCATTCCGCGCGATCTGCTCGAGTCCGAGCTCTTTGGTCATGAGCGCGGCGCCTTTACCGGTGCGGCCACGCAGCGTCGGGGCCGTTTCGAGCAGGCCGACGGCGGCACCCTGTTTCTGGACGAGATCGGCGACATGCCGGCCGAGTTGCAAACCCGGCTGCTGCGCGTGCTCTCCGATGGCAACTTCTACCGCGTCGGCGGCCATCAGCCGATTCGCGCCAATGTGCGGGTAATTGCCGCCACCCACCAGGATCTGGATGAACGGGTCAAGGACGGCCTGTTCCGCGAAGACCTCTATCACCGGCTCAACGTCATCCGCCTGCGCTTGCCGCCGCTGCGCGAGCGTCGCGAAGACATCCCTTTGCTGGTGCAGCACTTCCTCAAGAAGAGCGCGCGCGAGCTTGATGTCGAGACCAAGCGCATCTCCAGCGCTGCGCTTCAGCATCTGCAAACTCAGGTCTTCCCCGGCAACGTCCGACAGCTCGAAAACCTGTGCCATTGGCTGACGGTGATGGCGCCCGGCCAACTGGTGGAAGTGGCGGATCTGCCGGTCGAGTTCCGCGAAGCGGCGGCGCATGAAGTGGGCGGCGGTGACTGGTGCAGCGCGCTCGGACGCGAAGCGGATCGCTTGCTGGCGGCGGTGCCGGGCGAGGTCTTCGAGCAGCTCACCCGGGCCTTTGAACGCACCCTGATCGAGCGCGCGCTGGAGACCACCGGCGGACGCCGGATCGAAGCCGCCCAGTTGCTCGGCATCGGTCGCAACACCATCACGCGCAAGATCCAGGAGCTCGGCCTCGACGGCCCGCGCGAGGACACACACGCCGCCTCATCGGCCGACTGAGTCGGGCCATTCATGCCGCAGCCGCCGCCCGCCGTGCCCGGTGGGCTGTCGGCGGCCGGCGATTGGGACATAATGCAGTTTTATGACTGCCGCCTCCCGACCCGTGCCCGCTACTGCGCCTTCTCCGCTCGATCTCGATACGCTGCGTACCCACCTGGGGCCAGACGCCGACGCCTTTGCGTTCGATCTGCGCGCCGAGTGCGACTCCACCAATTCCGTGCTGATCCAACGCGCGCCCGCCGACGACGGTCGGGTGCCGGTGGTGGCCTGCGAACTGCAGACCGCCGGCCGTGGTCGCCGGGGCCGCCAGTGGCAGGCCTGGCCGGGCGCGAGCCTGACCTTTTCAGCGATGTGGCGCTTCCCCGTCGGCGCGCCAGTGCCGGCCGGGCTCTCGCTGGTGGCCGGGATCGCCGTGGCGACGGTGCTGGAAAACGCTGGCGTGGCCGGTGTCGAGCTCAAATGGCCCAACGACATCCAGGTGCACGGGCGCAAGCTCGGCGGCATTCTGGTCGAGCTGGCCTCGGCGCGGCAGGTGGCCGCGGTGGTCGGTATCGGGCTGAACCTGTCCTTGCCGGGCGAGGCGAGTATTCCCGGGCGCAGCGATGTCACCGCGCTCGATCAGGTGATTGATGATCTGCCCAGCCGCGAAGCGCTGCTGGCCGACTTGTTGCGCGTGCAACGCAGTCTGTTCGAGACCTATGCCAACAGCGGATTCGGCGCGTTTCAGGGCGCCTGGAATCAGCGCAACGCCTATGCCGACCTGCCGGTGCGGCTGATCGGTGAAACCGACAGCCTCGAAGGCATCTGCCTCGGCGTCGATGTCGACGGCGCCTTGCGCCTGCAGACCGACACCGGCGTGCGCCGCGTACTGGCCGGCGACGTGAGCTTGCGAGCCGCCGGATGATGCTGCTGCTGGACGTGGGCAACACCCGCCTCAAATGGGGCTTGCGCGAGGCCGATCAATGGCTGGCGCAGGGCGCTTTCGCGCATGACGAAGCCTGGGCTTTCGACGCCGTGCTGCCGCCGCCGGGCCGGATCGACGGCGTGTTTGGCGCCTCGGTGGTGTCGCCTGCCTTGCGCCACCGGGTGGCCGAATCGCTCGCGCCGTGGGGCCATGCCCCCCAGTGGCTGACGCCCACGCGCGAGGCCTGCGGCGTGCGCAACAGCTATGCAAACCCCGCCCAGCTGGGGGCCGACCGCTGGGCTGCGCTGATCGGCGCGCAAGACCATGGCGCGGCGCCGTGTCTGGTGGTGACCGCCGGCACCGCCACCACGATTGACGTGCTCGACGCCGAGGGCGTGTTTCGCGGCGGGTTGATTGCCCCCGGGGTCGACCTCATGCGTCGCGCGCTGGCCGGCAACACCGCGCAGTTGCCGCTGGCCGACGGCCGGGTGATTGATCTGCCGACCTGCACGGCCGACGCGATCACCATGGGCTGCCTGCATGCCCAGGCCGGCGCCATCGAGCGCATGTATCGTCACGTGGCCGATTTGGCTGGGGCCAGCTGCCTGCTCAATGGCGGGGCGGCGGCCCAGATTGCACCGCTGCTGGGCGTGCCGTTGCGGATCATCGACAACCTTGTGCTCGATGGCGTGGCCGTGGCGCAGCGTCACGGGTGCTTTCGATGAAACGCCAGACGGGCTAAGATGCCCGCCGGATACGGACGACGTCGGGCCAGCCCGGCGCCAATACAAAAACATAATGGAGAACCGCCGATGAGCGAGCCGACACGCATTTTGATGACCGAAGAGGACATCCCGACCCACTGGTACAACATCGCGGCCGACATGCCGAATGCGCCGCTGCCGCCGCTGGGGCCAGACGGCTCGCCCGCCACACCGGAGCAGATGAGCGCGATCTTCCCGGATGCGATCATCGAGCAGGAGATGAGCTCGCAGCGCTGGATCGAGATCCCCGACGAAGTGCGCGAGATCTACAAGATCTGGCGCCCGACGCCGCTGGTGCGTGCGGTGCGTCTTGAAAAAGCGCTGGGCACGCCGGCCAAGATCTTCTTCAAGTACGAGGGCGTGTCGCCGGCCGGTTCGCACAAACCCAACTCCGCGGTGCCGCAGGCCTATTACAACAAGCAGGCCGGCATCAAGCGGCTGACCACCGAGACCGGCGCCGGCCAGTGGGGCTCGTCCATCGCCTTTGCCGGCGGTATGTTCGGCATTGATGTGCGGGTGTTCATGGTGAACGTGAGCTATCAGCAAAAGCCCTTCCGCCGCTCGATGATGCAGACCTGGGGTGCCGAAGTCTTCGCCAGCCCGTCCAACGAAACCCAGACCGGCCGCGCCATTCTGGAGAAAGACCCGGAGAACCAGGGCTCGCTCGGTATCGCCATTTCTGAAGCGGTCGAAGAGGCCGCCGGCCGCGCCGACACCAAGTACACCCTCGGCTCGGTGCTCAACCATGTGCTGCTGCACCAGACCGTGATCGGCCAGGAGTCCAAGAAGCAGCTTGAAAAAATCGGCCTCTACCCGGATGTGGTCATCGGCCCTTGTGGCGGCGGCTCCAGCTTTGGCGGCATCGCCTTCCCCTTCCTGTGCGACCAGATCGCGGGCGAGAAGCGCGCCGAAAAACTGCGTTGCGTGGCCGTCGAGCCGGCCTCCTGCCCGACGCTCACCAAGGGCGCCTACGCCTACGACTACGGCGACGCCTCGGGTTTTACGCCGTTGATGAAGATGTACACGCTGGGCCACGACTTCATGCCGCCGGGCATCCACGCCGGCGGTCTGCGCTATCACGGCGATTCGCCGCTGGTCTCGCAGCTCTACCACGAGAAGCTGGTCGAAGCCGTGGCCGTGCCGCAGCTGGCCACCTTTGAAGCCGGCGTGCTGTTTGCCCGCCATGAAGGCATCATCCCGGCGCCCGAATCCTGCCACGGCATCCGCGCCGCCATCGACGAAGCGCTGGTATGCAAAGAGACCGGCGAGCCCAAGGTGATACTGTTCAACCTGACGGGCCATGGTCACTTTGACATGGCGTCCTACGACCGCTACTTCTCCGGCCAGCTCGAAAACTACGAGTACCCGGCCGAAGCGGTGGCCGCGTCGCTGGCGCATCTGCCCAAAGTCGGTTAAGGAGCCAAGCGTGCCGATCCTGCGTTTTCTGATCATTCTGCTGGTGCTGGTCAACGCGATTGCGCTGGCGGCCTGGCAAGGCTGGTTTGGTCAGGACGGCACGCGCAGCGAGCCTGAGCGAGTGACCAATCAGCTCAAGCCCGAGCAGATTCAGGTACTTGATGACGCCGCGGTTGCGGCCTTGCAGGCCGAGGCGCGTTCGGCTGCGGCGCCCGCGCCCGCGCCGGTCGTCGTGCCGCCGCCCGAGCCGGCACCGCCGCCGGCGCCCGTCGTCGAAGCGCCACCGCCGGTGGTCAGCGTACCGAAAGCCTGCGTGGCCTTTGCCGGTCTGGACGACGAAGCGGCGGATCGGCTCACGCGGCAGGCGCTGCGCGAGCCGGACTTCACCGCGCGCGACAAAGCCACCACCGATGTCACCTCCTGGTGGGTGCACATCCCCGCGCATCCCACCAAAGACGCGGCCGAGCGCCGCGCCAGCGAGATCCGCGCCAAGGGCTGGAACGATTTGTTTGTGGTGGGCGAGAACGGCGCCCGGCCATTGACCATCTCACTGGGTTTGTTCAAGTCGGAAGCGTCGGCCAAAGAACAGGTGCGCCGCATTCAGGCCAAGGGTGTGCGTGGCGTGGTCATCGAAGAGCGGGGCGATACCACCCATCGCATCGAAATCAGCGGGCCGGCCGAAGCACTGATCGAGCGCGCGGCTGAATGGGCCGGTGCCTATGCTGGTGCCACCCGCGAGGATTGCTTGCCGTGAGCGCGACGCGCTGGATCGTCGGGCTGACCGGCGGTATTGGTAGCGGTAAAAGCGCGGCATCGGATCGCTTTGGCGAGTGCGGCGCGGCGATTGTGGATACCGACCTCATCGCCCGTCAGCTCACCGCCCCCGGCGGCGCGGCAGTGCCGGCCATTCGTGACGCCTTTGGCGATGCCCTCATCTCGGCCGATGGCGCGCTCGACCGTGACGCCATGCGCGCGCGGGTGTTTGCCCACCCGGCCGAGCGCCAGCGCCTCGAAGCGATCCTGCACCCCATGATCCGCGCCGAGTCCGACCGTCAATGCGCCGAGGCCGACGCGCCCTATGTGGTGCTGGTGGTGCCGTTGCTGATCGAGTCCGGCACCTACCGTCAGCGTTGCCAGCGGATCGCCGTGGTCGATTGCGAGGAGGCGGTGCAGGTGGCGCGTGTCATGCGCCGTTCGGGGCTGCCCCCCGCGCAAGTCGAAGCCATCATGGCGGCGCAGCTGCCGCGGGCCGATCGGCTCGCTGCCGCCGACGACGTGATCGACAACAGCGGCGATCTCGACCACCTCCATCGGCAGGTCGATGCCTTGCATCAGCGCTATCTCGCGCTCGCCAGCGCCTGAGGCCGGCGTAAGCGCTGTGCTATCATCGCGCGGATTATCAGGAGGTTGGCAAACCCATCAGGCGCATGCGGTGATTACTTTCGAATACCCACTCAACGAACGCATCCGCACCCTGCTCCGGCTGGAAGATCTGTTTGCCCGTATCGCGCACACGCTGCGCGGTGAATCGCCTATTGACCACCACGTCACGCTGACCGCCATCTTCGAAATGCTCGAAGTGGCCAGCCGCTCCGAGTTCAAGGTCGATCTGCTGCAGGAGCTCGAGCGCCAGCGCCAGTCGCTGCTCGCCTTCCGCGACAACCCCGATATTTCCGAAGAAGCGCTCAGCGGCGCCCTGTACGAAATCGAGCAGGCCACGGCCGGCTTGTTGTCGGTGTCTGGCAAGATCGGCCACTACCTGCGTGAAAACGACTGGCTCATGGGCATCCGCAGCCGCGCCGCGATTCCCGGCGGCGCCTGCCAGTTCGACCTGCCAGCGTATTACCACTGGCAAAACCGCGACGTCGAAGCGCGCCGGCGCGACCTCGAAGGCTGGATTCGCCCGATGCTGCCGATCCGCGACGGTCTGGCGATTGTGCTACGCCTGCTGCGCGCCAGTGGCCGACCCGAAATGCAGACCGCCTGCCGCGGCAACTACCAGCTGACCATGGGCGGCCGCCCGATCCAGATGGTGCGTGTCCGCGTCCAGCTGGGCGCCCAGGCTGTGCCCGAAATCAGCGCCAACAAATACGTGCTCAACGTGCGCTTCATGCGCCCCGACACCATCAGCCGACCCCGCCAGTGCGAGAACGACGTCGAGTTCGAACTCACGCTGTGCAATCTCTGAGTCCGATGACCCGCGATACCGCCCCCCGCATCGTCAAATGCCCCCACTGCGCCAAGCCTGTCGAATGGCGCACCGACAACAAATTCCGCCCTTTCTGTTCCGAGCGCTGCCGCCAGATCGACATGGGCGCGTGGGCTTCCGAGAGCTACCGCATTCCGGCCGCCAAGCCGCCGGATGGCATGTCGGACAGCTTCGAAGACGATCAGTAACGTCGCATCGCCGGCCAAGCCGGCGTAGAGTCGACCTGACACACCCGCGCCCTGGGCCGATGCTCAGGTCTTGAGCGGAAGCTTTGCGTGCGCGTGGTGTATGTCAATTCGATTTCGGAAGGAGAACCGTATGGAAACCCCAGTCCATCCTCTGTCCGCCTTGTTTGCCCAGCTTGGCTTACCCAACGACGCCGCCAGTATCGACACTTTTGTGGCGTGTCACGCGCCACTGGCCGGGCATATTCCACTCGCGGCAGCGCCGTTCTGGAGTCCGTCCCAGGCGGCTTTTCTGCGTGAGGAGATCGCCGAAGACGCCGACTGGGCCGAGGTTGTCGACACGCTGAATGCGCGTCTGCGGCAAGGCGCCTGGGATAGCTGACACTGCTGAGCGGACGGACACCGCCCGCTCAAGCCTGGGATCAGCGCGTCAGCCGAGCCGGCTGGTAATGCCAGCCAGTTCGGTGCGCGAGAACGCGCGCAGGGTTTGTAGGCGCACATTGCCGCCCGAGGCCGTGGCCAGGGCAAATGCCGTGGCCGACTCATCGTCTGGCGCATCGATGGTGGCGATCAGGTCGTACTGACCCATCGTCCAGTACAGCTGTGTCATCGTCGCGCCAAACTTCGCGGCCAACTCCTTGACGGCGTCGGCCCGTTCCGCCGAGTTCTTGATGGCGCGGATCCCTTGATCGGTGAAAGTGCATAGTGCGATATAGGTCGCCATGCTGCGTGCCCTCCAATGTCGGCCAGCGCGTGCTCGTCACCCGGTGTGGCCGTGTGGGGCCGGGCGGCGCGAATGCCGCTGGTCGCGACGGCGCGGCATGCGTGCAAGGCGAACAGCGTGAATGCCGGCGCCATGTAAACCACCATAGATGCGAATGGCGGGAGGCGCCGGTTTATCTTGGACGCTGGCGGGTATGGGCCGGGCAGTCGCTGGTGACAGCGGTCAAGCCGGATGGCGCGCTCTGCCGTGCGAGGGCGCGGACCTGTTGAAGCTCAGGTGAGTCTGGCGCTCAGGCCCAACTCCCCCGAATCCCCGCGACACCATGCGCACCGGCCGCACGCGCCGCGCCCATGTGCTCAAGGCTGACCCCGCCGATGGCGAATACCGGCATGGGTAGCCATCGGGCGAGGGCGGTGAAGCCGGCCCAGCCGAGCGAGGGGCTGTTGGGGTGGCTGGGGGTGGCGTTGACATGGCCGAGCACGGCGTAGTCGAGGCCGAGTTTGGCGCAGTGTTCGAGCTCGGCGCGGGTGTGACAGGAGGCGCCGACCCACTCGAAATCGGGGCGAGTGCCGCAGGCCATGAGCTGACGGGCGGGCAGGTGCAGGCCGTGGGCGTCGGTGCGTCGGGCGAGGTCGGCGTCGCCGTTGACCAGCGCCAGCGCGCCGGCGGCGTGGCAGCGCTGGACGATGCTGTGGGCGAGGCGCTCGCGCGGGCGGGTGTCGAGCGTGGTGTCGCGGATCTGCACCAGCTTGAGGCCACGGGCCAGGGCGCGGTCGAGCGCGGCGAGTTGGGCATCGACGCCCATGTGGGCGGCGTCGGTGATGCCCATCTCGCGCGGCAGGCGCAGCGCCTTGAGGATGGGGCCGTTGGCCGGCAGCATGGGCGCGACGCTGAAGCGCTCGGGGTGGTCCCAGGCGAGCGCGGCGTGTACATGGTCGTTGATGTCACCGGACCACTCGGGCACTTCAAAGAAGTGCAGGCGGACGTTGGCGTGTTCGTAGTCGTGCTCGCGCATCAGCCAGGGCCAGCAGGTGTCGACGGTGATGCCGAGTTCTTCGTCGAGCTCACGGATCAGCGCGGCGCGCGGTTCTTCGCCGGGCTCCACCTTGCCGCCGGGAAACTCCCAGTAGCCGGGGTAGAAGGTGCCTGGCGCGCGCTGGCCGAGCAGCACGCTGCCATCGGGTTGGGTGATGACGGCGGCGGCGACGTCGACGCGTTTTTTGGGGGCGGTGGTGCCGGTCATGCGCGTCTCACTTGGCGTGCCGGCCGGCGTAGTCGCGGGCAAACTGCCAGGCCACCCGACCACTGCGCGAGCCGCGCATCAGCGCCCACTGCAGGGCCTCAGTGCGGGCTTTGTCGATCCTGGCCTTGGCCACGCCGAACTCGCGCAGCCAGTGGCACACGATATCGAGGTAGGCGTCCTGATTGAAAGGGTAGAAAGACAACCACAGCCCGAAACGCTCGGACAGCGAGATTTTCTCTTCGACCGCTTCGCCGGGGTGGATCTCGCCGTCGACGTTGTGTGCTTCGCGATTTTCGGCGTGGTACTCAGGCATCAGGTGGCGACGGTTGGAGGTGGCGTAGATGATGACGTTGTCGGGCACCGCGGCGAGCGAGCCGTCGAGTACGCTCTTGAGTGCCTTGTAGGCCGGCTCGGCGTCTTCGAAGGACAGATCGTCGCAGAACAGCACGAAGCGCTCGGGTCGGGTGCGCACCAGTTCGACGATCTCGGGCAGGTCCATCAGATCCTGCTTGTCGACCTCGATCAGGCGCAGGCCCTTGTCGGCGTAGCGCGCCAGCATGGCTTTGACCAGCGAGGACTTGCCGGTGCCGCGCGCCCCCGTGAGCAGCGCATTGTTGGCTCGGCGCCCTTTGACGAACTGGCGGGTGTTGGCGTCGAGGCGCGCGATCTGGTCGGCCACGTCCTGCAGGTCTTCGACCCGGATCAGATGCGGATGGGGGATCGCCTCAAGCCGCGCCTGTGCGCCGCGGCGCAGCCAGCGGAACGCGATCGCGCTGTCCCAGTCGGGGGCGGCGGGCGGCGCGGGCAGCCAGGCATCGAGCCGGTCCAGGGTTTTTTCGAGGCGCGCAAAAAAGGCGGCCAGCTCAGGAGATGTCGGAGTCATCAGATGTGTTCTTCTTTCGTGGCCAGGTGGCCCAGACAATGACGAGTAACAATGCCAGCGCAACGCCGGCTTCCAGCAGGATCACCCACATGGCAGGCTCCGGTGGCAGGTTGGGGAAGGGCGGTCACGGCTATACTGCCGGCTTCGCTCGACCGAGTGTAACTGATCTGTCCGCCATGTTCCTTCGTCTGTCCGTCTGGCCTCGTGTGGCTGGATTATGTGTGTTGTTGTCTGCCTGTGCTACCGAGCGCGTGGCCGACTGTCCGCCTTGCGCGCAGGTGCCGCCGGTGACGCAAAGCACCCCCGTGCCGGTGCCGGCACCGGCGCCCGCACCCGTGGCGCCCAAGCCGCAAGCCGTGACGCCGCCGTCAGCACCGGTGGCCAGCCCGGCGGTGGCCCCCGGCCGGCTGGTGGCTGCCCGCTGGGCCGACTTGCCGGGCTGGAATGCGGATGCCATGGAAGCCGCCTGGCCGGCCTGGCAGCGCTCCTGCCGCGTGCTGCGCAAGGACGCCGCGTGGGCTGGCGTGTGCGCGCAGGCCGATGCGCTCGGCGACGCGCCCGCGCGCGCCGTGGTGCGCCAGTTTTTCGATCGCAATTTCCGCCCCTGGCAGGTGCGCAACGCCGACAACAGCACCGGCGGGCTGGTCACCGGTTATTACGAGCCGCTGATTCGCGGCAGCCTCGAGCGCAGCGCGCAAAATGCCTGGCCGATTCACGGCGTGCCGCAAGACATGGTCTCGGTCGAACTGGCCAGCGTCTACCCGGAACTCAAGCCGATGCGCCTGCGCGGCCGCATCGAGGGCAACCGGCTGGTGCCCTACTGGACGCGACGCGAAGTCACCGCACAGGGCGATGCCTTCCCGGCGCCGGTGCTGGCGTGGGCGGACGACCCGATCGCGCTGTTCTTTCTGCAGGTGCAAGGCTCGGGCCGTGTTGAGCTGCCCGACGGCAGCTACTTGCGCATCGGCTATGCCGACCAGAACGGCCACCCTTACAAGTCCATCGGCAAGTGGCTGGTCGAGCAGGGCGCGCTCAAGTTGTCGGAGGCCTCCATGCAGGGCATTCAACGCTGGGCACGCGCCAATCCGGCACGCCTGCGTGAGCTGCTCGATCAGAACCCCAGCTATGTCTTCTTCCGGACGCTGCCCGACAACAACGACGGTCCGATCGGGGCGCTGGGCGTGCCGCTGGTGGCCGAGCGCAGCATTGCGGTTGATCGCCAGACCGTGCCGCTCGGCGCGCCCGTGTTTCTCGACACCACACGCCCCAACACCAACCAGCCCCTGCGGCATCTGGTGATGGCGCAAGACACCGGCAGCGCCATCCGTGGTGGCGTGCGGGCCGACTTCTTCTGGGGCTTTGGCGATGCCGCCGGCGCCGAGGCTGGGCGCATGAAACAGAACGGTGCCATGTGGGTGTTGCTGCCCAAGGGCCTCGCACCGAGATGACGCATTTGTTGGCATGCATGCACGCTGATGGGGCCTGGCGGGCGGCCTGATGCACTGAATTGGTGCTGCTGGAATGCGCTGTCTTGGGGCGTTATTCTGTAAGTAACTGATTTTGCTTAAAAGCTAGACTGGCACGTGATCTGCTAAATGCTCCCCTATTGTGCAAAAGGAGCATTTCCATGGAGCAGTTCAAGACATCCAGTGACGTCCTGTTCGTGTTGTTGGGCGCCATCATGGTGCTTGCCATGCATGCCGGCTTCGCGTTTCTCGAAGTGGGTACCGTGCGGCGTAAAAACCAGGTCAACGCGCTGGTCAAGATTCTGGTCGATTTCAGCGTCTCCACCATCGCCTACTTCTTCATTGGCTACGCCGTCGCCTATGGCGTCAGCTTCTTCCAGGGGGCCGATGTGCTGGCCGCGCGCAGCGGCTACGACCTGGTCAAGTTCTTCTTCTTGCTGACTTTCGCCGCCGCCATCCCGGCCATCATCTCGGGCGGCATCGCCGAGCGGGCACGTTTTTACCCGCAGCTGGTGGCGACCGCGCTGCTGGTCGGTCTGGTCTATCCCTTCTTCGAAGGCCTGATCTGGAACAGCAACTACGGCTTCCAGGCCTGGCTTGAATCCAGCTTTGGCGCCACCTTCCACGACTTTGCCGGCAGCGTCGTGGTGCATGCGGTCGGCGGCTGGATCGCGCTGGCGGCGGTGCTGCTGCTCGGCGCCCGTCATGGTCGCTACAACAAGGCCGGTGCCATCTCCGCGCACCCGCCCTCTAGCATTCCCTTCCTCGCGCTGGGCGCGTGGATCCTCACCGTGGGCTGGTTCGGCTTTAACGTGATGAGCGCGCAAACGGTCGAAGGCATCAGCGGGCTGGTGGCGGTCAACTCCCTCATGGCCATGGTTGGCGGCACGATTGCAGCCTTGGTGGTAGGCAAGAATGACCCGGGCTTTGTGCACAACGGCCCGCTCGCTGGCCTGGTGGCCGTGTGTGCCGGCTCCGATCTCATGCACCCGATTGGTGCATTGGCGGTTGGCGCGATTGCCGGTGCGATGTTTGTCTATATGTTCACCCTCACCCAGAACCGCTGGAAGATCGACGACGTGCTCGGTGTCTGGCCGCTGCACGGCCTGTGCGGCGCCTGGGGCGGCATCGCGGCCGGCATTTTCGGCTCGACCGCGCTGGGCGGCATGGGCGGTGTCAGCTTCATGAGCCAGCTCGTTGGTACGCTGGCCGGCGTGGTCTTCGCGTTCGTTGGGGGCTACGTGGTGTACGCCGCAATCAAGGCCGTGTCTGGCCTGCGCCTGGATGCCGAAGAAGAATACGAAGGCGCCGACCTCACCATCCACAAGATCTCGGCCACGCCGGATCGGGATGCGAGCTGGTAAGCCGGTCGCGCGCTTGAAAAGGAAACGGCCTCATCGAGGCCGTTTTTCTTTGGCCGCATATGAGTTACCGTGGAGTTGCCACGCGAGGGCCTTGCCAATCGGCTGTAATCATCCGGGGGGCTGCGCCGTCTCTTGAGGGTATCGCGCGTTCGCTCGGCGTATTGACCCGCCAGCGTGGCGTGCGGCCATTGACCGGAGCCGCTCATGCAAAGCCAGAAAATCAGCTTCCCCGGCGCCTTTGGCACCGACCTCGCCGCTCGGCTGGATCTGCCCGACACGCCACCGCGCGCCTACGCGCTGTTTGCCCACTGCTTTACCTGCACCAAAGACATCTTTGCCGCCGCGCGCATTGCAGAGGGACTCACCGCGCAAGGCATTGCCGTGCTGCGTTTCGACTTCACCGGCCTGGGCGCCAGCGATGGCGACTTTGCCAACACCAACTTCTCGTCCAACGTGCAGGATCTGGTCGGCGCGGCCGCCTACATGAAGCAGTCGCTGGCCGAGCCCGCCATCGTCATCGGCCATTCACTCGGCGGTGCGGCGGTGCTCGCGGCGGCCGCGCAAATTGAGGGCGCGCGGGCGATCTGCACCATCGGCGCACCCGCCGATCCGGCGCATGTGGCGCATCACTTTGAAAGCGCGCGGGACGAAATCGAGCGCGAAGGCGAGGCGGTCGTACGGCTGGTTGGCCGGCCCTTCCGCATTCGCCGGCAGTTTCTCGATGACATCGAAGCCGCCAAACTCGAACGCGCCGTGGCCGGGTTGCGTAAAGCCTTGCTGGTGTTTCACTCGCCGCAAGACGCTATCGTCGGCATCGACAACGCTGCCCGAATTTATGGCTGGGCCAAGCATCCCAAGAGTTTCGTCAGTCTGGACAGCGCCGACCATCTGCTCAGCCAGCGCGCCGACGCCATCTACGTGGCGGAGGTGATCGCGGCCTGGGCGCAGCGGTATCTGGCCAGCGGTGACTATGCCTTGGGCTATTCGGCCACCGGCGCCTCATCCCACTTAGCTTGAACTCCCATCCAGTCGAGCACCATGGCGGTGTTGCCCTCGGCGTCCAGATATTGCAGTGGGCCGTGGTTGATGAACAGGTATTCGCAGGGCTCCGGGAAATAGGTTTGTTCGTGGATGATGCCGTTCGGCTCGTAGCCGTAGTCGCCGGCACTCGCCGTGATGCCGCCGCGTTCGGCGCCGCCCCGGATCTCGATCTTTCCCTTTAAAACAAAGTACTCGGCTGCGCCGATGTGTTTGTGCGATGGCACCGACGCCCCGGCCACGGTGCGAAATAGCGCGACCCAGGTGCCGGTGACAGGGCAGGTTCTCAGGAGCTTGAAGTGATAGCCCTCGCGCAGGACCTTCCATGGCAGATCGGTTGGTGCGACATGGAAGTCGCCAATCGGTGTCGGGGTCATGGGGTGTGCTCCTTGTGACTTTTGGGAAGGCGGCGAAGGCGAGGCGCCAGAGTGGCGATCGTCCTTGGTCTCGATCTGTCACTTCAGACTAGGCCAGTCTGAGCGGTCTGTTGTCAGAAAATAAATATTGAAGTAAACGCTACATGGTTGTAGTGTTTGTTTCATGAATCAATGGCTCGCACTCATCCTCAGTCTGCCCACCGAGAACGCCACCGTCCGGATGCGGGCCTGGCGTGGCTTGAAACAGTCTGGCGCGGCGGTGTTGCGCGACGGCGTCTACCTCATGCCCAAGCGCGACGCCTGCGCCGCTACGCTCGACGCCATCGCCACCGAGGTGCGCGAGGGCGGCGGCATGGCGCATGTGTTGCGCGTGGAAGATGTTGCTGGCGCCGAGTTTGCCCACCTGTTTGATCGGCGAGACGACTACGCCGCCTTGCTGGGCGAGGTGGCGACGCTGCGCGAGGGCTTGTCGGCCGACACGGTGGCGGCGGCGATCAAGCAGGTGCGCAAGTTGCGCAAGGCGTTTGCCGCGCTGGCGGCCATCGATTTCTTCCCCGGCGAAGCGCAGCGGCAGGTGGACGCCGCCTTGCAATCGCTAGAGCTCGACACCGCGCGGGTATTGTCGCCCGATGAGCCCCTCGCCGTTTCCGGCCGGGTCGAGTCGCTCAACATCGCCGAATTTCAGGGCCGACGCTGGGCGACGCGTCAGCGGCCGTGGGTCGATCGGCTCGCCTGTGCATGGTTGATCCGGCGCTTTATCGACCCCGCCGCGACCCTGCTGTGGCTGGCCGCACCTGCCGACTGCCCCGACGACGCGCTCGGCTTCGACTTCGATGGCGCGCGTTTCAGCCACATGGGCGGGCAGGTGAGCTTTGAGGTGCTGATGACCAGTTTTGGTCTTGCGCAGCCGGCTCTGAAGCGCCTGGCGCTGGTGGTGCACTACCTCGACGTCGGCGGCGTGCAGCCGCCCGAAGCGACCGGCGTGGAAAGCATTCTGGCGGGGCTGCGCGACAGCATCGCCGACGACGATGCGCTGCTCGCTGCGGCCGGCGGCGTGTTCGACGCCTTGCTCACCCGTTTCGAATCGGGCGCGTCCGCGTCATGAGCCAGATGACCTCCCCGGCCGAGCAAGACACCGCCGATGCCCCCGCCGCGGTGCGCTTTCGTGACGCCGTGCTGTTCTGGCTCAAGCTCGGTTTCATCAGCTTTGGCGGGCCGGCCGGGCAGATTTCGATCATGCACCAGGAGCTGGTCGAGCGCCGCCGCTGGCTGTCGGAGCGGCGCTTTCTGCATGCGCTCAACTATTGCATGGTGCTGCCCGGCCCCGAGGCGCAGCAGCTCGCCACCTACATCGGCTGGCTCATGCACCGGACCTGGGGCGGGGTGGTGGCCGGCGCGCTGTTTGTGCTGCCCTCGCTGCTGATTCTCATCGGGCTGTCGTGGGTGTACATCGCCTTTGGCGACGTACCGCTGGTGGCCGGGCTGTTTTACGGCATCAAGCCGGCGGTGACGGCCATCGTGCTGCAGGCAGCGCACCGCATTGGCTCGCGCGCGCTCAAGAACAATGTGCTGTGGGCGATCGCCGGGGCGTCCTTCGTCGCCATCTTTGCGCTCAATGTGCCGTTCCCGGCGATTGTGCTGGGCGCGGCGGTGATCGGTGTTATCGGTGGTCGTGTCGCACCGCTGGTGTTTGCGGCCGGCGGCGGGCATGGCAAAGCCGGAGCCGACTATGGCCGCGCGCTCATCGATGACGACACGCCGCCGCCCGCGCATGCGCGATTCAGCTGGTCACGTCTTGCGGCGGTGGCGGGCACCGGCGCGGTGCTGTGGCTGGTGCCGATGGGCCTGCTCATCGCCGGCCTCGGCTGGGACCACACGCTCACGCAGATGGCCTGGTTCTTCACCAAGGCCGCGCTGCTCACCTTTGGCGGCGCCTATGCCGTGTTGCCTTATGTGTATCAGGGCGCGGTGGGCCATTACGGCTGGCTCACCCCCACGCAGATGATCGACGGCCTCGCGCTGGGTGAAACTACGCCGGGTCCGCTGATCATGGTCGTCGCGTTTGTCGGCTTCGTGGGCGGCTATGTCAAAGCCGTGTTCGGGCCGGAGTCGCTGTTTCTTGCTGGTGCGGTGGCGGCGTGTCTGGTGACCTGGTTCACCTTCTTGCCGTCCTTCTTGTTCATCCTCGCGGGTGGGCCGCTGGTCGAATCCACTCATGGTGAGATTCGCCTCACCGCGCCGCTCACCGCCATCACTGCCGCTGTGGTGGGCGTGGTGCTCAACCTGGCGCTGTTCTTTGGCTACCACGTGCTGTGGCCCGAAGGTCTCGCCGGCCATTTCGACGGCGTCGCCGCGCTGATCGCCCTCGGTGCGGCGGTCGCCTTGCTGCGCTTCAAGGCCGGGGTGATTCCGGTCATCGCGGCTTGCGCGGTGGTCGGCCTCGCGCTGTCACTGTTCCAATAGGAGATCGCCATGAGCCACATCACCCCCGCAGAACTGGCGCTTTGGCAACGCGGTGGTCTTGCGCACACGCTCATCGACGTGCGCCGCGCCGCCGCGCGGCAAAACGACGGCACCGAGATTGCCGGCGGTCGCTGGCAAGACCCGGCGCTGTGGCTGGACTGGAAGGACGCCGTTCTGAGCGATGGTCTCGTCGTGCTCTATTGCGCACACGGACATGAGCTCAGCCAGGGGCTGGCCGAGGCGTTGCGCGCGATGGGCGTCGACGCGCGGCATCTGGCGGGCGGTATCGCCGCCTGGAAAACGTCGGGGGAGGCCGTGGCGGTGCTGGCGGGGTAAGCTGTTGCTGCCAGGGGCGTGCGCCCGCAACCGCCGATTTACCCGCCAACACCATGACTGAGTCCCTCTCGATTGACCAGGCCAGAAAGCTGGTCCTGCTGTCCCAGCGGCTGCCGCCGGGCAAGCCGGTGGGCTCGCCGATGGCCGCGACCCTGTCGGCCATCGAGCACCTCGGGTACATCCAGATCGACACCATTTCGGCCGTTCAGCGCGCCCATCACCACACGCTGTGGAATCGCAATCCGGGCTACGTTCCGTCGCACCTCGAGCAACTGGTGGCCGACAAGCAGGTCTTTGAATACTGGTCGCATGCCGCGGCCTATCTGCCCATGCGCGACTACCGGTTCAGCCTGCCACGCAAGCACGCGACGGCCAGCGGCGCGCAGCGTCACTGGTACGAACGTGATAAGCCGCTGATGCAAACCGTGCTGCAACGCATCGCCGCCGAAGGGCCGTTGATGGCGAAGGACTTCGAGCACACCGGCAGCACGCTCGGCGAGTGGAAGAGCAAGCCGGCCAAGCGTGCGCTGGAATACCTGTTCATGCAGGGTGAGCTGATGATTTCGGGTCGGGTCAATTTTCACAAGGTTTACGATTTGACCGAGCGGGTGTTGCCCGAGGGCGTCGACACCCGTCTGCCGACGCCAGACGAACACGCGCGGTTCCTGATCACGCGCTATCTGCAGGCCAACGGGCTGGGGCAGGCGGCGGAAGTCTGCTATCTGCAGAAGAACACCAAGCCGCGTGTGGCCGCCGTGTTGCGGGACATGGTGGCGAGCGGGGCAGTGGTCCCGATCAGTGTCGGCGCGCATCGCTACCATGCGCTACCGGCGTCGCTGGCCTTGTTGAACAAGCCCCTGCGGCGCAGCCGGCTCCACATCCTCTCGCCTTTCGACAACCTCCTCATCCAGCGAAAGCGCATGCAGGCGCTGTTTGATTTCGACTACTTGCTGGAGTGCTACGTGCCGGCGGCAAAGCGCCAGCATGGCTATTTCTCGCTGCCCATTCTGTGGGGCGGCGCACTGGTTGCGCGGATGGACTGCAAGGCCGAGCGACACGCCTCGGTGCTTCATGTGCACCACCTCGTGCTCGAACCCCGGCTGACCAGAATCGAAGAATTCGCGCAGGCCTTGTCCAAAGCGCTCGCCGCGTTCATGGCGTTCAATGGGTGTCGCACGGCCTGCCTGCACCGATGCACGCCCGCCAGCGCGAGCCCGGCGATGGAGGCGGTGATGACCTGTTGTCGGGCGTGAGCGCCGCGGTGTGCGCGGTTCAGCGCACGGCGCGTTCCCTGCGCGTGGCCCAGCCGAGGGTTTCCTTGTAGCGGCGACCGGCTTCGTTTAATCGAGGCGGTGTTTGTGGCGCTGACGATCGCCCGCTTTGTCCCGCTCACCACCATCGGTTTCCCCGGATGTGAGCATGCGCGTCTGCTTACCGGTCGGTGTTTCGATCAGCCCGGCGCCCGCAGCCGGTAGCGGCAAAACACCGCCCCGTCGATCCGCACCGAGCCGTCGGGTTCAAACCCCAAGCGGCGCAAGCCGCTGGCGTGGCCGCGGCTCGGCGGGAGCAGGGCGGTGACCGACTCAAGCCCCATGTCGTCAAAGGCCAGCCGGATGAAATGCTGGAAGATGGGGCGGCCATAGCCCCAGTAGGCAGGCGACAGCACCAGCGCAAAATCCGCGTCGCCCTGTTCGCACTGAAAGCCGCCCCACCCGGCGAACGCGTCGTCGATGAGCAGACCCCACGGGCCATAACCGTGTGTGGTCCACTGCGCTTCCTTGGCCTGGACCCATTGCCCGCAGCGCGCCTCGTCGAACACCGCGCCGGCCAGTGGCATATGGCGCAGGACGCCCGGGGTGTTGTGTAGCGCGACGAGGTCGGACACGCTGACCTCGCTCAGCCGGACCCGCTTCAAATTCATGACGCTCCTCTCGATCCGCTGGTGGCTGTGCCCGGTCAGGTCGTTAACGTGGCCCGCCACAGAAGGTCAGACTGTACCGCGATCGACCAGGTCGTCCCGCGTGTCGACATCGCGCAGCACGCCTGCGTCATCCCAATCGAACAGGCTTACAGCGGTCGCGCCCACGATTGCGCGGGCGCCGCGGTCGCCGTCGAGTGCTATCAGCTGTTCGCGCCACGCCTTGCCGAAGCCGACCGGGTGGCCGCGCCGGCCGGCGTGCCGGGGGGCGGTGACGGTGCTCGGGGTGGTGAGGCGGGCGGCCACGGCGCGGATGGCGGCGGTGGGGAGCCAGGGCATGTCGGCGAGGGTGACAACCCAGCCATCGGCGTCGGCGCTGGCGGCCACAGCGGCGGCGAGGGCGTGACCCATGCCGGCCTCGGCGGCGCGCGCTTCGAGCACGCGGCAGCCGGCTTCGCGCAGCCAGTGGGCGCGCGCCGGCTGGCCGGGGCGGATCACGGCGAGGCTGTCGGGCAGGGCGGCGGCCAGCGCGCGGGCGCTGTGCCATAGCACCGGGCGGCCGTCGGCGAGTGGGGCGAGGAGCTTGTCCTGTTGGCCTTCGGGGTCGAAGCGCCGGCCGAAGCCAGCGGCGAGCAGGATGCCTTGCGGGCTCATCCGCTGCGGCAGGCCGATAGCGTGTCCGCGGCCACGTCCAGCGCGGCCTTGGCTTCGGCCACCGGCAGCACGCGCTCGGGCGCCACACCGTTCTTGACGGCCACCAGTTCGGCCGCGATCGACACCGCGATCTCGGCCGGTGTGCGGCTGCCGATGTAGAGCCCGGCCGGACCGCGCAGGGCGGCCACCTGCGCTTCGTCGAGATCGAATTCGCGCAGCCGTTCGCGGCGCACCGCGTTGTTGCGGCGCGAGCCGAGGGCGGCCACATAGAAGGCCGGCGTGCGCAGCGCTTCCATCAGCGCGAGGTCGTCGAGCTTGGGGTCGTGCGTCAGGGCGATGACGGCCATGCGGGCATCGGGGCGCAGGGCGATGACGAGGTCGTCGGGCATCTCGCGGCTGAGTGTGGTGCCGGGCACGGCCCATTCCTCCCGCCACTCGTCGCGCGGGTCGCACACCGTGACGGCGAAGTCGAGCGCCAGCGCCATGCGCGCGAGAATCGCCGAGAGCTGGCCGGCGCCGATCAGCAGCAGCCGGTAGCGCGGCCCGAACACGCTTACCAGCGTGCGCCCGTCGAAGCTGGGGCCCTGCTCGGGGTGCGCGGCGGCGAGTTGCGCCGCGCCGCTGGCGAGGCTTAGCCGGCGTTCGACCAGCTCGCCGGCGGCGAGGCGGGCGAGCAGCGTATCGAGCGGGGCGGGCCGGTCCAGCGGTTCGAGCACCAGTTCCATGGTGCCGCCGCAGGGCAGGCCGAAGCGGCGCGCTTCCTCGGCGCCGACGCCGTAGCTGACCACTTGCGGCCGGGTTGGCAGGCCGTCGGCGGCGAGGCGGCGGATGAGGTCGTCCTCGATGCAGCCGCCGGACACCGAGCCCACCGCGCGGCCGTCGTCGCGCAGGGCCAGCAGGGCGCCGGGCGGGCGCGGCGAGGAGCCCCAGGTGCGCACCACCGTGGCGAGCATCACCCGCCGGCCGTCGGCGAGCCAGTCGCGCGCGCGGGTGAGTACGTCCAGATCGAGGCTGTCCATGAGGCTCAGGCCTTGAGCTGGTCGCCGATCGGCAGGCGGCGGATGCGCTTGCCGCTGGCGGCGAACAGGGCGTTGGCCAGCGCGGGGGCCAGCGGCGGCACGCCGGGCTCGCCCACGCCGGTGGGTTTTTCGGCCGAGGGGACGATATGCACCTCCACCGCCGGCATCTGGTCGATGCGCAGCACCGGGTAGTCGTGGAAGTTGGACTGCACCACCTGGCCGTCCTCGAGCGTGATCTCGCCGGTCAGCGCCGCGGCCAGCGCGAAGCCGATGCCGCCTTCCATCTGCGCGCGGATCACGTCCGGATTGACCGCCACGCCGCAATCGAGCGCACACACCACGCGGTCGAGCTTGAACGCGCCGTCGGCAGCGACGCTCACCTCGGCCACCTGGGCGACGATGGTGTTGAAGGATTCGTGCAGCGCTACACCGCGCCCGCGCCGCACGCCGTCACGCCCGGCCAGCGGGGCCGACCAGCCGGCCTTGTCGGCGACCAGGCGCAGCACCGCGGCATGGCGCGGGTGGGCGTCGAGCAGCGCGAGGCGGTAGTCGACCGGGTCGGCGCCCGCCGCCGTGGCCAGCTCGTCGAGGAAGGCCTCGGTGGCGAAGCCGGTGTGCGTTGAGCCGACCGAGCGCCACCATTGCACCGGCACCTTCACCTCGGCATTGGTGGTGTGCAGCTCGACCTGCAGATTCGGCACGCGGTAGGGCAGGTTGGCCGCGCCCTCGACCGAGGTGGCGTCGATGCCGTCCTTGACCAGCATCGGCTCGAAGGGCGTGCCGGCGATGATGGACTGGCCGACGATGCGCTGCGACCAGGCCAGCGGCCGGCCGGCGTCGTCGAGCGCGGCGCGCAGGCGGTGCAGGTAGAGCGGGCGGTAGTGGCCGGCGCGCATGTCATCCTCGCGCATCCACACCAGCTTGACCGGCGCCCGGCCGCCGATGGCCTTGACGATGTGGCCGGCCTCGAGCAAGTAGTCCGAGTCGGGCGCCGCGCGGCGGCCGAAGCTGCCGCCGGCGAAGAGCATGTTGAGCTTGACCTGCTCGGGCTTGAGGCCGAGCAGGGCGGCCAGGGCGTGCTGGTCGGGCGTCTGGAGCTGCTCGCCGTTCCACACCTCGCAGCCATTGGCGTCGAGGCGGATGACGCAGTTCATCGGCTCCATGGCGGCATGGGCGAGGTAGGGGAAGACGAACTCCGCCTCGAAGACACGGCCGGCCGTGCCCAGCGCGGCCTCGGTGTCGCCGTCCTGGCGTGCGGGCAGGCCGGGCGTGGCGGCCAGCGTGCGGTAGCGCTCGACCAGCGCGGCGCTGCTGCCGCGCCAGGCGGCGGTGTTGTCCCATTCGATCTTCAGTGCGTCGCGGCCTTGCTTGGCGCGCCAGGTGTCGCGGGCGAGCACGGCCACGCCGGAGGGGATGCGCACCACGTCGACCACCCCGGGCAGCTTGCGCGCGGCGCTGTCGTCGATCGACTTGACCGTGGCGCCGAAGCGCGGCGGGTGCGCCACCACGGCCACCAGCATGCCGGGCAGCTGCATGTCCTGGGTGAATGTCGCCTGCCCGGTGGTCTTGGCCAGGCTGTCCTTGCGTGGCGCGTGGCGGCCGATGAGGCGGAAGTCCTTCGGATCCTTGAGCGTCGGCGATTCGGGCACTGGCTGGCGGGCGGCGGCCTCGGCCAGCGCACCGAAACGGGCCTGGCGATGTGTCTTCGGATGACTCACCACGCCTTCGCGCACCACGATCTCGCCGGCCGGCACCTGCCATTCGGCCGCCGCGGCCGATACCAGCATGCTGCGCGCCGCCGCACCGGCCTGGCGCAGTTGCATGAAGGAGTTGGCAATCGCGGTGCTGCCGCCGGTGCCCTGGGCCTTGCCCCAGAACAGGTTGTTGTAGCGGGCGCCGTCGGCCGGCGCGCCTTCGACTACCACGCGCGCCCAGTCGGCGTCGAGCTCTTCGGCCACCAGCGTGGCCAGCCCGGTGTGGCTGCCCTGGCCCATCTCGAGGTGCTTGGCGATCACGGTCACGGTGTCGTCGGCGCCGATGCGCACGAAGGCGTTGGGGGCGAAGCTGGCGGCCGCCACCGGGCCATCGCCGGCGATGCCCGGCCCGGCGCCGGCGGCCAGCAGTTGGGCAGGCACGGTGGGCAGGAGCACGCCGAGGGTGAGGCCGGTGCCTTGTTTGAGAAAGTCGCGGCGCGAGAGGTTTTCGATGCGGGTATGTCGGGTCGTCATGATCGCGTTCCTCAGGCCAGCGTGCGGGCCGCTTCGTGAATGGCGGCGCGGATGCGCACATAGGTGGCGCAGCGGCACACGTTGCCGGCCATGGCGGCGTCGATGTCGGCATCGGTGGGCTTGGGGTTGCTGTGCAGCAGGGCGGTGGCCGACATGATCTGGCCGGACTGGCAGTAGCCACACTGCACCACGTCGAGTTTCTGCCAGGCCTGTTGCACGGCGGCACCGACGCGGTCGGCGCCGACGGTCTCGATGGTGGTGACGGTCTTGCCGGCGATGTCCGACAGCGGCGTCGAACAGGACCGCACCGGGGTGCCGTCGACATGCATGGTGCACGCGCCGCACAGGCCCATGCCGCAGCCGAACTTGCTGCCGGTCAGCGCGAAGCCGTCGCGCACCGCCCACAGCAAGGGGGTGTCGCCGGGCAAGTCGGTGCTGACCGGCTTGCCGTTGAGGGTGAAGCGAATCATGGGTTCTCTCCTGGGGTTGGGGGGGCAGCCTCTGCGGGCCATCATTGGTGCACCATAGGATGATTAGGTATTAAGATCGACCGCCTAATGTAAAACGGTCTATTAAGATGAGCTTAAAACTGAATCCGACCCTGCTGCCCGCACTAGTCGCTTTCGAGTGCGTGGCGCGCCATGCCAGCTTCAGCCGTGCGGCCGAGGAACTGGGCGTGTCGGCCTCGGCGCTGTCGCAATCGGTGCGCTCGCTCGAGCGACGCCTCAATGTGCGCTTGCTGGCGCGCACCACGCGCCGGGTGGGGCTGACGGAGGAAGGCGCGGCCATGCTCGACGGGGTGCGCGAGGGGCTGGCGCAGCTCGGTGGCGCGCTCGATACCGTCGAACACAGCCGCAGCCAGCCGGCGGGCATGGTACGGATCACACTGCCGCGCATGGCTTTTGCGCGTTTCTTCCTGCCGCGGCTGGCAGAATTTTCGGCGCGCTATCCGGAGGTGGGGGTGGAGTTCGCGCTCGACGACCATCTGGTGGACCTGGTGGCGGAGGGCTTCGATGTTGGCGTGCGCATGGGCGAGCAGATCGCCGCCGATATGGTGGCGCTACCGCTGGGGCGGGTGACACGGCTGGTCACGGTTGCTGCGCCAGCCTATTTCGCGCAGCGCCCGGTGCCCGACAGCCCCGATGCCCTCGCCGGTCATGAGTGCTCGCGCTACCGCTATGCCACCAGCGGCCGGCTGTCGCGCTGGCTGTTCCAGCGCGACGGACAACCGCTGGAAGTGGATGTGAGCGGTCGCTACATCATCAATGATCTCGCCGCCGAGATCGACCTGGCGCGCAGCGGCCAGGCCCTGGTGCAGACGGTCGAATCGATGGTGGCCGAGGATCTGCGCAGTGGCCGGCTGGTGCCGGTGCTCGACGCCTATGCGCTGCCGCTCGGCTCGCTCTATCTGTATTTCCCCAGCCGGGTGAACATGCCGCCGCGGCTGCGGGTGTTCATCGACCACTTCAAGGCCTAGCACCGAACAAGCCGGCCACCTCAACCGACGAGCGATCGCCAACATGGTGGCCCGACGCCGCATGCCACTGCGCCGCGCGTTCGCGGCCCAGGTCGCGCAGCAGTTCAAGAAACGACCCGCTGGCCGACAGCTTGGATTCGGACGACAGCTGGCTCATCACCTCTGAGGCTTCAATCAGGTGGAAGTGAGTCGACAGCAGGCGACGCTCCAGCCGGCCGCGCGACCACCACGGCTGCTGTTCGGCAAACTCGCGGGCATGCGCAAACATGCGCATCTCGCGCAGAAAGTTCGCACTGAAGCCCAGCTCCATGCTGCGCGTGCGGATCTCATCGGCGCTGCGCGGCGTCTTGCTGTGGCGCATGGGGTTGATCAGCACCAGCAGGATGTCGCGGCTCTTGCCCGTGTAGAACAACGGGAACACCGCTGGATTGGCCGCGAAACCGCCGTCCCAGTAGTGCTCGCCATCGATCTCGATGCTGTGATGCACCGACGGCAGGCAGGCCGAGGCGAGCAGGGCGTCAGCGGTCAGTTCCCGCTCACGAAACAGCCGCAGACGGCCCGTGTTGGCCTCGGTGGCAGCAATGAACAAGCGCAGCGGGCTCTCGCGCCGCAGGCGTTCGAAGTCAATCTGCTTCGTCACCACGTCGCGCAAGGGGTTGTGGTCAAACGGGTTGAGTTCGTAGGGCGAAAAGAAACTCGCCCACATCATCATCATTTTCATCGCCGGCGCCAGGGTGCCGCTGTCGCCATCGAGCGTGCGCACCGTGACATCAAAAGGCACGCTGCTGGCCACCGCCTTCCAGAAAGCCGCCAGCGCCTCACGCGCCCCGTCGGGCCCGCCCGCCATCAGCCCCTGCGCCAGCACCGCCGCGTTCATCGCGCCCGCGCTGGTTCCGCTCACCGCGTCGAAATCGAGCTGGCCGGCTTCGAGTAGGTAATCGAGCACGCCCCAGGTAAACGCCCCGTGCGCGCCACCGCCCTGCAAGGCCAGGCTGATGTTCTTTCGATTGGAGAAGGGTTTGATCCGCATATCGACCTCCTTTCCGTCAGTTCGCCCGGCACGGATGCGTGCGCAGGCGTCAGGAAGTGGGTGAATGAACGGTATACACACTACAGGTAAACGATGTTGCGATGCAGCATTGCTGCGACTGGCTTTGTATCAGGGTGCGACGAAGGCGGTGGCGGGGGATGGTGTGACGGCGGCCGGAAGCGGCTTCGCGTGTAGGGCGGAAAAGCAAAGCGCCTTCCGCCATCCCACACCACAGCAATCATTCACCCCTTTCACCATGCCCAACAACAACCGCACCAGCACCACCCCAATCGCCCGGATAAACACCCCGCGCGACACAGCGATGAAACGATGAGTGCGGCCAATCGCCTACCGCTTCGACGAGCCCGTGTTTGAGCGGATTGATATGAACGTAATCCACATGCGCAGCGTAATCGGCTTCATCGCGGATCGTATGCTCCCAGAACCGACGCTGCCAGATGCCTCGCTCGCCCTTCGCAATGCGCCTCGGTGATCGCCATTCCGTTTTCGGCAGCGCCTTGGCAAAGGCAATCTTGATCGCCCGCCAGCGGCCGGAGTAATCGCTATCGCCCGGCGGCAGCGTCCACACCGCGTGCATGTGGTCAGGCAGCACCACCCACGCGTCGATGTGAAACGGACGGCGCGAGCGAACCTTTCGAACGGCATTGCGCAGCAAGTCCATGTGTACCACCAGCGCATCGCTGTCGCGGTCGAGCAGGTTGACCGTGAAGAAGTAGCACCCGCCCGGGATGCGGTTTCGGCGGTAGTCGGGCATTCAAAGCGTAGTTCGTTGTGGTTTTCGCGGTGGTGGTGGCGGATACGGCGGTGGTGGTGGCGGAAGGCGCTTCGCTTTTCCGCCCTACGCGGGCTGGCGAAGCTGGCGGTTCTCCGATTCGAGTTGGCGAATGCGCTGCTGCTCCGGCGTCAGCGCCTTGCCGATTCCGGGCTGCCCCGACTGCTCAGTACCGACCTGCTCGACCCATCGCCTGACGGCTGACTCCACCAAGTC
>NZ_VMNI01000005.1 GCF_007625205.1 Denitromonas ohlonensis | reverse complement strand
GACTTGGTGGAGTCAGCCGTCAGGCGATGGGTCGAGCAGGTCGGTACTGAGCAGTCGGGGCAGCCCGGAATCGGCAAGGCGCTGACGCCGGAGCAGCAGCGCATTCGCCAACTCGAATCGGAGAACCGCCAGCTTCGCCAGGACAACGACTTGTTGAAAAAAGCGTCGGCCTTCTTTGCCCGAGAACTGAGATGAGCTACCGGTGCATCGATCAGTTGCAAACGAAGGCCACCACGGTCGCTTCGCTATGCCGGTTACTGGCGGTCAGTCGCTCGGGCTACTACGCAGCGCGCTCGCGCCTGGAGCGTCCGCAGCGGGTTTGCCCAACCACGGCCCATCTGCAAGCCGCTTTTGCCGCCTCAGGACGGACCTACGGCACTCGCCGTCTGCAAGCGACCTTGCGGGCAAAGGGCGTCCAGGCGGGGCGACACCGTATTCGTCGCCTCATGCGAATCCATGGGCTACGCCCGGTTTGGAAGCGCAAGTTCATTCACACCACAAACAGCCGGCATAAGTTACCGATCGCCGACAATGTTCTGAATCGGCAATTCAGGCCGGCCACGATCAATGCCGCGTGGGTCTCGGATATCACCTACATCCGCACCGGCGCCGGCTGGCTCTACCTGGCGGCAGTAATGGATCTGTACTCGCGCAAGATCGTCGGCTGGGCGATGGCACCGACCATGCACGCCGAACTGGTTTGTTCCGCCTTGAAGATGTCCATCACGCAGCGCCAAGCGCCGGCCGGGCTGATCGTGCACTCGGACCGTGGCAGTCAGTACGCCAGCGCCACCCATCGCGAACTGCTGAGTTGTCATGGCTTGCTGGTCAGCATGAGCCGCAAGGGCAACTGCTGGGACAACGCCGTGATGGAACGCTTCTTCCTGAATCTGAAGATGGAGCGCGTTTGGCAGAAAGACTACGCCAACCATGCCGAGGCCAGCCGGGACATCGCCGACTACATCGTCAGCTTCTACAACAACACCCGCTTGCATTCGACACTGGGCTACATGGCACCCACCGCGTACGAACGCAATTTCGCCGTAAAACAGCTTATCGCGGTGTCCGAAAAAACTTGACCACTACAGCATGAAAACGGGCCCATCAAGCGCTCACTACGGGCAAAAGAAAAGCCGATAAAAATCAGCGGCTTAACTTAGATGTACTGGCGGAGAGGGCGGGATTCGAACCCGCGTTGGGATATTATCCCAAACACGCTTTCCAGGCGTGCGACTTAAACCACTCATCCACCTCTCCGTGGAAGAGGCGGAAGTTTATCAGAATCCTGCCGCGATGAAACCCCTGCCGGGCGACAATTTCAGATGACCTGTTTTTAACGGTCTGGTGTCTCGGTCATGCTGGGATAACGAACGAAATCGACCAGCGCCTGAACCTCGACTGAAGGTGGCGGCGTCAGCACGCTGACGACGATGGTGACGATGAAGCCGAGGGGGACACCAAAGATGCCTGCAGAGATCGGTTCGATGTCGAACCACGCATGCGCCATCGACCCATTGAAAAATGGATGAGTTTCCGTCACGTAGTAGAGCGTCACCGCCAGCCCCGCTCCCATGCCGCACACGGCACCCCATTTGTTCGCCCGTTTCCAGAAGATGCCGAGAACAAGCGCCGGGAAAAACGACGCAGCGGCAATGGAGAAGGCCAGCCCCACCATGAACAGGATGTTGTCGGGTCGCATCGAGGCGACCCAGGCCGCGATGGCGGCGACCAGCAAGAGTTGCGACTTGGAGATAACGAGCCGGCGCTGGGTGGTGGCGCGCGGGTTGATGACCTTGAAGTAAAGGTCGTGCGACAGCGCGTTTGAAATGGTGAGGAGCAAGCCGTCCGCCGTCGATAGTGCCGCAGCGAGCCCGCCCGCAGCGACCAGCCCGGAGACGACATAGGGCAGCCCGGCAATTTCCGGCGTGGCGAGCACGATCACGTCGGTGTTGAGCGTGAGTTCGGCGAGTTGGAGCAAGCCGTCGCCATTGAGGTCTTCAACGCTGACCAGGCCGATCTTGCCCCAGGAGGCGACCCAGTCGGGCAGGAAGGCGATGCTGCTGCCGACGAGGTTGTTGTACACCTCCCACTTGGCAAACACGGCGTAGGCCGGCGCGGTGATGTAGAGCAAGGAGATAAAGAACAGTGACCACATCACCGATCGGCGTGCTTCGGAGACGCCGGGGGTGGTGTAGTAGCGCATCAATACATGCGGCAAGGCGGCGGTGCCGACCATGAGCACGAACATGAGCGCGAGAAAGTTTCGGCGCGAAGCATTGACCTCTTCGGGCGTGTCGCCGGGAAACGCGTCGGCGTGACGCGGCGGCGCGCGCGATTTTTCCAGGGCGGCGGCGCGCTCGGCGTCCCACCGCACACGCGCCTCGGCTTCGGTTCTGGGCAGATCACGCATGTCGCGCTCCGCCATGGCGACTTCGCGCGCCGACGCGTCTTCGTTGCGCAATTGCTTCACCCGCTCGCCCAGGGCAAGGCGTTCGGCCTCCATTGAATTGGGCAAATCCGCAATCTTCTGCTCGAAGGCTTGGGCCCGGAAGCGATACTGATTGCGCACGTCAATTTCGACCGGATCGGTCAGCAGCTTTTGTTCTTTTTCGCTGATTTTCTGCAGCACGGTGCCGTAGGCAATCTGCGGCACTGGCACGCCAGTCACCTTCCAGGACAGCAGCACCACCGGGGCCAGGTAAGCGATGATGAGAATCACGTACTGCGCAACCTGGGTCCAGGTCACAGCGCGCATCCCGCCCAGAAAGGAACACACCAGAATGCCTGCCAGACCCACAAACAGGCCAATCTCGAACTCGACGCTGAGAAACCGGCTGGCGATCAAGCCAACGCCGTAGATCTGCGCGACGACATACACAAAGCTGGCGAGGATGGTGGCGGCGAGGCCCACCAGCCGGGCGGTGTTGCCCTCATAGCGGGCACCGAGAAAGTCGGGGATGGTGTATTGGCCAAACTTGCGCAGATAGGGCGCCAGCAACAAGGCCACCAGCACATAGCCACCGGTCCAGCCGGTCACGAACGCCAGCCCCTGGAAGCCCGAGAAGTAGAGCGTGCCGGCCAGACCGATGAACGACGCGGCGCTCATCCAGTCGGCCGCGGTCGCCATGCCATTGAACACCGCCGGCACGCGCCGTCCGGCGACGTAGTACTCCGCCACGTCGGCGGTGCGACTCATGACGCCGATCGCGGCATAGATGGCGATGGTGGCAAATAGAAATACGTGGCCGATGATGCGCTCTGACAAGCCCAGTTGCTCACCGACCGCCAGCAACAACACAAAAACGGCGAACGACCCGGTATACCAGCCGTAGTAACGACGCAGTTGCTGCGAAAACCCGGAATCCGCCACGCGTGCCGCCTCTCCCCTGTTGCCGACGCGCAAGTATAGCCTGCGTGATCGGGCTGAACGCCGAGGGATGGTGGGCGAGTGCCGTGCCCCTGCGAATACGCCGGCTGGCAAGGCCACGCCCCGACACCCGTTTCAGGCGCCGGGGCGTTCGCCACGCCTCAATACTTCAAGCGCGCGTAGTAGGTTTTTTGCGCGGCTTCACGGGCTTCGCCGAGGGTGCGCACGCCTTTTTCGGCGAGCAGCGGAATCATTTTGAGGAAGACCTCGGCGGTGACGATCGCGTCACCCATCGCAGTGTGACGCCCGATCACGGTCACCCCGAACCGCTCGGCAATGGCTTCAAGCCGATGGCTGTCCTGATTGGGGTGGATGATGGCTGACAGCAACAAGGTATCCAGCACCGGGTGATCGAACTGCATCCCCGTCACTTCCTCCTTCAGTTGCAGGAAGCGCATGTCGAAGGCGGCGTTGTGCGCCACCAGCACGGTATCCGCCGCAAACGCATGCAAGGCTGGCAGCACTTTGGTGATATCGGGCTGACCGACCAGCATTTCGGGCGTGATGCCGTGGATCTTGGTGGACTCCGGTGGCAGGCTACGCTTGGGATCAACCAGTTGCTCGAAACCGTCGCCCTGCAGCAACTTGCCGTTCAGAATGCGCGTCGCACCGATCTGGATGATTTCGTCGCCTTGCGAGGGGTTCAGACCGGTGGTTTCGGTATCGAACACCGTATAGGCGAGCTCGGACAGCAGCTGATCGTCATGTTCGTGGTTGCGCTCTGACCAGCTGAACAGGTCGAAGTCGTAGTACTCCGGCCGGCTGTCGCCCTTCAGATAGACGTCCGAGGTCACCTCCTCCTGGGGCGTCGCAGATGGCAGCACCAGTCGGAAGAAGGCACGGTGCTTGACCTTCTCGCGCTCCAGCCACATCTCACCGTCGTGTCGTTCGATCACGTCGCGCACGGTCAATGGGCTGTTCTCGCCGGCGAAACGCATCGGCTCGAGTTCCCAGTTCATGACGGTTTCGGTGCTCATCGCCTGACCCGACCAGATCAGATCGAGGTGCACCAGCCGCCCCGCGCCCGCCAAGCGGAAGCGCAGCTCTCGGATTTCGAACTCGTCGGACAGGCGGCTGGCCAGGTAGGTGACCGCTTGCAGCAGCGAGAAGCTATCGACCTTGACCCACAGCGCCTCATCGACCTCCTCGATTTTGGTGCGCAGTGACAGCCGGCTCTCGATCCGGCGCTGCGCGGCAGCCACCAGGTCGGCCCCCAGCATGTCTTCGAGCTGCCAGCGGGCCTTGAGTGAGTCGGCAAACGCGGATGCACTGTGATCGAGGCGATCACTCATGGCTTTGACTTCGTCACGGATCACGCCACGGAAACGGGTGCGCAGCTCGTCATCCAGATCGGAGAAGTCGAGCATCTCGGCTGCCGCACGCACATTGGCCAGCGAGGCACGGTTGCCCTCGGTGAGGGTGTGCAGGATTTCGTCGCGACGTGCTTCGTTTTCAATGGTGCGCGTGATGTTGTCCAGCATCAGAATGAAGCCGGAGACGGGGCGATCACCGCCCTCGGCCGCGGCCACGCCAAGCACCGGCGCCATCTGCACGCGCAGCAGCTGGCCTGCGCGCGTGGTGGTCACAAAATTGGTCACCGGCTGCGCGGCGCTCTTGCGCAAACGGTGTTGAATATTTTCGAGCGCATGGGCGATCAGATGACGATCCATGACCGCATAGATCGACCGCCCCAGGCCGATCAGTTCGCCGCCGCCGGCCGCCCCGGGCGCGTCCGACATGGCGCGAAACTGCAGCCGTGCGCGGTTGTTGTAGAGCAGGATGCGCCCATCGAGGTTGCATACCACGACGCTTTGGGTGAGTTCCGACATCAGCGCGCCGAGGCGGTTTTTTTCTTCCTCCACCGAGCGCCGCGCATCGGCCACACGGGTTTCCACGTCGTCCTGAAGACTCTGACGCTGATCGGCCAAGGTATTGATGATGTCGACAAACGCACAGGTTTCGGCATTGCCATCGGCGGTCAGGCGGCGTGTGGGCTCGGCCTTGAGCAAGGTCCGGCCATCTTCGGCCAGGCGGGCGGGCACGGCCACGTAACGGCGATGCAGATCGCGCAACACGATTGCGCTGACGGCCATGGCCATCACCAGCATCGCGCCGAGCAAAGCGCCGCGTGGCGAAATGATGGGCACCAAGGCTTCGCGCTCGTCGGGCGAGAGGTCAGCCCAAACAACCCAGCCACAGACGCCGACAACAATCAGCAACCAGGCGCATACCAAGGCGACGCTGAGTAGAAGTCGATTCTTTGGGCTCATGCATTCGACCCAAGCAGTTGATGCACCTGGTCGACCAGGTCTTTGGTGGAGAACGGTTTGGTCATATAGGCATCGGCGCCGAGCGCCAGCCCCTTGGCCATTTCGGTATCCCGACCTTTGGCGGTCAGCATCAAAATTCGCGTCGACGAGAGCGCCGGATCGGCCTTGACCTCCTGGCAGACATCGAAGCCACTCTTCTTCGGCATCATCACGTCGAGCAGTACGAGGTCCGGCGAATCGCTGCGGATCTTGGCAATCGCCTCTTCCCCGTCGCCCGCGATGGACACGTCGAAGCCCTCGCGTTTCATCAGGAATTCCAAGGAGATGACGATATTCGGCTCATCGTCGGCGATCAGTATTTTTTTTGATTGTGTCATGTAGCTTCCCTCCCCCTTACATCACATTCTAAGTCATTGTCCTGACATCAAAGCATCAGGGTAATTCCCCGTTTTCGCCGCCGGATACCGCCAGTTTTCGAGGCAACTCGAACGAAAACACCGCCCCCTTGCCGGGCTCGCTGGTGACCCACAAGCCCCCCCCGAAGTGCTCAATGATTTCGCGGCTGATCGGCAGCCCCAAGCCGGTACCGGTGGGCTTGCCGCCACTGCCGCTGGCCTGACGAAACTTCTCGAAGATCTCGCTCTGGACATCCTGCGGAATGCCTGGGCCGTTGTCGCAAACATCAACACGCACACCGGCTTCGCTTTCGCTCATCGCGACTCGCACCACCCCGCCATGCTCAGGCACGAAGCGCGCCGCGTTGCCGATCAGATTGGTGAGTACCTGGATCAGTCGATCGCGGTCCACCCGCAGCACCGTCACCGTCGGCGGCAGCGCCAGCACCAGTTCGGCTTTTCGATTCCGTACCAGCTGGCCAGCGGTGGTTGCCACATGCTCGATCAGCTCGATCAGGTCCACATCGGTGTCGTGCCACTGCGCGTGACCGGACTCAATCTTGGCGAGATCGAGCACCTGATTCACCAGCCGGGTGAGGCGCTCGGTTTCTTCGACAATGATGCCCAGAAAGCGCTTTCGTTCGGCCAGATCGATCTTTGGATCGTCCAACAGCAATTCGGAGAAAGCGCGGATAGAGGTCAACGGCGTGCGCAACTCGTGCGTGACCGAGGACATGAAATCGTCCTTCACCCGGTCGAGTTCCTGCAAACGCTCGTTGGCAGCGCGCAAATCTTCGGTGGCCGCCTGCAAGGCCTGCGACTTTTCTTCGAGTTCGCGCGAATAGGCGCGCACCTGCGAGGCCTCGTCGAGGATGTTCATCACCTCTTCGATGCCGAGGGTCTCCTCCTGCACCACCGAGGCGATCATCACCCGCGCCGACACGCTGCCAATCGCGCCGGCCAGCAGTGTTTCGGCGAAATGCACCAGATCGCCGTCGGCCTGCAGGTCTTCGATATGTTCAACGCCCTGACTGTGCGCATAAGCCGAGAAATTCACCCGGACGCGCTCTGCACCGAGGAATCGCGCAAGCAGTGCAAGCAGGTCGTCAATCTTGGCCTGACCGCGCCAGAACCGCGCCGCGCCGCGCGACTCACGCTTGAGGATGTCGACAAACACGCTGGCCTGCCCGGCCTCCACTGCGGTGGGCGGCCGCCACAGTGAGACCGCCACAAAGGCGCCGATATTGGCAAACATGCTCCAGAACAAGGCGTGCGTCGTGGCGTTGACATCGCCAAAGCCGAAGAGCCGCTCGGGCATCAGCAGCTCGATGCCGAACATGCCCGATTCGACAAAAGCCATCGGCAACCAGCCCGACTTGGCAAACGAGGGCAGCAGCAAGGTATACAGCCAGACGCCAAATCCCGCCGCCAGACCGGCCACCGCGCCATTTCGCGTGGCACCGCGCCAATACATGCCACCGAGGAGCGCAGGGGCAAACTGCACCACCGCGGCAAAGCTGATGAGGCCAATTGACACCAACGCGTAGGCTTGGCCGGCGAGTCGGAAATACAGGTAGCCCAGCAGCAGGATCACCACGATCGCGCCGCGCCGGATAAACAGCAGCAAGCCGGTCAGATCATGCGGCGCCCAACGCCGAAAGCGCGTATTCGACAGTAGCAGGGGCATCACCAGGTCGTTGCACACCATGGTCGACAGCGCGATGGTCTCCACAATGACCATGCTGGTCGCGGCCGACAAGCCGCCAATAAAGGCGAGCAATGTGAGCGTGGAATAGCCCTCGGCCAGCGGTAAGGTGAGCACGAAGGAGTCCGGGTCGATCACATCCGCCGGAAAACGCAGCATGCCGCCCAAGGCAATCGGCAACACAAAGATGTTGATCAGCAACAGATACAGCGGAAACAGCCAGGTGGCGCGCTTGAGATGTCGTTCGTCGACGTTCTCGACCACGGCAATCTGGAACTGTCGCGGCAACATCAAGAACGCCAGTGCCGACAGCACGGTCAGCGCAAACCAGTCCGCTTTGCTGCCTGCCATTTCCAGGCTCAGCAAGGGCGCGAGGTCGGGCGAGATGGCCGCACGCACGAACAGATCTTCCCAGCCGTCAAAGATGAAATAAGTGACAACCACGCCCACCGCCAGAAAGGCGATCAGCTTGACGATGGACTCGAAGGCGATGGCCGCCACCATGCCCTCATGGCGCTCGGTCGCATCGAGATGACGCGTGCCGAAAATCATCGTAAACGCGGCGAGCACCAGCGCCATGTACAACGCGGTGTCGCGATACCAATCGCCGCTGGAGCCCGGATGGGCACCGGTCAGCAAGCCGTACTCGCTGGAGACGGCTTTCAGCTGCAGCGCGATGTAGGGAACGATGCCGATCACCGCCACCAGCGTGACCATGCTCGCCAGCAGCCGGCTCTTGCCATAGCGCGAGGCGATGAAGTCGGCGATCGAGGTGATGCGGTAGGCCTTGCTGATCCGCACCATCTTCAGCAGCACCAGCCATGACACCCCCATGACCAGCGTCGGCCCCAGGTAGACCGGCAAGAACCCCAGCCCGGTCGTCGCCGCGCGACCCACGCTGCCGTAGTAAGTCCAGGCCGTGCAATACACCGCCAGCGACAGCGCATAGACCCAGGGATTGGCGATCAGCGAGCGGCCCGCGTCGGCGCGGCGATCGCCATAGAGCGCAACACCGAACAGCACCACCAGATAGGCGAATGAGGCGCCAACGATGACACTGCTCGACAGCATGGCGCGCTCCTATCGAAAACCGGACTCGACGATCCAGGCGAGCACCGCAATCACGGCGGCCCAGATGCCGAACATGGAAAGGAATACGAGCGGAACGCCAAACAGCGCGACGGCGGCGTCGAACAACCAGAGGAGTGGCGCATTGAATGCCAGCGCCGCAAACAGGGTGCAGGCGACCAGACGTTGCCGCGCGAGCGCTTTACGCATCACCGCACCTCGTTCGGAAAACGGAAAACCATTATAGCCCGCCCCCAACGCCCGCCCCGATTGCTTCGGCGGTTCGATTCAGCAAAAAAAGAAGGCGCGTTACCGCGCCTTCGTCTCCTCGTATATTGGCCCGCTCTATGGCAGGCTCCCCTCGTTATTCTTTTTGCGGGGCGCCGTCAGTGCGGCGCCTCCGCGGAGGTCAGGCGCTTATCCCTTGAGCTGATCCAGAATGGCCGGATTCTCGAGGGTGGAGGTGTCTTGCGTGATCTCCTCGCCCTTGGCCAGCTGACGCAGCAGACGGCGCATGATCTTGCCCGAACGCGTCTTGGGCAGGTTCTCGCCAAAACGGATGTCTTTCGGCTTGGCGATCGGGCCGATTTCCTTGGCCACCCAGGCAGACAACTCTTTGATAACCGCCGGTGCATCCGCTTCGGACGGACGCGGACCCTTGAGCACCACGAAGGCCACAATCGCCTCACCCGTGGTGTCGTCAGGACGACCCACCACCGCCGCTTCGGCGACTTTCTCGTGAGCGACCAGCGCGGATTCGATTTCCATCGTGCCCATACGGTGACCGGAGACGTTCAGCACGTCATCGATACGACCGGTAATGGTGAAATAGCCGGTGTCGATATCGCGGATCGCGCCATCGCCTGCCAGGTAGTACTTGCCCTGGAAGTCAGCCGGGTAGTAAGACGTCTTGAAGCGCTCGGGGTCACCCCACACGGTGCGGATCATGGACGGCCACGGACGCTTGACGACCAGAATACCGCCTTGGCCCCACGGCTGCTCAAGACCGGTTTCATCGACCACGGCGGCCTGAATGCCCGGGAACGGCAGCGTGCACGAACCCGGCACCATCGGCGTCGCGCCCGGCAGCGGGGTGATCATGTGACCACCGGTTTCGGTCTGCCAGAAGGTATCGACGATCGGGCAACGGCTGCCGCCGATGTTCTCGTAGTACCACTCCCAGGCCGCCGGATTGATCGGCTCACCGACCGAACCCAGAATGCGCAGGCTCGACATGTCGTAACGATCCGGATGCACGGCTTCGTTGGCATCGGCCGCCTTGATCAGCGAACGGATGGCCGTCGGCGCGGTGTAGAAAACACTGACCTTGTGGTTCTGGATCATCTTCCAGAAACGGCCGGCGTCCGGATAGGTCGGCACGCCTTCGAACACCACCTGGGTCGCGCCGCAAGCCAGCGGGCCGTAGGCGATATAGGTGTGACCCGTGACCCAGCCGATGTCGGCCGTGCACCAGAACACGTCGTCCGGCTTGATATCGAAGGTGTATTGCATGGTCAGCATGGCGTGCAGCAGGTAGCCGCCGCTCGAATGCTGAACGCCTTTCGGCTTGCCGGTCGAACCCGAGGTGTAGAGCAGGAACAGCGGGTGCTCGGCACCCACCCACTCCGGCTCGCAGGTCTCGGGCTGCTCGGCAAGAATGTCATTCAGCCACACATCACGGCCCGCCGTCATGTTGACCTCAGTGCCGGTGCGCTTGACCACCAGGACTTTCTTGATCGACTCGCAGCCGCCCATGGCCAGCGCTTCATCGGCGATCGGCTTGAGCGGGAGCGCCTTGCCACCACGGAACTGGCCGTCGGAGGTAATCAGGGCTGCCGCGCTGGAGCTTTCGATACGATCACGCAGGGATTGCGCAGAAAAACCGCCGAACACCACCGAGTGGGTTGCGCCGATGCGGGCGCAGGCCTGCATGGCCACGATGCCTTCGATCGACATCGGCAGATAGATCACCACGCGGTCGCCCTTGGCGACGCCGACGCTCTTGAGCGCGTTGGCCATCTTGCTGACGCGGGAGAGCAGATCCTTGTAGGTCACCTTGGTGACCTGGCCGTCATCGGCTTCAAAAATGATCGCGACCTTGTCGCCCAGACCATTGTTAACCTGACGGTCAATACAGTTGTACGAAACGTTCAGCTCGCCGTCGTCGAACCACTTGAAGAACGGGGCGTTGGACTCGTCGAGCACCTTGGTGAAAGGCTTCTTCCAGTCGAGCAGATTGCGGGCGTGGTTCGCCCAGTAACCTTCGTAATCGGTTTCAGCCTGCTTGACCAGGGCCTGATAGGCCTCCATGCCGGGAACAGCAGCATTCTTGGCCAGCGACTCGGGGGGGTAGTACAGCTTCTGGGCGTTGTCGGACATCTCTCACCTCTCCTCAATTCACGGAATCGAAATTCGGTTACTTGCTCCAGTCTGCGCCGGAACAATCAACAGACATTACCATCAGCGGCGACACTCAATAAACCCGGCCACTGAGAACAGACCGCATTAAATGAAATCTATCTTACACAGGACTTACACCTTCGTGGCACTGCAACACAAAGTAGTAGCTCACGCCGCGGTGTTAGAATCTCGCCCGACGCCACGACGCCAGTCAAGCGATTCGTGGACGCATCATGGCAGGGGCTGCTTTGCCCGCGGCGCCTGCCTTTCTCTGTGAGGGAGCCCACCATGAGCACAATCAAGCAGGAAGACTTCATCCAGTCCATCGCGGACGCATTCCAGTTCATCAGCTACTACCATCCGCTGGACTACATCCAGGCGCTGGGCGAAGCCTATGAGCGCGAAGAATCGCCCGCCGCGAAAGACGCCATCGCGCAGATTCTCACTAACAGCCGCATGTGCGCCGAAGGGCATCGCCCCATCTGCCAGGACACCGGTATCGCGGTGGTCTTTCTCAAAGTGGGCATGAATGTGCGCTGGGACAGCACGCTGAGCGTCCAGGAGATGGTCAACGAAGGCGTGCGTCGCGCCTACACCGACCCCGACAACAAGCTGCGCGCCTCGGTCCTGCTCGACCCCGCCGGTGCCCGCAAGAACAGCAAGGACAACACCCCGGCCGTGGTGCACTACGAAATCGTGCCGGGCGACACCGTCGACATCACCTGTGCGGCCAAGGGCGGCGGCTCGGAGAACAAATCGAAGCTGGTCATGCTCAACCCCTCCGACTCCATCGTCGACTGGGTCCTCAAGACGCTCCCGACCATGGGCGCCGGCTGGTGCCCGCCGGGCATCCTCGGCATCGGCATTGGCGGCACGCCTGAAAAAGCCATGCTGCTGGCCAAAGAATCGCTGATGGGCCATGTCGATATTCAAGAACTCCAGGCCCGCGCCGCCAAGGGCGACACCCTGAGCCGCGTCGAAGAGCTGCGCCTCGAGCTCTTCGACAAGGTTAACGCGCTGGGCATCGGCGCCCAGGGCCTGGGCGGCCTCACCACCGTGCTCGACGTCAAGATTCTCGACTACCCGACCCACGCCGCCTCGCTACCGGTTGCGATGATCCCCAACTGTGCCGCCACCCGTCATGTGCATTTCGAGCTCGACGGCTCCGGCCCCGCCCACCTGCAGGCACCCCGCCTCGAAGACTGGCCGGCCGTCACCTGGCAGGCGGATACCGAAGTCGCCACCCGCGTCGACCTCAACAGCCTCACCACCGAACAAGTATCTTCGTGGAAGCCGGGTCAGGTCCTGCTGCTCAACGGCAAGATGCTCACCGGCCGCGACGCCGCCCACAAGCGCATCGCCGACATGCTCGCCAAGGGCGAGAAGCTGCCGGTCGACTTCACCAACCGCGTCATCTACTACGTCGGCCCGGTCGACCCGGTGCGCGACGAAGTCGTCGGCCCGGCCGGCCCCACCACCGCCACGCGCATGGACGGCTTCACCCGCATGATGCTCGAAAAAACCGGCCTCATCGCCATGGTCGGCAAAGCCGAACGCGGCCCCGTGGCCATCGAAGCCATCAAGGACAACAAGGCCGCTTACCTCATGGCCGTCGGCGGCTCCGCCTACCTCGTCTCCAAGGCCATCAAGGCCTCCAAGGTCGTAGGCTTTGCGGACCTCGGCATGGAAGCCATCTACGAGTTCGACGTGGTCGATATGCCGGTCACCGTCGCGGTCGATGCCTCGGGCGAGTCGGTTCACAAAACCGGCCCGAAGCTGTGGCAGGCCAAGATCGGCAAAATCCCGGTCGTGACCAGCTGATCGCCACAGACGACACGCAGACAAAAATGCCCGGCATATGCCGGGCATTTTTCTTGAGCCGCGCGCCGCGCGCGCCCAACCACGCTGGCATGGTCAGCGCCCCGCCGGGGCCGACTCCGCCACGCGCTCCGCGGCTGCATCCACCTTGTCGCGATAGGTTTCCAGCAGGTTTTCCAGGCGCACCCGACCAATGCCGGTAAAGGGCTCGCCCTCCCCCAATATATCGAACACGCCCTTGTGCTGGTAAGCGATGAGCAGCTCATCCGCGACACCCACCAGCTCGCCGTTGTGCGCCCGGCAGGTCGCCAGCGCCGCGTCGATATCGCGCAAACCGGCCTCAGCCGTTCGCCGTCCGGCCACCTGGGTGTTCAACTCGGTGCGCACCGCGGCCAGCAGTTCCCGGGTTTCCGTCAGGGCGGATTCAACTGTCGTCAATTTACCCTCCAGCGTCCCTTTGTCCTGCCGCAGACGCGACGCCGACGCCGCCGCTGCATCACGACGACCCAGCGCCTCATCCAGCGCGGCCTGTAATTCGGCTTGCCGGGCCCGCGCCGCTTCGGCGTCGGCCTTGGCAGCATCCGCGGTTTGCTGCGCATCGCGTGCCGCCTGCATGGCTTGGCGCACCTGCAGGCGCAGCTGGCGCAATTGAGCATCAGCCGAACTCTGGGCGACCACCGGACCCGCACACATTACGAGGCACATCGAAAGAAGAAGTCGTCGCAACATCATCCCATGCCTCAGAACTTGACCGCGAGGTCGAGTTGGAGGGTGTCGACGCCGAATTGCTCCCCGCGCAGCAAGGTCGGACTATCCACTGTCTTGGCTGAGCTGTACTTCAGGCCGAGTGAGGTCCGGTTGTCGAGTCCATAAGCGAAACTAAGCGTGTAACCCTTCATGTTGGTGCCCCCGAGACCGAAATCGGAATCCGTGAAGGCGTCCACGACCGAGTCCGAGCCGACGTTGCGGTAGGTGATCGACGCATTCCAATCGCCGACTTCCTTGATCGATGGCATGCCAACCGCCAAGCGCAGCAGATAAGCGCGGTCACTGCCGTCGCTCATGCGCAGGCCGGTGCGGCGGAAAATTTCGTCGCGATCAAACGCCAGGTTCTTGACGTATTCGGCGGAAACCATCACATGCACTGGGTCGAAGCTGGCCAGATCCGCGGTGGCGGTCAGGACCAGCGGCTTGAACTTCGAAGCAAGACCCCAGATCGGATTGCTGCCGGATTGCGCCGGAAACGCGGTGCCGTCGAGGCTGCTGTTCGTAGTGAACAAAGTATTGCCCTTGGCACGCAACCCCGTTTCATAACCATACTGGCCGTATGACGCACCGGCGCCAACCCCCAGCGTGTAAGCGTTGTCGACGCGTCCCTCGATGTTCTGGTAGTCATACTGGGCCACGCCAAAGCGAAAGCGCACGTCCTCCGCCGCCCGCAGGTTCAGACCGAACTGCACGCCCTGCAACGAACGGTCCTCGCGCTGCCCCGGCGTTTCGGGACGCAGCGGGAACCAGCCTGCCGTCACGAACGGGCTGATCCGACCGCCCTTGAACGGGTAGCTGGCAGTTGCGGCGACCCCCTCGAAATTCAGGTCGTCGTCCCACACCAGATCCGTGGCAAACCAAGGATTGGGGATGCGCCCGCCCGACAGCTTGAGCCACTCGAAGGGGGCGTAGTTGATATAGGCCCGGTCGAGCACGAAGCTGTACTTGTTGAGGTTCTGGCCCAGCGTCTGGTTGGTGGACACCCGGTCGCCGGTGCTGCCGGTCGCCATTCGCACCCCGGCGCTCACGCTGTTCGACAGCCGCGCCAGCACGCCCAGCCGCGCCCGCACCCGCCAACGATTGACGTCATCGGTCACATTACCGATCGCCGTTCCATTGTCTGATACGTCCGCCGCACCCGCATTGCGGGTGACATACGGTGCGCCACTGCCGGACACCGCGGGTATGCCAGTCCCGGGGGTGATGCCAAGCGCATTCGCATAGTTCGATGCAGAGGTATTGTCGTCTGCGTAGCGGTCCGACTGGAAGCGCAGCCGCACATCGCCTTCCCACTGAATTCGAGACACCCATTCCGGAATGGCGTTCGGTGCAGCCCAGCGGTCTTCCCTGGCCTCGGCCAGCACCTCTTGCTTGATCTCATCGCGGATCTGGTCACGCACAATCTGCGGCACATACGGAATCCGGAGGGCGCCGGCGGACGGCACCTCGGCTGCCTTGCGCGCCACGTCCTGCGCGGCACGGCGCTGGGCTTCCTGCACCATGGCGTCGGCTTGCTCACGCTTGAGCACGCCGTTTTCGACCAGCACATCGATCAAGCGCATGGTGGTGTGCTGCAGCGCCTCGAGCGACTGCCGCTCATCGGCGAGCACGGTCGAACTGCCAAGCGCCAGGGCGATCGCGAAAGTGAGTGTTTTCATCGGGGTCATGGCAAATGTCGTCAAGGCTTAGCCGGTCACCCGATTGGTGATCCGGACGGAAATGGGTTGGGGGAGTTTTTCCGGCGGCGACTCGGATACGGGCGGCAGATCCGTCAAGGCCGTCCGCAGCTTCGTGTCCATCTCGGCGCTGCCGGTACTATCGATGAGCTCGGCGCGGCGGATCGACCCGTCGCCCGCCAGCCAGACGCGCAGCTTGACGCGGTAGTCCATCCGCTTGATCTCCGATCGACGCGCCAGCGCTTGCTGCAGATGGCGCTGCAGCATCCGGCTGTAGAAGGCGTATTGCATGGCGTTGTTGCCGCCGCCGATATCGCCCCCGATGTAATCCTGAGATACCTCACCCGAGGCAAACGGGCTCGGCCCATCACCCGCCTCGCCTTCCATCTTGATCTGCTCGGCATCCTGCGGTTTCGGCGTGTCCACCGGCTTGGGCGCATCCAGCTTGGCCTGCTTGGGCACGTCCTTCGGCTCCGGCCTGGGCTGTTCCTTGGGCGGCGGAGGCGGGGGCGGCGGCGGCGTGTCAGGGAGGATGGTGATCTTCGTGACCTGGCGCGCCGGGCGCTGGGCGTCGCCGCCCAGGCCCTGCACCAGCAGCACCGCGCCGCCAATCAACGCAGCCACCACCACCGCCAGACCGAGCTGGCGCGCATGACGACGCCACGGCGCCTCGAAGAGCTCGTCTTCGGCCAGACCACTCATGTGCCGATCCGCGCCGTGATCAGGCCGAGGCCGTCGATCTGCAGGCGATTGACCAGGTCGACCACCTCGATCACCTTGGCGTACTGGGTCGCCGGGTCGCCCTTGACCATCACCGCCAGCTTGGGGTCACGCGCCTTCGCCGACAGCAGCTGGGCTTCCAGTTCGGCCGGCGTCACGCCCACGCCGTTGATCATGAAGCGCCCCTCGGGCGAGATCTGCACGATCTTGGTCTCGTGTTTTTCCTCGCTCGGTGTGTTGCTCGGCTTGGGCAGGTTCATGGTCAGCCCCTGCACCGAGGCGGTGGTCATGATGATGAACACCACCAGCAGCACGTAGGCCAGATCGAGCATTGGCGTGACGTTGATCGAGTCGTAGGGTTCGGTGTCGTTCTGGATCTGCATTTACTGAATCCGTTTGGTGACGAGGCCGATTTCGGTGATGCCCAGCCGCTTGCACACCTCCAGCGCCAGCATCACCTTTTCGTACTGCGCGCTGGCGTCGCCCTTGAGCACGATCGGCAGCGCCGGGTTGAGCGCCTTCATCTGCGCCAGACGGGTTTCCAGCTGCGCCATGTCGACCGGGTAGGCATCGAGAAACACATCGCCGTCGCGGGTGATGGTGATGGCGCGGGTCTGCGGTTTGGCGAGGTTGTTGGCCGCGGTGGTCTGCGGCGCCTCGACCTTGATACCCTGCACCGAAGCGGTGGTCAGGATGATGAACACCACCAGCAGCACATACGCCAGATCAAGCATCGGCGTGACGTTGATGTCGTCGTAAGGCTGGTTGTCCTCGCGGATATCACCGGACATGCGCGATCACCGGTCGTACACTTCGGCGATACGGGTGACAAACTCATCGACGAAGATGTGCATGTCCGCCGAGATGTTCTTGATCCGTCCGGCCAGGTAGTTGTAACCAAACAGCGCCGGAATCGCCACGGCCAGGCCGGCCACCGTGGCCAGCAGCGCGGCGGCAATACCCGGTGCGATGGCGTTCACGTTCACATCGCCGGCCGCCGCAATCGCCGCAAAGGTAATCATCACCCCCACCACCGTGCCGAGCAGACCGAGAAAGGGGCCGCCCGAAATGGCAATGGTCAGCAGCACCATCTTGTCATTAAGACGGTGCGATTCACGCACCAGGTCGGCATCCACCGAGGCCTTGATGGCATTGAGCGAAGCGCCGGTCAGATGACTGCGACCGTCCTCCACCCGCTTGTTCACTTCACGCACCCCCGCCGAATACAGCCGGAACAGCGACGAATGCGCATGCGTCTTGCCCTGCGCGATCGACAGAAAATCGTCTTTCGCCTCGCGGAAATGATGCAAAAAGACGCGATTGTGGCGATCCACCTTGGCCACGAACTGCGCCTTGGCCACCATCACCAGCAAGGCGATGGCGAACATCACCATCAGGATGATGATCACCACCCAGGCGTCGACCGTCAGGTTATCGACCAGCACCCCAAAGTAGGAATGCCCGCCCTCCTCGGCCACCTCGCCGCTGTCTTCAACCACACGCAGCAAACGCCCCTCGGGCCCCTGCGCCGCCACCGCCAGTTTCACCCAGTCGGCACTGCGCACCGCCGTGCTGATCTGCAACTCGTCGAGCAGGCCGGCAAAGCCCTCGCCGATGCGCACCGGCGCCTGCAGCAAGGGCAGTTGCGCCTCGCCCGCGGCCACATGCTGGCCATCGACATAGAACACCACCTTGCCGCCGCCGACGCTCAGCGCCACGTGATGCCATGCGCCAGCCGACACGCCGCCACCCGTCGCCTCGCCGTCGGGCGTGCGCAGCACCAGCGTGCCATCAACCAGATCCAGCCGGACGCCATCCTGCTGGTACAGCGTCCCGCTCGTCACGCCCTCGTCGGGGCGCAACCACAGCGACAGCGTCATGCCGCGCGAGCCATCCAGCGCCAGCGACGCCGACGGCGCGAGCTCCATCACCTGTGTGCCGTCGAATCGGGCGCTGGCGCCGAGCAGGCCCGCCTTCTCGATCGCCACCGTTCCGGCAGCCACGTTGGCGTTCTTGCTCGAATCCACCGGCGGTGCATCGGCCTGCCCAAAGTGGAATACCGCCGCCGTGCTGGCGTCGTAGCTACCGGCCGCGTCCTGCTCGCCGGGCGCGCCCACATTGCCGAAATAGACAAACACCTTCTGATCGGCCATCTGCGGCGCCACCTGCGGCACCTGCACCCAGGCCAGCGCCAGCTCGTCGGTGCCGTCATAACGTTCGATATGAAACTTGAGCGGCGTCAGATCATCCGCCGCCATGAAACGCAGATCGCTGCCGTCGAGCTTGGCGCCGAGAAAATCAAAGTTGCCGCTGTGCAGTCGCACCGGCACCGTCACCATCGACGCCGCCGGCACTGCAACGCCGGTCTCGGCGGTGGTGTCGATGACCACCGCGCGCCGCGCGGTCCAGGCTTCATTCCACCAGGCGTGTGCGCTAACCGGCAGGGCCAGCGCGAGGACGAGGGCAAACAGTTTCTTCATGGCAATTCGGGCTCCAGACTCAGCCCGTCATGATGGTGATGGCGTGTTAAGCGGACGGTAGCCCGGCGCGCCCCGGCGGTAGTCCGAAAGAACTACCGCCGGGAACGATCCGCAGGCAAGCGGTCAACCCGCCGAGCTACTCCTTACACTCGCCGCGTTGACGTGCCTCGTCATCGCAGGGCGCTCCCATCGCCAACACCTCGACCGTCAGCAAGGACGCGTCCCCGGACGGCCCGGCGGCCGGCGGGTCATTTTCGAGCGCGGCATTGGCCGCATCCACGGCATCGGTCGAATTCGACGATGCGGGCGCGACGGCAGGCGCTGCGGGTGGCGGCGCGGAGGCCGAACTGGACAGGCTGCCGCCCACCGAGATGTTGTCGGCACCGATGATCTGCTGCGCGCCGATTTCCAGGTTGCCACTGACCCGGATCCCGGCATCGCCCGCATCGACAACACCATTGGGCGCATACAGCCTGACCGGCGCATTGCGAACCGTCGGCGTTTTCTTGAGTGTGGCTATTCCGCCGCCCGACACACTGGCTGACACATCGAGTTCAAAACTGTCGCCCTTAGGCAGAAGCGTCGGCTGCGGAGTCGCCGCCGCCGTCTTCGGCGAACTACCGCCGTCGATGTCCGCCAGCGTACTCCAGGCCTGGATAGCACCACCGCCAAGCGTAAAGACCCGGGACGGCCCCACCTCCACGCTGTCGCGCGCGACGATATCGACGTTGCCCTTGCCGATTGCCACCACGCCGGTGCGCGTCGGATCTCCCGCGACACCGCCCGGCACCCCCACGTTCACCGCGCCATTAGGTGCGATCAATGCAATCGCGGAGGCGTGCTCTTGCTGCTCGGGGAGCAGTCCGGCCGAAGCAAGCGAATAGACACTCTCAACGTCCTGCACCGTCTTGAATTGGCTGAGGAAACCCTCGATATTCCCTTCTCCACCCGCAGGGAAGGTCGACGCCAGCACCTGGAAGCCCGCGGCATAGCCACCGGCCCCGGCCCCCAACGCGTCACCCATGCGGCCGGTATAGCGCAGCGACGCGAAGAGGATTTCGTTGAGCACCGGACGCTGCTGCTGGAAGAAAGCCTCGCGGTCGGCGCCGGGCAAGGCGGCAAACGCAGCCTCGGCAGCGGACTGATCCATACCGGGGTTGCCGGTCTCTGACCGCATGTGGCTCAACAAGGCGTCGTCATAGCGCCCAAACAACACCTGCAGTTCCGCCCGGCTGATGTCGCGGCGCGTGTTCAGCGTGGCATTGTCAGTGTCCGCCAACAAGGCCTCTAGCGAGCCACCGCCGAGAATACCCAGCATGGTGCGATCAAACAGGTCGGTGCCGGCCGTATCGCCCGGGCGAGCGCTGGCAATGAGCGCGGCATAATCCGCTGCACGGGTTCCCGCCAGTACATCGATCGCCGCCGACAGTTCCGGCAGATACGCGTTATCGACATTGCCGCGGGAGACAATCCCCAGACTGTTACCGAGGTCCACATCGCCACCCGCGGTGACGGCCAACCGGCCCGGACCGTTGACGATCATGCCAACTGTCGATGTACTCTCCAGCGCCCCGGTCGAGGGGTTGAGCTTGGGCGAGAAGACCACATCGCCCAGCGCCGTCACCGTCGACACCTGGTCCAGGCGGCCGTGCGTTGAAACGAAGCCGAAGTCTTTCACGTCGCCGCCCGAATACACCGCCACCGGCAGGGCCGACACCAGCGCCGGGGTAGCGCCGCCCGTGCGATGATCCGGGCCGATGACATCGCCCTGCGCGGACACCACCGCGACTTCACGCGTGCTGGTGAGGGCCACAGGCTGTGGCGCGGCAGCCCCCACCAGGAAGGACGCATTGTTGCTCACCGGGCGCACCGGGAGGGCAATGCTGTCCGAATCCAGGCTGGACAGCGTCAGCGTTCCGGTGAAAACGATATCCTCATTCGCCAGCAGACTGACAGCCGTCAGCGCGCTCGGCAACAAGGTGCCACCGGCAATCTCGATGTCGCCTGCGGGCGCCGACAACCAAAGTTGCGCCGGACCGAAGCTAAAGCTACCGAGCGAGATTCCGCCGACTAACGCATTGATGTGCAACGCCGATGCGGCACCGTAGGTCGAAAAATACGTTCCGGTCGCACTGCCTTCGAGCGTCGGGTTGAAGACATCCTTCAGGATCACATCCCCGCGCGCCGACACCTGGAAGCGGGCATCTCCCATCGCAACTCGAACCGCCTCGCTCGCCGCGGTCGACCCGACATCGCGGCCGGCATCGATTCGCGCCTCGCCTGCACCCGCGTATAGGGTGCTCCCGATCACATCGCGCCCGGCGACCACCGTGAGGTCACCGCCGCCGGTGACGCGCAGGTTTTCTGTGCTGGCCAGGTCGCCGATTGCCCCTTCGATACGCCCGGCGGTAGCCGTCGCCAGGACCACATTGCGCACATCCTGGCCCACGCTCACATGCAAGTCGCCACCGCCCAGCGTCGCCACGCCCTGACCGAAATTGTCAGGCTGAACAAACCAGGTCGGGTTGCTCGCCGTCGGCCCGTCGGCGTAGATGCGCCCGTCCCCGTCTATGCTGCCTTGCCGCTTGAGCCAGGCCGATACATCCTGCACCGCGCTGCCTACCGCCGTCAGGCTGCCGCCAGCGCGAATCCGGACATCGCCGCCATCACGGCCGAAGCTGTCGCGGGCCCGGCTCAGACGCGCATCGTCGCGAAAATCGGTCGCCCCGACGTCCATCGTGCCGACGGTGTATACCGCCGCCGTGCTGCCACCGAGTACCACGTCGCCTTGCGCCGCCATGTCGATCTGAGCGGCGCCGGTACGAACCACCGCATCACGGGCCACCGTCACGCGGCCACTGCCGAAGGGGTCCGCCGCCATCACGCCCATCGGGTCGGCGGCAGTGCCATCGGCGCCGGCCACCACCCGGATCGCCCACGAGGGCGTTCCGGCCAACGCAAATTCACTCTGGCTGTCGGGCCGGAAGGCACCGCTGGTCGCCGACGAAACATAGCGACGGGTCTTGCCGTCCAGCACGCTCTTGTTGATGTTCACGTTGCCAGCCGCGACCAGGGTCAGCATGCCGGCGTGATTGCCCGACTGCCACACCGGCAGGATGCCGGTGCCAATGTTGCCGAACGGACTGCTCGATACCGCCACATTGCCAAAGTCGAGCACGTCGTCCACCCGCAGATCGCCACTGCTACGCACCTGAAGTTCGGCACGCGCGCCCACGTTGGCAACGCCCGCCAGACCGAGCGAGGCGATCATCGCGTCGGCATGGCCGATGAAGCGCTGGGTCGACGCAAACACGCGATAGCGCCCGGCATCCGGGTTACCGAGCGACCACACCTGATTCCCCAGCGCGGTGGCCTGAGCCGCCGTCAATGCCCGGTTGGCGCCGTAACTGCGCTGCGTGCCAAATGAACTGACGGCCAGTTTGACCGCTGATTCAGGCGTCGCCGCCTGCCCCGCCGCACCGGCGGCCTGAGATACCACCCGGGCCGCATCGACCAGATCGGTCGTCGTACCGCTCAGGAACGTCTCAGCGGCAGTTCCTGCCCCAAAACCATGCTGCGCGAGCACCGCGCGCGCAGAGGCCAGCGCCGCGGCATCGCTGCTCCCGGCGATCAGCGAGGTTTCCAGATCGCTGCGCACAGCGGCGGCCGCCGCAGCGGAGGTGCCGAGTTGTTCGAGCCCGGCCGCCAAGACCGCTGCCACGCTCCGCTCCGTCCTGTTTGCGCCACCGGCGACCCCACGAAATGCCTGATCGATGGCGCGACCGGCCGCAACCTGGAGCTCGACGTTACCCGCCGCATCGCCCACCAGATCGCCCAGCAAGGCGCCCAACCAGCTGCCGCCATCGATCCGGGCCAGTGCCTCGAAATCGTCGCCGGCGGTCGCGCCCAGCAGTGCCCGTCCGAACACCGCCACCGCCTCCCGGCCGACGACCCGCGCCGTGGTCGGCACGCCGGCGCCTGCGATCGCATCATTGGTCAATTCAAACAAACCGCCCAGATTGAGCGTGCTGGCGCTGTTGTTGCCGCTGATCACGATGCGGCTCGCGTTCTCGCGCGCATAGCCGACCACGTCCACCGCACCGGCACCGACAATCTCCATGACGCGGGTGTCGATGGCGTCCATCGCCACGCTGATGCCATCCGCACCCCGCGGCGCCGACAGCATCACGTCTCCACCAGCACCGTTCACGCTGCTCACATCGACCCGCCCGCGCTGGAGCATCAGTCGCGCAGTGGCAGCGCTACCGTCACTGGCCGACACGCCCAGCTCGATACGACCGCCGTCGCCGGCCGTGCCGGCCCCGCCATCGCCTTGACCCGTGGCCAGCAACTGGGCGCCATCGACGTTCAACACGCCGCTGCCGGCGCGGTTGCCGCCGTTGGCATACACGCGGATGGCACCGCCCTTGTCGCCCGAGGCATCCAGCACGCCATGCAGATCGATCCGGCCGTCGTCGGCAAACAGTCCGATATCTTGCGACGCGATGCGATCCGACGCCCCAAGCCTCATGTCGCCGGCACGCACCCGCACATTGACCGCACGGGTGAAGTCTGCCGACTGTTGGGCCAGACCCGACAGGCTACCGGCGCCTCCCCCCAACTGCGCCACATCGACAGCCAGCGCGCCACCCAGTGGCGCAAGGTCTGCGGTTGCCGACACCCCGGCCTTCAGTTCGCCGGCAAGACGCAGCTCGCCCTGAGTCGCCGTCAAAGTGACCTCACCGGCGTCGGCACCACCCGGTGCCGAGACATCCATCCGGCCGCCGGATCCGACCACGACATCACCGGCACTCGCCTGCAACTCGACATGACCGGCCGAGAAGGCCGCCGTCTGCGGCCCCAACGCAACCTCGACACCGGCCGCCGACACAACGCCGGGCCGGGTCGGATCGACGCTGTCGATCACCACATCACCCGAGCGCGCGGTCAACACCACCTCGCCCGCGCGGGCTTCGACACGGCCGCTCACATCGATCTGCTCGGCGTTCAAGGCCAGCCGGCCACCGACACCGGCCGCCTCGGCCGGCGCGTCACCGCTTGAGGCCACGGTCAATGTCTGGCCGACATCCAGCGTGGTATCAGCGCCGGTGGCTACCGTCATCCGGCCGGTCGTCACGGCCAGTTGCCCGTCCACGACATGGCGGCCCTCGCCCTGCCCGATCACTTCGGTGCTGGCGGACCAGGTGTTCTGGGCTGCCCCACCAAAGCTGAAGACGCCGCTCGCCGGGGTGTCGCCAAGCACGATCCGCTCGGCACTGATGTTCAGCTGGCTGCCCGCATCGGCATTCACCGAGGCGGCCACCGCCGTGCCGGTGTGCATCAAGGTCACGGACTTCGCCAGGATGTTCTGCTGGGCCCCGGCCGCATCACGCGTCACGACACCGGCCGCGTCGATTACCAGCGCGTCCAGCGTGCTCGCGCCGATTGTCGCCGCACCATAGAGATCGACCGTCGAGTAGCTGCGCAGGGCGAGGACCGAAGCGTCGCCCAGTTCGGCCAGCGCCGACGCATCGAGCACCAGCCCGGTAGTGCCCGCAGGCACCTGGCCAAAACCCAGGCGGCTGGCCGAGAAGGTCACCGTGCCGCCCGCCTCGGTCAGATCAAACTGCCGATTGCCAGCATCGACCCCGTCCAGGCGCACGCTGCCCGTCGCGTCGCTGGTGATGCTGCGTCCGGCCAGTGTCGCGTTCCGACCGATGACCAGCGACCCCGAACTACCGCTTGGCGTGTCGCGCTGCACCGTCACACCGCCGCCGGAAGATACATGCAAGAGCGCACCGTCGGCGGCTGCACCGCTGCCCGCCACCACCAGGGTCTGGGAGGTCGTCGTGGCACCCGCCGTCGCCTCGATGCGGGAACCGGCCTCGACGGTCAGGCTATCCCGTGCTGCGAGGATGATCTCCGGCGCCTTGAGCGCATCGCCGTCACGAGTATCAACCCGCACATGGCTCGCCCCGCCGCCTGCCGCATCGGTAGCGATCTGCCAGGTGACCATCGTGGCGTCGTCGCCGACCACGCGCTCGCGGGTAGCCCCGAGCAGCAAGCTCTCGGCATTCAGACGCGCCAGCAATTCCGGGCTCAGCACCACCTCGCCGGCCTGCGCCGGTCGGCCGTCGGCGAGCACGGCCAAGCGGTCGGCGGTCAGGTCGATCTGGCTGCCACGTCCGCCCGCCCCCTTGTTGGCTCGCACGATGCCGGTCACGTCGAGCTGGCTGCCCGCCTGCAAGGCGAGCCGGCCGGCGTCGGCCACCGAGCCGCCGGCGGTCGGGAAAAAGCTGCTGGCAACGCTCTCGAGATACTCTGAGCGCAGGCGGACATCCCGCCCGCTCAACACCTCGAGCCCCACTGTGCGGCTGTCGAATACGGCTCCGCCGGCCACCTTCTCGCCAAAGCGCGCCGCGACCACCGCGATACCGTCCGTACCGACAAACCCGCCACTCGGTGACAGATCCGCCATGTCATCGCGGATGCGAATCGTATAGGCCCCGTCGGCCAGGCCGTAGCGTGCGGGCAGCAAGGTATAGTCGCCCGCCGGCAAGCCGTTGGCACCACCCAGGATGCGCACGATCTGGCCGACCTGGACCGGGCTGTCCGACCAGGTGTCGGCCGCATACGGCGCCGCACCGCTACCGATCGCCGGCACCAGCGCATAGGTGCCCGCGCTGCCGGCCAACAGATCGGTCGAACCGCCCCGACCAGCGATGAACTCCCACGCCTGCAGATCCCCGCCGCCAGACACATCGAGCAGCGCCCCCTGCCCGATGTCGATCTGATCGCCCAACAGCGCGATGCGCTTGTCTGGCGCCGTCTCGAGCGGCTTGAGTTCGGCGCCGGTATCGAACACCCATTCGCGCCCCGCGACCTGCGTCTGCCCGTACGGAACCGTCAAGCCATCCGCGCTCACCGAAGTCACGCTGCCATCGACCAGTTCGACCCGCCCACCCACGACCGGCGTGCTCGTCCGGTCACCCAGTGTCGTCCCGCTATCGGTCAACAGGCCGCTGTTCAGGCTAAGTTCGCCGAACGGCGCACGCAGGCGGCCCGCCTGCACGATATGGGGTGCGATCAGACTCAGGCTGCCGAGCGCCGACCAAGGCGTCCGGTCGGCGCCAATCGCCGCGATGGTCAGCGTCCCCAGCGGGTTGTTGCGCAACTCGACGGAGAAGTCCGAGCCGGAGGTCGGGTAGATGACGCCCGCCGCCAGCGTGAGATCGCCGTTGGTCGCCAGGCGCCCGACATAGTCGCCGCCGGTGTCCTGCCCCGACAAGCGCAGTTCGTGCGTCGCGGCCAGCCGCGTCTGCCCGAATCCGCTCACGGCGACGACGCCGCGCACATCGATTTCGTCGGCCTGCAGCAGCAGCGAGGCGCTACCGGTAGCGCCGGTCGGCGCCTTGGGCGATTTGCGCAAGGCGCTGTTATCGCTCTGCGTCACGGCAATCGACGCCGCCGACAGCGCAACGGTCGAGGCCGCGTCGCCCACGAGATTCGGCGCCTCCAGTCGCAGCCGACCGGGCAGCGCCAGTGTCGTATCCCCCTCGAAGGCGATGGTGTCCGTGCTGGCCAGGCGCAGGTCCTGGAAACCACCGGCTGCCAGTTTGGCGCTATCGATCCGCGCCCGCCCCAGGTGCGACGCACTGGGCACCACGGCCCCGGCGGCAATGGCGTCCGCGCCAGCGCTACCGCCCGTGGCCAGCACCAGCGTACGAGCCGGATTCGGGTCGCCGGCGAAACTCTCGCCAACCACGCCGAACCACTGGCCCTGGGACGACAACGCCAGGGACAATTCGCCCCCGGCCACGCCGGGCTGTCCGGCCCGGGCGCTCAGGTTACCGTCGAGCAACATGCCCTCGCGCGCCGAAACCGCAATGGCGCCGCCCGCGCTGCCTACCACCTGATTGCGTGCCACACCGCCAAACGGCGAGACGATGTCCAGCACACCAACGGCGCCGTCGGCCACCAGGGCGGCTCCCGACTGCATCACCACGTAGCCGCGGCCGGCATCGATCGCGATACGGCCGCCGCCCAGCACCTGCCCCTCATTCCAGCGCGAACCCGGTGTCGCCACCGTCACACCTGACACATCGATCCGGGCCTGCTGGCCGAGATGGATGTTATCGGCCGGATTCAGACGGTCGCGGTTGGTCAGATCGGGGACCACTGGCGCCGTGCTCAGCGACACCTGCCCACCCGGCGCCTGCAAACGGCCGTCGACCGACAGGCGTGCCGCCGCGTCGAGCGTGATGCGCCCGCCGGGAGACATCACGATCTGGCTGCCCTGGGACATCGCGATCATGCCGACCGCCGAGGCGTCCGAGGAAATCGTCATCGCACCCGGACCGCCGACGAACGCGGTGTCGCGGCGCAGGCTTGCCGCGCTCAGCGTGCGTGCGCTGGCGCTCAGTTGCTGCTGCGGTGAAATGGCCAACACCCAGGGCACCGGCGCGATGCTGGCACCCGCGACGATGTCCACCCGCGTCTTGCCGGTGAGCAGGAAGTCGCTGAAGCCGCCCAGGCCAAAGAAACTGTCGTCGAGCCGCAGCGTCCCGACACTCGTGCCGCCGGCCGACACAGATGCCGGCGCCAGCTGCAACGCCGACGCGTCGATCGCCAGGGTGCCGCCATGACCGCTATCTACGCCGTCGAAGCTTGCGCTCGCGTACGCGGTCAGCGATGACTGCGAGCCCAGAACCATGGCACGGCTCGGCGTTGCGCCATCGCCGAAACTGCCGGTCGACAGCGCGATGTGACCACCGTCGCCGGTCTTGACCGCCCCGTTCGCCACCCGCCAGGCACCGGCAGAGGCATCAAGCGCCCCGTTGACTGTCAGATCGGCGTTCGAGTCCAGCCGGATCGTGCCGCCATCGACCGCCACCGCGGCCGGCGACACCGCCGCCGGCGGGCTCAGTCGGTCATTGGTCCAGATACCGGCGGTCGACAGCCGGGCGCCCGAGCCCACCGAGATCCCGTTGTCCTCCGGGCGCTGACTCTGGTCGGCAGCCGGATTCACGGTACTCAGCAGAATCTCACCGGCGGGCAGATGGACCTGCGCCCCCGCGACACCGCCCTGCGCACCCTCCACACGGATCTCCCGCGCCGTGACGCTCAGGCGGCTGCCCACCATCCCGTCGACAACCGTACCCGCCGCCAGCGTGAACGCGCCCCGCCCGGCCAGCAGCAACTGATTGAAGCCACCGCCGTGCAACAGGCCTGACGACAGATACAAGGTATCGGCCGCCCGCGCACTCGCCGCCGGCACGGCACCGGTCAACACGATGTCGCCAACCGCACCGCTGGCCGCGGCATCGGCCAGATTGGCGCGCAATTCCAGTGCCCCGCCTTGCGGCGCCGCCGTTCCGGTCCAGCCCAATCGCCCGGTCTGCACCAGGTTCGCCCGCGTCAGCGGATTGCCGACGTATTGCTCGATGCGGGTGCGGACGCGCTCACGCTCAAGCACCTGGCTTTCGATCCGCTCGATGAACGCATTGGCGTCAGCGGCTTCACCGGCGTAGGACCAATCGAACCAGCGGCTGCTGGACGCGGTGGACGTCCGCTGCTCGATGCCGCGCACCGTGCTGGCCCGCATCTGGCCATCAAGCGAGACATCCTGGCCACTGACGACCACCCGGCCGGCATCGCTGCCCACCACGCGATCGACGGTCTGCTGCAGCACCGTGCGGGTCTCGCCGGTGTAGCGCACATCCGCCCGCGCGTTTTCCACCGCAACCCATGGCCCGGCCTCGGTCTTCAGATACGTCTTGGGCGTCAACTGCGCGCCATCCGAGGTGTAGGTCACACTACCGCCCGACACATCGAACGATGCGTCCTTCGCCAGACTGACGCTGCCCTCCGACTGCACCGCGATCGTCCCGCCAGCGGTCGACAACTCCGCCACGCTGCGCTCGATGCCCTTGCGATAGCCGGAGATGTCCGCCAGCGGGGTAGCGCCATTGTCCACATCGAAGCCCTTGACGACATCGATCGACACCGTCTTGCCATACAGTGGGCGCCCCTCCGCGGTGTCGCGCTGCAAAGGCGAGTCCTTAAGCTCATCCCCGCGCAGCTCGACTTCGACCACATCCCGGTTGCCGGCCACCTTGACGTCGCGCAGACCGGACACATCGATACTGGCCTGATCGCTCAGGCGAATGGCCGCCGTCTTCGCATCATCGGCATCGACGACACCGCCTGGCCCGCGATCGGCCAGCGCGGTCAGCGTGACACTGCCCGCCGTGGCGGAAATGCGCGCCTGCCCCTGCAGGTCGATGGTCTTGCCGACAATATCGACTTCGCTGCGATTGAACGCCGCATCGTCGCGCAGGGTATCGGCGCTCGCAGCCTCCGGATCGATCGCGGTGGTGCTGGTCGCGCCGAGCACCACGGCACCGCTGTGGTTTTGCGCGGTCAGCGCGCCGGTGGCCCCCTCGACACTGCCCCGCGCCTGCAGGTAAATCGAGCCGTTCAAAGTGACCGAGGTGGTCGCCCGTGCCAGCCCCTGCTGCGAGACATTGAGGCCGGCCAGAGTGATGTTGCCGCGTTCGGCCAGTAGATCACCCGCGGTATCGTTGGTCACCGAGCCGGCACCGGTCACTTCGACCAGCACGCCGCGCAAGCGGCTGTCGATAGAGTCGGCGATATACAGCTTTTCACCCGCGGCCAGGATAGTCTGCCCCTCCGGCGTCGATATCTCGCCGGCGTTGGTCACGTTCGGCGCGGCAATCAGCACGCGGCCGTTCTTCGCCGCGACAATGCGCGCGCCCTGCTCGACCCGGATGTCGCCGGCTACGCCATCCTTGGCCAATGCCGCCTCGCCATAGGTGTAGGTGCGCGCCACCGCGTCGTAGCCCGACAAGGCCGACAGCGACTGCTCGATCAGTTTGTCGTTGATCTTCAGGGTCGAGGCCACCAGGCCACCCACATCCACCCGCGCCCCCGGCCCGAACAGGATGCCCGCCTGGTTGAACAGATACACCTGCCCGTTGGCCTGCAGGCTGCCGTAGATGTCGCTGCGCGGCCCGCCCGGCAGCACCACGTTGATCGCGCGGGACTGCGCCGTCGGCTGCTCGAAGCGCACCGTGTGCCCTTGCCCGATATCAAAGTTCTGCCATTGCATGACCACCGGCGCCTGCGAGGTCTGCTGGATGGTCATGGTCGTGCCGTTGACCGTCGGTAGATTGGCCGTACCCGGAGAGTCAGCACGTACAAAAGTCGGCGCCGGCGTGGGTAGATTCGCCCCCGCCAAGGCGCCACCACCGAGCAGGGCCAGGGCGCCGGCGACCGCTGCACGCACGCCGCTGGCGCCTTTCGGACACGACGACAGATGCTCTGCCACCGGGATCCGGAAACCCAGACGACGACTTAAGACAAGACGATATCGATCGCGATTCATGACTTTCTCCCGGTCGCGGGCGCGCCATGTGCGCGGCCCACGCACACTGCTCAGAATTCGTACTTCACCCGGATCAGCGCCTGGCTATCGCCATCACCGGTCCGCTTGGGGCCATCCGCCCCCGCGTGGAACACATGGGCCCAGGCCAGTTCGGCCTTGAGGCCGCGCCCCTCGCCAACGCGTAGCCCAAGCCCGGCGCTGGACAGCACGGCAGAGGCATCCTGCCCCGCCAGGGTGTCCTGGGTTTCCAGATGGGCCCAGTCATAGAAAGAGAACGCGGTCACCGGATACCGCTCGGCAATCACCCACAGGGCGGGTGTTGCCAGCTCCGACGACCACTTCAGCCCGTCATCGCCCTGGCGTTCGCCCTCCAGGTAGCCGCGGACCGAGTCCATGCCGCCGGCGGAGAACTGCTCGGTATTGACCAGCGGCCCACTCGCCCGCTGCACATCAATCCGCGACTTGCCAACCCAGCCGGCGCCGAACGGTCGCGTGTATTCCAGATCGAGACGCAACACGCTGAAGGTCGGCTCGGCACCGGGTCGCCGGCACTCGAACTGGTCCACCGTCACGCCGTTGCAGTCAATGTCCTTGCGGTTGAGTCCGTCGAGACCGAACGAGAAGCCCGCCCCCAGGCGCCACATTCCCGGCCCGCGCTGCCAGCCGGCGTTGTACTGGACCACCGGGGTCCAGTACTTGATCGGCTGGCTCAGCGAGAAGCCGCCCCCCAGTTCGGTGCGCTGCGCGTTGTCCTTGTAGTCGGCGCCAAGGCTCAGGGAATGGAAGAAGCCGGGCAACGCGGGCAAGGGCCGGATCCAGCGAAAACCCATGGTGTCGCCGTTGCCGATCGACTGCGTGTCGAAAGCGGTCGGCACATCGCTGGTCGAGCGTGCGAAGAAACCGGCCACGGTCGCCTCACCAAGCGGCGCGGCGTAGTTGACGCCCCATACTTCGACGTCATCCCGGTTCGTTGGCGACACAAAATAGTTAATACCGATCGAGTGGCGGCGCTGCCACAGGTTGTCATAGCGCACCGCGCCCTCGAGGCGGCCGGCATCGGTGTCGGCGCTCTTCTTGCTGTTCAGCTCGAGGCTACCGTGCAACGGCGACTGGTCGTCCATCGCCAGCTCCACCTCGATCGACCCCGGTCGCGCCGAGGGGCGCAACAAGGGGTTGATGCGCAAGTCCGGATTACGCCCGAGGCGGGTCAGGTCCTCCTGCACATCATTGAAATTGGGGACTTCACCTCTCGCCATCGAAGGCGTCTGCTCGCGCACTTTGCTCGGCAGCGTGTACTCCGCCCCGCTGACCTTCAGTCGCTCCACACGCCCCTCCACGACCTGCAAGCGCACCAGGCCGCCATCGACCTTCTGCTGCGGCACCTCGACGGTCACCGTCAGATAGCCCGCGTCATGGTAGGCACGCTCCAGCGCATCGCGCGCGGCATTCACCGCCGCCACGCCGCCGCCCGGCCCGAGCTGCGGATACACCGCCCGCTCGATCGCCAGCGTCGGCAACACCGTGTTGCCTTCAACGACAAATTCCAGCACGTCGAAGCCGCCTTCCTGCGCGGAGACAACCGAAGCGCCGAGAAAACACAGCGCAGCACACAGGCAACGCAAGCAAAAACGAATCATGTCGAGAGAGAGTTTCATCGGTTGGTTCAGGCCACGCATCGGGGTGCATCAAAGGAAATCAGCCCCCTACACGACAAAATGCCGCGAGCCCGTTGCCGGGCCCGCGGACCATCGAACAGCCCGGCTTTCGCCGGGCCGGTCGCAAGCAACGCTTAGAACTTCTTCAGCGGAGCGCAGGAGTTGGCCAAGCGGGTGTGGCGCGCCACCAGGGTCGGCTGGGCCACGGCATCGCCGATCTGCGGCAGGGTGGCGAAGGCGTTCGGCACCGTGGTGAAGGTGCCCGTGGTGTCGCCCGTGTAGGTGGTCGAACCGGCGCGGCGGACCATCTCGCTGAACACCGCCTTTTTCACGCCGGTGAGGCCGGCATGCTGCATCGACAGCTCGAGCACGAAGTCATACGCCCCCGACACCAGGTTGGCCTTGCTCGGCGCCACGCCGGTAGCACCGACCGAGGCGGTATTGGTGGCGAGGTTGTAGGTGCCCGCACCGTCCAGCATGCGGAAGGCCCAACCCGATTCCTTGCCATAGCTGTCGGCCGACAGCACACCGATCGCCCGGTAGGGCTTGGTGCCGTTCTGGAACTTCACGGTGTACCAGAAGCCGTCGGCCCCCTTGGCCGTGTGCTCGGTGCGACCGTTGGCGGCCTTCAGGCAGTTGCGCACATCACCCGAACCGGAGTTCTCGATCACGACCTTGCCGGTGGCCAGGCTCGGGTCGATTTCAAAGGGGCTGGCTTCGGAGCCGTCGCCGTTGCCGTTGAAAGCGGCGAAATCGCTATCGAACACACCGGCGATCGGCGTCGTGGCGTTGCTGGCGCTACCGCACGGGAAATTGTTGAAGTACATGTTGTACGAGGCCTGGGTGCCCGAGCCCGGTACGCGACGGCAGACCACCACATTGTCTTCAGCAGCGCCGTCATTCAGCGAGGCCGAGAACTGCCCCCAGGTCTCGTACTTGCCCGACAGCAGGTTGCCGTAGCCGACACGCGACAAGTGGGTGGTGGCCGGGATGGAGTTGGTGGCCACGATGCCGAACATCAACTGGTTCACCGGCTGCACTTCGGCAAACAGGTTGGCCGGGGTCTCGGCACCGTCGCTCGGCACGTTCACGCCGAGGCCGACGAACATCGCCGGTTCAACGTCGGACACGCCCATGTCGGGTACCAGGCCGCCCACACCGGCTTGATCGTCACCCATCAGCTTGCAGGTCTTGGCAACCAGGTCGCAGTCGTTCAGGTCCATGGTGCGGATGTTGAGCTGCTGGCCGACCGGGCCCACGCCGCGCTCGGAGCCCCCCTCGGAACGCTTGATAATGGCCAGCTTGGTGCCGTTGGCCACGCCCGGGATGTTGTTGGCTTCGCCAACAAAAGCGTTGTAGTTACCGTTGATGCTGTTGTCGCCATTGACGCCACGGTACTGCACGGCGCCGGTCAGGACCGAGGTGGAGATATCGGCCATGAACTTGTCCGGGGCCGAAGCGCCGGAGAAGAAGATGACGGTGTGGCCGTTGATGGCCGAGGCGGCCTGGGCACCGATGGCGGCCGCGGCGAGCGCGCAACCGAGCGCAATTTGCTTGATTTTCATGATGACTATCCTTTAGATCAAAACGGGATCAGATGGAACGACGGCGGGCGATGGCGCCGACCAGACCCAGGCCAGCCAGCAGCATGGCGTAGGTCTCGGGCTCCGGCACGGCCGGCACGGCGGCGATCTGCAGGTGGTAACCGTCCTGCGCCAGGTAGGTCGAGGCCTGGAGGGCGTCGCCATTGAGCGTGAAAGCTTTGGCTTCGGCAGCGACCGTGTTGTTGCCGTAGAGCACGGCCACGGCGATGGCCTCACCCAGACCAGCATTGAAGCTCAGGCCCGGGTAGAGCGTGGCGTTACCCCAGGCGGCCGAACCGGCATAGGCCACACCATCGGCCGCGGTCGTCACAACAGCGTCGTCGGTGGCGTTGGTACCGGCCATCTTGCCGTTCACCGCATTGACATAGCCAACAAAGGTGTTGCCGACGTCGTCAAAGATGCCACCCGACAGCGCGCCCAGCGGGCTGCCAAAAGAAGCCAGATGCACATCCAGCCCCACCGAGTTGCCGGCGAAGAGGTTGAACTTGACGTCGTTGGCGCCGCCAGTGGCGTTCAGGAAAGCATCAAAGCCAGTGATCTTCATGTCGAAGACCACGCCATTGACACCCGCCACTTTCGATTCGATCGAGGCCGGGCCGGTCAGCGAGGCGGTCTGCTTGGGGTTGGCGTCGATGATATTGAGCAGCTTGGCGTCGCTCACGGCCGACAGAAAGCCGCTGTGCTCAACGTCCCAAGTGAAGCCGGTTTGAGCCGTATCGCTCCAGGCGGAGAACACGAGCTCCGACTGAGCGCTGGCAATCGGCGTGGCGCCAATGTTTGCGTTCTGAATATCGGCGTGTGCCACACCGGTCATGGCGACGGCGGCAGCGGCCACCAGCGCTTTCATTTTGAAGTTCATGCTCTAACACTCCTTGCGTTGAATCGGGTTTGGTCGGGAGGGGTCCCGGCTCCATGTCGAAGCCGAATGCATTGTCTCGGTCGCGTTTTACGCCCGGGCACCGCGCCAAAGCGCATTTGGTAGGCTGATTGAACTACTGCGATGGGCCGAGCGACCGACACATGAATTCTGGGCAGGCGAGGTGTCGGGCGTGCTGCGACAGATGACGGGGGATATCGTCCGAACGGACTATGGCGGCGGCCGCGCGGACCACCGCGGCAGGCAGTTCAGTGGCTGCGCGCCTCGCGGCCCTGGCTGTTGCCGAGCAGGCCGATGGCGACGGCCTTGGCCACGGCCTGGGCGCGGTTGCTGACATCGAGCTTGCGCAGGATCTTCTGCACATGGTTCTTGACGGTGAGCGGGCTGATGTCGAGGATCTGGCCGATCTCGGCATTGGTCTTGCCGTCACGCACCCAGCCGAGCACCTGGATCTCGCGACCGGACAGCACCGAGGCCGGGCAGTCGGCCACCGCGCTCTCGCTGTCGAGCATGCGCAGGGTGGCCATGTAGAGGTGGGGCATGAGCAGGTCGGCAAAATAGCGCTCGCGCGCGCCGACCGGCCGGTCGAGACCCAGAAAGGCAAAGAAGGCCCCGCAGCCACCACGCACTTCGCGCGCGCCGTGGCACAGGTTGTTGCGGTAGTTCATGCGATGGAGCATGGCATGCAGACCACCGGACTCGCCGGCTTCTTCGCAGATGGCGATGGGGCCACGATCGACGGTGTGCCACTGCGACAGCAGCGGCGCAATGAAGCCGCGGACCGGGTCTTTGGCCTGCGACTCGAAGTCATTGGGCAAGGTCGCGCGAGAGAACACATCGCTACGCAACTGGAGCGTGCCCAGATCGCCGGTGGTGCACACCAGCGTCTCGTGCGGAATGAAGCTTTGCAATGTGCCCTGGGCCCACAGGAAAAACTGGAATCGCTTGTTGATCTTGATCGAGGTGTCGATCAAGAACAGCAGGCGCTCGCGGTCTTCACTCGTCAAGTTGACGACGTCGGTCACTTGACTGTCTCCCGGTGGACATGGCGTGCGTAGCCTACGGGCGGCGTGTGACAGGCCGATGCCATTCGAATGGCAGTTCGTCGACGCATCATTTGACACGCACCGTGGTGGCGGCATCGGCGCCGGCGGCGAGCAAGACTTCGCTGACGGCCTGCTGGCGATACAGCCCGGCCCAGAAAAAGGCGGTACGCCCTTCCCCGTCGCGGGCGTCAACATCCACACCATGCGCGAGCACCTGGCGCACCATGCTCACATCGCCGCGCGCAGCCGCCATGCTCAGCGTGTGGTGGCCGTGCTTGTCGGCCAGCGTCGGGTCGGCACCGGCCGTGAGCAGAGCGCCAACCACCGCGGCATGCCCCAGGCGCGCGGCGTTGACCAGCGGCGGAGCGCCGTCGGCGCTCTTGCGGTCGGGGTCGGCGTCGTGGCGCAGCAACTGCGTGACCACCCCCGCATGCCCCCGCAAGGCGGCAACACCGAGTGGGGTGAAGCCGGTCTCGCCCCGCTGATCGGGGTCGGCGCCGGCCACCAGCAGCTTGCGCACCACTTCGGTCTGACCGTCGGCCGCCGCCAGCGCCAGCACCCCGCCGCGTAGCTCGGCATCGACCACGTTCGGATTGGCACCCGCCTTGAGCTGTGCCGCCACCGCCGGCCAGTCGAGCGCGCGGGCCGCCGCCAGCAACGCGACGGACGAAGCATCCGGTGTGGCGGGCAGCCAGGTGTTGCCGGTCTGTCGAATCGCGTCGAAAGCGTGTTTTGGCGGCACCGGCTTACCCCGCTCGGCCTCGGGCGCCGTCACGAACGCGGCATGCTCCTGGGGAATATCGTAGGCCTGCGCGCCGAGACTGGTCACGGTCGCCGCAATACAGATCAAGTGGCGCATGATCACCCTGTCGAAACGCATCAAAGCGGTTGACGATAAGCGCCACGTCTTTCAGGGCGATGCGCGGGCCATAAGCCGAACGGACTATCGCGAGAACCGGATTCAGTCGTCGCGGTCGAAGATCCCGGGCCGCGCGCCCCGTGCACTGCGCACATCGGGCGCCAGAGTGTTGATCGGGGGCGTCGGCCCGGCCGCGCCGGCACCGGGGCGGAACACCCACTCGCGCACCGTCTTGGCCTCTGCCGCCTGTTCACCCAACTCGGGGGGCAAGTTGGCGCGGCGAAACGGTGGTTTGTCGCTCAGGCTGTGGATGCCGACAATGCGGCCTTCCTCGCGCTCCAGCCCCCACTCGGTCGTGCCGGTCATCGGGTCGCGGTAGATGCGTCGCAGATGACGCATCGGCTCGGGAAAACGGCGGTCCTCGAGCAACACGGCGAGATCGGCCGGCCAGGTCTTGGCAGCCTCGGGCGACGCGTCGTGGTAGTGCCTCAGCGCGCGCGCCATCTCCACGCCCACCGCCAGCAGCTCGGCCTCTTTTTCACGCTGTGCGCGCGCCTGCCAGGTCTGCCCGGTGCCGGCCATCAGCAGGCCAACGCCGGCGACCAGGAACAGCACCATCAAATAGGTATAGCCGCCCTCGCCCCGCTGCATCGCCATCACCAGGCGCCGTAGGGCTCGCCCGCCCCGCTGCGAATGTTCCAGATGCCGCCCAGCGGATCATCCGGTGGCGGCTCGACCACCCAGGTGGCCACGCTCTCGGTGACCGGGTCCTCGGGGATGCTGCGCAGATAACGTTTGTCGACCAGTTCGTCGAGCGTTTCGGGGGGGCGGCCGACATCGGCGGTGTATTTGTCGATCGCATCGCGCATCACCGCCAGCGTCTGGCGCAGGCTGTTTTCGCGGGCACGGTCGAGGTGATCGAAATAGCGCGGCGCGGCAATCGACAACAAGGTGGCGATGATCGCCATCACCACCAGTAGTTCGATCAGGGTGAAACCTCGGGGGCGGAGAGGCTTAAACATGCGCATCACCACTCCCGGTACGGCAAGCCGTTGAGGCCGGTCTTCTCGCTTTGCGAGTAGACGTCGAACACATCGTCGCCGGGCGCCGGGGCGTCGGGCGGGCTTTCGTAGCTGCGCAGCGCCCAGGTCTCCTCGGCGGGCGTGTCGATATCGGGATAAAACGGATCACGCGGCAGGCGGCGAAGAAAGTAGATCAGCTTCGGCTCGGCCGACTTGATGTCGGCCACCCCACCCGCCAGCACCCGCAGCGACGGCGGGTAACCCGAGGCATCGGCCTGTCGCTCGATCTGCCCGGCATCGCCCGCCACCTTGTAGGCATCGATGGCATCGCGGATCTGCCGCAGCGCCACCCGCAACTCCGACTCCTTCGCCCGCTGCGCGCTGATCTGCGCCAGTGGCAGCACGGTGGCTGCCAGAATGCCGACGATTGCGACAGTCACCACCAATTCGATCAGCGTGAAGCCGCGGCAAAGCGCGCGGCGCGCAGCGCCATTCCGCCCAGCCAAGCCGGCGTCGCGTCCGCCGCGCGCAGGGCCGGCTTCAGCCGGCCATGGCGGGTTGAAACCCGCCCTACAGGAGGTGCCGTCCAGCACGGCCCCCTCGGGGGGGTGAAGCGGGGGTTTCGTGGCGCACTGCGCCGCGCCCGCTGAACGGGTCGGCTGTGCAAAGCCGACCCTCCGCGAGCACAGCGACCAAGTGAGCCACCCGCCCGCCCGCCCGCCGGGCCGCCCCAAGGACGGGCGCCGCCCCCTCGGGGGGGTGAGGCGGGGGTTTCGTGGCGCACTGCGCCACGCCCGTCGAACGGGTCGGCTGTGCAAAGCCGACCCTCCGCGAGCAAAGTGAGCGTGGGGGCAAAAATCTCCCCGCCGGGCCGCCCCAAGGGCGGGCGCCGCCCCCCCGGGGGGCAGCGAGCAAAGCGAGCGTGGGGGCCCGACGCTTCGCCGGGCCGCCCCAAGAAGCGTCGCCGCCCCCTCGGGGGGCAGCGAACGCAGTGAGCGTGGGGGCCTTTCTCCACTCATGGCTTGATCGTCAGACTCACGCTACCCGACGGCGAGACGGTTTCCGTGCGGCCGTCGCGCTCGACGCTGGCCGACACCGGCGCGATGCGCACGGTGCCAATGCTGCCGGCGCGGGTGGTGAACGAGGCGCTGGTCGACACCGTATCCTGCCCGGCCGGGATGGCTACCGTCACGCTGCCGGGGGTGGTGGCGCCGGCCGCTTCGATGCGGCCCGGATCGTACTGCAGCGTGACCTCGCCTCCGGCAATGGCACCGCCGCCGCTGATGGCGACGCTCACTTCGACCGAGCCGCCGGCGGTGACTTCGGACGGGCCGCTGACACTCACCGCGAGCGGTCCGGCGGATGACTCGGGGGACTCGGATTCACGCTCGCCCTCGTCCGGCGCCGCATCGCCGGGATTGACCGCCTCCGGCGCCGCCGCAGCACGCGCCGCCAGCGCTTGCGCCCGGCGTTGCGCCATCCGCGCCGCCAGCGCGCCCGGCCCGTTGCCACCGAGCACCGGCGAGTTGTCACCCGACAAACTCAGACTACCGGGCGCGGTCGGGCGCAGGCTGAGCGGCTCGGCGCCAATATTGGTTTCGGTGCCGGCCGACATCTCGGCCCGTGCCACCGTCGGCACCACCACATTGCGGATCACCCGCGGGGTGATCAGCAGCACGATCTCAGTGCGGTTGTTGGTGTCTTTCTGACTCGAAAACAGCCGCCCGATCAGCGGGATGTCGCCCACCCCCGGCACCCGGTTGCCGACCATCCGGTCTTCTTCCTGCAACAGCCCGGCAAGGATCTGGGTTTCGCCATTCTTGAGGCGCAGCACGGTGGCGGCGGTGCGCGTGCCGACCTGATAGGCCAGCGAGGCCGACGGGCCGGTCACTTCCTTGACGATATTACTCACCTCCAGCCCCACCTTGATCTCGACATCACCCGAGAGCAACACCTGCGGTTTCACGTCGAGCTTGAGCCCCACATCGAGATAGGTGACCGAGGCCGACACGCCAACGTTGGCGGTGGCGGTGGTGGTGAACACCGGCAGCTTGTCGCCGATGTGGATCTTGGCCTCTTCATTGTTCTTGACACGGATGCGCGGGTTGGCCAGCAAGCTGGTGTCGCCGTCTTCCTGGCGCAGATTGAGCAGCAGCGCCGGGTTGGCCACATAGGGGCGCAAATCGCCGCGGCTGCGCAGGTCGACCACGCCGCTGGCCAGCGTGCGCGCCACGCCGGTGCCATCCAGTGCGCCCAGGCCGACCTGGTCGGGGAAGTCGAGGCCGAGTTCGATCACCTTGTTGCGGCTGACCTCCAGCACCTCGACCTCGAGCATCACCTCCGGCTCGGCCACATCCAGGGAGCTGAGGAGGCGCTCCGCCAGGGCCACCGCCTCGGGCGTGTCCTTGATTACCAGCAGCCGCAGCTTCTCGTCGGCGAACACATCGCGGCTCTTGGTCAATGTACGCACCAGCGCCTGCGCCTGCTTCACGTCGGCGTTCGACAAGTAAAAGCTGCGCGTGACCAGCTCGCGATACTCCTTGGTCTTGGCCGGCGTCGAGGGGTAGATCAGCACCGAGTTGGCGTTGAGGATCTTGCGTTCGATTTTCTGTGTGGCGGTGAGCAGCTGCAGCACCTCATCGACCGTGCTGTTGCGCACGAACAGCGTCACCTTGGCCTCGGCCCGCACATCGCGGTCGAACACGAAGTTGAGCCCCGCCGCACGCGACAGCGCCTCGAACACGATGCGCAGCGGCGCATCGCGAAATTCCAGCGTTACCGGTTTGGCGAAGGGGCCGCGCAGGGCCACGTCGGGCGCCGGGTTGGCCTCGGCCGAGGCCGCCTGGAGATGCCCGTCCAGCGCCCGCGCGGCGGCATGCTCGGGGTCTTCGGTCAGCACGCGCGCCACCTCGGCCCGCGCCGCCTTGGCGTCGCCTGCCTTGAATGCCGCCTGGGCCGTGCTCAGCATCGCCGCATGACGTGCCTCGCGCGCCAGCGCCCGTTGCCCGGCCTCGGCACGCGGGTCGCCCGGCGCAAAGCGCTCGATGTCCTCATACAAGCGGGCCGCCTCCCCGGTCTGGCCCGCCCGGTTGGCGCGCTCGGCGGCGGCCAGCCGTTGCAGGATCACCCGCTCGCGCTGGCGCAGATAAAAGGCGCGCAGCTCGCGATTCTCGGGCTTGGCCGACACCTCGGCGGCCAGCCGGCCCAGCGCCGCCACTTCGTCGCCGGTGGCCAGATCGGTACGCGCCTGCTCCATCGCCGGGTTGCTGGCGCACCCCGCCAGCAACACGAATGACAACAACAAAAACACGCGGGGCATACGGGCAGGCAGAGTCATGGGGCAGTCGCCAGATGGATTCGTTGGATTTCTTTCAGCGGCAAGTAGGTCAGCGTCACGGAGTCTTCATCAAAGGCATCGATGCGATAGCGCCCCACCACCTCGCCCACCCGCGCCATCACCAGACGCTCGCCGTCGAGCAAGAACAACGTGCGCGCGCCGTCGGCGTCGATCAGCGAGCCGGCGTAGGTGTAAGGCATGGCGGGTGCGCGCGGTTTGGGTGGGGCCACGCGCGCCGTCTGACGAGCCGACGGCGGCGGAGGCGGCACACCAAACACCGAAGGTGCCTCAGCGGCAAAAGCGGGCCGCTCGGCCGCCAGTGCAGACAGATCGGCCTTGGCCGTCACCACCGGCCGAGCCGCACGCGTGGGTGCGCTGCGCAGCTCGCGCACCGTTGTCGGCGCGTCGTCGGTGTCCACCGTTGACGCCCACCAGGTGGCCGCCAGCGTTGCCGCCAGCGCGCCCCACAGGCCGAGTTGGCGCTTGTTCATACGCCCCCCCGCACAAACACCGACACCCGAACATCGGCGCTGACCTGCCCGGCGGTGGCCTGCTCGCGCTTGATCGACAGCTGCTCCACCGCCGCGCCCGGCTGCTCGGCCAGCACCTGCCCGAGCCAGGCGTAGAGATCATCAAAACTGCCCCGCATCGGCAGCGTCGCCGTCACCCGCACCAGCGGCGTACCCGACACCAGCGCACTGCGATAGTCGCCACGCTCGGGCAGCAGGCCGTGTTCGGCTGCCGCCACATGCATTTTCGCCAGCACCGATGACAGCTCCGAGGCCGGCGCAAAGCGCGTATAAAACGCCGCGAGCCGATCGCGATCACTCAACACCGGCTGCACCGACACATCCGCCACCTTGAGCAAAGCCGCGCGCTCCGCCGCCAGCGACTCGGCCTGCGCCGCCTGTTCGCTGCCGGTCGACAGGCCGAAAGCCAGCGCAAAAGCCAGCAAGGCCACACCGACCGCACCGGCCCAACCGGCACGCATCACGGCGCGCAAAGTTCGCTCGCGCAGGCGGTCGAGGCGGGGCGACGTGATCGTCGTCATCGGCTCACCCACTGACCATTGAGATTGAACACAAAACGGCCGCCCTCATGCTCATAGCTCACCAGCTCGACCGCGGCCAACGCGTCGGCGGCTTCGAGCCGGCCGAGGAAATCAAACATGCCGTCCAGGCTGGGCGCTTCGGCCGAGAGGCTGACCGTGCCGCGCAAGGCATCGGGCGTCAGCGCCAGCACGGCCACGCCATCGCCGGCCGCGGCGTCCACGCTGGCGAACAGCGCCGGCCAGTCGCGCCCGAGTTGGGCGGCCAGCTTGAGCGCGGGGCTCGCCTCTTCGGCCCGCACCGGCGCCTCGGGCGCGCTCACCACATGGCGGCGTTCACGCTGCAACTGATGGCGCAGGCGCTCGACGATCTGCTCGCGTTCATACAGATCGGCGCGGCGGCTCAGGAAGTCATTCACCTCCAGCGCGGCCATGCCCAGCCCGAGCGCCAGCAACACCCATCCCAGCAGGCCGGGCCAGCGGCGCCGGCGGGCAAAGTCGAGGGCGATCGGTTGCGGGCTCATGCGGCCGGCTCCAGCGCCACGGGCTGCCAGCCGTCGGGCGCCGTCTGTTTTGCACCCACGGTGTACAGCACGCCGCTCGGCGCGGCCTCGCCGCTGGCACACAACTGGGTCAGCATGCGGCGGGCGGCGTCTTCGTCGCCGGGCGCGACCACTTGCGAGCGCAGCGCACACCAGCGCCCGTCACGCCACACACCCAGCGTCAGACGCCCATCGGCCGCGCACAGCAAGGCGCCATCGGCCGCCGAGCATTGCCGGCGCAGGCGGTTGAACTGGGCAACAAATGCCCCGGTCAAGCCAGCCAAGCGCGCCTTGCGCGCCGCCAGCAGGCTGTGCAGCCCGGTGATCAGCGCAGTCGGCGCGGCGCAAACAATGCGCGCATCGTCGACCGGGTCAGTGTCCATGGCCACGGTCCAGGCAGTCATGTCGATGCCGTGCACTGCCTTGAACTGGTGCGCCAGCCAGGCCTCGCGCTCTCGCGGCGCGCGCACCGCGGCGGGCCAGCGCGTGACCAGATAACGCAGCCAGTGGTCGGCCACGCACACATCCACCTTGGCGCGCGCCGGCAGCAAGTCGCCCAAGGCCGCCGGCCAGGGCTGCGCGCCGGCCGCCAGCGCCAGGCGATGCGTCTGGCCGCCGACGACCAGTTCACAGGCCTCGGCGTGCAGGTGCAGACGAACGGGTTCAGCCCAGAAGCGTGACACGGTTCAGCTCCTGCAAAGTGGTTTCGCCAGCGGCCACCAGCGCGGTGGCGGCGTCGCGCAGGCTCACGAAGCCGCGCGAGGCGGCCAGCGTCTTGAGTGCGCGCACCGGGGCGCGGGTGACGATCAGCTCGCGGATCTCGTCGTCCAGAATCAGCACCTCGGCAATCGCCCGTCGCCCCTTGTAGCCCGAGCCACGGCACTGGCCGCAGCCGTGGCTGGCGCGAAAACGGAAGGCGCTCACATCGTCAAGCCGCGATTCGGCCACCTGCGCCGGATCGGGCGTAATGTCATCCACGCAGTGCGGGCAGTTGATGCGGATCAGCCGCTGCGCCACCACGCCGTTGAGCGCGGCGACCAGGTTGTGCGGGTCGATGCCCATGTGGGTGAAGCGGCCGATGACGTCGAACACATTGTTGGCGTGCACCGTGGTGAACACCAGGTGGCCGGTGAGCGCGGCCTGCACGGCGATCTCGGCCGTTTCGCCATCGCGGATCTCGCCGACCATGATCTTGTCCGGGTCGTGACGCAGGATGGAGCGCAGGCCGCGGGCGAAGGTCAGGCCCTTCTTTTCATTCACCGGAATCTGCAGCACGCCGGGCAACTGGTATTCGACCGGGTCTTCAATGGTGATAATTTTGTCCAGCCCGTGGTTGGTTTCGGCCAGCGTGGCGTAGAGCGAGGTGGTCTTGCCCGAGCCGGTCGGGCCGGTCACCAGCAGCATGCCGTAGGGTTCGCTGGCGAGGCGGCGCAGCGTGGCGCGCACCGCATCGTCGAAGCCCAGGGTTTCGAGCGACAGGCCGGTCATCTCCTGCGTGAGGTGTTCTTTGTCGAGCACGCGCAGCACGGCGTCTTCGCCATGGATGCTGGGCATGATCGACACACGAAAGTCGATCTCGCGCCCCGCCGCCTGCGCCTTGAAGCGGCCATCTTGCGGCACGCGGCGCTCGGCAATGTCGAGCTCGGCCATCACCTTGATGCGCGAAATCGCCTGCTCGGCCAGCTCGCTGCCCTGCACGCTGCCCATGCGCGAGAGCACACCGTCGATGCGGTACTGGATCACCAGCCCGGCCGGCACGCACTCCAGATGGATGTCGCTGGCGCCTTGCTTGAGCGCGTCGTAGAGCGTGGAGTTGACCAGCTTGACCACCGGGCTGGCGTCTTCGCTGATGCGCTTGAGCGAGAGGTCTTCCGCCCCGCCGTTTGTCTTTTCGCCACCGCGGGTTTCCGACAGGCCCGCCGCGCGGCGCACTTCGTCTTCATGCCGCGCCAGACAGGCGGCAATGTCGTCATGGTCGGCCAGCGCCACGTCAAAGGGCTCGGTCAGCCGGGCGCCGAGGCCGTCGACCAGCGCACGGTCAAAAGGATCGGCCAGCACCAGCGTCAGCGCGCCATCGGGCCCGCGCAGCGCGATGCACTCGCGGCGCAGCGCCTGCTCGAAAGGCATCACCGCAAAATCGGGCGTGCGGGTCATCAACTCGGCATGGCCCATCAGCGGCAGATCAAAGGTACGCGCCAGGCGCGCCAGTCGCGGTGCGGCCTCGGTTTCGATGCCCGCCAGCGCGTCGAGCATGCGCCCGCCGGCGGCGCGTGCGGCGGCCAGCTCGTCGGGCGAAAAGGGCTGGATCTGCGGCGCATTCATCCCACGCTCTCCGCCAGTTGAAAGATCGGCAGATACATCAACACCACGATGCCGCCAATCGCCACGCCAATGAACAGCATCAGCAACGGGCCGATCAGGCGGGTCAGCCACTCGACCTGACGCGCCGTGTCTTCTTCGTGAAACTCCGCCGCGCGGGTCAGCATCTCGCCCAGATTGCCAGCGCGCTCGCCCACCCGCAGCATGCGCAGCGCCACCGGCGTGGCCAGGCCCTGCGCCGCCAGCGTGTTGGCAAAACCGGCGCCCTCGCGCACCCGGGCAATGGCCAGCTCCAGCGACGTGCGCAGCGTCGGCGTCAGCAGGCCGGCGACCATGCCCAGCGCGGTGACCACCGGAATCCCGCCCGACAGCAGCATGCCCAGCGTGCGGTAAAAACGCGCCAGCTGAAACACCCGCAGTCGTTCGCCGATCATTGGCATCTGCCACATCAAGCGCCCCGCTGCCGCCGCCGTGGCCGGCTGACGCACCAACGCCACGACGCCGACAATCACCACCAACACACCGCCCGCCACGATCAGCGCATTGGCCTCGACGAATCGCCCCCACTCCATCAGCAGGCGCGACATGAAGGGCAGATCGCCGCCCACATCTTCATAAATATGCGAGAAACGCGGCACCACGTAGCCGAGCAAAAACAACACCACCAGACCGCCCACACTGAGCAGCAACACCGGGTAGATGGCCGCGCTCACCAGCTTGCTGCGCAGCGCCTCCACCTGCTGGCGATACGCAATGAAACGCGCCACCGCCGGCACCAGATCGCTGGTGCGCTCGGCCGCGCGGATCATCGCCACATACAGATCGGGGAAGGCATGCGGCGCAGCCTCAAGTGCCGCCGACAGCGGCCGCCCCTCGCGCAACGCCTTGCGGATATCGTCGAGCACGCCGCGCACTGCGGGGCGCGATTCCTTCTCGGCCAGCGCGTCCACCGACTCCGCCAGCGGAATGCCCGCGCCCAGCAGCGCCAGCATCTCCTGATTGAACAGCAGCAACGGAAAACGCGCGCGCCGCCCACCCTGACGCTCGGCGCGCATCGCCAGCACCGTCAGCCCACGCGCGCCGGCCAACTGGCGTGCCTCGGCCTCGGTCGACGCCTCAAAGGCCGTCTCGACCACGTCCGCGCCCTGCCCAATGGCCTTCACCCGGTAGCGCATTACCAGTTCACGATATCGGCGGCCTCGCCCTCACCACCGGGCTGGCCGTCCTTACCGAAAGAAAACAGGTCGAACTCGCTGTGCTCGCCCGGCGACCGATACTGGTAGGGCTTCTCCCACGGATCGTCCGGCACCGCCTTGCGCAGGTAAGGCCCCTGCCATTTGCGCTCGCCCGTCGGCGCCGTGTTCAGCGCGGCCAAGCCTTCTTCGGTCATCGGATAACGGCCGACATCCAGGCGGAACTGATCCAGCGCCTTCTCCAGCGCATTGATCTGCGCCCGCGCCGTCTGCACCTCCGACTTGCCAATCTGCGAAAAGAAACGCGGCCCCACATAGCCCGCCAGCAGCCCGATGATCACCATCACCACCAGCAGTTCGAGCAGCGTGAAGCCGGCCTGACGCACCCGCGCACGCACAAACGACTCCGTCGGCGCCGACGCCGGTGGCGCAGCACGCAAGGCCGACGCGCCATCCACCGCGAGGCGGGTTGAAACCCGCCCGACGTCATCCGGCACGCAGCAGCCCCCCCGTGGGGCGGGCTTCAACCCGCCAAAACGCGCATCCGAAGGCACACCCGGCCCCCGAGCACGCACCGCCGCGACAAAACCACGCATGGAAGAAAACACAAACCCGATGGGCAAGAAACGCATGAACTCGAACACTCCCGGGCAGGCAGGCTGCCCCATAAAGGCGATCAGAGTAGGCGGGCAATGTGACACCGCGTTGACCTGCCAAACGGTACATCAAACCCCCGCCCAGGTGAAACGCTCCCGTCATCACGCCGCGGCAGACTAACTGCTTCGGCCACATCCACCAGCGAGCACACCCCATGATCGACGATCTCGACCTCGACTTCGCCCTCAGCGGCACCCGCCGCGCTTGGGTCTCCGACGAAGTATCCACTACCATCAATCCCGATACCGATTGGGACATGCCCTATGACGACGCCGACCTCGACCCGCTCGACGACGACGGCCCCATCTCATGTGACTGGATTAGCTAAGCACCTCGCCGCCAGCCTGCTCTGCGCGGCGCTTTGCGCACCGCTGGCCACACACGCCGACACGCTCTACAGCTTTGTCGACGAGCACGGCGTCATGCACTTTTCCGACAGCCCCGTCACCGACACCCGCTACCGCCGCATCGCCGGCAGCCCCCCACGCGCCGCCTCCACGGGTAAACCCCAGCCCCGCCTCGCCCCCGCCGCGCTGCGCCCCCACATCGAACACGCCGCCCGCCAAACCGGCCTCGACCCCGCCCTGCTGCACGCCGTCGCCCAGGTCGAAAGCGCCTTCAATCCCCGCGCCCAATCCCCCAAAGGCGCGCTCGGCCTCATGCAACTCATGCCCGCCACCGCCAAGCGCTACGGCGTCACCAACCCCCTCGACCCCGCCACCAACCTCCTCGGCGGCGCCCGCTACCTCAGCGACCTGCTCCGCCTGTTTGACGACGACCTCGAACTGGCGCTTGCTGCCTACAACGCCGGGGAGAATGCCGTCATGAAGTACGACAGGCAGATTCCGCCGTACCGGGAGACGCGGGCGTATGTGCCTAGGGTGTTGGCGCGGTATGCGCTCGTACGGAACACGCGCTAACGCCAAGATGGGTCGAGTCCTGCGCCCTACCCGCCCGGGACACCGGGTCGTGCCTGGCTGACGCAGCCGCCCAAAGAAAGAGTGTGCCGCCGACGCAGATCATCTGGGCAGAAACACCCAGACATAAACCTTGGTCACCCCCTGTTTTCGGTCTATTTTCGAGAAGCACGAGCAGACCTGCGGCGACGACGCTCGATGCCAGATTGTTTTTCTGCATCCTTTTGCGAGCGCGTTCGTCTCCAAGAATGAATTGCTTCAACCGATAGCCCTGCCAAGGAGTGTTCAGATGACCACGCGATTGCGCGAGCTGTACGCCAGCAACACTCGTGAAGGCAACTTGCTGTTCTTCATGCTGGCGGCCTTTGTGCTGATCTATTTTGTTCCCGCCGGAACGGCACGCTTCGATAACGCCGTCCTGGAGGCGGTGCGCCTGACCAATTGGTACGCCAGGGAGCACGTCATTCTGTGTTTGCTGCCGGCCTTCCTGATTGCCGGCGCGATGTCGGCGTACATCAGCCAGGGGGCGGTGATGCGCTACCTGGGGCCCGAGGCGTCCAAGCCGGTGGCGTTTAGCGTGGCATCGGTATCCGGCACGCTGCTGGCCGTGTGTTCGTGCACCGTGCTGCCCTTGTTCGGTGGCATCTACAAGCGCGGCGCGGGCCTGGGGGCAGCCATCGCCTTTCTGTATTCGGGGCCGGCCATCAACATCATGGCCGTCGTCGTCACCGCGAAAGTGCTGGGTGCGGAGATCGGCATTGCCCGCGCGGTCGGCGCCATCCTGTTTGCACTGGTCATCGGCACGATCATGCACCTGCTCTATCGCAAGGAGGAGGCGCAGCGAACGGTCAAGAACACGCGCGGCTTTGGGGGCGATGACGCCGACAAGCCGACGAGTGCGATTGTGGCTTTTTTTGCGCTGATGGTCGGGGTGCTGGTGTTTGCCAACTGGGCGGCCGCCGACAGCGACACCTGGATGCAGATCTATGCGTGGAAGTGGCAGATCACGGCGCTGCTCTCCGCCATGCTGGCGGGCCTGCTGGTGTGGCGCTGGCACTGGCCGGCAAGTCAGCTGCTGATGCTGGCTGCCGTGGTGGTGGCTGCCGCCGTGATCGTGCCCGGCGCACCTGAGCTGCCCTTTGCGCTCGGCATTGCCGGCCTGATGATCATCTCGGCTTTGCGCGAGCAGGATCGCGAGTGGTCTGCGCAAAGCTGGGATTTCGCCAAGCAGATTCTGCCGCTGCTTCTGGGTGGCGTGTTCGTTGCCGGCTTTGCGCTGGGTCGGCCCGGTCATGAGGGGATCATTCCCTCGGAATGGGTCGCGGTAGCGGTGGGCGACAACACATTGAGCTCGACCATCATCGCCTCAGTCTTGGGCGCGCTGATGTACTTCTCTACCCTGACCGAGGTGCCCATCGTTGATGCGCTGATGGGCGCCGGCATGGGCAAAGGGCCGGCGCTGGCACTGCTGCTGGCAGGGCCTGCGCTGTCTTTGCCCAACATGCTGGTGATCCGCACCATCCTGGGCACGCAAAAAACGGTGGTCTATTGTGCGTTGGTTGTGGTGATGGCCACCATTACCGGCTTTGCCTATGGCAACTGGTGGTAGTTCAATCAACTGAATTTACGTAACGAGTGAGGAGAGACCATGAAATTCACGATCTACGGCAGCGGCTGTGCCAAATGCAAACAACTGACGGCAAATGCAGAAGACGCGGCAAAGGCCAAAGGGATTGACTATGACATTGAGAAAGTGACTGACACCAACGCCATCATTGACGCTGGCATCATGCGCACGCCGGCGCTGGCGATTGACGATGAAATCGTCATTGAAGGCAAGGTTGCCAATGCCGACGAGATCCAGAAATTGCTGGCTTGATTGAAAGCGACCGAAGCGCCATGCATAGCATGGGGTAAAACCACTCTATGCCGGATTGCACACCGCGCAGTGAGAACAGGCGTGGCGCATCCGCCCCCAGGTGAGGCAGATGCGCTTTCGCTTTGGCCGCCAGATGCCGCGCTGCAAAAAACCCTGCTGCCGTCAGGGCGACAACATTCTTCGTGGACACTGGCGGATCACTCGACTACGTTTCCTCATGTGAGATGAACGTCATTCTCATTCCTGTTTTTCATATTGAGGAGATGCGCAATGCACGGATCACCCTTGAACCCCACAGCGTTGTTGGAGCGGCCACCCTTGAAGGCCCGCCTGCTTGGCGTGATTGCCGCGGCGGGCTTGCTTGTGTCGGCGGTGCCAGCCGGCGCGCAGGCGCTGGCGCAGGCGGTACAGACTGACCGCGAGATGATTGTGACGGCCAACCCGCTGGCAAGTGCGGCGGGGGCCAAGGTGTTGAAGAACGGCGGCACGGCGGCGGACGCGATGGTGGCGGCGCAGGCGGTGCTGGGGCTGGTGGAGCCGCAGGCGAGCGGAATTGGCGGGGGTGCGTTTGTGGTGTATTACGATGCGGCCACACGCACGACGACGACATTCGATGGCCGCGAGAAGGCGCCAGCGGCGGCGACGGAAGACCGGTTTGCCGGCCTGGGTTTCACCACGGCGTGGCAGAGCGGGCTGTCGGTGGGGGTGCCGGGTACGCCGCGCATCATGGAAGTGGTGCATGAGCGCTATGGCCGGCTGCACTGGCACCAGCTGCTTCAACCGGCGATCACGCTGGCCCAGAAGGGTTTCGAGCTGACCGGGCGCACCTCAAGCCAGGTGGCCGGGCTGCTAGCGGCGAACCCGTCGTGTACCAACCGCTTGTTCTTCCGTGACCCGGTGGCTTTTGCCTATTTTGCCAACCCGGATTGCACGGCCAAGCCGGCCGGCACCAAGGTCAAGAACAAGGACTACGCCCGCACACTCAAGGCCATGGCCCGGCATGGCGCCGATGCGTTCTACAGCGGCGACATCGCGGCGGACATCGCCGCGGCGGTGCAAACCGACCCAGCCATTCCGGGCGACATGACGGTGGCCGATCTGGCCAACTACGAGGTGATCGAGCGCGCGCCGGTGTGCTTTGACTACCGCGGGCACAATGTGTGCGGCATGGGGCCGCCCTCCTCCGGCGCGCTGGCGGTGGGGCAGATCCTGGGCATTCTCGAAAACTTTGACCTCAATGACGATCCGCTGAACGAGCGCAATGTGCACCTGTTTGCCGAGGCCGGTCGGCTGGCCTTTGCCGACCGCGGGCTGTACGTGGGCGATACGGACTTCGTCACCGTGCCGGTCGAAGGCATGCTCGACAAGACCTACCTGTCCACGCGCGCCGCGCTGATCGGCGAGCAGGACACCGGCACCGCCCAGCCGGGCACCCCGCCGGGGCCTTTTGACCCGAGCGCACCGGACAACCGCGCCAAGCTCAGCGGCACCAGCCATATCTCGATTGTGGACCGCTACGGCAATGCGCTGTCGATGACCACCACCGTCGAGAGCTCATTCGGCAACGGGGTGATGGTGCGCGGCTTCCTGCTCAACAACGAGCTGACCGATTTCTCGTTCAGCGCGGTGAGCAACGGCCTGCCGGTGGCCAACCGGGTGCAGCCCAACAAGCGGCCGCGCAGCTCGATGTCGCCGAGTATCGTGTTTGATGATCAGGGCCGGGTCGAGTTGGTGACCGGCTCGCCGGGCGGTTCGCGCATCATCGGCTACACGGCGCAGTCGATCGTGAACCACATCGACTTCGGGCTCGATCCGCAGGAATCGATCAACACGCCGCATTACCAGAACCGCAACGGTTCAACGGAGATCGAGCGCACCATTGCCGGCATCACCGAGCCCTACGACGCCGACGCGCTGGCGGCGCAACTGCAGGCACGCAATCACCCGGTCACGGTGAGCAATGTGATGGAGAGCGGGCTGTCGATCATCCATGTGATGCATGACGACGATCACCACCACTACCGCGGCCGGCATGGTCATCACAAGCACCACAAGCACCGCTGGCATCACAACAAGCGCGACGGTCACACACTGATCGGTGGCGCCGACAAGCGCCGCGACGGGACGGTGGCCGGTCGCTGAGACGGCCGTGTGCAGCATTCTTGAGTGCCGGCGCGCCGTGTAGGGTCGGCTTCAGCCGACCATGGCGGGTTGAAACCCGCCCTACGCGGTGACGCGCATCGCACCTCAGAGCGCCAGCAACAACAAGGGACCGACAGGCGAGCCTGTCGGTCCCTTTCTCATTGATTGCCCCACGCGTCCGATGCGGGATGTCTGGCTTACTTGAGTCGCCGGATCAGGCTGGATGTATCCCAGCGCTTGCCGCCCATGGACTGCACGTCGGCATAAAACTGGTCGACCAGCGCGGTGACCGGCACACGAGCGCCGTTGCGGCGGGCTTCGTCGAGCACCAGACCGAGGTCCTTGCGCATCCAGTCCACCGCAAAGCCAAAGTCGAACTTGTCGTCCACCATGGTGGCGCCGCGGTTGTCCATCTGCCAACTCTGGGCGGCGCCCTTGCCGATCACGTCCAGCACCTGCTTCATGTCCAGCCCGGCTTTCTGGCCAAAGGCGATGGCTTCGGCCAGGCCTTGCACCAGCCCGGCGATGGCGATCTGGTTGACCATCTTGGCCAGCTGCCCGGCGCCACTGTCGCCCAGCCGGGTGAAGGCGCGGGCAAAGGCCATGGCCACCGGTTTGACGGTGTCAAAGGCGGCCGCGTCGCCACCGCACATGACGGTGAGCATGCCGTTTTGCGCGCCAGCCTGGCCGCCGGACACCGGCGCATCGATGAACTGCAGGCCCAGCGCTTCGGCGGCGGCCGACAACTCCCGCGCCACATCGGCCGAGGCCGTGGTGTGGTCGACAAAGATGGCACCCGCTTTCATGCCGGCAAAGGCGCCATCGGGGCCGAGGGTGACGCCGCGCAAGTCGTCGTCGTTACCGACACAGCAGAACACGATGTCTGCCCCCGTGGCGGCTTGCGCCGGCGTGGGCGCCGAGGCGCCGCCAAACTCGGCCACCCAGGTCGCCGCCTTGGCCGGGCTGCGGTTATAGACCGTCACCGCATGGCCGGCCTGAGCCAGATGCCCGGCCATGGGCAAGCCCATGACGCCAAGGCCGAGAAAGGCAGTTCGGGCGGCCGGGGAGGATTCGTAGGGTTTCGCGTTAATGGACGACATGGGCGTTCTCACGAATGAATGAAGAAAAACAACGAGGCGTCGCCCGGTCGCATTCGGCCACCGGCGCCGGTCTCGCGCTGACACGCCATCCTAGCGCAGCGCGCCGGCTTCGTGAGCACGACGCCAGCCGTTGCCCCCTGGATGATGCGCCTCACTCCGCCATCAGCCGCGCCGTTCCGTAGACCCGAATCGAACTGCCCGGCGCCGACAGGATGTCAGCCGCCAGCAGCGAGCGCATGCCCATGTCTTCGCCCTGCACCACGTCGATATGCCCCCCATGCGGCCAGCCGATGTCGCGCAGATAACCGGCCAGCGCGGCCGTGGCAGCGCCGGTGGCGGGGTCTTCGTACACGCCGCCCGACGCAAAGGGATTGCGGGTATGAAAGTGCTGAGGGCTTTCGGCCCAGGCGATCAGCACGGTGACCAGGCCGTGGGGGTTCATGAAACGCCGCCCGGCGTCGAGCGCGTAGTGCATGGCCGCCAAAGCCTCGCGATGCTTGAGCGCGAGCAGCAGATGATCGGCGCCGCCGTGGATGCGCGCAGGCGGCAGGCGCGGGTCGAGGTCGTCGCGCGCGTAGCCGAACACGGCCAGCGCTTCGTCGACCAAGGCATCCTCGGCCGGTGCGCTGTGGGTCGGCGGCGATTGCAGCGCAGCGCTGAGGGTGTCGCCCTCATAAGCACCTTCGACCGTGATGCCGGCCTGATTGAGCGTCAGCGCGAAGACACCGTTGCCGTGGCGCAAGGCCAGCGCCGCGCCAAGGGCGATGGTGGCATGACCACAGAACGGGACCTCAGATTCGGGGGAAAAATAGCGCACCCGCCAGCCATCGCCCGCGGGCGCGGCAAAGGCGGTCTCGGAAAACCCGACCTCGGCGGCAATACGCTGCATGTCGGCAGCAGGCGGGAGTGCGTCGGCGATCAGCACACCGGCGGGGTTGCCACCGGTGTTGCCGTCGGAGAAAGCGGCAATTTTCTGGAGTGTCATCACACATACCTCGGGGCTGGAATAGTGATCACCCTACCGCGCGCCGGCCCACTGCGCCCGGTACAAAGCTGGCGCCAACGGCACGACGGTGGCCGATGCCGCGGGCAGAATGCGCGCCTTCTTGGTGGCGACAATCCGGCCAGCATCGTTTTGTCATCTGCCGGGACAAATTCCCGTAATGTTTCACCGCTAGCGTCATGTCCACGCCCGTGCCGACGGAGCGATCGAATAACGACAGAGGACTAGACCATGAAACACGATGAAGGCATTTCGAACCCCTCCGGCAACCGTCCGTTCGAGGACGTGCTTGAGGTGAACATGCAGCGCCGCAAGGTGCTCGCCGGTGGCCTGGCGGGCGCAGCGATGGGCTTTTTCTCCTCGCCCGCACTGGCCGGCATGAAGGGCTGGGGCGACGACTCGAATGCGCGTGGCCGTGGCCGCCGGTCGAGCCGTCTGCTCGGCTTTGCGCCGGTGCCGGTGGCCGAGGGCAACGGCCCGTGGCCGGTGATTTCGTCGGACTACGACTACCAGGTGCTGATCCCCTGGGGCGAGCCGCTGGAGCCGGGCGGCCCGGCCTACCAGTGGCCGCCGACTGCCGCCGATCAGGCGCGTCAGATCGGCATCGGTCATGACGGCATGTGGTTTTTCCCGATCGAGGACAAGGGCTGTCGTGACGACGACGATCGCGCCCACTGGGGCCGCCACAAGGATATCTGGCACGGCGGCGAGAACCGCCACGGCATGCTGGTGATCAACCATGAGTTCGGCGAGAACATGCACGTGTATGGCAAGGCCGCGCCGGAGAGCCTGGAAGATGTGCGCGTGTCGCAACACGCCCATGGCGTGGCCGTGGTCGAGATTCAGAAAAAGGGCCGTACCTGGCGTGCCGTGGAGAGCGACAACGCCCGCCGCATCCATGTGAACACCCCGGTGGCCTTCAGCGGCCCGGTGGCCGGCCATGCGCTGCTCGACACCCCCAACGGCAACATCCCGCTGGGCACGGTCAACAACTGCGCCAACGGCCACACGCCGTGGGGCACCTACCTCACCTGTGAGGAGAACTTCAACGGCTACTTCGGCGCCGCCGGTAGCTGGAGCGCTAACGACGCGCAGAAGCGCTACGGCTTCTCGGCTGGCGGTTTCGGCTACGGCTGGCATCTGTTCGACCGCCGCTTCGACCTGTCGGACGAGGACTACCGCAACGAAGAACACCGCTTTGGCTGGGTGGTCGAGATCGACCCCTTCGACGCCACCCAGACCCCGGTCAAGCGCACCGCGCTGGGCCGCTTCAAGCACGAGGGCGTGGCGATCACCGAAGGCCGCGGCAAACGCGTGGTGGCCTACATGGGCGACGATGAGCGCTTCGACTACATCTACAAGTTCGTCTCCGAAGACAACTGGAAAAAGATGCGTCGCGCCGGCAAGAGCCCGCTCGACCACGGCACCCTGTATGTCGCCAAGTTCAACGACGACGGCACCGGCGAGTGGCTGCCGCTGAGTATCGACAACCCGGCGCTGGCCGCCCGCTTTGCCGACCAGGCCGAAGTGCTGACCTTCGCCCGCATGGCCGCCGACGTGCTCGGCGCCACCCCGATGGACCGCCCCGAGTGGACCACCGTGGCACCCAACGGCGATGTGTACTGCACGCTGACCAACAACAGCCGCCGCACCGTGGCTGACGCCGCCAACCCGATGGCGCCCAACCCGGACGGCCACATCATCCGCTGGCGCGATGCCGACCAGCATGTGGGCACCACCTTCACCTGGGATATCTTCCTGATCGCCAAGGACTCCCATGGCACGGAAGACAGCTTTGCTTCGCCCGATGGCCTGTGGGCCGATCCGGATGGCCGCCTGTTCATCCAGACCGATGGCGGCCAAAAAGATGGCCTGAACAACCAGATGCTGGTCGCCGACACGATGACCGGCGAGCTGCGCCGGATCTTCACCGGGGTGACGGGCGACGAAATCACCGGCATCACCGTGACGCCGGATCGCCGCACCATGTTCATCAACACCCAGCACCCCGGCGAGGGCGATCCGACCGTCACCAACTTCCCGGCCGAACTCGATGGCGTGACCGTGCCACGTGACTGCACGATCGTCATCACCCGCAAGAACGGCGGCATCATCGGCTCCTGAGCCCTGACGCCAGTCCGACACAAGCCCGGCAGGTCACGCCTGCCGGGCTTTTTTGCGCCCGGTCTCAGCCCAGCAGTCGCGCGCGCAGGGCGATTTTGTTGTGCACCTCGAGCTTGCGGAAGCTGCTTTGCAGGTGCGTGCGCACCGTGGCGGGCGACACCGCCAGCTGCCGGGCAATAGTCTTGTAGTCGGCGCCCTCGGCATAAGCGCAGGCCACCTCGTGCTCGCGCGTGGTGAGCAGTTCAGTCACCTGCGGAGCGGGCTCGGGCGGCGCGTCGGGTTCGGCCAGCAGCACAAAGGGAATCGCAAACGCGGCCTGGCGGGTTTGCCCCGGCGTGAAAGGCCGGCCACGGTCTTCGCGATAAAGCGTGAGCCAGCGCAGGCCACCGGCGTCGCTGCTGCGCACACCGCACAGCATCAGCTGGCTGACATCATGCGCACGCAGGCACTCGCCGACGGGGGCTGTGTCACCGCCAACCAGATCGCGGTCTACCACCACGTTCTGCAAGCTGCGCGGCTGCCGGGCAAAGCGCCGCGCCACCGGGTCGAGATGCGCGACCGCGCCATAGTCGACCAGGATGCGCTCCGAGCGCCCGCGCAGCTCGGCGCTGTGGATATGCACCACGCCATCGGCATGCTGGCGCCCCTCGCCCCACACCACGCCGTCGAAGCCCAACTCGCGGTCAAGCCAGGCGAGGGCCTCGCGCCGATAGTCGGGGCGGCTGCCGGTCCGCCCGAGTTCCATCAATGAGAGCAGACGTCTGTCATGACTGTTCATGCCGCTTTTCTCCCTGCCGCGCGCCGCGCGCCTCATGCATCTGCATGATTCAATCTGCCCGCGTTTGTGAGTAGCTTAGTCTGGCAAGTGCAGTGCTCAATGCGGGTTTCCCCGATCGCACCGCATTCGCACATGCTAACGTAGCGCACCGACAGAAAACACAATGACATGTCGGGACACCCACGCAAGGAGGAAACATGAAACACGAACTGCTGTTCGGTCTGGCCGGGGCGTTGCTGCTCGCGCCGGGCGTCGCCTCGGCCACCTCGGGTTTACCCGGAGGCGGCCACCACAACATCACCATCACCACCCATGAGGGCAACGACGACCTGCTCAGCGCCGGCCTGGGCAAGACCGGCCTGGCCTCGGCTGTCGCACCCGCCATCGCCAACCCGCTCGCGCCCACCGCGGCCGAGCTGCGCCGCCTCAACATCTGGGCCAACTACCGCGCCCTCATCGACACCACCAGCAATGGCGGCTATGGCCGGCTGTTCGGCCCCAACATCGACCTCGACGGCAACGACACCCTCGGCGAAGGCCTGATCCCCGGCACCGAATACCGCACCAGCCAGCATGTTCGCGGCGTCAAAAGCGTGACCCTGCTGGTGCAGGTGCCCGCGCACTTCAACCCCGAGCAGCCGTGCATCGTCGCCGCCCCGTCGAGCGGTTCGCGCGGTGTGTATGGCGCCATCGGCACCACCGGCGAATGGTCACTCAAGCGCGGCTGCGCCGTGGCCTACACCGACAAGGGCACCGGCGCCGGCGGCCATGAGCTGGACACCAACATCGTCACCCTGCCCGACGGCACGCTGGCCGACGCCCGGGACGCCCGCCGTAGCGCCCTCTTCCGCGCCGAGATCAGCGAACCGGCCCGCCAGGCTTACATCGCGCAGCACCCCAACCGTTACGCCATGAAACACGCGCACTCGCAGGACAACCCGGAGCGCGCCTGGGGCGACGCCACCCTGGCCGGCATCGAGTTCGCCTTCGATGTGCTCAATCGCTACCACCAGCCAGAGCGTGGCAAGCATCACCGCGGCAAGCACGCCGGCTATCGCCCGCAAAACACCCTGGTGATCGCCGCCAGCGTGTCCAACGGCGGCGGCGCGGTCATTGCCGCCGCCGAAGCCGACCACCGCGGCCTGATCGACGCCGTGGTCGCGCAGGAGCCGCAGATCAACGTCGACATGCGCCGAGGCGTCACCGTCAAGCGCGGCGGCATGCCCGTGCCCGCCAGCGGCCTGCCGCTGTACGACTACACCACCTACGCCAACCTGGTGCAGCCCTGCGCCGCGCTCGCCCCCTCAGTCGCCGACAGCCCCTTCGTGAGCTTCGTGGTCCCGGCCTTCGGTGCCAACCGCTGTGCCGCACTGGTCGCCGCCGGAGAGATCTCGGGCAACACCCTGATTGAGCAGTCCGAAAACGCGTTGGCCAAACTGCAAGCCCATGGCTGGGAAGCCGACAGCAATCTGCTGCACGCCTCGCACTTCGGCTTCGCGGTGAGCACCGCCGTCAGCCTGACCTACGCCAATGCCTTCATGCGCGCACCGGTCACCGCCAACCTGTGCGGCTACTCGATGGGCACCACCGACGCCGCCGGCCTGCCCGCCGCACCGGCTGCCAGCCCCATGCCGACGCTGTGGAGCCTGAACAACGGCGTGCCGCCGTCCACCGGCATCAACCTGATCGCCGAAGGCGCCGCCAACGGCCCGATCCGCGAGGCGCTCGCCGTCTCCGCCAGCACCGGTCTGGCCGACTACTACTGGGATGGCGCCCTGTGTCTGCGCGAGCTGCTCGACGAGAAGCGCGTCCGCCACAGCATCGCCCAGACCGAGGTCAACGGCCGCCTGCATGGCAAGCCGACGCTGATCGTGCATGGCCGGGCGGACGCGCTGGTGCCGGTCAACCACACCTCGCGCCCCTACCTCGGCCTGAACAGCCTGGCCGAAGGCAAGCGCAGCCAGCTGAGCTACATCGAGGTCACCAACGCCCAGCACTTCGAAGCCTTCCTGCCCTTCCCCGGCTACGATACCCGCTTCATCCCGCTGCACTACTACGGCGGTGTGGCGCTCGACATGATGTGGAAGCACCTCACCGAAGGCGCCGCCCTGCCGCCCTCGCAGGTGGTGCGCACCACCCCGCGCGGCGGCTCACCCGGCGCCGCGCCCGCCATCACCCTGGGCAACCTGCCGCCGATCCAGATGCACCCTGCATCCGGCGACCGGATCGCAGCCCATCGCGGCACCGTGAGCATCCCCAACTGAGGTAAGCCTTGCAGGAGGCGCACCCAAACAAAAAGCGGCCCGAAGGCCGCTTTTTGTTGAGTTACTGGCGGAGAGGGAGGGATTCGAACCCTCGGTACGCTTGCACGTACGCCTGATTTCGAGTCAGGTACATTCGACCACTCTGCCACCTCTCCGCTCGAAGGACGGCATTATAGAAAGGTTCTGGAAAAAAAGCACCTCTGACGTGCGTCAGGCGTGTTGAGGAAGCATTTCATCATAGGCACGGACCGCTTCAGCGGCGTACATCAGGGTCGGACCGCCACCCATGTAGGTGCAGATGGCGAGGGTTTCCATCAGTTGCTCGCGGCTCACGCCCAGACGGATCAACGCCTTGATGTGGTAGCCGATGCAGGCGTCGCAACGCGACGATACGCCGATGGCCAGCGCGATCAGTTCTTTGTGAAGCGCGTCGATGCTACCCCCGGCGAGCGCTGCCTTGGCCATGGCGGAGAAGCCCTTCATGGTGTCGGGCACCTCTTTGTGCATGGCTTCGAGGCCTTTGGATACATCACTGGTGATCTGTTTGAACGACTTGCTCACGGCCAACTCCATTCATAAGCGTTTTCGAATATTCATTTTATCGAATTTTTCGAAAACATACCACCGCGTATGGATTGCCTTGATCCAGTCGATTTGCGACTCCCACACTCTCCGGCGACAATCAGCTCCCTGAACGGGAGTTTGTCCATGCGCGCCCTGCTGCTTGTGTTGATCGCCTTCCTGCTTACCGGCTGCCCGCGCGGCGAGGCGCCGGTCATTGTCGACTTCCGAACACTGGGCGAGCTGCGGGTGGCGACGCGCGTCGATGCGGTGACCTACCGCAAAGAGCCGGATGACGGCGCGAGCGGGTTTGAACATGATCTGCTCGAAGAGTTGGCCGCCGAATTGGGCGTGCCGGTGAAATTCATCATTTATCCCAGTGCAGCCCGCGCGCTGGAGGCTGTGCAACGCGGCGATGCCCATATGGCGGCAGCCGCGCTGGGCCGAAACGACAAGGCCCGCCATGTGCGCTGGTCGCCCATTGTGCGAGAACTCAAATTGCTGATCGCGGGCACTGGCGAGGCGGCATCGAGCATTCAGTCGATTCAGGATCTCGCCGGCAAAACGGTGACGGCCCGCAAAGGCACGCTCGCGGCGCGCCGCCTGCGAGAGCTTCAGCACGAAGTGCCGTCGATGCGCATCAACACGGTCGCCGGCCAACCCGATCAGGTCTTGCTGGCCGCGGTCGCCGACGGGCGCATTGCCTTGCTGGCCACCGATGAAGCACACCTGGCGCTGGCCGCCGAGTTGCGCCCGGAGCTACAGCAAGTGAGCGCCTTGCCGGGCACGGCCGCGATGGCCTGGGCGCTGCCCGACACTGCGGCATCGGCCGAACTGTTCGACACCGTCGGACGCTTCCTTATTCGATCGCATGAAGACAACACGATTACCCGGCTGGAAGATCGCTACTTCGGCCATATTCAGCGCCTGAGCGCGATCGACATCGCGGCCTTTGTGGACCGCATCCAGACCCGGCTACCGCGCTATCGCGCCATGTTTGAAGCCGCCGGAGAGAAAACCGGGCTCGACTGGCGACTGCTGGCCGCCATTGGCTACCAGGAGTCCCAATGGGATCCGTTTGCCATCTCACCCACCGGCGTGCGCGGCTTGATGATGCTGACCGAAGAGACCGCGACACGGATGAAAGTGCGCGACCGGCTGGACCCTGCACAGAGCATCATGGGCGGCGCAAAAAACTTCAAGCTGATGCTCGATTCGATTGACGCTGACGTGCAGGCGCCCGACCGCACCTGGATGGCGGTGGCGGCCTACAACCTGGGGCTTGGGCACCTGCGTGGCGCGCGCCAGATCGCCAACACCATGGGGCGCGACAACCTGACCTGGGTGTCGCTGCGCACGCTGTTGCCGCTGATGTCCCGACCCAGCTTTGCGCGTCGCCTGAAGGCCGGGCCGGCGCGCGGCGGCGAGGCCGTGCACATGACGGAAAACGTGCGCGCCTTTTTCGACATCCTGCGCCGTCTGGACACCGCGCCGGCCGGCGCCGAGGCTTTACTCCCGCCGACCACGCCGGTGCCCAACCGAGGTGCTCAGGCCGCCGGCGTCAGCACCTCCAGCCCGCCCATGTAGGGGCGCAGCACCGCCGGCACCACCACCGAACCATCGGCTTGCTGGTAGTTTTCGAGCACGGCCACGAGCGTGCGGCCCACCGCGAGGCCCGAGCCGTTGAGCGTGTGCAGCAGGCCTTTCTTGCCCTGCGCATCCTTGAAGCGCGCCTGCATGCGACGCGCCTGGAAAGGACCGCAGTTGGAGCAGGACGAGATCTCACGATAGGTCTGCTGGGCCGGCAGCCACACTTCCAGGTCGTAGGTCTTGGTCGCGGCAAAACCCATATCTCCGGTGCACAGCACGATCTTGCGGTACGGCAACTCAAGCTTTTGCAGGATGGCCTCGGCGTGGCTTGATAGCTCTTCCAGCGCAGCGGCGGAGTTGTCCGGATGCTCGATACGCAACAACTCGACTTTGTCGAACTGGTGCTGGCGGATCATGCCGCGGGTGTCACGCCCGTATGAGCCGGCTTCGGAACGGAAGCACGGGGTGTGGCAGACGAACTTGAGCGGCAAGGTCTCGGCGGCAAGCATTTCGCCCCGCACAACGTTGGTGACCGGCACTTCGGAGGTCGGGATCAGGTAGAACTTGCCACCATCGGCCTTGGGCACGGAGAACAGGTCCTCTTCAAACTTGGGCAGCTGGCCGGTGCCATACATGCTGTCGGCGTTGACCAGGTAGGGCGTGTAGATTTCGGTGTAGCCGTGGTCGGCGATATGCGTGTTGAGCATGAACTGCGCCAGCGCGCGGTGCAGGCGCGCCACGCCGCCGCGCATCATGGCGAAGCGTGCGCCGGAGATCTTGGCCGCGGTTTCAAAGTCCAGCCCGCCCAGCCCCGCGCCGACGTCGACATGGTCTTTGACTTCGAAGTCGAACTCGCGCGGCGTACCCCAACGCGACACTTCCACGTTGGCCGATTCGTCCGCCCCGACCGGTACATCGTCGGCCGGCAGGTTGGGTAACGCGGCCATGAAGGCGTCGATCCGGGCCAGCAAGTCGGTCAGCGCCAGTTCATTGGCCTTGAGCTCATCGCCAATCCCACCGACCTCGGCGAGCACGGCGGAGGCGTCTTCGCCCTTGCCTTTGAGCATGCCCACTTGCTTGGACAGCGCATTCCGCTTGGCCTGCAGCTCTTGCGTACGGGTCTGAAGCTGCTTGCGCTCGGCCTCCAGGGTGTTGAAGGTGGCGGTGTCGAGCGTCACGCGGCGGCTTGCCAGCACGGTGGCCACGGTGTCGATGTCGGAGCGGAGTTGTTGGATGTCGAGCATGTCTTCAGCCCGCGCAAAGCGCAGGACGCCGGAATGGAAACGTCTATTCTAAACCGCTGCGACGCACCATTGAAGGGTGCTATGGCAGGAAACAAACCGAGAGAAATTCGGAATTTGCCATGTCCGATCGGTGGCTTATCCTGAGTAGATAAGAACCAAAAAAGAACGGGCCAGGTCAGAGTGCCCAAATAAAGGACTGGAGGAGAACGCCATGCTATCCATGCGTGACTGCTTGGACTATTGCGATATCACGGACGATGAGGTCGCCCTCATCGCCGAACACGAAGGCATCCCGGACGTTGCGGCCGCGCAGGTCGCTTGCGGATTGGTGCAAACCCCCGAAGGTGTCTTGCTGCTGTCGCGCTATATGGCCGATCTGGTGGATCGGGCCGAGCGCACCGGCCAGGTCGATAAGGCAGTGCGAGCCCGCGCCGTCATCGCCCGCTTCATTGCCGACCATCCGACAACGCATTGAGCCTCGCCACGACGGCGCGGATCAACCGCGTTCAGACTTGCCTGCGCCGCGATCGAGTGCGCGCAGGCGATCGAGCTTTTCGCGAATGCGCGCTTCCATGCCGCGGTCGGTGGGCTGGTACCACGGCTGCGCGTCGACGCCATCGGGCAGATACTGCTCGCCCGCAGCGTAGCCATCGGCCTCGTCATGCGCGTAGCGATAACCGTCGCCATGGCCCATGCTTTTCATGAGCTTGGTGGGGGCATTGCGCAGATGCATGGGCACCGGGCGTGAGCCGTCTTCGGCAATAAAGCGGCGCACCGCCTTGTAGGCGGTGTACACCGCGTTCGACTTGGCCGCGCAGGCCAGAAACACCGTGGCCTGCGCCAACATCAATTCGCCCTCCGGCGACCCCAGCCGCTCGTAAGCGGCACAGGCTTGCAAGGTCATTTCCAGCGCGCGCGGGTCAGCCAGTCCGATGTCTTCGCTGGCCATGCGTACCAGGCGCCGACCGATATAGCGCGGATCGGCGCCGCCATCGAGCATGCGGCACAGCCAGTAGAGCGCGGCATCGGGATCCGAGCCGCGCACCGATTTGTGCATGGCCGAGATCTGGTCGTAGAAGGCATCGCCGCCCTTGTCGAAACGACGCAGATTGCGCGACAAGGCCTGATCGACAAACTCGGTCGTCACCGGATTGACCGCGGCGGTCTGCGCCGCAATCGCCAATTGCTCGACCAGGCCAATCAGCCGCCGGCCGTCGCCGTCGGCAAAGCCGATCAGGCGGTCGCGTGCGGCGTCTTCGATCGCCAGCGCGGCATCCGCGGTGTGGCGGGCGCGCTCGAACAACACCATTTGCTCGGCCTCGTCGAGCGACTTGAGCACATACACCGCGGCTCGCGACAAGAGCGCGGCATTGACTTCAAACGAAGGGTTTTCGGTGGTGGCGCCGATGAAGGTCAGCAGCCCCTGCTCAACGAAGGGCAGAAACGCGTCCTGCTGTGCCTTGTTGAAGCGGTGCACCTCATCGACGAAAAGAATCGTGTGGCGGCCAAGATCGCGCGCCACTTGGGCTTTTTGCACCGCTTCGCGGATGTCCTTGACGCCCGAGAACACCGCCGACAAGGCGATGAAGTCAGCCTCGAAGGCCTCAGCCATCAGGCGCGCTAGCGTGGTCTTGCCTACGCCCGGCGGCCCCCACAGGATCATCGAATGCAGCCGCCCCGAGGCAAAGGCGAGGCGCAGCGGTTTGCCCTCGCCCAGTAAATGCGCCTGGCCGACGACGTCGTCCAGCGTCGCGGGGCGCAGGCGCTCGGCCAGCGGGATGCTGCCGGTCGGCGGCTGAGCCATGACCGGCTCGGCGGAAAACAGATCGCCGGAACTCACCGCGCGCGCCGCTTACTCGCCAACCACATCCACGCCCTTGGGCGGGGTGAAGCTGAACAGGCTGGCGTTGAGCGCCGGGTTGGTCTTGAACTCGGTAAAGCGCAGCAGCGTGGTCTGGCCAAAGTTGTCCTGGATTTCCATCGCCACCAGCTGGCCGTTGGCAAAACCCATTTTCATGCGCGCAAAGCTGCTGTCGGCGGCGCGCGGCGTGGCCACGGCCCAGTCGAGCTCGTTCATCCGGCCGCCGTCTTCGAGAGTGAAGTTCTTGTCGAGCTCATCCTTGCCAGCCAGGATCGCGGCGGGCGTGGCGCCCAGCGCGTCGCCCAGCGTCTGAATGGTCACCTGCTGAAGCTCGGGGTCGTAGGCCCACATCTTCTTGCCATCACCGACCAGCAACTGCGGATAGGGCTTGGTGTATTCCCAACGGAACTTGCCGGGGCGCTCGAAGGCAAAGCTGCCGTCAGACTGCTCACCGCGGCCGCCGTTCTGCCGATACACCGACTGCACAAACTGCCCCTCGGCGCGCTCGGTCTGCTGCACGAAACGCTTCAGCAACACCACGCCCGATTCGGCCAGCGCCGCACTCGACAGCCCGACGGCCATCGCGGCCACGAGCCAGCGGCTCGCGCTTCTACACACGTGCTTCAATCAATTCTCCTCGCGCGCCGGGGCGAGCACTTCACGGTTGCCATTGCTCCCCATCGAGGAGACCAGCCCGGCGCGTTCCATTTGTTCAATCAGTCGGGCCGCCCGGTTGTAACCGATACGCAGATGACGCTGTACCAGCGAAATCGACGGGCGACGTGTTTTCACCACCACTTCGACCGCTTGATCGTACAAAGGATCCGCTTCGACATCCTCGCCGTCGACGCTGCTCATGCCGTCGCCAGATTCTTCCTGCGCATCGAGAATGCCGTCGATGTAATCGGGCTCGCCCTGCTTCTTGAGGAATTCGACCACGGTGTGCACTTCATCGTCGGCCACGAAGGCGCCATGCACCCGCATCGGCAGGCCGGAGCCCGGCGGCAGGTAGAGCATGTCGCCCATACCCAACAGGCTTTCGGCACCCATTTGGTCGAGGATGGTGCGCGAGTCGATCTTGGACGACACCTGGAAGGCCATGCGCGTCGGGATGTTGGCCTTGATCAGGCCGGTGATCACATCCACCGACGGGCGCTGGGTGGCGAGAATCAAATGGATGCCGGCCGCCCGCGCCTTTTGCGCCAGACGGGCGATCAGCTCTTCGACCTTCTTGCCGACCACCATCATCATGTCGGCCAGCTCGTCGACCACCACCACGATGTGCGGCAAGGTGTCGAGCGGCTCGGGGTTGTCGGGGTTGATGGCAAAAGGATTGGTCAGCGGCTTTTCGGCCTTGCGGGCCTCGGCGACCTGTTTGTTGAAGCCGGCCAGATTGCGCACACCCACGGCGGCCATCAGCTTGTAGCGTTTTTCCATCTCGGCCACGCACCAGTTGAGCGCGTTCGAGGCATGCTTCATGTCGGTGACCACCGGCGCGAGCAGGTGCGGGATGCCCTCGTACACCGACAATTCGAGCATTTTCGGGTCGACCATGATCAGCCGCACCTTGTCCGGCTCACTCTTGTAGAGCAACGACAGGATCATGGCGTTGATACCCACCGACTTGCCCGAACCAGTCGTACCGGCCACCAGCAAGTGCGGCATCTTGCCCAGATCGGCCACCACCGGATTACCGGAGATGTCCTTGCCCAGGCCGATGGTCAGCGGCGAGTGCATGTCGTGGTAAGCCTTGGAGCCCAGAATCTCCGACAGGCGCACGGTCTGGCGTTTGGGGTTGGGCAGCTCGAGCGCCATGCACGATTTGCCCGGCACGGTCTCGACCACGCGGATCGAGATCAGCGACAGCGCGCGCGCCAGATCCTTGGCCAGATTGACCACCTGCGCGCCCTTCACGCCGACCGCCGGCTCGAACTCGTAGCGGGTGATCACCGGGCCGGGATAGGCCGCAATCACCTTCACCTCAACGCCAAAGTCCGCCAGCTTCTGCTCAATGAAGCGGGAGGTAAACTCCAGCGTTTCGGCGCTGGGCGGCGTCACGTCCTGCGAAGCTTCGTCCAGCAAGGACACCGGTGGCAAAGCGCCGTCGCCGGCCGCGCCAAACAGATTCTGCTGGCGCTCTTTTTGCACCCGCTCGGACGGCACAACCACCGCCACCGCCGGCTCGATACGCACCGGCGAGGCGGGCGTACGCTCGGCCTTTTCGCGGCGCGTCTTGACCACCGCCTCGCGCTTTTGCGCCAGCTCGCGGCCAGCGCGACGATCACGCCAGGCCTGGCCACCGCGCTGCAAGGTCAGCCAGGTTTGTTCAAGCCACAGCCCGAGACGCTCGGTCGCCGACAACCACGAAATACCGGTAAATAGACTCAAGCCACCGGCGATCAGCGCCAGCAACACCAGCGTGCCGCCAGTAAAGCCAAGGTAGCGCAATGCAGCAGCGCCAAGCTCAGAGCCCAAGAGGCCGCCCGGTGCCAGCGGCAAGCCGGCGCCCGTGGAATGAAAGCGCAGCGCTTCGAGCGCGGCGCTGGCGAGCAGCACAACGAGAAAGCCCGCCATCACGATGAAAAATGAGCGCTTGTCGGTGTTGAACTCGTGCCGGAAACGGCGGAAGCCCCAGGCAATGCCATAGCCGAGAAAGATCACCAGCCACCAGGCCGAGCCGCCAAACAGGTAGAGCAGCACGTCGGCCAGCCAGGCGCCAAAACGCCCGCCAGGGTTGGTGACCCGCGCCACTTCGGTGGCATGCGACCAGCCCGGATCGGCCTTGTTATAGCCGAGCAGGATCATCGCCACATAAATGGACACAACGCCCAGCACAATCCAGCGGGTTTCCTGGAGCAGATGGGCAATACGCTCAGGCAGCGGCTGATTGCGGGAACGGGTTTGAGACGGAGACGCCATGGGGGAGCACACACACGCTGTGCGACACAGCGGCCAGAAGACACTGCCGCATTATACGAAAACGGCCCGCCTTATGCGGCGGGCCACGAAACGAAGCGTAACGGGGCGTAAGCCCGATACGGCGACCGGCGATCAGAGTTCCTGGATGCGGTCGCGCAGAATGATCCCGTTCGGGGTTTCCTCGATCAGGCCTTGCAGCCCGAGATCCTTCATGACACGGCTGACCATCTCGCGCGACGCGCCGATCATCTTGGCGATATCCTGCTTCGAGATCTTGCGCACCACCACCATCTCGCCGTCCTGTTCTTCGCCCATTTCGAGCAACAGATGGGCGACGCGGCCATACACATCCATCAGCGCCAGGCTCTCGATCTTGCGATCGGCATTGCGCAGGCGGTCAGCCAGGTTGCTCATGATGCGCCAGGCGATGTCGAAGTCGTCGCGCATCAGCTGCTTGAAGTCGTGCTTGGAGATCATCACCAGATCGGAGGGCATCACCGCCACCACCGAGGCCGAGCGCGGCTGCTCTTCAAAGATGCCCATCTCGCCGAACAGCTCGCCCTGCCCGAGAATGGTGAGAATCACCTCGCGCCCGTCTTCATCGCTCACCAGCACCTTGAGGCTGCCCGTGAGCACGAAATAGACGTAATCAGGCGGATCGCCCGCACGCACAACAGCTTGGCCTCGCGGTATACGACGCATCATGGCGCAACGGGCCACGCTCACCAGGCGCTCATCACTGAGCCCCTGAAACAACGGAAAAGTACGCAATGCGATGTTGGAAACCGCGGCCGTCTGGACCATACAACTCTCCTGTCGGTAAGGCTGCTCCGGCGCTAAGCCCCTGAGACCACGGGCGATTCACTGCGAACGGGCAACTGCGACACTATCACGTTCTCATAGAAACGTAACGCCCCCCGGCACTGCAAAACCAGATATCTCAACAAATCGGCGGCTTGAAATGCCTCAAGGCCAGCTCCAGTTATAATCTGCCGCTACTGTCACTCCACCATCGAGAAGACCCACCACCATGAGCACCCGTCACGACAAACTCCTCATCCTCGGTTCCGGCCCGGCCGGCTACACCGCCGCCGTCTATGCCGCACGCGCCAACCTCAACCCCGTGCTGATCACCGGCATGGCTCAGGGCGGCCAGCTGATGACCACCACCGACGTGGACAACTGGCCGGCCGACGCCGATGGCGTGATGGGCCCTGACCTGATGGCGCGCTTCCAGAAGCATGCCGAGCGCTTCGACACCGAGATGGTGTTTGACCACATCCACACCACGCACCTCAACGAAAAGCCGATCCGGCTGGTCGGCGATCAGGGCGAGTACACCTGCGACGCGCTGATCATCTCCACCGGCGCCACCGCCAAATACATCGGCCTGCCGTCCGAAGAAGCCTTCATGGGCAAGGGCGTGTCCGCCTGCGCGACCTGCGACGGCTTTTTCTACCGCAACAAGCCGGTGGCTGTGGTCGGCGGCGGCAACACCGCCGTGGAAGAGGCGCTGTATCTGGCCAACATCGCCAGCAAGGTCACGCTGGTGCACCGTCGCGACACCTTCCGCGCCGAGAAAATCCTGATCGACAAGCTGATGGCCCGCGTCGACGAAGGCAAGATCGAGCTCAAGCTGTTCGCCACCCTCGACGAGGTGCTGGGCGACAACATGGGCGTGACCGGCATGCGCCTGCGCAATGTGCAGACCGACGCCAAGGAAGATATCGAGCTGATGGGCGTGTTCATCGCCATCGGCCACAAGCCGAACACCGACATCTTTGAAGGCCAGCTCGAAATGGAAGGCGGCTACATCGTCACCCACGGCGGCCGCGAAGGTAACGCCACCGCCACCAGCGTGCCCGGCGTGTTTGCTGCCGGCGACGTGCAAGACCACATCTATCGCCAGGCGGTGACCAGCGCCGGCACCGGCTGCATGGCCGCGCTCGACGCCGAGCGCTACCTCGACAGCCTGACCCAGGCTGGCTGAGGCCATGGCACGCAAGCGTCGCCCCGCCGCCGCGCAAGCGGCGTCGCCGGCGCGCTTGCCCGACACCCGCTTCGCCTCGCTCAAGCGGATCAAGCCGAACAAAAACAAGGCCTCGGAACATGTCGCCCCGCCGGCGGCCACCAACGCCCCGCCCGTCGACGAAACCCTGCCGCCGCCCGATCTGTTTCGCGCCAGCGTGGGCGACATCCAGCCCATCGCCGACACAAACCGCGCCGAGATAACCCCCCCACGCCCGCGGCCCGTCCCCAAAGCCCGGCCGGTCGACACCGACGACGACCTGCCGCGCCGTCATGCGCCACCGCCGGAACACGACGAAGGCGCCTGGTTTCAGCACCACATGCAGGACGTGGTCCCGCTGCCGCAGGACGATCGCGGTTGGCTCGACCCGCTGCCGCGCGCCGAAACCGCCAGGATTCTTCAGCCCAGCACGCCTCAACCCACCGACATCATGTCCTGGCTGGCCAGCGGCACGCAGCCGCTCAAACCCGCCAACCGCGCCGATATTGCCACCCCGCCACCGGTCGCTGCCCCCCGCCTGAGTGAGGCCGACGAGCAAGCCGCGCTGCGCGAGAGCATGGAAGCGCCGCTCAGCTTCGAAGACCGGCTCGACATGGGCGACGAGGCCGTATTTTTACGCGCCGGGCTGCCGCGCCGCGTGCTCACCGACCTGCGCCGCGGCCGCTGGGTGGTGCAGGGCGAAATCGACCTGCACGGCCTGACCCGCGACGAGGCCCGCACCGCGCTGGCAGAGTTCCTCGCCAGCGCGCTGCGCCGTGGCATCCGCTGCGTGCGGGTCGTGCATGGCAAGGGCCTGCGCTCGCCGGGCAAGGTCGGCATTCTCAAGCAGCTCTCCAAAGGCTGGCTATCGCAGCGCGAGGAAATTCTTGCCTTCTGCCAGGCCCGCGCCAACGAGGGCGGCAGCGGCGCCCTGCGCGTCTTGCTGCGCGCCCCCGACAAGATTCGCGCCCCGTAAACGGCACAGCGGCCACCCGTGGGCGGCCGCTGCATGACTCGGCGTCGGCGATCGATCAGATCGCGTCTTCGTTCAGCTCGCCGGTGCGGATGCGCACCACCTGCTCCACCGCCGTGACAAAAATCTTGCCATCGCCGATCTTGCCGGTACGCGCGGCCTTGATGATGGCCTCGATGGCCTGCTCGACCACGGCCTCGCCGACCACGATCTCGATCTTGATCTTGGGGAGAAAATCCACCACGTACTCGGCACCGCGATACAGCTCGGTGTGTCCTTTCTGGCGGCCGAAGCCTTTGACTTCGCTCACCGTCAGGCCGGTGATACCGACCTCCGACAGTGCCTCACGCACCTCATCCAGCTTGAACGGCTTGATCACCGCTTCGATCTTCTTCATGCATCGCTCCTGTGTCGTATCGTTCTTGTGTCTAGTACGGGTCCTGATACCGGGCCGTAATCGGGAAGCGCCAGTCCTTGCCAAAGGCCCGCCGGGTCAGGCGAATGCCCACCGGCGACTGACGGCGCTTGTATTCATTGCGTTTGAGCATGCCCACGGTGCGTCGCACCACCGCCTCATCATACCCTTGGGCGACGATCTCCCGCGGCGACTCGTCGCGCTCCATGTAGGCTTCGATGATCGCATCAAGCACCGCATACGGCGGCAGGCTGTCCTGGTCGACCTGATCCGGCTTGAGCTCAGCCGACGGCGGCCGGGTAATGATGTTTTCCGGAATGATCGCGCTGCGCGCATTGCGCCACACAGACAGGCGATACACCAGCGTTTTATAGACATCCTTGAGCACCGCAAAGCCCCCGGCCATGTCACCGTACAAGGTGGCGTAGCCGGTGGCCATCTCGCTCTTGTTGCCGGTGGTCAGCACGATACTGCCGGTCTTGTTCGACAAGGCCATCAGCAACATGCCGCGAATCCGGCTCTGCAGGTTTTCTTCGGTGGTGTCTTCAGCCAGGCCCGCAAACTGCGCCTCAAGCATGCCGGCAAACACCTTCATCGCCGGTTCGATCGGCAGTACGTCGTAGCGCACGCCCAGAATCCGCGCCATCTCGGCCGCATCATCCAGGCTCATCTGCGCCGTATAGGGCGAAGGCATCATCACCGCGCGCACCTTGTCGGCACCCAGGGCGTCGACCGCCACCGCCAGCGTCAGCGCCGAATCGATGCCGCCCGACAGGCCAATGATGGCGCCAGGGAATCCGTTCTTGCCGAGGTAATCGCGCACGCCCACCACCAGCGCGGTGTAGGCCTCTTCTTCGAGCTCTGGCAGCGGTGTGACCGTGGCCGGCAGCCAGGCCGAACCATTAAGCCGCAGCACACAGGCATGCGCGTCAAACGCCGGCGCCTGCCAGGCAATCGATCCATCGGTCTGCATGGCGAAGGACGCGCCATCAAACACCAGCTCGTCCTGACCGCCGACCATGTTGGCGTAGAGCACCGGCAAACCGCTTTCGCGGGCCCGATCGGCGGCCACCCGGTAGCGATCCTGCTGTTTGTTCAAATGACAGGGCGAGGCGTTGATCACCAGGATCACGTCCGCACCCGCCTCGATCAGCCCCTTGGTCGGTGCGGCGCCCCACAGGTCGGCGCAGATCAGCAGCCCGCAGCGCACGCCATCGATCTCAAAAACGCAGGCCGCGTCACCCTCGTCGAAATAACGAAGCTCGTCGAAGACTTCGTAGTTGGGCAGGCGCTGCTTGCGATAGTGCGCCACGATCCGACCGCGATGCAGCACCGCCGCCGCGTTGTAACGGACGTCGCCATCGGCCTCGGGGTAACCGACCACCACCGCCAGTTCGTCGGTCTGCAAGGCCAGCGTCTCGACGGCCTCGCGGCAGCGATCGTAAAAATCGGGGCGCAGCAGCAGGTCTTCCGGCGGATAGCCGCAAATCGACAGCTCGGGCGTGAGCAACAGCCGCGCGCCCTCGGCCGCGGCGGCATCCATGGCCGCGCGAATTTGCGCCACATTCCCGGACAGGTCGCCCACCACGGGGTTGAACTGGGCGACGGCAATAGCAAGCGATGTTTTCATAGGCGTGTAACTATACCGTCTGCCCCCGGATTTGTGCGGAGTGCGGCGCACTTCAAGCTATCCACAATTCCGGTGCACAAGCCTGTGGATAAACCGTGGATAAACCCCACAGGGCCGGAGCCCCCGTCAGGCGGGAACACTCTGCCCCATCATGCAGCAGTCGCCCCGTGCCGCATTGTCGGCGCGCGGCCGGCTCCGCGAAGAATGCCAACCGATGAGCGACACACTCCGATTTTTCAGCCGTATCGAAGACATTCCAGCATCGGCCTGGAACGCGCTGGCGGGCGACCACGCCGGGCTGCAGCACGCCTTTTTGCATGCCCTCGAAGTCAGCCAGTGCGCCAGCGCCGATACCGGCTGGACGCCGCACCACGCCACGCTATGGCGCGACAACACGCTGGTCGCCGCCATGCCGCTGTACCGAAAAACACATTCTTGGGGCGAATATGTTTTTGACTGGGCCTGGGCGCAGGCCTACGAGCAGCACGGCCTCGACTACTACCCCAAATGGCTGTGCGCCATTCCCTTCTCGCCGTTGCCGGGCCGCCGCCTGCTGGGCATCGACATCGCCGCACGCAACCAGTTGCTGCACAAAACGCTGGCGTGGATCGCCGCCGGCGACGGCAGCTCCTTGCATGTACTCTTCCCCAGCGAAGAAGACACCGAACTGCTCGCCGCCGCCGGGATGCAGATTCGCCATGGCGTGCAGTTTCACTGGCGCAATCGCAACTACACCGATTTCGCCGACTTTCTGAGCCACCTCACCCGCGACAAGCGCAAGAAGATTCGCCAGGAGCGTCAGCGGGTGGCCAAGGCCGGCGTGCACTTCGTCTGGAAGACCGGGGATGAGATCAGCGAGGCCGATCTCGACTTCTTTCACCACTGCTACTGCCTCACCTACGCCCTGCGCCGCTCGACGCCCTACCTCACGCGCGACTTCTTTGCGCGCCTGAATGCCGCAGCGCCGGCCTCGGTGCGTCTGCTGATCGCCTATCGCGATGGCCAGGCGGTGGCCTGCGCCTGGTTTCTGGCCGACGCGCAGGCGCTCTATGGCCGCTACTGGGGCGCAGTGGAGGACATCTCCTGCCTGCACTTCGAAGCCTGCTACTACCAGGGCATCGACTACGCCATCACGCACGGACTATCGCGCTTCGAAGGCGGCGCACAGGGCGAACACAAGCTCTCCCGCGGCCTGGCCTCGACGCCGATCACCTCGGCCCACTGGATTCGCGATGCGCGCTTTGCCAATGCGATTGCCGACTACCTGCGCCGCGAGCGCGACGGCATCGCGGGCTATCTGGACGAGCTGGACGAACGCAGCCCCTTCCGCCCCAAACCGCCCGCACCATGAAAAAAGCCCGCGCAAAGCGGGCTTTTCCAGACAACCGCGCGCGGATCAGCCCGCGTTGGCGATGCCGGTCAGGATTTCCTGGCGGGCGTCTTCGACGGTGCCCCAGCCGGTGACCTTGACCCACTTGCCCGGCTCCAGATCCTTGTAGTGCTCAAAGAAATGAACGACCTGCTTCATCAGCAGTTCGGGCAGGTCGTCGGTGGTTTCGACCTTGTTGTACAGCGGCGTGAGCTTGGACACCGGCACGGCGACCACTTTGGCGTCTTCACCCGACTCGTCTTCCATCTTCAGCACGCCGACCGGGCGGCAGCGGATGACCACGCCCGGCTGCAGCGGGAAGGGCGTGACGACCAGCACATCCACCGGATCGCCATCGCCAGCGACGGTGTGCGGCACATAGCCGTAGTTGCAGGGGTAGCGCATGCTCGTACCCATGAAGCGGTCGACGAAAACGCAGCCGCTATCCTTGTCGACTTCAAACTTGATCGGCTCGCCCTGCGCCGAGATCTCGATGATGACATTGACGTCGTTCGGTACATCCTTGCCGGCGGTGACTTGATCGAATCCCATACAACCCTCCCCTTGAAAAAATTCGGTCAATTATAGGGGTTTTTGCGGATGGCCAAAAACCTTACGGCCAAATCATTCCCCGCTCGACTCAAGCCTTGGCGCTCACCGCCGTTAATTCAAACGATTGATCGATTCCGATGCGCCGGCCATGCCCCGGTGCCAACAAGGAGACACACCGGCCGATGTCAGAGCCGTCCACCGACGCCGCCAGCGCCCGCACCGCTGGCAAATCTTCAGCCCGCGCTGAGCGCTGGCTGCCGCGCGTCATGCTCGGCGGCATGCTGGCGCTGGTGCTGGGCTTGCTGGTGAGCATGGGCAGCTACTACATTTACCGCCACGAACAGAACTTTCAGGTCCGCATCAACGACATCAAGACGCAAGCCTTCGCCCGCTTAGAGCAATCGCTTCAGGAAGAAATCCGCCACCTGGCAACCAGTCTGGCCGAGCGCCGCGAAGGCTTTGAACAGGACCTGGCCACCCAACTCCAGCAGGAAACAACGGTCGCAATCGAGGCCATCGAGCGCACCTATCAGGGTCTGAAGGGCACGGTCAGCGATGCGCAGCTACGGCTCATCCTGACCGAACTCTTGCGCCCCATGGGTCGCCCCACCCAGGGGTTTGCACCCTTCATCATCGAAGCGGACGGCAGAATCCGCCTGTTTGCCTCCGACCCCGGCCTAGAGGGGCAATCCCTGACCGGTCGCATCGACGATATCGGTCAAGACTTGATGGCGCGCCTGAGCGACGCAGCCACCCTGGGCGATGGACAGACACGGCTTCGCTGGCGCCCGACAAGCGATGCCAAGGCCATGAAGGACTACTTCGCTCACGCCACCCGCTTTGCGTCTTTTGACTGGATTGTGGGTATGGCCACGCTCAGTCAGCACGCACAGATATCGGCACGCGCTGAGGCACTTGACGCCCTCTCGCGCTACAGCCCGCTCGACGGCCGGCTCATCGTGGTGGTGAATCAACACAGTCAGCTTCTCGCCAGCAGCGCCAGCGCCAAGCCGCCCTCAGCCGACGGTTCGGCACCCGAGTGGGTCCATAAAATCGCCCGCGCCGGGCGCCTGGGCGGCCGCACCCTGCGGCTTGCGCTCGCACCGGGCGCGGCGGTGGGCTCGTCAAAGGCCCAGGAGCAGCACCTGGCCTATGTCGCCGGCCAGGACCCGTGGGGCTGGACCCTGGCGGCCATCGCCCGGCTCGACGACGCCAACCCGATGATTGCCCGCGAGCGCGCGCGCATGGAGGCCAACAAGGACGAAGACTTCACGGTGACGGTATTCACCCTGCTGATGGGCACCGCGCTGGCACTGCTCGCATCAATCATTTTCTACCGCTGGATCGACCGCCGCTTCCAGTACTACCAACGGGACATCGACGAACGCAAACGCGCCCTCAAGGAGAGCGCGCGCGAATTGCAGCTCTCGGCGCAAGTGTTCGACGCCAGCAACGAAGCGATCGCGATTCTCGATCACCGCTTCCGGATTGTGTCGGTCAACCCCGCGCTGGAACGAATCAGTGGGTATCGACAATCCGACGTTGTCGGCCGCCACTGCGCCGAACAGCTGATCGGCGAAGCGGCCGACGGCGAGAGCTGGCGCAGCACGGTCGCCCGCCTGCGATCGACCCGCCACTGGGCGGGCGAAGCGCAGTTGCTACGGGCTGACGGCAGTCATTACCCGGGCTGGATCTCGCTCGGCGCGGTCACCGGCGATGGCGGACGATCGACGCATTTCGTGGTATCGATTTCCGACATCTCCGAGCGCAAGCTCACCGAGCAGCGTCTGCGCCACATGGCCGAATATGACGCCCTGACCGGGCTGCCCAACCGCACGCTGCTGCTTGACCGCATGGGCAGCGCGCTCGAAAGCGCCCGACGCAATCAAAAGCACCTCGGTGTGCTGTTCATCGACCTCGACCGCTTCAAGAACATCAACGACTCGCTGGGCCACGCGGTCGGCGACGGTCTGTTGCGGCAGGTCGCCGCCCGCCTCAGCGCCGTCGTTCGCAGCGCCGACACGGTCAGCCGTCTGGGCGGAGACGAGTTCGTCGTCTTGCTCACCGAACTCGACACCGCCGGACGCGCCGCCGCGGTGGCCAGCAAGATCCTCAAGGCGCTCGCCACGCCCTACGAGGTGAGCGGCCACGAACTGTCGATCACGCCCAGCATCGGCATCACGGTCTCGCCAGAGGACGGCGACAACCGCGACCTGCTGCTGAAGAACGCCGACGCGGCGATGTATTCGGCCAAGGAAAACGGCCGAAACAGCTATCAGTTTTTCACCCCGGAACTGAACGAACGCGCCCAGACACGCCTGACGCTCGAAACCGAGTTGCGACGTGCCCTGCTGCGCGACGAGTTTTCGCTGCATTTCCAGCCCCAGTTCGATCTGGCAAGCGGTCGCCTGGTGGGCGCCGAAGCCTTGCTGCGCTGGCAGCATCCTGATCGCGGCATGATCCCGCCCGACCAGTTCATTCCCATTGCCGAAGAAACCGGCCTGATCCTGCCCATCGGCGCCTGGGTGTTGCAACACGCCTGCAGCCTCGCCCAAACATGGCGCAATGAAGGCCTGCAGGACATGTCGATCGCAGTGAATATCTCGGCGCTTCAGGTGCGCCGCGACATCCTCGAAACCACTGTCGTCGACGCGCTTGGCAACAGCGGCCTGCCCGCCCACCTGCTCGAGCTGGAAGTCACCGAAAGTGCGCTGATGGCGAACCAGGACGAGGCGACCAGCACGCTGGCGGCCATCCATACCCTGGGCGTCAAACTTGCCATCGACGACTTCGGCACCGGCTATTCATCGCTGGCCTATCTCAAACGCTTCAAGCTCGACAAACTCAAGATTGACCGCGCCTTCGTGCGCGGGCTCCCCGAGGACGCCGAAGACGCGCACCTGACCGAAGCCATCATCGGCATCGCCCACCACATGGGCATGGCCGTCGTCGCCGAAGGCATCGAGACCGAAGCCCAGGCGGCCTTCCTGACGCACCTCAAGTGCGATCTGGCGCAGGGCTACCTCTACGCCAAACCGCTCAAGCCCGACGCCTTCCGCCAGCTACTGATCAAGCTGGGCGATCACCCGGCCTCAAAGCCCGCGTCTTCAACGGCCTGATTCAGCGCCGCCGGCGTAACCTGCGTCGGGTCGAAGTCGACACGCGCTTCGCCCGCGCCCAGATCCACGCTCACCGTCGCCACGCCGGCCACCGCCCCCAAGGCGGCGGTCACGCCTTTGACACAACCCTGGCAGCTCATGCCGCCCACCTTGATCGTCACCTGCTCCATGTCTTTCTCCTGACTGTCTGTTCACAAAACCGGCTTGCTCGGCCGCCAGCGCTTGAGCAGCAGCGAATTGCTCACCACCGACACCGAACTGAGCGCCATCGCCGCCCCCGCCACCACCGGATTGAGGAACCCGAAGGCGGCCAGCGGAATGCCGAGCACGTTGTAGATAAACGCAAAAAACAGATTCTGACGAATCTTGACCAGCGTCGCACGCGACAACTCCACCGCATCGGCTACGCCGTTCAGGTCACCCCGCATCAAGGTGATGTCCGCCGCCGCCACCGCCACATCGGCGCCAGTGCCGATGGCAAAGGACACATCCGCCGCCGCCAGCGCGGGCGCGTCATTGATGCCATCCCCCGCCATGCCGACGCGATGGCCGTTGGCCACCAGGGCCTGCACCGCCTTCGCCTTATCCGCCGGCAGCACGCCGGCCTCGAAACGTGAAATCCCCACCGCCTCGGCCACCGCGCGTGCCGTCGCCGGATGGTCGCCCGTCAGCATCACCACGTCGATGCCTGCGCGCTGCAAACGCGCCACCGCGCCCGCCGAGCTGCTGCGCAGCGGATCGGCCACACCGATCACCCCCGCCAGGCGGCCATCGACGGCCACCGCCACCAGCGTGCGCCCCTGCGCGGCCAAGACGTCGACGCTGCCATCCGGCACATCCACGCCGTTATTGCGCAAGAAGACCGGACTCCCCACCAACACCAAGCGCCCGCCCAGCGTTCCGCGCACCCCCTGCCCGGGCACGGTGTCGACCGCTTCGGCGGTGGCAACCTGGCCGGCCGCCGCGACGATCGCCCGCGCCAGCGGATGGCCACTGGCCGACTCCAGCGCCGCGGCCCAGCCAAGCACCTCGTCCCGCGAAAATCCGTCAGCCGGCACCACATCGGTCACCGCCGGGCGACCCTCGGTGAGCGTGCCGGTCTTGTCGACCGCCAGCACCGTCAGGTTCTGCGCGCGCTCCAGGGCTTCGGCGTTCTTCACCAGAATGCCGTGGTTCGCTCCCAGACCAGTGCCCACCATGATCGCCGTCGGCGTCGCCAGACCAAGCGCACAGGGACAGGCAATCACCAGCACCGCGACCGCATTGACCAGGGCCTCGGTCACCGAGCCGCCCCACCACCAGCCGCCGAAAAACGTCAGCACGGCAATCGCCACCACCACCGGCACAAACACCGCGGCCACCTGATCGGCCAGACGCTGAACCGGCGCTTTGCTGCCCTGCGCCTGTTCAACCAGGCGGATGATGCTCGCCAGCATGGTTTCGCTACCCACGCCGGTCGCTTCGCAATGCAAGGTGCCATCGCTGTTCACCGTTGCGGCAAACACCGTGTCGCCCTCGGCCTTGGCCACGGGCAGACTCTCGCCAGTGAGCATGGATTCATCCAGCGCCGACTGCCCGGCACGCACCACCCCGTCGACCGGCACGCTGTCGCCAGCACGCACCACAAAGCGGTCGCCCGGCGACAGCGACTCAACCGGCACCTCCTGCAACACGCCGTCGCGCGCCACCCAGGCGCTGCGGGGCTGGAGCCGCACCAGTGCTTCGAGCGCCTCGGAGGTACGCGCCTTGGCCCTCGCCTCAAGCAGCTTGCCCATCAGTACCAGGGTAATGATCGTGGCCGAGGCCTCGAAATACACATGCAGGTCCATCCGCCCGAGCAAGGTCACGACCAGGCTGAAGCCATAGGCCACCGAGGTGCCCAGCGCCACGAGCACGTCCATGTTCGCACCGCCGCCGCGCAAGGCCGAGCCGGCACCGCGATAGAAGCGCCAACCGATCCAGAACTGCACCGGCGTCGCCAGCACCCACTGCACCCAGCGCGGAATGAATTCATGCTCGCCCGAGCCGAAGAACATGGCTGGCATCTGGGCAAGCAAAGGCGCGGTCAGCACCAATGAGATCAGGAAGCGCTTGCGCTCCGCACGCCACTCGGCCGCCTTGCGCGCCTTCTCTTCTGCGCGGGCCGCCGCGCCCCGACGGTGGGCGACAAAGCCCGCCCCGTCGACGGCAGCGATCAGCTCTGCCTCGGTCACGCCACCCGGCGGCAAACGAATCTGCGCGGTTTCGGTGGCGAAATTCACCGTCGCGCTCACGGCGGGCAGACGATTCAAGACCTTTTCAAGGCGGGTGGCGCAGGCGGCACAGGTCATGCCGGAGATCGCGAATTCGAGCCGCGTGTCCGGCACCTCGAAACCCGCCTGGCGAATCGCCGCCACCACGGCGTCAGCGCCCGCGGCGTCCGGGCCGGTCAGCTTTACCGTGGCGCGCTCGGTGGCGAGATTGACCTGCGCCTCGACACCGGGCAGGCGTTGGAGAACGCGCTCGATGCGACTGGCGCAGGCGGCGCACGTCATGCCGTGGATGGGCAAGTCGAGGCGCTGGGGGTGGGTGGGGTTTTGCGTGTTCATGATTTGACCTTGTGAGTCTGACAGGCGCAGTCTAAAGTCTGTAGTCAGGTACGGAGTCAAGCATGACATCAATGACCATTGGCCGCCTCGCCGCGGCCGCCGGGGTGGGCGTCGAAACGGTCCGCTACTACCAGCGTCGCGGCCTGCTCGCAGTGCCCATGCCGACGCACGGACAGGTGCGCCACTACGGCGAGAACGCCGTCGCGCGGCTACGCTTTATCCGCCGCGCACAACAACTCGGTTTCAGCCTGGATGAAATCGCCGATCTGCTGGGGCTGGACGAGCACACCGACCGCAACGCCGCCCGCGCATTGGCCAAGGAAAAGCTCGCCCAGATCGACGAGCGCATGGCGCAACTGGGTGCGATGCGCAGCGCGCTGTCCGAGCTGGTGAGCTGTTGCGAACACACGTCGGCGGCACAGCCCTGCCCGATCCTGCATACCCTCGCCCATCCGGACGAGGACCAAAACGCGGCTTATTCGAAATCGATCGCGGCGGGTTGATCCACCGGCAGGCCGCCGCCCACCCAGGCGTCGAAGCCCCCCGTCAGCGACACCGCGCTCGACACACCCATCACCTGCATGACGGCGGTGGCCAGCGCCGCACGACCACTGGTTTTGCAATACACCAGGATCGGCCGATTCGGGTCGTTCAATTCGGGCACCGAGGCCAGCTTGAACTCAAGCAGGCCGCGCGGAATATTCATCGCGCCCGGTACATGCCCGGCCGAAAACTCTTCAGGCTCGCGCACATCAAGCACCACGGCGCCGTCCTGAATCAATTGCCGGGCACCCTCGAGACTCACTTCTTGAATAAGGTTTTTGGCCTCGACAACCAGATCATGGCTGGACTTGCTCATTGTCAGACTCCAGATTCGCCACGGCGCCACCCCGGCGCCGAAAGAACATTAGAATAGCCTGATACTCCCGGATCGCGCTATGTCACGCACAGCACGCCATTCCACAGCCGACTCCCCAGCGTCGAGGCATTGAGCAAGCCGAACACACCAAATCCCAGCACCACCGCGCCGGCAAAGGTCCGCACCCAGGGCCGGCGGGTCACGCCCTGCAGCCGTTTGAGCAGCATGCCGGCCAGCATCAGATTGGGCAGCGTGCCCAGGCCAAAGGCAAGCATCAGGCTGGCACCACCGCCGGCCGAGCCGGTCACCAATGCCGTGGCCAGCACGCTATACACCAGCCCGCAGGGCAAAAAGCCCCACAACAGACCCAGCGGCAAGGCCTGACGCAAACCACGCACCGGCAGGAAGCGGCGCGTGAGCGGTTGCACGCGCCGCCACAGCGATTGCCCCGCCCGCTCGAGCGGCGCCAGCAGCCGGGTAAAACCGGTCAGATACAGCCCTAAGGCCACCAGCATGAGATTGGCCATGATGTACAGGCCCATCTGGATCGGCAGGAAGTCTTCGAACAACAGGCCCAGGGTCCCGATCGCGCCAAACAGCGCGCCGAGCATGGCGTAAGTGGTGATCCGGCCAAGGTTGTAGGCCAGATGAATCGGCCACTGTCGCTTGACCTGGCCGGGAATCTGCACCGTCAGCGCGCTGACGATGCCGCCGCACATGCCGACACAGTGCGTGCCGCCAAGCAGGCCAATGAGGAAGACAGCGATGTAGCCGGTTTCAGGCATGTGTCAGCTCAAGGAATCAGCGAACAAAAAACAGGGGGCGAGCCTATCACAGCCCGCCCCCTTGCCTGTTTTGCTGACACCCACCGAATGCCGCCCGGCTCAAATCACCTTCGAGTAGCGGGCACGCTCACGGTCGGAGCGCAGATAACGGTCGAACACCATGGCGATACCGCGCACCAGCATGCGCCCGGCGGGCAGCACGGTGATCCACTTGTCTTCGAGCTTGACCAGACCGGCGGACTCCATCGTGCGCAAATCGGCGATCTCGTCGGCAAAGTAGCGCTTGAAATCCACCATGTGGGAGACCTCGATGGCATCGATCGACAACTCGAAGTGGCACATCAGCGCCTGGATGATCGAGCGGCGCAGGATGTCGTCCGGCGTGAGCTCAATGCCGCGCAGCACCGGCAAGCGATCCTGATCAAGGATGTCGTAGTACTCATCAAGCGTCTTGACGTTCTGGGCGTAGGTCGGGCCGACCTTGCCGATGGCTGACACGCCAAAGGCCAGCAGGTCGCACTCGGCGTAGGTCGAATAGCCCTGGAAGTTACGATGCAGCCGCCCCTGACGCTGCGCTACCGCCAGTTCGTCATCAGGCTTGGCGAAGTGGTCCATGCCGATATACACATAGCCCGCCTCGGTCAGCCGACGAATGGCCAGCTGCAGAATCTGCAGCTTGGTGTCGGCCGAGGGCATGTCATTGGGCTCGATACGGCGCTGGGGCTTGAACAGGCCCGGCAAGTGCGCGTAGCTGTAGAGCGAAATACGATCGGGCGACAGCTCAAGCACGCGCTCCAGCGTATTGTTGAAGCTGATCACGTTCTGCTTGGGCAGGCCGTAGATCAGGTCCATGCTCACCGACTTGAAACCGGTCTGGTGCGCGGCATCCTGTACCAGTTTGGTCTCTTCGTAGCTCTGCACGCGATTGACCGCGCGCTGCACGTCGATGTTGAAATCCTGCACGCCAATGCTCATGCGATTGAAGCCGAGCTCAGCCAACAGCGCCACGGTTTCGAAATCTACTTTGCGTGGATCGACCTCAATGGAATATTCTCCATCAGGCAGCAGCGTGAAGTGCTCGCGCACCGTGGCCATCAACTGGCGCATTTCGTCGTGAGACAAGAAGGTTGGCGTACCACCGCCAAGATGCAACTGAATGACGTTTCGCCCGCCATCAAGGCTTGCCGCCTGCATGGCGACTTCCTTGGCCAGGTATTTGAGGTACTTTTCTGACCGCCCGTGATCCTTGGTGATGATCTTGTTGCAGGCGCAGTAGTAGCAGATCGTGTTGCAGAAGGGGATGTGGAAGTATAATGACAGCGGTCGGCCAAATCCGCCGACGGTGCGCTGCCCCAACCAACTCTCCAATGCATCAGCATTAAACGCCTCGACGAAACGGTCTGCCGTCGGGTACGAAGTGTACCGCGGGCCATTGACGTCGAATCGGCGGATCAGTTGCGGGTCGAAAACGAGTTCTTTCTGGTTATCCATAATCTGGCTTTAACGTATTAGCAGTCACGATCTCAAAAAGCCGAACCAAGCGGGTTGACGTGGATCAAACGCCCCAAAGCAGCGCAAAAAAACGAATCAAGGAGAACGCAGGTTATGCCTCAACGGGCCGTTGTGCCAATTACTGCTGAAGGGCTGAAGACCGCCTGTTCGCAATGCAACCTGCAGGAGCTGTGCTTACCTTTTGGCATGAGTGATGGCGACATCGACCAGCTCGACGGGCTGGTCGGCGCACGTCGAAAGGTCAAGCGCCACCAACATCTGTATCGCGTTGGCGACACCTTCGAAGCCATTTTTGCCGTGCGCACCGGCTCATTCAAGACCGATGTGCTGCTCGAAGACGGTCGTGAGCAGGTCACCGGTTTTCAGATGTCGGGTGAGATTATCGGGCTCGACGGCATCAGCACCGATGCGCACACCTGCAACGCGGTCGCACTCGAAGACAGCGATGTGTGCATCATCCCCTTTGCCAATCTGGAAACCCTGTCGCGCGAGGTTGAATCGCTGCAGCACCAGTTCCACAAGGTGATGAGCCGCGAAATCGTGCGCGTCCATGGCGTGATGATGCTGCTCGGCTCGATGCGCGCCGAAGAGCGCCTGGCCGCCTTCCTGATCAACATGTCGCAACGCTTTACTGCGCGCGGCTTCTCGGCCGCCGAATTTCACCTGCGCATGACGCGCGAGGAAATTGGCTCTTACCTGGGCCTCAAGCTTGAAACGGTCTCCCGGGCCTTTTCACGCTTCCAGGAAAACGGTCTGATCAAGGTGCAGCAAAAACACATCCGCATCGTAAACATCGGCGGCCTCAAGGCCCTGCTGAGCCACCTGCCCAGCGTCTGATCAGCGCGGCAGGCGCCGACGCGCCACCATCTGCTCGCTCAAGGCCGTCAAATCGGCCGGGGTGAGCAGTTGGGCGGCATAGGGAAACAATTCGTTGTCTTCCCGATCGATATGGCTGTGGTAGCGCGAGGCAAAATTCGCCACCTCGTCAGCACACAGCTCGGCCGACTCACCCGCCGCAATCGCCAACAACTGGCGTCGCAAACTCTCCCACGCGGCGGTCATCTCGACATGATCCTGATGAATCCAGTCAACCAGCTTCCTGAGACGCGGCCGACCAGCGGTGGACACCCGCTCGAACAGGATCGGGAACAGACTGTCTTCTTCGTCCTGATGATGATTCACCGCGGCGGTATCGAAATAGCGAACCACGTTCGTCGCCGCGCGACAAGCGTCTGCATCGGCCCCATGCTCGGGGAGCCAGCGCACCAGCCGGTCAAGCGTCTGCAATTGCGACATCATCCGGCCATGGCAGGCGGTCAGCACTTCCAGCGGCTGATCCAGCCCCGGCGCCAATGGTTTCGACAACAAGGATTCGCTCATCCAGCCCCCTTCAGATCACACTGAAAATCCCGGCGGGCGACTTGGTCAGCGCTACCGAAACAATCCAGCCAAATGTCAGCACCGCAGCCACTAGCGCCGCGCGCCTCACGCCTGCGCTGCGCCCGCGCTTCAAGGCGACGGTACCAAAACCGATGTACGCCAGCAGGCCGAGCACCTTGGCGCTCACCCAGCCATGCACAAATGGATACTGCGCCATCATGACCGACAGGGCAATCGCCGTGCTGAGCAAGAGGGTGTCAATCACATGCGGCAGGATGCGGGTCAGCCGGTGCTGCAAGCGTGGCGAAGCACTCAACATCCACCAGGCACGCAGAAGAAAGCCCAGGCCACTCAGCACGACGCAGGTAATGTGAATATGTTTGATTGCCAGATACATCGCCCTTACCCCGCCTTGCCATCAACGCGTGGGCGCAAGTAGATCGGCACATACCGCCTAGCCCACAATCCAAACACCCCCAGCCAGCATGCGACGGTGAGCACCAGCAAGAGGCCGTTCGCCGCAGGCCACAACTCGGCCGCGATACGCAACACCGCCACCCCCTGCACCGCCCAGCACAGTCGCCAGGTCATCGCATCGGCCGACAGCGCCTGCCCCGAATGGCCAAGCGTCACCCGCGACACCATACTCATCGCCACGACTGTAAACATGCCGATCACCAGCGCATGCAGCGGCGCCAGCCCCAACACGGCAACGCCCTGCCAGGCGGCGAAACTCTGTACGCCAAACAGGGTCAGCGCGATCCCCAGCCACATGAAGCCGAGATGGAGCATGGCCAGCAACTGCACCGCAAAGCTCCGCACCAAGCCCCAGCGTATCGTCAGAAAAAACGCCAGCGCGGCGGCGGGCAGATCAATCACCCAGGTCATGGCCGCAGCACCGAGCAGCACCAGCGCGCCATGCCCGAGCGCTGCGCCGAGCATCATGAACAAGGCCCAGGGCGGACGAAAGGCATCGTAGTCAGGCAGTACGGCGCTGGAGAAGAAGGGAATCATCCGATGGCTGACGGTAAAAAATACCGGCAGCAAAAAGCACCAGACACCCAGCTCAATCGCGGCGCGCGCCCAGCCCCCGTCGCCGGTGACGGCGAACAGCCCCCACAGCGCCCAGCCGGTCAAACCGAGCACCGTCGCCACCCAGGCCGGCACCGCGTGCAAGCGGCCATTGCCGGCGCGAAACGCAATCGGCGCAAGCACGATGACAAGCCAGGCCCAAGCCACAAACACCAAGGCCACACCAGGCACGCGAAGCGCCGGCAGCAACATGCTCAGGTAGATCAGACCCCAACCGAGCAGCAGCAAATACCATGGCCGCCGAAACACCTCACGCGGCAGGTCGCCATAGCCTTGCCAGCGCGGCATGGCCGTCAGCAGGAAGCCGAACACAAAGAACGGAAAGATGCCATACACCGCCAGCATCGCGTGCCACCACCCCGGCGGCCAAGCCCACGGCAGGGCCACGCCGATCAGCCGCGCGAGCATTTCGGCCGCCCACGGCAGCATGGCGAGCAACAGCTGCACCGCCCCGCTAAAAAACATGGCGCGGTGAGGCGCCGCCAAAAGCCATCGGAAGTGAGTTGTCGGTGATTGCTGATTCATCATAGGTTTCTGATATGCGGCCACCCATTACGCTGGGCTTGGGAGCGTGGTACATTCTGCCGCTACTGGTGACGTTTGCTCAAAAATGAGTCAAGAAAAAATCGATATCCACGGATTACTGGGCCGCATGCCGCTGTTTAGCGCGCTGTCGACGGACGACTTGCAACATGTTGCCGACGCCACGCGCGAAAGACGCATCCAGAAGGGCGAGATGCTTTTCCAGCGCGGCGACCAACCCAAAGGCTTTTACTACGTCATCTTCGGCCAGATCAAACTGGCCTTCTCCTCGCCCAACGGCAACGAGAAGGTGGTCGAGATCCTCGGACCTCACCAAAGCTTTGGTGAAGCCGTGATGTTCATGGATCGCCAGTACCCGGTCTTCGCCGAATCCCTGGCCGACACCCTGTTGCTGCACATTACCCGCGACGCGGTTTTTAACCTGATCGACCAAGACTCAGGATTTGCCCGCCGCATGCTCGCCGGCATGGCCATTCGCCTGCACAGCATGGTGCGCGACGTCGAATCCTACTCGCTGCGCTCGAGTACCCAGCGTGTCGTCGGGTATCTGCTCCAGCAAGTGCCTGACGCCCCCTGCCTCAATTCTCAGGTCGACGTCGATCTACCGACCAGCAAGCAGATCATCGCCTCGCGCCTGAACCTTACGCCCGAGACCCTGTCGCGCATCTTCCACGATCTGAGCGATGCCGGCCTGATTACCGTGCAAGGCAAGCACATCGCCCTGCACAACGTCGACAAACTGCGCAATTACGAAGGCTGAGCCAGGCGCAAGGCCTGGCGGGCGTGACCCACGACACGTAGCAACTGCCCCCCCAACAAGATCGCCGACACCACCATCAGGCCGCCCGCCAGATACACCGCGGGCCACCACAGCGTCGCCAGCACACCAGCCCCGACCATCGCCACATGCACGCGCCAGTGCCATAGCACCCAGCGCTCATTAAGCATGCGCGTCATCGGCGGCACCCCCTTCACCCGAGGCTGAAGATAGAGCCAGAGAATGAAAGGCACAATCTTGTAGAGCATGCCGGAAATCACCGACACAAACCCGCCCAGAATCGCCAGCACGCCCACCGCGAGCGGCAGCGCGTTACCCCCGACAGAGAAGATCACCAGCGCCGTCCCGACGCAGGCGAGCAACACACAGCCCATCGCAAAACGCCAGAAGCGAAAGGTCGCGTCCAGCTTGGCGCGACGCCGGCGCAGTTGCCGGTCCAGCGTCACACCGGCAAACAGTGCAATCAGCGCCACCAACGGCAACCAGGCGGCCGGATGCGACACCCACATGCCAACCCCGATCGCCAGCGCGATAGCTGGTGCAAAACTGCGGGCAAACCACCGCGGATAGGCTGGCGTAAGCTGAAACATGGGCACGACCAGATACCCCACCGCCGCCACCAGCACACAGCCCCACCCCGCGAGCCCGAGCGCCACATGGCTGGACGACAGCCGCAGCCACTGCGCATCAAGCACGCCCGCCCGCGCAAGCGCCATCGTGCCGCCGACGAGTACTGTCAGAAAGAACGCCAGCAGCGCGATCCGGAACGCGGTCAGCGAATGACTTGAGGCCGGCGTACGCCACAACGCGAGCATGCCTGCCGGAAAAAAAACCAGCACACTGCCACCGATCGCCACCACCCCGGCCTGATACGCCCAGGCGATCTGATGGTGAAACGCGGCCACCAGCACCACGGCCCCAAGGGCAGACAGCAGGTGCACCGGGATCGCCAGCGCCCGCGGACGCCAGAGATTGGCGCCGGCGGCAACGGGCATGAGTTGGAACAGCGCGCCGAGCATGACCTGGAGCATGAAGCCGGCGGTCATCAGGTGCGTGAGGCCGAGCGCAGCAGGCGTCCAGCGCGACGCCATCACCGCTTCGCCATCAACCAGCAGGAGCAGTCCGCCAAGCAGCAGAAACAGCGGCGCCGTCAGAAAAAACCTCAGCGGGACCGACGGTGGCGGCGCCTGTTCGAAGGACAGAGCCTGCATGATTGCCGCGCTAAGCGAGCGTCGCCGGATGGCGCACTGAGCGCACCGCCCGAGGACCGAACACCCTCACCTCAGTCAGCCGAGGCCTGACGGATGGTGATATGAAACACCCCGTCCGGCTGCGGTTCAACGGTGTAGGCATAGCCATTGTTGCGCAGCATATCGAACAGCGGCGCCGGCTGGCGGGGAATCATCAACAAGACTTCCTGGCCGGGCTGCAGCTCGTCCAATGCTTCGAGCGTGCGCTCCATTGGCTCGGGTGGCAGCAGGCGGCGGGCATCGACGACGATAGGGGGAAGACGGTCCGTCATGAGGCGCCCTTTTGACCAAGCGCCTCGATCGCGGCGCCGACGACCGGGTCGTTTCCGACCGTCTGGTCGCACATCGGATAGAGGATGTTCTCTTCTTTCATGTTGTGCTGCTGCATCAGGATCAAGAGTGTTTCGGCCGCATCCGAGAAGGCTTCGGCATCGGATGCGTCGGCAGCGGCGACCAGCGCGGCCATCAGGTCTCGCATTTGGACATGCTCGCCGCGCATCACCCGCGTTGGCCCCTCGGTCATGCCCGTTGCGGCTTCAAATGCCGGAAAGATGGTGCCCTCTTCCACTGCGAAATGCGCCAGCACATCGTCCCGAAACGCGGTCGCAGACTGCGCACAGGCAGCCCAGTCTCCGCGCTCTGCGGCGGCCTCGGCGCGCGCAAACACGTCATCACACTGGGTGTGATGCGCTGCCATTTTTTGGGATAGAACTGCCATACCGTCCGATGCTCCGTGAATGCTGTCGATGTCTGGGATTGATTGTCTCGCACCGACAGCCCACCGCATTGACACGCATCAACCGATGATTTCGGCTATATCGAACAGGTTTGAAAAATCATCCTCGAAACGGCAGTTGGACGCGCCCGAGTGTGCGGCTGGCGGGCTGGCAAATCGCGACGACGCACAACCTGCACGTTGCAAGGAGGAGTAACGCGGCCGGGCAGCCCGCCAACCGTGCAATCGTGTGCGTAGCGTTCTCACCTGCGCGCTGATCGCCGTTAGCCACAGAACCTTTTGAATATTCAATTTTTTGCTGGCGGGCACAAGCGATCAGCTGCCGCTTCCAGAATCATGGGAAGACGCCCCGGGGTGCACCCGTCTGGCGCCCGTGGACGCGTAATATTGGTGCAAGCACAGTCTTGAGATCATGCCGCGCGCGTCCGCGAATCGGCGCCCCATGCCTGTGTTGCCCCGCCGCGACGCGAGCCTCAGGCGCGCTCAGTGTTCGTGCACATACACGCCTGGCGCCGGTGCGAGGCTGGGGTGCTCGGCATCGACCGCCGGCCGCGCCCGGACGAGCGCGCCGCTGCGCGGCTTGAGCCAGCGCATCCAGTCCTCCCACCAGCTGCCGTCGGTCGATGTCGCACGTTCGCGCCACGCCTCCCAACGGTCAGCCCGATGGGCGGTCTCGGCCCAGTACCGGCGCTTTGCCGGCTTGGTGGGCGGATTGACGATTCCCAGAATGTGTCCGGAGCTCGACAGCACAAACCGTTTTTCGGCGGTAACAAAGTGAATGATGCGGAAGGTTTGCTGCCAGGGTGCGATGTGATCGTCCTCTGCCGACACCACATACAAGGGTTGGGCGATCTGGTTCAAATCGATCGGCTCACCGGCGACGGTCAGGGCGTTGGGTTCAATCAGGCGATTGTGCAGATAGAGCTCACGCAAGTACCACGCGTGCATGCGATACGGCATGCGGGTGGTGTCCATATTCCAGAACAGCACATCGAAGGCCGGCAGTTTTTCACCATACAGCCAGCTTTGCACCGCGAAGTGCCAGATCAACGAGTTGGAGCGCAGCAAGCGAAAAGCCGAGGCCATCTGCCCACCGTCCAGATAGCCTTTGCGCGCCATGCCGGTGGTGATGAAATTGACGCTCGCCTCATCGACAAACACCTCGATATCACCCGGTTTGCGAAAATCGACCAGCGTGGTGAGCAAGGTCCAGTCAGCCACCGGCATCGCCTCGGCGCCGAAGCGCCGATTGGCCCAGGCCATATAGGTCGACAAGGCAGTGCCGCCAATGCAGTAGCCAACCGCGTGAACCGTCGCTTGGCCGCTTTGTGTGCGCGCGGCCTCGATCGTGGCGTGCACGCCATCGACGATGTAGTCGTCGAAGCTGACCTCACGCTGATCCGCGCTGGGGTTCTTCCAGCTCGTGATGTAGACATCCAGCCCCTGATCGAGCAGATAGCGCACCATGCTTTTGCGCTCGTTCAGATCCAGGATGTAGAACTTGTTGATCCAGGGCGTGATGATGACCACGGGTCGGGCGCGGACCCGGCCACGGGTCGGCGCGTAGTGGATGACTTCGACCAGGGCGTTGCGAAACACCACCTCGCCCGGCGTCGTCGCCAGGTTGCCGCCGACCTTGAACCCGTCCGGATCACTCATGCGCACCATGCCGGCCTGCATGTCATCAATAAAGTTCCGGTATCCGGCGTGCAAGCTGCCGCCCAGAGTCTCGGCGGCCTTGCGCAGCGCCACCGGGTTGGTCATCAGAAAATTGGTGGGCGCCACGGCGTTCAGCCAATTCCGCCACCAGAACGCCGCGCGCCGGCGCTCGGCATTCGACAGGCCCGGTGTGCTGTAAAGCATGTCTTGCGTGTGGCGGGTGGTCATCAGGTACCACGATTTGACCAGATCCCAGGTCGCCGAATCGTGCCAGACCGGGTCATCGAAGCGCGTATCGCCCTCGTGAGGCCGCACGGGGTCAACACTGGGCGCGCCGATCATGCGTCGCAGGCTATGCCACTGCAAGGCCCACAGATGCCCCGAAAAGCCGACCATCGATTCAGCCAGCTCCTGCGGATGGGACCACCAGCCAAGCTGGGCGTGCACCAGGGGCGCAAACACGCCCATGGGATCAACCATCGACTCCCACTGCACATGAAGCTGGCGAAGTGCCTGATCGGCCACTTGAACCGGTGCCAGTTTGTGATTCGCCCCCGCATCGGTGCGTCGCCGCGTGTTCATACGAAACTCCTATTGAGCACATCGTTTGTCGTGTGCTGTCGGCATGCCTGAGGGATCATTGTGCGCTGCTACTCCCCGCGGTGTTTGATCGGCGTCAATCACGGTTTTCGCCATGCGACGACTATAATCATTACGACCATTCGAAAAGGAGCAAGACCATGTTCAAGCATCTGCTGGTGCCTACTGACGGCTCCGACATCTCCGAAGCCACCGTCAACCGTGCCATCTCGTTTGCCAAGGACGCTGGTGCACAGATCACGTTTTTCTATGCCCAGCCCGACTTTCCGATGCCAATCTATGGCGAAGGCGCACTGATCGACCCCACCACGCCGGAACAGTTCGCCAAGGGCGCAGAAGAAGAAGCCCAAAAGATTCTCGCCAGCGCAAGGAGCAAGACCGAGGCGGTGGGCGTCAGTTGCAACACCGACACCGTCGTCAATGAAGTGCCCTACGAGGCCATCATCAGCGCCGCCGAGCGCCATGGCTGCGATCTCATTTTCATGGCGTCGCACGGCCGTCGCGGTCTGGCCAGCCTGCTGCTAGGCAGCGAAACACAAAAAGTGCTGACTCACACCAAGATTCCGGTACTGGTGTTCCGCTAAGCGAGGGAGGCAAGCCATGTTCAATACCGCCATCAATATCATTCAAGAAGAACACCGCTCACTGGCGGCGATCGTTCATGGCCTGAAATACCTCGTCAACGACGCGCGCAGCAATGGCGCACGCGCCAATTTCAAGGTGCTGCGCGCGATGCTGCACTACATCGACAACTTCCCCGAACGGCTGCACCACCCCAAGGAAGACGTCTACGTCTTTGCTCGCCTGCTGACCCGGACACACGAAGCCGATGAGGTGGTCGAGGAACTGACCAGGCAGCATCAAGACGGCGGGCAACTGGTCACCGCCCTCCACACGCAACTGGATGCTTACGAAGCCGGCGAGCCCGGCGGTCTGGCCGCCTTTGGCGAAGCGGTTGACGCCTTCACCGAAGCCATGTGGCAGCACATGGCGCTCGAAGAGAAGGTGTTGTTGCCGCTGGCCCAAAAGCACCTGACCGACGCAGACTGGGTGGAGATCGCCGAAGCCTTCGGCGAAAACGGTGATCCGCGCTTCAGCGCCGATGCCGAGAATGAATTCAGCGCCCTGTTCTCACGCATCGTGACACTGGCGCCGCCACCGATCGGTGTCGGCCCGTCACCAGGCAACTGACGCCAGAAGCATCCGGCGCTTCCGTACCCGACAGGCGTCGGTCCGTGGATTGCCGGCGACACGCTCGGCACACTGTTGACGCTCAGTGTGCGCAGCCCATCGCCGCCATCACCGCCCCTTGTTGACGCGCGCCTCAGCCCGCTGAGCCACTGCTCCGGTTAAGATCATCTGCCGAACGCTGAAAGAACACCGTCAGCATGCTGGAGGCCGCACATACCAGCCAGAAGCCGAAGAAGCCGATCGAATACGTCGCGATCGGCGAGAACTCAACGGGCTGTCCGAACAGATACAACTGCTGCGGATCCATCACTGTAAAAAACACCATCTCAGCAATGCCGGCCACTAGAAATGATGGCCAAAATACGAGAATCTGTTTCATGCTTGATCCCTGTCTGATCCGCAGCGGTCGCGGTGCTTACTGCCCTTGACCGTGGGTGCGCTCATCTTCCTCGACATGCTGCTTGACGTAGCGCCCGAGAAAAACCGCCATGCCGATGATGAACGCAATGGTAAAGACGCTCAGCAAACCGATATCGGTACTGAACAATTCCTTGAAAGCCATGATGCTTCTCCTTCAGTTCACAGGTTTTTGCGCCGCCAGGCGCACTTCTGTCTCTGCGGGGAGTTCAATGGTCCCGGTCAAACGCCATGCGCGGGACTCGTCTTCGAGCAAGACTTGCCAACGCCCGTCCAGCGCGTCGGTGCTTGCCGTGTAGTTTCCGTTATCACCCACCAGCGAAATGGCGCGATCCATATCTGGCTGGGTCGGATGCACCAGCCGCAGGAACACGGTCGCTGGCGCAGCGCCGTCGTTACTCGACAAGCTCAGCGCGATCTGGCCGCCGTCGAACCGGAGCTTGGCCGCCAGTCCGAGGCGCGCGGCTTCGTGGTCGCGCACAATCGATTGCTGCAGCGCGAGCCCTTGCTTGTAGTAGTCGTCAGCCACCAAGCCATCGTCGGACTCGACCGCCAGCCAGAGCGTGATGAACCCGGCAATCACGGCCGTCGCAGGCAGCGACACCAGAAACCAGGGCCAGGCTTGGCGAAACCAGGGCGACGCAGTTTTATTCAGAGCCATGCTCATACTCATACTCAACGGGGCAACAGAAAAGTGGAGGCTTCACGCACACCGACGGAGGTGTCATCGCTCGCCTTGATTTCAAAATGGATCACATTCGACGAGCCGGGCTCACCCGTATCGACGGGCACCTGAACCCGCACCGTCACGGCCTGCATCGTTGCCGGTGCGACGTCGATCTTGCCGCTGAAGTCAGATATCCGGATGCCATCGAGCCCGTCGACGGTCACGTCGAAACTCCGCGGCGCCTCGGTCATGTTCATGACCTGAAGCTGATAGACGTTCTCGATAAAGCCCCCGGCCACCTCGCGGGAGAGCGTCGCACGGTCGCGGATGATGTCCATTCGCAAGGGCTCGCGCGTCGCCAGGCCCCAGACAAAGGCCAGACACACGGCCGCCAGAATGCCACCATAAATCAGGGTTCTCGGCCGCATCACATGGCCAAGGATTTCCTTGCGCCCCCAGTGCTTCTTGATCGCGTTCTCGGTTGAGTAGCGGATCAGGCCGCGCGGGTAGTCCATTTTGTCCATGACCTGGTCGCAGGCATCGATACATGCCGCACAACCAATACACTCGTACTGCAAGCCATCACGGATGTCGATGCCCGTCGGGCACACCTGAACACAGATACCGCAATCGACGCAGTCGCCCTTGCCGACCGAGGCCGGATCGACACCCTTCTTGCGCGCCCCTCTCGGCTCGCCGCGCTCTTCGTCATAAGTGATGACCAAGGTATCCGGGTCGAACATCACGCCTTGAAAGCGAGCATACGGGCACATGTACTTGCACACCTGTTCGCGCATGATGCCGGCGAAGAAGTAGGTGAAAGCACCGTAGAACAGAATCCAGAAAATCTCCCACCCGCCAAAGCTAAAGGGCGAGAAGGACGCCAGCAATTCCTTGAGCGGCGTGAAGTAGGCCACAAAGGTAAAGCCGGTCCACAAGGCGACAGCCGCCCAGACCGCATGCTTGCTTGCCTTGAGCCGGAACTTGCGCGCGCTCATGGGCGCGTTGTCCAGCTTCATGCGCTTGTTCCGGTCGCCCTCGATCTTCTCCTCGATCCAGAGGAATATCTCGGTGTAGACCGTTTGCGGGCAAGCATAGCCACACCACAATCGACCCGCCACGGCGGTAAAGAAGAACAGCGCGTAAGCGGAAATGATCAGCAGGATCGCCAGAAAGAACACATCCTGCGGCCAGAACACCCAGCCAAAGATATAGAACTTGCGCTCGACCAGATGAAACAGCACTGCCTGCCGACCGTTCCACTGCAACCACGGCAGGCCGTAATACAGCAACTGCGTAACCCACACCAGAATCCATCGCCAGTTGGTGAACACACCACTGATGGCCCGCACATAGATTTTCTTGCGCGCCTCGTAGAGCGAACCCTCCTGGCCTTCCAACGCGGCCGCTTTCTTTTTGGGAGGCACGATTTTGATGGGCTGGGGAGTGGGGTTTGTCATGAGATCGCAATATCAATATGTTCTAATTTTGTTGCCGCAAATATCCCCGGGCGTACCCGGGGAGACCTGCGCTTTCAAAAGACAGACTGACAGTATTACTTGGCGCCCGCCTTGTCCGACAACCCGTACACATAGGCGGCCAGAAGATGCGTTTTGTCGTTGCCCAAGAAGGCTTCGAACGCTGGCATCCGGTTGCTGCGACCCTTGGTAATGGTCTCGATGATAGTGGCCTTCGACGAACCATACAGCCAGGTTTCGTCAGTCAGGTTCGGCGCGCCGACGGCGTGCATCCCCTTGCCATCCGCACCGTGGCAGGCCGCACAGTTCTGCTCGAACATTTCCTTTCCGCGACCGGCGCGCAGCGAGTCATGGGCCAGACCGGAGAGCGAGCGCACATAGTTGGCCACATCTTCAGTGCCGTCGCCGCCCAGGGCTGCGCCCATCGGCGGCATGATGCCCTGACGGCCGCCAAGGATCGTAGTCTTGATCACATCGGGTTCGCCGCCATACAGCCAATCATTGTCGGCCAGGTTCGGGAAGCCCTTGGCACCCCGCGCGTCACCGCCATGACACTGCGCACAGTAGGTCAGGAACAGACGACGCCCCATGGCCTTGGCTTCCGGGTCCGCCGCAACAGCCGCCAGATCCATTTCCGCATACTTTTTGAAGATCGGTGCGTAGGTCGCCTCCGCTTTGGTCATTTCTCCGTCGTACTGACCGGCGGACGACCAGTTCAGGAAGCCTTTAACGTTACCGAAACCCGGGTAAGCCGCCATATAGAAGATCGCGAAAAACACGGTGATCCAGTACAGGTACTTCCACCACTGCGGCAGCGGATTATTGTACTCCGCCAGCGTTTCGTCCCACACGTGTCCGTGCAGTTCGACCTTTTCGCCCTTCCGGGCGCCTTTTCCTTCGCCCATATTGGACATCAGAATGAATACACAGAACGCGATACTCAGGCTCACGAGAACCATGACGTAAGCATTCCAGAAGCCGCTCACAAAGTCAGCCATTTTCTTATCCTTCCTTCCGTTGCTGGCCCGGATCTTTCCGGACCGGCAGATCGTCATCGGTGAAGGGCAGTTGCGCCGCTTCGTCAAACCCCTGCTTTGCCGACTTGCTGTACGCCCAGAAACAAATCCCCAGGAAACACACCAAACCCAGCACCGTCAGGATTGAACGCAGATCATTGAGTTCCACGACGCCACCTCACCCTGTCACTGCACGTTCTGAAGCGCGAGACCCATACCCTGAAGGTACGCGATCACGGCATCCATCTCGGTCTTGCCTTCGAGGGCCGCCTTGGCGCCGGCAATCTCCTCGTCCGAATACTTGTGCAGACCAACCATGTTCAACGCGCGCATCTTGTCTTCGATGTCGCTCACCGAGACCGGACGCTCCAGCCACGGAAAAGCCGGCATGTTCGACTCAGGCACCACGTCGCGCGGGTTGTTCAGGTGAATACGATGCCATTCGTCCGAATAACGACCGCCGACACGAGCCAGATCCGGCCCGGTACGCTTGGACCCCCACTGGAAAGGATGGTCATAGACAAACTCACCAGCGACCGAATAGTGGCCATAGCGCTCGGTTTCGGCACGGAAAGGACGAATCATCTGCGAATGGCAGTTGTAGCAACCTTCGCGGATATACACGTCCCGCCCGACCAGACTGACCGGATCGTAGGGTTTGACTATTTCGTTGGTCGGCGTCGTCGTCGATTTCTGGAAGAACAGCGGAACGATTTCCACCAGACCACCAATACTGATCACCAACAGCGTCAGGACGATCATCCAACCGACGCTGCGCTCGATAAAATCATGCTTCGATTGAGCCATTTTCGTCTCTCCGGATTAGGCGTGTGCGGCCTGCGGCGCGACCACCGGTGCGCTGTAGGCTTTCTGACCAGCGATCGTCTTCACCATGTTGTAGAACATGAGAAGCATGCCGCCGAGGAAGAGCACACCACCGAGCAGACGGATCGACCAGAACGGATAGCTGGCCTTGACCGACTCAACGAAGGAGTAGGTCAATGTGCCATCCGGGTTGGTGGCACGCCACATCAGGCCCTGCATAACACCGGCAATCCACATCGAGGCAATGTACAAAACGACACCGATGGTCGCGATCCAGAAGTGGGTCGTGATCAGCTTGGTCGAATACATTTCAGTCTTGCCGTACATACGCGGCAGCAGGTAGTACATCGCACCAATCGACACCATGGCCACCCAGCCAAGTGCGCCCGAGTGCACATGACCGACGGTCCAGTCGGTGTAATGCGACAGCGCATTCACGGTTTTCACCGACATCATCGGACCTTCGAAGGTCGACATGCCGTAGAAGGACAGCGAGGTGATCAGGAATTTGAGAATCGGATCAGTACGGAGCTTATGCCACGCGCCCGACAAGGTCATGATGCCGTTGATCATGCCGCCCCACGACGGTGCCAGCAGAATCAGCGAGAAAACCATGCCCACAGACTGAGTCCAGTCCGGCAACGCCGTGTAGTGCAGGTGGTGAGGGCCGGCCCACATGTAAGTGAAGATCAGCGCCCAAAAGTGCACCACCGACAGGCGATAGGAATAGACCGGACGGTCGGCCTGCTTTGGCACAAAGTAATACATCATGCCCAAGAAGCCAGCGGTCAGGAAGAAGCCTACCGCATTGTGGCCGTACCACCACTGGATCATCGCATCCTGCACACCCGCATAGGCGGAGTAGGACTTGGTCAGGCTGACCGGAATCGCCGCGCTATTGACGATATGCAGCAAAGCCACCGCAAGGATGAATGCACCGTAGAACCAGTTGGCCACATAAATGTGCGACGTCTTGCGCTTGGCGATGGTCCCGAAGAAGACGATCGCGTAAGACACCCACACGACCGCAATCAACAGATCGATCGGCCACTCGAGCTCGGCGTATTCCTTGCTGGTGGTAATCCCCAGCGGCAAGGTGATCGCGGCGAGCAAGATGACGAGTTGCCATCCCCAGAACGTAAATGATGCCAACTTGGGTGCAAACAAGGGCACATGGTTCGTGCGTTGCACCACATAGTAAGACGTTGCAAACAGCGCACAGCCGCCAAAGGCAAAGATCACGGCGTTTGTGTGTAACGGGCGCAGTCGACCAAAGTGGAACCACTCGGCGAAGTTCAGTTCGGGCCATACGAGCTGTGCTGCGACGATCACGCCGACCAGCATGCCCACGATCCCCCACACCACCGTCATGATGGCGAACTGGCGCACGACTTTATAGTTGTAAGTCGCTTGCGATTGCATGTGAGTCACCTCTTAGAATTAAAACCTGGAACCCCCCTGCATACTGGCATGGCTGCCGAATATGCACCGGACGAAGGATACCCCTAGACCGGGTCGAGCTTTTGATACAGGTCAATATTGTATTGCACTGCAAGATGCGCGCAAAGCCTTGACGCTATGGGGGTTAAGGGTATACGAGGCGCAAAAAAAAGGGTGCGTTTGCACGCACCCCCAACCCCAACAGAGAGACTTGAAACCGTTTGGCTGGCACGCCAGCGCCGCGTCGGCGCGGCACATGCCAATACCCATGTGCGTAGTATGACTATGCGCAAAATAGGGGCGTTGACATGGATCAATCTGGAAAAATAGTCAGCCGAGATGCGATCAATCAGCCGACGTCCCGCCCGTTTTTTGGGGTATTTCCGGCCGGACCGTCGGCATCCTTCGCCGACGGCGGTTTATCGTCGTCCATCATCATTCTATACGCGGGCCCCTCGAGGTCGTCGAACTGCCCCGAGCGCACCGACCACCAGAACAGCAGGCCGATCACAAAGACCAGGAAGACGGAAAGTGGAATCAGCAAATACAAGCTATCCATGATCACTCACGCGCCGAGCGTCCACGCTGCAAACGCAAAGCGTTGAGCACGACAAAAAGGGAGCTGGCTGACATGCCGATACCCGCCATCCAAGGCGTCACCCACCCTGCCACGGCCAGCGGAATGGCCAGAAAATTGTAGCCGAATGACCAGAACAGGTTTTGCCGGATGATCTTCAGTGTGCGCCGCGCCAGCACAATGCCCTCGGTCAGCGCCATCATCTGACCGCCCAGCAGGACGATATCAGCGTGCGTCCGGGCCAGCTCGGTGCCCTCGCCCATCGCAATCGACACATGCGCCTTGGCGAGCACCGGCGCGTCATTGACGCCATCACCGACCATCGCCACCACGCGCCCCTGCGCCTGAAGCGTCTCGATGGCCGCATGCTTGTCCTGCGGTGACAGCCCGCCAGAGGCATTCGCCACACCGAGCTTTTCCGCAAAGGCCTTGACCGTCTGCGGCGCATCGCCGCTCAGAATGCCGAGCGCCAGACCGTGAGAGGCCATCCACTGCAGCGCCTCGCGCGCCTGCGGCCGGGTCTCGTCCTCCAGCAGCAAGATGGCCAGCCAGCCTTTGTCGCCGCCCAAAAACACGGGCGTCCGAACGTCGCCCGGGGCGGCACGGAGCGCCACCGGCAACGGAGAGCGCGCCAACTCTTCGACAAAATCCTCGCGTCCGATGCGATAACGCTGCCCATCGATCACGCCTTCGACGCCGCGCCCGGTCTGCGCGATGACGGCCATGGCCTGCTTGCGCACGCCTTTCGAAGCCGCGCGGACACCGGAGGCGATGGCATGCTCCGAGCCCTGCTCGAGCGCCGCGGCGATGGCCAGCGCGATCTGTCGATCCACGCCGTCGGCGGTATGTATGTCCGCCAGACGCACCGCGCCCTCGGTCAGCGTGCCCGTCTTGTCGAACATGATGGTATCGGCGCTCGCCAGTGCTTCAATCGCGTGGCCGCGGGTGACCAGCACGCCGCGCCGAGCCAGTGCATCCGACGCCACCGTGAGCGCTGCCGGCGTGGCCAGCGACAGGGCGCAAGGACAGCTCACCACCAGCACCGACACAAACACCCACAACGCGCGATCAGCATCCACCAGATACCAGCCGATGCCGGCCGATACCGCCAGCACCAGCAGCGCCGCGATGAAATAGCCCGCGATGCGGTCAGCCTGCCGCACCAGTTGCGGCTTCTCGGTGGCGGCGCGCTCCATCAATCGCAAAATGGCGGCCAGGCGCGTGGCGTCGCCAACCTGCTCGACCTCCACCACCACCGGGCTGCTGATGTTCAAGCTGCCGCCCGTCACCACCGCACCGACCGACTTGGGCACCGGCCGGCTCTCGCCGGTCAGCAAGGATTCATCGGCCGCACTTTCACCCTCGAGCACCCGCCCGTCCGCAGGAATCGCCTCGCCCGGCTTCACCCGCACACGGTCACCCGGCACCAGCGTCGACACGGGCACGCGCTCATCGCTGCCATCGACCAGCACCCGCTCGGCAAACGCCGGCAAGACTTTGCCCAGGGCCTCGACGCCGCGCACGGCCTTCTGCCGCGCGATCATCTCTAAATAGCGACCACACAGCAGGAAGAACACAAACATCGCCACCGAGTCGAAATACACCTCGCCCGAGGCAATCACCGTGGCGTAGCAACTCGCTGCAAAGGCGCTGCCGACCCCTAGCGCCACCGGCACATCCATGCCGAGGCGCATCAGGCGTACATCGCGCCAGGCCCGCTGAAAGAAGGGCGCGGCCGAGTACAGCACCACCGGCACGGTCAGCACCAGGCTGGCCCAGCGCAAGAGCTGGTCGATATCGGCGGTGATGTCGCCCTCGCCCGCGACATAGGCGGGGATGGCGTACATCATCACCTGCATCATCCCGAAACCAGCCACAAACAGGCGCCACAGGGCGCTGCGGCGCTCGCGCCGGGCGATCTCCTCCGAGCGGGCTTCGTCATAGGGATAGGCGCGGTAACCGATGGCCTGAATGGCACCGAGAATGTCTGACAGCTTGACCCGCTCGGCGTCCCAGCGGACGCGGGCACGGCGGGTCGCGTAGTTGATCTCGATCGCTTCAACGCCAGGCAGCCGCGCCACATGCTGCTCGTTCAGCCACACACAGGCCGCGCAGGTAATGCCCTCGAGCAAGAGCGAAGCCTCGCGACTGCGCTCGCTAAGGGGGCGAACGAAGGTCTTCTGGAAGTCGGGATGATCAAACAGCCCGAGCTCGCCGAGCGCCTCGGGCAGCGCTTCCTTGCGCGACTCGGGCAAGGCGTCGCGATGGCGGTAGTAGTCGGTCAGGCCGGTGTCCACGATCGCCTGCGCCACCGCCTGACACCCCGCACAACACATGTGACGGCGCTCGCCGCCAATCACCACGTCGTAACGGACACCGTCAGTCGCGGGCAGGCCGCAGTGGTAGCACTCGCCGCTGTCATCAACCGCCGCGTCGGATCGATCAGACACCATAAACCTCGATGAAAAACCTCGGTGCACATTGCGCCGCACCAACCGACGCCTTGTATCACACTTGCGCGAACGCCCCAAACCGCACGCCCATGAAAAACGCGACCACCCGGGTCGCGTTTTTGTCCGACAACACCGCGAGATTACTTCGGCGCCATGCGGATCGAGCCATCCAGACGAATCACCTCGCCATTCAGATAGCTGTTCTCGGCGATGTGACGCACCAGCGCCGCGTACTCCGACGGCTTGCCCATGCGCGAGGGGAAGGGCACCATCTTGCCCAGCGCGTCCTGCACTTCGGCCGGCATGCCCATCAGCATCGGTGTTTCCATGATGCCCGGCGCGATGGTCATCACGCGAATGCCCGAGCGCGCCAGCTCGCGCGCCACCGGCAAGGTCAGCGCCACCACGCCGCCTTTCGATGCGGCATAGGCCGCCTGACCGATCTGACCATCAAAGGCGGCCACGGAGGCGGTGCTGACGATCACGCCACGTTCGCCCATCGCGTTGGGCGTGTTCTGGCTCATCGCTTCGGCGGCCAGACGGATCATGTTGAAGGTGCCGATCAGGTTGATCCCGACCACCTTGGCAAAGGAATCCAGGCGGTGCGCGCCTTCGCGCCCAAGCACTTTCTCTGCCGGCGCCACACCCGCGCAGTTCACCAGGCCGGTGACCGGGCCAAAGGCTTCGGCTGCCGCGGCAAAAGCGGCGCGAGCGCTGCTTTCATCCGTCACGTCAGTTGTTACGAAGCGTGCCGCAGCGCCCAGTTCGGCTGCGCGTGCTTCGCCGGCTTCGACGTTTACATCCACCAACACCACGCTACCGCCGGCCTCGACCACCATCTGTGCCGTCGCGGCGCCCAATCCTGAGCCGCCGCCGGTTACGACAAAAACACTGCCTTTCAAATCCATCGCCCTGCCCTCGAAAAAGTTATCCGGAACACAATAAGCGACGTTGACGTCAACGTCAACATGCTTCCCGCTCGCCAATCGATCAGCGCAGCATGCCACGTGGCTCACGCACAGTCCTGCCAAAGAGACGACCGGCAGGAACGTGCCAGATAGCCGCTGTCACGACGCCTGTCGTGCCCAAGACCAGCACAGCCGCTAGAATAGAACGCTACCGTCGCCCACATCACAACAACAGGACGCCACATGTCTCGCCACACCAAGATCGTCGCCACGCTCGGCCCTGCCTCTTCCGACCCCACCGTCCTCGAAGCCATGGTGCATGCCGGGGTGGATGTGGTACGCATGAATTTCTCGCACGGCACGGCCGAAGATCACATTGCCCGCGCCAACGCCATTCGCGAGGTGAGCGCACGCACCCGGCGGCCGGTCGGCATTCTGGCCGACTTGCAAGGACCAAAGATCCGGGTTGGCAAGTTTGCCGACGGCAAGGTCACGCTCAAGAAAGACGCGGCCTTCATTCTCGACGCCACCTGCGAACTGGGTGACGAAACCCGTGTCGGCCTCGACTATCCCGACCTGCCCGGCGATGTCGGCCCTGGCGACATCCTGCTGCTCGACGATGGCCGGCTCAAGGTCAGCGTCGAGAAAGTGATCGGCACCGCCATTCACTGCACCGTCCGCGTCGGCGGCCTGCTCTCCAACAACAAGGGCATCAACCGCCAGGGCGGCGGCCTCTCGGCCCCGGCGCTGACCGCCAAGGACATGGACGATGTGCGCACCGCGGCCAAGATCGGCGTGGATTTCATCGCCGTGTCCTTTCCCAAGAGCGCGGCCGACATGTACATGGCCCGCCAACTGATGCGCGCCGCCGGCGGCAAGGCGCTGCTGATTGCCAAGATCGAGCGCACCGAGGCGGTTACCAACCTGGAAGAAATCCTCGACGCCTCCGACGGCATCATGGTGGCGCGCGGCGACCTGGCCGTCGAAGTGGGCGACGCGGCCGTGCCGGCGCTGCAAAAGAAGATGATTCGCGCCGCCCGCGAGAAAAACAAACTGACCATCACCGCCACCCAGATGATGGAGTCGATGATCACCAGCCCGGTACCCACCCGCGCCGAGGTGTCCGACGTGGCCAACGCCGTGCTCGACGGCACCGACGCCGTCATGCTGTCGGCCGAGACTGCCGCCGGCAGCTTCCCGGTCGAAGTGGTCGAAGCCATGTCGCGGGTCTGCCTGGAAGCCGAGAAGTCATCGGAGGTGACGCTCGACCGCGATGTGCTCAACCGTACCTTCACCCGCATCGACCAATCCATCGCCATGGCCGCCATCTGGACGGCCCACCACCTCAAGGTCAAGGCCATCGCCGCCCTCACCCAGACCGGCTCCACCGCGCTGTGGATGAGCCGGCTCAACAGCGGCGTGCCGATCTACGCCCTCACGCCCGAAAAAGCCGCGCGCAACCAGATGACGCTGTACCGCGAGGTGTATCCGCTGCTCATGTCGCAGCCACACCAGGACCGCGACATGCTGTTGTGGGAAGCCGAGCGCATCCTCATCGACCAGGGCGTGGTCACCTACGGCGACCTGATCGTGCTCACCATCGGCGAGCCAATCGGCACCGCCGGCGGCACCAACACGCTGAAGATCGTGCGGGTCGGCGAGCACACGGCACCGAACTCGGCCGACTGAAAGAGAATACCGGCCCCCACGCTTGCCGCTGCGCGTCTGCGCTGCCGCCCAAGGGGGCGCAGCCCGGCTTGGGGCGGCCCTGCGCCGGGCGGGAACGGCCCAAGCTTGACGCCGCACCGCAGCAAGATCCCGACGGCCGCCGCTCTGCTAGACTGGCGGCCGTTTTCATGTCGCTTTCCGGTGCCCGTCTCAAGACGGGAGAATCGGGAATGCGGTGAGGCGGCGGGGCCTGCCCCGGCTGCCGATTCCGCAACGTGCCCAACGCTGTGAGGGGGATGTCTGCCGCAACATGCCACTGCCCAAACGGGCGGGAAGGCGCGGCAGACGCTGAACCCGAGTCAGAAGACCGGCCGGAGAGCGTTTTTATCGGCGGTCAGGCCCGGCCGCCGTGCACTACGCTTGAATCAAGGGGACTCCATGCAAGCGACCCAAGGCCACCAGGCCATCCATCAATTCAGCGACGCCGATCGCGCCGTCATCTACCGCAACATCCTCACCCGCCGCGATGTGCGCGGCCAGTTCCTGCCCGACCCGGTGCCGGACGACATGCTGGCGCGCATCCTCACCGCCGCCCACTTCGCGCCCTCGGTGGGCTTCATGCAACCGTGGAGCTTTGTGCTGGTGCGCGACGCGGCGATCAAGCGGCAGGTACATGACGCCTTCACCACCGCCAATGCCGAAGCCGCCGACATGTTCGAAGGCGAGCAGCGCGAGACCTACAAAACCCTGCGCCTCGAAGGCATCGTCGAAGCCCCGATCAACCTGTGCATCACCTGCGACCGCGACCGCGCCGGCCCGGTGGTGATCGGCCGCACGCATATCAAGGCGATGGACATCTACAGCTCGGTCTGCGCCGTACAAAACCTGTGGCTGGCCGCGCGCGCCGAAGGCCTTGGCGTGGGCTGGGTGAGCATCTTCAAGCAATCGGCCATTCGCGAGATCCTGCAGCTGCCCGAGCGCATCATGCCGGTGGCCTACCTGTGCATCGGCAAGGTCAGCCATTTCTTCGACAAGCCCGAACTTGAAGCGGCCGGTTGGCGCCAGCGCCTGCCGCTCGAAGAACTACTGCATTTCGACACCTGGGGTGGCGCCGACAAAAATGCCGATGGCCTGAACGCCGAACTCCGCGCCTGCCAGGCCAAGGCCTCGCAAGGCATTCCGCCCGTGTGACGCCTGACGCACCGCAACAGCGGCACTCACGGTAAAATAATCGCGTTTTGCCGGCGCCCGATGCGCCGGCACGCTTCGACCCCAATCAGGAGACACCCATGCCGCTCGTATCCATGCGACAGCTTCTCGACCATGCAGCAGAGCACAGCTATGGCCTGCCCGCCTTCAACGTCAACAACCTGGAGCAGGTCCAGGCCATCATGGAAGCGGCCGCCGAACTCGACAGCCCGGTGATCATGCAAGCCTCGGCCGGTGCCCGCAAATACGCCGGCGAAGCCTTTCTGCGCCACCTGATCGACGCCGCCGTCGAAGCCTACCCGCACATCCCCGTCGTCATGCACCAGGACCACGGCCAGTCGCCGGCGGTGTGCCTCACCGCCATCCGCTCCGGTTTCTCGTCGGTGATGATGGACGGCTCGCTGCTCGAAGACGGCAAGACCCCGGCCTCCTACGACTACAACGTCGAAGTCACCCGCAAGGTGGTCGAGATGTCCCACGCCATCGGCGTGACGGTCGAGGGCGAACTGGGCTGCCTCGGTTCGCTCGAAACCGGTGAAGCCGGCGAGGAAGACGGCCACGGCGCCGAAGGCAAGCTGGACCACTCGCAGCTGCTCACCGACCCCGACCAGGCCGCCGACTTCGTCAAGCTAACCGACTGCGACGCCCTGGCGATCGCCATCGGCACCAGCCACGGCGCCTACAAATTCACCCGCAAGCCCACCGGCGACATCCTCGCCATCGACCGCATCAAGGCCATCCACCAGCGCATCCCCAACACCCACCTGGTCATGCACGGCTCCAGTTCGGTGCCGCAAGAGCTGCTGGCGATCATCCGCGAGTTTGGCGGCGACATGAAAGAAACCTACGGCGTGCCGGTCGAGGAAATCGTCGAAGGTATCAAGTACGGCGTGCGCAAGATCAACATCGACACCGACATCCGCCTGGCCATGACCGGCGCGATCCGCAAGTTCATGTTCGAGAACCCATCCAAGTTCGACCCGCGCGAATACCTCAAACCCGCCCGCGAGGCCGCCAAGCTGGTGGTCAAGGCGCGCTTCGAAGCCTTCGGCTGCGCTGGCCAGGCCAGCAAGATCAAGCCGGTCTCGCTCGACAAGATCGCCGCCCGCTACAAGGCTGGCGAGCTCACCCAGGTCGTGCGCTGATCCACACGACTCGGGCGACATCAACGGCACCTGCGGGTGCCGTTGTCGCATCCGGCCCACCATGACACCCCCGACCGCCTGCTTCACCTACGGCTCGCTGATGTGCGACGACATCTTTCGCGCCGTCACCGGTCAATCCTGCCCCGCCGAACCCGCTCGGCTGAACGGCTACCGCCGCCATCCGGTGCGCGGCGAAGACTACCCCGGCATCCGCCCCGCCGGCGATTCGAGCGTCGACGGCGTGCTCTATCACCTGCGCGATGCCACCGCGCTGGCGCGCCTCGACACCTTTGAAGGCGCGCAGTACCAGCGCGAAGCCGTCGAGGCTCTGACACGCGATGGCATCACCATCATCGCCTGGGCCTTTATCTTTCACCCCGCCCACGCACACCGGCTTGCGCCTGGCGACTGGGACGCCGAGCATTTCATGCGCCACAACAAAGCGCACTTCCTACGCCGACATTTTCCGACCGACCGGTCAGACATGTAACCCGCGCCGTCACCGCCCTACCCGGGCGTAAAACAGGCTGCTAAAGTAGGCCGCTTCCGGCGCTACGCCGCTCGCATCACGGTGCCTACGCCCATGACCCTGTTTGAAGAACACCCGCTCCGGCAAAGCCTCAACGACGAAGTCCACTCACGCCCGCCGATTCCGCTACGCGGCCCGACCCGCATCAGCTACCTGGCCTTCGTGCACGACAGCGGCAGCAGCGATCAGGAGCACCATCACCTTCAGCAACTCGCCCGTCAGCTGCAAATTGCGCTGCCCGAAACTGCCAAAGGCCACCTCCTGCTGGACGCCGGCGACTTCCGCCTCAAGTGGGAGCGCCACAACGAGTTCTCCAGCTACACCTTTCTGCGCGACGTCGACGACGCCGAACCCGAAGACAGCGCCGCCCTGCTCGCCGTGCCTGCCGCCTGGCGCAAGGCCATTCCCGGCAAATTGATGGTCGCCTCGAACGTGGCCGTGCTCTCTGCCGGCAAACACCCCGCCGAAGCCCGCGCCGCCCAACTGGCCGATCCAGACCGCTCCATCATCGTCACGCGTTTTGCCGATGGCGCCGGCTGGCTATTTACCGATTTCCAGATCCACGACGGCTTCTCCCGCTTCACGATCATTGACGACGGACTCGACCGCCGCCAGGCCGGCCGCAACGTACAACGCATTCTGGAAATTGAAACCTACCGAATGATGGCCCTCATGGCCTTCCCGGTCGCCAAGGCCATCAGCAAGACACTCAAGGCCGCCGAAGACGAACTGGCCGACCTGATGGACGCCATGAGCCAGACCGCCATCGCCAACGACGAGCGCGACATCCTCACCCGCCTCACCCGTCTGGCCACCGAGGTCGAGCACGCCGTCGCCCGCACTACCTACCGATTCGGCGCGGCCGCGGCCTACTACCGGCTCGTCCAGCAACGCACCGCCGAACTGCGCGAACAACGCCACGCCGGCTACCCGAACATCACCGACTTCATCGAACGCCGCCTCGCGCCGGCCGTCAACACCTGCGCCGCCATCGCCCGCCGCCAAGAAGAACTCTCCGCCCGCATCGCCCGCAGCAGCCAGTTGCTCCGCACCCGTGTCGACATTGCCCTGCAGCAGCAAAACCAGGAGCTGCTCGGCCAGATGAACCGCCGCGCCAAACTTCAGCTACGCCTGCAGGAGACCGTCGAAGGCCTGTCGGTGGTCGCCATCACCTACTACGCCTCGCAGCTGGTCAACTACATGGCCAAGGGCGCCAAGTATGTCATCCAGCCGCTGACGCCAGAGATCCTCACCGCCATCACCATCCCCATCATCGCCACCGCGGTCGCGCTGGGGATGCGGCGCATGCGCAAGGCACTGGCGGCCGAGGAGTCGGGCGGGCATTGACCGACGAGGCTCGCGGCCACACCATAGCCAGCGCACAGACAGCGAGCCGCCCACACGGCAGTTTACAAAACGGAGCAGCATGGCAGCGCAGAATGATCTAGGCTAATACAAAAGCACTAGCCTCGGGGATCAGACTGCACCCATGCTCTTCACCAGCGCGGCCTTTGCATTCCTCTATCTCCCGATCGTTGCCCTTGTCTTCTATCTGCTGCCTCGCCGCCATCGCACGCTGGCGGCTGGCTGGCTGTTCGCCGCCTCGGTGTTTTTCTACGGCTACTGGATGCCGGAATTCGTGGCGCTGCTGCTCGGCTCCATCGTCTGGAACTACAGCGTCGGACGCCGCATCGCCACACGCGGCGCGCGCACACCGGCCGCAAAGCGCTGGCTGATCGTAGGCGTCACGGTCAACCTGCTGCTTCTGGGCTATTTCAAGTACGCTAACTTCTTCGTCGACAGCGTCAATGCGCTCGTCGGCGCCGGCTGGCATTTGGGCGAGGTGTTGCTGCCGATTGGCATCTCCTTCTTCACCTTCACCCAGATCGCCTTCCTGGCCGACGGCTACCAGAAAGGCGTGCGTGAATTCGCATTTACGCACTACGGCCTGTTCGTCACTTACTTTCCGCATCTGGTCGCCGGCCCGGTGCTCCACCACGCGCAAATGATGCCGCAGTTCCGCGATGCAGCGAACTACCGCTTCAATACCGGCAACTTCATCGGCGGTCTCGCGATCTTTGCGCTCGGCCTGTTCAAGAAGGTCGTGCTTGCCGATGGGATTTCGCCCTATGCCGACACCGTCTTCAACGCCGCTGAAGCCGGCGCGCAGCCCGATCTTGCCGAAGCCTGGATCGGTGCGCTGGCCTACACCTTCCAGCTGTACTTCGACTTCTCGGGCTACTCGGACATGGCGATCGGGCTGTCATGGATGTTTAACATCCGTCTGCCCTACAACTTCAACTCCCCCTATCGCGCCCTGTCAATTTCCGACTTCTGGCGCCGCTGGCACATGAGCCTGTCGGCGTTCCTGCGCGACTACCTCTACATTCCACTCGGCGGCAGCCAGAAAGGGCCGTCTCGGCGCTACATCAACCTCTTCATCACCATGCTGCTCGGCGGCCTTTGGCACGGCGCTGCGTGGACTTTTGTCGTCTGGGGCGGCCTGCACGGGCTATATCTGGCAATCAACCATGCCTTCCGGGCGACAGTCGCCAAGCACGCGCCGCGTTTGAGTGAGCACCTCGCCTACCGCCTGAGCGCATGGGCAATCACCCTGCTGGCGGTGATCATCGGCTGGGTGTTTTTCCGGGCCGAGAGCTTCGGTGCGGCCGGCAGGATACTGAGCGGCATGACGAGCCTGGCGATTCCGCCGGACGGCCCCCACGTCCTGCTATGGAACGCCGGGCTCGACACAATGCGCGGCTGGACGTGGTGCCTCATACTCGGCGCACTGGCCTTTCTTTGCCCAAACAGCAATCGCATCGGTGAAGCCCTGCTGGCGCGTACCCGCGCACGGCCACGGTTTTGCGCAACACTGGGCGGCACCGGTTTAAGCTTGGCCGTCTTGCTGGTTTTCATCAACGAAACGCGCTCGGCCGCCAGCGCGTTCATTTACTTCAACTTCTGATGAAAACGCTGCGCCCTGCCCTCTATCTCTTGCTTGGCGGCCTGCTCACGGTCATCGGCCTTGAGCTGACCCTACGCCTGCTGCCGGTCTCAAGCGCCACGATGGTCGACTACCATGTGAGCCCGACCATCCTGACCTATCCGCCGCACCATGACTTCACGGTGTCGACGGGCTGGGACATGAAGAACGCGCAACGCCTGCGCAGCAACAACTTCGGCTTTGTCGACACTCAGGACTTCGTGCCCAACCCAAGCGCCATCGCCGTGATCGGCGACAGCTTCGTCGAAGCCAACATGCTCGCACCGGATCAACGGGTCGGGCCCGCATTGGCACGCGTGCTGAACAACGCCACCGTCTATTCACTGGGGGGCCCCGGATCCAGCTTGCTGGACTATGCCGAACGCGCCCAACTCGCGAGCCAGCAATGGGGGGTTCAGCGCTTCGTCTTCGTACTGGAAGTCGGTGACGTGCGACAAGCACTTTGCGGATCGGGGAACCACCAAGGCCCCTGCATCACCCCCGGCTCCGGCGCCCTCGAAGCCTTCCGGCGGCCAGCAGCCAGCGGGCTGAAAACCTGGGCGCGGCACTCGGCACTGGCACAGTACGTATTCTCGCAACTCAAGTTCAACCCGTCCGCGTTGCTGGCGTCGCTACGCTCAAAAAAAACGGCACAACACACAGGCGAAAACCAATCCGATCCCGTTTCACCACAACTGGCGCGCGCCATCATCGCCCGCTTTATCGATGCACTACCCCCGACCGCGCAGCCTCCTGTACTGCTCATCGACGGACCACGCGGTCGCAGCAGTACCGACATGAGCTGGAATCTCGCCCACATGGCGCTCCTGAAGGAGATGGCCGAAACCGCTGGCGCCCGGATGATCGATCTGGCACCACGCTTTGACGCCTGGCACGCCACCAGCGCGCTATCGCTGGAGGTCGGTCCCTACGACGGCCACTGGAACCCGATCGGACACCAGATCGCGGCCGAGGCGGCGGCAGAGGCGCTTCGCGGCGACTAAGCTCAACGGCCGCTATTTCCCGACCTGATCCCCGATCACCCCGCCAACCGCCGCGCCGCCGATGGTGCCAAGCACCCCGCCATCGGTCATCACCGCTCCGGCCACGCCGCCCACGCCGGCGCCAATCGCGGCGCTGCGCTCGCGGGCGGACAAGTTGTCCCATGTACTGCATGCGCTCGTAGCCAGCAATACGATCCCTGCCAACACACCAAACATCTGCGTTTTCATATGGCCTCCTCGGACGAACGAAAATGTTTTCATTCCTGTCCGGTGGACCGCGACAACGCGCGGGAGTGCATCGCAGATGTATCCGCGCGTGTCGGCACCCCCCATCGGTGGCGCGAACATCTCAACAAAACCGCCGATATCACGTCATTGGAGGGGACATGGGCGTTACATCCGATTACCGTCGATCAACCGCACACCGCCGAGTCCACGACAGCCGCCAAGCCCCGCTATAATTCCGCTTTGACCCGTTCTGGCCGACCTCCATGACCACGCCCCTGTTCCAGTCCAGCATCACTTCCCTGCCCCTGCTCGCTCGCGGCAAAGTGCGCGACATCTACGCTGTTGATGACGAAAAATTGCTGATCGTCACCTCCGACCGCTTGTCCGCCTTCGACGTGATCCTGCCCGACCCGATTCCGCGCAAAGGCGAGGTGCTCACCGCGCTGGCCGGCTTCTGGTTTGACCGGCTGGCCCATGTGGTGCCCAACCAGCTCACCGGCATCGCGCCGGAGACTGTCGTAGCCCCGGACGAGCGCGATCAGGTCGTTGGCCGCGCGCTGGTGGTCAAACGGCTCGCCCCGCTGCCGATCGAGGCGGTGGTGCGCGGCTATGTGATCGGTTCGGGCTGGAAGGACTACCAGCAAACCGGCGCGATCTGCGGCATCACCCTGCCGGCCGGCCTCAAGCAGGCCGCCAAGCTGCCGTCGCCGATCTTCACCCCCGCCTCCAAGGCCGACGTGGGCGACCACGACGAGAACATCTCCTTCGCCGAAGCCCAGACCCGCACCGCCGCCGTACTCTCCGGCCTGCTGGCCGGCACCGGCAAGAACGGCGCCCAACTGGTCGAAGAGGCCCGCAAGGCTGCCCTGCAGCTCTACACCGAGGCGGCCAACTACGCCGCCGGCCGCGGCATCATCATTGCCGACACCAAGTTTGAATTCGGCGTCGACGCCGCCGGCACGCTGCACCTCATCGACGAAGCGCTCACGCCCGACTCCTCCCGTTTCTGGCCGGCCGACCAGTACCGCGAAGGCATCAGCCCGCCGTCCTACGACAAGCAGTACGTGCGCGACTACCTCGAAACGCTGGACTGGAACAAAACCGCGCCCGGCCCGCGCCTGCCCACCGATGTGGCGGCCCGCACCGGTGCCAAGTATGTCGAAGCCTACGAGCGCCTGACCGGCCGTCAGCTCGGCTGAACCTGCCCTGCGGCGCGCCATGCCGCAGTGCAGCTTTCCTTCGCCGTGAATGCGTTCTAGATTGACGGGGATACCCTTTCTGATCTGGAGCGTATTCATGGACAGACATGCCGACTTTCTGTCGCAGCATTTCGACCTCCCCCGCATCCGCGAAGTCCCCCCGCAACGACCGCTCGACTGGCTTCAGCGCGGCTGGTCCGACATGCGCGAAAACCTTAGCGCCAGCCTCGCCTATGGGCTGTTCTTTGCACTCGTCGGCTATCTGCTGCTGATGTTCGCCGCACCGCGGCCGTATCTGTTCTCCACCGCCATTTCCGGCTTCTTGCTGATCGGCCCGCTCGCCGCTGCCGGGCTGTATGAGATTTCGCGGCGCCATGAAGCCGGCGAACGCACCAGCCTGCGCGCTTCGCTCGCCGGCCTCCGCCAGCGTGCCGACGTGCTGTTTCATTTCGGCATCCTGCTGGCCCTGATGCTGATCGTCTGGGAGCGCGTCTCGGCCGTGGTCTTTGCACTGTTCTATGCCGACAACGTGCCCGATCTGAGCAATTTCTTCCAGTCGATCTTCTTCTCCGGTGACTACACCTTGCTGGTGCTGGCCTACATCGCCGTCGGCGGCATCCTGGCCACGGTGGTATTCAGCGCCACGGTCATCGCCATTCCGATGATGATGGGGCGCGACACCGACATGATGACGGCCATGGCCACCAGCATCCGGGCCGTCGCCACCAACCCGCTGCCCATGCTGGTCTGGGCGGTGCTCATCGTCGTGCTGATGCTGCTCGGCTTTGCCACCCTGATGGTCGGCATGGCGATCCTGCTGCCGCTGCTTGGCCACGCCTCCTGGCACGCCTACCGCGACCTGGTGGATTAACTTACCCCCGGCCGCTGCGCCGGGGGGGGGTTGATTCCCCGCCCCACGCCCCGATCTGTTTCCTAACCCCCTTCGGCCCGACCGCCGCCGCGCAGTCGCGGCCGAGTTTGCCTACAATCGGCCCATTCGCCTTTCTGGAACCGCCATGTCCGCTGTCTCCGACAACCCCCTGCTCGACTTCACCGACCTGACGCATTTCGACCGCATCACCCCGGCCGATGTCGAGCCGGCGATCCGCCATCTGCTCGACACCGCAAGCACCACGCTGGCCACCCTCGAAGCCGCCGACACCCCGGCCACCTGGGACGATTTCGTCATCCCCATGACCGAAGCCACCGAGCACCTCGGCCGCGCCTGGGGCGTGGTCGGCCACATGCACAGCGTGATGGACACGCCGCAGTGGCGTGCTGCCTACAACGACTTGCTGCCAGAAATCAGCGGCTTTTACGCCGAACTGGGGCAAAACGAAGCGCTCTACGGCAAATACCGCGCGCTGCACGACAGCGCCGAATACGCCAACCTGTCACCGGTTCGCCAACGCATCATCGACCACGAACTGCGTGACTTCCGGCTCTCCGGCGCCGAACTACCCGAGGCACAAAAGCCGCGCTTCAAGGCCATCTCCGAAGAACAATCCGCCCTCGGCGCCAAGTTCTCCGAAAACCTGCTCGACGCCACCAACGCCTTCGCCGAATGGGTCACCGACGAAGCCGAACTGGCCGGCCTGCCGGAGGACGTGGTCGCCGCCGCCCGCGCTGCGGCAGAGAAAGAAGACCGCCCCGGCTGGAAGTTCACCTTGCAGGCGCCCTCTTACGTGCCGGTGATGCAGTACGCCGACAGCGCCCGCCTGCGCGAAGTGATGTACCGCGCCAACGGCACCCGCGCCTCCGAGCATGGCAAGCCCGAGTGGGACAACGGCCCGATCATCGGCCGCCTGCTCGCGCTCGCGGCCGAAGAGGCGAAGATGCTCGGCTACGCCAGCTATGCCGAGTTGTCGCTGGTGCCCAAGATGGCCGACAGCCCCGAGCACGCACTCAGTTTTTTGCGCGAACTCGGCGTCAAGGCCAAGCCCTACGCCGAACGCGATCTGGCCGAACTGAAAGCCTTCGCGGCCAAGGAACTGGGCATCGCCGAACTAAACCCCTGGGACATGGGCTATGCCAGCGAGAAGCTGCGCCAGGCGCGCTATGCCTTCTCTGAAAACGAGGTGCGCCAATACTTCCCTGAGCCGCGCGTGCTCGACGGGCTGTTCGGCGTCATCGAATCGCTCTACGGCGTGCAGCTCAGTCACGACCGCGCCGCCGTGTGGGACCCGTCCGTCAAAGTGCTGCGTATCGAGCGCGCCGGCCAGCTCATCGGCCAGCTCTACCTCGACCTGCACGCCCGCGACACCAAGCGCGGCGGCGCCTGGATGGACTCCGCCCGCAACCGTCAGCGCAGCGGCAGCCGTCTGCTTACGCCGGTCGCCTACGTGGTGTGCAACTTCTCGCCGCCGGTCGGCGACAAGCCCGCGACGCTCACCCACGACGACGTGGTCACGCTCTTCCACGAGTTCGGCCACGCCCTGCACCATCTGCTCACCGAGGTCGATGAAGTCGCCGTCTCCGGCATTCACGGCGTGGAATGGGATGCCGTCGAGCTGCCCAGCCAGTTCATGGAAAACTTCTGCTGGGAGTGGGATGTGCTCAGCGGCATGAGCGCGCATGTGAACACGGGCGAGCCACTGCCACGCGAGCTATTCGACAAGATGCTCGCCGCCCGCCACTTCCAGAGCGGCATGCAGATGGTACGCCAGCTCGAATTCAGCCTCTTCGACCTGCGCCTCTATCACGAAGTGGACGCGACTCAGCCGGTGCCCATCGACACCGTGCTGAGCCTGCTTGAAGACGTGCGCAAGGAAGTGGCCGTCACCAAAACACCGGCCTGGCACCGCTTCCCCTTGAGCTTTTCGCATATCTTCGCGGGCGGCTATTCGGCCGGCTATTACAGCTACAAATGGGCCGAGGTGCTCTCGGCCGACGCCTTCGCGGCCTTCGAAGAAGCCGGCGAAGGCCGTGGCAGCCTGCTCGACGCCGCCACCGGCCAGCGCTTCTGGCGCGAGATCCTCGCCGTCGGCGGCAGCCGCCCGGCGCTGGAATCCTTCATCGCCTTCCGTGGCCGCGAACCACAGGTCGACGCCCTGCTACGCCACAGCGGCATGCTCGAAGCGGCGTAATGGCTGCCTCCGGGGCGGCTCAGGCCGCCTCGGCGCAGCACACCTCGGCCGGCAGCACATGGAAGTAGTCCGGCCGCCCCTTGGCCACCTTCTTCGCCGCCGCGGCCGCCGAGGCGATCGCCTCCGGGTCGCGCTGACAGTCGCGCGGAATCACCACCACCCCGACGGACAAGGATGTAATCGGGAAGAAGGCCTTGAAGCCACGCCGGTCCTCGGCATCAAGTCCGCCCTGCGCCCGCTCGGCATCGTCGTACAACGACGGCGCCTTCTCGCCAAAACTGCTGATCACCGCCCGGCAGCGCGCCGCCCAGTCTGCGCTCTGGAACAGCACCACGAAATCGTCCCCGCCGACATGCCCCAGAAAGTCACAGGTCTTGTCGCACTGCGCCGAGATGGCGCTGGCCGCCAGCTTGATCATCTCGTCGCCCCGCCAGTAGCCATAGCGGTCGTTGTAAGGTTTGAAATTGTTGAGGTCGAAATAGGCCGCGGCAAAGTCGGCACGAGCATCAAGCAGACGCCGGATATGCGCGGTAATCGGCAGGTTGCCCGGCAGACAGGTCAGCGGATTGGCCAGGCGCGCCGCCTCGATGCGCCGCTCGGTTACCGCCCGCACCAGGCCGTCGCCGGTGGCCAGCCCGGCGTAACGCCCGCCATCGGTGAGGATGAAGCCCTCACTCAGATACCCCTGGTTTTCACCCATCAGAACGCTCACCAGTGAGTCGATGGTGCTCGCCCGGTCCACCCGCAGCGGCTCGGCGTTCATGAACAGCGTGCAGGAGCGCCGGCCAAACAGATCCGAATGAAACGGCCGCGCCAGCTGGTCGACGAACATCTGCCGATGAATCAGGCCGATTGGCGTCTCGCCTTCCAGCACGGCCACCGCATGCAGCGCCGGATGCGCCGAAAACAGACGCAGTACACCCTGGCAAGTCTGGCTTGCCGTGACCGTGGGCGCGGCAATGCGCAGCGCGTCGACGGTCAGCAAGGGGTCGGCATGTTGGGGGGCGCTGGGCAAGACCGCAAGCTTCGATGAACGCAGCACCGCCATCACCGCCTCACTCAAGACGCGCGGCGGTTCGGCCTGCGGGCGGGCGAGAAAGAAGCCCTGCGCAAACCGGCAACCCAGATCGCGCACCACCGCCAGCTCTTCGGCCGTCTCGACCCCCTCGACCACCAGCGGCGTGCCAAAGGCCTTGGCCAGCCCCATCACCGTACGCAACACCTCCAGCTTGCGGCTGTCGCGGTGCACCTCGTGGACAAAATAGCGATCGATCTTGACCACTTCCGGATTGAGCTGCGACCACAGACGCAGGCTGGAGCGCCCATCGCCAAAATCGTCGATCGCCAGCTGCGGCCCCTCGGCACGCAGCGTCGCCACTGCCGCCTCGAGTGCCGCAATGTCCTCGACACGCTCATGCTCTGTCAGCTCGAACACCAGCCGCTCTGGCGCGACACCGACCTCACGCGCCAACTGAAGTACATGCCCCCCGGCGCCGACCGCAATGCGCTGCAGGGTCGGCGCGCTGACATTGAGAAACAGCTTGCCGCCCAGGCGCTGTCGTGCAAAGGCCTCGATCGCCAGCTCGCAGCAACGCTGCTCGAAGAGTTCCGTCATGCCGGCCTGGCGCGCCGCGTAAAGCAAGGCGTCAGGGGTGGCAAACGCCGTGTTTGCTGGCCCCCGCACCAGCGCCTCGTAGGCGTACACGTCACCGGCCTTGAGGCCGACAATCGGCTGAAACACGAAATGCAGCCCATCGCCCTCGATCAGTGGCTGGATGCGCTTAGCGTGGATGGGATTGAAACGAGCCGGAGTCATGGTATTCCTTGTGCGCCGCACCTAATGCTTTCGGCTGAGTGATCGACAACAACACGCCGACCTTGAATGAACTTTTCATGACACGCACAGGCGCCCGCGCTCAAGAGTGCCGCGCCGTCGCCGTTGACCCTGATGAAGCTGAACAACCGCCGGAGAGGCGCGCATGTTTGTCGCCGTGAGTCGATTCGTCATTGCCAACGGGATGGAAGAGGCCGTTAGGGCGGCCTTTGTTCACCGCCCGCATGGCGTCGACAGCGCCCCCGGTTTTCAGCGCATGGAGGTCCTACGCCCAATGGGCGAGCCAGCCGAATTCTGGTTGATGACCTGGTGGGACGACGAAGCCACGTTTGACGCCTGGCACCACAGCCACGCCTTCAAGGATGCGCACAAGGGGATGCCACCCGGCCTGCGCCTCAAGCCCGGTGAAAACCACATCACCCGCTTCGAGCGCGTCGCGGAGTAGATCGGATCATGAGCGCGACTTTCGCCCCCCTCGACCCCGAGCAGCTCACGGCGTTTTCCGCGCTTCGGGATGCCGCCATTGCCCACGCCCTAGCGGCCAGCGAAGCCGCGCACCCGGCAGTCTTTGCCCGTTTCGGACCGCGTGGCCGGGCCGCCTGCGCCGAAGACATCGCCTACCACCTGGACTTTCTCGAACCCGCTCTCGAGAGCGGTCAGGCCGACGCCTTTCTCAGCTATCTGGCCTGGCTCGCCGAGGTGCTGCGCAGCCGTGGCGTGCCGACCGGCTCGCTGCCGGACTCATTGCGCCACCTCGATGCTTTCTATCGTGGCGCCTTGCCGACGGCCGCGGCCGACACCCTCAGCCATGTGCTGAACACCGGCGTGATCCACCTGGCCAGCGGCGCCCCACCGCCCGCCTACGACCGCCCCGGCCCCGACCCCTGGGATGAAGCCGACGCCTTCCGCGACGCCATTCTCAAGGGAGAACGACGGGGCGCTCAGCGGTTGTTCGAAAGGGCGCTTGACCGAAGCAGCACGCTGATCGGCAGCGAAGTCCACGTGATCCAACCCGCCATGTACGCCATTGGTCGCGCCTGGCAAGAAAACCGCGCCAGCGTCGCGCAGGAGCATCTCGCCACGGCCATCTCCCAGTCCTTGATGGCCGCAGCCTTCGGTCAGGTCCTGCCGGCCGACGACAACGGCGGGCGGGCGCTGTTCGCCTGCACACCCGGCAACCATCACGACGTCGGCCTGCGCATGGTGTCAGACGCCTTCGAGATGGACGGCTGGCAAGCCCAGTTTCTCGGTGGCAACACCCCGCTGCCCGCACTGCTCAGCCAGTGCAGCGAATACGCCCCCCATGTCCTGTGCCTGTCGGCATCGCTGCCGCAGCACCTGCGCGCCCTCAGGACGACACTGGCCACATTGCGCCAGCACCTTGGCGACGCCTGCCCCAAGGTCATCGTCGGCGGCCTGGTGTTCAACCAGTTCCCGTCGCTGGCCGACACGCTGGACGCCCAATGGCTCGGCCCCACCGCTGAAGACGCAGCGCTCGCCGCACGCGCGCTTCTGCCACACTGAGCCATGGGCCTGCCTTCACTTCCCGACGCGCTAGACGCTCTCGAATCAGTTGTGGTGGCCGAATTCGACGCCAACATGACCCTGCACTACGGCAATGCCGGCCTCCGCCGACTGCTCAGCGACGAAAACATCGGCGCCTGGCAACTGTTCGCCGAGCCCATGCTCATCCGGTTCGATCTGCCAGACGACGGCATCCGCGTCTGTTTCGAAGGACTGATCACGGTGAATGGCCCCGGTGACCGCATGAGCTCGCTGCGTGGGCGCATCGAGGCCGACCCGCAACGCCTGCGGGTTGTCGCCGGCTACGATCTGGACCACATCCTCACCGCGACCGACACCTTGATGGAAGTGAATGCCGCGCTGGTCACCACCCAGCGCGAACTGGCACGCGCCAACCACCAGCTCACCCGCAGCGAGGCGACCATCCGGCGGCTCTCACTGACCGACCCGCTCACCGGCATCGCCAACCGGCGCGCGCTCGACTCCCACACCCAAGAGACCTTCGCCAATGGCGATGCGGACGACACGCCGGTGTGGCTGATCATTGCCGACATCGACCATTTCAAGCACGTCAACGACACCTGGGGCCATGACGCCGGCGACCAGGCGCTCACGGCAGTGGCCGCCGCCTTGCGCGAGCAATCGCGCGACTCGGATTTTGTGGCGCGATTCGGTGGCGAGGAGTTCGTCATCCTCGCACCCGGCCTGAGCCGCAACGCGGTACGCACCTACGCCGAGCGCCTGCGCCAAGGCATTGAAAACATCGACCTCCCGCTGATCGGCCGCATCACACTCAGCTTCGGCGTCGCCCGCCGCCACACCGACGACACCGGGCGCGACCTCTTCGCCCGCGCCGACGCTGCGCTCTACCGCGCAAAAGCCAATGGCCGAAACCGCGTCGAGATTGCCGACAACCGCGCTCCCGCAGCCACCGAGACGCCCCCCTGACGCGGCGGCTTGGTCGCAAGGCAAGGTCGCTGGCACAATGGCCGCTCCCTCTCCCGACGCCCCGCCATGAAGATCGCCACCTGGAACGTTAACTCCCTCAAAGTCCGCCTGCCGCATGTGCTCGACTGGCTGGCCGCGGAACAGCCCGACGTGCTCTGCCTGCAGGAATTGAAGATGGAGGACTCGGTCTTTCCGCTGGCCGAGATCCAAGCGGCCGGCTACCAAGCGGTGTTCCACGGACAAAAAACCTATAACGGCGTGGCGATTCTCAGCCGACACGCGGCGGTCGATGTCATCAAAGACATCCCGGGCTTCGATGACCCGCAGAAGCGCATCATCGCCGCCACAATCGACGATGTTCGCGTCATTTGCGGCTACTTCCCTAACGGCCAGGCGGTCGGCTCCGACAAGTTCGCCTACAAGCTGGACTGGCTCGCCGCCCTCACCGAGTGGGTGCGCGACGAGCTGCGCCAACACCCCCGACTGGTGCTGACCGGTGACTTCAACATCGCCCCCGAAGACCGCGACGCCCACCCGGCCTGGAAAGACGAGATCCATGTCTCCGCCCCCGAGCGCGCGGCTTTCGTCGCCCTCGAACTGCTCGGCCTCACCGACGCCTTCCGCCTGTTCGACCAGGACGACAAAGCCTTCTCGTGGTGGGACTACCGCATGAACGCCTTCGAACGAAACTTCGGCCTGCGCATCGACCACCTGCTCATCTCCGACCCGCTGGTGGCCGAATGCCGCCGCTGCTGGACAGACACCGCACCGCGCAAGCTCGAGCGCCCGTCCGACCACGCCCCGGTATTGATCGAACTGACCAAGTGAGCACGGGCGTCGTCCTGCTGCATGGCAAGTGGGATCAAGCGCCCTTCGCCATCGCGGCACTGACCGACGCGCTCACCGCCGCCGGCCACCGCTGGCGCCTGCCGACCCTGCCATGGGCGTTGCGCCGCCTGTACGACGCCTCTTTTGACACCGCGCTCGATCAGATCGCCGACGAAGCCGCCGCCCTGCGCCACGCCGGCTGCACTCGCGTCATCCTGTGCGGACACAGCCTCGGCGCCTGCGCCGCGCTGGCCACGGCCGTGCATCGCGGCGGCGTCGATGGACTGATTCTGCTCGCCCCCGGCCACTTCCCCGAGCGGCTCGCCGCCGACGGCCACACCGCCGCCTCACTCAGCATCGCAAAACAGGCCTTGGCGAATGGCCGTGGCCAGACGCGCATGCCGCTCATCGATGTGCATCAGGGGCGGCCCCGCCAACTGCGCATCCGCCCCGACCACTACCTCAGCTACTTCGCGCCGGAGGGCGCCGCCGCCTGGCCCGACAACTGTCGACGCCTCCCCGCGCCGCTGCCCATGCTGTGGCTGGCCGAGCGTAGCGATGGCGCAGCGCCCCCCGGAATCGACTATGCTTTCCGGCAGGCGGGCGCGCATCCGGCGAGTCGGTGGCTGCAACTCGACGCCACTCACCACGCACTGCCAGCACAAGCCATCGACACCGTGCTCGACTGGCTACCCCCTCAACACGGGCAATCCGATCATGACCGCCACCGCTGAACTCGCCGACCGCTACCCCGTCCTCTCCGAGCTGCCCCCCGCCGTACGCGACACGGTCATGGCGCGGCTTCACACCATGCAGGTGCCCGCCGGCACGGTGCTGTTCGACGACCACCAAGCCTGCGAGGGTTTTCCGTTTGTGGTGAAGGGCTCGATCCGCGTGATCAAGGCCTCGGCCAGTGGCCGCGAACTGCCGCTCTACCGGGTCGCGCCGGGCGAGACCTGCGTGATCTCATCGTCCTGCCTGCTCGGCCACGAAGACTACAACGCCCGCGGCATCGCCGAAACCGATACCGAACTGGTACTGCTGCCCAAGGCCGTCTTCGACGAACTGCTCGCCGAACCGGCCTTTCGCGGCTTTGTCTTCCATCTGTTTGCCGACCGCATCGCCGATCTGATGCACCTGATCGAAGAAGTCGCCTTTCACAAACTCGACCAGCGCCTCGCCGCACTCTTGCTCGGCAAAGGCCGGCTGCTACACACCACGCACCAGCAACTGGCCGACGAACTGGGCAGCGTGCGCGAGATTGTCAGCCGCTTGCTCAAGGGCTTTGCCGCGCAGGGGTTGGTCAAGCTGTCGCGCGAGCAGATCGAGATTGTCGACGCTGCCGGGCTACGGCGCATGGCCAGCGGCTGAACGCCTACTTTGCCGGCGACGCCGTAAACACCATGGGCGGCGGCGACTCGAAGCCCCCGGCGGTGCTGTAGCGCACCTTGAGCTGTTCGCCCTCGCGGGTGATGAAGTAGCGATGCGTACTGGTGCGGGTTTCGCTGCCCATGGTCGATTCGGAATGGGTCACAAAAGAGAGCTGCCCGTCGGTCCAAGTGGCCTCTTCCAAGGCGCGGGCGCGCCCCACAAAGCTGGCGCTGCCAAGCACGGCATTGCCCGCCAATTCAAACTCGAAGCGCTCCTGATAGGTGTCGCCCCAGTGATAGCGCACCTCGGCTTGCCAGGCGCCCGCCGGAAACGGCGGCGCTTGCGGCCCCAGCCACCACCACACGCCGGTCGCCAGCGCCGCCACCACGCCGGCCAACGCGACGCGACGATGCATCGACGGTGGCGCGCCCTGGTCGCCCAGCTCGGCCGTCAACGCGCTGATCAAGCGCGCCACATCGTCGGCCCAGCCGGCATCCGAGACCCGCACCGCGTGCCGTTGCACCAAGGGCTGCAGGTCGGACGGCAATTGGTCTTCGGTGGGGAGGGTCGCTTCGTCGAGCAGCACCGGCACCACGGGGATGCCCCGGCCCAGCGCCCGCGCGACCTCCATACGGACATAGTCGTCCGGCAAACTCAGGCGCTGCACGCCATCGCGCTCGGCACTGAGCCAGCGCGGGCCGATCAACACCAGCGCCAGATCGGCACTGTGCAAGCGTGCTTGAAGTGCGGCGGGAAAGGGCTGGCCCGGCGGCAGGTCTTCGACATCACGAAACACGCTGCCCGCGCCAAAGTGGCGCTCCAACGCATCTTCCAGCCGACCGGCATGGCCGGCGCTGTCTTCGCGTCGATAGGAGATGAAGATCTGACTCATGGGTTCCGGTCGGTGGTCGCGCTCCTTCACTCTAGTGGAGCGACAGTCCCCATGCCAGGCCAAACGGGCCAGCGCCTGCCGGCCCGCCCCGTCAGACGGTGAAGCGCGAGACCGCCCCCTGCAACTCGCCGGCGAGCGCCTCCATCTGCTCGGCCGAACTCACCGTCTGGCTGACCGCAGCATCGTTCTTGCGCGCCATCTCGGCAATGGCCTCGATGCTGTCGGTCACGCTCTGGCTGGCGGTGCGCTGGTCGTCGGTGGTCTGGGCGATCTGATCCAGCCCGCCGCGCACCTCGGCCACCGACGCATTCGCCGCATCAAGCCCGCTGGCCACCTCCTGCGCCACCGCTCGGCTGGTGGCCAGACGATCCATGCCGCTGCTCAGCGAACGTTTGACCGACCCGGACTGCGTCGACAGGGTACGCGTGATGGCGTCAATCTCGCCCGCCGAGCGGGCCGACTTCTCGGCCAGCTTGCGCACCTCGTCAGCGACCACGGCAAAGCCACGCCCCTGTTCGCCCGCCCGCGCCGCTTCGATGGCCGCATTGAGCGCGAGCAGGTTGGTCTGGTCGGCAATCTCCCGCACCTCCTGCGTCATATGGGAAATCGCCGCAGTCGACGCCACGAAGGCCTCGACAGTATCGGCCATCTCGCTGACCGCCGATTCGACCTCGGTCACCTCACCGATCAGGCGGGTCAGGCTTTTCTGCCCCGCCTGCGAACGCTCGAGACTCTCGTGTGAGCGAGCGCGCACCGCCTCCGCGCTGCCGGCAATATGGGCGATGTTTTCCATCAAGCCCTCGACCGCGGTGGCGGCGGCGTCGGTCTGCACCCGCTGCTGATGCGAACCGCCGGCCACCTGACGGGCCCCCGTCGACACCTCGCGGGCCGCACGCGCGACCTCCCCGGCCGAGGTGCTGACCTGGCGGACCAGGTCGCCCACCGTGCCCAGCATGCGGTTGAAGCTGCGCGCCGTGCGCCCGATCTCGTCCTGGCGCTCGACCGTCAGACGACGGGTCAGGTCGCCACCGCCGGCGGCAATCTCTTCCAGCCCGGCGCTCATGTGCGCCAGCGGGGTGGTGACAAAGCGACGAATGAACAGAAACACGCAGAGCATCAAGGGCACCGAAACCAGCGCCGCGAACAGGATGCTCTTGTTGCGAAAACTGCTCACTGCCGCATCGACCTCGTCAAGCGAGATGCGCATGCTCACCGCGCCCAGCGGCGTGCCCTCGGGGACCACATGGCAGGAGATGCAGTTCTTGCCCAGATAGTTGGTCGAGGCCAGCGCCGGCACGACGACGCGCAGCGCCTGCCCGGCCTCGCCGGAATTCTGCACCTCGAACTGGGCGCGGCCCTGGCGCATCGCCGCCTGCTCCAGCGCGTCCAGACCGGTGGACTCGCCCGCCGAGCCGGCCCCGAACTGGGCGCGGACCGCCTCGCCGCGAATGACCCGCAAGCCACGCACCGACGACAGCTCCTTGACCTGGTCGAGAAACACATCGCGCTGTCCGACCGTACCGGTGATCATCATCCCCGTCAGGCTCGCCATGGTCATGTCGTGGACGGACAGGGCGAAGGCACGCGCCTGGTCGACGGCGGTCTCCCGGTTCACCTGTGTTTCCCAGGCAATCAAGCCGCCGAAAGCAAACATCAGCATGACCCAGATCACGGCGGTCAACCGCAGCCAGATCGGGGTGTCGGACAAACTGCGCATGGCGGCTCCCTCATCGTTGTTATCAACGCAGATCAACGGCACCAACGCGCTGTGCTTTATTGCAAAAGCACAATTTTTTTGATCAAGGCGAGGAACGCCCCTCTGGATGCGCCGCAACAGCTTGGCGCACCGCAACACGCCGGGGTTTTATCCGTCTCAGTTCAGCTCGTCGGTGCGCACACGCGAGACAAAGGCCGCAAATTCATCAGCCGGCAGGCCGGGGCTAACCAGGAAGCCCTGGCAGGCGCTGCAGCCGAGTCCGATCAGAAAATCGAGCTGCCGCTGTGTCTCGACGCCTTCGGCCACCACGCGCAGCTTGAGGTTGCGCGCCATGGCGATGATGGTGGCGACGATCTCGGCATCGCTGGCGTCATCGGGGGTTTCGCGCACAAAGCCGCGATCGATCTTCATTTCATCGATCGGAAAGCGCTTGAGATACGCCAGGGAAGAGTAGCCGGTGCCAAAATCGTCAATCGACAGGCTCACGCCGAGCGCCTTGAGCGCGCGCAGCAAGGCGATGGCCTCTTCACCGTGGTCCATGATCATGCTTTCGGTCAGCTCGAGCTTGAGCCGATCGGCCGGCAAACCGGTGCGCTCAAGCACCTCAGCCACCACCGACACCAGATCGCGCTGTTGCAGCTGACGGCCCGACAGATTGACCGCAATCACCAGATCGGCCACCCCCGCCGCACGCCAGGCTTGCGCTTGGGCGCAGGCGGTTTCGAGCACCCAACGCCCCAGCGGCACAATCAGCCCGGTGTCTTCGGCCAGGGGGATGAAACTGGCGGGCGGAACCAGACTGCCGTCCGGATCCTGCCAACGTACCAGGGCCTCGCAGCCAACAATCTCGCCCGTGGCGGCGATGAACTGGGGCTGATAGTGGACAACGAATTCACCCGCCAGCAAGGCGCGCCGCAAGCGCCCCTCCATGGCCAGACGCTGATCAGCCGCCTCGGTGAGCGCGGCGGTATAGAAGCGAAATGTGTTGCGCCCCTGACTCTTGGCCTGATACATGGCGGCGTCCGCCTGGCGAATCAGCTCGGTGGTGGTGTCGCCATCATTCGGATACAGGCTGATGCCGATGCTGACCCCGACATACACCTCGTGACCGCTTGGCAGACGAATGGGGGCGTCCTGCAGACGGATCAAGCCCTGCGCCACCTCGGCCGCGTCTTCGGGGCGGTGGATGTCTTCAAGCACCACCAGAAACTCATCGCCGCCTAGGCGGGCGAGCGTGTCCGACTCGCGCAAGCGCGAGCGCATGCGCTGGGCGATCGCCACCAGCAATTCGTCACCCACCGGATGACCCAGGCTGTCGTTCACATCCTTGAAGCGGTCCAGATCGATGAACATGACCGCCAGCAGGCCGCCTTCGCGCTGCGCCGTTTCGAGCGCATGGTCCAGGCGGGACTGCACCAGCAAGCGATTGGGCAAATCGGTGAGCGGGTCGTAGTGCGCCAGATGTGCCAGCTGGGCTTCGGAGCGCCGAAGCCGGCTCAGATCGGTCAGCAAGGCCACATACTGCGACGGCAGCCCTGCGGCATCGCGTACGGTGCTGACGGTCAGCAACTCGGGGAAGAGCTCGCCGTTCTTGCGCCGATTCAAGACCTCGCCCTGCCAATGCCCCAGCGCATGAATGCTCGCCCACATGCTCTGGTAGAGCTCCTCACTCTCGTGCCCCGACTGCAAAATCGCCGGCGACTTGCCCAGCACCTCCTCAGCGGCATAACCCGTGATATCGGTAAACGCGGGGTTGACCGCCAGAATCCGGCGGTTCAGATCGGTGATGATGATGCCTTCGCGCGTGCTCTCGAACACCGCTGCGGCTTGCCGGCGGGCCTCCGCCGATCGACGTCGTTCAGAAATGTCCTCGACGACCGAGATGAAATAGTCTGGCACGCCCTCAGCACGCCGCACCAGAGAGACCGTCAGGTTGATCCAGATGACATGGCCGTCGCGATGAAAATAGCGCTTCTCCATGGTGTAGCCGGAGATCTCACCGGCCAGGGTGCGCTGGAGTTGCTGAAGGTCCGCATCAAGGTCGTCGGGATGCGTGATGTCCTGAAAGGTTTTGGTGAGCAACACCTCCGGCGAGTAGCCGACAATCTCACTCAGCCGCCGATTCACCCGAATCCAGCGGCCATCCGGCGCCACATGCGCTATGCCGACCGCCGCCTGATCGAAGGTGGCCCGGAATCGCACTTCGCTCTCGGTCCAGGCGGCTTCGCGTCGTGCCAGCTCATACTGCAATCGGCGATTCATCAGCACCATCGCCAGTGCGCCAAGCAGTGCGAGCGCGCCAGCGCCGAAAATCCACGGAAAGTAACGCTTCAGCAAAGGCGCGTAGTCAATCACCAGCACACGCTCGGCGGACACCGAAATCCACGGCCGGAAGATATCCGCGCGCGCTTGCGCACCGATGCGGCCAAGCACCCTGTCGATCAGATTCGCCAGTACGGCCCAATCACTGCGCACCGCGAAACGCTGGCCGTTGTTGTGCATGTCAAAGGCGGCATTGACCTTGAGATTCGACATGCCGTGCTGTTCGGCGAGATAGGTATTGACGCCCAGCACACCCACATAGGCGTCCACCTCGCCCGCCGACAGTGCGCGCAACCCATCGAGCGGCGTCTCGACGTAGGACGGCTTCAGCGATGAGTAGCGGCTCATCACCTGCTTGCTCGACGAATACTCTCTGACCAGCGCCAGGCGCAGCTCGGCCAGCGCGTTGACCGACTCCAGCTGGGGGGCACTGTGCTGCGTCATGACCACCAGTGGGGTCGGCAGATAGATCTCGGTGAAGGCGGCATAGGCCTCACGCTCGGGCAAGCGCACCATCGTGGCAATTGCATCGATGCGGCGCGCCTTGAGCGCCTCGACCAGTTCCGGCCAGCTCAGATGGACGACCGGTTCAAATCGCACCCCCAGCGCATCGGAAATCCGCGCGGAAAACACCGCCGCGACGCCCGAAAACTCGCCGTTGGCATCCACAAAGGAATACGGCGCGTAGCCGGGGTCGATACCCACCCGAATCACCGGGTGCTCAGCCAGCCAGGCTTTCTCGGCGCGACTGAGTTGCAATGGTGCTGGCGCGTTTTCGGCCTGCGCGTCAGGTACACCGCTGAGCGCGAAGACGCTCAAGGCGAATAACGCGCAGACACTCAGCCGACAAAGGAAGGCGCGAATCCGCATGCATCCTCACGCTGCGCGCAGCGGCGCAGAATCCCGAAAACTCAAGTCAACTATCGACCGCGCACGCCCACACTTGAGCCGCGAAAATGAATGAGGCATGACGACCGCCATGACCAGCGCCGTCACGAACCAGCTCGCCGCGCCCGACGCCCCCGGCAGTCGCGCTGCCGGCCCTGCCATTTCGGTCGCCGACACCGCCCCCGGCCGGGACAGCCCGCCGCTTGCGCTACCCGCCCAAACCTTACCCACGATCACTGTGTAACCAAGGTTACAGACGCGCCACATCGCGGCGCAGTCTAATAGGCCCACTTTCGCAATTCTGGAACAAGGAGCTGGCCATGAAACTGAACGTTGGTGGAATCGACAAAGTCCTGCGCATCGTCGCAGGGATCGGACTCATTGCCTGGGCGCTGATGGGTGGGCCGGTGTGGGCCTGGATTGGCGTTGTGCCGCTGGCCACTGGCGCGCTGGGCTGGTGCCCGGCCTACACGCTGCTGGGCATGAACACCTGCCCGATGAAGAAGAGCTGAACGCAGACCGCTCAAAAGCAACACGCCGGGCTTGCCCGGCGTGTTGCTTTTTATGCCGCCCGCTTCGCGTAGCAGGCGTTGGTGATGGCGACATAGTCCGCCACCGAGAGCCGCTCGGCGCGTTTCCCGGGATCGATGCCCAGTGCACTCAAGCCCGCCTCGTCGATAAAATCGCGCAGCGTATTGCGCAGGGTCTTGCGCCGCTGCCCGAAGGCGGCGGTGACAATCTTGCGCAGCAAGGCGTCGTCCTTGGCCTCCAGCGATTCCGTGGGGCGCGGCACCAGCCGCACGATGCTCGACATCACCTTGGGCGCCGGACGGAACGCGCCCGGCGGCACATCAAACAAGCGCCCCATGCGGAAACGGTACTGCAGCATCACTGACAAACGGCCGTATTCACTCGAGCCCGGATCGGCCACCATGCGCATCACGACCTCTTTTTGCAGCATGAAGGTCATGTCGCGCACTTGGTCCGCAAAGTCCGCCAGATGGAACAGGATGGGCGTCGAGATGTTGTAGGGAAGATTGCCAACGATGCGCAGATCCGGCCCCAGCGCGCCGAAATCGAACTTGAGCGCATCGCCTTCATGGATGGTCAGCGCGTCCGGACTGTAGCGTTCCTTGAGCAGCGCGATCAGGTCGCGGTCGATCTCGACCACCGCCATTTTGCCCAGGCGTTCGAGCAAGGGATCGGTCATGGCCGCCAGGCCGGGGCCGATCTCGACCATGCGCTGCCCGGCTTGCGGGGCGATACTGTCGACGATCTTGCGAATGATGTTGGGGTCGGACAGAAAGTTCTGGCCGAAGCGTTTGCGCGCCTGATGGATCATGACCGGGCGCCCCCGGCGGCCATGTCGAAGGCCAGTTTCACGGCAGCAAACAGGCTGCCGGGGTCGGCACGGCCGGTGCCGGCCAGATCCAGTGCCGTGCCGTGGTCGACCGAGGTACGGATGATCGGCAGCCCGAGCGTGACGTTCACGCCGCCGCCAAAGCTGGCGTGTTTGAGCACCGGCAGTCCTTGATCGTGGTACATCGCGAGCACGGCATCGCCTTGCTCGAGGGTATGAGGAACAAACAGCGTATCGGCGGGCAATGGGCCGATCAATTGCATGCCGGTCGAGCGCAAGCGATCGAGCACCGGCGCGATGACGTCGATTTCTTCGCGCCCCATGTGGCCGCCCTCGCCCGCATGCGGATTGAGCCCGGCCACCAGAATGCGCGGCGATGCGAGCCCGAAGCGGGTTCGCAAATCCTGATCGAGAATCGCCAGCGTTTCGGCCAGGGCCGCCGGCGTGATGGCGCCCGGCACGGCCGACAGCGGCAGATGGGTGGTGACCAACGCGACCCGCAAGCCGCCACCGACCAGCATCATCACCACCCGGCCGGTGGCCGTGGCCTCGGCGAGATATTCGGTATGCCCGGAGAAGGGCACGCCCGCATCGCAGATGATGCCTTTGTGCACCGGCGCGGTGACCATGGCCGCAAACTCGCCACTCACGCAGCCTTCAATCGCCCGGTCGAGCATGCTCAGCACGGGGCGGGCATTGGCCGGGTCGAGCTGCCCGGCGACCGCGGGCACCGACAAGGGCACATCGAGCACTTCGAGTGCGCCGGGCGGCGGCGCGATATCGCGCTGGTAGGGATGGAGCGTCAGCGTCTGGCCCGTTGCACCGAGTCGCTCGGCCAACAGATCGGCATCGGCCAGCACGACCACCCGCCCCGGCCAGGGCTGCGCGGCCAACTGCAGGCACAGCTCCGGCCCGACGCCGGCAGGCTCGCCACTGGTTACCGCCAGCACCGGCGTGGAGGATGCACTCATCAGCGGCAGATCAGTTCAGATCGTCGAGGCGATAGTCGACAAAGGTCGCATCGCGCAACTGGCGAAGCCAGTCTTCGTAGGCTTCGTCGGCCTTGCGCTGACGCAGGGTGTTGCGTGCCACGGCGCGTTTGCGCTCTTCGGACACGTCCTGGGTACGACGCTCTTCGACGCGAATCAGGTGCCAGCCAAAGGGTGACTTCACCGGTGCGCTCAGCTCACCGACGCTCAGGGCATCCATGGCGCGTTCGAACTCGGGCACCGTGTCACCGGGATAGACCCAGCCAATTTCACCGCCTTTGGTGGCCGACAGGTCGGCGCTGTTGGCGCGCGCCAAGGCCGCAAAATCTTCGCCGTTGAGCACCCGCGTGCGCAGGGTTTCCAGGCGCAGGCGCGCATCGGTGTCCGAGATCAGTTCGGTGGGTTTCACCAGAATATGGCTGACCCGGGTCTGCTGCACCGCCACCACATCGGTCGCCTTCGCGCCGCGCACGTCATTTACCTTCACCAGATGAAAGCCGGCGGGGCTGCGCATGACCGGCGACACCTCGCCCGGCTTCAGGCCCTGCAGCGCCTCGATGAACAGCGCAGGCACGCTGCTGGACGGCCGCCAGCCAAGTGCGCCCCCTTGCAAGGCATCAGGCGCATTCGAGAACTCGGCCGCCAGCTTGGCGAAATCTTCCCCCGCCAGCACGCGGGCGCGAATGCCCTCGGCCTTCTGGCCCAGCGCATTGAGCTGCTCCGGGCTCGGTCCCTCCGGGGCGCGCAGCAAGATGTGCGACAGATCGTATTCACGACTGTCGGCCGCATCGGGCGAATTTTTGAGGAAGTTGTCGATCTCGGCGTCGGTCACCACCACGCGGGCGTCGACTTCACGCTCACGCAGACGGGCGATCAGCATCTCCTGACGGATGTTCTCGCGAAACTCTGTCCAGTCGATACCGTCCTTTTCCAGCGCAGCACGAAACTGGGCGGCGCTCAACTTGTTGGAGGACGCGATCCGGTCAATCGCGCCGCCCAGGGCATTGTCGTCAATACGCAGTCCGGTCTCGCCGGCCAGCTGGAGTTGGGCCCGCTCGACCACCAGGCGCTCAAGCACCTGTTTGCGCAAGACGTCGTCGGGCGGCAGCTGCCCACCCTGTCGGCCGAACTGCCGTTTGATCTGCTCAGTGCGCTCCGAGAGGCTCGACTCGGTGATGGCGTCGTTGTTAACCACCGCGACGATGCGATCGACGAGGACCGTGCGGGCCGCACTGGAAACCGCCGGTGAAACCGCCAGCGCAGAGAAGATCAGCGTGGAAAGGAGTCGGGAAAGCGCCGTTTTCATAGATATCCTGTTGCAATAATTGGCTGCCGCAGCATTACTCTCGGCCAAACACCGGATCTGCCATGGGTTGATTGATGGTGCCATAACCGCCCACCGTTCGGCGCAGTAGATCCAGCGGACTGGAGCCAACACTGGCCAGGCCGTTGAGCTCGAGCTGCAGGAAGATCGCCTGGGTCACGTCTTCGGCGTTGGTCGCAAAGCGATGGAGAACCACTCGGAACACCCAACAGTCGGCGTTGTACTCCAGGCCACCGAGCGCCTCGGTCACGCGGTGGTCACGCAGCGATCGATTGTAGCGGGCCACGCCATACCAGCGCCCGCTGATCGGCCACTGCGCCGATATATCGATATCGCGCAGCACATCGCGCGTGTAGCGATAGCCCAGATTGACCACTTTGGCGAAACCGGGCTGGAAGCGCAAATCGGCACTGAAACGCTCGGTCTGGCTGTCTTCCGGGTTGTACTGCCAGGCCGTGTCAAGCGTGGTGATCTCGCCGATGCGCCCGCCCAGTGCAGCCAGGAAGTCCGAGCGTCGGTTGGTGCGCTCGCCGGCGTCCGACGTCGTGTTCAGGGCGACCCGCTGATCTTCAAAGTAGAAACGCTGGCCGACCGCCATCCGCAAGCGCTCGGCACCGGTTTCGGCATCAATGAAGCGCGAGGTGACCGCCGCGGTCAGCTGATTGGCGTTGGCGATGCGGTCACCGCCGCTGAAGATGTTCTCGGAGAAGATCTGTGCGAAGTTGAAGTCAAACAGGCCGGAGTCGAAGTTCGGGATGTCGGACTGGTCGCGATACGGCACATAGGCGTAGTAAAGCCGCGGCTCCATGGTCTGGATCATGTCGCGTCCACCCCAGGTCGCGTCGCGCTCGAACACCACCGAGCTGTCGAGCGAGAAGGTCGGCACGGCGCGAGTGACGCTCTCCTTGCCGACCGTCAGCGGCGTGCTCAGATCGTAGCGCGTGTAGTGCACCCCGAATTTCGGCGTCAGCGTGTAAGCCGACGTGCCCAAGGGCCACTGAATCGTCGGATTCAGCGTGATCCGGTCGCCTTCAGGCTTGCCCGCATCGGGGTGGGCAAAGCGCACGTATTCGGTATTGAGGTTGAACTCACCGCCCCCCCACACCGAACGATCGCCGCCCAGCGCCAGGCGCGGCAGCCGGCGATAGGGCTCGTCGCCCGAGAGGGTCTGGAAGCTCTGCACCATCGCCGAGGCCGACCACCAGTCGCCCGAGCTGTAACTCAAGACCGCCTGGCGCAACAGGCTGGTCTGCGCCGCGACCGCCAATCGAGAGCTGAGGTCTTCGAAATACTCCTTGTCTGACACGCCATTGAGATCCAGCGAGCCGCTGAAGCCATAACCAAAGGTCTGCTGATGACGGATCGAGCCGGCCGCCCGGTTGGACTGGCCGGTCACGCTGTCGCCATTGAGCCATTCGGCTGACATCGTGCCCTGCATGTCATCCGTCAGATAACGGTACTGGCCGCCCAGCTGCAGACCGCGGCGGCTGATGTAGCGCGGCACCAGCGTCGCATCGTAGTTGGGCGCGATGTTCCAGTAGTAGGGCACGGTCAATTCCACGCCGCTCTTGTTGGAGGTGCCAAAAGTGGGCGGCAAAAAGCCCGACTTGCGCTGCGCCACCAGCGGAAACTCGACCCACGGCATGTAGAAGATCGGCGTGTCCTTGAATACCACCGTGCTGTCGCGCGCCACACCGACTTCGCGGTCGTAATCCAGATCCAGCTCGCCGGCCTTGATGTACCAGTCGGGATCCTGTGGCTGACAGGTGCTCCAGGTCGCGTCTTCAAGGCGGTACTGATTCTCGCCCTCGAAACGGATCACGCTGGCCTGACCGCTGCCGGTCACCGGGCGTTCGATACCGCCCTTGCGCGAAATACGGTGGATTTCATAAGACGGCGTCTGCAGCTCGCCCGTCTGCTCGTCCATGCGCATCCGCACTTTCGGGCCGGACAGGCGGTCCTCGCCACGGCGCAACTCGACATTGCCCTCGGCGTCTACTTCGTCCAGCGCCTCGCGATACGTGATGCGGTCAGCCGTCAGCACGGCCCCGTCGCGACGCAGCACCGCGCCGCCCTCGGCCACCAGCTCGACATCCTGCTGGCCAACGATGCGATCGGCATCGATGGTGGTAACGCCCAGCACGGGAGAGGGGTCCGCCGTCTCGGCCGCCCGCGGCGCGGCCGGCCTGCTCATGACGGGCGCCGCCTGTGGCGTACGCGCAGCGCCGCGGTTCTGCGGTGCGCTGGTACGCCGTACCGGCTCGGTCGCCGAAGGTGCGGCGGGCTTGGGCTTGGGTTTGGGCGCCGCCACAGGCGCGCCCATCAGATCGGCGGGGATCACCAATGCCGGCAAGCCGGCAGCGGTCCCGGCGGCCGGCAAAGCGGCCAGCAGCAAGGGGATGGCCCGCAAGGTCCAACGCTTGGCAGTCGGCAATGCGTGTCTCCGTTTGAATAGCGGCGGATCGGCTGCACACCGGCAAACAGCGTTCCGGCTGCGGTCTTTGATAAAATTCGCGATTTTACACGAACATCGGACGGCACCCGTGGAAAGACTCGCGCAACTCAAGCACTGGCTGGGCACCCGATATCCGGGCCGCCAGATCGATCTGGCACCCGCGTCGGCCGACGCCAGCTTCCGCCGTTACTTCCGGGTGCATGTCGAGGGCGAACCCACGTCCTTCATCGCCATGGACGCCCCGCCGGAAAAAGAAGACACCGCGCCCTTCATCCGCATCGCCAAGCTCTTCGGCGACAGCGGCGCGCAGGTGCCGACGGTACTCGACGCCGACACCGAGGCCGGCTTTTTGCTGCTCACCGACCTGGGCGACACCACCTATCTGAGCGCGCTCGACGCCGACAGCGCCCATGCGCTCTACGCCGACGCCCTCGGTGCGCTGATCTGCATCCAGAAGGCCAGCGTGCCCGACGTGCTGCCCAACTACGACCGCGAGCGCCTGCTGGCCGAGATGCAGCTGTTTCCCGACTGGTATCTGGCGCGCCACAAACACATCACGCTCGACGACGCCGAGCGCAAGATGCTCGACACTGTGTTCGAGCGCCTGCTCGACGCGCATCTGGCCGAACCCAAAGTCTTCGTGCACCGCGACTTCCACAGCCGCAACCTGATGGTCACCGAGCACGGCGCCGGCGTGCTCGACTTCCAGGACGCCGTGTACGGCCCGATCACTTACGATCTGGCCTCGCTGTTCAAAGACGCGTACATCGACTGGGACGAAGCCTTCGTGCTCGACATGCTCGCCCGCTACTGGGAAGCCGCGCGACAGATCGGCCTGCCGGTGCACGCCGATTTCGCCGAGTTCCACCGCGACTTCGAATGGATGGGCGTGCAGCGCCACCTCAAGGTGCTCGGCATCTTCGCCCGACTGTGCCACCGCGATGGCAAGGCCGGCTACCTCGACGACATGCCGCGCGTCTCCAGCTACCTGCGCAAGGCCTGCCAGCGCTACAGCGAACTGCGGCCGCTGATCCGCATCCTCAACCGCAGTGATCCGGTCGACGAAACCGTCGGCTACACCTTCTGAGAGACGCCATGCGCGCCATGATCCTGGCCGCCGGGCGCGGCGAACGCATGCGCCCGCTCACCGACACCTGCCCCAAGCCGCTGCTGGCGGCGGGCGGGGTGCCGCTGATCGTCCATCATCTGCGCCGGCTGGCGGCCGCCGGCATCACGCACATCGTCATCAACCACGCGCACCTCGGCCAGATGATCGAAGCCGCACTGGGCGACGGCAGCGCCTTCGGCGTACACATCCAATACTCGCCCGAGCCCACCGCGCTGGAGACCGCCGGCGGTATTCGCCAGGCGCTGTCGCTGCTCGGCGACACCCCCTTTCTGGTGGTCAATGGCGACGTCTTCTGCGACCTCGACTTCGCCGCACTCACCCATCGCGCCGCCCAACCGGGCGCCGATCTCGCCCATCTCATCCTCATCCCGAATCCGCCCCACCATCCCGCGGGCGACTTTCACCTGCAGGGCGATCGCGCCAGTCTGAGCAATGGCGAGCGGCTGACATTTTCTGGCATTGGGCTCTATCATCCCGACATGTTTACGCCCTTGATCTCAGGCCAGCCCGCGCCACTCGGCCCGCTGCTACGCCAGGCCATCGCCGCCGGACGCGTCAGCGCCGAGCGCTTCGACGGCCTGTGGATGGACATCGGCACCCCCGAACGCCTCGCCGAGCTGAACACACAACTCGACCCGAACCATCGGGCAGACTCACCGTCTTAACGACACACCCAACAGGAACGTCGCCTTGAACCCCCTCTTCGCGCCCTTTCATGCCCGCCGCCAGCGCCTGCTCGACACCCTCACCGCCCGCGGTGGTGGCGTCGCCATCATTCCGACGGCGGCCGAAGTCACACGCAATCGCGACACCCACTACCCCTTCCGCCCGGACAGCTACTTCCACTACCTGAGCGGCTTTCCCGAGCCCGAGGCCGTGCTGGTGCTGGTCGCCGGCGACACGCCACGCAGCCTGCTGTTCTGTCGCGACAAAAGCATCGAACGCGAAATCTGGGACGGTTTCCGCTACGGCCCCGACGCCGCCGCCGACGAATTCGGCTTTGACGACGCTTTCCCTGTCGGCGAACTCGACGCGCAACTAACCACCCTGCTGGCCAACCAGCCCGCGGTGTACTTCGCCCTCGGCCACGACACCGCCTGGGACAAACGCCTGGTCGACACCCTCAACCGGGTGCGCGAGCAAGTGCGCACCGGCATCACCGCCCCCGCCAGCGTTCAGGATCTGCACGCCGTACTCGACGAGATGCGCCTGATCAAGGATGCGCACGAGGTGCTGACCATGCGCCGCGCCGCCGCCATCTCCGATGTCGGCCACCGCCGCGCCATGCAGGTCACTCGCCCCGGCCTGCATGAATACGAAGTCGAAGCCGAACTGCTGCACGCGTTCCGCCAAGGCGGCGCCCAATCGCCCGCCTACCCCTCCATCGTCGCCGGCGGCGCCAACGCCTGCGTGCTGCACTATGTCAGCAACGCCGGCTGTCTGGCCGACGGCGACCTGCTGCTGATCGACGCCGGCTGCGAGCTCGACGGCTACGCCTCGGACATCACCCGCACGTTTCCGGTCAATGGCCGCTTCAGCGGGCCGCAGCGCGACGTCTATCAACTCGTGCTCGCCGCCCAGCAAGCCGCCATCGACGCCACCGCGCCCGGCGTGAGCTGGAACATCCCGCATGACGTCGCCGTCGCCGTCCTCGCCCAGGGCATGCTCGACCTCGGCCTGCTCACCGGCACGCTCGACGGCGTGCTCGAAGCCGGCGACTACCGCCGCTTCTACATGCACCGCACCGGTCACTGGCTGGGCCTCGACGTGCACGACGCCGGCGACTACAAGCGCGACGGCGACTGGCGGCCGCTGCGCGAAGGCATGACGCTCACCGTCGAACCCGGCTGCTACATCCGAGCCGCCGACGACGTCCCCGACGCCTTCTGGAACATCGGTATCCGCATCGAAGACGACGCGCTGATCACCGCCGACGGCTGCGACATCCTCACCGCCGCCACGCCAAAAACCATCGACGACATCGAAGCCCTGATGCGGGACGCCCGCCCATGAAAACGCCCGACATCGCCATCATCGGCGCCGGCCCGGTCGGCATGGCGCTGGCGCTCGCGCTGCACGGCGGGCCGCACACCGTCACGCTCATCGACGCCCGCGGCCGCGGCGCCTCGCGCAAAGACCCGCGCGTGCTCGCCCTGGCCCACGGCACCCGGCTCACGCTCGAACGGCTCGGCGTGTGGGATCACCTCCCCACCACCCCCATCCGTCACATCCACATCTCGCAGCAAGGCGGTTTCGGCCGCACCCAACTCAACGAGTCCGACTACGCCCTCGACGGCCTCGGTCATGTCGTGCGTGCCGGCGATCTCGCCGCCGCGCTCGACGACGCCATCACCGCCGCCAACATCCCGGTCATCGACCACAGCGACGCCGACGTCGACCCCGAACTGCACGGCCGCGTGCAGCTGCGCCGCGCCGACGCCACCGACACCCTCGACTGCCAGCTGGTGGTTTGCGCCGAAGGCGGCATGCGCGCCGACGACCCCGCCATCCGCGTGCGCGACTACGGCCAGCACGCCGTCATCTGCATGGCCACGCCCGCCGAGGCCCATGGCAACACCGCCTACGAACGCTTCACCCCCAACGGCCCGGTCGCCCTGCTGCCCTGCGGCACCGACTTCGCCGTCGTGCACACCGCCGCCCCCGAGCAAGCCGAGGCCTGGCTGGCGCTCGACGACACCGCCTACCTCGCCGAGCTGCAGCAAGCCTTCGGTCAGCGCGTCAAACTCATTGGCGTGAGTCCCCGAGAACGCTTTCCGCTCCAGCTTCGCGTCCGCCACACCCCCGTCGCCAAGCGCCAGGTCTGGCTCGGCAACGCCGCACAGACGCTGCACCCCGTCGCCGGCCAAGGTCTCAACCTCGCCCTGCGCGACGTCTGGGCCCTGGCGCGACGCCTCAATGCCGCCACCGACCCCGGTGACGCGCAGGTGCTCTCCACCTACCTGCGCGACCGCCGCCTCGACCGCGCCAGCACCGTCGGCTTCACCGACACCCTGGTCCGCCTGTTCAGCAACGACCTGCCCCCCCTGCGCGGCCTGCGCGGCCTCGGCCTGCTGGCGCTTGATCTCGCACCGCCGCTGCGCCACTTTGTGGCCAAGCGGATGATGTTCGGGGCGCGAGCCTGGCCATAGGAAGGGTTGCGCGTTCGCGCTGTTCTTCTCTAACCCGGCCGGTGTTTTCGGGCAGCTTTCCTAAGCTGGCGTGGGCATTGGCCGGGTCTCGCCCCGGCAGGCGACTTACTTTCTTGCTTGTGCAAGAAAGATAAGCAAAGAAGCACAGCCCGCTTTCGCGCCCCTTCGGGGTGCCCGCCCTACGGCGATGTCGGGCGGGGTGCTTCGCAAACTCGCCCTGCGGGCTCAAACAGCGAAGCCCCTTTTTCCGCCCGCCACCGCCTCCGGTTGGCGCGGCAGAGGGCGGATCGGTTGTGCCCGAATCGGCCAGCCGTACTGGTTTTGTAGGGTGGGTGGCTTGCCACCCACCAGGCAGCGTTTGTCGTCCGGCACAATGGTGGGCGGCAAGCCGCCCACCCTACGGCGTAGCACCGCGGCCGCTCAGAGAGGCGATGGCGAAGCCGAGCCCGCGAGCCTCATCCCCTTCTGTACCGCCGAACGAAGCCCGGGGACGGCGGGAATTGTCGTGTCGCTTGTCCGAGCCCGAAGGGCGAGTTTGCGACACGACCCGCCGGCCCCGGGTTTCGTTCGGGCACCGGCGAAGCCGGCGGTACAGCGGGGGCGTTTCCTTGGTGACTTCTTTGTCGCGACAAAGAAGTGACTCGCCCGCCGGGGCGAAACCCGGCCAACGTACCTCCACCGGAGCCACCAAAGAAACCGGCCAAGCGGTGCCGAAACCGCCCCCTCTTTCCGATGGGCGTTACGTTTTTTGGCTTCGCCGAGCCCCCCCCATCGGTTAGAATGGCGGCTTTGTCGCTTGCCCACGCCCCCCCATGCAGTTCGCCGGTTTTTCCCTTCCGAATAATCTGTTCGTTGCACCCATGGCGGGCGTGACGGACCGGCCTTTCCGTCAGTTGTGCAAGCGACTGGGCGCGGGGCTGGCGGTGTCGGAAATGGTGTCGTCGAACACGCTGTTGTACGCCACCGACAAAACCCGGCGGCGCACTGATCACGCTGGCGAAACCGAGCCCATTTCGGTCCAGATCGCCGGCGCCGACCCCGAGCTGATGGCGCAGGCCGCGCGATTCAACGCCGACAACGGCGCGCAGATCATCGACATCAACATGGGCTGTCCGGCCAAAAAGGTGTGCAACAAGGCCGCCGGCTCGGCGCTGATGCGTGACGAAGCGCTGGTGGCGCAGATTCTCGCCGCCGTGGTCGCCGCCGTGCCGGACACTCCGGTAACGCTCAAGATGCGCACCGGCTGGGATCGCGACAATCGCAACGCACCGCGGCTCGCCCGCGTCGCGGAAGACTGCGGCATCCGCGCGCTGGCCATCCATGGCCGCACCCGCGAAGACAAATACATGGGCAATGCCGAATACGACACCATTGCCGCCATCAAGGCGGCGGTGGGCATTCCGGTGATTGCCAATGGCGACATCGATTCGCCCGAAAAAGCGGCCGCCGTGCTGCGCCACACAGGGGCCGACGGCGTAATGATCGGCCGGGCGGCGCAGGGCCGGCCGTGGATATTTCGTGAAATTGCACACTATCTGGCGACCGGGCAAACCCTGGCACCGCCGCCGGTGGCCGAGATCCGCGACATATGCCGCAGCCATCTTGACGATTTGTACGCATTCTATGGCGAGTGGTCAGGCGTACGCATCGCACGCAAGCACATCGCCTGGTACACCAAAGGCCTGGCCGGCGCCCATGTGTTCCGCCAAGCCATGAACACCGAAGACAGCGTGACCGGGCAACTGGCCGCCGTCGATCACTTCTTTACACAGCTCAGTCATCAGGGTGTCACCGTGCACTATCAGGCATCCTGTTTCGAGGAACTGGCCGCATGAGCCAACATAACGAAATCGCCAGCGCCGTCACGCGCACGCTCGACCAATACTTCAAGGACCTGGACGGCGAATCGCCGGTCGCCCTGCACGATCTGGTGATCCGCAGCGCCGAGCGCCCGATGCTGGAATTTGTGCTGCGCCAGACCGACGGCAACCAGACCGTCGCCGCCCAGTTGCTCGGCATCAATCGCAATACCCTGCGACGCAAGCTGACCGAATACGATCTTCTCTAAACCAATCGCCGCAAGGCGCGCCCCCCAACCATGCAAATTTCCACTGCCCTGATCAGCGTCTCCGACAAGACCGGCGTCAAAGCCTTCGCCCGCGAGCTGCACCAGCTTGGCGTCAAGCTGCTGTCCACTGGCGGCACCGCCAAGCTACTGCGCGAGGCCGGCCTGCCGGTCACCGACGTGTCGGACCACACCGGCTTCCCCGAAATGCTCGATGGCCGGGTCAAGACGCTGCATCCGACGGTGCACGGCGGCATCCTTGCCCGCCGCGATCTGGCCGAGCACATGGACACCATCGCCGGCGCCGGTATCGAGCGCATCGACCTGGTGGTGGTCAATCTCTACCCCTTCGCCCAGACCATCGCCAAGCCCGACTGCTCGCTCGAAGACGCCATCGAAAACATCGACATCGGTGGCCCGACCATGGTCCGCGCGGCGGCCAAGAACCATGGCAACGAAGCCGGCGGTGTCGGCGTGCTGACCGATGCCGAGGACTACGCCCCGGTGCTGGCCGAGATCAAGGCCAACGGCGCGCTGTCAGCCAAAACCCGCTTCGCCCTGGCCGTCAAAGCCTTCACCCACACCGCCCGCTACGACAGCGCCATCTCCAACTACCTGACTGCGCTGGCCGACGACGGCAGCCGCATGGCCTACCCCGATCGCCTGCAACTGGCCTTCAACAAGGTGCAAGACCTGCGCTACGGCGAGAACCCGCATCAGAGCGCCGCGTTCTACCGCGAGCCCAATGCGGCCGAAGGCGGCGTGGCCGGCTACACCCAGTTGCAAGGCAAGGAGCTGTCCTACAACAACATCGCCGACGCCGATGCGGCCTGGGAGTGTGTCAAAGCTTTCGACAGCGGTCACGGAACTTCGGCCTGCGTCATCGTCAAGCACGCCAACCCCTGTGGCGTGGCCCTCGGCCTGTCGCCGCTCGAAGCCTATAAAAAGGCCCTCTCCACCGACCCGACCTCCGCCTTCGGCGGCATCATCGCCTTCAACAGCGTGGTCGACGCCGCCGCGGCCGAAGCCGTCAGCGCCCAGTTCCTCGAAGTGCTGATCGCCCCGGCCTACACCGACGAAGCCCTCGCCCTGCTCGCCGCCAAGAAAAACGTGCGCGTGCTGACCTGTCCGATGGGTGCAAATGAAGGCGCGCTCGACTACAAACGCGTGAGCGGCGGCCTGCTGGTGCAGTCGGCCGACATCGCCCGCATCACCGAGAACGACCTGAAACTGGTCACCGCCCGCGCGCCGTCGCCTGAAGAAATGGGCGATCTGCTCTTCGCCTGGCGCGTCGCCAAGTACGTCAAGTCCAACGCCATCGTCTACTGCAAGGGCGGCATGACCGTCGGCGTAGGCGCGGGCCAGATGAGCCGGGTCGACTCGGCCCGCATCGCCAAGATCAAGGCCGAAAACGCCGGTCTGTCCATCACCGGCAGCGTGGTCGCCTCCGACGCCTTCTTCCCCTTCCGCGATGGTCTCGACGTGCTGGCCGAAGCCGGCGCCACGGCGGTCATCCAGCCGGGCGGCTCGATGCGCGACGAAGAGGTGATCGCCGCCGCCAACGAACACGGCATCGCCATGGTCCTGACCGGCTTCCGCCATTTCCGTCACTAACTCACTTTTTTAGCCGGCGCGCACACTCCGCGCCGGCGCTTAGGCAACGGCAATACACATGAAAGTACTCGTCATCGGATCGGGCGGACGCGAACACGCGCTGGCCTGGAAAATCGCCCAGTCCCCGCGGATCACCAAGGTCTTCGTCGCCCCCGGCAACCCTGGCACGGCCAACGAACCCATGGTCGACAACGTCGCCATCACCGCCATCGACGATCTGCTGGCCTTCGCCCGCAATGAAGACATCGGCCTGACGGTGGTTGGCCCCGAGGCGCCGCTGGCGGCCGGCGTGGTCGACGCCTTCCGCGCTGCCGGGCTGCCGATTTTCGGCCCCACCCAGCAAGCCGCCCAGCTCGAAGCGTCCAAGGATTTCTGCAAGCAGTTCCTGATCCGCCACAAGATCCCGACCGCCAAATACCAGACCTTCACCGATGCTGACGCGGCACACGCCTATGTCGCCGCCGAAGGCGCGCCGATCGTCATCAAGGCCGATGGCCTGGCCGCCGGCAAGGGCGTGGTCGTCGCCATGACGCTCGACGAAGCCCACGCCGCCATCGACATGATGCTGCGCGACGCCGGCATGGGCCAGGCTGGCGCCCGGGTGGTGATCGAAGAGTTCATGCAGGGTGAAGAAGCCAGCTTCATCGTCATGGCAGACGGCAAGCACGCGCTCGCGCTGGCCACCAGCCAGGACCACAAGCGCCTCAAGGACAATGACGAAGGCCCCAACACCGGCGGCATGGGCGCCTACTCGCCGGCCCCGGTGGTCACGCCGCAGATCCACGCCAAGGTCATGCGCGAAATCATCCACCCCACCCTCGCCGGCATGACCGCCGAGGGCTCGCCCTACACCGGCTTCCTCTACGCCGGCCTGATGATCGACACCGACGGCAACCCGCGCGTGGTCGAGTTCAACTGCCGCATGGGCGACCCGGAAACCCAGCCCATCCTGATGCGCCTCAAGTCCGACCTGGTCGAACTGTTCGACGCCGCCGTCAAAGGCAAGCTCGACACCGCCGAGGCCGAGTGGGACCGCCGCATCGCGCTCGGCGTGGTGCTCGCCGCCGAAGGCTATCCGGCCAGCCCGCGCAAGGGCGATGTCATCACCGGCCTGCCTGACGAGAGCGACGACGCGCATGTCTTCCATGCCGGCACCATGCTCGATGGCGACAAACTGCTCACCAGCGGCGGCCGCGTGCTGTGCGTCACCGCGCTGAGCGACAACGTACGGACCGCACAAACCCGCGCTTACGACATCGCCGACCGCATCGAATTCGCCGGCAAGCAGTACCGCCGCGACATCGGCCACCGCGCGATCAAGCGATGATCGACACCGCCGCCATCAAGGCCTATTTCACTGGCCTGCAAAGCGATATCGTCGCGCGCCTCGAAGCCCTCGACGGCACGCCGTTCCGCGCAGACGGCTGGACGCGCGAGCAGGGTGGCGGTGGACTCACCCGCGTCCTTGAAGAAGGCCAGGTGTTCGAGCGCGGCGGGGTCAATTTCTCGCATGTGATGGGCGACAGCCTGCCGGCCTCAGCCACCGCCAGCCGGCCCGAACTGGCCGGCCGCAGCTTTGAAGCCATGGGCGTGTCGCTGGTGCTGCACCCGCGCAACCCCTACTGCCCGACCGCGCACATGAATGTGCGCTGCTTCATCGCCAGCAAGCCCGGCGCCGATCCCGTCTGGTGGTTCGGCGGCGGCATGGATCTGACGCCCTACTATCCGTTTGAAGACGATGTGCGCCACTTCCACGGCACCTGCAAGAACGCCCTCACGCCCTTTGGCGCGGACGTGCATGCCGAGTACAAAGCCTGGTGCGACCGCTACTTTCACCTCAAGCATCGCAATGAAGCGCGCGGTGTCGGCGGCGTGTTCTTCGACGACCTGAACACCGGCGGTTTCGATCGCTGCTTTGCGCTCACCCGCGCGGTGGGCGACGCCTTTGTCGACGCCTATGTGCCGCTCGTCGAACGCCATCTCGACATGACCTATGGCGAGCGCGAACGCGACTTCCAGGCCTACCGCCGCGGGCGCTATGTCGAGTTCAACCTGGTGTTCGACCGCGGCACGCTGTTCGGCCTGCAGTCGGGCGGACGCACCGAGTCCATCCTGATGTCGATGCCGCCGCGGGTGCAGTGGCGCTACGACTGGCATCCCGAACCGGGCAGCCCCGAAGCCCGGCTGTACGACGACTTCCTGCCGCCTCGCGACTGGGTCTGACACCACAAACAAAAAGCGCGCCGCGGCGCGCTTTTTGTTGCGTCAGCTCAGGCTCACTCTGGCGCGGGCAGCTGCACCAACGCTGGCCCGGCCTGCGCGGCACCAGTCAATTGCGCCGCGCGACGGAAGTGGGTCTGGGCCTCTGCCGGTCGCTCGAACTGCTCCGACAGCTGCGCCAGGGCCAGGTGCGCCTCCACGGTCGGCGCAGCCGATACCGACGCTTCCAGATAACTCTGCGCCTTGCCCCATAGCTGGGCCGACAGACAGAGCCGCCCCAGGGCATACAGCAAGCCACCATCATCCGGATGCGACTTGAGCCACTTCTCGCCGCGGTTCAGGCAGGCCACGGCATCATTCTCACCGCAATAGCCGTAGAGCCGCGCCAGCTCGCTTTCCCACTGCTCGTCGAGCAGTTTTTCGAGCATTTTACGCACCGTCGCGCCCTCGCCATTGGCGACCAGCAGGGGCGCGGCTTTCTCGACCAGACGCCGATCCTGCTGCTCGTCGGACGGAATATCCTGCCAGTAGCGGGCAATCGCGTCCTGCTGACCATCGCGCTCACGCAGAGCCGCCAGATGCGCCCGGCGCAGCAACGGCTCGGCCTGCTCTTTGCTCAGGGCCTTGTGCTTGCGTAGCTGGCGGGCAATGCGCACCAGCTCTTCCCATTTTTCGAGCGCATGCGCCGTTTTCAGTGCCAGCCGGAGCGTCGCCACCGGGCGATTGTCGCTGCCCTTGAGGGCGCGAATACGCTCGGCCGCTTCATCGAAGCGGCGGCCTTCGACCGCCATTTCGGCTTCGGTCATGATGCGCGCGGCGCGCAGACGGTCATCGGTGCCCGCCTTGCCCAGCCACTCGCGATAGCGGGTGTCATCGCGCAGGGCATGCGCAGCGCGCGCCGCCATCAGCGCAGCAACGCCGTCTTCGTCGGCCAGGTCGTACGCTTTCTTGGCCTGCTTCAAGGCGTGGGCATAGCGGCCTTCAAGGTGCAACCGGAAGGCCTCGCGCAAGGCGAGTGCCGACTTTTCCTTGCGACGGCGACCGCGGTAGGCCACGACCTGCCCGGGCAGACGCACCGCTCGGGTGACCACGCGCAGCAAAAAGTAACTCGACAAAAACACCGCCGCCAGCGCCAACACCAGCAAATTCAGCGAAATCTGCACGCGGTAGGGCGACAGCACCAGGAGCGCGTAACCATCGTTGGCCCGGGCCAGCATGGCCACACCGACGGCCGCGGCGAACAGGGCGATCAGCCAGAGCAATCCTCGCATGGCGCTTACTCCGGCGCTTTGGCAGGCGCGACGGCCGGCACTTCGGCGTCGGACTTGCCTTCAGGTGCGTCGGCCGGCTTGGCGACCTTGGGTGTCGCTGCCGCTTTCGGTGCCTGGGGCGCCGGCTCGGCGCCGCTGACGCCCGGCTTCCCCTGCAGGGTCTTGAGGACCGCCAGGGTTTCGGTCAGTGCCGGCTGGGTCGGCGCGATCTGCGTTTCGGCCAGGGTTTTGAGCGAAGTGAGGGTTTCGGTGACGCCCTCGTCGCGCTGGTCGAAGTACTTGCCGAGCCACTCGGCGGCCTGACGCATGTCGGCTTCAAAGGTGCGGTGATCGCGGCCAAGCAGTGCCAGACGCGCGGTCAGCAGGCGGATCTTGAGGTTTTCGCGCAGATAGGTCGATTGCGAGGGCGACAGCAGCACCGGCTCGGCGGAGCGATCGAGGCGCTCGACCCGCACCAGCGAGCGAATCTCGGCCCACCAGTCGTGCAGCACGGCCTGGGCAAACCCGAGCGGGTCGTCCATTGGCGAGCCGGTGGCGGTTTTCTCGGGTGCTTCGGCACCAACGGCCTCGCCGGTAAAGGCCAGCGGCAAGCGATCGACGGAGTCGAGCAGGCCTTCGAGGCGCAAGGTGATGCCGGCGATATCGACACGCGGCGCAGCCCGCAGGCGCTCGATGTCGCGCTTGAGACTGCGGCGCAGCGGGCCCAGGCGAGCCTCGTCAAAACCGGACAGCCGGGCATCGGCGGCCTGAAGCGCAATCAGCGCCGCTTCGACATTGCCGGCGAGCTGAAGCTGCTGACCGGCAATGGTGACGGCTTGCTCGATTTCGGCCATGGTCCGCTCGTCGCGGGTACGGGAGAACTCCTGATACAAGGCATCAAGCGCCGCGGCCTGACCGCCGGCCTCTTCTGCCTTGGCTTCGAGCAAACCCACCTTGCCCTGGACGGAGGTCAGGGTATCGATGGACTGGCGTGCGCTGGCGCGCGCCTCGCGGGCCATGTTGTCGCTTTCGCTCAAACGACGGGTCAGCTCTTCCTGAGTCTTTGCCAGCTCACCACGCATGGCCCACCACTGCCAACCGAGGCCGGCGATCGCCAGCAAGCAGATCACCAGCAACACAGGCACGACGATGCCGCGGCGCTTGGGTGGCTCGGATTCGTCCGCCACCGGCGGCGTCTCGTCGGCCACTGCCGCATCGTCACGAATCGGCTCGGTGGTTTCAGGGGCGTCCGTGCCGGGTTGCGCACGGGTAAGGGCAGGAGTGTCTTCGCTCATATCGTCTTGTCTGGATCAAGCGTTGCGGCAACCGCCGAGAAAGTAGCGTGCGAGGCCATCGACCACACCGGCATCGCCGGGCGCGGTCTCCACGACCCGGGCAAAGCCCGCGGCCGTCGCCCGCGCGCAGATGCGCGGATGCGGTGCAAACACCGGGATGCGGGCCAGTCGGCTCATCTGTGCTCCCAACATGGTCATCAGGTTGGAGACGCCCTCGCTACTGGTCAGTATCAGAGCATCCATCCGGTCGGCCTCGGCCAGCAAGCTGGTCGCGCCCTCGGGTGGTACCCGTCGTGCGTAGCATGCGGCATAGCTGACCGCCGCACCTCGCCGTGTGAGTGTATCACCCAGAAGATCGCGTCCGCCGTTGCCACGAAAAATGATGATTCGCTTATCCATCACGGCCTGGGCCGAGAACGCGGGCAGCGCCAGCACGGCTTCGCTGTCGAATCCGGTCTCGGGCGCGATGACCTGTGCAAAACCCAGCGCATGCAATGCGCGCTCACTGCCCTTGCCCACCGTGGCCACGGCGAGGCTGGCGGGCCACGTACGACGGGCGCGCACCGCAGCCACGCCATGCTCGGCGGCGTTGGGGCTGACAAAGAAGGCGAGGTGAAACTGGTCGAGCGTGTCGATCAGCGCGCTGAATTCATCACTGACCGGCACGGCATCGATGCTCATGACCGGAATGCACAGCGCCTCACCCCCCGCAGCGGCAATGGCGTCGCACAAACCGCCGGCCTGCGCCTGCGGCCGGGTCACGACGATGCGCTTCCCGGCCAGGGGCTGGCCTGGCGTTTGACTCATGACCGCGACTCAGAGGCTGGCGAGGATCTCGGCCGCGCCACCAGCGCGCAGCTCGTCGGCCAGGGCCTTGCCCAGGCTCTCGGCCTCGACCAGCGCACCACGGCGCTCGGCGCGCACGATCTCGCTGCCGTCGGGCCGGGCGACGAAACCGCGCAGCCACAGGCCGTCGTTTTCGACCACGGCGTAGGCACCCAGCGGCACTTCGCAGCTGCCGGCCAGCGCACGGGCCACAGCACGTTCAGCGCGCACGCAGGCGGAGGTGTCGATGTCATTGAGCGGCGCCATCCAGGCGGCGACTTCGGGCCGGTCAGACAAGGCTTCGATACCCAGTGCTCCTTGTCCGGCGGCGGGTAGCGACACTTCAGACGCCAGGGTGCCGCGAATGCGCTCGGACAGGCCGAGGCGGGTCAGGCCGGCTGCGGCGAGGATGATCGCGTCGTACTGGCCCTCGTCCAGCTTGCGCAAACGGGTGTCGAGGTTGCCGCGCAGGCTGGTGACGGCCAGCGTCGGGTAGTTGGCGTGCAGCTGCGACTCGCGACGCAGACTGGAGGTGCCGACCACAGCCCCCGGCGGCATGTCGTCGAGGCTGTCGTATTTGTTGGAGACAAAGGCGTCGAGCGGCACTTCGCGCTCGGAGATGGTCACCAACGCAAACTCTTCGCCCATTTCCATCGGCACGTCCTTCATTGAGTGCACGGCGATGTCGGCGCGACGGTCGAGCAAGGCGGTTTCGAGTTCCTTGACGAACAAGCCCTTGCCGCCGATCTTGGCCAGCGGGCGATCCAGAATCTGGTCGCCACGGGTGGTCATGCCCAGCAGTACGACTTCGCAGGCCGGATACAGCGCTTCGAGACGCGCCTTGACATGCTCGGCCTGCCACAGGGCAAGACGGCTTTCACGGGTGGCAATAACGATGCGCTCGGGGGCGGCGACGGCGGGTTGGGTCGGGTTCACGGTGGGCGACTCGCTCGGACAGTGGCTTGAAAAGGGTGGTTGGCGTCGGCGCATATTGCATGGCAGCATGCGGGATGCCCCCGATAGCGCCAGCGCCGGAGGCGATTCTAGCATGAGCCTCGGGCGCTCTTTTTGTGCCACGGCAAGCCACGCTCCCAATACAGATAACAGAGAACGGACACCCCATGGATCAGGATAAAGACCTCCCCTTGCGCGAAGACATCCGCCAACTCGGTCGACTGCTCGGCGACACAGTGCGCGAGCAGCGCGGTGAGCCGGCCTTCGAACTGGTCGAACGCATCCGCCAGCTGTCGGTGCGCTTCCATCGCGATGATGACGAAGCGGCCCGAGTCGGGCTGGAATCAACACTCGACGCCCTGTCACGCGAGGAAACCATTGATGTGGTCCGCGCCTTCAGCTATTTCTCGCATCTGGCCAACATCGCCGAAGACCAGCACCACATCCGGCGTACCCGCGCCCACCTGATCGGCGGCTCGGCACCGCGCGCCGGCAGTCTGGCGCATGCCATCGAGCGGGTGTTCAGCGATGGCGCCAGCGCCGACGACCTCGGCGCCTTCTTCAATTCTGCGCTGGTCAGCCCGGTGCTCACCGCCCACCCCACCGAGGTGCAACGCAAGAGCATCCTCAATTGCCAGACGGCGATCGCCCGCCTGCTCGACGAGCGCGACCGCATGACGCTCACGCCCGACGAAGCCGAGGAATCCGACGCGGCCCTGCGCCGCGCGGTGCTCACCCTGTGGCAGACCCGCATGCTGCGCCCGGCCAAGCTGTCAGTCATCGACGAAATCGCCAATGGCCTGTCCTACTTCGACGCGACCTTCCTGCGCGAGGTGCCGCGCCTGTACGCCAAGGTCGAAGACACCCTGGCCGGGCTGCACGCCCCCTTTGCGGATCAGGACTGGCCGGCCTTCGTGCAGATTGGCAACTGGATCGGCGGCGACCGCGACGGCAACCCCTTTGTCACCGCCGAGGTGCTGGCGCAGGCACAGCTGATGCAATCGACGGTGGCGCTGTCCTTCTATCTGGAAGAGCTGCACACGCTGGGCTCGCAACTGTCGCTGGCCGACGGCCTCGTCACCCCGTCGGATGCGCTGCATCAACTCGCCGAAGCCAGCGTCGACCGCTCCCCCCACCGCGCCGACGAGCCCTATCGCCGCGCCATTGCCGGCATGTACGCCCGCCTGGCGGCCACGCACCAGGCCCTGCTCGGCAAGGCCACCACCCCGCCGCCGGCCGGTGAGGCGCCGGCCTACCCGGATGCCGCCGCGCTGACAGCCGACCTCGACATCCTCCACGACTCGCTGCTCGCCCATGACTCCGCCCCGCTCACCCGCGGCCGGCTACGCCAGCTGCGCCGCGCGGTCAAGGTGTTCGGCTTCCATCTGGCGCCGATCGACCTGCGGCAGAACTCCGATGTGCACGAGCAAGTCGTCGCGGAATTGCTGCAAGCCGCCAACCCGAGCGTCGACTACCTCGCCCTTGATGAAGAGGCGCGCATCGCACTGCTGTTGACCGAGATGGTGTCCACCCGGCCGCTGCGCTCGCCGCACATCGTCTACAGCGCGCTGACGGAGGGCGAACTGGCCATTTTGCGCACCGCCCGCGCGGCGCATCTGCGCTACGGCATGGCCGCCCTGCCCAACTACATCATCTCGAAAACCGACGGGGTCTCCGATCTGCTCGAAGTGGCCGTGCTGCTCAAGGAGGCCGGCATCCTCCGGCCGCATGAGCAGGCGCTGGACATGAACATCATCCCGCTGTTCGAAACCATCGACGACCTGCGCGCCAGCGGCGCGACCATGGACCGGGTCTTTGGTCTGGCGCCGTATCAGCGCCTGCTCGACAGCCGCGGCCGGGCGCAGGAAGTGATGCTCGGCTACTCCGACAGCAACAAGGATGGCGGCTTCCTGACCTCGGGCTGGGAGCTCTACAAGGCCGAGGTCACGCTGGTTGAGGTGTTCCGCCAGCACGACGTGCGGCTGCGCCTGTTTCACGGCCGCGGCGGTTCGGTCGGCCGTGGCGGCGGCCCAAGCTACGAGGCCATCCTGGCGCAGCCGGGCGGCGCGGTGCAGGGCCAGATCCGGCTCACCGAGCAGGGCGAAGTCATTGGCGCCAAATACGGCAACGCCGAGGTCGGCCGACGCAATCTCGAAGTACTGGTCGCCGCCACGCTGCAAGCCAGCCTGCAGGCTGACGCCTCACCCGCGCCGCGCCCGGAATACATGGATGCCATGCAGACGCTGTCCGACTATGCGTTTGAAGCCTATCGCGGCTTGGTGTACGAAACGCCCGGTTTCGAGCAGTACTTCTGGGAATCCACCGTCATCACCGAGATCGCCGCGCTGAACATCGGCTCGCGGCCGGCCTCACGTAAGAAGAGCACCGCCATCGAAGACCTGCGGGCGATTCCCTGGGTGTTCAGCTGGGCGCAATGCCGGCTGATGCTGCCGGGCTGGTACGGCTTCGGCTCGGCCGTGCAACGCTTTCTGGCCGAGCGCCCGGACGACGGGCTGGCGCTGCTGCAAGCCATGTGCCGCGACTGGTCTTTCTTCTCGACCACGCTCTCGAACATGGACATGGTGCTGGCCAAATCCGACACCGCCATCGCCGGTCGCTATGCCGCGCTGGTGTCGGATGCGGCGCTGCGCGACGCGATCTTCCCGCGCATCTGCACCGAGCACACGGCAACGGTCGACGCCCTGCTCACCATCACCGGCCAGCAAGCGCTGCTCGACGGCAATCCGCTGCTCGCCCGCTCGATCCGCAACCGCTTCCCCTACCTCGACCCGCTCAACCATGTGCAGGTCGAGCTGCTGCGCCGCCACCGCAACGGCGCCGAGGATGAACGCATCCGCCGCGGCATTCACATCGCCATCAACGGCATCGCGGCAGGCCTGCGCAACAGCGGCTAAGCCGGTCAAGCGCCCGACCGACCTCCCAAATCTATGTCGAAGGTCAGTCGGGCGCCTTGCAGCACACCGGGCACCCCCTCGCGAAAAACCGCGCCCTGCGCTCATCCCCATCGACGCAGCAGCGCCTCTAACCTTTTGATACAAAATCCCAATGTGCTTTGCCGGCGCAGCCGCTGCACTGCCGCGCAGCAACAGCCATACTGAAAGGAGGGAAACTCACAGCGAGCGAAGCTTATGTCGATCGAATGGTTTGCAATCGTATTGGCCATCATGGCGCTGATCGCCTGGTATGTGATGCGCGGCCGGCCATCAGAAAACGATGATGAGTCCGAGAACACCTCGCACCCTTATCACTGCGTCACCATCAATCCGGGTCAGGGTGCCTGTCGTACGGCTCAGACACTCAAGGGCATCCGCTTTCTATCCGCCGAAGCGCCCCTGCTCCCGCTGGCCAGTTGCGACACCACACGTTGCCGCTGCACCTTCAGTCATTACAAGGATCGGCGGCGAGGTGATCGGCGCAATCCGTATCGGCCGGAAAGCCACTCGCACGTCCATCAGGGCAATGAAGAGCGCCGTGATCGGCGCGGGCGACGCACGACGGACGGCATGCATCTGGCTGACATCTAGGCGCGCAGCCCTCAAATATCGAGGATCGCCTTGACGCTGGGCCACTGACGACGACTGATCGGCAACTGCTCGTCCAGCCCCGCCAGCACCACCAGCCAGCGCCCCTCGCCCTCGCCGGCTTCGCGCTCGATGCCGGCGATCGCCTTGCGCGCCACCAGACAGTTGCGATGAATGCGCAGGAAGCGGCCCGGGTAGCTCTCCTCCAGGTGCACCAGTGAATCATCGAGGAGATACTCGCGCTCGACGGTGCGCGCGGTGACGTATTTCTGCTCGGCCCGCAGATACAACACACGGCCGATGTCGACCAGCAGGATGCGGCCGCGCTCGGTCACGCTCAGGGGCTTTTCGTCTTCGGACCGCGCCTCGGCGCCCTGACGAAGCTTGCGCGCCTTTTCGAGTGCCTCGACCAGTCGCGACGCCCGCACCGGTTTGAGCAGGTAGTCCGCCACCGCCAGATCGAAAGCCTGCACCGCGTACTGATCGTAAGCCGTGGTGAAAATCACCACCGGCGGATCGGTGCGGCCATTCAGGTGCTGCGCCAGCGACACGCCATCCATGCCGGGCATGCGAATATCGGCAAGCACCACGTCGACCGCTTCGGCATCAATCAGTCTCAGCGCCTCTTCCCCATTGGCCGCAAAGCCCACCACCCGCGTGGGCTGCTCCTGCCTGACGTCGCCCAGCACATCGCGCAAACGGGCCCGTGCGGGCGCTTCGTCATCAACGATGAGGACACGGAGTTCGGCTTGCGTCATGTATTGAGCCTCCGGTAGGGCAAGCGGATCCGCACACTGTAACGGCCCCCGCTGCGGTCAATTCGCATGTCTGCCTCAAGATCAAAAAACAGGGCCAGACGTTCACGGATGTTGGCTTGGGCAATCTGGTTGCCTTTCTGGGCGCGCGGGGTGTCGACGATCGGATTGCTCACTTCGATCAGTACCTCACTGCTGCGCCGTGCGACCCGCACGGCAATATCACCAGGCTGCTGCGATGGTTCGATACCGTGGTAGACGGCATTTTCCAGCAAAGGTTGAAGCAAGAGCGGCGGCACCAGCGCCTGGGCCGGCTTGCAGCTCAAGTCCCAGTTCACCACCAGTCGCTCCCCCAAGCGCAAACGTTCGAGATCGAGATAGCGCTCGCACAGGCTGATCTCGCTATCGAGCGCCACCAGCTCCTTGTGCTCCTTCATCAGCACCCGAAACATGTCCGCCAATTCTTCCAGCGCCACCTCGGCCCGCCGCGGGTCTTCACGCATCACGCCAAGCACCGCATTCAGGCTATTAAACAAAAAATGCGGCCGAATCCGCGCCGTCAATGCATGCAGACGCGCCTCGGTCAGGGCCGGCGAATACAGACGCCCTCGATAATCAAAGTAGCCCATCACGGCGCATGACGCCAAGATACTCCACCCCATCCAGCGCCAGAAGGCCACGCCCGACGGTGCGCCAAATGGCGGATAGGCGAATACGGCCACCAAGGCAATGACCGCCATCACGGCCGGCCAGAAGCGCCCCGGCGCGAGGCGCGCCAGCACGGGCTGAATCACGTAGAGCAGCAATATGGTGATGAACAGCGGCAACTCCAGCCACCCCGCCCAGGCCACGCCAGCGGGGACGATTTCAGCCCCGGCACGGCTGTGCAGCACCACGGTGGCCGTCGCCAGGGCGTTGACGAGCAGAATCACGCGGAGCATCACGCCGATGTTGCGAAAGTCCGGCAAGGCGCCGTGAATGGCAAGCGCCTTGGGCTTTTGACTTATACTTTGCGTCTTTCCGGGGGACACCACGGCCATGCGCTCTCATGTGAGACAAGGGGCCGGCAGGGTCGCCGCCGAACCGGCGGGCAACATCCCATCGAACCACTTTTCATAAAGTATTCTGGGCATTATGGCAGATCAGCAATCCAATCGGGATGACGCCAGCAAGGCGTGGTCCGGCCGATTTTCCGAACCGGTATCGGCACTGGTGATGCGGTACACCGCATCCGTCTTCTTCGATCAGCGCATGGCGGCGCAAGACATCCGCGGCTCGCTGGCGCATGCCAAGATGCTGGCGCGTCAGGGCATCATCGGCACCGACGACCTCGCCGACATCGAGCGCGGGCTGGGCCAGGTTCGCGACGAGATCGAGCGCGGCGAGTTCGCCTGGTCGCTGCAGGATGAAGACGTCCACCTCAATATCGAAAAACGCCTCACCGCCCTGATCGGCGATGCCGGCAAGCGCCTGCACACGGGCCGCAGCCGCAACGACCAGGTCGCCACCGACATCCGCCTGTGGCTGCGCGACGCGATCGACCAGATCCTCGCCCTGCTCACCGACTATCAGCGCGCCCTGCTCGATCTGGCCGAAACCCATGCCGCTACGCCGCTGCCGGGCTTCACCCACCTGCAGGTGGCCCAGCCGGTGACTTTCGGCCACCATCTGATGGCCTATTACGAAATGAGCCGCCGCGACGCCGAGCGCTTTGCCGACTGCCGCAAGCGCGTCAATCGCCTGCCGCTGGGCGCCGCCGCGCTGGCCGGCACCTCCTACCCCATCGACCGCGAATTCGTCGCCCGCGAGCTGGAATTCGACGGCGTGTGCGAAAACTCGCTCGATGCCGTGTCCGATCGCGACTTCGCCATCGAGTTCTGCGCCAACGCCGCCCTGCTGATGGTCCACCTGTCGCGCTTCTCCGAAGAGCTGATCCTGTGGATGAGCCCGCGCGTGGGCTTTATCGACCTGGCCGATCGCTTCTGCACCGGCAGCTCGATCATGCCGCAGAAGAAAAACCCCGACGTGCCCGAACTCGTGCGCGGCAAGACCGGCCGCGTCAATGGCAGCCTGATCAGCCTGCTGACCCTGATGAAAGGCCAGCCCCTGGCCTACAACAAGGACAACCAGGAAGACAAAGAGCCCCTGTTCGACACCGCCGACACGCTCATCGACACCCTGCGCATCTATGCCGACATGATCACCGGCATCCGGGTCAAGGCCGACGCCATGCGCGATGCCCTCACCCAAGGCTTCGCCACCGCCACCGACCTCGCAGACTACCTCGTCAAGAAAGGCCTGCCCTTCCGCGATGCCCACGAAGTCGTCGCCCGAGCGGTACGCTCGGCCGAAGAGCGCGGCTGCGACCTGCCCGACCTGCCGCTGCCCGACCTGCGCAACTTCTCCGACCTGATCGACGAGGACATCTACCAGGTCCTCACCGTCGAAGGCGCACTCGATAGCCGCAACCACATCGGCGGCACCGCGCCCGCCCAGGTGCGTGCCGCCATCGCACGCGCCCGCGCCGCGCTCGGCTGACCCGCGGCCGATCATGGACCGCATTGGCAAGTACGAACTCCGGCAACTGCTGGGAGAAGGTGCCACCAGTGCGGTCTATCTGGCCTACGACGCCTTCACCCAGCGCGACGTCGCCGTCAAGCAACTCTACCCCGAAGTCCTCAAAGACCCGGAGCGCGGCCGCCTCTACCGCCACCTGCTGATCAACGAAGCCTCACTCGCCGGCCGGCTGTTTCACCCCCACATCGCGCAAATCTACGACGCCACCATTGAGGGTGATCACGGCTATGTGGTGATGGAATACGTGCCCGGCGGCACGCTTGAGCCCTTTTGCCGGCCCGACCGTCTACTGCCTTTCGATCGCGTCATCGAGATCATCTTCAAGGCCACCCGCGCCCTCGACTACGCCTACCACCAGGGCATCACCCACCGCGACATCAAACCCGCCAACATCCTGCTCGAAGACCCCGACGGCCAGGACATCAAACTCTCCGACTTCGGCGCCGCGCTGCTCAACGCCGCCGACACCACCCAAATCTCTGGCGTCGGCTCGCCCGCCTACATGTCGCCACAGCAAGTGCGCGAGATGCCGCTCAACCACCAGACTGACATCTACTCGCTCGGCGTGGTGATGTACCAACTGCTGACCGGCCGGCTGCCCTTCGAAGCCACCAACAACTACAGCCTGCTCTATCGCATCGCCCACGAAACGCCGCCCTCACCGATCGCCCTGCGCGCCGACGTGCCCGCCGAACTCGACGCCATCGTGCGGCGTGCGATGCAAAAATCGCTCGACGACCGCTACCAGAACTGGGTCGAGTTCTCTCACGATCTGGCCCACGCCTTTCGCAACATCGGACTAGGCAACCGAAAACGCGCCGTCTCCGACACACAGAAATTCCAAACCCTGCGTCGCCTGTCCTTCTTTCGCGAATTCACCGACGTCGAACTCTGGGAAATCGTGCGTTTCTCCGAATGGCGCTTTGCCGAACCCGGTACCACGCTGCTCAAGGAAGGCGAGCCCGGCGACCACTTCTGCTTCCTCGCCAATGGCGAAGCCCGCGTCAAAAAGCACGACCGCCTCCTCCACCTGCTCACCCCTGGCGACTGCTTTGGCGAAATGGCCGTCTTCGCCCCGGGCAGCGGCCTGCGCACCGCCTCGGTCGAAGCCACCACCGAGATCGAAGTCATCACCATCCGCGCCCGCGCCCTGCAGCGCGCCTCCGACACCTGCCGGATGCACTTCTACAAGGCCTTTCTTGAGGTGCTCGCCGGGAGGCTGTCGATGACGAGTGCGCGGGTGGCCAATATCTGAGCCCGTCCGGTGCGATTCATCACACCGACACGACAACTCGGTCACAACGCTGGCATCACGATGCTAGGATCAAATCACCGGGCATCAGATCTGAACTGGCATGTCGGCAGTTTTTACACAAATATCGAGCAGGCAGACAAAGAAAACAGAAAAGCCAACTGGATCAACAACCTACGGCAATAAACCGCGCAGGCTCGGATTTTGCTAGATTAAATACAAATCTAATGGTCGCTCTGTTGCATCACTCGTGCTCACAACACGGATGCCACCCAATGGAACCAGCATGAAAAATATTGAGAACACCACCCACGAAGAACACACACCCGATGTCGCACAAACGCCGCAACTGAAGCGACGCCGCATTTTGGGCGCAGCCGCTGGCGGGGTCGGGGTGTTACTGTCGGTCCAGGCAAAGACGGCTCTCGGAACCGGGGTCTGCAAAAGCCCATCAGCAATGATCAGTGGCAACACCAGTCCGCGCCCCGGCGGCCCCCAAATGTGCTCAGGCGGTCGCTCACCGGGCTTCTGGCGGAATCCGCAGCACTTCTCGGCCTGGAAAAGCGCGAATCCCGCAATACTCAAGGATGTCGACGTCTGCCCGACCGGTCTCGGGAAAATTGGCCCCGAAAATATTGCCGATCAAGGCACCCTTGTACGCAACATATTTCCGAGCGCGCCCGTACCGAGTCATTGGGGGCTTTGGGGCGTTCTGGCATTCCCCAAGGACGCCGGCATTAACGAGGGCGACCTGCTTTGGCACCTGATCGCGGTATATCTGAACTCCCTCGCGTTTAATGACTACGCAATGACGCCCCAGCAAGTTATCGACATCGGAGACACACTCCTTACCGGCGGCGTGTATTGCCCCTCCGGAATGAGTTGCGGAAGCAATGCAATGCTCCCCGCTGACTTTGTTGCCTACGTCAGTCAAATGTATGACATCAACGCTGATGTCGAATTGCAGATGTGTAAAAAGAACCCGTAGTCGATGACCGCCTCGGCGAATGACGACTATGTATCATTGGCCCGCGGGCGAAGCCTTATGCTTTCACCCGTATGGCCCGACGACGACGCCTCAGTCTTGTTCGACAGAAATTCCGGTGACTACTGGGTTGTAACCGCCAGCGCTCGGGCTCTCGTAGGCCGTCTTATCAGCGCAGAGCACCCCATGAGAATGCACCAGCTTGATGTCGATGGCGTCGATGCTGCCACCAAACTTCGGCTCACGGAGGAACTTTCCGCACTTGGCATTTTGGCACTGGGATAGTATCCAATGCCAAATTGGTCCATCCGGAGTCGCGTGTGCTTGATACCACGCTGAGAATTGCCCCGTTCGTCGTCCGGGTTCGCTCTCCCTTTGCGAGCGTGCTCGAACATCTTGAGTTTTTCTACCGCGATTGCGAGAAGCCGCGGGACGCCTTTGTTGACTTCGACATTCGCCTGCTCCCAGGCCGAGGGGCTCACCGGTTTTGGCGACCGCAAGCCCGTTTTCTGGTTGACGACCAAAACCCCTTCCTGCCATTGCCGGTCAACCAGGCCGCCCCCATGTTCGAGTGGGGCCTGAACTGGACGATCGCAAGCCGCTCGCTCGGTTTCGTCGTCTTTCACGCCGCCGTTCTCGAGAAAAATGGCAATGCCATCATTCTCCCCGGGTTTCCCGGCGCGGGCAAAAGCACCTTGTGCGCGGCGCTGTGTCATCTGCGCGGCTGGCGACTGCTATCGGATGAATTGGCCATACTCGATCCAGTCAGCGGCATGCTGATCGCAAACCCGCGCCCCATCAGCCTCAAAAACACATCGATAGACATCGTTGGACAATTTCCGGGCGCACGCATCGGCAAGCGCTATCTGGACACACGGAAGGGCACGGTCGCTCACGCGGCGCCCAAACTCGACGCAATCGAGCACGCCAGCGAGCCAGCGCGACCACGCTGGTTGATCTTCCCTCAGTTCGCCCCCAGGGAGGGCCGCCAGGTGTCGCGCGTTAGCCATGCCGAGGCCTTCGCCCTTATCGGAGAGCAGTCTTTCAACCAAGAGCGCATGGGAGAAATCGGTTTCCGTGCACTTTGCGCCCTGCTCGGCAACGTCGACTGCCATCAGATCGAGTACGGATCAACATCCGATGCGCTCGAACTGGTGGCGCAAGTTACGCAACAGGACTGACGCATGAACCGCGCCTCTCTTCTCGATCTTCTAAAGCATCCACAACGCACCACAGCACTGTCACCACGTGACTGGACCGAATTTATCGCCACGGCCCGCAACGCCAACCTGCTCGGAAAACTGGCACAACGCCTGCATGAAGCGAACGTTTCCGTGCCCTCAGCCCCCTTGCGCCACCTCGAAGGCGCGCGCCTGCTGAGCGAGCGCCAGCACCACTCGGTCGCCTGGGAGGCTCAATGCATCGATGCCTCGCTGGCTCAGACAGACACACCCGTGGTACTGCTCAAAGGCGCTGCATATGTACTTGCAGGGAAAGCCGCCGGGGTCGGACGACTCTTCGGCGACGTCGATGTCCTGGTGCCTCCCGGCAGTCTCGGAACGATCGAGATTCGCCTGATGGCGGGCGGCTGGACTCAGATGAAATCAGAAGAGTATGACCAGCGTTACTACCGAGAATGGATGCATGAACTTCCACCCATGATCCACGTTCGCCGGGGCACGGTCATCGACGTCCATCACACCATTCTGCCGCTGACGGCACGCAACCACCCCGATGCCGAGGCCATCATTGCACACTCGACACCGCTACCCGGGCACCGGTCGCTCAGAATTCCCTGCGACGAGGACCTGATCATCCACAGCATGTGCCACCTGGCCCATGAAGGCGAATTGCACAACGCACTTCGTGACCTCGATGACATCGACTCTCTGCTGCGCGAACATACCGACTCACCAGTTTTCTGGGACCGACTTGGCGACCGCGCCCAGCACCATGATCTCGCCGCGCCGGTGGCCCTCTGCCTGATGCTCGTGCGGCAGTTCTTTGATACACCGGTCCCCGAATCGCTCGTCCTGCGACTTGCAGGCACCGACGCCGCAGCGATTCGACGACTTGCACGGCTCTACGATGCGGCGATCGTCCCGGACCCAGAAGGCCGCCCCCCGCTGCGAAGCCTTGCCGCACAATTGCTTATCTACATTCGCTCACATTGGCTACGCATGCCACCGCGACTTCTGGTGCAGCATCTGTCACGCAAGGCTTGGCAACGTCTGACCCTTGCGTCGGGTACAAGCCCGAAAAACGAACAGGGGGCCTGAGCCCCCTATTTGTACAGATCAGTGACTTCAACGTTCTATTTCACTGACTTCAACATTTCCTGCAGCTCGCCGTTTTCGTACATCTCACGCAGGATGTCGCAACCACCAACGAATTCGCCGTTGATGTAGAGCTGCGGGATGGTCGGCCAGTTGGCGTATTCCTTGATGCCCTGACGGATTTGCTCATCGGCCAGCACGTTCACCGACGCGTACTCTTGCAGACCACAGAGCTTGAGGATCTGCGCCACGGTCGCGGAAAAGCCGCACTGCGGGAACTGCGGCGTGCCCTTCATGTACAGGACTACCGGGTTGGAGGTGACTTGCTCGCGGATCTGGTCTTGGACGCTCATGGGGATACTCGAATAGTTGAGTTAATAAGTCGGGAAATTTTAGGCCTCGTCTGCCGAAGCGTCAAGCCAGCCCCCGGTGACGCGAGGAATCCCCGCCAGGTCCGGCCAGCTCTGGACGCGCTGAAGGCCTGACCGACGCAGAATGGCACTCACCGCCTCCGCTTGATCGTAGCCGTGCTCGATCAAAAGGCAAGCGTCCGGCGCCAGCCGACGAACCGCCTCGGCCGCGATGCATCGGATGTCATCCAAGCCATCCGGCCCGGCCGCCAGCGCAGATGCGGGCTCAAAACGCACATCGCCTTCGGCCAGATGCGGGTCGCCCGCGGCCACGTAAGGCGGATTGGACACGATCAGATCAAAGCGCATGGCTGCCGGCACCGCCGAGAACCAGTCGCTTTGGGCAAAGCGGACCCGGGCGCCCAGTTGATGTGCGTTGCGCGTCGCCACGGCCAAGGCCTCGGCGGAGCGGTCCACCGCCATCACCTCGGTGTCGGGCCACAGCAAGGCCAGCGTGATGGCAATCGCGCCGCTGCCGGTGCCCAGGTCGAGCACCGCCCTCGGCGCCGTCGGGAAAGCGTCCTTCGCCAGCTCCACCAGCCCCTCAGTTTCGGGCCGCGGGATCAGCACCGCCGGCGAGACCTCAAAACGCCGCCCGTAGAATTCTCGCGAGCCCACCAGATAGGCGACCGGCTCGCCCTGTTCGCGCCGCGCCACCCAATCGACGAAGCGGTGCTGCTGCTCAGCGGTTAGCGGCGCTTCCGGGTAGGCCACCAGATAACTGGCCGGCCGGCCGAGCACTTCGGCCAGCAGGATGCGGGCATCGACGCGCTCAATCCGGCCACGGCAGGCGGCCAGCGCGCTGCCGATGCTCTCAACGCTCGTCATCGGCCAGGGCGGCGAGCTGGTCGGCCTGATGCTCAGCCGTCAGCGCGTCGATGATTTCGTCCAGCGCGCCTTCGAGGATGGTGTCGAGCTTGTACAACGTAAGATTGATGCGATGGTCGGTGACCCGGCCCTGCGGAAAATTGTAGGTGCGGATGCGCTCGGAGCGATCGCCACTGCCCACCAACGACTTGCGGGTGGCCGCCTCGGACTCATGGCGCGCCCGTTGCTGCACGTCGCGAATCCGCGCGGCGAGCACCGACATGGCCTGCGCCTTGTTGCGGTGCTGCGAGCGGTCATCCTGACACTCGACGACGATGCCGGTCGGCAAGTGGGTGATGCGCACCGCCGAATCGGTCTTGTTGATGTGCTGGCCGCCGGCACCGCTGGCGCGATAAGTGTCGATCCGCAGGTCGGCCGGGTTCAGCGCCACCTCTTCGATTTCATCGGCTTCGGGCATCACCGCCACGGTGCACGCCGAGGTGTGAATCCGCCCCTGAGTTTCGGTCGCCGGCACGCGCTGCACGCGATGACCGCCCGACTCGAACTTGAGCCGCGCATAGGCGCCATCGCCCAAAATGCGGACCACCGCTTCCTTGACCCCCCCCAGCTCCGACTCGGACAGCGAGACGGTCTCGACCTTCCAGCGCCGCGACTCGGCATAGCGCAGATACATGCGCAGCAAGTCGTTGGCAAACAGCGCCGCCTCTTCGCCGCCCGTGCCGGCGCGCACTTCGAGAAACAGATTGCGATCATCGTCAGGGTCTTTAGGCAGCAGCGCCGCCTGCAGCGATTTCTCCAGCGCCTCAAGACGCGCCTCGCAGGCATCAATCTCTTCGCGCGCCAACGCGGCCATCTCGGGGTCGGACAGCATCTCGCGCGCCGCCTCGGCGTCCTGCTCGGCCTGGCGAAAATCGGCGTAGGCCTGCACCGCCGGCTCAAGTTCGGCGCGCTCCTGGCCGAGCCGGCGCAAGGTGGCGCCATCGAGCGGCACCGACCCGTCCGACATCTGGCGATCCAGCTCTTCAAGGCGCACCGCCAACTGCTCGAGTTTGTCGCGAATGGATAGCTTCATAGGGGTCCGGTGCGCCGTCGCCGGCGCACCTCAATAGAGTTCAGCTAGTGACGATCGTCGCGATCGAGCTGGAACAAGGTGCTGACCACGCGTCCGGCTTCGGCCAGCGCGTCGCCCTCGGCCTGATTGAGATAGCGCGACGGGCCGTGAATCAGCTTGTTGGTGATGCCCTGGCTCAAGGCCTCGAGCACCTTTTGCGGGTCGTCGCCCTTGGCCAGGCGCTTGGCCGCACGCATCAGCTCCTGCTGACGCACCCGCTCGGCCTCTTCGCGCAGCGCCCGGATCACCGGGACCGCGTCGCGCCCTTCGAGCCACGAAAAGAATCCGCGCACGCGCTCATCGATGATGACTTCGGCCTCGACCACGGCCGACTGACGCGTCTCCTTGCCGGAGGCCACGAGCTGGGCCAGGTCATCAACGGTGTAGAGAAACACGTCGTCCAGATCACCGATCTCGCGTTCGATGTCGCGCGGCACCGCCAGATCGACCATCACCATCGGCCGATGGCGACGCGCCTTGAGCGCACGCTCGACCATGCCGAGGCCAATGATCGGCAAGGGCGCAGCCGTACAGGACACGATCACGTCGTACTGGGCCATCACGTCGCCGATCAGGTCGAGGCGCAAGGTGTCGCCGCCAAAGCGATCGGCCAGCCCCTGCGCACGCGCTTCGGTGCGGTTGGCAATGGTCAGGCGGCGCGGCTTGGTGCCGGCGAAGTGCGCCGCGCACAGTTCGATCATTTCACCGGCGCCGATGAACAGCACCCGTTGATCCGACATGCGTTCAAAAATGCGCTCGGCCAGATGCACCGACGCCGCCGCCATCGACACCACGTTGGCGCCAATCGCGGTGCTGGAGCGCACCTCTTTGGCAACCGAAAAGGTGCGCTGAAACAGCTGATGCAGCGTGGTGCCCAGCGTGCCTGCCTCTTCGGCGTGGCGGACGGCATCTTTAACCTGACCGAGAATCTGCGGCTCGCCGAGCACCATCGAATCCAGCCCGCTGGCCACCCGGAACACGTGGCGGACCGCGTCGTGCGCGGGATAGGTATACAAATAAGGCGCCATGTCCGCCAGCGGCAGGTCATGGTAGCGCGCCAGCCAGTCGGCGGCGAACTCGGGCGTATCGGTAGAAAAATAAAGCTCGGTCCGGTTACAGGTCGACAGGATGGCTGCCTCCTGCACCTGCACCGAGGTCAGATCCTTCAGCGCCCCCAGAAGACGCTCAGGCTGAAACGACACGCGCTCTCGAATGGCAAGCGGTGCCGTGTGGTGATTCAAGCCAAGCGCGAAAAGAGGCATGCAGCGGATGATCTGGGGCGGACGGAGCGCGAATTATATCACCCGGCCCCACTGCCAAAGCTTGAGCATTGTCAGCCGAGTCGGCCAAGGCGGCGACGCACGCCTTGTTGCGAAAAACGCGCGACCGAAAAGAAAAACGCCGATCCAGCGGATCGGCGTTTTTGGTATTTTGGTGGCCAGTCTCGGAATCGAACCAAGGACACGCGGATTTTCAATCCGCTGCTCTACCAACTGAGCTAACTGGCCCAAAAGAGGGCGCATTATAGCTGAATAATTTGCCGCGTCAAACACCCCCTCACTCTTTTTTGGGGGCGGCGCTCCACATCATGCCATGTCGGCAGTTGAGCGCCGCGTATAGCTGCGCGGAAAGATCACCTGAGCCATCGTACCCGTGCCGGTGGGGCTCGACTTGAGCGTCACGGTGGCCCGATGCAATTCGGCAATTTCGCGCACGATCGGCAAGCCCAGACCGGAGCCATCCTCACCGCTGCCGAGCACCCGGTAAAAGCGCTCGAACACACGCTCACGGTCTTCCTCGGGAATCCCGGCGCCGGTGTCCTCGACCTCGAGAATGGCAAATTCCGTGGCCTGAGTGCGTGCGGTCACCCGCCCCCCCACAGGGGTGTACTTGATGGCGTTGTCCATCAGGTTCATGATCATTTCACGCAACAGAACCGGGTTGCCATCGATCAGCAGCGGCCAGCCCGTGTCTTCCACGCCCAGGTCGATATTCTTGATCTGGGCCCGGGGGTAGAGGTCGAGCGCCACCTCGCGCACCAGCATTTCGAGGTCGACACGATCGACCGCATAGATTTTTTCCGAACTGGATTCCGCCCGAGCGAGCGTGAGCAACTGGTTGATCAGGTGGCTGGCGCGCTGCGTACTGAGCGCGATGCGGGTCAGCGCTTCGTGCAGCATCTCGGGGTCGGACTCGTTCAGCGCCAGCTCGGTCTGCATGCGCAGCCCGGTCAGCGGCGTCCGCATCTGGTGCGCGGCGTCGGCAATGAAGCGTTGCTGCGCCTGCAGGTTTTCTTCAAGGCGCGCCATCATGTCATTGAAGGCGACAATCAGCGGCCGCAATTCTTCGGGCACACCGGCGGTCGAGATCGGCGCCAGATCGGTGGGCCGGCGGCGACGAATCACGCCCTGCAAGCGATTCAGTGGCGAAATGCCCCGTGACAGGCCCACCCACACCAGAATGACCGCCAAAGGAATGATGGCGAACTGCGGCAGCAACACCCCGGTCACCACGCGCGAGGCCAACTCGGCGCGCTTGTTGCGCGTCTCGGCGATTTGCACCAGCACCAGCGGACTGCTGGGTTCAGGATAGGTGCGCATGAACTGATAGGCAACCCGCACCTCTTCGCCCTGAATCACCGCGTCGCGATAGAGCACATCGTCCGGCAACAGCCGGATGGGCGGAGGCACCCAGGGAATCTCCCAATCGCCGGCAACGACTTCGCCCTGATGATCGGCCACCTGGTAATAGACGGTATCGTCGCGGTCGGCACGGAACAACACCCGTGGCGGCGCGGGGAAGTCGACGCGAACCGCTTTGTCGTCCAGCACCACCAGACGCGCCAGCGTACGAACACTCTCCGCCATGGCGCGGTCGTAGGGCTCATTGGCGATGTTGTCGGCGACGTTATGAGTGACGATGATGGAGATCGGCCACAAAAACAGCAGCGGCGCGAGCATCCAGTCGAGAATCTCGCCAAACAGCGAGTTGAACTGCCCGCCCTTGCGCTCTTCTTTGGACGCGGCCTTGTCGGCGCGCATGGCGCGGGCGGCCTTGGAGATCACCGCCCCACCCCGCTGCGGCGACCGCCTCCCAGGCTGCCGGAGGAACCGGTCACGCGGCGTCCTCGGGTTTTTCCAGGCAATAGCCCAGGCCGCGCACCGTCACGATGCGCACGCCGCTGGCTTCGAGTTTTTTGCGCAGGCGGTGCACATACACTTCGATGGCATTGTTCGACACCTCTTCTCCCCACCCGCACAGCTGATCGACGAGCTGATCCTTGCTCACGAGCCGCCCGGCCCGCAGGATGAAAATCTCCAGCAGACCCATTTCGCGCGCCGAAAACTCGACCACCTGCTCGGCGATCTTGACCACCCGGTCCGCCTGGTCGTAGCTCAGAGAGCCGAGCTCAATGCAACGCGGCTGGCCGGTGCCCCGACGCGTCAGCGCGCGCACGCGCGCTTCAAGCTCGGGGAGTGCAAAAGGTTTGGTGAGGTAGTCGTCGGCCCCGGCGTCCAGCCCACGGACGCGGTCGTCGACACCGTCCTGGGCGGTGAGAATCAGCACCGGCGTGGCGGACTTCCGACCGCGCAAGCGCTTGAGCACCTCAATGCCCGGCAGCTTCGGCAGCCCGAGATCAAGAATGACAAGGTCGTAGGACTGCCCCAACAGGGCGGTGTCCGCCTCCGATCCGGCCGACACATGATCGACGGCATAGCCCGCGCGCTTGAGCGCCCTGATCAGGCCATCGGCGATAACCGGATCGTCTTCCGCTAGAAGTATTCGCATGCTGGATAGACTGTAAGTTTGACGTAAGCGGAAATCGATAAGTTGGATCCCGCTGTTCTCCTTTACTCGGTCTTCGGGAGCCAGAAATCTTCCGGATTTCTCGCTCCAGGGAGCTGCCGCGAATAAGCATCGGTTCGCTCCCTGCCGCTTTTTTCCGCTCAATTATCCCACGCTTGCGCCCCCCCCGGGCGGTTCGTCTTCGCACGCGCACGCTTTGATGCCGCTCGACGCTTTTACGACAGCGCGGCGGTCCACGAAAAAGCCCCGCCGAAGCGGGGCTTTTGAGGCAAATGGCGCCTGGGCAATTACATGCCCATGCCGCCCATTCCACCCATACCGCCCATGCCGCCCATGTCGGGCATCGAGGGCTTGTCTTCCGGCAGCTCACCGACCATGCAGTCGGTGGTCAGCATCAGACCGGCCACCGAAGCGGCGTTCTGCAGTGCAGTGCGGGTCACCTTGGTCGGGTCCAGCACGCCCATCTCGACCAGATCACCGTACTCACCGGTACCGGCGTTGTAACCAAAGTTGCCCGAACCTTCAGCAACCTTGTTCACAACGACAGACGGCTCGTCACCGGCGTTGGCCACGATCTGGCGCAGCGGCTCTTCCATGGCGCGCAGCACGATGGTGATACCCGCGTCCTGGTCATGGTTGTCGCCTTTCATGCCGGCCAGGTTAGCGCGGGCACGCAGCAGGGCCACGCCACCGCCGGCCACGATGCCTTCTTCGACGGCAGCACGGGTGGCGTGCAGTGCGTCTTCAACGCGGGCCTTCTTCTCTTTCATCTCGACTTCGGTCGCGGCGCCAACCTTGATGACGGCCACGCCGCCAGCCAGCTTGGCCACACGCTCCTGCAGCTTCTCGCGGTCGTAGTCAGACGAAGCTTCTTCGATCTGAACACGGATCTGCTTGACGCGCGCTTCGATGGCTTCGGTGTTGCCGGCGCCGTCGATCAGGATGGTGTTTTCTTTGCCGATTTCGATGCGCTTGGCCTGACCCAGATCTTCCAGGGTGGCTTTTTCGAGCGACAGGCCGACTTCTTCAGCGATCACCTGACCACCGGTCAGGATGGCGATGTCTTCGAGCATGGCCTTGCGACGGTCACCAAAGCCCGGGGCCTTGACGGCGCAGGTCTTGAGGATGCCGCGCATGTTGTTCACCACCAGGGTGGCCAGGGCTTCGCCCTCGACATCTTCGGCAACGATCAGCAGCGGACGGCTGGACTTGGCGACTTGCTCGAGCACCGGCAGCAGATCGCGGATGTTGGAGATCTTCTTGTCGAACAGCAGGATGAACGGATCTTCCAGAACAGCGACTTGCTTGTCCGGGTTGTTGATGAAGTAGGGGCTCAGGTAGCCGCGGTCGAACTGCATGCCTTCGACAACGTCGAGCTCATTCTGCAGGGACTTGCCGTCTTCAACGGTGATCACGCCTTCCTTGCCGACTTTTTCCATGGCGGTGGCGATGATCTCGCCGATGTCGCCGTCGGAGTTTGCCGAGATCGAACCGACCTGAGCAATTTCCTTGGTGGTCGAGCAGGGCTTGGACAGGTTCTTCAGCTCTTCGAGCGTGGCCAGCACGGCCTTGTCGATACCGCGCTTGAGGTCCATCGGGTTCATGCCGGCGGCAACGAACTTCATGCCTTCGCGCACGATGGCCTGAGCCAGCACGGTCGCCGTCGTGGTGCCGTCACCGGCCACGTCGGAGGTCTTGGAAGCGACTTCCTTGACCATCTGGGCACCCATGTTTTCGAACTTGTCCTTCAGTTCGATTTCCTTGGCCACCGACACACCGTCCTTGGTCACGGTGGGGGCGCCGTAGGAGCGCTCGAGTACCACGTTGCGGCCTTTCGGGCCCAGCGTCACTTTGACCGCGTTGGCCAGAATGTTGACGCCTTCGACCATACGGGCACGGGCGGAATCGCCGAATTTAACTTCCTTAGCAGGCATATTTAACTCCTAGCTGAATACTGTGAATTGCGTTGAACGTGGTAGCGGACAGGCCTCAGGCCTCGATCACGCCCATGATGTCTTCTTCGCGCATGACGAGGACTTCCTCGCCTTCAACCTTGACGCCCTGACCGGCATACTTGCCGAACAGCACGCGGTCGCCGACCTTGACGGCCATCGGACGCACTTCGCCGTTGTCCTGGATCTTGCCGTTGCCGACAGCCAGAACTTCGCCCTGATCAGGCTTCTCGCCGGCGGAATCCGGAATCACGATGCCACTGGCCGTGGTGCGCTCGGCTTCAATACGCTTGACGATGACGCGATCATGCAAAGGACGAATTTTCATCGAGTTCTCTCCTTGGAACAAATTCGATTGCTTGCGGCTCAGTGCCGCGCTTAGGGAAAACAGAAAACCAGAGGCTTGCGGCCCCGGTTGTTAGCACTCCCTGCCAACGAGTGCTAATAATAGGGACGGCACAGGGTGATTTCAAGTCGGGGCATGAAAAGAATTTTTCGGCCTTGGTGGCAGCACGGCGCCCGCCTGATCGTACGGGCCCGTCCGATCAGCGACGCGGCAGGTCTGGCATGTCGTGCCGCGCGATACGGCTTAACGCATCAACTCGCCCGGACTGTAGAGCAGGCCACGCTCCGACAGGCTTTTGCGCCGTTGCTGGCAATTGTCGCCGACGCGCCCTTGCGGCACGCCGCCTTCATACCCCCAGACGCCGGAGCGCATGTCGATCCAGTAGCGTCCATCGGGGATGCGCGCACACGCCGCGCGGTCGAGCCGGGCCACGGCCGCCGGGCCAAGCAACTGGCCATTGACCACCACGTAGCGCCCGCGCGCGCTAACGTCCATCGGCAGCGCAAGCACACATACCAGCATCAGGGACAACACACGGCAAGACACGGCACCACTCCCCACGGCGTTGATGCCGCGGCACTTTTAGCTTAGATGCCCGCCGGCCCACCCGCCACCTTCCGCCCGACGGATCGCGACGGAAGGCCGTGGCTGTGCCGGTATAATCGCAGTCCCCCAAAAGGAAGTCCCCCGAATGTCGCTGCGCACGCCCGAACTGCTCGCCCCCGCTGGCTCCCTGACCATGCTCGACACCGCCTTTGCCTACGGCGCAACGGCGATCTACGCGGGCCAGCCGCGCTACTCGCTGCGGGTGCGCAACAATGATTTCGGCGACATCGACGTGCTGGCGCAAGGCATCGCGCGCACTCACGCGCTCGGCCATCGCTTCTTTCTGGTGTCGAATATCTTTCCGCACGGCGCCAAACTGAAGACCTATCTCGACGACATGGCGCCGGCCATCGCCCTCAAGCCAGACGCGATGATCATGTCCGATCCCGGCCTGATCATGCTGGTGCGCGAGACCTGGCCGGAGATGGAGATCCACCTGTCGGTGCAGGCCAACACGGTCAATGCCGCCGCCGTGCGTTTCTGGAAACAGGCCGGGGTGAGCCGGGTGATTCTGTCGCGTGAGCTCTCGCTCGACCAGATCGCCGAGATCCGTCAGGCCTGCCCGGACACCGAACTGGAGGTGTTCGTGCACGGCGCGCTGTGCATCGCCTACTCGGGCCGCTGCCTGCTGTCGGGCTACTTCAACCATCGCGACCCCAACCAGGGCTCGTGCACCAACTCCTGCCGCTGGGACTTCAACGTCAAGCCGGCGGCCGAAGACGCCAGCGGTGATGTGTATGTGATTGAAGAGCGCGAGAAACGCCAGGGCAGCTACATGCCCATCGAAGAAGACGAGCACGGCACCTACATCCTCAACTCCAAGGACCTGCGCGCCATCGAGCATGTGCAGCGACTGGTCGAGATCGGCATCGACTCACTCAAGATCGAGGGGCGCACCAAGAGCCCTTATTACGTGGCGCGCACCTGCCAGACCTACCGCCAGGCCATCGACGACGCCGCCGCCGGACGCGGCCTCGATCCCGCCCTGCTCGGCCAGCTCGAAGGCCTCGCCAACCGCGGCTACACCGACGGCTTCTACCAGCGCCACACCCCGGCCGACACGCAGAACTACCTGCGCGGGCATTCAGAATCGGACCGCAGCCAGTACGTCGGCGATGTGGTCGCCTACGACGCCGCGCGCGGCCTGGTCGAGATCAACGTCAAGAACAAGTTCGGCGTGGGTGATCGCATCGAGCTGATCCTGCCCAGCGGCAACCGGGATATCCAGATCACCCAGATGGAGAACGCCACGGGCGACGCGGTCGAAGTCGCGCCCGGCAGCGGCCATCGCGTGTGGCTGCCGCTGCCCGCCGAGAGCGTTGGTGCCTTTGTGGCGCGCTACGTTTAAGCCCGCGCGCTAGACCATATCGGCCGGCCGCACCCAGCGATCGAAGTCCTCGCCGCTGAGTGCGCCAGAGCGCAGCGCCGCCTCGCGCAGGCTCAAGCCCTCGGCATGTGCCAGCTTGGCAATGGCCGCCGCCGCGTCGTAACCAATATGCGGGGTGAGCGCGGTCACCAGCATCAAGGAGCGCGCCAGCAGATCATCAATGCGCTCGCGCTGGGCCGTCAGCCCCGCCACGCAGTGCTGCTCAAAGCTGCGCATGCTGTCGGCCAACAGCTCCAGGCTCTCAAGCACCGCCTGCGCAATCACCGGCTTGAAGACATTCAGCTCGAAGTTGCCGGCCGCGCCGGCCATGCCCACCGTGACGTCATTGCCGAAGACACGGGTGCACACCATGGTCAGCGCCTCACACTGGGTCGGGTTCACCTTGCCGGGCATGATCGAGCTGCCCGGCTCATTCGCCGGCAAACTCAACTCCCCGATACCGCAGCGCGGGCCACTGGCCAACCAGCGCAAATCATTCGCAATCTTGTAGAGCGCTGCGGCCAAGGTCTTCAGCGCGCCATGCAAGGCCACCAGCGGCTCGTGCCCGGCCAGCGCGGCGAAGCGATTGTCGGCGCACACAAAGGCGAGTCCGCTCACCTCCGCCAGCCGCGTCGCCACCGCCGGGCCGAAGGCCTTCGGCGTGTTCAGCCCGGTGCCCACCGCGGTACCGCCGATCGCCAGCGCGAGCACCGCGGGCTGCGCCTGCGCAATCGCCAGCGCCGCCAGATCCAGCTGCGCCACGTAGCCGGAAAACACCTGGCCCAACGTCAGCGGCGTGGCGTCCTGCAAGTGCGTACGGCCAATCTTGACGATGTCGGCAAACTCAACCACCCGGCTCGCCAGCGACACCCGCAACTGCGCCAGCGCGGGCAGCAGCGCCTCGGACACCGCCACCGACACCGCCACATGCATGGCGGTCGGAAACACATCATTCGATGACTGCCCCAGATTCACATGGTCGTTCGGATGCACCCGGCGCTCCGCCCCACGCGCGCCGCCAAGCAGTTCCGAAGCCCGGTTGGCCAGCACCTCGTTCATGTTCATATGGGTCTGGGTGCCCGAGCCGGTCTGCCACACCGGCAGCGGAAAATGCGCGTCATGCTGGCCGTCGATCACCTCTTCCGCCGCCGAGACGATCGCCGCGGCCAGCGAGACCTCAAGCCGGCCAAGCTCGGCGTTGGCGCCCGCCGCCGCCGCTTTAACGTGGGCCAGCGCGCGAATCAAGGCCAAGGGCATGCGCGCATGGCCAATCTGAAAGTGCGCCCGCGCCCGCTCGGTCTGGGCGCCCCACAAGGCCGTATCGGCCACCTCGACCGGGCCGAGGCTGTCGTGTTCGGTGCGTGCCATCACGTTCTCCCGTGTTTCTTGTAGAAGCTTGGAGGCGCGAAACAAGACTTCGTTCGAGTCGGCACAAAAACAAAGCGGGCCCCGAAGGGCCCGCTGGTGATGATGGTTTGCTTTGGCTTATTCAGCGATTTCGCGCTGGATCGTCCACTTGCCATCGACTCGCGCCCACTCCAGACGCTTGGCGACCACGTCCTGATAGTCATTGGCGCGGTAGGTCTGACGGAAAACCGTCGCGGCCACATCCGGGCCGAGCTTCTCGACACGCAGTTCAGCCACGCCGACCGAGATGTTGCCTTGCTTGGCCAGACGCACCCGGCGTTGCTTCTCCCAGGCCGCGATCGACTGTCCTTCAGCCGGCACAAAGCCTTTGCCATAGAAGGCGCGATACGCATCGTAGTCTTTGGCGGCCCACGCGGCGGCCCACTTGGCAGTCGCATCGGCCAGATCGCTGGCCACGCTCTCGGCCTTCGGCTCGGGCGCCACGACGGCGGCCGGCTTGGCTTGACCCAGCAGTTTCAGCACGGCGCTGGGCTCGGGCGCTTCGGCCGGGCACGCGGCAGACGGTGTGACAGCTTCGCGGTCCTTGGCCAGATCGCTCAATGCAGGCAGGTCTTCACGCGCCACCTGCAGACTGGGCAGGAGCTTGCCCATGCCGCCCAGCGTGCGGGCCTCGGCCACTTTGTGGTCGTAGTCGCCATTCACATAGGCGCGGCGCGCCTGAAAGTATTCGTTTTCGGTATCGAGCAAGTCGAGCAGCGTCCGCTGGCCAATGTCGAACTGCTTGCGATAGGCCTCGCGCGCCTTGGAGATCGACAGCTGATGCTGGTTGAGATACTTGAGCTGCTCGGCGAGGCGCTGCACATCGTTATAGGCAATCGACAAGGTCTGGCGAATGTCACGGCAGGACTTGTCGCGCAGATCCTTGGCCTGATTCAGGCGTTGCGCAAACTGACGCACCGCGGCGCGATCGGAGCCGCCATTGAACAGGTTGAAGTTCATCACCAGCTCGACCACGCTGTCGCCATGCCGGCCGACGTCGCCATCGGTGTTGTAGTCCACGCTCTGACGGGCGCGCAGATCGACGCGCGGCTGGTAGGCGGCCTCTTTGCCCTTGGCCTCTTCGGTGGCCGCACGCACGCTCTCGACCGCCGCATGAAACGCCGGATGACCTTCGTAGGCCAGACGCAGCGCGTCCGCCACCGACGGCGGGAGCTGTTCGGCCAGACGACCGATCGGCTGAAGCGCATCGCCCGGCAACTCGCCGACAAGGCGCTGGTAGCGGGAGCTCACATCGTGCAGGTTGGAGGCTTCGGTCAGCAGATTGGACTCTGCCAGGGCCAGACGACCGCCGGCTTGTTCGAGGTCGACGCGACGGCCCACGCCAGCGCTGGCGCGCTCTTCAATCTGATCGAACACTTCCTTGTGGCGCAGGAAGTTCTCTTGCGCCAGTTGCACCAGGTCGCGATAGCGCAGCACGTCTGCATAAGCGCGGACGGTCTCGCCAGCCACGGACTCGGAGGCATCGAGGATTTCAAAATAGCGGGTGAGCTTGGCGTGCCCCAGCCGGGCGACTTCACTCTGCGTGGCAAAACCGTCATAGACCATCTGGTTCAGCGAGAGCGTCGCACCGCGCCGGGTGTAGTTGCGATCGGCAATCCCCGGGTCGCTCTGGCGCTCGCGGCCAATGCCGGCCGTCAGGTCAACCCGCGGGAAATAACCACCGCGTGCCACATCCTGCTCCTCTTCGGCGGCCAGATAGGCATGCCAGCGCGCCTGAACTTCGGGGTTGCTGACCACCGCACGTTGCACGGCTTCGCGGAGTGATTCGGCGGGCACGGCCTGCAAGGTCAGGGGCAACAAGGCGAGCGCAGCGACGGCAGACAGGTGGGATATTTTTTTCATAGTCTTAAAAATGGCGTCGGCAGTCCGTTAAACAACGGATTGGAGGAAAGCGATAGCGGCCGATGTTAGCCCAACCAATTCATGAGTACCGTAATAAAGTTGTGATTCGGCAGACACTAATCGTTGAAACTTCGCGTTAATTCACCTTTATTTTCATTTGCTGCGCCCGACCCCCCCGTTATGACAAAGCGTTTCTGACGTGACCGACCCGGCCGCAGGCTTCAGCCTTCGCCCGCGGACCCGCAAGCTGGCGCGGGGGCTTTGTCACGCGCTGGCGGGCGTGGCGGTGTGCCTGCTGGCGAGCGCAAATCCCGGGCTCGACAAGGTCGAGCAGACCGCCCGCCAGCGCTATGACGACCAGGTTGTCGGCCGCGTTCAACACTGGCGCGCCTCAATGGCGCAGATGCAGGACAAGCCCGAAGCCGAGCAGTTGCGCGAGACCAACGATTTCTTCAACCGCCAGGTTCAGTTCCTCGATGACGTCGTGGTCTGGCAGCAAAAAGACTACTGGGCGACGCCACTCGAAACCCTCGCCAAACGCGCCGGTGACTGCGAAGACTTCGTGATTGCAAAGTATCTGTCGCTGCGTCTGCTCGGCGTGCCCGATGAAAAATTGCGTCTGATCTATGTCCGCGCCAAAATCGGCGGCGAACGCAGTTCGCTGACCCAGGCGCACATGGTGCTGGGCTACTTCGACACGCCGACCAGCGAACCGCTGGTGCTCGACAACCTGGTCGGCGACATTCAGCCGGCCTCTCGCCGCACCGATCTGTTCCCGGTGTTCAGTTTCAACAGCAGTGGTCTGTGGGTGGCGGGTTCAAGCACCGCGGCCGCCCGCCCCTCAGAGCGCCTGTCGCGCTGGCGCGACCTGATCGCCCGCTTGCGCGACGAAGGATTCGAACAATGATGTACGCACCTTGCAGAAGGACCCGGTCATGTCTTTGATCAAACAACTGTGGCTCGCCATTGTGGTGGTGATGCTCACCGCGCTCGGCGTCAGCTTTGTCGTCAGCACCTTGTCGGCGCGCGACTACCTCCAGCAGGAGTTGCACCGCAAGAACCTCGACAACGCCAACGCGCTGGCGCTGGCCATGACCCAGCTACCCAAAGATCCAACCACGCTGGAGTTGCTGCTGGCGGCGCAGTTCGACAACAGCCACTACGAATTCATCCGCCTGGTCGAGCCCGCCAATCAGACCGTGATCATGGAGCGCAGCATCGACACCGCGGCCATCGCCAGCGCCGCGCCCGGCTCAGCCGACGCGCAGGCGCCCGCATGGTTCCGGGCATTGGTGCCGATTCGCTCGGAACCGGCCAGGAGCCTGGTCAGCGATGGCTGGACGCCCTTCGCCACCTTGACGCTCAAGAGCGATCCGGCCTTTGCCTACAGCAGTCTGTGGCAGGGCACGCTGCAACTGCTGACCTGGTTCGTCGCCGGCGCGCTGCTGATCGGCGCGCTGGGCAGTGTGTTGCTGCGCGCCCTGCTCCGTCCGCTGGGCCGCGTGGTTGATCAGGCACGCGCCATCGGCGAGCGCCGCTTCATCAGCACCGACACGCCCGACACACCGGAATTTGCCGCGGTGGTCACCGCCATGAACACCCTCAGCAACCGCGTGCGCACCATGCTCGAAGAGGAGTCCGCCCGGCTCGAAGGACTGCGCCAAGCGGTTCAGCACGATGCGGTGAGCGGCTTGCTCAACCGCGAGCACTTCCTGGCCCAGGTGGCGCACACGCTCGAGAGCGACACCGCCCCCCGCCACGGCGCCTTGGTGATCGTGCGCCTGACGCACCTCATCCAGCTCAACGAATCACTCGGCCGGGCGACCACCGACGCGCTGCTGCGCAAGCTTGCCGACAGCCTCAAAGCGATGCTCCCCGACGACGGCACCTGGCTCATCGGACGCCTCAACGGGACTGACTTCGCCATCCTCGCGCCGGCACTCGACACGCCAGACGCGCTCGCCAGCACGCTCACCGAGCAGCTCGAACTGGCCGTCAGTAATAGCCTGCCGGACGCGTACCGGGCCCTGCCCGTCGGCATCGCGTGCTATCAACGCGGCGACGCACTGCCGCAACTGCTCGCTCACGCCGACGTCGCGCTCGACCGCTCCGAACTACTGCCCGACACGCAGCCGCAGATCGAACACGTTAATCCGGCGACCCGCCCGGCCACGGATCTGGCCGGCTGGCGTGCGCTGATCGCGCAAGCGCTGGACACCGGTCGCTTCCACCTGGCGCAGTTCCCGGTCATGAACCGCCACCGCGAGCTCCTTCACATCGAAACCCCGGTGCGCATGCAGCACCCGACCGATGACGTGGAGCTCACCGCGGGCGACGTCCTGCCCTGGGCCACGCGTTGCGGCCTGCTCTCGCGCATCGACGAAACCGTGGCCGAACAGGCGCTGGCGCTGATCGCCAAACAAGGCACTGGGGTGTGCATCAACCTGTCGGCCGCATCCATGTGCCACGCGCCGACCATCAGCCGGATCGCCGAGTTGCTGAGCGCCCAACCTGCAGCGGCGCAGCAACTGTGGATCGACCTGCCCGAAGGCGCGGCCTTCCGCCACGGCGTCGAGTTCCGCGCGCTGTGCCGGCGACTCAAGCCACTCGGTTGTCACATCGGTCTGGAGCATGTCAGCCAGCAGGTGTGCCGCATCGGCGAGTTGCACGACGTCGGCCTCGACTACCTCAAGATCAGCGCGGCGGTCATCCGTGGCATTGACCAGAACCCCGGCAACCAGACCTTCCTTCGCGGCCTGGCGACCATCGCCCACACCATGGGCATGCAGGTCATCGCCGAGGGCGTCACCAGCCACACCGAGGCGGAGCAACTGGACGCGCTCGGCTTCGACGGGCTCACCGGGCCGGGCATTCGACACTGAACGCAGCGCCCAAAAAGAAACACCCCCGTCGCGACGGGGGTGTTTCTTTTTATCGGCTCGGTCTGTACTTCAGACGAAATCATCGCCCCCCAGCAAATCCAGACCACCGCGCGACTGACGCATTGACCGGCGCTCCATGAGCTTGGACTGTGCCGCCTGCGGCAGGTCGGTAAAGCGGATCACGTCGCGACTGATCAGCAGATCAATCACGTCCTCCAGCACCCGCACCAGACGCATGTCCGAGTCGGCCAACGGATCTTCGCCCATCAGGGCGCGGGCAAAGCCGGCCACAGCCGGATCGCTCGCATCGGCCAACTCGGGATGCGCTGCATCCTGCGTCAGGCTCGCCGACACGATGTGCCCTTCTGCATCACGTTTGACAAAAACCATGGTGGCTCCTTGGCGGCGGCAGCCCGGCACCCGCCGGGCTGCGCCCTATCAGTCGGTAATCAGCTTGCCCTTCGACAGCAGATCCTGAATCACTTGCTGGTCGGAGCTCAAGCCGCCGCTGAACAGGTTGACCCCGTCGAGCGTGATGGTCACATCTTCCTTGCCGGCGCTGTAGCCACCGGTAAAGCCGCCGTTGCTGCTCACATGCACGATGGTGTTTCCACCGCTTTGCGAGAAGTGCAGGTAGTTGAGCAGCGAGCCTGCGTCGTTGCCAAGGTGTTGCTCGCCCTGCAGCAGGTCACGCAGATCCAGCGCGTCGCCCCCAGAGGCCACCGATGCGGTATCGAAGTCAGTCACACGATCGACTGACGGCGTACCCGACACGCCGCGTGCAGCCAGCGTCCACTCGAACACATCGGCGCCGAGTCCGCCGGTCAGCACGTCGCTGCCCTCGCCGCCCGACAACACATCGTTGCCGGCGCCGCCGACCAGCGTGTCGCTGCCCGTACCACCGCGCAACACGTCATTGCCATCGCCGCCATTGAGCGTGTCATTTCCCGCGCCCCCCTCGAGAACGTCATGGCCTGCGCCACCGTTGACGACGTCGTTGCCGGCGCCGGCGACGATACGATCGTTGCCCGTGGTGCCCGTCAGGGTGTCGTTGATGTCATCGCCAAAGATGCTGTTGGAGATGATGCGGGTCGTCAGCACCGCGCTGCTGGTGTCGCCGTCCGTATCGGTCAGCGTGTAGCCGATCTCGACCGGGGCGACGGCCGCGGCAACGTTGGGCTGCACTGACTCGAAGCTGACGCTGGTGATCCGGGCCTCGGCTGCACTATTAGCCTCGATCTCGACCCACCCGATATTGCTGTACTCGGACGGCAGCGTCACGACGCCTTCGTTGGTGCTGTAGAAACGGCCCAGCAGGTTGCCGGCCACATCGAACACGCTGTAGGTCAGCGCGCGCACCGTGCCGCTCGTCGAGCCCAGGTTACTGGCATTGGTCGCCACCACAAAGCTCACATCCTGAACACCTTGCGTATGGATGCCCTGATTGAAGCGCACCACCAAGGTCTCGAGGTTGTCGAGACGGCTGCTCGAGTCGCCACCATTGACGCCGACACCGTCGTTGCTAGTGCCGCTCGAGTTGTTGTAACTCAGCGCTTGCGCAGCGCCCGTGCGGCTGACCCCCGACAACAGCACACCATTGGCCGTGGCGTTGCTCGAGGTATTGAACAAGGTCGTCACGGCCGCGCTGGTCGGCGTGACCGGCACATCGGCCGTCGGGGGCGTGTAGTCGTAGAAGCCCGTCTTGCTGAACACCAAAGACGAACCACCGCTGGTCGCGGTCCAGTTCAGCTGACCGTTGTTGACCGTCCAGGTAAAGCCCGCACCGCTGCCGGAGGCATTGGTGGTCAGATCGTAGGTTGCGCCCTGGAAGGTCACCGAGGTGACTTCTGCGCCATCGACGGCTTTGTCGACGCCGCCGCCCGCGGCCGAGAAACTGGCCACTTGTTGCCCTTGCGGCAGGCCACCGTCAGTGCCAAGCCCGGAGATCACGTTGCCTTCGAAATGCGTCTGGTTGGCCAGCAGCGTGTCCGAGTCCGGCCGCGCAATCGGCTGACCGTCGGCGACTTCAACGCGCAACAGCGTCGATGGCGAAACATCGCCGTCGTTGTCGCGCGCCACAAAGTGCAGCTCAAAACTGTCGCCTTCGGTTGCCGAGCCATTGGTAAAGAAGGTGTAGTCGCCCGTCTTGAAGTTGAAAGTCAGCGTCCCCATGCCAAAGCCCTGGCCCGCGGCCAAGGTCACCAGGTCGCCCGCCACCGGGTAACCCGTCAGGAAGCTGCTGTTCTGCGAGACCTGGTTCAACCCCGAGTCGTAGGTAAAGGTGACCAGCTGATCCGGCGTACCGTCATTGTTGCTGTCGAGCATGATCTCGATGGTCTGGATGTAGCCGCCGTCGGCGCCGAGCACGTTACCCACGTTGGCGTTGCTCACCACGTTGCCGCCGTAAGCGGTCGGCACGGTGGACAACAGCGCGGAGTCCAGATCGTTGAGGTCGGGCACGATGATCGCGGGGTCGACCACGCCGTCGCCATCGGCGTCGACGTTGTGGATCGAGTTCAGCGGGCCGGTGTTGGCGATACCGGTACCGATACCGACCGCATAGGCATCCACCGCGTTGTTGGCAATCCAGGTGGTATAGCCCGACGCACCGGCCGGATCGGTGAGGTTGCCCACGGAGGGCTCACCATCCGAGATGAAGTACAGCGTGTTCTTCAGGCTCGTATCAATGGTGCCAAAGGCGGTCTGCACCGCGCCCAGCGCGCTCTCGTAGTTGGTGCCCCCCGAGCCGTCCAGGCCATCAATTGCCGCCAGCGTCGCGTTCTTGTCAGTCAGCGGCGCACCCGGGTTGACGATGGTCGCCGAGCTATCGAAGGTAATCAGCGTCACCGACACGCTCTGCGCCTGGTTGTAGTACTCGGCCACCAGTTCCTTCATGGCGTCCTTGGCCATCTGCAGACGGGTGGTGATGGTGATGGTGCCGTCGGCATTCAACTGGCGCACTTCACCGGCCGCCGACTCGATGTCCATCGAGCCGGACACGTCGAGCACCAGCACCAGGTTGTAGCTGGGCACCTGGTCTTCGGAGACCTGCACCGTGCGGTCGAACGATAGCGGCACATCGTCAATCACGTTGATGCGCAGCGCGGCCGAGGTGGCGTTGGAGGTGTAGTTGAACACCTCGGTCACGCTCAGGTCGTTGGCCGCCGCGCTGTTGTCAGCGCGGTCGAGCAACGTGTAGGTGTAGTCGCCCGCATTTGCCCCCGCCGTATCGACGATCAGATTGCCGATCGCGGTATCGATGGAAATATAGCCAGCGCGCGAGTCCATATCGCCCGCACCGCCATCTGTCACACCACCAATACTGAGCAGCGAGGTGCCGCCACCGTCGTTGGCAAACAGGTTGCCCGACACGATGGTGGCACCGCCGCCCGAACCCGCCGCCAAGCCGCTTTCATACACGGTGGCAAGGTCATCGCGCGCGCTCACCACGGTCAGATTCACCGTGGCGGTGCTGGTCTGGCCATCATCGTCGGTCAGCGTGTAGGTGAAGCTGGCCGGGCCGGCAGTCGGCGACACATAGGTCCAGGTGCCGTTACCGTTGTCGGTCAGCGTACCGCTGCTCACCGAGCTGACGCTGGTGATGGTGGCGTGGTCACGCAACACGTCGTTGGCCAGCAACTGGCCTGCGGTGATGATGATCGGCGTATTCGCGGTGGTCATGAAGGCATCGTTGGCCGCCAGCGGCGCGCCGTCGTCCACCGGCGTCACGTTGACCGTCACGGTGTTCGGCGCCGGATCAAACAAGCCGGAGCTATCGCGCACACTGAAGTCGAAATTGGCGTAGTTGTTGCCGTTCGCCTGCGGTGCCGGCGTAAAGACCAACTGGCCCGCGCTGATGTTCGCGCCGCTCAGCACCTGGCCAACGGTCACTGCCACCCCATTGAGTGTCAGCGAACCATCCGCCGGCAGAGAATCAATCCGCACCGAGGTCGGGTTGCTCGGGTTGCCATCCTCCGCATCGTTCATCTGGAAGTTGGCCAGCGAGAACACGTAAGCCACGTCCTCGGCCGTCGTCACCGTCTCGTCACGACCCAGCGGCACATCCTCGGCACCCGTAATGGTGATGGTCAGCGTCGTCTGGGCGAAGCCACCGTTGCCATCGCTGATGCGATAAGTAAAGACGTCATTCGCCGTCTGACCGGCCGACAAGGCCTGCGCGCCCGCGCCCGGCACATAGGTGTAGCTGCCGTCGCCATTGATGGTGACCGCACCATAGGTACCTGCGACCGACGCCCCCACGCTGCCCGACGGCGGCGTGCCCGGCGTACCCGCCGCTACACCAACCACCGTCAGCACGTCACCATCGACGTCGCGGTCTTGCGTCGGCGTGCCCGGCGTGACATCGCCCGACACGCTCGCGGCATCTTCGCTGACCGTATTGGTATCCGCGACGGCGATCGGTCCGTCGTTCACCGAAACCACATTGACCGTCACGGTCGCCGTATCAAAACCGCCGTTGCCATCCGTGATGGTGTAGGTGAAGGTGTCAGCGCCGAAGAAATTGGGGTTCGGCGTGTAAATCGGATTCCCCGTGGCGCCGTCAATCACCACCGTCCCGTTGGTTCCTTGAGTCACCGCAGTGACGGTCAGCGGATCACCATTGGGGTCGGTATCGTTGCCACGAACCGCAATCACGACCGGCACATCTTCATTGGTGCTGATCACGTCATTAACTGCATCCGGATCATTGTCGAGGATCTGCGTCGTCCTGCTGCCCGTGCCGATCACCAGATTCTCGAAGCCCCCCCCCGGCACGCCAGGCAGCGCGATCGAAACACTGTAGCTTTCGCCCGGCTCCTGAATCGCGTCATCAAAGGTGCTCACATCGAAGGTCGCGGTGGTCGCCCCTGCGGCGATCGTCACCGTCGCTGGCACGCTGGTGATGTCGCCCGACACCGTATCGACGTGGGTGAGCGTCACGTTCAGCGTCACGTCCGTCGTCGGTGCCTTGTCGAGGGTGACGGTGTAGGTGGCGTTGCTGCCTTCGGGCACGGTATCCGGACCACTGATCGACACCGTCGCGGTGTCTTCGGCTCCCGGAGGATCGTCGCTGCCCACTTGGTCGACGATGGTCGTGGTCACGCTTGAGGTGCCAACAACCAGATTCTCGTAGCCACCGCCCGAGGTGCTGGCGATGCTGGCGGTGAAGGTCTCGCCGCTGTCGGCGTAGGCGTCATCCAGTGTCGTGACGTTGAAGCTCGCGCTGGTGGCGCCGGCGGCGATGGTGACGGCCGTGGTGACCGGCACCAGGTCGCCGTTGTCGGTGGTGACGTGGCCGGTGACGACGTTGACCGTCAGCGCCGAGGCCGGGGCCTTGTCCACGCTCACGGTGTAGGTGGCAACTTCGCCTTCGACGACCGAGGCCTGACCGGCGATGCTGATCGTCGCGGTGTCTTCGGCTCCCGGAGGATTGTCGCTACCGGTCTGGTCGAGAATGGTCGTGGTCACGCTGCTGGTGCCAACCACGAGATTCTCGTAGCCGCCGCCCGAGGTGCTGGCGATGCTGGCGGTGAAGGTCTCGCCGCTGTCGGCGTAGGCGTCGTCGAGCGTCGACACGTTGAAGCTCGCGCTCGTGGCGCCGGCGGCGATGGTCACCGCCGTGGTCACGGGGACCAGGTCGCCGTTGTCGGT
>NZ_VMNI01000037.1 GCF_007625205.1 Denitromonas ohlonensis | reverse complement strand
GGGCTGTGCGCCCTGGGCGGCGGCTGCGTCGGATAGCGCTTTGGCAGTGCGCTCGGCGGCGCGTAGCTGGGCGACGGTTTCGGTGACATCAAGCTGTGTGCTGGTGGCATTGCTGCGGGCCGTGGCCGAGAGCAGCATGCCTTCGCCGGCACGCACGGCGAGCCAGCCGTCGGTGCGCAGCTCGAAGCCGCTGCCGCGCCACGGGCCCCGGGTGGCGCCGAGCGGGGCGTGGTGGATGAGATGGCCGAGACCGAGTTGGCCCTCGGTGGCGCTGGTGGCGAGGCGGGTGCGCAGTTGCCCGGGCGCGTCGTCGGCCAGCCACTGGTTGAAGCCCGAGGCATGGTTGTGGCTCATCCAGCCGCTGATCACGCCGGGATGGTTGGCGCCGGAGTCGTGGCCGGCGCTGAAAGGCGGAAGCTCTTCGCCGGTATGGAGTTGGCCGCGCGCGTGATTAGCGGCGTTGAGCGTCCAGATCCTTGAGGGCATCGAGCAGGTGGCAACTTTTTCCGATCTGGAGATTCTGGATGTCAATTACCCGCAAACCATGTCGCTCGCCTTTTGCTTCGTAGATGCCAAAAACCTCTGCGTACCAGAAGCCATCTTCATTACCGTGATCATTCATGAATTTCGCCAGCGGTGCTGATTGTTCGGTATTGCGGTCCATCAACAGGTATTCGGTTTGTCCAAGATCACAGCGCTTGAGGATCGCGTGCTTCCCATCTGTCGAGAGGGTTCCGATGAAGATGTCTTGAGCGTATGCACCATGCGACAGGAGTGTCGCCACGGCAAGGAAAGCTTTTAATATAGGTTTCATAGGAATAGTGATTTTGGCTTGAATGGGTAAGATCGTTCTTCAATGTGTTCCACAGTCGGACGGGCGCGTTGAAGCTCGCTTTACAACTTTGGTACTGACTGGTCGGGCGACCACTGCCAGAAGGTCTGGCCGTAATCGCCGCCCATCGAGGGCATGGTCTCGCCCTGTTTGAAGTAACGGCGGCTGTCGGGTTTGGCCGGGGTGAACCACCAGCCGGCTTCCGGGCAGGGCTGATTGGCCGGGACGTTGGGGCGGTTGGCCGTTGTCGGCGAACTGGCCAGCGCCGGGTGCGGGATCATGCGGCCGGTGGGCTTGACCGGGTGAAAGCTGGTGTCAACGACGGTGAAGGTTTCGTCGTCGCCGTTCTTCGTGACTTCGTAGGAGGCCTGCATAATCTGCAGGTGCTTGCGGGCGAAGACCAACGCGGCGGAGCCCATGCCGGTGGTCGGCACCCAGACACCGGTCCAGGGGACGATGTCGCCGGTTTTGCAGGTTACGGTCGTATCGGCGGCGTATTCGGGGATTTCGGCGGGGAGTTGGGGGAAGATGTCGTTTTCGTAGTAGCGGGCGATGTTGTTGCCGACGATGCCCATGTCTTCGGGAACGCAGTAGTGCCAATCCTTGGTTGCGTCCTTGTAGCCATCGCTCGAATACATGTTGCTCATTGTGAGTGCGCGCGAAAAATCAGAGGCAATGCCATACGCCGCGTCGAGGCGATTCATGAGCTCTTCCTGGTCAGGTTCGGATAGCCACTCCATGTTGCTTTCCCGGAAGCCACGTGGAATGGACTTCAATCCGCCACAGAATGCGATCATGGGCGAATATTCTCCATGGACTAGCGCGGCCTTCGCGTTGTCGAAGGTCTGAAGCAGATGATCCATCTTCCCGCCCCAATAGGGGACTGGCGCGTAGCCGGCGATGAAGGGATGGGCCTTTGCTCTGGTTTCGAGGAAGTGGAAGGCTTCCTGTAGGCGCATCCGTGCCCTTTCAAGGTATTCCGGTGAAACCACCGTGTACCAGAGGTGGGCTTCCTGGCTCAGATTGCGTTGCATGTTCATTCCTTCATGGGATTGGGCAAGCCAATCAAATCATGTTGATCTTCGAAATCCTTGAATCCCCAGCCGGTTTCGAATGGCCCTTCGATGCGCGGGTCGTTGATCTTCGTGCGAACGCCGGAGGGTTTTGATTCGCCCGTCACCGGATGTTTGATAGCGCCGCCCTCGACCATATCGGGGAACTGGGCGCCGACGAAATCGTCGGCTTGCACATTTCTGATCTGCGTCTTGGGATGCAAAACGACCTGATTCAGCCCCCCTTCCAGGAAGCCGTCGGCGACGTTCTCGCTGTTCTCATTGAGCCACTGCATGGCCGTTGGCCCTTCCCATACGGTGATGTCGCCATCGCGGTCCCGATTGTAGGTGTATTTCACATAGGTGCCGTTCTGGTTCCATTCGGGCTTGACCGCCAGCTTTCCGCGCCATATCTGCCGGGCCAGCTCGGGGTTGGCGTTGATTTCCTTCCATACCTTTTCGGTAATCCAGCAGGTGCTCAGGCTGCCGCTGGTGGGGTCGATGATGCGGTAGAGCGTCTCGCCGTTGGCCAGCGGGCGGGCCTTGACGCCTTTGGCGAAGCTCTCGATTTCCTCTTTGCCTAATGCAGGCGCGCCTTCGGCGAGCCCCTTGCGGTAGGCATCGGTTCTTATGAAGTCTTTCGGATCAAGCTGCTTGTACAACACCGGCTCCGCCGTCTTCACCCAATCCGGCTGATGCTTCTTGATCAACCGTCTCGCCCCTTGCTCCGACAGCGGCGCGATCCAGCCCTTGTTGACGTCCTGTGTATAGGCGACCCAGTGCATCTCGTCGAGGCGTTGGGCGAGGCGGCGCAGGATGGCGCGGATCGGTTCGATGTACTGATTGACGGCCTTGTCGAAGCCGCGCTGGACGGTGACGATGCCGTTGAGCAGTTGCTTGATTTTCGTGCCGGCCGCCTCGGGCAGCAGGGGCTGGAGGTAGCGCAGGATGTCCTTTAGCTTTTCGGTGCCGCTGTTGAACAGCCCTTTGAGCGCGGCGGTGTCGACCTTGCCGACCACGGTCATGATCGATTCGCTCACCCATTTGAGCACGTCAGGTACGCCAGCCTTGGTGAGGAACTGCTGTACCTTGGGATGGCGTAGGTACTGGATGATGTCGGGCAGGGCGTCGTCGAAGGCCTTGTCGAGGTATTTGACCATCTTGCTGGCGTTGGTCAGATCGTCCGCGTGTTTGATGTAGGGGCGCAGGCGCACCATCACGATCTTCACCACGCCCTTGGCGACCGAGCCCAGTTCGGGAAAGAAGCCGATGAGTGTGAGCACGAGCGCAAACCAGGCGCCGCCGGCGGTGGGGGTGCGGGCGATGACGATGATGTTGGCGATCAGGTCGCGCACATCCATGACGGTGTCGACGCCCGGTACCAGGCAGACCGCCGTATCGAGCCCGATCTGGCCGACGCTGCGGTTGGGGTTGAAGTCGCCTTGCAGCGCTTCCCACACCCAGTTGGCCTTTTGTTTGGCGTCTTTCGCGGTGTCGGCGGCATCGCGCCCCCAGCGATTGACCGCCTTGTAAATGTCTTCGAACGAAAAAGACATGTTTTCCCTTGTCTACGAATGTGTGAAATGCGTGGTTTCAGGCGCCAATGAAGGCTCTGATGGCCGCATCGAGATCGTTCAGCGTGTAGGGCGGAGGATCGAGGGACGTGGGCGGATTTTCGTAGTCGACACGGTGACTGCCTCCGGTGGGGACCGACTCCAGATGCGCGTAACCGACAGCGTCGAGCGCGCCGCGCCGAGTGCTGCCGTCAGCAAATGTCACGGTGTAGGGCGCATTCTTGATCGATGCGCCTTCCCAGCCACGCAGTTCGAGATCGAGCCAATTGGGTAGATCGCTGGCCAGACCTTCTGGCAAATCCTTGATCGACGCGCCCCCCCGCCCCGGCCCCTGAAACGCATTCCCCCCGCCTTTGACCGAGAACTTGCCAGGGCAGGCGAAGGTGATGTCGCCGCCTGACAGCGTCACCGAGCTTTGGCCAGCCTTGAGTACGATTTGGCCCCTGGCGAGGATGCGGATTTCGTTGTTTGAACTGGTGATGCTCACCGCCTTGTCGGCGTGAACGGCCATGGCGGCGGTGTGGGCCTGGATGGTGTGTCGGCCTGCGGCGGCGATGGTCTTGATGCCGCCGGCGTGGCTGAACCAGCTGGCCGTTTCACCGATGGTGGCGCTGAGGGTG
>NZ_VMNI01000032.1 GCF_007625205.1 Denitromonas ohlonensis | reverse complement strand
GCAGAATCTGGGCACGGGTCAGGTTGGCTGTTTCAGAGGCGAAGTCGGCGTCCATGATCCGGCTACGGGCGGCGTACTGGTTCTCGCGAGCCGTCTCAAGCTGCTGGATGGTGAATTGCATCCGGCCCATCACGCCGCCGATCGTCGAGCGATTACTGGCAACGCTGTTGAGTGCGGCATCTACTGCGGTGATGGCCGCAGCCGCAGCTGCCGTCGTGCTAATGGTTTGCGCCGTCGATGCCACGCTGGTGAAGGTTGCGCCCATGCTGTCGGCAGACCCCGCGCCAATCTGGAACGTAAAGTTACCGAACACTGATTGGTTGTTGAGTTTTGCTGCGCCTTGCAGGCGGCCGAGTTCGGTATCCAACTGGGTGTATTCCGCGTTGAGATAGCCACGCTCGGTGTCTGAGATGGTGCCGTTGAGCGATTGGACGGCCAGTTCGCGCATCCGCTGCAGCATGTCGGCCGAGGTGGCCAGTGCGCCGTCGGCAGTCTGAGCGAAGGAGATACCGTCAGAGGCGTTACGCATGGCCACGGTCAGACCGCGAGCATCGGCTTCCATTCGTTGTGCCACGGCCAGGCCGGCGGCGTCGTCACGGGCGCTGTTGATGCGCAGACCTGAGGACAAACGCTGCAGCGAGGTGGCGAGGCCTTCCTGGCTGCGGTTCAGGTTGCGCTGAGCATTCAGCGAATAGACGTTGGTGTTGATGACTTGTGCCATGGTAGTGCTCCTGTTTCATCTGGTCTGTCTGAGGATCTTGTAGGCATTGATGTGCCGGTCCCCATGGCCCTACCTACGGCGACAGAAAATAAAACTGAAGATCTTTTTTTGCTTTGCATCACACGCTGAAACCCATCGCCACAAAGGTTTTCGGCGCCGAGCCCAGAAGGGCGTCGGCGCCGAAACATGCGAAGTGGGAGTGTCGGATGGCGCGACGTTCAGGACGCATGCCGCGACAAGGATGAGGTCCGGGAGGTATGAGCCCCCCCGGTCTGACAGAGGTTCAGGGAAGGTGGTGACTTAGCCAGTCGTCGACATGTTCTTCAAGAATGTAGTTGGCCATGACCCAGTCATGAAGACTATCGCCAGCTTTGGCCGTGGCTTCCAGGTCGCCAACATGCGCACGGATCGCCTCGACCCAATCTCGTGTCGAATTGTTAACACGTGTAACGGGTGCATTGCGATAGGGCTCGACATCGGTGCAAATCACAGGCCAGCCGAGGATGCCGTAGTCAAGCAGGCGCAGGTTGCTCTTGGCTTCATTGAACGCGTTAACTTCTAAGGGCGCGACGGCGAGATCCAGATTGAGGCTGGCGAGTTTGGAGGGGTAGTCGTCGAACGAGACCCAGCCGTGATCCTCTTTGACATAGGGGCGGATCTCGTCGGGGCAAAGGCCGAAAAAGATCCAGTCCACTTCTTCATGGGTTTCGCGAACGGCCTCGGCGATAAGGGCCAAGTCACCTTGGTGCTGTTGTGCGCCGGCCCAGCCAACCCGGGGTTTTTCGCTTGTCCGGCGCAGCGAGTGAACATCCTTCCAGCGCTCCCATTCGATGCGGTTGGGGACAATACGGATGTCGTCGACCATGGTGCGAGCGAACTCCGCCAGCGGTTCGGTAGACACAATCAGTCGATGGCACAACGCGAGCGACTCGCGGACACGGGAGCGGGTGTCGCGCGACCATTGATTGAACACGCTGCTTTCTGGCGGAATGGCGGTAGACAGGTCGTCCATCGAGCCGACCACTAGTAGCTCTGGCAGGTAGTCGCGAATCTGCTGCAGCATAACGAGATGCTGGCCAGAGAACCCGTGATGGATGATGTAGCTCTTTGCGCCTTCGAGCCGTGCGATGTCTTGCAGGCTGGGAATACGGCGTTTGTCTGGCGAGGGTGGGCTAAAGACGGCGCTGAGGGCCTTGCCGGCGCGCCGGGCGGCGCGTAGTGGGGCCAGGACGCGGTATTCGCCCGCTCCCTGCACCGGGTCAGCGATGATGCGGGGGATGTCATTGATCGGCAGATGGTGCCAGGCCACTGCGCAGCCGACGTCAAGTTGCGGGCGAACGCTACCTAAAGCCAGTTTGGGATTCCATGCGGTTTCATGCGAAATGCGTGCGATGTGTCGATGCACGAAACGGCGTTCTTCGTCCAGCAAGGCGAGGCGGCGCTGTGCATCGCTGTTCTGGCGCGACGCCAGATCTTTGCCGGACAGGGGCGGGGCGTCGTCGCTGTAGTGGGCAATGGTGGCCCAAGGCGTCCAGACCAGTCGTCCATGCTCCGAAAGGCGCAGCGTTAAGTCACTTTCGCTTGTCGACAAGCCCATGGTTTCATCGTAACCGCCGACCTGCTTGAAGGCTTTGCGTGAAACCGCCAGGCAGGCCGAATTCAACACGTTGTAGTTCTGGTCAACCTGCTGCCGACCGAGGTAGCCTGGGTATTCCAGTGTTTCGTGCCCGCGGTCAGGCGAGCCAATGAACGGGTTCAGACCGACGATGCTGCCAGTGAAGTCAAGCGTGCGCTCTCCGGGAGTGATCTGCCGAGGTGCAACCGCAACGACGCCGGCGCGCTGGGCGTGACTGAGAAGGCGCGGCAGCCAGCGGTCGTCAAGTACCTGCGTGTCGTGGTGCATGAACACCAAACACTCCGCATCGCCGGCGGCGGCGCCGATGTTGTTGAGGCGGGCGCGGTTCCACTCGCCGTCGGCGTCTATGAAGCGAATGCGGTCGGCGTGTTTTGTTTCGATCTTTTCGCGCCAGGTTTGGCAGTCGGGGTCGTCACTGCCATTGTCGACGAGCAATAGCTTCAGCGGACTGTGGGTCGTGTGCTTGAGTAGGCTGTCGACGGCTGGCTCAAGGTATTCCAGGCTATTTCGGAAGGGAATGACAATATCCACGCTTGCGGCGGTGTCATGTTGGTATTCGATGCGCCATGTGGCGTGTAGTGAGCCAGGCATGACCTCGCCGGCTTCTCCATTGCGGGCCAGGTGAGCTTTGACTGCGCTCATGGCGTCGGCATCGGCGATGAGCAGGGTCGGCGAGACCGGCAGGCTAAGCAAGGGCTCTGCAATGTGGGCGATGGCGTCAATGCCAGCCGTGTCAAGCAGGCGAAGCCCAAGATCGTAGTGCGTTGCGCCACCGATTTCGCTGAAGCCGCCGGCGCTCAAGTAGGCATCACGGCGCATCCACATCGGGCCGATATAGTCGCAGCTGCGATAGAAGTCGACTTGAAAGTCTGGCTTGAAGCGGGGGTCTACGCGTTCGTCGTCGAGGCGGATGACGTCGTCGTCGGTATACAGCGCTTGAATGGCGGGTCGGGTGGCAAACTCATGGGCGATACGCCACAGGCAGAACGGGTCAAACTCGCTGCCCGGCGGCAGGTTAACCACAATGTCACCGCCGCGCTCGGTGACGACTGCGTCAAAGGCCTGTTTGGCGGTGATGTCGGTGGTGCCCAAGTTGAGCCAGTCAATATGGGGGAGGTCGGCGATGGCCGGATCTGGGCAGGCTGTTGGGGCGAGGACCGCAAGTGACCAAGCCGGATAGGGCTGCGCTGCCAAGCTATCGAGCATGTTGGCGAGCATAGCGTATTCGCTTTCGCGCACTTGAACCAGCAACTGAATCGACGGCTGGTGAGCCCAGCCAGTCATCAGTTTTTGCAGGTATTGGTAGTCGGTGTCCAGGTAGTCTCGTGCATTGAGCATGCGGGTGTAGCTTTCGTTGTGCTGTTGCGAGACTGCGTCTGGGGTGCGTCCAAGTGAGCTGGTGTCGCGCTTGGTGGCGACTACGATGATGTCATCGACCACGTTCCATAGATGGCGTTGGGCGTATGCCTTTTCTTCCGGCGGAGCATCTCGCCAGCGCGGATCGCTGATGGCGTAACTGATGTTGAATTCGAAGTCAGATTTGATGGGGTAGTGCGTGAGGCGGTTCAGTTGCCGCCAAGCTTTTGTGAAGTAGAGAAACTTGTTCTCGCAGATCGGTTGTTTGTGGGTCGGATCTTGAGCCGAGCGCATCGAGGTGTAGTACGGCGCGATCATTGTTGCTTTGGCGCCCGGTTTTAGGATGCGCCACAGCTCATCCATGAAACGAATGAATTCGTCGCCGGTGAGATGCTCAATGAAATGCGAAGAGAACACTTCATCGACCGAGTTATTGTCGAGTGGCCACGGAGTCTTGGTGAGGTCGTGGACAATGTCGGTGGATTCGGTCCTGACCGAGTCAATGCCAATGAATCCTGGACGTTTGTTGTTGCCACAAGCCAGATCAATTTTCAGCATGTTGCTGCTCCGTCATCTGAGTTCTCACGGGTTTTCGCGAATGGGGCGGATGTCGCTACGCTTCGGGCGTGCGAATCCCATGGGGTCAGTGGGTCATGTTACGCGCGCAGTGCGTTAATGCTTGTTGGAACAAGGCTGGTTTTCCCCTTCAATTAAACAAGAAGCCTCGGGCATTGGATCAGTTGTCGCGGGGTGCCAAACGAGCGGGGTCGGGTGTTGGAAAAACCTGCCACCCTGGCAGAAGTTGAGTCACCGAAATGGCGCCATAACCCCAGGTAGCGGCGAAGAACGGCAGTGCGTTGGCGCTGGCCGATTCGCCGTCTTCGAGGCGGTCGCCGACATAGGCGGCGGTGTCGGTGGAGATGGTCAGGTCGGACAACAGGCGAGCGATCATGGCGGCCTTGTTGGGCAGGCGGGGGGTGACCATGTCGAGGGCGTAGACCGAGTCGAAATAGCTGCGCCAGCCGAGCATGTCGAGAATTTTCAGGGTGGGGGCGAGGCGCTTGTTGGTGGCGATGTGCAGTATCACGCCCTGGGCGTGCAGGCTGGCGAGCATGTCGCCGACGCCGTCGTAGGCGGTGGTTTGCTTGAGGCCTTCGCCGTCGTAGGCGGCTTTGAAGTGCTCGGTGAGCGTCGCGATGGTGTTGGCGTCGTCGCTGCCGCTGAGCAGTTGCAGGGTTTCAGTAAGTGGCGGGCCGATGATGTCGGCCGTGATGGGGCGGATCGGTGTTTTGCCGGCGGCGTCAAAGGCGGCCTGGAAGCTGGCGAGAATGGCGGGGGCAGAGTCGATCAGCGTGCCGTCGAGATCGAAAATGATGTGGGCGTAACGGGGCATGGGCGGGGCGATCGTGCGGGGTGGTCGGGTCGCCATTTTGGCACGCCCGGCGGGTGTGCGCGGCGTCAGGCGACCATGACGCGATTCTTGCCGGCGCGCTTGGCGCGATACATGGCCTTGTCGGCGCGGTCGATGGCGGTTGCGGCGGCTTCTTCGGCTTCAAGGCGGGCCACGCCGGCGCTGAAGGTGATCAGCAGTTTTTGCCCTTCGGCCAGGAAGTAGCGGGTGGTGAGCGCGCGTTGCAGGCGGGTGACGGCGGCGACGGCGTGTTCGACGTCGGTGTCGGGCAGGATGATCACAAACTCTTCGCCGCCGTAGCGCCCGAGGCTGTCTTGCGGGCGAAGATTGCCGCGAATGACCTCGGCCAGGTGCTGAAGTGCGGCGTCGCCGGCGTGGTGGCCGTGGGTGTCGTTGATGCGCTTGAAGTTGTCGACGTCAAGCAGGCCGACGCAGAGCGGAACATCGCGGCGCCGCGCGCGGGAGATTTCGCGCTCAAGGGCTTCGTCGAGCCCCTTGCGGTTGAGTGCGCCGGTGAGCGGGTCGTGGCGTACGAGTTCGCTGGTGTGATGCAGCTCGCTCTGGAGTTTGCCGATCTCGACGTTGGCTTGTTCGACTTGTTGTTGCAGTGAGGTGAGGTCGTCGCGGGAGCGGCGGGCGTCTTCCTGGGCGACACGGGTTTCGCGCAGCATGTCTTCGACGACATTGCTCAGTTCGCTGATGTCTTTGGCCTCGGCGATGCGAATCGAGGAGCGCTCGAGGTTGTCATGGAAGCTGCCGGCCGATTCGCTCATGTCGGCGAGCCGGTCGACGAAGCCGGCAAGCATCTGCTTGAGGCGAAACTGCGCGTCGGTCAGCTCTTGCTTGAGGCGGCCTTGCTGGTCGATGACGTCGCGCAGGCGGCGTTCGACTTCATCAAGGATGCGGATGTCCAGTGGTTGGGCAAAGGCTTCGCTGACCACGCTGAGCTGCCCGGTGAGCCATTTGTCGTCGATGACGAGCTTGCTGATGTTGTCGATCAACAGCTGCACTAAGGCAATGAGCGCCCGCCGGATGCCGGATAGGTCTTCTCCGCTCCATTCGAGTTTGAGGATGAGTTCATGCAGATCTGTCAGCAGGGCGGGTTGCGCGCTGTGGTCGGGCCACGGGTTGAGCCGTGCGCCGAAGTGGGTGACGCGGGTTTGAAGTTCGGGAGCGTCAGCCAAGAGTGCGCCAACGCCGCGTCGCATGAGTTCATCGAGCGCGCCCGACACTTCCGGCGGGATGCCGGCGTGCGCCACTGTGCTGCTCGGCAGCGATGCCGGACCGGGCGCCGGTGCAGGTGCGCTGTCGGGGATTTTGTCTGCCGGTTCGGCGGGCTCGATGCCCGCGGTGTCGTCATCGCTGGCGCTCGATGACCAGTGTTTGATCAGATTGCTGAGGCGACTGTGAAGAATCGGTGCGGCGGTGCTTGAGGCATCCAGCACATGCTTGAGCGATTCTTTTTTGCGTGCTTTGGTGAACGCGGCGTGGTGCCGGTCCATGTGGTCGATGATCTGCTGTATCAGCGGCGCCCAAGGCACTTCCGGTGCGCCGGTGGCCTCCGAAACTTCGCGCAGAGCGGCGCGAACGGCGGGCCAGGACTGGCTGCTGATGGCTTCGTCGAAGCGTCGGGCAAAGCGTTGTTGAGCAGGGGAGGTTTTTGGCAGTTCGGACGCAATGCCGCGAAAAGCCTCCTCAGGAAAGCCGTCGATGCTTTTGGTGCCGGCAATGCGGTGATAGTAGGCGCGGTAGTTGTCGGGCGTTGGTGCGACGCGGTCCATGGCGAGTCGCTTGAGGGACTCACGTGCAATTTCGGAGGGAGTGAAAAAATCCGCCATGAGTGCGATTGCGCCTTTGAAATGAAGTGCCGACGGTACAGGTCTACATCGGATTCAAGCAGGACATCTTTAGCGTTTCTGGCGCGGCCAGCCCGGCGCACAGTGTCAGAATGTGTGCCCGCGGCGCGCCGATTATTCGACCAGGCCGAACTTCAGTCCGTAGTGGGTGAGTTCGGCATTGTTCCGCAAGCGCATCTTCTCCAGCAGGCGTGCCCGGTAAACGCTGATGGTCTTGACGCTGAGATTCAGTTCGTCGGCAATCTGGGTCAGCGTCTTGCCCGAGGCGATCATGCACAGGGTCTGGTATTCGCGATCGGAGAGTTTCTCGTGCAGCGGGCGGTCGGTGTCTTCGCCGATCGCGTCGGCCAGTTCCATGGCGAGTGAGGCGCTCACATATTTTTTGCCGCTGGCCACTTGCCGAATGGCCGTCACGAGTTGTTCGGGCGCGCTCTGCTTGGTCAGATAGCCCGCCGCGCCGGCCTTGAGCGCGCGGATGGCGTATTGCTCTTCCGGATACATGCTGAGAATCAGCACGGGCAGCTTGGGTTGCTCCTTGCGGATCAGCTTGAGTGCGTCGATGCCATTGCGGTCGGGCATGGAGACGTCCATCAGCACCACATCCCACTGGCCGTCCCGGCTCAGTTGCAGGGCTTCGACGCCGTTGCAGGCTTCGCCGGCGACTTCCATGTCTTCGATATCCGACAGAATCTGGCGCAGTCCCTGACGGACGATGGCATGGTCGTCGGCAATCATGACGCGGATGCGTTTGCTCATGAAGAAAGCTCCTGGTCCGAAGACGCGGTGGACATGTCCGAGAGCGGCAGGACGACTTGCAAGCGCGTCCCCTTGGGCATTCTGCGCGAAAAATCGACACAGCCTCCGAGGCTGGTGACCCGCTCGCGAACGCCCCGCAGCCCGAAAGAATGTGGCTTGGCCAGATCCGTGTCCGCGAGGCCAATGCCATCGTCGCCGACCTCAAGGCTGACGCCGTCGCCCGTGTGGACAAGGCGGATTTCAACATGCTCGGCCTTGGCATGCTTGCTGACGTTGGTCAGCGACTCCTGAAAAATCCGGAACAAGGCGATGGATTCCGCCTCGGGCAATTCGATGTCATCGTCGGCGCACAGCACATGGCAATGGATGCCGGTGCGCTTTGAAAAGTCTTCCGCGTGGCTCTCGATCGCCGCCGCAAGCCCGAAGTCCTTGAGGATGCCGGGCCGCAGTTCGCGGGTCACCCGGCTGACCGTGTCGATGGCTTCATCAATCAGCGCCTCGATGCTTGTTACCTGCGCCAGGCGTTGCTCCGCGGGCGCGTCCAGTCGCGAGGCCATGAGCGATGCCGAGAACTTGAGCGCGACCAGGTGACCGCCCAGCACGTCATGGACGTCACGCGCGATCCGCTCGCGTTCCTCCTCTTTGGCGTGTTGCAAGTGGTTGGACAGTGCCTTGAGGTGGTCCTGTGACGCCCTGAGCTCGGCTTCCGTCTGCTTGCTGTGGGTGATGTTCCACATCACGCCTTCCCAGATCGCCTCGTGCATGGGGCCACGGCGCACCGAGCCACGCACGTTGATCCATTTGGTGTCCCCGGCGCCCGTCTGGATGCGCCCCTCCCAGTTGAGGCGTCCGCCCGTGCTTGCCGACGAAGCGAGCGCGTCATCCAGGGCTTGGTGATCGTCGGGGAGCAACATGCGGGAGAAGTGCGCCCCGTCTTCGCAAAGCTGTTGCGCCGACACCCCCAGCAGCATGTCCGTGGCGTCGCTCGCGTAGGCAAAGCTGAGCTGGCCGCTGGCGTGTCGGGTCATCTGGAAGATCACCCCCGGCGTACTCGCGGCCACGGCCTGAAATCGCGCATCGGCTTCGTGCTGCGCGGCGAGCGCCTGCCGGCTTTGGCGGCGGTTCTCCGCTTCGCGGACCTCACGCTCCACGGCCGGTATCAGGCGTTCGAGCTGATTTTTGGAGAGATAGTCGTGCGCGCCGGCGCGCATGGCGGTAATCGCGGTCTCTTCGCGAATCACCCCGGACACGATGATGAAGGGCACATCCAGCTCAAGTTGCTTGATGATGCCCAAGGCCGAAATGGCGCTGAAGCCCGGCAGATCGTGATCGCTGATCACCACATCCCAGTTGCGTGATCGCAGCGCCGCCTCGGTTTGATCCGGCGTATCGACCCGCAGAACGTCAAGCGTGTAACCGCTGCTGCGAAAGCGATGGACCAGCAACAGCGCGTCGTCTTCGCTGTCTTCAATAAGGAGCACGCAAAGGCGTGGGCCTCGTGGTGACTCTGCGGGCATCGTTGGATTCCGTGGCTGAGGGCGGCGTTCTTGAAATCAATGTCTCGATTATGCCGTGCGACCGTCTGGCGGCCAAATCTGACAATGCCCACGCGCGCCAGCTTGCGCTATAATCCAGCCCCTTGCCGGTTTAGCTCAGTTGGTAGAGCAACCGCCTTGTAAGCGGTAGGTCGCGGGTTCGACTCCTGCAACCGGCACCAGTTATAAAAATTAGCCTTGACGACGCTAATTAATTAGTCTAAAGTTTCGTTTCTCTGACGCGGGGTGGAGCAGTTGGCAGCTCGTCGGGCTCATAACCCGAAGGTCGTAGGTTCAAGTCCTACCCCCGCAACCAAATTTGTGCAAAAACCCAATCACTTCACGGTGGTTGGGTTTTTTGTTTTTGTTTTGCGGTCGGCATCTGGATGACGTGTTTGGCGATAACGCGTGTCGCTCGGGTGGAATTTACGGCTCAGCGGTCCGGGGGCTGTCGAGCGTTGGTGCGGCTGCGGAGGTCAGGCCTGAGTTATTTCGTCTTGATGACTTGCGCGTGCTGTCGTGTCCGCTGGTGTCCCATCCCGGCACGCGTGCAATCCCGTCGATCAACGTGCGCTCGGAGCGCGGCTGATCGACGATTGCGTCGCGTGCCGGTGAAATCGACCTATGACCCGTCCAGGCTGACACGGCGGAAGTCGCCGAGCAGTTGTTGCAGGTACACCAGAAAGCGCGCGGCCATGACGCCGTCGATGACGCGGTGATCCCAGCTCAGACACAGCGGAAGAATGAGGCGGGGGACGAAGGTCTGGCCGTTCCAGACCGGTTTCATCTGTGAGCGCGTGACGCCGAGGATCGCGACTTCCGGGGCGTTGATGATCGGCGTGAAGCCGGTGCCACCAATCCCGCCGAGACTCGAAACGGTAAAGCAGCCGCCGCTCATGTCGGCTGGGCCGAGCTTGCCGTCGCGTGCTTTCTTGGCGAGGGCGCCGGCCTCGTCGGCGATGGCATAGAGGTTCTTCTTGTCAGCATCGCGGATCACCGGCACCACCAGCCCGTTGGGCGTGTCGGCGGCGAACGCGATGTGGTAGTACTGCTTGGTGATGAGCTTGTCGCCGTCGATACTGGTGTTGAACTCGGGGAATTTCTTCAGCGCAGCCACACTGGCCTTGATCAGGAAAGCCAGCAGGGTGAGCTTGGCGACCTCCGGGTTCTTGGCGTTTTCGGTGTTGATTTGCTGACGGAAGGCTTCCAGATCGGTGATGTCGGCGTCGTCGAAGTTGGTGACATGGGGAATCACCACCGAGTTGCGCGACAGATTGGCGCCGGAAATCTTTTTGATGCGCGACAAGGGCGCGGTGTCGATAGGGCCAAATTTGGCGAAATCGACTTTCGGCCAGGGCAGCAGATCAAGCAGGGTACCCGGCGCGGCTTGCGCCGCCTTGGCCGGCGTGGCGGCGCCTTGCATGATCGCCTTGATGTGCGCGATGACGTCCTCGCGAGTGATGCGACCGTTGCGTCCGCTCGCCTTGACGCCGGCCAGATCGACGCCGTGTTCGCGGGCGTACTGGCGCACTGAGGGGCTGGCGTGGGTGCGCTTGCCCGAGGCTGGCGGTGCCGAGACGGCTTCCGGTGCGGCCGGCGGCGGGACTGCGGCGGCGGGCGCAGGGGCCGGTGCGGCGGGGGCGGGTGTGGCAGCTGGGGCCGGTTCGGCGGGTGCGGTGGCGCCGGCCGCGTCGGTGGCTTCGATACGCGCCAGGGCGCTGCCTTCGGACACGCGGTCGCCGACCTTGACCAGCAGCTCGCGCACCACGCCGGCCTGCGGGCTGGGCACGTCCATGGTGGCCTTGTCGGATTCGAGCGTGACGATGGCGTCGTCGGCGGCGACGGTGTCGCCGACCTGCACCAGCAGCTCGATGACCGGCACATCGTTGTAGTCGCCGATGTCCGGCACGTTCACATCTATCAGTCGGCTCATGTCTCTACCTCGAACGGAGTGGTGAGGGGGGCGCGGGGTGCCCCGCGCCGCCACCAATGTGGTCTCAGGCCAGCGGGCTCGGCTTGTCGGCGTCGATACCCAGTTTCTCGATCAGGCCGTCGAGCGTCTCGCGCGGCAGGCTGCCCTCGGCGACCAGGCTCTGGAGCGCGGCGAGCGTGATGTAGCGTTCATCGACCTCGAAGAAGTCGCGCAGCGCCACGCGGGTGTCCGAGCGGCCGAAGCCGTCGGTACCGAGCACGGTGAAGCGGCCGGGGACCCAGTTGCGCACCAGGTCGGGGTAGCTGCGCATGAAGTCGGTGGCAGCCACCACCGGGCCCTGTCGGCTCGACAGTTGCTGCGTCACCCACGGGGTGCGCGGCGTCTCGGTCGGGTGCAGCAGATTCCAGCGGTCGCAGTCCAGGCCGTCCTTGCGCAGCTCGGCAAAGCTGGTGGCGCTCCACACGTCGGCGGCCACGCCGAAGTCGGCCGCCAGCCGCGCGGCGGCGGCCTGCACCTGGCGCAGGATGCTGCCGCTGCCGACCAACTGCACGCGCGGCGCTTTCTTGTCCTTGTTCTCGCTGAGCAGGTAGAGGCCGCGGCGGATGCCTTCTTCGGCGCCCACCGGCATGGCCGGCTGCGGATAGTTCTCGTTGTACAGCGTGATGTAGTAGAAGGCGGTTTCGCCGTCGCTCATCATGGCGCGCACACCGTCCTCGATGATCACCGCCACTTCGTAGCCGAAGGCCGGGTCATAGGCGCGGCAGGTGGGGATGGTGGCCGCGTAGATGTGGCTCTGGCCGTCCTCGTGCTGCAGGCCTTCGCCCGACAGCGTGGTGCGCCCGGCGGTGGCGCCGAGCAGGAAGCCACGCGCCTGGCTGTCGGCGGCGTTCCAGATCAGGTCGGCGACGCGCTGGAAGCCGAACATCGAGTAGAAGATGTAGAAGGGCAGCATCGGCTCGTCGCTGTGCGAGTAGGCGGTGCCGGCGGCGATCCACGAGGCCATCGAGCCGGCCTCGGTGATGCCCTCTTCCAGGATCTGGCCCTTGGTGTCCTCGCGGTAAAAGGCCAGCTGTTCGCTGTCCTGCGGGGTGTAGTTCTGGCCCCAGGGCGAGTAGATGCCGTACTGGCGGAACATGTCCTGCATGCCGAAGGTGCGCGCCTCGTCGGCCACCACCGGCACGATGCGCGGGCCGAGCTGGCTGTCGCGCATCAGCTTGTTGAGCAGGCGCACGGCGCCCATGGTGGTGGAGATCGAGCGGTCGCCCGAGTCGGCATGGAAGGGCACGTAGATGTCCGGCTGCTTGAGCGGCATCGGGCGCGCCGTGCTGCGTCGGGTTGGCACATAGCCGCCGAGCGCGGCGCGGCGTTCCTGCAAATAGCGCACTTCATCGCTGTCCGCGCCGGGGTGGAAGTAGCGCAGCTCGTCCAGGTCGGTGTCGGTCAGTGGCAGCCCGAAGCGCTCGCGGAAGCGCCCGAGGTCTTCGCGCGCCAGCTTCTTGGTCTGGTGCGAGGTGTTGGCGCCCTGGCCGGAGGCGCCCATGCCGTAGCCCTTGGTGGACTGCGCGAGGATCACCGTCGGCTGGCCGCGATGGGCCACGGCCGCGGCATAGGCGGCGTAGATCTTGGCCGGATCATGGCCGCCGCGCTTGAGCTGGTCGATGTCGTGGTCCGACATATTGGCCACCAGCGCGGCCAGCTCCGGGTAGCGCGAGAAGAAGTGCTCACGGTTGTAGTGGCCGTCGGTGGCGGCCAGTTTCTGGAACTCGCCGTCGACCGCTTCGGCCATGCGGCGCAGGATCCAGCCTTCGCGGTCGCGCGCGAAGAGCACGTCCCAGTTGCTGCCCCACAGGCACTTGATGACGTTCCAGCCGGCGCCGGCAAAGAGGGTTTCGAGCTCCTGCACCACGTTGCCGTTGCCGCGCACCGGGCCGTCGAGGCGCTGCAGGTTGCAGTTGACCACCAGCACCATGTTGTCGAGCTGCTCGCGCGCGGCGAGCGAGATGCCGGCCAGCGATTCCGGTTCGTCCATTTCGCCGTCGCCGACGAAGGCCCACACCCGGCGGTCGCTGGGCGCGCCGATGCCGCGGTTTTCCATGTAGCGCTGGAAGCGCGCCTGGTAGATGGCGCTGATCAGGCCGAGGCCCATCGAGCCGGTCGGGAACTGCCAGAAATCGGGCATCAGCGTGGGGTGCGGGTAGGACGACAGGCCCCGGCCGATGCCGCCCGACACCTCGCGGCGGAAGTGTTCGAGGCGGTCTTCGGACAGCCGGCCTTCGAGGAAGGCGCGGGCATACACGCCGGGCGAGGCATGGGCCTGGAAATACACCAGATCACCCGGATGCGACTCGGTGGCGCCACGGAAGAAGTGGTTGAAGCCGACTTCGAACAGGTCGGCAATCGACGCGTAGGTGGCAATGTGACCACCCAACTCGGCATGCGTCTTGTTGGCGCGCGACACCATGGCCAGCGCATTCCAGCGGTGGATGGCGGTAATGCGCGCCTCCATGTCGAGGTCGCCGGGGTAGGGCGGTTGGGCCTCGACGCCGATGGTGTTGCGGTAGGGCGTGGTGTGGCGGGTGTGGAAGCGCCCGCCGGCGCGCCGGCCCGATTCGATCAGCCGGTCGAGCAGGTATTCGCTGCGAGCCAGACCGTCGCGTTCGATGACTTCGGCCAGGCTGTCGAGCCAGTCGAGGGTTTCGTCCGGATCGCTGTCGGTGGCCGGATTGAGGATGGGCTGTTGCGAAATCGGTGTCATGGCCCTCGGGCTCCTTGAAAAGACCGCACGCGTGATGAGGCAAGACGCGGTGATGGGGGTTGCAGGTTGCGATTCAGTCTAATGTGCTGATCCGGCGAATCGATTGTCCTAGTTCACTGGAATCGATTTTTTGGACGGAGGCGCCCACGGCCGTCGCGCCTGACCGTCGCACCGCCGGGCACACAGCAAACTGTAGCCTCAGAGGGTGGTCGATTTGTTGCTAAATGGACTGAATAAGTGCTTGAATGAGCAATAAAATCACTTCGGGGTAACGCAGTGCGCAACAAAAGAAACGCGGCAGCGATGGACCAGACGGACATCGCGTTGCTCAACCGCTTGCAGGCCGATGCCCGCATCACTAACGTCGCCCTGGCCGAGAGCGCCCACCTGTCGCCCGCGCCCTGTCTGCGTCGGGTGCGCGACCTGGAAACCTCGGGCGTGATCCGCGGCTACGTGACCTTGCTCGACCCCGAAGCGGTCGGCCTGGATATCTCGATGTTCATCCAGGTGAGCCTCGAAAAGCAGGTCGGCAGCGCGCTGCGCGTGTTCGAGGAAACCATCGACAGCTACCCCGAAGTCATGGAGTGCTACCTCATGACCGGCGACTCGGACTACCTGCTGCGCGTGGTGGCGCCCGATCTCAAGGCGCTGCAGAGCTTCATCGTCGACCGGCTGGCGCGCATCCCGCATGTGTCCAACATCCGCTCGAGCATGACGCTCAAGCAGGTCAAGTACAAAACCGCGTTGCCGATCGAATTGGCCTGAATAGCGATGGCTCTGGCGTAGCCCATCCGTAGCCCGGATGCAGCGCAGCGGAATCCGGGGGCGGTGGTGCGCTTGGCGATGAGTCCCGGAGTCGGGCCTGCAGCCCTCGGCCGGGCTACGCTAGCTGAACTCCTTGTCCAGCATCTGCAGCAGGCGCGCCCGGCTCACATAGCGATCCACATGCCCGTAGATATCGTCGCTCACCGCCATGTCGTAGGCCGACATGGTCTTGGCAATCGTCCCCGCCGCCGCGCCTACCGAGAAAAACCGCCGCGCCACCTCCTGACCCGCCCCGATCTCCACGATGGAGCCGTACTTCAACTTGTCGAGGTTGATGGCGAGGGCTTTCTGGTCGGTGGAGAGCGTGGCGTCGCGTTTGCGCATGCCAGGGGTCTCGGCAGTGTCGGGTGAAGCCCCGAGTTTACACCGACGGCCACGTAGGGCGGATAAGCGCAGCGTCATCCGCCGGTTTGCGGTCCCGGTAATCACTGGTGTCGGAAGGCGCTTCGCTTTTTCGACCTACGCGGGCTCGAAGTCGCTGCGCAAGTTGTTGGCGCTTGCTACCTTCGAGATTCGATAAATGCCAGAACAAACATGAGCGTACCGATGATCAGCAGAGATATCCATGTCGCGTTTTCGCCGAATACTTGTTGAAGATTCCAGAGCAACCGGCTAAAGAGCCGAGACTCTGGATCCGCCACTGGCGAAACGAGTTGATCGCTCGCTGCCAGTATGAAGAAGCATATGCCGAGAGCGAAGAATGCTCTTGAGTTTCCGGTCATTTCTATAATCTGTGGATCATGTGGGGGCCAAGGTGCACATTCTTACTGTTCGGGGAGAATGTTCTCTGAATTGGGATCTGCTCGATTTCGGTATAGAAATTTTTGCCTTGGGGAACCAAGTCGCCAATCACTTCGCGAGATATGATATCCAGGTTTTTCGTTGGGTGTTCGGCGAAAGTTCGATAACGGAGTTGTCTCCACGCGTGAGTCTTGGGCTCTGCCCGACGGCCCTCGCCGGGCGGCAAGTCGCCTCTGAAAGAGAAACGGCGACCTCGCGGTCGCCGTTTCTCTTTGGTGCCGTCCCGATTGAGGCGGCGCCGTAACTGCTTATTTCTTCTTCCGCGCCGGCGGCACATCCGTACAACTGCCGTGCGCCACTTCGGCGGCCATGCCCACGGTCTCACCCAGGGTCGGGTGCGGGTGGATGGTCTTGCCGATATCCACGGCGTCCGCGCCCATTTCGATGGCCAGACACACTTCGCCGATCATGTCGCCAGCCGAGGGGCCGACGATGGTGCCGCCGATGACGCGATGGGTTTCCGCATCAAAGATCAGCTTGGTGAAGCCGTAGTCAGCGCCGTTGGCGATGGCTCGGCCCGATGCCGCCCAGGGGAACTTGGCGGTCTCGACCTTCTTGCCTTCGGCCTTGGCTTGCGCCTCGGTGTAGCCGACCCAGGCCACTTCCGGGTGCGTGTAGGCCACGCCCGGAATCACGGTGACGTCGAAGGCGGACTTTTCGCCGGCGGCCACTTCGGCGGCCACGTGGGCTTCATGTACGGCCTTGTGGGCGAGCATGGGCTGTCCGACGATGTCGCCGATGGCGAAGATGTGCGGCACGTTGGTGCGCATCTGCGCATCGACCGGGATGAAGCCGCGATCGGTGACGATCACGCCGGCCTTGTCGGCGCCGACCTTCTTG
>NZ_VMNI01000011.1 GCF_007625205.1 Denitromonas ohlonensis | reverse complement strand
TGCGCCCGAACCTGCGCCCGAACCTGCGCCCGAACCTGCGCCCGAACCTGCGCCCGAACCTGCGCCCGAACCTGCGCCCGAACCTGCGCCCGAACCTGCGCCCGAACCTGCGCCCGAACCTGCGCCCGAAAACCCCGGTTTCCATGCACCCGCCGACACGCCTAACCGGCTGTTCCAGGATCTGGATACGTGGATGCCGGAAGACGACGACACGACCTCGGACCTTGAATCGGACCTTGAATCGGACCTTGAATCGGACCTTGAGTCAGATATTGAGTCGGATATTGAATCCGAGCTTGAGTCGGAGCCTGAAACAAGTTCGGACTCGGATACCCGGATTGCATCCGACCTTGAGACCGGCATTGCCTCAGAAACCGACAGAGACTCGGGCGCGGGCCCCGAGACCATCTGGGATTTTGACGACCTGCCGAGCGCCCCCGCGCCCGGACACTGGCAGTCCGGCAGCAATGCGGCATCCGCAACCCGCGCTGAACAAGACGACGTCATCACCTTCGAGCCGCTCGAGCCCGACGACGGTTTCGACGACCCGAAATCTCACGACGCGTCATCCACTGACGCCGATGCCGATGCCGATGCCGATGCCGATATCGAACCGGCAGAAGACGATGCCAGCACGCCCCTCGCGGACACGGCGGACACGCCCCAGGCCCCCGAACCAGCTGCGCCGGCCCTCGCCGCGCTGCCAATCGCCCGCAAACGCAATCCGTGGCTGATGAGCTTGCTGGTGGGTGTGCTACTGGCCGCCTTGGCGGCACAGATTGCACTGATCTACCGCCAGCAACTGATCAGCATCCTGCCGGCCACCCGCCCGTTCATTGAAACCTTGTGCGCCAACGTCGGTTGCGACATGGCCTTGCCGCAGGACGCGACCCAGATCGGCATTGAAGCCTCGGACCTCAACCGGCTCCCCGATGCTGACGCCTTGTTTGAGCTCACCGCCACACTTCGCAACCGCTCGAACACCGCCATGGCGTTTCCGCACCTGGAACTGACGCTGACCGACCTGCGCGACAAGGCCTTGGTGCGCCGCGTGTTCTCACCCAAAGAATGGCTGGGCGCCGCGGCCGACGACGCCGCCGGTTTTGCGGGGCAAAGCGATCGCATGGCGCGGGTCGCCTTTTCGGCCGACAACGTGAACGCGTCGGGTTACCGCCTCTACGCCTTCTATCCGTAACATGACGTCCAGCGGCGGTCCGCCGGACACCTCTCCTCAAAAAAGCAAGGCAGGCTTCGCGCGCCTGGCGAACGCGTTTCGCTACTCATGCGCGGGCCTGGTCGCCGCCTTCCGGCACGAAGCGGCTTTTCGCCAGGAATGCGCGCTGGCTGCGGCGTTGATTCCGGTGGCGTTATTGAGCGGGGCCAGCGGCGTTGGCAAAGCGCTGCTGGTGGGCAGCGTGATGCTGGTCTTGTTGATGGAATTGATCAATTCCGCGATCGAAGCGGAAGTGGATCGGGTGTCGCTGGCGCGACACCCCTTGGCCAAGCGCGCCAAGGACATCGGCAGCGCCGCGGTGCTGGTGGCGCTGATCAATCTGGTGGCGATCTGGGCGCTGGTGCTGCTCGGCTGAGCGGCACCGAGCGCCCAAGCGCTTAACGCGTCACCCGCATGGTGCCGCCGTCCTGGACGATGCGCACACGCTCGCCAGCACGGAAACCTTCACCCGCATCTTCCTGCACCACCGCCATGTAGCGGCCGTCATCCATGCGCACGGTCACTTCGACGCCTTGCGAGCGTGTCACGCCCTCTTCGACCGCCGAGCCGGCCAGACCGCCGGCCACTGCGCCCAGCACCGCACCGACTGCCGCGCCCTTGCCGCGACCGATGCTACTGCCGGCGATACCACCGATCGCGCCACCAGCGATCGTCCCGACCGGGCTCTTGGTGCCCTCGAGTTTGACCAGGCGAACTGACTGCACCGTGCCGAACTTGACCACCATCGCCCGGCGCGCTTCGCCGCGCGAATAGGTGTCGCCCGTCAAACTGCCCGCGCAGCCCGACACGCCAATCAGCGCCACCGAGGCCAGCAGCAGCGCCCGTCCGTTGCGTTGAATCCAGTCCATCACCATGGTTTCTCTCCAAAAGCTGCCGCATAACGTTCGGCAATTTCATTCCGGCTCGGGCGGTGATTCTGGCCGCCGCGCTGCGCAATCTTGAGACTGCCCATCACCGACGCCAGCCGCCCGGTCGATTCCCAATCCATCCCGTTGGCGATGCCGTACAACAAGCCACTGCGGAAGGCGTCGCCACACCCGGTCGGATCGACCAGTGCTTCTGCTTTAACGCACGGGATGTCGATTCGTTGTCCTTCGACGTAAATCTGCGAACCCTCGGCGCCCAGCGTGACCACCAGGGCATCCACGTCATTGGCCAGATCTTCGATACTCCGACCGGTCTTTTCACTCAACATGCGCGCTTCGTAATCGTTGAGCGCGCAATAACTGGCCATCTCCAGGCAGGCTTCAAGCTCCGGCCCCGAGAACATCGGCAAGCCCTGGCCCGGATCAAACACGAAGGGAATCCCCGCTTCGGCGAACTGCTGGGCATGCCCCAGCATGCCGTCCCGGCCATCCGGCGCGACGATGCCAAGCTTGACGCCTTTGGCATCTGAGACCCGGTTCTGGTGCGAATGGTTCATCGCGCCGGGGTGGAAGGCGGTGATCTGGTTGTCGTCCACATCGGTGGTGATGAAGGCCTGGGCGGTAAAGCTGCCCGGCACCTGGCGCACATAGTCGGCGCGCAGCCCCAGCTGATCGAGTCGGGCCTGATACGGCGCCGCGTCATCGCCCACGGTGGCCATGATCAACGGATCGGCACCGAGCAGCTTGAGGTTGTAGGCGATGTTGCCGGCACAACCACCGAACTCGCGTCGCATGTCGGGCACCAGGAAGGCGACATTCAGGATGTGGATCTGGTCCGGCAGGATGTGATTCTTGAACCGATCATGAAACACCATGATGGTGTCGTAGGCTACCGAGCCGCAAACAAGGATAGACATGGGCGCTTCCGCTCAAAGGGCAAACCGTGATTATAGTCTGCCCGGCCCATGCGACGTCCGCCGGGGCGCCGCCCGGGGGCATCAGCCCGCCACCCACACTCCGTTTCGGACTTCATGCTGCTTGATGATGCCGGTCATGAGTTGCACCATCTGAGCGGCCACCGCGGGCCAACCGAGGTTCTGAACGCTCTGTCGCGCGGCCTTTGCCATCGCCAGCCGTCCGCAGCGATCGCCCGCGACGCGCAATGCCGCATCGACAAAGGCGTTCTCGTCCGCCACCGGAGCCAGTGCGCCGTTATGGCCCTCGCGCACGCGCTCCGCGCCAGCAGCATAGTCGAAACACACCACCGGCAAGCCGCTGGCCAGCGCTTCGGTGGTGACATTGCCGAAGGTTTCGGTGAGGCTGGGAAAGAGGAACATGTCGGCCGAGGCGTAATGCGCAGCGAGATCATCACCGGTGCGCATGCCGGCGTAGCTGTGCTCCGGATAGCGCCGCGCCAGCGACTCGCGCGATGGGCCGTCGCCAACGAAAAGGAGCCGCGCTTCGGGCACGCGCTGCTGAATCGCCTCAAAGGCGCGAATGGCCAGCGCGAGATTTTTCTCTGGCGCCAGACGACCAATCACGGCCACCACGAGTGTGTGAGGCTCGGCCCCCCAACTCGCGCGCAAGGCTTCGTCACGCCGCGCAGGCGTGAACAAGTCCGTGTCGACGCCGCGCGGCACGACTTCGATCTGGCGCACGCCATCCCTTTGCAAGGACGCAGCAAGCGCGCGCGTCGGCACCAGGCACACGTCGCCCTTGTTATGAAACCGCCGCAGGTAGGCCTTGACCGGCGTCTTTAACCAGCCCACGCCATAGTAGGTGCTGTAGCTATGGAAGTTGGTATGGAACTCGGTAATCGTCGGCAATCGCAGCTTGCGCGCCGCCGCCAGCGCCGACCAGCCCAAGGGCCCCTCGGTGACCACCAGCACCACATCGGGTCGCTTGACCGACCACAGCCGGATCAGCGCGCTGCGCGCCGGCAAGCCCATTTTGAGGTGCGGGTAGCGCGGTATCGGCAGCCCGCGCGAGAGCATCTCTTCGTAGTGCGCCTCTTGCGCAGCCACGTCGCCGGCATTTTGCCGCGGTCGCACCAGCATGACGCTGTTGCCGTGTTTTACGAGGCCGTCGACCACCCGCGCGGTGGTCAGCGACACCCCGTTGATTTCCGGCGGATAGGTTTCCGTCACCACCGCCACACGCAGCCGGCCGGCGTCGGCGGGCAGTTCGACATAGGAAAGTAAGCTCGCGTCCATGGCGGCGACTGTCGCGCGACCGGGCGACATCCGAATGACGATTTCGTGACATTCGCATGACAGACCAGCCGCACTACCATGTCACACACCGGTAAAACCCGTGTCACGCGAGCGCAACCTGCCCTTTCTACAGTGGCGACCATTGTCACTGCGGAGCACACCATGCTCGATAAACGCCAGGAATCATCCCAACGCCGCCGCCGCAATCTCCACGTGGGGCTGGCCACCTGCGACACCGAAGTGGTCGAGGCGCAGAAGCTTCGTTACCGCGTCTTCGCCGATGAAATGGGCGCTCGCCTGAACACCCGCACGCCGGGCGTCGACCGCGACATCTACGACCCCTTCTGCGAGCACCTCATCGTCCGCGATGAAGACCAGGGCAAGATCGTCGGCACCTACCGCATCCTGCCGCCCGACGCAGCGCGCCGTGTGGGTGGCTACTACTCTGAAAACGAATTCGACATCACCCGCCTGCTCCATCTGCGTGATCGCATGGTCGAGATCGGCCGCTCCTGCATCGACGCCGACTACCGCTCCGGCGCGGTCATTGCGCTGCTGTGGTCAGGTCTGGCGCGTTACATGCAAGAGAACGGCTACGACTACCTGATCGGTTGCGCCTCGGTCAGCATGGCCGACGGCGGCCACCATGCTGCCAGTTTGTATAGTCAGCTACGCGACAAACACATGGCGCCGCTGGAATACCGGGTCTTCCCACGGGCGGCACTGCCGCTCGACAAGCTGCGCAGCGATCTGGAGACTGAAGCGCCGCCGCTGATCAAGGGCTATCTGCGCGCCGGCGCGTGGATCTGCGGCGATCCGGCCTGGGATCCGGACTTCAACGTGGCCGATCTGCCCATCCTGATGCCGATGGGCCGGCTGGACGCCAAATACGCAAAACACTTCATGGGACGCGAAGACTGAAACCCACCACCTCTTCCCTGCAACAAGGCTGGCGCTATACACGCCTTGTCCTGCACCTGCTGCAAGGTGTGCTGACCGCGGCGCTGGTCTTTCCCTGGGTATCGCTCGATCGCCGGGGTCGTCTTCGCCAGCGCTGGTCGACGGGCCTGCTGGCGCTGCTGGGCATCGTGCCGCGCGTCAGCGGGGCCGAGCTGGCCCGCCCGGCGCTGCTGATCGCCAATCATGTGTCGTGGGTGGATATTTTCGCGATCAACACGCTGAGTCCGAGCGCTTTCGTGTCAAAAGCCGACGTGCGCCAATGGCCGATCATCGGCTGGCTGGCCGCCATGAACGAAACGGTGTTCCTGCAGCGCGGCAGCCGCGGGCACGCGCGCATCATCAATGCGGAGATCGCCACGCGCATGGCGGCGGGGCGCCATGTGGCAGTGTTTCCGGAAGGCACCACGACAGACGGCTCGCATGTGCAGCACTTTCACGCCGCCCTGCTCCAGCCCGCCATCGCCGCCGGCCAACCGGTGCAGGCGCTGGCAGTATGCTATCGCACCCCGGACGGCGAATTCACCCGCGCCGCCGCCTACGATGGCGACCTGTCAGTGCTCGACAGCCTGAAAGCCATCATCGCCACACCGCGTATCGAGGTGCATCTGACGGTGCTGCCGGCCATCGCCACGACGGATGCGAAGCGCCGCGACATCGCCGCCCAGGCTCACGCCGCCATTTCCGCCGTCGTCAATCCACCGGACGCCGCCGATATTGCACCCGTGCGCGAAGCGGCCTGAGACTACTTGGTTGATTCCGCCGCGTTGACCTGAAAGACCTCGCCGTCCTCCAGCCGATAGGCGGTGAGCTTGCCGCCCCACAGGCAACCGGTATCGAGGCCGACAAAGCCCGGCTCGATACACAGGCCCAGCGCCGACCAATGACCGGCCAGAATGGTGTAGCCCGCGTGCCGCCGCTTGGGCACGCTGAACCACGGCACCGCGCCGTCGGGGGCGTTTGACGGCGGCCCCTTGTGCTTGAACTCCATGAGCCCCTCGGGCGAGCAGAAGCGCATCCGCGTCATGGCATTCACAATGCAGCGCAGACGGTCCTGCCCCTTGAGCTTGTCCGACCATTTCGCTGGCGCATTGCCAGCAAGATCGGCCAGGAAGGCCTGTCGCGACGGCCCCTGCAGCACCGACTCGACCTCCGCGGCCAGTTCGCGCGCCTGCGGGATGGTCCATTGCGCCAGCAGCCCCGCATGCACCATGGCGAACTTGCCTTCCACATGCATTAGCGGACGACTCGCCAGCCAGCCAAGGAGCTGGTCCACATCCGGCGCGTCGAGGATAGGTTGAACGGTGTCGTCCTTGCCTCGTTTGGGCCAGCCTGCGGCGACCATCAGCAGATACAAATCGTGATTGCCGAGCACCACCGTGGCCGCCGCCCCCAAACCGCGGATGGCGCGTAGCGTCTCGAGCGACTTTGGCCCGCGATTGACGATATCGCCAACGAACCACAGGCGGTCACGACTGGGACGAAAGCCGATTTTCTGGACCAGCGCGAGAAGCGAATCATGGCAACCCTGAACGTCGCCAATCACATAGGTGCCCACTGGTGTCAGGCCCGACGGACGTCGCTATCGGCCAGCGCGCCTGCCACCACCTTCAAGGCCGGCCGCCCTTGCATCGGCACATACTCCGGCACCCAGCGCAGCAAGCCCTGACGCACCGCTTCATCTGCGACCGGCCCACAGGTGTCCAGCCAGGCGCCAAGTACGCTCAGAAAATCCTTTGCCACCGGCCGAGAGCGCGCGATGCGCAGCTTCGGATGCGGCGTTTCGCGCGTTTCCTCGGCGTCGGCCAGCAGCTCTTCGTACAGTTTTTCGCCCGGACGCAAACCGCTGAACTCGATGCGGATCTCATCCTCGGCATAGCCCGACAAGCGAATCATGTTGCGCGCCAGATCGACGATGCGCACCGGGTCGCCCATGTCGAGCACGAAAATCTCGCCGCCCCGCCCCATGCTCGCCGCCTGCAGCACCAGTTGCGCCGCCTCGGGGATCGACATGAAGTAGCGGGTGATCTCAGGGTGGGTGACCGTCACCGGCCCGCCGCGGGCGATCTGCTCCTGGAACTTCGGAATCACGCTGCCCGTGCTGCCCAGCACATTCCCGAAACGCACCATCCCGAACTGCGTCTGGCCGCCCTGCGAATGCAGCGCCTCGCACACCATCTCGGCCAGCCGCTTGGTCGCGCCCATCACATTGGTCGGATTCACCGCCTTGTCGGTCGACACCAGCACGAAGCGCTCGGCGCCGTGGCGCTGGGCACATTGCGCCACCTGCAAGGTGCCAAACACATTATTGCGCACCGCCTGCCAGGCATTGCCCACCTCCATCAGCGGCACATGCTTGTAGGCCGCCGCATGAAACACCAGGGCCGGTTGCCACCGGGCAAAAATCTCGTCGAGACGCTGCGCATCCTTGACGTCACCGGCCAGCGGGACGATGGCGATGTCGGGCTGATGATTCGCAAACCATTGCTCGATGGTGTAGAGCACAAACTCGCTGGCTTCGACCAGCACCAGCCGCGCCGGCGCAAACTTGGCCAGCTGCCGGCACAGCTCGCTGCCGATCGAACCGCCCGCGCCGGTCACCAGCACCGTCTTGCCACCCACCATGGTGTGCACATGCGCGGAGTCAATCGACACCGCCTCGCGGCCAAGCAAGTCTTCGATCTCGACCGGACGCATGGCATTGATCGCCACCTTGCCGCTCATCAGATCTTCAAGACCCGGCACCGTAAAGGTGTGCGCACCCGCGCGCACCGCCAGATCGGCCGCACGACGAAGGGCATCACCCGCCGCCGAGGGCATGGCCAGAATCACATGCTGGGCCTTGAAGTCCTGCAGCACCTGCGACAACTCGTCGACGGTGCCCGCCACCGGGCAGCCATACAACTCAAGGCCGCGCTTGGCGGGGTTGTCGTCGACCAGCGCCACCACCCGCCAGTCCGGGCTGCGCTCCAGCTCACGCACCAGCATCGCACCACCGGTGCCGGCGCCAACCACCACGACCGGCTTGCCGGCCGCACGCAAATCACCATACAACCGATGCTCTTTCCACATCCGCCAGATCACACGACCGCCGCCCATGATGGTGATCAACAGCAAGGGGTAGAGCACAACCATCGAGCGCGGGATACCCGGCAGCGTGCGGTCAACCGCCAACATCACCAGCAAGGCCACCGATGACACCCCGACGGCCTTCAGCACCCGCTTCAGATCCGGCAGGCTGGCAAACACCCACATGCCGCGATACAGCCCGGCCCAGCGGCAGGCCAACGCATGAACGCCCATAAGTGCTGTCAAGCTGGCCGCGAACTTGACCTCATAACCTGCGGGCCATTCGAAATTGAAGCGCAAGAGAAACCCTAGACTCCATGCTGCGGCAGCAGAGAGCAGATCAAACAGCACCACGAGGACAGATCTCTTGAGCATTCAGTTCGGGCGCGAGCCCACCTTTGTTTGCGACATTTGGCGGCCATTATATCCGCTTGGATTCAAAGGACTTTTACGATACCGCGGACTGGCACATCATCTGGCAGCCCCGCCCCGAGTCGCCACGCCGACGCTGCGAGCGGTGCGTACGCCATACAAAGCCCCGCCCAGATCGGCACATAGCCCAAGCCCGTCAGCACGCTCAGCGGCCCCAGCCAGAAAACGTTGACAGCTATGTAGAGAAACGTCACCCGAACGTGCGACCCGATGTGGCGGGACAGGCGCTGATAGGCGTGCGAACGATGCGCTTCCCACACGCGCTGACCACGCAGCAGCCGTCGCATCAATGTGACCGAGGCGTCGGTAACGAAGGTGGCAATCAGTACCAGCCACGCAGCGGCGATTTTGCCTCCAAACTGCGACAACCAGAGCATGATGCCGGCGAGCATCAATCCAATGAAGCCACTGCCCGCGTCCCCCATGAAAATCCTAGCGCGAGGAAAATTCCAGACCAGGAAACCCGCCGAAGCCGCCGCGAGCGCCAAGGGCAACAGGGTTGACTCCGTGTGTCCAGTAGCCCAGAGCATCATGCTACCGAGCAGGCAGACGCTGACCGCCTCGGCGCCAGCGAGGCCATCGATACCATCCATGAAATTGTAGAGGTTCAACAACCAGACCGAACCGAACAGCATGAAGCTGGTGACGAGCACCTTAGGCAGCTCTCCCCACACTTCCAGCAAACCGAACGAGACGGACAACAACCCAACCATACAGGCTGCCCCGCCAAAGTGCGCCAGCAATCTCCAGCGAGCAGAAACATGGCCATGATCATCGACAAATCCAATGCCGGCGCAAAGCGCACCACCGAACAGCAACGCCATCGCCTCGCTCCCCTGCATGACGCCGAGCCCCGGCAGCAGGCATAACACCGCCATAAAGCAGATCACGATCGCAAGGCCACCCCCACGCGGCGTGGGTACCGAGTGGGAACTGCGTGCATTGGGATGATCGAGCACATCCCGATTCAACGCGTACCGACGCAAAACCCCGGTCAGCGCCCACGAGGCAAACGCGAGCACCAACAGCCCGAGTCCGAAGGCAAGCAGTTCAGTCATGCCCACCAAACTCGGCATCTTGTGTTGCAAATCGACGCAAGCCTTCGTCGAGCGTCAGCGGTGGTCGCCAGTTCAGCACCTCTTGCGTCGGTGAAATGTCCACCTGAAGATTGCCACACAGCCTGTCTGCAAGCGCCGACTTCCCCACCATGCGGGCGACCCATACCAACACCCCGGCAGGAACGGGGAGCAATCGTATCCTGCAACTCAGCGCATGAGCCGTTTTACGCAACAGTTCAGAAGTCGAGACATCCTGTCCGTCGCTAACGAGGAACACGTGTCCCGGAGCCATGGGGTGATCGAGGCACGTCACGATCAAGTGCACGAGGTTCTCTATATTCACCAAAGAGCGCTGGTTATGAATACGGCCCAGCGGCAAGGGCCATCCGCGGCACGCCATGTGAGCCATGCGCCTGAAATTGGCTTTCACTCCGGGGCCATAGACCAGCGGCGGGCGAATGATCACCACTTCAAGACCCGTTTCGTGGGCCAGCGCAAGCAGCCCCTGCTCGGCCATGAGCTTGGAGCGTCCATAGGCATCCACTGGCCGGGGTGGGTCGTTCGGGGAGAAGGGGCAACCCGGAACGGTCCGCTCACCGTTGACCTTGATCGAACTCAGGTAGATAAAGCGGCGGCACCCATTTGACCTTGCGGTGCGCGCCAGTCTCAGCGTGCCATCCACGTTGATGCGCCTGTAAAGCGCCTCATCATCCCTCCCCGCGGACATCATGTGTACGCGGGCCGCGCAGTGGACCACGACGTCGACACCATCGAGCGCCTCCGCCCAGTCGGTTTCCGGCCCCAGATCACCCACGCTCACCGACGACACGCCATCGGGCAGCGCCAGACCAATTGAACGGGAGGCTGCACACACCTCGACCGAATCGTTCGCGGCCAGGGATCTGATGAGCGCTTGCGCGACGAATCCGCTCGCACCGGTCACAACAACCCGTGCTTGCCTGTTCGCTGCGGTGAGATACTCCAAAGTCGTTTCCCCTCAACGTCAAATCGATGCCACATGCTGGCTTAGCGCCGCTGCGCAAGTGTGCGCCTGCATTGTATGACAGACCTCCCTGCCGTAGTGAGGACCGAACAGTCATCACCCAAGGTTTGGCTGATGAATCACATACACGGTCCAGCACAGGATTCGCGGTACAATCCCCGGTCTGATTCGTTGGTGTCCGCCCGCTCGGACAGGGCGGCAGGACTGTCATGGCGCGCTGCGCCCCACGCTCACGAGACCGACAAACACAATGAAATTTGCCGCAGTTCGATAACGCCCAGCCCATCAACCAATTCATGATTCGATTCTCAAAGCTACTGAAGCTGGTTTCTCCAGAGCAGCGGCGCAACGCGAGTGTCCTGTTTGGCCTCATGACAATTGGCACAGCACTGGAGCTGCTCGGCGTCGGCCTAGTCATTCCCGTCATGGGCATTCTCGTCGGCAGTCAGTCCGATACACCGCACCCCATGGTCGAGCGTCTTTTCGTTATGGTCGGCAACCCGACACAGCCGCAGCTGATCGTAGCCGCTATGCTGACGCTGGTCGCCATCTACGCGGTCAAGAATATCTATCTTGCGTTTCTCTACCGCTTTCAGGCGCGCTTCGCCTTCGGTATCCAGGCCGACGTTTCGCGCCGGTTGTTTCACCGTTATCTGATGCAACCTTACATCTTTCATCTGGGGAGAAATTCGGCGCAATTGGTCAGAAACGTGACGACCGAGGCCAACCTCTTTGCAAGCCACGCCATCATGCCCTCGCTCATGCTGGTGGCCGAGGGGTCTGTTTCGATCGCGCTGACCGTGCTTCTGCTGTTCGTCGAGCCTATCGGGACGGCCGTCGTCGGTGTCGCGCTGGTCGCCGCCGCCGTCGCCTTCTTCCGGTTCACGCGGAAACGCACCGCTGCGTGGGGCAAAGCGCGCCAGGCCAATGAAGGCGCGCGTCTGCAGCACCTCCAGCAGGGCCTCGGCGGCATCAAGGAAGCCCAGTTGCTCGGGCGGGAACACGCGTTCCTGGCTCGATACGAGACGCCCAACGACGCATGCGCCGATGCGGCCCGCAACCAGGAGACGCTCAAGCAAATGCCGCGTCTGGCCATGGAGTTGCTCTCGATAGCCGGTCTAGCCCTGCTGGTCGTGACGATGATCCTTCGCGGTACGCCGATGGAAGCCATCCTGCCCGTGATCGGCGTGTTTGCCGCTGCCGCATTCCGGTTGATGCCGTCCGTCAATCGAATGCTGGGGGCCATGCAGACATTGCGCTACGTCACGCCGGTCGTCGACACAATGGAGGCTGAACTGGCATTGGACTGGCCTCAGACAGAGGCCGGGCACACCACATACGGTGCTCCGGGTCGCCCCATGGGGCGCATTGAACTGCGGGATATCGAGTTTGCCTACCCCGATTCCGAAACAACCGCGTTGTCCGGGGTATCGCTACATATCGACCCGGGCGAGACGATCGGTATCGTCGGCACCAGCGGCTCGGGCAAAAGCACCCTGATCGACGTAATCCTCGGGCTTCTCGAGCCCCGGAAGGGCGTCGTCACCGAAAACACCGTTGATATCCGTCAAGCCCTCCGGCCGTGGCAAGACCGGATCGGCTATGTTGCCCAGTCCATCTTCCTGACCGACGACAGCCTGCGCCGGAACATTGCATTCGGAGTGCCGGACGAACGGATCGACGAAGATGCCGTGCGCAGCGCCATCCATGCGGCACAACTAGACGGCTTCGTCTCCAGCCTTCCTCAAGGGCTCGACACCAGCGTCGGCGAGCGCGGTGTGCGCCTGTCCGGCGGACAGCGTCAGCGGATCGGCATCGCTCGCGCGCTCTATCACAACCCCGATGTGCTCGTCTTGGATGAGGCCACCAGTGCTCTAGACAATGACACGGAGGCCGATTTCATGAACGTGGTCTCGGCCATGCGTGGGGAACGGACCATCATCATCGTCGCGCACCGACTGTCGACAGTGCAGCGCGCCGATCGCATCTTCCGACTCGAAAGCGGTCAGCTGGTTGCCGAAGGGACGCCGGATCAGGTGATCTCGTCGCAGGAGCGTGCGAGTTGACCCTTTGCCGCGGACATCGAGTCTGTTGCAAACCGCCTCAGGCGAAGCGCATTGTATAAAATGTAACCTTGGAATCCGACGCCCTTATTAATTTTCGCGCTCGCCCTTCAAGTCACGGGGCGGACCTCCAGTCATCAGCACAGAGCAATCGAAAATCGCGATCTTTCGATCGGACACAAACGAACCAATGGCGAAAACATGCTGAATGAATCCTCAATCCTCGTGACAGGCGGTACCGGGTCGTTCGCCCATACGTTCGTCCCCATGACGCTTCAACGATATAACCCCAGACGACTGGTCATTTTTTCCAGGGACGAAATGAAGCAGTGGGAAATGGCCAAGATTTACGGTGACGACCCGCGCGTGCGCTTCTTCATCGGTGATGTTCGTGACAAGGACCGCCTGGCGCGCGCCCTGCATGGCGTGGACTACGTTGTTCACGCCGCGGCCACCAAGATTGTTCCGACCGCCGAGTACAATCCCTTCGAATGCGTCAAGACGAACATCAATGGCGCCATGAATCTCATCGACGCCTGTATCGACCAGGGCGTCAAGCGGGTCGTTGCGCTGTCGACAGACAAGGCCAGCAGTCCCGCCAACCTGTATGGCGCCACAAAACTGGCTTCGGACAAGCTGTTCGTTGCTGGCAACTCCTACACCGGAAGCAATGACACACGCTTTGCCGTTGTCCGCTATGGCAACGTGATGGGCTCGAGGGGTTCGGTCATTCCGTACTTCCTGTCGATCGCCAAGAGCGGCGAGTTGCCAATCACGGACACCCGCATGACGCGCTTCATGATCACGCTCGAGCAGGGGGTGGAACTAGTCTGGCACGCCTTCGACGACATGGTTGGCGGCGAGATCTACGTCAAGAAGATTCCGTCCATGGGCATCACCGACATCGCACACGCAGTGGCGCCAGAGGCGCGCCACAAGATCGTCGGCATCCGCCCGGGAGAAAAACTCCATGAACAGATGATCGGCCCGGAAGATGCGCCGCATACCTACGAGTACAAGGATCACTACAAGATCCTGCCGGCCATCCACAAGTGGAGCGAAGATCCGATTCGCATCAACGACGGCGTCAAGGTCGCGGATGACTTCACCTATTGCTCAGACAACAACGCCGAGTGGATGGATGTCGAATCACTGCGCGCCTGGATTTCAGCCAACCGTGGGAAGGTGGGCAAAATATGAGCGGCTTTGTCCCATACGGTCGCCAGCAGATTCGCGCGGAGGATGTAGAAGCGGTCGTCCGCGTGCTTCGATCCGACTTCCTGACCCAGGGGCCGGTGGTGCCGGCGTTTGAAGCGGCGATCGCCACACACTGCAGTGTGGCACACGCCGTGGCCGTTAACAGCGCCACCTCGGCGCTACACATCGCCTGTCTGGCGCTGGGGGTGGGGCCGGGTGATCGCGTATGGACCAGCCCGATCACTTTCGTTGCCAGCGCCAATTGCGCCCTGTACTGCGGCGCCACGGTCGATTTCGTGGATGTAGCGCCGGATACCGGCAATCTGTGTATTGAGCAGTTGGAGCAACGCCTCGTTCAGGCGCAACGCGGTGGCCAGTTACCCAAGGTCGTAATTCCGGTGCATTTGTGCGGCCGCTCATGCGACATGAAAGCCATTCGAGCACTTAGCCAGCGCTTCGGCTTTTCGGTCATCGAGGACGCCTCTCACGCCATCGGCGCACACTATGACGATCAGCCCGTGGGCAGCTGCCGCTACAGCGACGTCACGGTTTTCAGCTTTCATCCGGTCAAGATCATCACGACGGCCGAAGGTGGTGTCGCCGTCACGGCCGACCCGGCCATTGCCGAGCGCATGGCCCGCCTTCGCAGTCATGGCATCACGCGCGATCCTGCGCTGATGACGGGGGAACCGGACGGCCCCTGGTACTACCAGCAGATCGAGCTCGGGTTCAACTACCGCATGACGGAAATGCAGGCGGCCCTAGGCCTCAGCCAGATGGACCGCCTCGAAACATTTATCGCGGCAAGACACAGGATTGCCCGACGCTATGACGAGCTGCTTGCTGGCCTGCCGCTTGAACGTCCGCCCAGCGATGCATCGGGATCGCGCTCTGCCCTCCACCTGTATCCGATCCGTCTGAATCCGGATCTGGACCGACGCCGCGTTTTCGAAACGCTGCGATCCCACCAGATTGGCGTCAACGTTCACTACATTCCGGTGTATCTGCAACCCTTTTATGCCAAGCATGGCTTCAGGCCCGGACACTGTCCGTCGGCAGAAGCGTACTACCTCCGGATCATCAGTCTCCCCATGTTTCCCGACCTGTCGGACAACGATCAGACACGTGTGGTCGACATCCTCAAGGACGCTGTGACGTGATCGCACGCACCCAACGCATCGGTTTGGGCACCGTCCAGTGGGGACTGGATTATGGTGTAACGAATTCAAACGGGCGGACACCGGCCGACGAAGTCGGCCGTATCCTGAGTCGAGCACGAGAGCGAAGCATCGACACGCTCGATACCGCAGCACTGTATGGTGAAGCAGAGGCGATTCTGGGCGCGCATGACCTCGACGGATTCAACGTCATCACCAAGACCCCGCGATTCGGTCACACTCCGATCACCCAGCAGGATGCAGAAGCACTGTGCTCCACGCTTGAACGTTCGCTTGAAAGACTCCGCGTCGAATCGGTCTCGGGCCTTCTGGTCCACCATGCGGACAATCTGATTTCAACGGGCGGCGAACATCTACTCGACGCACTCAGCACCCTCAAGGCGGGTGGCAAGGTTCGCCGAATCGGCGTGTCCGTGTATACCGCGGCCCAGGTTGACAGCATCCTGGCCCGCTTTACGCCAGATCTGGTGCAACTGCCCGTCAATGTTTTCGACCAACGGCTCATTACCGATGGCACCCTTTCACGCCTCGCGAGGCTTGGCGTCGAGATACATGCCCGTTCGGCGTATCTCCAGGGACTGCTGCTCACGCCGGCGAGTCAGACCCCTGACTACTTCAGCCCTTGGCGGTCGAAGCTCGATGCCTGGCAAAAAGCGTGTGCGGACATGGGTACACCACCTCAGCTCGCAGCCCTTGCGTTCGTATGTGACCACCCTGAGGTGAGTCGCTGCCTCATCGGCGTCCAGAATCTGGCGCAGTTCGAATCCTGTCTTTGCGGACTCGACGACGTACGCTCTTTCGACGCATCCGCCTTCGCCTCGAATGATCCTGCATTCCTGGACCCCAGCCGTTGGAAGCTGGCATGAGCAAGGCGCTTCGACTTGGCATCATGGGCATGTCGCCCGGCAACGGCCACCCCTATTCCTGGTCCGCAATATTCAATGGCTATGATGCGACCGCAATGGAAACCTGCGGATTTCCCGTGATTCCCCGCTATCTGGAGCAACAGCGTTTTCCCGATGACTGCATCGATAACGCTCGGGTCACTCATGTCTGGACTCATGACCCCGATCTGTCGCGCCAGATCGCCAAGGCAGCATGCATCGACTCTGTCTGCGATCACCCTGACGACCTGATCGGTCAGGTCGATGCCGTGTTGCTGGCCCGGGATGACGCAGAAACGCATCTGCAGTATGCAACGCCATTTCTCAAGGCCGGCCTGCCAATCTATGTGGACAAGCCGCTGGCACTGAGTCTGGATGAGGCCAAAGCACTCATCGATCTGCAAACCTACCCCGGCCAGCTCTTTTCCTGCACAGCCCTGCGCTATGCGCCCGAGCTGCAACTCGACGCCGGGCAACGGGCGCGTATCGGTGAAATTCGCTGCGTCGCTGCCACGGTTCCAAAGGACTGGGACAAATACGCAGTACATGTGATCGAGCCCATGCTTCGCCTAGCGCCAGAGCGAGGTCGACTACGCAAGCACTGCCGCTGGCAAAGCGCCGACCGGATCGTTGTTCACACCGAGTTCGAATCCGGCATTGAGTGCCAGGTGTCCACATACGGCGCACTTCCAGTGCCCATCAGCTTCAGAGTCATGGGTACGACCGGTTATTGTGACCTGCAGTTTTCCGATACTTTCCGTGCCTTTCGCGCCGCCCTTCAGGACTTCGTCGACGGCACCCGGGCCCGCGACGTGCGCACAGCCCCGCAAGAGATGCTCGACGTCGTTGAAATCATCGAACTCGGGAGATCATCGTGAATCGCTCCATCCTCATCACGGGAGCCACCGGCAAGGTCGGCTCGACGCTGACGGCGCATTTTCTCGCACAGGCCGATAAGGTGATCGCCGTCTCCCGTTCGCAAGAAGCGCTTGATGCGCTGGCTTCAAAACAACAGCGCGCAGGGCGCCTTTACACCATCGCCGCAGACCTCATGGCGAGCGACGCCTGCCAGACCATCACCGACGCCCTGTCCACTATGGAGCTCACGCCGGATGGTCTCGTGAACAATGCGCGCAGCATTTCATTCTTGGGCATCGAATCCTCCGGCCAAGTGCGTCGCGAGAATTTCATGAATGAATTCCAGCTCGATGTGATTGCGCCCTACGAACTGACGATGGCACTGGCCCGGATGCAAGGGTCTCGCCTGACTTCGGTCGTCAACATCGGGTCGCAGTACGGGATCGTGGCGCCCAACCTGAAACTTTATGAAGATCCGGCCCGGCAATCGCCCATTCATTATGGTGTGGCCAAGGCCGCGCTCGCGCATCTGACCAAGGAGCTGGCGGTTCGCCTTGCCGAGCAACACATCCGCGTCAATTGCGTGGCTTTTGGCGGGGTGGAGGGCCGGGTCAATCCGGCATTCAAGGCCAGATACGCCGAACTGTGCCCCTCCGGCCGAATGCTCCGTGAGGATGAATTGCCCGGTCCGGTGGACCTGCTGCTGTCGGAGGCCGCCTCCGCCATCACGGGGCATGTCATGATGGCTGACGGCGGCTGGAGTCTGTGGTGACACAACGCATCGCAATCATCCTTGCCCGCGGCGGATCAAAACGCCTGCCGCGCAAGAATGTCATGCCCTTTGGCGGCCGCCCGATGCTAGCCTGGTCGGTCGGTGCTGCCCTCGACTCGGGCTGCTTCCAGCGCGTTCTGGTTTCAACTGATGACGAAGAAATCGCCCAGGCAGCGATCGCAGCGGGCGCGGAAGTGCCCTTTCTCCGCGACCGGGCAGCGGACGACCAGTCACCGTCGAGTGCGGCGACCCGGATTGCGCTCGAGCAGGCCGAAACATACTGGAACGAACGCTACGATGTGGTGGCGCAACTGATGGCCAACTGCCCACTGCGCAACGCCGACGACGTCAGGGCCGGCGTCACGCATTTCCATGACAGTGGCGCTCCATCACAGATCAGCGCCTTCAAGTTCGGCTGGATGAACCCCTGGTGGGCCGTCAAGCTGGCGCCGGACGGGCAACCGGACTGGGTATTCCCGGAGGCGCGTCAGTCACGCTCGCAAGATCTGCCGTCTCTGTATTGCCCGACAGGTGCGCTGTGGCTTGCTCAGCGAGACGCGTTCGTTGGCGGCGAGAACTTCTACCTGCCCGGCCACATCTTCTTTCCCATGGACTGGACGTCCGCAGTCGACATCGATGACGCGGCAGACCTGGCCATGGCCGAGGCCTGCTTCGCCCTGCGACAGCGCCACCAGGACGCCGCATGAAAATCGCCGTCCGTACCGACGCATCGGCCCAGATCGGCACCGGCCATGTGGCCCGATGCCAGACGCTGGCCGATGCACTCAAGGCACGCGGCGCCGACGTCACGTTTTACTGCAGGCATTTGACGGATGGCATGGAAACCCGGCTCACCGAGGCGGGGCACGGAGTGAAACGGTTCAAAGGCGGCGGGACGCCCGACGATCTGCCCCACGCCGCCTGGCTCGACGGCGATCAGGAGACCGATGCGAGCGAGTTCGTCGAGCACGTCTCCAACGCGTCGCCCGACTGGCTGATCGTCGACCATTACGCGCTGGACGCGCGATGGGAAAAACGCGTGCGTCGCCGGGTCGGCAACCTGCTGGTGATCGACGATCTGGCCGACCGGGACCATGACTGCGACCTTCTCCTGGACCAAAACCTTTGGCCCGATACCGCCACGCGCTACGACAGCCGGCTCCCGGCCCGGACCCGGCGCTTGCTGGGCCCGCGCTACTGCCTGCTACGGCCCGAATTCTCCCGCACCCCGCGCCACGAGAGGGACGGTCGCGTTCGCCGAATTCTCGTGTTTTTTGGTGGTGTTGATGCGCACAACCAGACCGGGCGCGTCCTGGCATTGTTGCCACGGGCCTTTCCCCTGGGCATCGCGGTCGACGTGGTCATCGGCGCCGCCCACCCGGCTCGCGATTCTATCGTCGCCCAGTGCGCCGAATCAGGCCACACACTCCACATCCAGGCGGATCGCATGGCCGAGCTCATCGCCTCGGCGGACCTGAGCCTTGGCACCGGCGGCACGGCGCTGTGGGAGCGCTGCTGCGGCGGACTGCCCACACTGGCTTGGCCCACCGCCTTCAACCAGCGCGCCCAACTCGAATGCGCGGCCGCGGCCGGCCTGCTCCACGCCCCCGAAGGCGCAACGCATAGTGATGAAATCATCCTTCGCCACCTCCTTGCCCTACAGGAGAGTCCTCACTGGCTCATCGGACTCTCCAAAGCCGGACTGGATCTGGTCGATGGCCGCGGCACCGAGCGCGTGTGTCGCGAAATGGGCTGCACTCGTATTAGAATCCGCCCCGCGGCAAAGGCAGACAGCGCCATGCTTTTCGAATGGCGAAACTCGGAGACGGTTCGCCGCGTCTCCAGAGACAAGCAGCCAATTGCTTTTGAAACGCACACGACCTGGCTTGAAAGCACGCTCGCCCGGAACGACCGAAAACTCACGATCGGAGAACTCGACGGCGCTCCCGTGGGTGTCGTTCGATTCGACATCAAAGGCGACGAAGCCGAAGTCTCCATCTATCTTGGCCCCGACGAGACTCGAGCCGGACTGGGCGGAGAACTCCTTGTCGCCGCCGAGCACTGGCTCATGGCACAGGCCGAAGGGACTCGACGATTCCGTGCCGAAGTTCTGGACGATAATTCGAAATCCCGCCAGATGTTCCTGGCAAACGGCTACCGCTTCGAGCGCACAATCCTGACGAAAGGAGTGATCACTGATGACTGACGAATTCCATATCGCAGGCCGCAGAATCGGGGCCGATGCCCCGCCTTTCGTCATCGCCGAGATGTCGGGCAATCACAACCAGTCGCTGGAAAGGGCTCTTGCAATTGTCGATGCCGCAGCCCGGAGTGGAGTTCACGCACTCAAGATCCAGACCTACACGCCGGACACGATGACGCTCAATTTGAATGAGCGGGAATTTCATATCGACGACCCCGACAGCCTCTGGGCCGGGACGTCACTATATGCGCTTTATGCAGAGGCATACACCCCTTGGGAGTGGCACCAACCTATCTTCGAGCGTGCGCGGTCGCATGGCATGATCCCGTTCAGCACGCCTTTCGATGACACCTCGGTCGATTTTCTCGAATCCCTTCAGGTGCCCTGCTACAAGATAGCGTCCTTCGAAAATACGGATATGCCGCTGATCCGGCGGGTAGCGGCCACCGGCAAGCCCCTCATCATCTCGACCGGCATGGCCACACTGGCAGAGATGGATGAAACTGTCCGCACAGCACGCGCGGCGGGTTGCAAGCACCTCGTCCTGCTCAAATGCACGAGCACCTATCCGGCCACCCCGGCCAACACGAACATCCGCACCATTGCACACATGAGAGACATGTTCGGCTGCGAAGTCGGTCTGTCCGATCACACCATGGGCGTCGGCGTCGCGGTCGCCAGTGTGGCCATGGGTGCCACCGTCATCGAAAAGCATTTCACCCTCGATCGAGCCGAAGGCGGCGTGGATAGCGCTTTCTCCCTTGAGCCTGCCGAAATGAGCGCGCTGGTGACCGAGACAGGGCGCGCCTGGGAGGCGCTCGGCCAAGTGCGCTACGGGCCGACCGAGGCCGAGCGCAAGTCACTTCAGTTCAGGCGCTCGCTCTACATCACTAGGGACTTGAAGCCCGGAGACGTACTGAGCCTGGAAAACGTCCGCGCCATCCGCCCCGGCCTGGGTCTTGCTCCCGGTATGCTCTCCGCGGTGCTCGGACGTCGCGTCAGCAACGCTATATCGCGGGGCACACCTGTCTCGTGGGATATTCTCAAGTAAAATGGCATCCCTTACTTTCGTTGAATCATGAAATCAATGAATTCGCTCACGCAACATGACGACGATCTGTCTGCGGAAGACTTGCGGCGACTGCTCGTTGGCATGCGTTCGGCTTTCGAGCAAGGCAACAATGCCATGGAATTTGCTCGCGCGGCGCTCGGAAAAACCAGCAACCTCACGATTGCGACACTCATCGCATACGATTTGCAAGCTGGCGCCTATGTCAATCAAGCGCTGTCGAACCCCGCTGAAAAGCAACTGTGGTGCGAGCAACTCGCATCGCTGGTTTCGCGACATCTTTCGCCTGGAGGTTCCTTGCTTGAAGTTGGCTCAGGGGAGGCAACAACGCTCGCCGGCGTGCTCGAAGCGCTGCCCGCGCCACCAACGGTTGCCCTAGGCTTTGACATCAGTTGGTCACGGTGCGCGCACGGCAATGGATGGCTCAAGCATAAGCATCAACAGGCAGAGCTGTTTGTAGCCGACTTGTTCAACATTCCGCTCGCGGACGAGAGCGTAGATGTGGTGTACTCATCACACTCACTTGAGCCAAACGGAGGGCGTGAAACCGCAGCACTGAGCGAGCTCCTTAGGGTGGCTAAGCGCGCGGTTGTTCTTGTGGAACCGATCTACGAGTTAGCCGATGCGGACGCCCGCGCCCGAATGTCGCATCATGGCTACGTTCGCGACCTTAAGGCAACGGCAGAACGACTTGGCTGTAACGTCACCGACTACCGGTTGCTGGACTTCTACGTGAATCCCCTGAACCCAAGTGGGGTCGTCTGTCTGGAAAAAAGCCAGGCTCGAAGTGTAACAACGCCGGCATGGCGGTGCCCACTGACCCAAACGCCACTGACTCGCACCACCGACGCGTTTTCGTCAGCCGAAACGGGCTTGGTATATCCCGTGTTATCGGGCATCCCGCTGCTGTGCCGCGATCACGCAGTGTTGGCATCGTCTTTCGGCAAGCCAATCACCTCATGAAATACTGCACGACCTGTTTGCAGCCCGACACGCGCCCCAACTCCGTCTTTACACCCGATGGTCAGTGTCCTGCGTGTGCCTACTTCGAGACGGCGCGCGACATTGACTGGCAGGAGCGCCACGAGATTATCGAAGACCTCGTCGCACCCTATCGCGGTACAGGCCCCGACGGTTTCGACTGCATCATCGGGGTCAGCGGGGGCAAAGACAGCACAAGACAAGCATTGTGGGTGCGTGACAAGCTGGATATGACCCCCTTGCTTGTTTCATTAAGTCACCCACCGCAACAGGTCTCGGATCTTGGCGTCGACAACGTATCCAACCTGATCAATCTCGGCTTCGATGTGGTCTTGTCGTCCCCCGCCCCAGAGACGTGGCGGAGACTAATGCATGACAGTTTCATGAAGTTCTCCAATTGGGCGCGTTCGTCAGAGCTTGCCCTGTTCAGCTCAGTACCCCAATTGGCGATTCGATATGGAATCCCCTTGATCTTCTGGGGAGAAAACCCGGCACTTCAAGTTGGGGACTTGAAGACCATGGGGCGAAACGGATATGACGGAAACAATCTGCGCAACTCCAACACCTTGAGTTCTGGCCACGATTGGATGCTGAGCGGGGGCTACGCGGCTCAAGACATTATTCCGTACATTTACCCGGGTGAATCGGAGTTTGATTCAGCCAACATCCAGATCGTGTTCCTGGGTTGGTTTCTCGGCGACTGGAGCCTTGTCAACAACGCCGGCTACGCATGCTCACATGGGCTCGGTATTCGTAACGAACATCCAGGTGAGACCGGGGACCTTCTCGGCTTGAGCAATCTTGACGAGGACTGGCACAACATGAATCAGATGGTGAAATATCTGAAATTCGGTTTCGGCAAAACCACTGAGTATGTCAATGAAGCCATGCGCGCCGGCACAGTGGATCGAGCCACGGCTGTGGATCTGGTCGAGCGCTACGATGGTCGGTGCTCGCCGCGCTACATTAAGAGCTTCTGTGATTTCATAGGCATTTCCACCGATCAGTTCTGGTTGCACGTTCATGCCTCGACCAACCGCGACTTGTTTGACATTGGCAGCGATGGAAGCATAAAGCGCCGATTCCGCGTGGGCGTGGGACTATGAACCGCCTCACTGTCGGCCTTGTGGACTACGGCGTCGGAAACCTGACGTCGGTCACCCACGCGCTCCATGACGCAGGATTTCGCGTGCGCCTCGCCGGCGATTCGACGGTGCTTGATGCATGTGATGTCCTGTTGCTGCCCGGCGTCGGAGCATTTCCATCGGCGATGAAAAAATTGCGGGACACTGGCCTTGACGTCTATTTGCGTAACGCGGCAAAGACCAATCGGCCGCTCCTCGGCATCTGTCTTGGCATGCAGCTTCTGGCGGAAGAGTCTTTTGAAATGGGGCATTCGAAAGGCCTGGGCATCCTTGCCGGAAAAGTCATCCCCTTACGTGACACACCCTGGCATATCGGATGGAACAGCCTCAAATGCACCATGTCTGACTCAGCGCTTCACAGCAGCCACGGCGAATTCTTCTACTTCAATCACTCGTTTGCACTCGATGGGGCATCCGAGCATGTCTCGGCCGTGACCCATGTTCCGGGCCCCGTCACCGCCGCAGTTCGTCACGGACGTATCGCTGGCCTCCAGTTCCACCCAGAGAAAAGCCAGCGCGCAGGTACGTCTCTCCTGCGAACCTTGATCCAGGATATTGCCCATGCTTAAAAAGCGGCTCGTGGGTGTCGTCACCGTACGCCACGGCTGGGCGGTGCAGTCGTTTGGATACAACCGTCATTTGCCCATTGGCCGCCCGGAGTGTCTCGTCGAAAACCTCGACCGATGGGGCGCCGACGAGATTCTTGTGCAAGCCATTGACCGGAGCAAAGGCGAAATGGGGCCTGATTTCGACATGCTCGCCCGCGTCGGGAAACTCGGTCTTGAAACGCCGTTGATTTATGCTGGCGGCATTGCAACGGAAGAGCACGCCACTCGAGCGATCCAGCTGGGAGCCGACAGGATCTGTGTCGACTACGCGCTTCACCACGCGACTGACGAGGTGCGGAAAATGTCTGCAAGGCTCGGTGCGCAGGCGATCATCGGAGCCGTCCCAATAAACTTCAGCCAAGGCCTCCGGCGGCTGGACTATGTCACCCAGCAGGAAAGGCCCTTTGGTGATGTGATCCCTGGACTTATCTCACAGCGAGTCATTTCCGAACTCGTACTCATCGATTGGAAGCACGATGGTGGGGAAACCCACCTGACGCCCGAACAACTTGACCCATTGCCGATCCCTCAGGTACCACTTATTCTCTTTGGCGGCTTTTCAGATCCCACGACAACTCGCCGGTTTTACCAACACCCGGCCGTCGCTGCGGTCGCTGTGGGCAACCTGTTTACCTATCGGGAACATGCGTATCAAATGTACAAGCGTGAAGTAGAAAGCGATTTGATTCGACCCGCAGCCTACGTCGGCGCCAGCACAAGCAAGGAATTCTGAGGCATGGAGTTTTGCAAGCGCTGCCTGTATACGACAGCTCACCCCCTCGGCCTGACCATAGACCAAGACGGAATCTGCTCGGGCTGCCGGGTACATCAAGAAAAGGATCAGCTGGACTGGCAAGAACGGTGGTCACGACTGGAGAAACTGGTCGAACCCTACCGCAATCCAAACGGCAGCAATTACGATTGCGTGGTCCCGGTGACTGGAGCCAACGACTCCTATTACATAGTACATCTCGTCAAGAAACGCTTGGGACTCAATCCCTTGCTCGTTACATACAACCGTTACTTCAATACCCCGCTGGGCATTCGCAATCTTGCCAATCTGCGCATCCGACTCAACTGCGACATTCTTTATCAGAACGTCAATCCGGAATCCGTGCGTCGTATCGTCAGGAGCACCCTGCGCCGTTTTGGCAGCATGTTCTGGCCCATTCTGGCCGGTCAAAGCGTATTTCCTGTACAAACGGCTGTTCGCTACCGAATCCCCTTGATCATCTGGGGCGCGCACCAGGGTCTTGAGCAGGTCGGCATGTTCTCCCACCTGCACGAAGTCGAGATGACACGGAGATATCGAAAGGACCACGATCTTATGGGCTATGAGGCGGACGATTTGCCCTCGGTGTTCGATACGCTAAAACAGCGCGATATTAGTCAGTTTCGCTATCCCAATGATCAAGCACTCAGTTCTGTGGGTGTGCGAGGTATCTATATTGGCAATTTCGTTCGTTGGGATCCGAAGGCTCAGCATGAAGACATGATCTCGCTCTACAACTATGCGTCAGCCCGTTTCGAGAGAACATTTGACACCTATGACCATGTGGAGTGTTTCAGCTACATGGACCTGCATGATCAGCTCAAATTATTCAAACACGGGTATTCCAAGGTTACGGATCATGCCACGCGAGAAATTCGGCACGGGCGGCTCACGCGAGCACAGGGCCTTGATTTGGTCAGACATCACGAACAGAAGGCGCCTGAACATGTGGACCTGTTTTGCGAATGGCTGGGTTTGCAACCGACCGCCCTGCGCTTCATACTGGATCAACACCGCAACCCGGACTACTGGCATGAAGAATCGTCAGGACATTGGGTTTTCAACGGCTGGAGTGCGCGACAACACATTCCCCATGACAATGGCGCACCGCGCACTCCGTCTTCCTCTGCAGCATTCATCGCGACGCACACACGCGGACTCGATGCGGGCGACAAGTTCATCACGATTGGCAAAGGCTGGCCGTGCTGACAAAGGTAAACGAACAAACATTGGCTCAGGCAGCGCTCCAGGGGTTTAGCGACACTACGCTCCAAACATTGACTACTCTGACGCGAAAGTCCGAGGCGGGCCACGCGCCATGGGCCTCATGGGAAAGCGAAAATTCGAGCTTTGGAAAGACACTCCGTTGGTGGCTCAATTACCCGTCTTGGCTGCCAATCTGTGCAAGCTCAGATCACGGCGTTCATTGGGAATCGCGCTGCTGGCCTAACGAGATCGAGTCTCAGTTCCAGTTATTTCTGAGCTGGAACGAGAAAAAGGCACGCCTGATGCGCGAGCGCCATGGGCGAAACGCGATATTTATCCCTCACCCGTGGGTCGCGTATCGCAGAGCATATTTCCCATCTCTTCCCGAAAACAGGGCGGGGACGATCGTGTTCTTCACCCATTCGAATGCAAAAACGACGCCCGTATTCGAATCGCTCGACGCTTACATGGATGAACTTCGCGCACTGCCCCGACAGTTTCATCCCATTGTTATCTGCCTGTCGTTTCATGACATTCGAAAGGGCACACACAAACAGCTTCGCCAGTATTGTTTTCCACTTGTCACTGCGGGTGCATCAAACTCGACTCGCTTCGTGGACCGGTTTTACACCATAAGCAGGCAGTTCCGGTACGCCTGCTCCCCTACCATCGGCTCGCACACCTACTATCTGATGGAAGCTGGCATCCCCTTCTTCCTTTACGGGCAGCCTCCTACATACATGATCAAGGGATCGGATGCGGTATGCGACGGTGCGCAGGATCTGCGGGACTACGGCGATGAAGAGGACATCGACCGCTATATGTGTCTGCATCGCTTGCTCGCCAATCCCGCTGATTCAGTCACGACGGAACAGCGCGCGATGATCGAGAACTACCTTGGCCTGAACGCAAGTTCGACGTCTGGGTTCGTGCGCAAGGCACTGTTTGCTTCGCTGGGGCAGAACATGGACGTAGCCAGCGGCTTATACTTGCGTTTGGCGACCAAAGCATTGCAGCGGCTCGTCAAGCCGGGTTCTGGCTGATCGCAACCGAGTGAAAAATCAAGGCCCTGCCGTAATCGAACCGCTGATCGCACAGGTGGCTTTTACGGAAGACAGACACAACGAGTGAAGTCCCCGATCAAACCGTGATGAAAAAAACCTCCAAGGCGCAAACGCTGATATCTCTGAAGGGCGGAATTTCGAAGTTCGACATACCCGATTTTCTCAGCGTCACCGTCAAGGAATACCAGAGTTCGTCATCGTCGGTGCTGGCCCTGATTCAGAAGCAGTTCGGCGAGGTCATGCTGGTGATTCGCTCATCAGCCTCTGACGAGGATGGCGCAGAGCAATCCAACGCCGGCGCTTATGACTCGGTGCTCAACGTCGATTCAACAGACGCCGAGCAAATCCGTCGTGCACTCGATACGGTCGTCGCCAGTTACAAGCCCAACAAGCGCAACGCCACCGAGGACGAAATCATCGTCCAGATCATGTTGTGCGACACCACCATGAGTGGCGTCATTTTCACCCACGACCTGAACACCGGCGCGCCCTACTTTGTCATCAACTACGACGACGTCTCGGGACTGACGAACACGGTGACCGGCGGAGATGGTGAATACGCTAACCGCACACTCTACATCCACCGCGGGGCGACCGGATCGCTCAGATCAGAACGCTTCAACACCTTACTCGATGCTGTCCAGGAACTCGAGCAGGTCATGAATAGCCAGTTCCTCGACATCGAGTTCGCCCTCGGCGCGGGCCTCAAGCCGTTCCTGCTCCAGGTCAGGGCAATCACGACCCAGCCGAACTGGAACCGCGCCGTTACCCGACGCATCGACCAGGCCCTCGCGGGCATCACCCGCTTCGTACGAGAGCGCTTCAGGCCCTGCGCTGGCGTCTTTGGTGAACGCTCGGTCCTCGGACAGATGCCCGACTGGAATCCCGCCGAGATGATCGGCCGCGCACCCCGTGCGCTCTCCTTCTCGCTCTACCGACGCCTGATTACCGACAGTGCGTGGCGGCAAGCGAGACAACTGATGGGATATGCGATCCCCGACGGCCAGCCCCTGATGGTCTCTCTGGCCGGACAGCCTTTCATAGACACCCGCCTGAGTTTTCATTCGTACCTGCCGGCGGACCTTCCGGACGTGATCGCCATGTCACTGGTCAACGCATGGACGGACAAACTTCGAGCGCATCCCGAGTTACACGACAAGATCGAATTCGACGTCGCCATCACCACTTTCAGCTTTGATCTGGACGACAAGCTGGACCGACTCGTGGCCGATGCGCTGACGCCCCAACAACGTGTGCAGTTTCGCGAGAGCGTCAAAGCGATGACGCTACCCCTTCTGCGGGGAGAAGGCCCCGGAAGCATTCCATCCGCTCTGGCCAGCATCCAACGCCTTTCCGAACGCACGATGCCGGAGGTGGACGGAAGTGCCATGGGCCTGAACAAGCTGATTGAGGACTGCATTCAATTCGGCACAGTGCCTTTCGCTGTCCTCGCCCGACACGGGTTCATCGCCCGCACCATACTTCTCTCGCTGGCCGAACGCGGCATTTTCTCCGAGTGCGATGTGGCGCGTTTTCAATCAAGCGTAAAGACCATTGCTGGCGACCTGGTGGACGACATGCGCAAGCTGCAGGCGGGCGAAGGCGATTACTCGTGGTTCATGGAACGCTACGGCCACCTGCGCCCGGGCACCTACGACGTTCTGTCGCCAAGGTACGACCAGATGCAGGATTTCTCCGTTGGTCAGACGACCCCGCCCCCCAAGATGGACGCGGCGCCCGCGCCCTTTCAACTCGGTCCCTCACAACGAGACGCTCTTGAAGGACTCCTCCGATCCGAGCAACTCGATGGCGTATCGGCCAACACGTTGCTCGATTACTGTGCCGACGCCATCGCCGGCCGAGAATACGGCAAATTCGTCTTTACCCGCTCGGTTAGCGCCATTCTTGAGATCATCGCCGGCTTCGGTGAACAGCACGGCTTGAGTCGCGAGGAAATGTCGCACATCCCCATTGAGTACATCCTGGAATCGACCATCTGCAGCGCGGAACAATCGATCGAAGAACGGCTACGGACGATCTCAGAGGCCGAAGCCGAACGTCACGTGCTTACCACCGCCATCCGGCTACCTCAGGTCCTTTTTGACGAGGCCGGGGTGCACGTGATCCCGTTCCAGGTCAGCCAGCCGAACTTCATTACTGCCAAACAGACATCGGCCGAAGTGGTGCTGCTCGGCACCCACGATGCCATGGTTTCACTGGACGGCAAGATTGTTCTCATCGAAAATGCTGACCCCGGCTTCGACTGGATCTTTTCGCAGCGTATCGCGGGGCTCATGACCAAGTACGGCGGCGCAAACTCGCATATGGCGATTCGCTGCGCCGAGTTCGGCATTCCCGCTGCCATCGGATGCGGCGAGCAACGCTTCGAAGCCTTCAGCCATGCTTCGCGAATTACCCTCGATTGCGCGGCCGGACTGATCCGCCCCCTACACTGAACGGGAGAAACATGGTTGTCTGGTTGATTGGCCTCTCCGGTGCCGGCAAGACCACCCTTGCCGAGAGAATCGCTCAGGACGTGCGCGAGCGAGGCCGTCCAATCGTCATCCTAGATGGCGACCGAATCCGTGAGTTGTATGGCAACGACCTGGGACACAGCCTGGCCGATCGCAAGACAAATGCCGACCGTATCTGCCGCCTGTGCGATTTTCTCGACGCTCAGGGCATCGACGTGGTTTGCGCCATTCTTTCGCTATTCCCGGAATCCCGCCGCTGGTGTCGGGACCATCTGAGCAACTACTTCGAAGTGTTCATCGACACCCCGATCAAGACACTCGCCGATCGGGACTCGAAAGGACTCTACGCGCGCTATATGCGCGGTGAGATCAAGGAGGTCGCAGGCCTGGACCTGGAATTCCCTGCCCCTGAAAACCCTGACCTCTACATCGACAACTCGGGAACGCTGGCGCAGCTGCTGGCGCATGCCCCCAGCATCGCGGACCGATTCGAGCCGCAGCCATGAATTACGACTACACCGCCGAGGACCGCCTCGAGCAGCCTCACAAATACATGTACGCCCGGTTCGGCGGAAAAGCCTTTCTCACCGCGTACATGGCCGATCGCCGCGCGCGCTGCGATGCTCTGCCCGGATCCGCCCCAGGCGGGGACGACGCCGCTCGCGTGACAGGGGCATTGCAAGACCCTGCACTATCGAACCTCGGCATCCGGATTGCGCCGGACGCGGCGGGCCAAGACAAACCATCCGCAGACCTCCGGCCACTCGACTCGTTTTCGGTTGACGCCACGATCGAGACATCCGAACTGCTCGAAGCTCTTTTTGATGCCCAGTTTGCCCAGCGCGACGAGGCCGCCCGGGCGTTCTGGCTACGACGGCTCACGCAGCGATTCGAAGTCAGCAAAAAGCTGTACCAGCGCTATCCGCCCGGTTTCAGAAAGGGCGATGGTCCGAACGACGACATCCGTCTCTACGCCCTGTTTTCGCTCACCCTGGCGCTGGCCTGGCACGTGCAGCCGCAGCTTCAGCATCTGAGCACGCTGCTCAAGCTCAACGATCTGCTTCTTTCACTGCCGCCAGAGCGCCTGACCAACGCCTTTCCGGCCGACGGTGTGCGCCTCTCGGTCGCCACTGAGCTGAATGCCATCACACGCCTAGCCAATGAACAGGGGATTCGCCTTGGGCACGACTGAATTCGGCATGATTGCCGCTGACACGTCGCGCACGCGAGCCTATCTCAGTGCGCTCGAACGCAACGACCTGCTCCCGACGTGGGTGCTACTGCTCGAAACCCACCAGGACGAATCCCGACCGGGCCAGGCCGCCTCTGTAAGCAACGCGGTCGCCTGCGATCCGGCATGGCCCGAAAGCGCATTCGATCCGACCGCGCCTTTGCGCCCTTGGCTAGATCGGCTCGGCATCCGATACGACGTGAGTCCGGTTGCGGACATCAATGCGCCGGAAACCATCGGGTTAATCGCGGCATGCACGCCGGAGGTTCTGGTTTTCTCCGGGTTTGGTGGCGCGCTGCTGCGTGACGCCGTCCTGCGCACAGGCAAGCAGTTTCTCCATGTGCATGGCGGGTACCTGCCCGATTTCAAAGGCAGTACGACGAATTACTACAGTCTGTTGGCGGAAGGTCAGATGGGCGCATCATCGCTGTTCTTGACCGCCGAGATCGACAGTGGCCCGGTCATCACCCGGCGCCGCTTCCCGGCGCCGGGTGACCGAACACGCATCGACCATGTGTATGATGCAGCCACCCGCGCCAGCGTACTGGTTGACACCCTCAAGGCCTGGCGCAAATGCGGCCACTGGACCGTCGAACTACCGGCCAGTACCGGGGGAGAGACGTACTACATCATTCATCCGGTGCTCAAGCATCTGGCCATCCTCGGCCAATCGGAACGGCATCGGGACTGAATCACCAACCATGCGCATAACCTACAGAAATCAGGACGTCAAAGACTATTGGGAGCGCCGCTGGAGCGAAATTCCGGCGGACGAGGCGATGACCAATACCTCAGTCTATCCGCTCAAGTACGCGCAGGCAGCGATTACCGATCGCGACGCACCCATTCTCGAGGCAGGTTGCGGGGCTGGCCGAATCCTCAGGTACTACCACCAGCTCGGCTATGACATTACCGGCATCGATTACATTCAAGTTGCCATCGACAAATTGCGCGATGTGGATGCCACCCTCAAGGTCGACACCGGCAACATTACGGCACTCGAATTTGCAGACGCACAATTCGGCTATGTGCTGGCCTTCGGTCTGTTTCACAATCTCCAGGACGGGCTTGAGCGGGCAGTCGAGGAAACTTATCGCGTCCTGAGGCCGGGCGGCCGGGTCTGCGCCTCGTTTCGTGCCGACAATATCCAGACTCGCCTCGTCGACTGGCTGGCGAATCGCAAGTCACGGCAAACCGGTTCCTCGAGCGGCAAGGCTTTCCACAAGATGAATCTCACCAAACGGGAGTTTCGGGCCTTGTTCGAGCGGGTCGGCTTCATGGTGGACTCGATCGACCCGGTCGAGAATATGCCGATCCTGTATAAGTTCGCGTTCTTCAGGGCCCGCCATCACAAGCGCTTCGATGAAAACCTGGCGCGCAAGGAAGGCTACCGTCTGTCCCCACTGGGCAGCCTGTTGCAGCGTTTCATGATGCGCTATTTTCCCGATCAGTTCTGCAACATCTATGTCCTGATCGCCACGAAACCATGACGGACGGACCCACCGACATCGCGCCAGTCATCCTGGTCAGCCAGCGAATCGACGTCATTCATGATCGCGGCGAGCGGCGCGACGCGCTCGACCAGCGCATGGTGGCGTGGATCGCTTCGCTCGGTGCTCTCCCCGTGCCCGTCCCGAACAATCTGTGTGCCAGTGGCATCCTGCGCGCTTGGGTTGAACGCCATGATCCTGTCGGGATTGTGCTCTCCGGCGGTAATGACATCGGTGCCATGGCCGACCGGGATCAGACCGAAACGATGCTACTGACCATGGCGCAAGGGCGACGCCTGCCCCTGCTCGGCATTTGCCGCGGCATGCAAATGATGGGCGTCTTTGCTGGCGCCGAACTCGAACCTGTCAAGAACCACGCCGGTACGCGGCACCTCGTCAAGTTCACGTGCGAGCGACAATCCCGCGAGGTCAACAGTTACCACGACTGGCGCTTGCGATCATGCCCGGCACAATTTAAGGTCTCGGCCTGCTCGGAGGACGAAGGGATCGAAGCCATTCGTCACGCCTCACTGCCATGGAAAGGGTGGATGTGGCATCCGGAGCGCGAAACCGAGTTTTCTCAACAGGACCACGCTGAGGCGCGTCGCCTATTCGGTCTGGATGGAACGTCATGAAGGTCATCATTCTTGCTGCCGGTGAAGGCACCCGGCTTCGCCCCTACACGCTTGAGCGCCCTAAATGCATGGTTACCGTCGACGGTACTTCCCTGCTGGAGCGGCAACTGGCAGTGCTCCACGCCTGCGGTCTCGACGACATCACACTCATCGGCGGCTATCGAGCGGACATGCTCCCATCGAAAGGGATCACTATCCGGACAAACCCGCGATATTTCGAAACCAACATGGTCTGGACCCTGTTCTGCGCCGAGGCGGATCTGGAAGGCGACATCATCATCGCCTATGGGGACATAGTCTATTCTGCAGACATCCTTCGTGCATTGCTGGCGGACGATCACGATATTGCCGTGACCATCGACCACGACTGGGAAGCCTACTGGCGCGCACGTGCAGAAAATCCGCTGGACGATGCAGAAACGCTCAAGATCGACGCCGATGGCAATCTGACAGAGATCGGGCAACCGCCTAGGTCGCTGGCCGAGATCCAGGGGCAATACATGGGTCTGATGAAATTCAACGCGAAAGGAATCGAACAGCTCAAGTCCGAGTTTCATCGTGCCAGGGATGGGGGCAGTATTCGTGGCAAACCCGCCGAATCAGCTTATATGACGGATCTGCTTCAATTGCTCATCGACAGCGGCCACGCCCTGAAGGCCGTCGGCATCCATGGTGGCTGGGTCGAGGTTGACACGGTGTCCGACCTGGAATCGACCGTCACGCATAAACGCCTGCGACAAATTGCCAGAGCGCTGTAGGCATGACCAGTTCCTGGTTCAGCCGGGTCTTTTCCGATGCCCACGCCAACCACAAGACGATCGGGAACAACCTGCTGCTGCTCGGCATGTATCGGGCTGCCTACCCCGCCGCGGCCGCATTCAACCGTCTGGGATTCAGCCCAAACCTGCTGACCGGCCTTTCGTGCCTGACCACTCTCGCCGCGGCTATCGCGCTGGCCACGCGCGAAGGCGCCGTGCTGTTCTGTCTTCTCTGGGCGCTCTCCGTCCTGCTTGATTTCTGCGACGGCACCGTCGCACGCATGGCGTCGAAGGTCTCCAGGAACGCCTTCCGGTTTGATCACATGAGCGATCTGGCCAAAATCTCCGCGATTCTGATCGCGGCCGGCATTCGTCACGATTCGATCACACTGTGGAGCCTGTGCAGTATCGCCCTCTTTTCGTTTCTGTACTACGCTGTGCTAAGCCAGGAACTGAAATACGCACAAACCCAATTCGATCGGAAGTCAGAAGCGAATGCAGCGACAGCCGCTGCCGCCGGCCTCCAGTCCCGCATGCCAAGTGCCGTGCGCATCATTTACGCAATCTTCGGAACCCTCAACGGACACACGCTACTGATTTTTTTTGCACTGCCGTTTGCCCCGGTTCCCATTGCAGTCGCGCTGATCTACCTGACCCTTATCAGTCTGAGCGGGTCTGCCGCGCGTATCCGGCGCCTCATGAGCCTTCCCAAGCCCTGACCGATGTCTCAACCTCGATTGTCCATCTGCATTCCCTCCTACAACGGCGAGCAGTCCATCCGGTCGCTCATCGACCATCTGCTTGCCTCGAAGCGGGAAGACCTTGAGGTCGTTATTTCGGACGACAACTCAAGCGACGACACTTGGCAGATCGTCTCCCGACGCGCGGTGGAGGACCCGCGGCTCAGGGTCGAACGCAATGCCCAGAACGTCGGCATGGACCGCAACTTTGCGCGCACCGTGCAGTTGGCCAAGGGAGACTATGTCTGGCTGTGCGGTCAGGATGACATGATCGAACCTGAAGGCATCGAGCGCGTCATGGCCGCCCTCGACTCGGACCCCGGTATCGATTTCGTCTTCATGAATCACGCCAAACGCGAGCTAACCGCGGAAGGGGAGACTCTGACTCCAGGGCCAGCCACAGAAGAGGGTGTTGAAGGCTTCGGAGTAGAGTCGTTTCTCCAGCATACCGGCAACCTTCTGCCTACCTTTCTGCCCACCTACCTGATCAAGCGATCGCGGTGGAACGCAGTGAGCATCGAGAACTACCTCGGGACCTGCTATTGCCAGGTGGGTGTGTTTCTCGAACAGCCCGAGGCGCTGCACTGGTATCACTTTCCCGGGACCCATGTCACTGGGCTTCAGCCGCTCGATGGCTGGCAAAGCAACGCGGCCGCATACACCCGCATTGCCTTGGGTCACTTTGCCATGTTGTGGCGTGCACGTGCACGCGCGATTGGCGTGGCCGATGCTCGCTGGGCAGGTCTTTGCCTGAAACAGGGCCGGCGGCTGATCTACGCACTCATTCTCTGGCGTCACAAGGGTTTTTCGCTCGACACCGGTCTCGTGGAGGACACTCAGGCGCTGCTCAAGGCGGTCAGCCCGACACTGGCACGCCTGTTCAGCGCTCTCGTCCACAGCCCACGATTCGTGAGCAGTGCGCTCTACACCCTTGTCGGGCTCAAGCGACGCCTGCGAACATTCATGACCAGGAGCGCTTCGTGACCTCGGTTCCGCACCATGCACCGGTCGCCCTGTTTGTGTTCAATCGCCCAGAACACACCCGGCGTACGCTGGAGGCGCTTCGGCTCAACGCGCTCGCCGAAGCAACCCCACTGCACATTTTCTCGGATGCGCCGCGAGATGACTGGGACGGCACCGCTGTCCAACAGGTGCGCGAAGCAATCCGGGCGGCCGAGGGTTTCGCCTCGGTGACGATCGTCGAACGCGAATGCAACATGGGGCTGGCAGCATCCATCATCGACGGCGCGACGCAATTGTGCCGCCAATATGGACAGGTGATCGTCCTTGAAGACGACCTGCTGACAGCGCCGACATTCCTGACCTATATGAATGATGCGCTCGATCGCTACCGGGACACACCGCAGGTCGGCTCCATCTCCGCCTACATGTACCCGATCGATAGTTCTGGCGCCGGTTCGGACACGGTCATGCTGGAACATCCGATGAGCTGGGGTTGGGCGACATGGGCGGATCGCTGGGCCCTGTTCGACGTGAGCGGGGAACACCTGCTTCAGCGTCTGAAGGAAACCGGGCAACTCCATCGATTCGATTCGCTCGGCCCCGGCGGCTTTGAGCGCATGCTGCGCGGCCAGATTGCAGGCCAGAACAACTCGTGGTTTATCCGCTGGCACGCATCCCTCTTCTTGGCCGAACGCAGGTCGCTGGCGCCCGCCCGCTCTCTGATCAGCAACATCGGTCTCGACGGTACCGGCGTGCATTGCAATGAGTGGCTGATCGATCCGTTTGCGGTGCAGCTCTCCGACGCGCCGATTGAAGTGACGTCGATCCCGATGGACATTGCGCCAGCATTCCATCATGCGCTGAACCGCTTCTTTTGCCGCAGCCGTCGGCTAAGATACATCAACGCCCTTTATCGCTTGCTGCCCACGACACTCAAGCGCTTGATCCGTCGAAACAGGAACTCGAATGGCCGCTGACCAGCCTTCAAACTACGCCTACACCAAACTCAAGGGACAGGGCGAGCACGCTTCGGATTTCATTGTGGCGATGGCTCAGGGCCACCAGAATGTGCTGGAATTGGGCGCAGGCCCCGGTTCAGTGACGCGGCGACTGAGCACGGAAGCCGGGTGCAAAGTGACGGCGGTTGAACTCATGGACGAGTTCCTGCCTCACCTGTCGCCTCACTGCACCCGGGTCGTCCAAGCCAATCTGGATGATCCATCCTGGTCGGACGCCGTAGGCAGCGACATCCAATACGACTTGATTATCGCGGGCGACGTACTCGAGCATCTGAGAGACCCACAGGCCACCCTGGATGCCGCCAGCCAACACCTGAGCACGGACGGTGCCGTAGTGGTCTCCCTCCCCCATATCGGCCACTGCGTCATCCATGCATGTCTGATGAACGAGGATTTCGCCTACCAGAGCTGGGGACTGCTTGACCGGACTCATATCCGCTTCTTCGGTATCCGCAACATGCAAGCATTGATGAATAGTGCTGGCCTCAAGATCATCGATGTGATGCATGTTTGCCGCGAACCGGAAGACACGGAATACGCCGCAGTCTGGCGCGCTGCGCCGTCCGACCTGAAAGCCGCCATTGAGCAGAATCCGTTCGCCAAGGTGTATCAGACGGTCATCAAGGCCGTGCCTTTTGCAACGCAGGGGGCGGAGATATCCTTGATCGATCATTCGCCGGATGCCCCCCGGGTCACGCCGATGATGCGGCTGAACCGGGCCGCCAAGCGCCTGCTACCTTCATCACTCTATCGTCTTGCGCGGCGGGTTTACGGACGCGTTCTGTCCCGATGATTTCGGTTTGCCTGGCCGCATACAACGGCGCTGCTCACATTCGTCAGCAAATCGACAGCATCCTGTCGCAACTGAGCGCGGCTGACGAACTCATCATTTCGGACGACGGTTCGACCGACGCCACGCGCGATCTCGTGGCGGCGATCGCCGACACCCGGATCCGTCTGATCGACGGCCCCCGGAAAGGCCTGATCCGGAATTTCGAGCATGCGCTGGGGAATGCCCGTGGCGACTTGGTGTTTCTCTGCGACCAGGACGATCTCTGGCTGCCAGACAAAGTCGAGCGCATGGCGATTGAGCTCGACATAGCCATGCTTGCAGTCAGCGACTGCCGGGTGGTCGACGACTCGCTGAACCTCGTTCATCCCTCGTTCTTTGCGCTCAATGGCTCGCGCCCCGGGTTTATCAGAAATCTGCTGAAGAACGGTTATCTCGGCTGCTGCATGGCGTTTCGTCGTGAGCTGCTCTCCACTGCCCTGCCATTTCCGTCGCACCTGCCCATGCACGATTGGTGGCTGGGGCTTGTCGGACAGATGACGGGCGGTGTTCGCTTTATCGATACCCCTCTGAGCCTTTATCGACGCCACGGTGGCAACGCGAGCATCAGCGGCGAGAAGTCGACATTCCCCCTTCACGTCCGTCTGCGCTGGCGCCTTTATCTGCTCGTTCAACTGGCCAAACGCAGGCTGCGAGCCCCTTCGATCATCCGGAATACTCCTCCATGAAGATTTCGATCATCACGGTCGCTTACAACGCCGCACAGACCATTGGCGCGGCACTTCAGTCCGTCGCTAACCAGCGCCACCCCAATATCGAACACATCGTCATCGACGGCGCGTCGAAAGACGCGACCCTGGAGATCATTCGCGAACACGCAGACCGCGTGAACACCCTTGTCTCCGAACCCGACAAGGGCATTTACGATGCCATGAACAAGGGGCTGGCCCGCGCAACAGGCGATGTCATCGCCTTTCTGAATTCGGACGATCGATACGCATCGGCCGACGCGATTTCGAGTGTCGTCGATACCTTCGAACGCCATCACGTGGATGCTGTGCTTGGCGATGTCGCTTTCTTTGACCCGAAGTCGCCGGAACGCATCATCCGGCGCTACCGCTCTGATCGCTTCACGCCCGCCCGACTGGCCTATGGCTGGATGCCAGCGCATCCGGGGCTGTTCGTTCGTCGGGCGGAGTATGTTCGAACCGGTCGTTTCGCGACCGACTACCGGATTGCCGGAGACTACGAAATGATCATTCGTCTTTTCTCCCGCCCCGAGCTGCGCTATCGGCATCTGCCCGAGATTCTCGTCCACATGCAGACGGGGGGGGCCAGTACCGCGGGCATCAAGGCCAAACTTCAGCTCAATCGCGAAGTTCTGCGCGCCTGCCGCGAGAACGGCATTGACACCAACATGCTCAAGATTCTGTCGAAATACCCGGCCAAGCTGCTCGAATATCTTTCTCGTTATATATTGTCGTCCGATGCGCAGAAATCCCGATAGGCCTGCGCCAGCCCATCCGCGAGAGAGACTTGTGCCTGCCAGCCGAGACGAATGAGGCGGCTGCTGTCCATCAGCTTTCGTGGCGTGCCGTCGGGCCTGGAAGTGTCAAACACGATCTTGCCTTGATAGCCCACCGTGCGGGCAATCATCTCCGCCACGTCGCGAATCGAAATGTCCGCCCCAAACCCAACGTTGATATGGCTGAGCATGGGTTCGGTGTTCTGCGCGTACACGGAACGATCGAGCGACATGACATGTACGGAGGCACTGGCCATGTCGTCGACATAGAGAAACTCCCGCCTTGGCGTTCCTGTCCCCCAGATCGACACCTCATGTAGCCCTGCATGTCTGGCCTCATGAAACCGGCGGATCAGGGCAGGAATGACATGAGAATTCTCAGTGTGATAGTTATCGCCCGGTCCGTACAGGTTCGTCGGCATCACGCTGCGGAAGTCGGTGCCGTACTGCCGGTTGTAGCTTTCGCACAACTTGATGCCAGCGATTTTGGCGATGGCGTAGGGCTCGTTGGTCGGCTCCAGCGCACCAGTCAGCAATGCCCCCTCCACCATGGGCTGGGCTGCCAACTTGGGATAGATGCAACTCGAACCGAGAAACAGCAACCGGCTTACCCCGGCGCGGTACGCAGAATCGATCACGTTGGCCTCGATCATGAGGTTTTCGTAGATGAACTGCCCAGGATACGTGTTGTTGGCGTGGATTCCGCCGACTTTGGCTGCGGCCAGATACACTTGGCTGGGACGTTGCTCATCGAAAAAGCGACGCACCGCCGATTGATCGGTCAGATCCAGTTCAGCATGCGTGCGCGTCACGACGTCGGACTCACCGCGCGCCTCCAGCGCCCTGACAATAGCCGCACCGACCATGCCGCGGTGGCCCGCAACGAAAATGCGTTGCGCTTCAGCCATCAAAGTTCACTTCCATCGTGTCGTCGAGATCAGCCTTTTCAGCCTCACTCGTGATAGTCATACACTTGGAACCCGGCATTCTTGACCAGCGCATCCCGCTTGGCTGCCGTGTAGTCGCACAACACCATTTCCTTCACGAGTTCCGCGAGGCTGGTGGTGGGTGACCAGCCAAGGCGCTCTCGCGCCTTGCTCGGGTCACCGAGCAAGGTTTCGACCTCGGTAGGCCGATAGTATCGGGGATCAACCCTCACGATCACATCGCCGACCTTGCAATTGGGAGCATTGCCTGAAACCGACTCGACGACGCCAACCTCCTGCTCACCATCGCCATCGAAACGCACACCGATGCCCAGTTCGGCCGCAGCGAGTCGCACGAAGTCGCGCACGCTGTGCTGAACGCCTGTCGCAATGACGTAATCTTCCGCCACATTCTGCTGCAGCATCAGCCACTGCATCTCGACATAGTCTCGCGCATGCCCCCAGTCGCGTAGCGCGCTCATGTTGCCGAGGTAGAGGCAGTCTTGCAGGCCGAGGGCAATGCGCGAGATGGCGCGGGTGATCTTGCGGGTGACGAAGGTTTCGCCACGCACCGGAGATTCGTGGTTGAACAGGATGCCGTTGCAGGCGTACATGCCGTAGGCCTCACGGTAGTTGACCGTAATCCAGTAGGCGTAGAGCTTGGCCACTGCGTAGGGGCTGCGCGGGTAGAAGGGGGTGGTTTCCTTCTGCGGGATTTCCTGCACAAGTCCGTAGAGTTCGGAGGTGGACGCCTGATAGAAGCGTGTTTTCTTCTCGAGCCCGAGAATGCGGATGGCTTCGAGAATGCGCAGCGCGCCAATGCCGTCGGCGTTGGCGGTGTATTCAGGCTCTTCAAAGCTGACGGCCACGTGCGACTGGGCGGCGAGGTTGTAGATTTCGTCAGGCTGCACTTTCTGGATGACACGCACCAGGCTGGTGGAATCGGTCAGGTCGCCGTAGTGCAGGATGAAGTTGCGGTTGTCGACGTGCGGATCCTGGTACAGGTGGTCGATCCGGTCGGTGTTGAAGAGCGAGGTGCGCCGCTTGATGCCGTGCACTTCGTAGCCCTTCTTGAGCAGAAACTCCGCCAGATACGCGCCGTCCTGCCCGGTCACGCCGGTGATGAGTGCGACTTTGGGCTTGTGACTCGACATTCAATTTCCCCGACCGGCCATCCGGCCCTTTTTCATCAAACCGAAAAATACCCGCGATACCACGCAACAAACCGCGCCACACCATCCTTGACCGATGTATCCGGCTGAAAGCCCGTCCAGGCATTGAGCTCGGACGTATCGGCGTAGGTGGCCGGCACATCGCCGTCCTGCATCGGCAGGAAGTTCTTCTTGGCTTCCATGCCCAGCGCGGATTCGATGGCGCCGATGTAGTCCATCAGCTGAACCGGGCTGTGGTTGCCGATATTGAAGACGCGGAACGGGGCCTTGCTGCGGCCGGGGTTCGGCTGATCGGCGTTGAATTCGGGGTCGGACTCGGCGGTGTGGTCGAGCACGCGGATGACGCCTTCGACGATGTCGTCCACATAGGTGAAGTCGCGCTGCATCTTGCCGTGGTTGAACACGTCGATCGGGCGGCCTTCGAGGGTGGCTTTGGTGAACAGGAACAGTGCCATGTCCGGGCGCCCCCAGGGGCCATACACCGTAAAGAAGCGCAGGCCGGTGGTCGGCACGCCGAACAGGTGACTGTAGGTGTGCGCCATCAGCTCGTTGGCTTTCTTGGTGGCCGCGTACATGCTGATGGGGTGGTCCACCGAGTCGTGCTCGGAGAACGGCATTTTGGTGTTGCCGCCATACACGCTGGAGCTGCTGGCGTAGGCCAGGTGCTGCACCTTGTTGTGGCGGCAGCCTTCCAGGATGTTCATGAAACCGACGACGTTGCTGTCGATGTAGGCGTGCGGGTTTTCGATGGAGTAGCGCACGCCGGCCTGGGCGGCCAGGTGGATGACGCGGTCGAATTTTTCTTCGGCGAAGAGCTTTTCGATGCCTTCGCGATCAGCGACGTCCATCTTCACAAAGCGGAAGTTCGGGTGCGGTTCGATGCGCGCCAGACGGTCGCGCTTGAGCTGCGGGTCGTAGTAATCGTTGAGATTGTCCAAGCCAACAACTTCGTCGCCCCGCGCCAGCAAACGCTCTGAGGCGTGCATGCCGATAAAGCCGGCTGCGCCCGTTACCAATACCTTCATCGCCCACATCCCAGATCCGAAATTCAGGCCGGTATTGTCTCACAGCCTCGCGTCATGAGGCATCGCCCGGACGCATTTCGGCATCGGTGGCCGGCGCGTTGCATCGTATAATTTTTCGTTTGCCCGGCAACGCCCATGCCCCGCCTGCTCTACACCCTGCTGTGGATCATCGCCCTGCCCGCCGTGATGCTCCGGCTGCTGTGGCGCGGCCGCCTGCAACCGGGCTATCGATCGGGCATCGCGGAGCGCTTTGGTCGCTATACCCAAACCGCCGAAGGGCCGATTCTGTGGGTGCATGCCGTGTCGGTGGGCGAAACCCGCGCCGCGCAACCGCTGATCGACGCACTCGCCGAGCGCTTTCCGGCGCACCGTTTTGTCCTCACCCACATGACGCCCACCGGACGAGAAACCGCGCAAGCCGTGTTCAGCCGTTATGGCGATCGCCTGCTGTCGGTGTATCTGCCCTATGACCTGCCCTGGCTGCAGCGTCGCTTTCTGCGCCACTTTCAGCCGCAGCTCGGCATCGTCATGGAAACCGAGGTGTGGCCCAATCTGATGGCGGCCTGCGCGTCACTCGACGTGCCCTGCGCGCTGGTCAATGCCCGCCTCTCGGCCCGGTCAGAACGGCGCTACCTGCAGCTGATCACGCTGGCGCGCGAAACCTTCTCCCGATTTTCGATCATTGCCGCGCAAAGCGAAGCCGACGGCGCCCGCCTGAAATCGATCGGCGCCACACACCCCATCGTCACCGGCAACATCAAGTTCGACATGACACTGCCAGCGGCGGCGCTGGCGTTGGGCGCGTCTTGGCGCGAGACGATGGGCGCGCGGCCGGTCATCCTGGCCGCCAGCACACGCGAGGGGGAAGAGGCGCTGATTCTCGACGCCTTCAACACCCATCCGGATCGCGACACCGCCCTGCTGGTCATCGTGCCGCGCCATCCGCAGCGCTTTGACGCCGTCGCCACCCAGGCGCGCGCGCTTGGGCTAAGCGTGGCGAAACGCAGCGAGACTGCACCGGCCACGCCGGATACCCAAGTCTGGCTGGGCGATTCAATGGGGGAAATGGCGGCCTATTACACCCTGGCCGATGTGGTGCTGATGGGCGGCACCTGGCTGCCCTTTGGTGGGCAGAACCTGATTGAATGCTGCGCTACCGGCCGGGCCGTGCTGCTCGGGCCGCACACCTACAACTTCAGCGACGCCAGCGACGCCGCGCTGGACGCCGGAGCGGGTCTGCGTTTCGGCACCGTGCCCGACGCCATGCGCGAGGCCTTCGAGTTGGTCGGCGACACGCTGCGGCGCAAGGCCATGGGCGAGGCCGGAAGCCGGTTTGCCCGGCAACACGGCGGCGCGACGGCGCGCACCGTTGCCCTGCTCACGCCGCTGCTAGACGACTGAGCCGGCGAACGCTAGTGCAGTGCTTGCGAACTCTCGATACCGCGTAGGGTCGGCTTTAGCCGACCATGGCGGGTTGAAGCCCGCCCTACAGGGGCGCGACAATTGCAAAGCAGACCACTAACAGCTTCAAGGGGCCGAGGTCAGCAGCGTATTCAGGCGCGCCACTTCTTCTTCACCCAAGGTGCCGGCCGCAGCCGACAGACGCAACTGGGCGATCAGCGTGTCGTAGCGCGCCTTGGCCAGCTGCTGCTGAGTGTCGGCCAACTGGCTTTGCGCGTTCAACACATCGATGTTGATCCGCACGCCCACTTCATAGCCCAGTCGGTTGGCCTCCAGCGCCGAACGGGATGACACTTCCGCCGCCTCCAGCGCCTTCACCTGCGCCAGACCACTGGTCACGCCAAGATAGGCCTGGCGGGCCGCCAGTGCCGCGCTGCGGCGCGCATCATCCAGATCGGCTTCGGACTTGGTCAGCAGTGCCGCCGCCTCACGGGTGCGCGATGACACGCCGCCGCCCTGATAGATCGGCACGTTCAACTCCAGGCCAATCGTACGAATGGTGTTTTCGCTGCGGCCACTCCCGAAGCTGCTGCCGCCGGAATCGGACTGGTTGTAGCGCGCAACTACATCCAGCGTCGGCAGGTGGCCAGAAGCATTGCGCGTCACTTCGCGATCGGCGATACGGGTGGCGATCTGCTGAATCTGTACGCTGTAACTGTCCTGCTCGGCGGCACTCACCCACTGACGCATGTCGTCCGGCTGCGGCCGACCGAGCTCGGCGCCCGCGCGCAAACCCGCCACGCCTTCCGGTTCTTTGCCGACAATCTGGGCCAGACTCTGGCGCGCCACTTCAAGCGCGTTCTCGGCCGCAATCAAACGTGCCGAGGCGAGGTCAAACCGCGACTGCGCTTCGTGCACATCAGTCACGGTCACCGTGCCCACTTCGAAACTCTTCTTGGCCAGCTCAAGTTGCTGCGTGGCCGCCGTGCGCAAGGCGCGCAGCGCCTCCGCCGCGTCCTGCGCGTTGAGCACCGCAAAATAGGCTTCCGACACCCGCAGGATCAGATCCTGGCGCGCCAGCTCAAACTGCGTATCCGACAGCGTCGTCTGCAGTTTTCCCTGCTCGTATTGCGTCCAGGCCGCACGATTGAACAGCGGCTGACGCAATTCAGCACCATAGCTATTGCTGTTGAAGCTGCGATCGACGCCGGTGTAAGTGTTGTCGTTCCAGGTCGTGCTGGCCGACATGCCAATCCCAGGCAACACGCCCGCACGCCCCTGTACGGTTTTCTCCAGCCCCGCCTCGCGTTGCGCTTTGGCGGCGGCGAAACGAGCATCGTATTCCAGCGCGTCGCGATACACCGACATCAGATCCGCGCCCCAGGCCGAGGCAGATGCGAGACTGACCAACAGAACACTCAGGGTGCGCTTCATGCAATTCTCCGTGATGAGGCTTGTTCAGTACTGAGGCATGGCCGGATCGATCTGCGCCGCCCAGCCAGCAACCCCGCCAGCCAGGTTGATGACCTGACCAAAGCCGCGTTGCGCCAGAAACATGGCCACCTGCATGCTGCGGCCGCCGTGATGACAGATCACCACGATGTCAGCGGTGGCGTCGAGCTCGTCGATACGGGCCGGCACGGACGACATCGGCATCAGCTGCGAACCCGCCAGATGACACAGCTCAAACTCCCAGGGCTCGCGCACGTCCAGCAACACCGGCGCCACTCGCGCCGGATCGTCGAGCCAGTCCTTGAGTTCGGTCGGGAGCATCTGGCGCATGGCGTGTCCTCAGAAGCGGAAGGCATCGGCCCGGCGCGCATTGCGCAACGCGGGCACCACGTTTTCAAACACATCGACCGTCTCGTACTGACCTTCGCCAATACAGGTCACCAGGCGGCCAACCATCATCTGTCCCTCACCAATGAAGGCAAACAGGCGACCACCGACTTTCAATTGCGATTTGAGCGCGGCGGGCATTTCCGGCATGGCACCTGACACCACGATCACATCGTAGGGCGCACGTGCGGGCCAGCCTTCGGCGCCGTCACCTTCTTCAACCACCGCGTTCTCAACGCCAGCGGCCTTGAGATTGGCCGCGGCCAGCGCGGCGAGTTCGGGTTCGATCTCGATGCTGCGCACCCAGTCGGCACGCGACGCCAGCAAGGCGGCGAAGTAGCCCGAGCCGGCGCCGATTTCCAGCACATTGTCTGTCGGCTTCAGCGAAAGCGCCTGAAGCACCTTGCCTTCGATGACCGGCGACAACATGGCCTGACCGCAACCGATGGGGATCAGCGCCTCGGAAAACGCCAAGGCCTTGTGCGAGGCAGGCACGAACTCCTCGCGCTTGACGGTCATCATCGATTCAAGCACGTCCTGATCCAGCACGTCCCATGGACGTACCTGCTGCTCAACCATATTGAAGCGCGCGCGTTCAAAATCCATCATCGGCTCCCTGTGCGTATATTAGCACATACTAATTTATGAGATAGGCGCAAACGCTGGCATTTTAGCGCAGTTGCTGCGCTGCCGCGCGGCTTCAGCTGGGCAAACTTCATGCGGCCGGCTCCGGCTTGACGCGGTACCACGCGGCATACAGCGCAGGCAGGAAGATCAGCGTCAGCGCGGTCGCCACGGTCAGCCCGCCCATGATCGCCACCGCCATCGGGCCAAAGAAGGCGCTGCGGGTGAGCGGAATCATGGCCAGAATGGCCGCCGCGGCGGTCAGCATGATCGGTCGGAAGCGGCGCACGGTGGATTCAACGATGGCATCCCAGGGCGTGCGCCCCTCCTCCATGTCCTGACGAATCTGATCCACCAGAATCACCGAGTTGCGCATGATCATGCCCGACAGCGCGATGGTGCCGAGCATGGCCACGAAGCCGAAGGGCTTGTTGAACAGCAATAGCGACGCGGTCACACCGATCAGGCCCAGCGGCGCGGTCAGCAGCACCATCGCCACCCGCGAGAAGCTCTGCAGCTGAATCATCAGCACGGTGATCACCACCACCAGAAACAGCGGCATGCCGGCGGCCACCGAGGCGCCGCCCTTGGCGCTTTCCTCGACTGCGCCGCCCACCGCAATCCGGTAGCCCAGCGGCAGCGTGGCTTCAATCTCGGCCATCGCGGGCGCCAGGGCCGCCACAAGCTGCGCCGGCTGACGCGTACCATACAAGGTCGAGCGCACGGTCACGGTCGGCACCCGGTCGCGACGCCAGATCACGCCATCTTCAAATCCGTACTCCGGCGTCACCACCTGCGCCAAGGGCACCGAGCGCCCGCCGGTCACGGGAATGGCCAGATCGGGCAGCGACGACAGATGCGTGCGCTCCGCCGCTGCACCACGCAAGCGCACCTGGATGGTTTCGGTCGCCTCGCGGTACTCGGTGACGGTCATGCCATGCAGCGAGGTGCTCAGAAAACTGGCGATCTGCGCCGACGACAGGCCCAGCAGGCGCGCCTTATCCTGATCAATGCGCAGACGCACGACCTTGGACGGCGCCTCCCAGTCCAGATGCACATTCGACAAGGCGCTTTGCTCACGCAGGCGATCGGCCACCTGATGGCTGATCTCACGCAGCTTGGCAAAGTCCGGCCCGCTCACCCGGTATTGCACCGGGAAGCCCACGGGCGGACCGTTCTCCAGTCGTTTGACCACCGCCACCATGCCCGAGGGGTCCTTGGCAAAATGGTCGATCAACTGGCTGCGCAGCGCCTCTCGCGCCTCCGGCCCGGTCGTCAGAATCACGAATTGCGCGAAGTTGGTCTGGGCGAGCTTCTGGTCCAGCGGCAGGTAAAAGCGCGGGCTGCCGGCGCCCACGTAGGCGACATAGTTTTCGATGCCGTCGGACGTGTCGAGCAGGGCTTCGAGATCGCGCACCACGGCATCCGTCGCCGTATGCGACACGCCCTCGCGCAACTCCAGATCGACCAGCAGCTCGGGCCGCGTGGAGTCGGGGAAGAATTGCTGTGGCACATGGCGGAACACGCCGATTGAGCCGACAAAGATCACCAAGGTGGCAATGATCACCCACCAGCGGCGGCGCACGCAGGCGTCCACCAGCTTGCGAAATCGGTTGTAGAAGGCGGTGTGGTAGATCGCGTACTCGTCATGATGCGCCGGCGCAGCGGTCGCTCGCGCTGCCAACCGGCGCCCGGCTGCCGGCCACACACGGCCAATGGCACGCGCGAAGCGCCCTTCCTTCGCCTGCTTTTTCTTCGAAAAATCGGGCAGCAGATGAAAGCCCAGATACGGCACGAACACCACCGCCGCCACCCAAGAAATCAGCAGTGCGATCACCGTCACCTGAAAGATCGAGCGGGTGTACTCGCCCGTACTCGACGCGGCCGTGGCGATCGGCAAAAAGCCGGCCGCCGTCACCAGCGTGCCCGACAGCATCGGCTTGGCCGTAGACGTATAGGCATAGCTCGCCGCGCGCACCCGATCCCAGCCCTGCTCCATCTTAGTCGCCATCATTTCGACCGCGATGATCGCGTCGTCCACCAGCAAACCAAGCGACAGGATTAGCGCGCCGAGCGAAATCTTGTGCAGCCCGATATCAAACTCGCGCATGCACAAAAAGGTGATCGCCAGCACCACGGGGATGGTCACCACCACCACGATGCCGGTGCGCAGCCCGAGGCTGACCAGACTCACCACCAGCACAATGATCACCGCCTCGGCCAGCGCCTTGACGAACTCATTGACCGAGCGCTGCACCGCGCGCGGCTGGTCAGCCACCCGCGCCAGCTCGACGCCCACCGGCAGTTGCGACTCGATCCGCGCCACCGCCTCATCCAGATGCCGGCCCAGCGCGATGATGTCGCCGCCTGCGCGCATCGACACCCCGATACCGAAGGCCTGCTTGCCCATGAAGCGCATGCGGTCGCCCGGCGGATCCTGAAATCCACGACTCACCTCGGCCACGTCGCCAAGGCGGAAGCTCCGCCCCCCGGCGCGAATCAGCGTCGCGCGGATTGCGTCCAGATCGGCGTAGTCGCCGTCAGGGCGCAAATAGATGCGCTCCTCATCCGTCTCGAAAAAGCCAGCGCTGGTTTTGGCGTTTTGCTGCGCCAGCGCACCGGTCACATCGTTCAAGCTCAGCCCGAAAGTCGCCAGCTTGGTGTTCGACAATTCGATGAACACCCGCTCCGACTGCTCGCCGATGAAGCTCACCTTGGCCACATCGGGCACCTGCAACAACTCCGCCCGCACGGCTTCCGCATAGCGCTTGAGTTCGCCGTAGCCGAGGCCCTCGCCATGCAGCGCGAACACATTGCCAAAGGTGTCGCCAAACTCATCATTGAAACTCGGTCCGATCACGCCACTCGGCAGCGTGTGGCGCATATCACCGATTTTCTTGCGCACCTGATACCAGATGCCGTCCATCTCATCCGGCGGCGTCGAATCCTGGGCGGCGAAGAAAATCAGCGCCTCACCCGGCTTGGAGTAGCTGCGGATGTAGTGCACCTGGGTGACTTCCTGCAGCTTCTTCTCGATGCGGTCGGTCACCTGCTCGGCCATTTCCGCCGCCGTTGCGCCCGGCCATTCGGCGCGCACCACCATCACCTTGAAAGTAAACGGCGGATCCTCTGATTGGCCCAGACCTTTGTAGGCCAGCAAACCAATCAGGGTCAGCATCAACATGAAATAGAGCACCATCGTCTGATGGCGCAGGCCCCATTCGGAGAGATTGAAGTGCCTCATCGCTTGGCATCCAGCGTCACGGCGTCGGTCACCGCTTTGGATTTGACGGTCTGCCCCGGACGCAGCAGATGCACCCCGGCCACCACCACCTGCGCACCCGGCGCCACGCCAGCGGCCACATGCGCGCCGCGTTCATCGAAACGCGTCACGGTCACGGGCACGGGCGACACGGACTCGGTCGCCACATCAAACACCCACACCACCGGCTGGCCCTCACGCTCGCCCACTGCCCGCAACGGCAGCACCACGCCCGGCGCCGCGTCGCCGGCCAGCGCTACGGTGGCCGTCGCGCCCAGCGGCAGATTCGCCGCCTCGGCCTTGACCTCGACCTTGACCATATACGTCCGCGTCTGCGGGTCCGCCGCCGGTGACACCTCGCGCACCACGGCCGGCAGCGCGGTCTTCTGATCGGCCCACAGCGCGACCCGTGCCGGCGTGCCCACCGGCATCTGCGCCACATGGCCCTCCGGCACCGCGATCTTCACTTCGCGCGCGCCATCCTGCGCCAGCGTCAGCACCGGCTGACCGGCCGCCAGCACCTGGCCGAGTTCGCCACGCACTGCGGTCACCACGCCGTCTACATCCGCCACCAGGGTGGTGTACTCATTTTGATTTGCCGCCAGCACCGCCTGCGCACTGGCCTGTTTCACCCGTGCCGCAGCCGCCGCCTGAGTGGTTCGCCGGGTATCGACGGCCGAGTCACTCACAAAATTCTGTGCGCGCAAGGCCTTCACCCGTGCCAGTTCCGCCTGAGCAAGCGACAGCTCCGACTGCGCCGCCGCGAGCTGCGCCTGTGCAGCACTGGCACCGAGGCGCGTGTCTTCGGCATCCAGCCGGGCCAGGACCTGTCCTTTCTTAACAACGCTGCCCACATCCACCGCGCGGGCAATCAGCTTGCCGCCCACCCGAAAGCCCAGGTCGGTCGCATGGCGTGGCACGATTTCACCGGTAAAATATCGCCCGGCCTGCACCGCCTCGGGCGCCACCGTCTGAACAAGCACCGTGGCCGGGGGCAGCGGCTCGGACTCGGGAGCAGAGCATCCGGCCAGCGCCACGCCGACCAACAAGGAAACCACCACAGCACGCTGCATTACTTGCCCCCTTCCGGCGTCACGGCCAGACCTTTCAATACCAGATCAAAAAAACTCTCGAGATAGGCTGCCGGATCCATATCCGGCACCTGACAGCACACCGCAAACGAGTGCCGCCACAGCGCCAGATGCAGCAGCGGCGCCATCAATATGTGAGTCACCAACTCGCTGTTGGTCTGACGGAACACGCCCTTGGCCACCCCGCGATCGAGCACTTCGCGCATCAACGCCTTGCCCGGCTGGATGACTTCGCGCACGTAGTACTGCGCAACTTCGGGAAAATTTTGCGCCTCCGAGGTCATCAACTTCGGCACGCCACCGAGTTCGGTGTCGCCAAACAAGGCCCACCAGCCAAACAGGTATTCACGCAGCATGCGCACCGGGTCGTCGGCATGCGCCACCAGCAACTTGCGACCCTCTTCAATGATCGGCACGATGCCCTCACGAATCACCGCCAGAAACAAGGCCTCCTTGCTGTCGAAGTACAGATACAGCGTGCCCTTCGACACCCCCGCCCTCGCCGCCACCTCATCCAGACGCGTAGCGGAAAAGCCCTTTTCGACAAACAGCGACAAGGCCGCCGCCGTCAATTCCTGCGGACGCGCCTCCTTGCGACGGCGCACCGGCGCTTTCTTCTCTACGTGATCGGTCAAAACCCAGTCCTCTGTGCCATCCCGGCGGTTCGGCGCGTCAGCGCCGCGCCCCGTGTCGGATTCAGAAACCCATGCGTGGGCGAAAAACATTTCAGCGCCACGGTTAATAACTGACTGGTCAGTAATTTACAAAAACACCCTTCGCCTGGCAAGAGAAAAGCGCGCGCGCCGACCAACGGCCTCGGCATCAAGCCGATCCGCGACAGCCCACCCACCGACCCGTGGCATGTCTCGTCGGCCGCAGTTTGGCAAACGGGCTGCCGCCTCCGCTGCACCCTTTTCTCTGGCCGGCCATGCAAGCCCCGCAGCCTGGTCAAGCCGCGCTGGCGAACGCCGCCGGGGCGACAGCTCGGCACAACAGGCATGACAATTACAGACACTTCAGCAATACTTCATGGACACTCGATCAAACCCGGGCCGAGACCCACCCGGATTCAGGCATTCAAGCGCCCGTCGCCGCAATGCGCGCCCCGCCCCAGGAGAACCCCGATGCTTCAGCTCAGTATCGACCCCGACCAATCCACGCCACTGGTCGAGCAGATCGTTGACGCGATCCGCCACCAGGTGGACGACCGCATCCTGCGCCCCGGCATGCGCCTGCCGCCGATTCGCCGCCTGGCCCAGATGCAGCAGGTCAGCCGCTTCACGGTGGTCGAGGCTTACGACCGACTGGTCGCCATGGGCTATCTGCATTCGCGTCGCGGCTCGGGTTTCTATGTCGCGCCACGCGCCGCCGCGCCCAGCGAAAAGCGCCCGGTCGTCCCAGACCGCGCGGTCGACGTGGCCTGGCTGATGCGTCGGGCGCTTGATGACTCACCCGACATCCTCAAGGCCAGCGCGGGCTGGCTACCCTCGATCTGGCTCGACCAGGAAGGCCTGCGCCGCCACCTGCGTGCGCTGGGGCGCCGTGCGGATGCGCGCGTCACGGGTTACGGCACGGCGCAGGGCTATTTGCCGCTGCGCCAGCAGTTACAGATCCGGCTGGCCGAATTCGGCATCGGCGCACCGCCCGAACAGATCGTGCTGACGCATGGCGCCACGCAGGCACTCGACACCGTCGCGCGGCACCTGATCAAGCCCGGCGACACGGTGTTTGTGGACGACCCGGGCTACTTCAATTTCTTCGGCAATCTGCGCCTGCTTGGCGCCAAGCTGGTGGGCGTGCCGCGCAACGCCGACGGCCCCGACACCGAGGCGCTTGAAGCGCTGCTGGTCGATCACAAGCCGCGGGTGTTCTTCACCCACTCCGTGCTGCACAACCCGACCGGTGCCAACCTGTCGCCACCGAATGCCTTCCGCGTGCTGCAGCTGGCGGCCAAGCACGATTTTCTGGTCATCGAGGACGATACCTACGCCGACCTGCACCCACGCGCGACGACCCGTCTGGCCAATCTCGACCAGCTCGACCGGGTGATCTACGTGGGCAGCTTCAGCAAGACGCTGTCGGGCAGTTTGCGGGTCGGCTTCATTGCCGCCCGGCCCGACCTGGCAGCCGAGTTCACCGATGTGAAGACGCTCACCTGCGTGAGCAGCTCCGAATTCAACGAGCAACTGGTCTACCAGATGCTCACCGACGGCCACTACCGCAAGTATGTCGAGCGCCTTCAGGGGCGCATCCAGCAGGCCACGTCACGGACGCTGCGCATGCTCGATCGGCTGGACATGGCGGTGTATCACGAGCCGCGCGGCGGCATCTTCGTGTGGGCGCGCCAGCCGGCGCTCGAAGACACGGCGCCGCTGGCCACCCGTGCCGCGAACGTCGGCATCATGCTGGCGCCGGGCAAGGTGTTTCGGCCGCAGATGCAGGCGAGCCCATGGATACGCTTCAATGTGGCGTTTTCAGACGACCCGCGGCTGGAGCGGTTTCTGGGAGAGCAGTTTTCGGCGATTTAGCGCCGTCGCGGCCGCCTCCGACCTCGCTTCAAATCGGCGCACTCACCCCGTAGGGTGGTCAGCTTTGCTGCCCACCACGCAGCGTCTGTCGTGATTCTCGATGGTGGGCAGCGAAGCTGACCACCCTACGACACCCCGGCTTTGAGGCGTTTGGAGCGAGAGGCCTGCCAAGCGAGGTTTGTCTTGATTCACGATGGTGGGCGGCGAGTTGCCCACCCGACAACCGACGACGTTACGCGACAGCCTGTTGTGAGGGCGACGGCAAAGCCGCCCCCCCCCCTCCGATTACCGCGAGCCCTTGATCAGGCGATCGTTGGCGGCTTGCACCGGCCGCGCGTTCATCGGGTACAGGCGCTGGAAGATCGCGATCTGTTCGGACGACAGCTTGATCGGCTCTTTCATCACCATCCACAGCACATCCTCCGAGCACGGCGGCGTGGTCAGCGACCCCATGTAGGTGTAGTACTCGGGCGCTTGCGGCAGCAGTTCGGCGGCATTGACGGACACCGCCGGCGCATAGTCGTGGTGCTTCTCCAGCGGCAGGTTGTTCCAGAGCGTCTGCACCAGCGGGTGCGATTCACCGCGCTCGATCAGCACCGCCACCACGGCCAGGCGGCCATCCAGATCCTTGTGCACCAGATGCGCCACCATATCGAAGCCGCGGCCGTTGATGCGCTCTTCGGACGGCCGATGGAAGTGAAACTGGACCAGATCGAAGGTCCGCCCCATCACCGACATGGTGTTGCCCGGCCCAACACTGACCTGCACCGTATGCCCGTTGTTGAGGATGCGGAAGTAAGTCGGCACGTAGTCGAACTTGATCGGCTCGAGATCGACCCGGATGCCATCGCGGATATCGATCGGCGATTGCCGCTTGCCGGTGTCGCAGGTCTTCCACGCCGGATTGAGCTGCCCCCAACGGGCCGGACCGCCCACCCCTTCGTAATCCCAGTGAATCGATTTGTGAACATCCACCGTGCTCGGTTCATGCTTTTCTTCAAGCATGGCGACCTTGATCGCGGCCGGCTTGGGCCGCGGCGCGCGCACCACTCTCGGTGCGGGTTTTGGCGCCGCGCGCATCACCGGCGGCGCTGGCTTCACCACGGGTGCCGCAACCACCACCGGCGCAGGCTTGGGTGCCGGCGTGGGTGCGGCCACCACTTCAGGCATCGCCGGCTTGGCCTCTGGCGACTCGGCCACGGGTGCGGCCGGCGTTTTGGGACCAAAACTGGGAATGGGGGGAAGCAGGGACTGGCCCTTGCCGAGCGTTTGCACTTCCACTTGGTCGGCCGGCAGTGCGGTTGTCTGCGGGGCTTTGGCCGCCGGCGCCGCGTGCTCGACGGCAGGGGCCGGAGTCTGAGGCGCGGCGGCATGCGAATCTGCCACCTGCGTCTTGGTCGGCTGCTGATCGGCCGCGCGCGTCTGATCGGCGTGCCGCACGGACGCCGCTTCCGGGGCGTTCTTTTCTGGCCTTGTCTTTTGTGCGGCCTTGCTCGCCGCCTCGGCCAGCGAGGCTACGTCCATCGCGGCGGGTGGTTTGCACACTTCTCGCCACAGGCCTTCATCCACGCTGCGCGGATTGACCTCAATGACGCGCTCTTCGGTCACCCGCTCTTCACGGATCACATGGTTGGCGGCATCCAGATAAACCCGCTTGATGGTCGAAAAATTGCGGCGCTTGCAGTCGTAGCGGTTCAGCGCCTTGACCGTCGCATAACCCGCCTCATCAGCATCCTGGGCGGACAGCACGATGCGCCCCCACGCCACCTTGGTGCCGGGGTCCGACTGCAGCACGCTGTCGCGGTCAATCTCGATCCGCCGCGTCTTGTCCTTGACGATCATCGCCCAATCGGCGGCGGCGGCCGGCAATGCAACTGCCAGCGCCATCACGGTAAAGAGGATGCGATGCTTCATGACCTGATCTCCGAACAACTCGCCCTTGCATAAAGGGGATAATCCGGTTTTCGGCAAATGCGCCGAATTCTTGAACCCGTGACCGAGGACACCGCATGACATCGCGTATCCCCAATGTAGTGAGCATCGCCGGCATCGACCCCTCGGGCGGCGCCGGTGTCTTCGCCGATCTGAAAACCTTCTCGGCGCTTGGCGCCTACGGCTGCGGCGTGGTGGCCGCGCTCACCGCGCAAAACACCACCGCCGTCACCGGCATCCACACCCCACCAACCGACTTCCTCAAACTGCAGATCGACACGCTGTTCGACGATGTGGCGATTCACGCCGTCAAGATCGGCATGCTCGGCACCGCAGGCATCGTGCGCACCGTGGCCGAAGGCCTCGCGCGCTACCAGCCCGACAACGTCGTGCTCGACCCGGTGATGGTCGCCAAGAGCGGCGACCACCTGCTCGCCCGCGAGGCCGTGTCCATGCTCAAGGAGGCCTTGCTGCCGCAAGTGTTCATGCTCACCCCCAACCTGCCCGAAGCCGGCGTGCTGCTCGATGCCCGCGCGCCCGAGTCGGTCAAGGAAATGACCCGCGCCGCCGAGCGCCTGCGCGAGATGCTGCCGCACAGCGGCGAGCGCTGGGTGCTGCTCAAGGGCGGCCACCTGCCCGGCAACGAACTGGTCGACCTGCTCTTCAATGGTGACCGCATGGTCAAACTGCCCACGCCGCGCATCGACACCCCCAACACCCACGGCACCGGCTGCACCCTCTCATCTGCCATCGCCGCTCTGCTGCCGCAGCGCACGCGAGAGTTCCGCCCGGTCGACGCAGCGGTGCTTGACGCCCGCCGCTACCTGCTCGGCGCCATCGCCCAGTCCGGCCAACTCGGCGTCGGCAAAGGCCATGGGCCAGTGCATCACTTTCATGCCTTGTGGCAGCACGGCACGCCGCACCAGAGCTAGCGATTGACAGGCGCGCGAATCGTTCGCGCCCGCACGCCCGACATGAAAGCCAAGGATGCCCTGAGCCACAGTTGCCGGACACGCACTTTTCCTTTACCTTGGCGGGGTTCGTTGGGGGTGCCGCGATACGTGGCTGAGAGAGTCCCTTGGAACCTGATCCGGGTCATGCCGGCGAAGGGAAACGACGTGCCGGCCGCCCTGCCGGCGCCCGTTCCGACTCTCCCCCAGCGCCTCAACCCGGAGAGCCTCAGAATGAATGCCAACGAAAAATTTCTCGCCTCAAGCGCCCACGTGGACGAAGCGGCGATTGCCCCGCTGCCCAACTCGCGCAAGATCTATGTCGAAGGCTCGCGTCCCGACATCCGCGTGCCGATGCGCGAGATCTCGCAAGACGACACGCCGCTGATGTTTGCCGCGCCCGGCACCGCCTCCGACGCGCCGGCCGAGCCGAATCCGCCGATCTTTGTGTATGACTGTTCGGGCCCTTACTCTGACCCGGCGGCAAAGATCGACATCCGCTCGGGCCTGCCGGCGGTGCGCCAGGGCTGGATCGAGGAGCGGGACGACACCGAGGTGCTCTCTGACCTCTCCTCCGAGTTCGGTCGGGTGCGTGCGGCCGACGCCAAGCTCGACGAGCTGCGCTTTCCCGGTCTGCATCGCAAGCCGCGTCGTGCCAAAGCCGGTGCCAACGTCACGCAGATGCACTACGCGCGTCGCGGCATCATCACGCCGGAGATGGAATACATCGCGATCCGCGAGAACATGAATCGCGCCGCCTATGTCGAGTCGCTGAAGAACTCGGGCCCGACCGGCGAGAAAATGGCCGCGCTGCTGACCCGTCAGCATCCGGGCCAGAATTTCGGGGCGTCGATCCCCGAGACGATCACCCCGGAATTCGTGCGCGATGAAGTGGCGCGTGGCCGGGCGATCATCCCGAACAACATCAACCACCCCGAGTCCGAGCCGATGATCATCGGCCGTAACTTCCTGGTGAAGATCAACGCCAACATCGGCAACTCGGCGCTCGGCTCGTCCATCTCGGAAGAG
>NZ_VMNI01000003.1 GCF_007625205.1 Denitromonas ohlonensis | reverse complement strand
GGGGCCATCGCCAAACACATGGCCCTGGTGGCCGCCGCAGCGGGCGCAATGGTATTTGGTGCGCGGCACGATCAGCCCGAGTGTAGAGGCGTCACTCCGTAGGGTGGGCGGCTTGCCGCCCACCATCGTGCCTCACGACAAGTGCCGCTTGGTGGGCAGCAAAGCTGACCACCCTACGCCCCTGGCACCTCCCGTAGCTCCGGTAGAGCCTCGCCCTCGGGGACGAATCTCAACGCCACGCCGTTGTTGCAATACCGCTGCCCGGTCGGCGCGGGGCCATCGCCAAACACATGGCCCTGGTGGCCGCCGCAGCGGGCGCAGTGGTATTCGGTGCGCGGCACGATCAGTTTGAAGTCGGTCTTGGTTTCGACGGCGCCGGGCAGGGGCTGCCAGAAACTGGGCCAGCCGGTGCCGCTGTCGAACTTGGTGTCTTGGGTGAACAGCGGGGTGTGGCAGGCGGCGCAGATGAAGGTGCCGGCGCGCTTTTCGGCGTTGAGCGGGCTGCTGCCGGCGCGTTCGGTGCCTTCTTCAAACAGCACGTGGCATGAGTCGGCGGGGAGGACGGCTTCCCAGTCGCGGCGAGTGTTTCCGGCCATGATGTCTCCTTCGGCAAGCGGTAAAGAGGGGTCAGGCTTATGGACCGCGAAAAAGCGCGACAGTTGCGTTCAACCTGGAAACCGTCGTTGGACGCACACTCGGGTGCGTAGCGCTATTCACCCGCCGGGTGATCGGCTTTGAAGCCGAAAAGCTTTGCATGTTCAACACCTTGCTCATGGGCACAAGCGGTCAGTTGTGGTTTCTTGGTTCAACCGGGCCGGCGGGCGGTCATGGTGTCGAGCCAGGTGGTGAGCACGGAGCGCGCGATGGCGGCCAGTTGCGGGCCGTGCAGCGCGGTGGCGGCGCGCAAGGCGGGCAGGTTGATGCCGGCGGCGGCGAGTTCGGCGGTGTGGCCGATGAGCCATTGCTCGATCCGGGTCGGGTCCATTTCAAGATGGAATTGCAGCGCCAGCGCGTGGTGGCCGACCGAGAAGGCCTGGTGCGGATAATCGGCCGAGGCGGCCAGCCAGGTGGCGCCTTTGGGGATGTCGAAGGTGTCGCCGTGCCAGTGCAGCACGGGCAGATCGCCCACTGCGGCAAGGGGCGAGGCGCAGCCGGCTTCGGTGAGCTGGAGGGGGGACCAGCCGAGTTCTTTGTGTTGGCCGGGATACACCCGGGCGCCCATGGCCGCGGCCATCAGCTGGGCACCGAGGCACAGCCCGAGTGTTGGCGCACCGATGCCGATGCGTTCGCCGATGGCGTTGATTTCTTCGCTGAGATAGGGGTAGCGATCGGTTTCGTAGGCGCCAATCGGGCCACCGCAGACGACGAGCAGGTCGGCGGTGCGCAGGCGTCGCGGGTGGGCGTCGACGCCGGCATCGACCGTTTCGATGGTGTAGCCCCGCTGGCGTAGCGGGCCCTCGAACAGCCCCAGGTCTTCAAACGCGACATGACGCAGGACGAGGGCGCGGGGCATGGTGTTTATCCTTTCTTGAAGCGCTGCCGGGCGGCGAGGCCGAGTAGGCCGGTGAGCATCATCAGGGCGGTGGTCGGCTCGGGTACGGCGGTCACGGGCTGGCTCAGCGCCGGGATGTTCAGGGTGGCCACGCCGGTGTCTTGCACGGTCGACCAGCCCAGGTTCAGAAAGGATGCGCGATAGGGGCGTCCGTTGCAACCCGCGCCGGTGAAGCCGGCCTGCTCGCAGGCGAGTTCGGACACGATGTGGGTGCCCGTCGGATCGATGATGGTGCTTTGCACGCCCATGGACAGTGAAATGCCGCCCCGATCGCTCAGGTCGTTACCGGCCACATCGAAGAAGTAGCCGCTGGCCATGGAGCCGCCGACGAGGTTGGCTTGCAGGCCGACGAGACGGGTGAGGGGGTCGATCTGACCGCCTGTGACCGCAAAGCTGGCAATGTGCGTGCCGTTGTTGGCGCCGTAGCTGCCGTTGGTGCTGCCAAAGTCGAAGACGCTGTCGGAGTAGAGGTCGATCACGCCGCCGGTGAAACCGTTGCTGAGCAGGCCGACTTCGCCGGCAATGTTATAGCTGACGGTCAGGTCGTGGCTCGATGCCGGTGCACCGACGATCTGATAGGCGCCGTGCTCTTCGAATGCAAAGCCAAGCGCCTGCCACGAAAATGCCTGCTCAATGAAGCCGGCGCCGGCCACATTGAGTGAGGACACGAAGCTGGCGTCGGACCAGCCGGTGCCGGCGGCGTTGAGATACCAGCCGCTCGTGGCCTGGGCCGGTTGAGCGAGGGCGGCGAGGGTGGTGACGGCGGTCAGGATGGTCAAGCGGGCAGCGCGCATGCGGGGCTCCGGTGGGGGAAGTACGAACCCGCCTATCCTAGCCTAAACCGCGATGCTGTTCGCATCAATTTATCGGTTTGTCACACGGCTGTCGGCGCTGAGCCAGCGAAGCGCGCCGGCGCCAGCGGCCCGCCCCGTGGCGAGGCAGGCGGTCAGCAAATAGCCGCCGGTGGGGGCGTCCCAGTCGAGCATCTCGCCGGCACAGAAAACGCCGGGTCGTCCGGTCAGCATGAGGGCCGGGTCGAGCCCGGCAAAGCGCACGCCGCCGGCGGTGCTGATGGCCTGGTCGATGGGGCGCGGCCGCAGCACCTGCAGCGGGAGCGCTTTGAGTGTGGCGGCGACACGGACGGGGTCGTCGAGCGACTCGGCGGCGAGCACTTCGCGCAGCAGTCCGGCCTTGACGCCTTTGAGGCCGACGCTGCGTTGCAGGTGGTTGCTGAGCGAACGGCGGCCGCGCGGGGCGGCGAGCGCGGTGCGCAGTTGCGCTTCGCTGCGGTCGGGCAGGAGGTCGAGCGTGATGTCTGCCGGGCCGGTGGCGAGGGCGTGGCGCAGGGGGGCGCTGAGCGCGTAGATCAGCGGGCCTTGCAGGCCGGCGGCGGTGACCAGGCATTCGCCGTGGCGCTCGTGGCGGCGGCCGGCGGGATCGGTGAAGCGCAGGGTGACGGTCTTGAGCGGCTCGCCGGCGAAGCGTTCGCGAAAGTGCGTGCTCCAGTCGAGTTCGAAACCACAGTTGCTGGGGGCCAGCGGTGCGATGCCGACACCGGCGGCGGTGAGCGCGTCGACCCACCGGCCGTCGCTGCCCAGCCGCGCCCAGCTACCGCCGCCGAGCGCCAGCACGGTGGCGTCGGCGCGGTGGCTGAGCGGGCCGTCGGGGGTGTCGAAGGCCAGCGCGCCGTCGGCGTGCCAGCCGGTCCAGCGACGGCGGGGGTGGATGCGCACACCCGCCGCGCGCAGCCGGGCCAGCCAGGCACGCAGCAGCGGGGCGGCCTTCATGCCAGCCGGAAAGACTTTGCCGGAGCTGCCGACGAAGGTGTCGATGCCCAGGCCGGCCGCCCAGGTGCGGATGGCGTCGGCGCCGAAGTCGGCGATGAGTGGGGCGAGGGCGTCGCGGCCGGCGCTGTAGCGGTCGAGAAAATCGGCGGCGGGCTCGGCGTGGGTGATGTTCAGTCCGCCGCGCCCGGCCATCAGCAGCTTGCGGCCGACGGTCGGCATGCGTTCGAACACATCCACGCTGACACCGGCCTGCGACAGCACCTCGGCGGCCATCAGCCCGGCCGGTCCGCCGCCGATGATGGCAACGCGCGGGGCGGCTTCAGTGAACGGACGAGGCACAGGCATGGCGGTGGCGAGGACGGTCGACAAGCGGGGATGATACCTGCCCCGCCGCGTGTGGCGTCACATGTGTTTGCGTCGCCGACTTGCACGATGCTGCCATGCACCATAGGCTGAGGGCAGTGTTCGGGCCGGCGCGCGGCGCGGTGCGAACAGCCAACAGAAATCGTTTGAATGCACGGAGATGCCATGCTGGAAAATTTGATGAACACCGAGAAAGTGACCGCCTACGCCACCGACTGGGGTCTGAACCTGCTGTTTGCGCTGATGATCTTCATCGTCGGTCGCTGGGTGGTGCGTGGCGCAGTGGCCGTGGCGCGGCGGGTGCTGAACCGCACCGGGATGGACGAGATGCTCTCGCATTTCGTGCTGTCCATCCTGCATGGTGTGCTGCTGCTGGTGATCGTGGTCGCGGCGCTGAACCGGCTGGGGGTGGATACCACCTCGCTGGTGGCGCTGATCGGTGCGGCGGGTCTGGCGATTGGCCTGTCGCTGCAGGATTCGCTCAAGAACTTTGCCGCCGGGGTGATGCTGATCGTGTTCCGGCCGTTCAGGGCGGGGGATTTTGTCGAGGCCGGCGGCACCACCGGGGTGGTGGAGAAGATCAACATCTTCAGCTCGACCTTTCGGACCCCCGACAACCGCGAAATCATCGTGCCCAATGGAGCGATCTACGCCGACGTGATCACCAACTACTCGGCCCGCGAGACGCGGCGCATCGATCTGCTGATCGGCATCAGCTACGACGACGATATCCGCAAGGCCAAGGCAGTGGCCGAGGCGGTGGTCATGGCCGATGAACGTGTGCTGACCGATCCGGCGCCGGTGATCGCGGTGGCCGATCTGGCCGACAGCAGCGTGAATCTGCACATCCGCCCGTGGGTCAAGACGCCGGACTACTTCCTGACCATGTGTGAGCTGAAAGAGAAGATCAAGATCGCCTACGACGAAGCCGGCATCTCGATTCCCTACCCGCAAACCGATCTGCATGTGCATCAGACCGCGCCCAGCGTGCTCGCCCCGGCGGCGCCGGCCGGCACCAAGCCGGCGCAGCGCGAGAGCGATTGAGTGCGGCTCAGGCCGGCTGCGGGTAGTCCGCCACCTGGCTGTCGGGCTCGGTGATCGGCGTGCCGGCTATCAGCGTCAGCGGTAGCACGCCGGCCCACACCGGCCAGCTCAGGTCGGCGTCGTCGTCCTTGACGCCTCCCGTGCGGATCTTGGCGGAGGCCTCGGTCAGCTTCAGGCGCAGCACCGTGGTGGCGTTCAACTCTTTGTCGGTGACCGGGCGCAGGCTGTCCCAGCGTCCGGGGGCGACCTTGTCGATGAAGGCTTGCATGGTGGCGAGTTTGTGGGCGTCGTCGTCCACCAACTCGAACCGGCCATAGGCGACCACCGACCGAAAATTCATGGAGTGGTGAAACGCCGAGCGGGCCAGCACCAGGCCGTCGACCTGCGCCAGCGTGATGCAGGCGTCGCTGTCGGTGAGCGCCTTGAGCATGCGTGAGGCGCGCGCGCCATGGATGTACAGATACTCGCCCACCCGCCAGTGCGCGGTCGGCATGGCGTGCACCGTGCCGTCGAGCGTGAAGGACACATGGCACACCCAGGCGTCGTCGATGATCGCGGCCAGGGTGTCGGCGTCGTAGTGGCCGCGCTCGGGGTGGCGGCGCAGTCGGGTGCGGGGGCTGGGGGCGGTGGTTTGGGGCATGGTAGTGGTCCAGGCTCAGTCGGTGAGTAAGCGGGGGTGGCAATGCAGCTCGGATTTGACCGAGTTGGCAATGAAGCAGGCGTCGTGGGCCGTCTCGTGCAGCACCTCGTGTTCTTCCTGGGTCGGCTGCTCTCCGGAGAAGCGTACGGCCGGCCTGAGGGTGACGACGGTCATCATCTGTTTGCCGCCGGGGCCCGTGCCCAGCACGCCTTCGGCCGCGTCTTCGTAGTGATCGACGCAGAAGCCGGCGCGGCTGGCCAGTGACAGAAACCACAGCATGTGGCAGCTCGACAGCGCGGCGACAAAGGCTTCTTCGGGGTCAACTGCGTCGGCGTCCGAATACGGCTCCGGTATCACATGGGGCGAGGATGAGGCGGGCAGCGTGATGTCGCCGTCGAAGTGGATTTCATGACGCCGGCTGTAGCGGTTGTCGGTGAAGACCTGACTGCCGCGCTGCCAAACGATGGTGGCGGTGTAAGTGCTCATTGCGCTGTTCCTCCGGGTAGGTGTGGTCAGATTAGCGGCTTGCTGGCACCATGCGAAGTGCCACAAACCAATCGAAACGTAGAGCCACGATGAATCTCAACTGGTTGCTTGCACCCCCCTTGCCCAAGGGGGTGCCCGTTCAGCGGCTACTGTATCAACGTCTGCGCGCCGCGATTGTCGATGGTCGGCTGGCGGCCGGCGCGCGCTTGCCGGGCAGTCGCCAGTTGGCGTCGGAACTGGGCATTGCGCGCAACACAGTGATCTTCGCTTACGAGCAACTGGCCGCCGAGGGCTGTTTGCTGGCCGATCGCCAGGGCACGCGGGTGGCTGCGCTGGTGGTGGCGCCGAGTGCGGTGGTGAAGGCTCCCGCCTGGCCGGCGCTGGCGCGTCGCGCGGCGCTCGCCGAGTCACCGCCGGCGGGGCCGGAACTGGGCGCGTTTGCGCCCGGTGTGCCCGATGTGGCGAGTTTTCCCTTTCGGGCCTGGCGCGGCTGTCTGGATCGGGCCTGGCGGGCGGCGCGGCCGAGTCATCTGGGCTATGCCGCGCCGGGTGGTGAGTCGGCCTTGCGCGCGGCGTTGGCGGACTATCTGGCGACGGTGCGCGGCTTTCGGGTGCGCCCCGAGCAAGTCATCGTCACCGCCGGCACGCAGGCGGCGCTCGATCTGTGCGCGCGCCTGCTGGCCGACAACGGTGAGACGGCCTGGATCGAGAATCCCGGCTACCCGGCGGCGCGCACCGCCTTGGCGATGGCCGGACTGGCTTTGCATCCGGTGCCGGTGGACGGCGAAGGCATGGCGCCGACGGCGGCGGACTGGCAGGCGCATCCGCCGCGTCTGGCGCTGGTCTGCCCGGCCCACCAGTACCCGTCGGGCGAGGTCTTGAGCCTGCCGCGACGCCTCGCCCTGATCGACGGGGTGCGTCGCAGCGGCGGCTGGATCATCGAGGACGACTACGACAGCGAGTTTGCCCGCGGCGGGCCGGGCCTGCCCGCGCTGTTTGGCTTGCAGCCCGACGCGCCGGTGGTCTATACCGGCACCTTCAGCAAGACGCTTTATCCGGGGCTGCGGCTGGGCTATCTGGTGGTGCCTGAGGCGCTGGCCGGGGCCTTTGCCGGGGCGTCGGCGTCGCTGGCACGCTCGGGGCAGGGGATTGAGCAGGTGGCGCTGGCGGACTTCATTCAGCGCGGTCACTACACCACCCATCTGCGGCGCATGCGGCGTCTCTATCTGGCCCGCCAGCAGGCGCTGCGCGCCGCCTTGGCGCGTTGGCCGGGGCCGGAGACCGATATTCGCGGTGGCGCGGCGGGGCTGCATCTGGTGTTGCGCTTGCCGGATACGTTGAGTGATACCGAGGTGGTGTCGCGGGCCGCCGAGCGGGGCGTGATTGTGCGGGCGTTGAGTCGCTATGTGCTATCGCCGATGCGCTGCAACGTTTGCGCTGGGCGATGCAGTCCGGCTGAGTCAGCCCGCGCCGTGGGCGAGATCACCGGGCGCAATGGTTTGCGCGATACGCCAACGCACGCCGCTCGGGTCGGTGAGGGTGAACTCGCGCATGCCCCAGGCGCGGTCCTCGGGCGGGGTGAGCTTCACGCCATAGACATCGTCAAGATGCGCGTCGTGGGCGCGTTGCCACCAGGCATCGACATCGGCGACCAGCAGATGCAGGGTGAAATTTTCGGCCACGATGGCGAGGTAGTCGTTCTCGAGCAGAAAGCCCGTGTTCCCACACTGGAAATAGGCCAGATCCGGCGAGGCCCAGGCGCAGCTGAAGCCCAGGTCGAGATAAAAGCGTTGTGAGCGCTTGAAATTTCGGGCGGGGACGAAGGCTTTGAGTTCGAGGGCATCCAGATTCGGCATGGGTTGTGCGCTCCTGGCAGGGCGGGGTTTCTGAAAGAGTGCCCTGCCGAGGGGCGCTGCGGCAAGCCCCGGACCCAATGCCCGGTTTGTTGCACTTCGTAACCAATTTGCGCGCAAGCCGCCGCTGCGTGGCAAGATAAAGCCATGAACAGCGCGCCCAATCGAGTCACACGAGGCGCGTAGCATGGCCGGATCGACCACAGCCCGTGTCTTCGGGTGTGTTGGCAAGCCCCCTCAGGAAGGAGAAAACGATGAAAAAAATGCTTGTTGTTGCCGCCGTGGCGAGTGTGTTGGCCCTGCCAGCTTGCACCACGACTGAAACTCAGAACAAAACCATTGGCGCAGTCTCCGGTGCCGTGCTCGGCGGTGTTGTCGGCAACCAGGTGGGTGGCCGGCGCAGTACGGTGGTGGGTGCCGCGTTGGGTGGTGCCTTTGGCTATCTGATCGGCTCTCAGGTCAAGGTGACCGAGCAGCCCGATGGCTCGGTGAAGCTCGATATCCCGGGCGCGGTGTTGTTCGACACCAATAGCGCGCGGGTCAATCCGGCCTTTGCGCAAACGCTGGACCAGATCGCCGGCACCCTCAACGAGCATCCGAATGCGATGGTCAACGTGGTCGGCCACACCGACAGTACCGGCGCGGCCGAATACAACCAACGCCTGTCGCTGGACCGCGCGACCAGCGTGACCAACTATCTGCAAGGCCGCGGGGTGGCGCCGGGGCGTCTGACGCCGACCGGGCAGGGCGAGGTGATGCCGATTGCCGACAACAGCACGGCCGACGGGCGTGCGCAGAACCGTCGGGTGGAAATGTTCGTGCGCTGAGCGTTCGACACCTTCCGTCGAAGGATGACGGCGCGGCCTCCCGACGGGGGGCGCGCCGTTTTTGCGTGTTGGGGCCGGCGTTGTGATTGGGGGGGATGGCGATCCGGCGTATCCTGAGCGCCCCGCCATTGCCACAGTGTTGTCTCACATGAAGATCGATGATCCCTTTGGGCGTAGCGCTCAGAAACAGGAACAAAACTATGTCTCCGTGCGCAAGGCCTTGCAGGCCGCAGGCGTCACGACGCCGGCGCTGGCAGAGCAGTGTTTGCAGGGGATTACCCGCAAGGCGCTGATCAGTTCGGCCGTGTTGGCTGTCCTGGTCGCTGTGGTGGCGTTGCTGTATCCGCGCGGCCTGTCGGCGGCACTGGTGTGCGCCGGCGTGGGCTGGCTGTGGATCAGCGTGACGGCAGTCAACGGCCGCCGTCACGTGCTGCGTTATCGCAAGGAAGAATTCGGCGATTAAGCGCTGGCCGGGGTGAGGCTCGCAATGAACTCGGCCGTGGCGGCGATCACCGCGTCGGGCTGGTCGGCGTGGGGCGAGTGCCGGCAGTCGGGCAAGGCCAGCAGGCGGACATCGGGCGCGCCGTCGGCAATGCGATCGATCTGTGCCAGGGTGGCGTATTCGTCGTCCTCGCCTTGAACGGCGAGCACCGGGCAGTCGATGTCGGGGAGCAGATGTTCGATGTTCCAGTCGCGAAAGGCCGGGTCGAGCCAGACATTGTTCCAGCCCCAGAAGGCCGCATCCGGATCGTCGTGGTGGCGGCCGAGGCGGTCGCGCATGGGTGTCGTCTCATAGCGCGCCCGTGCCTCCTGAATGCCGGCGATGGTGATGTCTTCGACCATCACGTGCGGTGCCAGCACCACAATGCCGCTCAGCGGCGTGGCGGTGGCGCCGGCGCAGATCAGGGCAATCGAGCCGCCGTCGGAGTGGCCGAACAGCACCGGCCGTTCGATGGCCAGCGCATCCAGCAGCGCCGGCAATATACGCAAGGCCTCGGTATGCATGTAGTCCACCGGGCGCGGGAGCTCGGCCGGGCTCGAACGGCCATAGCCGGCGCGCGAGTAGACCAGTGCATCCCCGCCCACCGCGTCGGTCAGCCGCTGCGGAAAATCCCGCCACATGCTGATCGCACCCAGCCCTTCGTGAAGAAACACCAGCGTCGGCGCGCCTGCACGGGGTGTGGCCGCGTGAAGGCGAATGTAGTCCAGCGTTTGGTCGAGCAGGGATAGGGTTGGCATGGGGCAGTTTAGTTGGCGCGTTCGAAGCGCAGATGAATCCAGTTGGCTCGCTCGGCGATGAAGGGGCGCTGCAGGCGCTGACCGAGGAAGGCGGCTTTGGTGATCAGTTTCTGGACGAATGAGCGCGGGGCTGGCTGGCCCAGGGGGTGATTGCAGTGTACGCAGGGTTCGTCCTGGGAGTACGTGCCGTAGGGATTGCCAGCCTGATCCATCAGCCATGTGCTGAGCGCGTTGGTGCGCTCGCGGGTGCTGCCGATCAATGAGCGTTCAGCCAGATGCAGCGATGGAAACAGGTTCGCAAGGCGCGCCTCGTCGAAACGATTGACATGGCCCCAGGGCGGATTGGTCTGGCCGCAGTGGCTGCAGGTGGTGCGCCCGACGCGGATATCCTGATCGAAAGGGACGCCGATCAGCAGTGTGCTCCGGCAGACGCGGGCGAGTTCGGTGCAGGCCCGCTCCAGCGCAGGTGAGGGGATATGCTCAAGCACCTCTGCGCAAAAAACCAGATCGAAGCATCGGTCCGGAAAATCAAGCGCGGCGGTATTGCCAGCAACGCAGTTGATTTTTGGATGCGTGATTCTGGGTTGGCTCAGATCAAGCGCAGTGACGTTGTCGAAACGCTCGGCCATCAGCAGGGAGAAGTGGCCGTCACGCGCACCGACGTCAAGCGCTGATGCGCCATGTTTTGGCATCAATGCAAGGAGATCGTCGGTTCTAAGGCGCTCCGCCCCGCTTGCCCGATAGGCGTCCATGTGGCTCATGCTGACGATCCGTCAGAGGTGGGCCGTCAGCCTAGCGAATGCGCCGGCGACGTGTCCAGTGCTTGCTGTGGCTGCGGGGCTTTTCCTGGGGCGGTTCAACGTTGGTTCGTGATCGCCGGCTTTTACGGGGGCGTGAGCGGCGGGTGAGGCGCACCAGCGCGACCAAGGACCGGAAGCCGATGAATAACATTACCAGAGCGATGAAGGCCGGATGCGTCAGGGTATCCCAGACCAGGAAAGCAAATTTGGCGATCGCGTTTCGGCCAGACTCGGCATCCCATGGCGCGTCGCCCGCTTTGTCGGTTCGCTCGGCCGCATGGACCATCCACGGCGGTGGGGTATCTTCGGCGGTGCGCTCGGCGATCATCAGTCGGGTGGTGGCGGTGTCGTCAATGCCCAGGGTTTCGAGGAGTTCGCGGCCGGCCTGGTTGATGGTGTCGTTGAGCTTCCAGTCCAGCAGTTCGGCTACCTGGGCGCGCACGTTGCGCATCCGGTCCATCAGGTTCTCGTCGTCGGCAAACCAGGCCTTGGCGCCGGGGTCGTCGAAAGCCAGGTCGTCGAGGCCGTTTTCCGTGTGGGTAAAGGGCATGGCCTCGGGCTTCTTGGCGTCGCCGCGTTGACGATCCGCGGGGCTGATCATGGCCTCGCTGGTGGGGAGGTCTGCGGTGCCGATCTCCGGGGAAAGGGGCGCACGCCGGTGTGCGGCCTCGAGCGCGGGGCTCAAGGTGTCGTCGGTCACGAACTCCAGGGCGTCTGGGGCGCTATGGGCGCCAGGGACTGTGCTCGTGAGCTGAGGCGCGCTGTCTGCGAGCGGCATGGCGCTGGCTGGACTGCTCAAGCTGAGGCACCAGAGAGCAAGCATGACTCTGGGCGCGGCGCAAAAAAAATGACTCATACTCGACAGAAGCAAGCGCTGAGCCAGCTTTGCAAACTATTGTTTCGGTGAAGTTTTTGTATTCCGCGTCAGCCCTGGGGGCGGTGCGTGTCAAGTTTACTGACGATCAGCGCGCGCGCCGAGGCTGTTGTCGGCGCGAGCGGGGAGCGTGGCGGTGACCCGGACACCGTCGTCCGATGGCAGGTTTCGGGCGGCGAGTTTGCCGCCATGGAATCCCGCAATCAGCTGCGCCACATAGAGTCCAAGGCCGAGATGCGGCTCACCGCCAGGGTCGGCGCTGCGCCCGGACACCATCGAGTCGAAGAGTTTGCCTTCGAGCGCACTGGGCAGGGTGGGGCCGTGATTGCTCACACTCAGTTCGGCCTGTGCGTCGGTCAGCGTGAGTTCGATCTTGATGGGCTGGTCGGCCGAGGTGAAGTCGACGGCATTGCTCACCAGTTTGTCGAGCATCTGCGCGGCCAGATCGGGGGCGCCGCGAACCCACACGGGCTGATCGGTGAGCCTGTCGTCAAAGCGCTGACTGGCATGCGCGAGGCGGTAGCCGCTGATGCACTCGGCGACCACGGCGCGCAACTCGAACCATTCGGGGTCGGTGGTGGCGAGGGCTTGCTCCATGCGGGTGGCTTCGCTCATACGGGCGAGAATCCGGGTCAGTCGGTGCAGGCCGGCATGGGCGCGATCGAGATAGGTGGCCGCTTCGGGCGGGAGGGCTTCGAGTTGCAGGTTTTCAAGCGATGAGCGCACCACGGCGACCGGCGTGCGCAACTCGTGCGAGAGCCGGCTGGCCATGGATTCGAGGTATTGGTGGTGTTGCGCGAGGCGGGCGAGCAGGGTGGAGAAGCTGCGTGACAGGTCACCCACTTCATCGCCCGCGGTTGATGCGGCGGCGAGGCCGGTGATCCGGCCGCGGGCGTCGATCGCGCTTTCGGCCTCGTCGCGCAGGCTGCGGATGCGCCAAGACAGACGCGACGCGAAACCGAGCACCACGATGGCGGCAATCGCCAAGCCGGCAAAGGTCAGCCAGGCGAGGCGTTCGACCGCCGCGTCGCGCACCGCCTGGATTGCCAGCGTGCTCTCTTCGACTACCACCGCGCCTTGTACCCTGTCGGCGACCCACACCGGATGCGCCGCCGCGACGATCAGCACATCGCTACCGCCCACCGGGCGCAGCCAGGAGGTGGTGGCGCCGAAGAGGGTGCCGGAGATGGCCTGGCCGCTGGGCGGCGGAATGTCGGCGAGTCGGTCGGCGATGTTGTCGGGCCGGTAGCCCACACTGCCGAGCAAGCCATGCCAGAACTGAACGAGCGGGCCCGGCGAGGCGGCGGGCGGTGGGGCCAGTGAGCCGGTATGGGTGAGTACGTCGAGGTCGCGGTCGACGACCCAGATACGTGCGGTATTGCGCTCCAGCGCGCGCAGGATGGCCGCCACTTCTGCAGCGCCATCGATGGTTGGCGTCGGCGGCGGGGCTGCGAACGGTGCTTCGGTCGGCGTCTGCTGAGGCATCGCCGCAATGGCCAACTCCAGCACCTCTTCGCCAGGGAGCAGGGAGTCGCTCAGGCTGACCATGCTGCTGCCGGGCGGGCGGCCGAACAGTTGAGGGCGTTCATGCAAGGCGGTGGCCACGGCGCGGGCCGTGGCGATCAGGCCCTGGCGCTGGCCGTCGAGCAGAAACCGCTCCATTTCCTGCACATATTGATAGCCCACCCACGGTAGCGCGAGCAATACCAGCGCCATCAAGGCGAGTTTGCTACGCAGACTGATGCGAATGGATTTCACGGCAGGGTGTCGGGCGGTGGCATGGATCGTGTCGGCAGCGTGAGGCCCGCAAGGTGTTCGGGTCAAGCCCTGGTCGACGATAGCATCGGCGCAATGGCGTGGCCGCCGGGCTTTACGGATCAAAACGTAACCAATTCCTCAAGGATTACGGCATATTGCATGGTACAAAGTATGCTGATGTTGCAACGTGACATGCTTCGGGAGCAATAAGGGATGGGGCCCCTCTACGCGATTATTTTTTCTGGTGATTTGCTCGACGGCTTTGCGCCAGCGCAGGTCAAGGCGCGCTTTGGCGAACGCTTTGGCTTGAAGCCGGCGCAGCTGGCGCAGGTTTTCTCCGGGCGTGTCATTACGCTCAAAAAAGGCCTCGATGCCGAGCAGGCGCGCCGCTATCTGGCCGAATTGACGGCGATGGGTTTGAACGCCCGCTCGCAGGCGGCGGCTGCGCCGGTGGCAACGACGGCGGCGCCCGCAAAGGCGGCCCCTGCGACGCCAAGCGCGCCGGGGTATCGCATCGTCTTTGGCGGCAAGGTGTTGCCCGGTTTCTCGCGCGAGTCAGTGATGCGCCAGTCGGCCAGTCGCTTGCGTTTCGATGCGCGTCAGCAGGCGCTGCTGTTTTCCGGCCAGACGGTGACCATCAAGCGCGGGCTGATCGAAGAAAAGGCCCGGACTTACATCAAGACCTTGCGTCAGATGGGCATGGATGTGTCGGCCGATCCACCTTTGCCGCGCCCGGATCGGCTGCCGTCCGAGATCTCCGAGCCCGAAGCGGCGACCGAAGCGAGTTTGATGGAGACCCAGTTCAGTGCTTCGGTGCCCTACAACGTTCAACACAGTTTCGACAGCAGCGCGTCGCTCGACATGATCCGCGCCGCGCTGGGTGAGGCCGATGACAGCCCGCCCCTGGGGAATCCGCGTTCGGCCATGATGCAGACGGTGATCAACCCGGAAGCCATCCGCGAGTACGAAAGCGCATTGGCCGACGATGACGACGCCTTGGCGGCATTGCGCGCGGCTCATGACGCGCCAGCGACAAAGCCGGTGCAGAAACCCGTCACCAAGGTCGATTTCGATTTCACGGCGCCGCCACCGGCCAAGGCCGCGCCCGTGGCGCCCGTCGAACCGCCGCCGGCACCACCTCCTCCCGCGCCAGCCAGGCCCGCTGCCATGCCGGCACCGCCGCCGCCCAGCCCGCCGCCCAGCCCGCCGCCCGACGTCGTGCCGCCAGCCGCCGCGCGCACCACCAGTGCGGGTACGCTCGTTGCCGGCCTCGTGCTTGCCGTGGTGATCGCCTTGGTGCTGTTTTATCTCAACGGGGGCTGACGCGCCGCCGCTGGGGGCTCAGGCTTTCCAGCGGTAGCCCGCGCCGTAAACGCTCTCGATCCGGTCAAACCCCGGGTCGAGCGCGGCAAATTTTTTGCGGATCCGCTTGATGTGCGAGGTGATGGTGCCGTCGTCCACTACCAGGTGCGCGTCGGTCATCAGCTGATCGCGATTCTTTACATGCCCCGGATGTCGCGACAGGGTATGCACCATCCAGAACTCGGTCAGCGTCAGGGGCACCGACTCGCCGCGCCAGCGAGCGCTCAGGCGGCTGATGTCCAGTTTGAGGTCGCCACGATCCAGCTGTTCTTCGGTGGGTTTTGCTTCGGCCAGGACTTCCACCCGACGAAACAGCGCCGCCACGCGGGCCAGCAGGTGCGGCAGGCTGATGTCCTTGGTCAGGTAGTCATCCGCGCCCAGACGCAAGCCCGACACTACGTCGAAATCGCTGTCGCGGGCGGTCAGGAAAATGATCGGCAGGCGCTGCGACAGCGCGCGCAACTCGGCGCATAGCGTAAAGCCACCCTCGGGTTCGTTGCCCAGGCCGATATCGATGATCGCCAGCTCTGGCAGGCGGTCGCGAAAGGCGGCCAGTGCGCTGGGCCGATCGGCATAGGCCGACACCTCATAGCCCTGGCGTGCAAAGGCATCCGAGTAGTTGGCCCGGATGGCGGCTTCGTCTTCAACAATGGCGATTCTGCGTCCCATGGGGCGCTACTTTAGCACCGTCGGCGCGCCCCGGCCGCTTGCCATTTTTCTGCCACATTTGATCAGCGCTTTGCCCGATTCGATGCCCGAAGGGGGCTGTTTTCCTCGTTCTAATGGTCGTGTCCAAAAACGCCCATGAACGGAGAACACCATGACCCCCGCACCGCTTGGCCTTAGAGATCGCGCCCGAGAAGTTGCCGAACTGCTCGCCCGCTTGCTGCTGATGTTCATCACCGGTCTGGGCGTGAGCCTGGCGTTGGGCGCCGTCGTGCTGTTACTGGCCGGCCCGGCGCAGGCCGCGAGTCGTGAGGATGGATCGGTGCAGCAAGGCACCCTGTTGTTTCGCGGCGCCGACGGTGGCGATCCGGTGGCGGCCCCCTTGTTGCATACCGACGTCACGCTGCGGGTCAGTGGCCCGATCGTGCGTGCCAAGGTGGTGCAGCGTTTCCGCAACCCGGCCGACGACTGGCGCGAAGGCACGTATGTGTTTCCGTTGCCTGAGAACGCCGCGGTCGATCGCATGCGGATTCAGGTCGCCGACCGGGTGATCGAGGGCGAAATCCAGGCGCGTGCGCAGGCTCAGGCGACCTATGAAAAAGCCAAGGCCGAGGGCAAGGCGACCGCCCTGGTGTCGCAAGAGCGGCCGAACATCTTCACCACGCGTGTGGCCAACATTGGCCCGCGCGACGAGATTCGGGTCGAGATCGAATACCAGCACACGCTCGACTATGCGGTGGCCGAGGGCGTGGGCCGCTACAGCCTGCGTTTTCCGATGGTGGTGGCGCCGCGCTACATCCCGGGCAAGGTGATCGCCGATGAGGAGAGCGGCGCGACGACCGGCACCGATGTGGTGCCCGACGCCGCGGCCATCCTGCCGCCGATGATGCTGCCCGACGAGGCCGGCCCGATCATCAATCCGGTGAGTCTGAATGTGTATCTCGATGCCGGTGTGCCGATCGCGTCGGTCGACAGCCCCTTTCACCGCGTGCGTGTCGATACGCTCAAGCCCTCGGTGCGCCGCATTCGGCTGAGCGAGGGGCGCACCCCGGCCAATCGCGACTTTGTTCTCAACTGGACGCTCGCGGCCGGCACGGCGCCGTCGGCCACGTTGTTTGTCGAGCCCGGCAAGGATCGCGACCACGCGCTGCTGATGCTGGTACCGCCGGCGCCGAGTGCGGTCGGCAAGCGGCTGCCGCGCGAGGTGGTGTACATCATCGACACCTCCGGCTCAATGGAAGGCGAGTCCATCGTCCAGGCGCGCGAGGCCCTGGCCATGGCCCTGGCGCGGCTGGACGCCGAGGACCGCTTCAATGTCATCGAATTCAATTCCACCGCCTCGGCGCTCTACACCTCGGCTCAGCCGGCCAGCCGGGCCAATGTTGACCATGCGGTGCGCTGGGTGCAGCGCCTGCGCGCCAATGGGGGCACGGAGATGGCCGGTGCGCTGGCTCTGGCGCTCGACGGCGGGCGCAATGCCGACCGGGTGCGTCAGATCGTGTTTTTGACCGACGGCGCGGTCGGCAACGAGGCGCAGTTGTTTGGCATGATCCAGCAGCGCCTCGGCGACTCGCGCTTGTTTACCGTCGGCATCGGCTCGGCGCCGAACAGCCACTTCATGCGCAAGGCGGCGCAGGCCGGGCGCGGGACCTTTACCTACATTGGCAAGATTGAGGAAGTGCGGGCGCGCATGTCCGAACTCTTTACCAAGCTCGAATCACCGGTGGTCAAGGGGCTGACCATTACCTGGCCGAGCGGTGCGCGGGCCGATGCCTCACCCGACCCGTTGCCCGACCTGTATCTGGGCGAGCCGGTGGTGGTGGCTGCGGCGATTGATCGAACCGTGGGTGGCGAAGTGCGTCTGAGCGGTGATGCGGGCGATATCCGCTGGACCAGCTCGCTCGCTCTTGGCGACGCCAATCCCGGCGAAGGCATGGGCGTGTTGTGGGCGCGGCAGAAGATTGATCACTGGATGGACACGCTCGCCGACGGTGCCGACGAGGCGGTCGTGCGCAAGCAGGTGCTGGCCCTGGCGCTGGAGTTCCAGCTGGTCAGCAAATTCACCAGTTTTGTGGCGGTCGACAAGACCCCGGCGCGTTCCGCCGACGCGCGTCTCCAGTCCGGCGCCGTGCCGGGGCACTTCCCGGCGGGCTGGTCGCCCTCGGGGGTGGTTGGCGAGTTGCCGCAAGGCGCCACCGATGCGCGCTGGCATCTGCTGCTGGGCCTGATGGCGCTGGCCGCGTTCTTCCTCACCCGTACGCCGCGCGTACGCCAACTGAGCATGAAGGGGTAAGTCATGAGCACCGTTTGCCACAACTGCAGTCATCACGAATTTCTCGGCGTCGAATGCGCCTGGCCTGCGCCGACCTGCCGGGACGTCGCCGCACCGCGCCACCAGCGAATCGTCGCGTGGAGCATCAAGGCGATTGCTGCCGTCAGCCTGCTGGTCGCGCTGTCGCAATTCGGTCAGGCCGGTTACATCCATGCGAAGGCCTGGCTGGCGCAGACCTTGATCAGCCAGGCCTGGCAGAAGACGCTGGCCGGCGCGTCGCAGGTCAAACCCTGGCCGTGGGCCGACACCTGGCCGGTGGCGCGGCTGAGCGTGCCCGCGCGCGGGGTTGAGCTGTATGTGCTGGCCGGCAGTCAGGGCCGCAGTCTGGCCTTCGGGCCGGGGCATGTGTTCGGTACGGCCGACCCCGGCGCCTTGGGCAACAGCGTGATCGGCGGCCATCGGGACACGCACTTTGCCTTTCTGGAGTGGGTGCAGGCCGGCGAGGCGGTCGAGGTGGAGATGCCGACGGGCGAGGTGGCGGTGTATCGCATCACCGATCAGCGCGTGGTCGACAAGTCCGACACCGGCGTGCTGGCATCCCCGCCGGATACGCATCGCCTCACGCTGGTGACTTGCTACCCCTTCGACGCGCTGCGTGCCGGCGGCCCGTTGCGCTATGTCGTGACGGCGGAGCAGCTTGGTGCGAGCGAGACCTTGTAGATCTCAACCGGACACTAAAACGACAAAGGCGCCCACCGGGCGCCTTTGTCATGGGTGCGACGCGCGCCGATCAGGCGCCGAGTTCGTAGCGCAACAGCCCGCGCTTGCCGGCGCCGAGCTTGAGGGCGTGCTCTTCCATCGAGGTGCCCGAGCACAGCTGCAGGGTGTACTCGCCGGCCGGCAGCGGGCCCAGCGTGATGTTGCCGTGCGCGCGTGCCAGCAAAATGCGGCGACCAGCTGCATCCAGCACCTTGACCTGGATGGCCTTCTCGGCGGCTTCGGTGCCGGCGCTAGCCGCGGGGCGCAGCTTGAGCGGGAACAGCTCCGGGTGGGCCTCATCGTGCTCGTTCTGGCGGGCGCTGCGCTTGGCGGCCGAGCTGCTGACCGAGGCCTTCTCGGTCATGGCGGGCGCCGCCGTGGTGGCTGCGGAGGCCGCGGTGGGGACGGCCAGCGCCATGGCGGCCGTGCTGAGAATCTTGCGGACGTTGCTTTCCGTTCTTCGGGTCATGCGGTGCTCCAGGACGCCGCTGGCTCTAGGTGGCCGGCGGGCGGGTCAGGGTCGGTCGAGGCTACATGGGGGCGCGAGTAAAAACTTCAAGTCCTCATGTTGGCACTATGGAACGCAAATGTGACCGGCATGTTTGCGGCGAGTTCTCGATCGTTACAATTGTAAAGGCGGTTTTACAAAAGCCCCGATTTGGGCGGGGGTGATAGGGAAAGGCGTCGGCTATCCGCGGGCCGGCGCGCACTGGTGCGCCAGATACGGGCTAGAATCCTCGGATTGGAAAAAGGATGGCGGCGACCGCTGCCCGTGGATACTGAATGTCTGGAACCCTGTTTATCGTCACCGCTCCGTCCGGCGCCGGCAAAACGACCTTGGTCAAAGGCCTGCTCGAGCGCGACGCCTCGGTCCATTTGTCCATTTCCTACACGACCCGTCCGCCGCGGCCGGGTGAGGAGAATGGGCGCGAGTACCATTTTGTGGACGTCGCCAAGTTTCGCGAATTGCGCGATCGGGGCGAGTTCCTCGAGTGGGCGGAAGTGCATGGCAATTACTACGCCACCTCGCGTGTCTGGCTGCAGGCGCAGATCGACGCGGGGCGCGACATGCTGCTCGAAATCGACTGGCAGGGCGCGCAGCAGGTGCGCAAGGCCTTTCCGGGTGCGGTTGGCGTTTTCGTTCTACCACCTTCGACCGAGGAGCTCGAACGCCGCCTGCGCGGCAGGGGCACCGACAGTGAAGACGTGATCGGCCGGCGCTTGCTTGCCGCGCGGGGCGAGATGCGTCATGTGGCTGAGTTCGATTACGTTATAATTAACAACGAATTGCCCGCAGCGCTGGACGATCTGGTGGCTGTTGTGCGCGCCGCCCGGCTGCGCTATGCCAATCAGCATGCGCGTTTCCCGACTTATTTTGAATTCCTCGAGAAGGATTGAGTTCCCATGGCCCGTATTACGATTGAAGATTGTCTCAAGCGTATCCCCAACCGCTTTCAGCTCACCCTGGCCGCGACCTATCGTGCGCGCCAGCTGACCAACGGCAACGAGCCGCAGATCGAGATCGACCGCGCCGATCGCGACAAGCCGACGGTGATCGCGCTGCGCGAGATCGAAGCTGGCAAGGTCGGGCTGGAAGTGCTCAACCGAGGCCAGGCGTAAGCGTGCGATGACGCACCGCGGCGCCGGCATCTGAACTGAGCAGATCAGGTCTTTTATGGATGTCGGCCGCCCGGTCCCGATGCCTTTTGGCCCGCCCGTGTCCAGCGTTCCGACGCTGGATTTCGAGCGGCTGAAGGCAAAAATCAGTACCTATCTGCGGCCTGAAGATGTCGGTCGCGTTGAGGCGGCCTACCATTTTTCGGCCGCCGCCCACACCGGGCAGTACCGCATCAGCGGCGAGCCCTACATCACCCATCCGGTGGCGGTCACTGAACTGGTCGCCGAGTGGAATCTCGACGCGCAGGCACTGACGGCGGCCTTGCTGCACGACGTGATGGAGGACACCTCCGTCACCAAAGCGGAAATCACCGAGCGCTTCGGCCGGGTGACCGCTGAACTGGTCGATGGCCTGTCCAAGCTCGACAAGATCGAGTTCCGATCCCAGGAAGAGGCGCAGGCGGAAAACTTCCGCAAGATGCTGCTGGCGATGGCCACCGATCTGCGGGTCATCCTGATCAAGCTGGCCGACCGCCTGCACAACATGCGTACGCTGGACTTCGTCCGCCCGGCCAAGCGTCGCCGCATTGCCAGCGAAACCCTCGAAATCTACGCGCCGATCGCCAACCGGCTGGGCCTGAACGGCCTGTACCGCGAGTTGCAGGAACTGTCGTTCATGCACAAGCACCCGCTGCGCTACCAGGTGCTGGCCAAGGCGATCAAGGCGGCGCGCGGCAATCGTCGCGAGGTGGTGGGCAAGGTGCTCACCGCGCTGGAGGCGCGTCTGCCGCAATGGGGGATTTCGGCGGAGATTCAGGGCCGCGAAAAGCACCTTTACGGCATCTATCGCAAGATGATCGAGAAGCGCCTGTCTTTCTCGCAGGTGCTCGATATCTACGGCTTCCGGGTGATCGTGCCCGATGTGCCCTCATGCTATCTGACCATCGGTTCGCTGCATGCCTTGTACAAGCCGGTGCCAGGCAAGTTCAAGGACTACATCGCGATCCCCAAGGCCAACGGCTATCAGTCGCTGCACACCACCTTGATCGGGCCGTATGGCACGCCGGTGGAGGTGCAGGTGCGCACCCGCGCGATGCACCATGTGGCCGAGTCGGGCGTGGCCTCGCACTGGTTGTACAAGGATGATGAATCCAGCCTGTCGGAGCTGCATCAGCGCACGCACTCGTGGCTACAGTCGCTGATCGACCTGCAGTCGGCGTCGGCCGAGGCGACCGAGTTCCTCGAGCACGTCAAGATCGACCTCTTTCCGAGCGAGGTGTATGCCTTCACGCCCAAGGGACGCATCCTGTCCTTGCAGCGCGGCGCGACACCGGTCGATTTCGCCTACGCGGTGCATACCGACATTGGCAATCGTTGCGTGGCCTGCCGGGTCAATGGCGATCTGGTGCCGCTGCGCACCGAGCTGCGCAATGGCGATCAGGTGGAGGTGATTACCGCCGCCCATGCCAGCCCCAACCCGGCCTGGTTGAGCTATGTGCGCACTGGCAAGGCACGGGCGCAGATCCGGCATTTCCTCAAATCGGCGCAGCATGACGAAGCGGTGGCGCTGGGCGAGCGACTGCTCAACCAGGCGCTGCGCGAGCACGGGCTGACGCTGGGACAGATCAGCGTGTTTGCCTGGGACCGCTTCCTGGGCGATGCGGGCGTACGCGATCGCCGCGAGATTTTTGCCGATATCGGTCTGGGCAAGCGCCTGCCGGTGATCGTCGCGCGACGGGTGGCCGAGGCGCAGGACCAGGAGTCCGGCCGACCCGACGTAATCAAGCCCAAACCCTTGGGCGCGGTGTTGATCCGTGGCAGCGAGGGCACGGCGGTGCAGCTGGCCAAGTGCTGCCACCCGATTCCGGGCGATGACATCATCGCCACCATCCGCAAGGGCCAGGGTCTGGAGGTGCACACCGACGACTGCCCGGTGGTGGCTCGCCGTCGCGGCGACCGCGGGCGCTGGATTGACGTCGGTTGGGAGCCGGCGGAAGGGCGATTGTTCGAGGCCACGATCCGGGTGCTGACTATCGACAATCGCGGGGTGCTGGCCAAGGTGGCGGCGGCGATCGCCGACGCCAACGCCAACATCCTCAATGTCACCATGGATGTGGAGCAGGCGCCTTACACTGCCTTGCAGTTCGTCCTTGAAGTCGAGAACCGGGTGCACCTGGCGCGGGTGATCCGGGCGGTGCGGGTACAACAATCGGTGACCCGGGTTTCGCGGCTAAAGAGTGATCAGCGCCGCTGAATGGCTGGCGCATTGGCGGCGACTTGCCTAGAATCGCGTCGCTGAATCAGGAGAAAGCAATGGCACTGTACGAATCCGAGCACACCAAATTCATGCGCGAGTGGATGGCCAATCACCCGCAAGAGAAGAAAGAGCAGCAAGCCGGTCGCGCCCTGTGGTGGGACAAGCCGCAGGACGCCGACGCCCGCGCGCGCAACAGCGAAGCCAGTGTGCCGAGCAAGCCGTACTACTATCAGACGGACTGATGCCTCACGTGTTTTTGAGGGTGGCCGCGCAACGCGCCACCTGATGCCTTGACGCTGCCGCATCGACTGGCCGTGGTCGATCTGGAAACCACCGGAGCCCATCCGGTACGCGACCGGATCACCGAAATCGCCATCGTCCTGCTCGAAGACGGTCGCGAGCTTGAGCGCTGGAGTTCGCTGGTGCGGCCCGGGGTGCACATTCCGGGCATGATCCAGAGCTTCACTGGCATTACCGATGCGATGGTGGCCGATGCGCCCGAGTTTTCCGAGCTTGCCGACACCGTCCTCGCCTTGCTGGACGATGCCGTGTTTGTGGCCCACAACGCCCGTTTCGACTACGGCTTCCTCAAGACCGCCTTCGCCGCACTCGACAAACCCTTTGATGCCGCGGTGCTGTGCACCGTCAAACTCTCCCGCGCTCTGTATCCGCAGCATCATCGCCACGGGCTCGACGCCCTGATCGAGCGCCACGGGCTGGTCTGCACCGCCCGCCATCGCGCCATGGGCGACACTGAAGTGTTGTGCCAGTTTCTCGACCAGGTCCGCAACGCCTTCCCGGCCGAAACGCTGGAGAACGCCGTGGCGCGCGCCATGAAACAGCCCGCGCGGCCGCCGGGCCTGCCCGAGGGGGTGCTGGAAGGCATTCCGGACAGCCCCGGGGTGTATTTCTTTTACGGCGAAAACGATCTGCCGCTCTACATCGGCAAGAGCAAGCGCATGCGCACCCGCGTGATGTCGCATTTCGCCGCCACCCGGCTCAGTGGCAAGGAGGCGGAACTCGCGCGGCAAGTGCGGCGGGTGGAGTGGGAGCAGACCGCCGGCGAGCTGGGGGCGTTGTTGCTGGAGGCCTGTCTGGTCAAGCACGACACGCCGCTGCACAACCGGCAGCTGCGCAAGAACGACGAGGTGTTCGGTCTGCGCATCCTGCCCAGCAACAAGCGAAAGGCCACGGTGCTCGAACGCGTGCCCCTCGCCGAGGGCGATCCGCGTGCCTGGGAGGGCGTGCATGGGGCCTTCCGTACCCGCAAGGAGGCGGACAACCTGCTCCGAGAGCTGGCGTATCTGTATCAGCTCTGCCCGCGCCGGCTCGGCCTCGACAGTGGTCGCAATGGCGCCTGCATGGCGCATCAGATGAAGCGTTGCGCCGGCGTCTGTGCCGGCAAGGAAACCCCGGAGCAGCACGACGCGCGTCTGCTCGGCGCGTTGACCGGCAAGGGGCTCAAGCCATGGCCGTGGGCCGGACCGGTACTGCTCCATGAGCACGACCCGGCGACCGGCCTGAGCGCCTGGCACTTGCTCGATGCCTGGTGTTATCTGTCGACGGGCGCGACTGACGAAGAAGCCCGCGCTGCCTTGCCCGCGGCTCGTTACTCTTTCGACCTCGACATCTACCGTCTGCTATTGCGCTGGTTCGATGCGCCGGCGCATCGGCAGGCCGTGAGCCCCGTCACCGGCTGACGTGCACGTCAGATCAGACATTCCGGCCTAGTTTGATCGCAATCAAGTCAAACGGTTGTTCGCGGGTGTCCAATAAGAACCCACACGGTTTTTAGGGACTTTAAGTCCGATGGATGTCGCCCGTCGCGGATTTCTCCGCGGCCGTTTCCGCCAAGTTGCTGCTGAGCCTCGCCCCCCTTGGGCGCTGGCGGAGGCAGATTTCATCCAACTGTGTTCGCGCTGCGATGATTGCGTGACTGCCTGCCCGACTCGGGTAGTGCGTGTGGGTGACGGCGGCTATCCCACGATCGACTTTTCCCTTGGCGAGTGCACCTTTTGCGGCGATTGCGCCGCGGCCTGCGAAACCGGCGCAATCCGGCGTGAAGCGGGTGCCCCGGCGTGGGCAATGAAGGCGCACCTCGGGGAAACCTGTGTGGCCCGAAAGGGCGTGGAGTGCCGGATTTGTGGTGAGAACTGCGAGGCCGGCGCCATTCGTTTCCGGCCCGCCCTGGGCGGTATTTCCCGCCCGGAAATGAACGAAGGCACATGCACCGGTTGTGGCGCTTGCGTAGCGCCATGCCCTGTCGGCGCCATTGCCGTCAGCAACCCGATGGAGAGTCAAAGATGAAAATCGCAAGTCTTGTGGTTCGGGTCAGCCCCGAACACATCCGGGCGCTGACTGAGGCGCTACTGGAAATTCCCGGTGTTGAAGTGCATGGCACTGCGCCAGACCAGGGTCGCTTGATCGTGACCGTGGAGGACGGCGAAGGCTATTCAACAATGGATTCCATTCTGGCAGTCAACCTGAACAAGATGGTGCTCGGGGTGACGATGGCATATGAATATACCGATGAAGGTCTCGAATTGCAGGAACAGGAGGCGTGAAATGACTATGGATCGACGTGGTTTCATCAAGGCCAATGCCGTTGCGGCGGCTGCGGCAACAGCGGGGATCAGCCTGCCTGTCACGGCACAGGCGGCCAACGCGACGGATACCGATGTTCGCTGGGACAAGGCAGCCTGTCGCTTCTGCGGCACCGGCTGTTCGGTGCTGGTGGGCGTGCAGAAAGGTCGCGTGGTGGCGACCCAGGGTGACCCGGATGCGCCGGTGAACCGGGGCCTGAACTGCATCAAGGGCTACTTCCTGTCCAAGATCATGTACGGCGAAGACCGCCTGACCAAGCCGCTGCTTCGCATGAAGGACGGCAAGTACAACAAGAACGGCGAGTTCACGCCAATCTCTTGGGATCAGGCCTACGACATCATGGCCGAGAAGTGGAAAGCAGCGATCGCTGCCGACCTGAAGGCCAACGCCGGCAAGCCGGCCGATCAGATCACCTCCAGCATCGCCATGTTCGGCTCCGGCCAGTGGACGGTGTGGGAAGGCTATGCCGCCGCCAAGCTTTGGAAGGCCGGCTTCCGCTCCAACAACATCGACCCGAACGCGCGCCATTGCATGGCCTCGGCCGTGGCCGGCTTCATCCGCACCTTCGGCATCGACGAGCCGATGGGGTGCTATGACGACATCGAGAACGCCGACGCCTTCGTGCTGTGGGGTTCGAACATGGCCGAGATGCACCCGATCCTGTGGTCGCGTCTGACCGACCGTCGTCTGACCCACAAGGGCAGCGAAGTGCATGTGCTCTCGACCTTCGAGCACCGCTCCTTTGAGTTGGCTGACAACGGCATGATCTTCACGCCGCAGACCGACCTGGCGATCCTCAACTACATCGCCAACTACATCATTCAGAACAAGGCCGTGAATCTTGAGTTCGTGCAGAAGCACGTCAATTTCAAGAAAGGCAACGACGATATCGGCTACGGCCTGCGCCCGACCGACGAGCGCGAAAAGAACGCCAAGAATTCCAGCAAGGTGGGCGGCGCTGCACCGATCAGCTTCGAGGAATACGCCGCGTTTGTGGCCGACTACACCCTCGAGAAGACTGCCAAGCTCTCCGGCGTGCCGGCCGAGCGTCTCGAGAAGCTCGCTCAGTTGTATGCCGACCCGAGCAAGAAGGTTGTTTCGTTCTGGACCATGGGTTTCAACCAGCACACCCGCGGGACCTGGGCGAATAACATGATCTACAACATCCACCTGCTGACCGGCAAGATCTCCACGCCGGGGTCGGGTCCGTTCTCGCTGACCGGCCAGCCGTCCGCGTGCGGCACGGCGCGCGAAGTGGGCACCTTCGCGCACCGTCTGCCGGCCGACCTGGTGGTCATGAATCCGGCGCACCGCGCCACGTCCGAGAAGATCTGGAAGCTGCCCGAGGGACTGCTCAACGGCAAGATCGGTTTCCACGCCGTGCTCCAGAGCCGCATGCTCAAGGATGGCAAGATCAGCTGCTACTGGACCTCGACCACCAACAACATGCAGGCCGGTCCGAACATCAACGACGAAATCTATCCGGGATGGCGTAACGAGAAGGCCTTCGTGGTGGTGTCGGATTGCTACCCGACCGTCTCCGCCCTGTCGGCCGACCTGATTCTGCCGACCGCGATGTGGACCGAGAAAGAAGGCGCTTACGGTAACGCCGAGCGTCGCACTCAGTTCTGGCGTCAGCAGGTTGCGCCTCCGGGTGAGGCAACGTCCGATCTGTGGCAGTACATCGAGTTCTCGAAGCGCTTCAAGGTCGAGGAAGTGTGGCCGGCCGAGATGATCGCCAAAATGCCGGAATACAAGGGCAAGACCTTGTACGACGTGCTCTACGCCAACGGTCAGGTCAACAAGTTCCCGATGTCGGAAGTCGCCAAGGCCAACGATCACGCGTGGAAGGGCTACATGAACGACGAGTCCAAGGCATTGGGCTACTACCTGCAGAAAGGTCTGTTTGAAGAGTACGCCGCTTTCGGCCGTGGCCATGGTCACGACCTGGCCGACTTCGACACCTATCACAAGGCGCGTGGTCTGCGCTGGCCGGTGGTCGATGGCAAGGAAACGTTGTGGCGCTTCCGCGAGGGTTACGACCCGTATGTCGAGAAGGGCTCCGACGTTCAGTTCTATGGTCACAAGGACAAGCGCGCGGTCATCTTTGCGCTGCCCTACGAAGATCCCCCCGAGATGCCGGACGCCGACTACGACATGTGGCTCTGCACGGGCCGCGTGCTGGAACACTGGCACACCGGGTCGATGACCCGCCGGGTGCCGGAGTTGCACCGTTCGGTGCCGGAGGCGCAAGTCTTCATGCATCCGGACGACGCCGCACGGCGTGGCCTGCAGCGTGGCATGAAGGTCAAAGTGGCCTCTCGCCGGGGTGACATGGTGGCGCAGCTCGAAACCCGTGGCCGCAACAAGCCACCGGTTGGGCTGATCTTCGTGCCCTTCTTCGACGAAGGCCGCCTGGTGAACAAGCTGACGCTCGATGCGACCTGCCCGATCTCGAAAGAGACGGACTTCAAGAAGTGCGCAGTCAAGGTCACCAAAGCCTGATATCGACCCATCTGAGTGAATGAGGGCAGTCGCGTGCGGGGCAGTTCATCGCCTCGCACGAGACGCCGCACACCATGAGCACGCAAAACACTCGTCCATCCGCGAACAGCAAGTCCAGCCAGGCGCGCCGCCGTTTCCTCAAGGAAATGGCCGGTGCGGCAGGTGGGGCGTGCATGTTGGCCCTGGGCGTCGGACTCTACGGCGCGGAAGCCTCCGCCCGTCCGGCGGAGGCCATCCGGCCACCTGGCGCGCTGCCAGAGCAGGATTTTCTGGCGGCCTGTGTGCGTTGTGGGCTATGTGTGCGGGATTGTCCTTTTGACACGTTGAAGCTCTCCGAGTTGGGCGATAACGTAGCAACGGGCACGCCGTTTTTCGAAGGGCGCAAAGTGCCCTGCGAAATGTGCGATGACATTCCCTGTGTCAAAGCCTGTCCGACCGGCGCGCTTGATCGTGAGCTCACCGACATTGGCAAGGCGCGCATGGGGCTGGCGGTGCTGATTGACCAGGAAACCTGTCTTAACTTCCTCGGTCTGCGTTGCGATGTGTGCTATCGCGTTTGCCCGGTCATCGATCAGGCCATCACGCTGGAGTTGGTGCACAACCCCCGCTCTGACCGGCATGCGATGTTGTTGCCGACGGTCCATTCGGAGCACTGCACCGGCTGTGGCAAGTGCGAGCATTCCTGCGTGTTGCCGGAGGCAGCGATCAAGGTCTTGCCGCACAAGCTGGCGCAGGGCAAGTCGGCCGAGCACTACCGTAAGGGCTGGGTCGAGAAGGAGGCCGCTGGCGGCTCCCTGATCGGCGAGCAGCACCAGTTGCCGATGCGGGGCCTGGAGGATCGTAAGTACGGCGATACGCGTGTGGCACCGGGGTATGTGCCGCCGTCTGACGCGCCGGTCAAGCCGGGCGGCATTGATTCGGGGTGGAAGCCATGAATACGGCGAGCCATACGCCTGCGGCGGTGCCGCCGGCTTCGGCCGAGTCCGCGTCGCGTGCATCGGTGATGACGCGCCCGGGCGCTGATGCCGTCAAGGTCAAGGGCTGGCTGCGGGCGCACAAGTGGTTGTTGCTGCGCCGACTTTCGCAGTTGGGCATTCTGGCGCTGTTCATGTTCGGGCCGTGGTTTGGTCTCTGGATTGTCAAAGGCAATCTGTCATCAAGTCTCACCCTTGGGGTGTTGCCGCTGACCGATCCCTATCTGTTGCTGCAATCGATTGCCGCGGGGCAGGTGCCGTACAAGGAAGCCTTGCTGGGCGGCGGCATTGTGGCGGCGTTTTATCTGCTGCTTGGCGGTCGGCTGTTCTGTTCCTGGGTGTGCCCGGTAAATATGGTGACCGACGCGGCGGCCTGGTTGCGGCGGCGTCTGGGCATCAAGGGCGGCAAGGTGCCGAGCGAGTACACGCGCTACTGGCTGCTGGGTTTGACCGTGCTGGCCTCGGCGCTGACCGGGAGCATTGCCTGGGAATGGGTCAATCCGGTGTCGATGTTGCATCGCGGACTGATCTTCGGATTCGGTCTGTCCTGGGGCATCGTGCTGAGCGTGTTTCTCTACGATTTACTGTTCGCCAGCCGTGGCTGGTGTGGCCATGTGTGCCCCATGGGCGCGTTCTACGGTGTGCTGAACTCGGCGGCGTTGATTCGGGTCACGGCAGACAAGCGCTCCGGGTGCGACGATTGCATGGACTGTTTTGCTGTTTGTCCGGAACCGCAGGTGATCCGGCCAGCATTGAAGGCGGTGGCGCAGGACCACCCATTGATTCTTGACAAAGACTGTACCAGCTGTGGGCGTTGTATCGACGTTTGCGGCAAGGATGTATTTAGATTGACCACCCGATTCGATAGGAGCGAGTCATGAAAAACAAGACCCGTAATCTCGTAGTCGCCTTGCTGGCAACCATGAGCCTGGGCATTTCTCTCGGCGTTCAGGCAGCTGACAGCGTTCAGTCCCTTCGGGGTCGGGACGTTGCCGCACCAGAGCTGGACCCGGGCGGCTATGTCGTACCCAAGGACCATGCGCCAACAGCGCGGGACTATGTCCAGCAACCGCCGTTGATTCCGCACAAGGTCGAGGGCTATGAAGTCAGCATCAACTTCAACAAGTGCATGGACTGCCATTCCTGGACGCGCTACCGCGAAACCGGCGCGACCAAGGTCAGCCTGACGCACTTCAAGGATCGCGACGGCAAGGAGTTGTCGAACATTTCGCCGCGGCGCTACTTCTGCAGCCAGTGTCACGTGCCGCAGACCGACGCACCGACCCTGGTCGATAACACCTTCAAGAAAGCCGAAGGCTTGCGCTGATCCACCGCTTCAAGGGAGCTAGATATGAGCTACGACAATAACAGGGGCGGCCTCTGGGGACGCCTGCGCGGAGCCGGGCTCGGGCTGGTGTTGCTGGTGTTCGTGGCGGGCATCCTGTTCTGGGGCGGCTTCAACACCGCCATGGAATGGACCAACCGCGAGGCGTTCTGCATCTCCTGTCACGAGATGGAAGCGAACGTCTATCAGGAATATCGCAACACGATCCACTTCTCGAACCGAAGTGGTGTGCGAGCGACGTGTCCGGATTGTCATGTGCCGAAAGACTGGACGCACAAGATCATCCGCAAGATCCAGGCCTCCAAGGAACTGTGGCATCACTTCCTTGGTACGGTCGATACGCCCGAGAAGTTCAATGGGAAGCGCCTGCAGCTGGCCCAGAACGAATGGGCGCGGATGAAGGCGACGGATTCGCGCGAGTGCCGGAACTGCCACAACTTCGAGTATTTCGACTACTCGATCCAGGGGCGTCGTTCGACACGCATGCACCAGGATGGCTTCTCCGAAGGCAAGACCTGCATTGACTGCCACAAGGGGATTGCCCACTCGCTGCCGGCCGTGGAGCAGGATATCGGCAGCGACAAGGGCGGTGCCGCGCCGGAAGTCTTCCATCCGACGGAAGAAAAGCCGGCCGGCGCTCAGAACTGACGCCGTCGGAGCAAGAAACGAATCGGGCAAAGGGCCGCGCAAGCGGCCCTTTTTTTCGCGCCTTCGATTTGATTTCACACATATCCTTTTACGCCCCAATGTGATTGAATCGCGGCCATGCTGGAAGTCACTGAACTCGCCTGCCTGCGCGGCGATCGCATGTTGTTTGCCGATGTCGCCCTGACCGTTCGACCCGGTGAGTTGGTTCGCATCGCCGGCCCGAACGGGGTTGGCAAGACCAGTCTGCTGCGCTTGCTGTGCGGGCTGGGCATGCCCGAGCACGGTCAGGTGAGCTGGAAGGGGGCGCGTATCGACCGCGCCCGCGAGGCCTTCCATCGCGACACGCTCTATCTGGGCCATGCCGCAGCCCTGAACGATCTGCTCAGTCCGCTTGAAAACCTGCGCTTCGCGGCCGCCTGTCATGGTCTGAGTGCCGATGTCGGCCAGTCCGAACTGGCGCTCGAGCGCATCGGGCTCGGCCCCCAGCGCGACTTGCCCGCCAAGGTGCTGTCTCAAGGGCAGCGTCGTCGCGTCGGGCTGGCGCGGCTGTATCTGTCCGAGAACGTGCCCTTGTGGATACTTGATGAGCCCTTTACCGCGCTGGACGTCACGGCCGTGCGCGATCTGGCCGAGTGGCTCGACGCCCATTGTGCCCGCGGTGGCATGGTGGTGATGACCACGCACCAGGATGTCCCCTTTGCCACGCCGATGCGGACGGTCGATCTTGCGGAGTCGGCATGCTGAGCGTCTTTCTCGAAGTGTTGCGCCGTGATCTGCTGCTGGCCTGGCGCAATCGTGCCGACGTGCTGGTGACCCTGTCGTTCTTCACCATCGTCGCCTGTTTGTTCCCTTTTGGTGTCGGCGCCGAACCGAATCTGCTGCGGACCATCGCGCCTGGTGTGTTGTGGGTCGCCGCGCTGCTGGCAACGCTGCTGTCGCTGCACCGCGTGTTTTCGCAGGACCACACGGACGGCGTGCTCGAGCAGCTTCTGCTGTCGCCCGAGCCCCCCGTGCTGTGGGTGCTGGCCAAGGTGCTGGCGCACTGGCTGACCACCGCCGTGCCCTTGGTCATTGCCGCGCCGGCACTGGCCTTGCTGTTTGATATGACGCAAAGCGCAACCGGGGTGCTGATCCTATCCTTGCTGCTCGGTACGCCGATCCTGTCGCTTTTGGGCGGGGTGGGCGCCGCGCTCACGCTGGGGCTTAGGGGGGGGGGCATGCTGCTCGCGCTCCTGGTCTTGCCCTTGTTCGTGCCGATCCTGATTTTTGGGGCGGGCGCGGTGGATGCTTACCTGTCGGGCACGGGGGCGAATGCGCATTTGATGCTGCTGGGCGGTGGATCGCTGGCGGCGCTGGCGCTGGCGCCGTGGGCGTGTGCCGCCGCCTTGCGAATCGCGGTAGAGTAGGCCCCCGAAAAACTTGCGGTCGTCTTGCCGCAGCTACTGATTTCCTAAGGCCATGGAATCCGGACAACGCTTCAGTCTCTTTCGTTACGCCGCACCGAACGTGTTCTATCCGCTCGCGGGGCGTCTGGCGCCCTGGTTTGCGGCGGCCGCGGTGGGCTTCACCTTGATCGGCCTGTATCTCGGCTTTTTTGTCGCACCGACCGATGCGGTACAGGGCGAGGTGTATCGGGTCATCTTCATTCATGTGCCGGCGGCCTGGATGTCGATGTTCATCTATCTGATCATGGCCTTCTGGTCGGCGATCGGGGTCGTTTTCAACACCCGCCTGTCGGCCATGATGACCCAGGCGCTGGCCCCAACCGGCGCGATGTTCTGTTTCGTCGCCTTGTGGACCGGCGCCCTGTGGGGGCGGCCGACCTGGGGCGCGTATTGGGTCTGGGATGCGCGGCTGACCTCGCAGTTGCTGCTGTTGTTTCTGTATTTCGGCTTCATGGCCCTGACCCGCGCGATTGAAGACCCCCGTCGGGCCGACAAGGCCGGCGCCATTCTCGCGCTGGTTGGCGCGGTGAATGTGCCGATCATCTATTTCTCGGTGAAATGGTGGAACACCCTCCATCAGGGCGCATCGGTCAGCCTCACCAAGGCGCCCAGCATGGCAACCACCATGCTGATGGCCATGCTGGTGATGGCGCTCGCCTCGTGGGCTTATACGATCGCTGTGGTGCTGTGGCGGGTGCGCTCGCTGATTCTCGAGCGTGAGCGCCATACCGATTGGGTGGGCGAGGTCCTGGATGCCAAGGGGGCGCAGGCATGAACTGGCAATCGATGTCCGATTTCTGGTCCATGGGTGGGGCCGGGTTCTTCGTCTGGGGTTCCTATGGCGTCACATTTGCTTTAATCGCGCTGGAACTTGTCGTGGTGTTACGCCGTCGGAAGCAAGTGGTTCATCGGTTGCAGCGGCTGCGTCAGGCCATGAAGGCCAGCGCGCGGCGCAAGGAGATTCAAGAATGAAAGCCAGACAGAAACGTCTGATCCTCGTGGTGGCAGGTGTCGCCTTGCTTGGCGGTGCCGTGGCCCTGGTGTTGTCGGCATTCCAGCAGAACCTGGTGTTCTTCCATACGCCGACCGAGGTGGCCGAAGGTAAGGCGCCGCAAGGGCGAACCTTCCGTATCGGCGGCATGGTCGAGGACGGCTCGATCAAGCGCGACGCCGACGGCATCACCGTGCGCTTCGCCATTACCGATACCGCCCGTTCGATTCCCGTGGCATACAAGGGCCCCTTGCCCGACCTGTTCAAGGAAGGCAAGGGAGCCGTGGTGCAGGGCGCGCTGGGGGCTGACGGCCAGTTTTCGGCCACGGAAGTGCTGGCCAAGCACGACGAAAACTACATGCCGCCCGAAGCGCAGGACGCCATCGACCAGGCGCACAAAACAGCCGCGACGGTGTCGCAATGATTCCAGAACTCGGACATTTCGCGCTCATTCTGGCCTTCCTGGTCGCGCTGGTGCAGGGCGTCGTGCCGCTGGTCGGCGCGCACCAGTATCGCTCCGCCTTGATTGCCGTGGCGCGGCCCGCCGCGGTGGCGCAGTTTGCCTTCATGGCCTTGGCGTTTGCCTGTTTGACCTGGGCCTTCGTGGCCAACGATTTTTCAGTGGAGTACGTTGCCCAGCACTCCAATACCAAACTGCCCGTGCATTACCGCGTGACGGCCGTCTGGGGCAGCCATGAGGGTTCCTTGCTGCTGTGGGGGCTGATCCTGGCGGGGTGGACGCTGGCGGTCGCGATGTTCTCGCGCACGCTGCCGGACATCTTCGTCGCCCGCGTGCTCGGCGTGCTTGGCCTGGTCAGCGGCGGCTTCATCTCCTTCATTCTGTTTACGTCCAACCCCTTCAACCGTCTGTTGCCGGGTGTGGCCGAGGGCCAGGACCTCAACCCCTTGCTGCAAGACCCGGGGATGATCATCCATCCGCCGCTGCTCTACATGGGCTATGTCGGCTTCTCGGTGGCCTTCGCCTTCGCCATTGCCGCGCTCATCTCCGGCCGGCTGGATGTCGCCTGGGCGCGCTGGTCGCGCCCCTGGACCAGCGTGGCCTGGGTGTTCCTCACCTTGGGTATCGCGGTGGGCTCGGGCTGGGCCTATTACGAGCTGGGCTGGGGCGGCTGGTGGTTCTGGGACCCGGTCGAAAACGCCTCCTTCATGCCTTGGCTGGTCGGCACGGCGCTGATCCATTCGCTGGCGGTGACTGAAAAGCGCGGCGCCTTCCGCAGCTGGACGGTATTGCTTGCCATCGCCGCCTTCTCGTTGTCCTTGCTGGGCACCTTCCTGGTCCGCTCGGGCGTGCTCACCTCGGTGCATGCCTTCGCCACCGACCCGCGTCGCGGCATGTATATCCTCGGCTTGCTGGTGCTGGTGATCGGCGTCTCGCTGATGCTCTTCGCCTGGCGCGCGCCCAAACTCGCCGGCGGCGGCAAGTTTGCCCTGGTGTCGCGCGAGTCGGTGTTGCTGGCCAATAACGTATTGCTGTCGGTGGTTGCCACCTCGGTGCTGCTCGGCACGCTCTACCCCTTGTTCCTCGATGCGCTCAATCTGGGCAAGATCTCTGTTGGCCCGCCGTACTTCGAGTCGGTGTTTCTGCCGCTGATGGTGCCGGTCGTCTTGCTGATGGCGATGGGGCCCCTGCTGCGCTGGAAGGGCCACGACGTCGGCGTCGTCCTGGGCAAAGTGGCGCCGTGGTTTGTCGCCAGTGTGGTGCTCGGGCTGACCGGCGCGTGGATGGCCGGCACGATGAGCTGGCGCATGATCGTCGGCATGTCGCTGGCCGCCTGGGTGCTGATTGTCAATGCCGTGCTGCTCGTCGAGCGTCTGCGTGAGCGGCCGGGTGCCGCGGCCGGTGTGCGCCTGAGCGGCATTCCGCGCGCCTGGTGGGGCATGTGGATCGCCCACGTCGGTATCGGCTTCTTCATCATCGGGGTCGCCATGGTCAATGGCACGCAGACCAACATCGATGTGAAAATGCAGGTGGGTGACACCGCCACGCTGGCCGGCTACGACTTCGAGCTGACCGCCATCACCGATGCACCCGGCCCGAACTATGCGGCAGCCCAAGGGACGCTGAAAGTCACCCGCGAGGGTCAGCCGGTCGCGACGCTCACGCCCGAAAAACGGATCTACCTCGCGCGCCAGATGCCCATGACCGAGGCCTCGCTGGATATCGGCCTGTTTGGCGATATTTACGCGTCGATGGGCGAGATGATCGACGACACGACCTGGATTGTGCGCCTCTATTACAAGCCCTTTATCAGCTGGATCTGGTTCGGTTGCTTGCTGATGGCCTTCGGTGGCGGATTGGCGGCGGCCGACCGACGTTATCGCCGGCTGGCGGCACGTACTGCTCCTGACGCCGGCGCGCGCCAAACGGCCTGAAGAGTCCTATGAAAGCCAAGTTTCTTGTTCCCCTGTTTCTGTTTTTGCTGCTGGTGGGTTTCCTCGGATTCGGCCTGAGCCTGAATCCGCGGGAAGTCCCCTCACCGCTCATCGACAAACCCGCGCCGGATTTCACCCTCGCGCGCCTGGATAACCCCGAGCAAACCCTCGCGCTGGCCGACATGAAGGGCCAGGTGTGGTTGCTCAATGTGTGGGCCTCGTGGTGCGTCGCTTGCCGCCAGGAGCATCCGGTGCTGGTGGCGCTCGCCAAGCGCAAGGAAGTGCCTCTGGTCGGGCTCAACTACAAGGAAGTGCGCGGCGACGGCGGTATCGACATGCGCAAGGTGGCGGCCGAGAACGAGTTGCCGATGGCCATCGAGCGCGCCCGTGACTGGCTGCAGAGCCATGGCGACCCCTACGACGTGAGCATTCTCGACATCAATGGTCGTGTCGGCATCGACTTTGGCGTGTATGGCGTGCCCGAGACCTTCCTCATCGACAAGCAAGGCGTGATTCGCCACAAGCACATCGGCCCGATCACGCCCGATGCGCTGCGCGACACCATCCTGCCCAAAGTGGCCGCCCTCAAGGCGGAATCCTGATCATGCGACGTTTCCTTCTGGCCTGCGGGCTGTCTTTGTTCGCGCTCGTTGCGCACGCCCAGACGGCAGAGCCCGTCGCGGCGGACCAGGCGCTTGAAGAGCGCGTGATGGCCTTGTCGCACAAGCTGCGCTGTCTGGTCTGTCAGAACCAGTCCATCGCCGAGTCCGACGCGGACCTGGCAGTGGATCTGCGTGAGCAGGTGCGCGAACAGCTGAGTGCCGGCAAAAACGAAGACGAGATCGCCGACTACATGGTGGCCCGCTATGGCGACTTCGTGCTGTATGAGCCGCCGATGCGCGGCAGCACGCTGCTGTTGTGGCTCGGTCCGCTGGTGCTGGCCGTGGTCGGTATTGGTGTGCTGATGCTGCGCCTGTCGCGGCGCAACAAAGAAAGCGCACCGGTGCTGAACGAAGCGCAGCGCGCCAAAGCGCGCGCCCTGCTTGAAAAAGATGACAACAACGGAACACAGGCATGACTAGCTTCATCGTATTTGCCGTACTGCTGGTGGTGGCGGCCCTGTTGATGGTGGTGGTGCCGCTGTTCCGCAACGCCTCTGGCGCCCAGCTTGACGACGACGCCAATGCATTGCAGACCAAAACGGCGCTGTCGGTCCTGCGCGAACAACTCGCCGAGCTCGACGCAGACGTCGCCGCAGGCGATATGTCGCAGTCTGACTATCAGCGCACCCGGGACGAACTCGAACGCCGCGCGCTGGAAGAGGGCGAGACCCGCTCGGGCACCTTGAGCGGGAAGCCGGCGCGGGGCTGGGGCATGGCGACGGCCTTGCTGATCCCGCTGCTTGCGGGCGTCATCTATCTCGATATCGGCAGCCTGGATGGGCTGGACCCGACTCAGGTCGGTGGCGAAGACACCCATCAGGTGACGCAGGAGCAGGTCGAAGAGATGGTGGCCACGCTGGCCGAGCGCCTCAAGCAAGACCCGGAGAACGCCGAAGGCTGGTTCATGCTGGCCCGCTCGTATAGCGCCATGGGCCGTTTCGCCGATGCCGCCACCGCTTATGGCGAGCTGGCCAAGCGCATGCCGGATGAAGCGCAGGTCTATGCCGACTGGGCCGATGCGCTGGCCGCCGGCAACAACCGTTCGCTGGTGGGCGAGCCGTCGCGCCTGATCGACAAGGCCTTGTCGCTGGAGCCGGACAATATCAAGGCGCTGGCGCTGTCGGGCAGTGCGGCATTCCAGGCGTCCGATTTCGCCAAGGCGGCGGCGCAGTGGGAGCGCATGCTCGCTCAGTTGCCCGCTGAAAGCGAGTTGGCGACCTCCATTCGTCAAGGCATCGCCGAGGCACGTCAAAAGGCCGGGATGGCGCCTGCCGCGGCGGTGGCGGCAGCTGCGCCTGCGGCCGCGCCGGGTGCCGGCATTTCGCTGGCCGGGACGGTGGCGTTGTCGCCGGCCCTGGTCGAGAAGGCCAAGGCGGACGACGTGGTGTTCATCTATGTCCGGCCCGAGGGCGGTGGCATGCCGTTCGCGATCTTGCGCAAGACGGTGGCGGATCTGCCCGTGCAGTTTGATTTTGCCGGGGTGCCTTCCATGGCGGGGGATCGCCCGATTCCCGCCAAGGTGGAGATCGGTGCCCGGGTCTCCAAGAGCGGCAATGCCGGGGCGCGCCCCGGCGATCTGGACAGCAGCGTGCTGGCGGTGCCGCCAGACGCCAGCGGGGTGAATCTCCTGATCGAGACCGAGCTGGCGCAATAATAAAAAAACCCGGGGTGACCCGGGTTTTTTGTTTAGTCGGCCACGACGGGCGCCGGACTGTCGACCCCCGCAAACCAGGTGCCCTGAATCGCTTCGTGCACCCGGTTGAAGCCTAGCTGCAACTCATCGACAAAGGCGTGCAGCCGGTCTGGCGAGTCGGCCAGATGGGCGGCGTCCTCGGTCGCCAGCATGCCGAGCAGCTCGGTGACACGCTGGCAGGCCAGCGTTGACCTGGGCAGGGTGTACAGCTTGCGATGAAGATTGTTCAGGCAGCGGTACAGGGCGCGCGGGAACTGCGGGTTGAGCAGGATGAAACGCACCACATCGGGGCCGCGCACCCGCAGGCGCACATGCTGACGGTACATCTGATAGGCCGACAGCGATTTGAGCACGCTCATCCACTGCAGGTTCTCGAAGGGGGTGAGGTCGTCCGGCGTGCGCGGCAGCAGGTTGGCCGAACGCACGTCGAGGATGCGGGTGATCATGTCGGCGCGTTCGAGGTAGCCGCCGACCGCGCAGAAGGTGCGTGCGGGGGTGTCGCTCAGACTGCCGTCGAGCATGCCGGTCAGCGCCTGGCAGCCGCGGATGACCACCCGCAGGAAGTCGTCAAGACGGCGCAGATCGATGGTGCCGCTGAAGATGTCGCTGCATTCGAGAAACAGCCGGTTCACTTCTTCCCACACTTCGCGCGGCATGACCTCACGCGTGGTGCGCAGATTCTCGCGAGCGGCTGAGAGCGCACCGAGGACCGAGCCGCTGTAGCGGCGGTCGGCGCACAGGAAGGTGAGCACGCTGGCTGCGTCCCGCTCGGTGTAGTACTCGTCGAAGATCTCATCCGCGCCGCTGATCGAAATCAGCGATGACCAGCCGAGGGTGGCGGTGCCGGGGAAGTCGAGCATCAGGTGGCGACTGACCCGCACCAGGCGGGCGGTGTCTTCGGCGCGCTCCAGATAGCGCGCCATCCAGTAAAGGTTTTCGGCTACACGTGACAGCATGTTTTCAGCTCCCTTGTCCTTGGACTTGTCCCTGTCCGGAGGTGTCGACGATCCAGGTGTCCTTGCTGCCGCCACCTTGCGAGGAGTTGACGACCAGCGACCCCTTGACCAGCGCGACGCGGGTCAGCCCGCCGGTGGTCACATAGGTGTCGGTGCCAGAGGACAGGATGAAGGGGCGCAGATCGACATGTCGCGGCTCGATGGCGCTGTCGGTGAGCGTCGGGGTCACGGACAGGCCCAGGGTGGGCTGGGCCATGTAGTTGCGCGGGTTGGCCTTGATCAGTTCGGCAAACTGGGCTTGCTCTTCGGCGGTTGAGTGCGGGCCAATGAGCATGCCGTAGCCGCCGGACTCGTTGGCCGGCTTGACCACCAGCTTGTCGAGGTTGGCCAGCACGTAGTTGCGATCGTCCTCACGCATGCACAGATAGCTCGGCACGTTCGGCAAGATGGGCTCGGCGTCGAGATAGTAGCGGATGATCTCTGGCACATAGGCATACACCACCTTGTCGTCGGCCACGCCGGCGCCGGGCGCATTGCACAGGGCGACCGTGCCCTTGCGCCATGCGCGCATGACGCCGGGCACGCCGAGCGTCGATTCGGGGTTGAAGGCCTCGGGGTCGATGAACAAGTCGTCGACCCGCCGGTAGATCACGTCCACATGCACCAGACCGTCGATGGTCCGCATATACACGCAGTCGTCGGAGCCCACGATGAGGTCGGAGCCTTCGACCAGATCGACGCCCATTTGCTGCGCCAGGAAGGCGTGCTCGTAGTAGGCCGAGTTGTAAATGCCGGGCGTGAGCACGACGATGTTCGGCTCGTTGATCTTGCGCGGCGACATCGCGGCGAGCATGTCGTGCAGCTGCGCCGGATAATCGTCAACGGGCAGGATGCGGCCGGTCTGGAACAGTTCGGGCATTACGCGCTTGCTGACGTTGCGATTCTCGAGCATGTAAGACACGCCGGACGGAATGCGCAGGTTGTCTTCGAGCACGTAGATGGTGCCGTCCTTGTCGCGCACCAGATCGGAGCCGCAGATGTGCGCCCAGATGCCGCCCGGCGGGTGGATGCCGACACATTGCTGACGGAAGTTGACGGATTGCTCCAGCAGCTCGGCCGGGAACACGCCGTCCTTGATGATGCGCTGCTCGTTGTAGAGGTCGTCAATGAACAGGTTGAGCGCCTTCACGCGTTGCTTGAGGCCGGCCTCGACGTGTTCCCACTCGTGGCTGGGAATGATGCGCGGCACGATGTCGAAGGGCCAGGCGCGGTCGATCATGTCGCCATCGGAGTACACGGTGAAGGTGATGCCCATGACCTGGATCGCCACTTCGGCGGCCGTTTTCAGATCGCGAACTTCCTTTGCGTCGATCGAGCTCAGGTAGTCGCAGACGGCCTGGGCGGCAGGACGGGGTTTGCCCGCACTGGCCAGAAGCTCGTCGTACAGGCCTTCGCAGGCGTAGTCATTCCAATTGATTTGCGGCATGGCTCCTCCGTGAGGACGGTGCATACCAAGACTGATGCATGCACTGGTTTGGGGCGTTTCCCTCGCCCGTCGTTTCCACGGCGGGCACTTCACTACTATACGCCTGCGCTCAGAACGCCCACAGGGCGCCACTTGAGCTAGTACGGACCGCACTTTCCGGGGTTGTTTCTGCCGCCGGGCGGCGCGCCGATCTCAGGCGTGCTGGAGGACTTGCAAGAAGTGTTCCGGCGACAGGGCCCGGTGATAAAAATAGCCCTGGACCATGTCGCAACCATAGTGGCGGAGCTTTTCTGCCTGGGCGGCGGACTCGACCCCTTCGGCCACGACTTGCAGATTCAGGTTGTGGCCGAGCTGCACAATGGTGCGGACGATGGTGTCGCTGTCCGGGTCGCAGTTCAGATCCGCGACGAAGGCCCGGTCGATCTTCAGATGGTTGACCGGGAAGCGCTTCAGATAGGCCAGGCTGGAGTAGCCCGTGCCAAAGTCGTCGATCGACAGCCCGATGCCGAGGCTGGCAATGCCGGCCAGGCTCTCGCGGGTGGTGATGTTGTCTTCCATCAGCACCGATTCGGTGATTTCCAGAATCAGGTGCTCGGCGGGCAGTCCCGTCTCGGTCAGGATGGTGCGCACCATCTCGGTCAGTCCGGAGCGACGAAACTGCACGGCCGATAGATTGACCGCCACGGGAATGGGCCGCCCGCAGGCCTGCGCCCATTTGAGCGCCTCGCGGCAGGCCGAGCGCAGCGCCAGCGCGCCCAATGTTTGAATGTGGCCAAATTTTTCGGCGACCGGAATGAAGGCGTCAGGGGCGATGCGCGTGCCGTCGGGCTCGATCCACCGCGCCAGCGCTTCGGCGCCGACCAGCGCGCCGGTGGCCAGGTCGATCTGCGGCTGATACCACCATTGAATGTATCCGTTGCGCAAGGCGGTGCTCATCCGCGACTCCAGATCGAACTGGTCTTCCAGTTCGTGGTTCATGTCGGCGGAGAAGAAGCGGTAGTCGCCGCGGCCGGCGTTCTTGACCTGATAGAGCGCCACGTCGGCTTTTTGCAGCAGGGTTTCGACACTGTTGCCATCGTCGGGGAACAAGGCCACCCCCATCGACACCGAGATGCGCAGCGAGCGCCCGTCGAGGGTGACCGGTTCGTCCATTTCGCGTTGCAGCTTCTCGCACACATGCGCCGCGTCGGCCGCGCTGGCCAGTTCGGGCAGCAAAATCACGAATTCGTCGCCGCCCTGACGGCTGATGGTGTCGGTTTCACGCAGGTGCGGCATCATCCGGCCCGCAACGGCGATCAGCAGCAGATCGCCAATCGGGTGGCCGAGGGTGTCATTGACCGTCTTGAAATGGTCCAGATCCATAAACACGACCGCCACCCGGTTGCCCATGCGGCGGGCCCGACTCATGGCGCGATCGAGCCGGTCGGTCAGCAGGGTGCGGTTGGGCAGGCCGGTGAGGGTGTCGTGGGTCGCCATGTGGCGGATGTGTTCCTGGGCGACGCGCTGCTCGGTGATGTCCTGCATGCAGGCGATGAAGCGCAGGGGCGCGCCCTGCTTGTCACGACGCACCACCTGGCCGCGTTCGCGCACCCAGACGGTGGTGTCGTCGGCACGCACCATGCGATGTTCGCTCTCGAAGTGCGGCGTATGGCCCGACAGGTGCTGCTGCAACAGCGAGGAGACCCGTTGCTGGTCGGCCGGGTGAATGTGCGCTTCGCGGATCTGGGGGGCGTTTGCGCTGGCCTCAAGGCCGAGGATGGCCCGCCAGCCCGGCGCATAGAAGGCCTCGCCACTGCGTAGGTCGAGATCCCAGACCCCTTGGCCGGCGTTGTCCAGCGCCAGATGCCAGCGTTGCTCGAACTCCGCGAGCGTGTCGCGCTGCTTGCGGTACTGACCCAGCGCCCACATCAGCCCGACCAGCGCGGCGGCCAGCAGGCAGAGGACCAGTACGCCGCTCCAGACCTGTTTTTTGTATCGCTCGTAGATGGTCGGCGTGAAGTCGATCAGATCGGCGCCGGCCGGGATCGTGGCGCGGCGGATCTGCCAGCGCTGAAGTTGCGGCCACCGGTAGCGTGCCGGGGCGGGCAGCAACTGCACCGCAGGTCCGGCGTCGCGGCCGCTCAACTGTTGCCGGATCAGGCTGGCCGCCGTTTTGCCGGTCTGCGGGCCGGCCGAGACGCGCCCGCCCACGCAATCGCTTTGCAGCAGAATCGGCTCATAAATACAGAACATCGGCACGCTGGCCGCGCGCGCAAGCTGCCGGCCGAAGGTGGCGGGAATGAGCCGCTGCGCCGTGCCGTCGCGGGAGGCGCGCAGGTAGATCAGGGCCGTGTCGCGGGGGGCGGTCGCCACCTCGGCGAGCAGGGCATCGGCGTCCTGTACCGTGATGAAGCGCACGGCGACACGGCCGGCCAATGGCGCAAGCTGGGCGCGTGCCGCGTCGAGCGCCGCGATATCGCTTCGCCCCGTCCCGGCGATTACCCAGAGCGTGCGGGTGTTTGGCCGCATGGCGAGTGCATCGACGGCGGTTTCGGCGATGGCCAGGGTTTGGCGCAGCGAGAATTGGCCTGCGTCGAGGGTGGCGGGGATATCGATGAAGTCGCTTTCGATCTGGATGACCGGGCCGTCGCTCAACCAGCGACCATGCTCGCGCATGAACTGTTTGCTGGGCAAACCGCTCAGGATCACCGCATCAAAGGGCGGCCGCGCGGCGTGCTTGAGCTTGAGGGCCTGATTGATGAGTCTGGCGCGGGCCGGATCATAGCTGTCGACCATGTCCAGATAGACGTTTTCAAGCACGATGCCGGGCTGCTCGTTCGTCTCGGAAAACCCTGCGCGCAGCCCCGCTTCAAGCAGGATTTCGTAGGGGGCATCACGGTTGCCGAAAAAAATGCTTAGTACCCGGGGGCGCACGCCAGCGTCGCTTGCCGTGGCCAAGCCGGCCCGCGCCGCGCCATGGGGCAGCAAGAGCAGGCAGGCCAGCAGCAGGCAGTATTGACGCATCCAGACCCTCGGGTGATGTGCCGTCAGCATGGCCCGTGGACAGGGCCGTGATACGGGCTATGGTAGCTGCTTACCCGCGATGCGTGATAGACGCGGGGCGGGTCAGGGCGCTGAACCGGTGGTGTTTTGTGTCGTCGAAAGCGATAGTGGCAAGTCGATTGCGCCGGGCAGTGGGATGAGGGAGCGGTTTGAATGAGCGATGTGCAAGCGCCTGAGCCGGCGCGGTTCGGCACGATTCTGGGGGTCGCCGCGGGCGAGGTGGCGGTCTATTCCTCGCATTATCCGTCGGCCGATCGCGCCGAGTACCCCGACCGCCACAGCTATCGCAGCTATCTCGATGGCGAGTACATGGGCTACAAGTGGCAGTGCGTCGAGTTGGCCCGGCGTTGGCTGTATCTCAACAAGGGCTATGTGTTCGACGACGTGCCCATGGCCTACGACATCTTCCGGCTGCGCTCGGTGCGGGTGGTGAAGGACGATCGTCGCCTGCCGCTGCACGCCTTCCACAACGGTGCCCGGCGGCATCCCGAACCCGGTTGTTTGCTGATCTGGGACGAGGGCGGCGAGTTCGAAGTGACCGGGCATGTGGCGGTGATTGTTGAAGTGCACGCCGATCGGGTGTGCGTGATCGAACAGAACGTGGGTCATCACTGCTGGCCCGACGGTCAATCGTATTCGCGCGCGCTGCCGGCGCGGATCGACGACGGCGGGGGGTACTGGATCACCGCGCAGATGCCCGGCGCGAAGATTCTGGGCTGGATGCTGCAGACCGATGACGCGACCCACGCCGTGGCGCATGAAGCGGTCGATAGGCGTTTGTTCAATCTGCAGATCGGGCAGGTCGAGAACCAAGGGCAGCATCGCGCGCCGTGGCTGGATGCGCGCCAGCCTGATGAGGCGGCGTTCATCGCCAAGATGGGGGGGCATCGGCTGACGGATCGTGAGGCGGATCAGTACCGCTACTTCCGCGTGTCCGACACCGCGCTGCGCGAACTGCGCCGGGCGACGAACGAGCTGCACGCCATGTTCATGCACGCGACCCAGGCGGTGCTGCATGACGACCGCCTGCTGGCGCACTTCAATATTCCGTCGGTGCTGTGGCCACGCCTGAAGGTGTCATGGGATCGTCGGCGCAGCCAGATGATCACCGGGCGCTTCGACTTTTCGGTGTCGGATCGGGGCGTCAAAGTCTACGAATACAACGCCGATTCGGCATCCTGTCACATGGAAACGGGCAAGGTGCAGGGGCGCTGGGCCGAACACTTCGGCTGCGATGACGGCGTGTGCCCGGGCGACGGGCTGTTCGACGGCTTGATCGAGGCCTGGCAGGAGAGCGGGGTGGATGATGTGCTGCACATCATGCACGACCGCGACATGGAGGAAACCTATCACGCCCGCTACATGAAGTCGGCCATCGAGGCCGCGGGTATTCCATGCAAGATGATCAAGGGCGTTGCCGGCCTGGGCTGGAACGCGCAGGGGCAGGTGGTGGATGCCGACGGCCAGCCGATCCGCTGGGTGTGGAAAACCTGGGCGTGGGAGACCGCGCTGGATCAGTTGCGGGCCGAGTGCGACGAAGACGACGCGCGACGGCTGGCCGAGATCAATTCCGGCGAGGGCTCGCCGCAACCGCCGCGCCTGGTGGATGTGTTGCTGCGCCGTGACGTGGTGGTGTTCGAGCCGCTGTGGACCTTGATCCCCAGCAACAAGGCGATCCTGCCCATTTTGTGGTCAATGTTTCCGAAGCACCCGTATTTGCTCGACGCGCGCTTTGCGCTGGATGCCGATTTTCCGGTCGAGGCGGGCTATGTGGTCAAACCGATCGCTGGGCGTTGCGGCAGCAATATCAGCATTTTCGACGCCCATGACGGCTTGGTGACTGAAACCGAGGGGCGCTTCGATCAGCAGGCGCAGGTCTATCAGGCCTTCTTCGGCCTGCCGCATCTGGGGGGCTTGAACGTGCAGGTGTGCACCTTCTCTGTCGGCGGCGTCTATGGCGGGGCCTGTGTGCGGGTCGATCCGTCGCTGGTGATCACCACCGACAGCGATCTGCTGCCGCTGCGGGTGGTGGAGGACGCTGATTTGCTGCGGGCTTGAGTCGTGTCTTCAGTGCTTCATGCCGGGCATGGCGGCGGGGCGGATCGGGGTGACCGGGGCGCTGAGGGGATACTCGCTGCCATCGGCGAATTGCAGGGTGAGCTGCACCTGGGTGCCGGCCTTGAGGGCTTGCTTCAGGCCGATCAGCATCACATGTTTGCCGCCCGGCGCTAGCGCGGCACGGCTGCCGGCGGGGATGTCGACGCCGTCGATACGGCGCATGCGCAGGATGTCGCCATCCTGGATGTGATCGTGCAGTTCCACGGTGTTGGCCACCTCGCTGCGCGCACCGGTCAGGCGGATCGGTGTGGCGGCGGTGTTGATGACGGTCAGAAACGCGGCGGTGTTGGGCGCGGCCGGCGGCATCTGGCGGACATGCGCGTCTTCGATCGCCACGCTATCGGCCATGCCGGCAGCCGGGGCAAGGGCGGGCAGGCCAAGGGCCAGCAGTGCGGTGGCGAGGTGGAGTGGGGTGCAACGCATGGGGCAGGTCTCGTTGGGAGCGGGCGCGCGGGTCGCGCAAACGCGGCTATTTTAGCGGCTTGGCGAGCTCGGTGTCGTCGCTGTGCGCCGAGTCGAAGACAAAGGGCAGCAGATAACGGGTGCGTCCGTAGTCGACCTGCAGTACGGCCTGCCATTGCATGGCACCGGTAATGCACACCGACAGCGCGGTCTTGCCTTCAAAGCGGTTGTTGCCAACGGGCTGCAGCTGCGGCTGATTGGCCGCCATTTTCATGGTGGTGCCGTTCAGATCGACGGCCACGCGGTCAGGCGTCTTGCCGGTGAAGTCGGCCTTCAGATCGAGATCTTCCATGACCGGGATCGGCTGCGGCCCGATGGCGAAGCGCACCGTCGCACCGGTGGGCAGCGTTTGTGCGCATGCGCCGGCATTGAGGTCGCAGCTTGAGCGCGGCAATAACACCTCGGTGGGCGGTGCCGTCCACACTTGCCAGCCATAGAGGGCGGCTGCCAGTGCGGCCAGTACACCGCCGAGGGCGGTCAGTTTGGGTGTCAGGGAGCGCAAGGATTCGGTCATGAAAAGGGGGGCAGCGGAGGTGTCCTGATCCGTGCCGCGCCTTATTTGGCGGGGGTTTCAAGCATAAGTGCGGCACTTCGTCGCATAACTTGATCAACATCAACGTTAGGGAAACCTGATGCGCGCACCATGTGCGGCAAATTATCGCAGTGTACTTTTTTGCGACGATTGGCGTGTTTGTGCCCTTATCCGAGCTTTCTGTTCAGGGAGAGAACAATATGAAAACCCGTATCAAGCAGGCGGTTGGACTGGCGCTTGCGGCTGGCTTCGGTCTGGCAGCAACCTCGTCGGCATTTGCCGCCGAGTCGCTGCAGGACGTCATGAAGCGCCGTGGGCTGTCCCAGCAAGACCTTATGGCTGCGGCCAAAACCTATGTGCCGACCGGCAAGCGCGACGAATTCCTCGCGTTCAGCTCGGGCGGTCAGTCTGGCCAGATCATTGTGTATGGCATTCCGTCCATGCGCATCCTCAAGTACATCGCCGTGTTTACGCCGGAACCGTGGCAGGGCTATGGCTTCGACGAGAACTCGAAGGCCGTGCTGCGTCAGGGCAACATCGACGGCAAGGAAATCAACTGGGGCGATACGCACCACCCGGCCATTTCCGAGACGCAAGGTCAGTACGACGGTCAGTTCCTGTTCATCAACGACAAGGCCAACCCGCGCCTCGCCGTGATCGACCTGCGTGACTTCGAAACCAAGCAGATCGTGGTCAACCCGATCTTCAAGTCCGAGCACGGTGGCGCCTTCGTTACCCCGAACACCGAGTACGTGATTGAAGCCGCGCAGTACGCCTCGCCGCTGGCCAACCAGAAGTTCGAGCCGCTGACCTCGTTCAACAGCAAGTATCGTGGTGGCGTGACCTACTGGAAGTTCGATCGTCACGAAGGCCGTCTGGTCCCGAACGAGTCCTTCTCGCTCGAGCTGCCGCCGTATTCGCAGGATTTGTCCGACGCGGGTAAAGGCCCGTCCGAGGGCTGGTCCTTCACCAACTCTTTCTGCTCCGAGCGTTATGTCGGTGGTATCGAGAAGGGTCGTCCGCCGTATGAAGCCGGTTGTTCCGCCAAGGACACCGACTACATGCACGTGGTCAACTGGAAGAAGGCGGCCGAGCTGGTCAAGGCCGGCAAAGCCACCAAGATCAACGGCCACGACGTGCTGCCGATCGAAGTGGCAGTCAAGGAAGGCGTGCTCTTCCTGGTGCCCGAGCCCAAGTCCCCGCACGGTGTCGACGTGACGCCTGACGGCAAGTTCATCACCGTCTCCGGCAAGCTCGACACGCACGTGTCGGTGTACAGCTTCGAGAACATCATGGCCGCCATCAAGGCCGGCAAGTTCGAATCGAAAGATCCGTACGGCATCCCCGTGATCGCCATGAAGGATGCGCTGCACACCCAGGTCGAACTCGGCCTTGGCCCCCTGCACACCCAGTACGACGCCAAGAACTGCGTAGCCTACACCTCGCTGTATGTGGACTCGCAAGTTGCCAAGTGGAACTACTGCGAAGGCAAGGTGCTCGACAAGATCAGCGTGCACTACAACATCGGTCACCTGATGACCATGGAAGGCGACACGATGGCGCCGCAGGGCAAGTATCTGGTGGCCCTCAACAAGCTGTCGATCGACCGCTTCAACCCGGTGGGCCCGCTGCATCCGCAGAACCACCAGCTCATCGACATCAGCAACGACAAGATGCAGTTGCTGTACGACATGCCGCTGCCGCTGGGTGAGCCGCACTATGTGGTCGCCATCAAGGCCGACAAGCTGAAGCCTGCTGTGCGCTACAAGGTCGGCACCGATAGCCGCACCGACAAGCCGCACCCGGGTGCCGTCCGTGCCGGTCAGGAAAAGACCGTCCGCAATGGCAACAAGGTCGAAGTGTTCGGTACGCTGATCCGCTCGCACATCACGCCGGAAACCATCGAAGTCGAGAAGGGTGACGAAGTCACGGTTCACCTGACCAACCTCGAGCGTGCGCAGGACGAGACCCACGGCTTCACCGTCTCGACCTTCAACGTGCATGCGTCGGTTGAGCCGGGCAAGACGGTCACCGTCAAGTTCACCGCCGACAAGGAAGGTGTGTATCCGTACTACTGCACCGAGTTCTGCTCGGCGCTGCACCTCGAAATGCAGGGCTATCTCCTGGTCAAGCCGAAGGGCTGGAAGCCGGAGAAGGACGCCTCGCTGGCGGGTGCTGGCTATACGGAAGAGGACTACAAGAAGACGCTGAAGAAAGTGGCAGACACCCAGGTCGTCATCGACCAGGTTGTGGGCTACATCACCAGTGTTAACTACACCGACTTCCCGGACGTGGTTGCCATGATGGAAGACGCTGTCGATCAGCTCAACCGCACCAAGGAAGCCAAGGCCAAGCACGAAGATGCCGCTCGCGGCGCTGACTGGGACCAGGCTAACCTCTGGGCCGAGCAGGTGTGGCAGTACCAGGTGAAAGCCGCCGACCTCGGTCTGCGTGCCAAGACCTACCTTGAGCAAAATGGCGCCAAGAAGGTTGAGTAATTCTTGACCTGAACCAAAGCGGTACCGACCGGGGAGTGATATTTATTGCTCCCCGGTTTTTCATTTACGAGAGGGAATACCCATGAAGAAAGCAGTAGTATTCGCCGCATTGATCGGCCTGATGGCTACGCCGGCGCTGGCCGAAGATGGCGCCGCGCTTTACGCATCAAAGACCTGCGCCGCCTGTCATGGCGCCGACGGCAAGAAAACCCTGATGCCGAACTACCCGAAGATCGCTGGTCAGAATGCCGCTTATCTTGAAGCGCAGATGGCCGACATCAAGAGCGGCAAGCGCAACAACGGCCAGACGGCTGCGATGAAGGGTGTGATGCACCTGGTCGATGATGCACAGATCAAGGTGCTCGCCGACTACATCTCGAAAATGGCACCCTGAGCGATTCCGGCTGTTCGTGCCGCACCGTGCATTGGCCTTCGGGCCGATCCACGGTGTCTGTCTTTCAGGCGCATGCGGGCAGTTTTTGATGGGTATCAACGTACGCTTGCGAATGTTCGCGTACTTTAGCGATTACTAATTCTCCTCGGAGGGATGAGAGTCATGAAACAGTTTTTGATTGCAGCGTCGCTGGCCGTATTTGCCGTCGGCGCAGTGCAGGCGGCCGGCGGCCCCGCACCGAAGAAAACCGGTATCGAAGGCGAGGGCTATGTCTGGAACGCCGAGGGCGGCGAAAAGAACGAAGCCCTGACGCTGAAAGGCGACGTCAAAAAAGGCAAGGAAGTCTACGAGATCTGTGGCGCCTGCCACCTGCCCTCGGGCGCGGGCCGTCCGGACGGCACCTTCCCGCAGCTGGCCGGTCAGCACTCGACCGTGCTGATCAAGCAGATGGCCGACATCCGCGCCGGCCTGCGTGACAACCCGACCATGTATCCGTTTGCCGCAACCATGACCGACGCGCAGGACCTGGCCGACGTCTCCGCCTACATTGAAAGCCTGTGCGTGCCGGTCGATCATGGCAAGTACGACGAAGCCGACAAGATGCTGCAGATCGCCAAGGGCCGCACCCTGTACAAGAAAGAGTGCCAGGAATGCCATGGCGAAAACGGCGAGGGCGTGAAGGACAAGTTCTACCCGGTGATCGCCGGTCAGCACTATGCCTACCTGCTGCGTCAGATGACCGAAATTCGCGACGGTCACCGCCGCAATGCCAACCCGGACATGGTGAAAATCATCTCCAAGTATTCGGACAAGGATCTGGTGGCGATTTCGGCTTACCAGTCCAGCCTGAAGATGCCGGGCAGCATGTGTAAGTAATGCTACATTCCCGACATCGCGACCGGTGGTCGCGGTGTCGGGGTTCAGCGCGACATGAATGATCGCGCGACAACAATAATCATTGGCGCCGAAAGCGCCCGGACGGACCCCGTCCCGATCGGGCGCACTGTGTCCATGGTGCTGGCACCACACCGCGACGGGACTTCCAACGACACGGTGAACGTATGCAACCCCAAAACACTGCCGCTGCGAGCAAGCAATCGCTGATCGTGCGCGGATTGACCCTGATCGCTCTGGTGCTGATGATCGGCGCCTATTTTTCGCCGACCTGGTGGGTCGCGCTGACCGCGCCCAACTACCCGGAAGACGCCTTTCCCGATGGTATCCGCATCCACTTCAGCTTTACCGGCGTGGAGAACGGCTGCAGCACGGCACCGAAAACCAGCCGTCTGATGACCGAGACCTTCCAGGAAGACCTCGGCTCCCAGAAAGAGCGCTACAACCCGATTCTCGAAGCCCAGAAAAAGCAGAAGACCGACGTCAATAAGAACGCCGAGGCCCTCGACTGCGTGCACGAGATGAACACCATCAACCACTACGTCGGCATGCACCCGATCGGCATCGGCGCGCCCGTCGAGCGGCAGGTGTCGCGCTACATCTTCGGTTTCTTCGGGGTGATGCTGCTCGGCTTCGCGATGGCCAAACGCAAGGCGCGCCTGACCGTGATGGCCATCGGTTTCGCCGCGGTCGCCGCCTGGATGGTCGGCGAGCTGTTCGTGATGGGCAAGCTGCAGTCCTACGCCGAGTACTACATGGGCGAGGCCGGTGCGTTCTTCAATGAACCCGAGCGCATTGCCGAGTGGGGCAGCATGCTCAAGAGTGTGACCACTGGCGTGGCGGTGGGCCTGATGGCGGCGATGGCCGTGGTGTGGGTCGGTGTCTGGAAGATCCGTGGCTTTTCCTTGCTGCTGGCCTTTGTGCCTGCGCTCCTGCCGATCTTCTTCGTCATCGACTACGCGGGCTGGCTGTGGTTCTTCGGCCACAACCTGCACCCGTGGGGCGCATTTACCGTCAAACCCTTCATGCCGACGGTGTTCGGCGTGGGTAAGGTGGCGCAGTTCTCTACCTATTCCTATCCCTACTGGGGCTATCTGCTGGTGGTGATCATGAGCCTGTGCCTGTTGCTGGCCACGCTGCTGCGTCGCAAGCAGATGCGAGAGGGGACGGCCGAGTGAAAACCCTGGCGCGGCTTTTGCCGGTTGTCGCGGTGCTCGCTGGTTCGCTGTTCCCGCAAACCATCGCCCTGGCCGATGTCGATTCGATTCTCGACAAACTCAAGGCCTCGGGCCTGAAGGCGGCCGGAGAGGCGCCCAAGGCGGGGCCGGCCGAGCCGTTTGATCCCCGGGTGGCGTTTCCTGGCGCCGGCATGGAAAAAGAGGCGCCGAGCGAATCGGCTGCCGACTCCTGGGGCGATTCCAGCCGGCCGGCGCCCAAGCCGACCGCGCCCAATCGCACCGACATGCCCTGGTTCCAGACCCTGGTGGATGCGGCGCCGGTCGGCAGTGTGCTCAAGGTGCCGCCCGGCGACTACGCCGGCCCGGTGCTGGTCGACAAGACGCTCACCATCGAAGGCGATGGCAAGGTCGTGATTCATGGTGGCGGCAGCGGTACCGTGATGGTCGTGCAGGCGGCGGGCGTGACCTTGCGAGGGCTGCACCTGACCGGCTCTGGCGGGTCGCACGACTCGGACGACGCCTGTCTGAATGTGCGCGGCCAGCACGGCCTGTTCGAATCGATCCGGATGGATGATTGCCTGTTTGGGGTCGATCTCAAGCAAGCGAACCACAACACCCTGCGCAATAGCTACATCAGCTCCAAGCCCGCTGAGCTGGGTCTGCGAGGCGACGGTATCCGGCTGTGGTCGAGCCATCACAATCTGGTGGAGGGCAACGAGGTTGTCGATTCACGTGACGTGGTGGCCTGGTACTCGAACGACAACATCTTCCGCAACAACCTCGGCCGACGCTCCCGCTACTCGCTGCACTTCATGTTCGCCAACCGCAATCTGGTGGAGGGCAACAAGTACTACGAAAACTCGGTGGGCGTATACGTCATGTATGCCGGCTACTCGACCATCCGCAACAACGTCATTTCGCAGGCCAATGGCGCCACCGGCATGGCGGTCGGCATGAAGGAAGCCTCGGATGTGATTATCGAAGGCAACGAGATCATCTACTGCGCAGTCGGTATCGGCAGTGACATCTCGCCCTTTGAGCCCGACAGCACCGTAACCATCCGCGGCAACCGTATCGCCTACAACGGCATCGGCATTCAGTTCACCTCCGACATCGGCGGTACCGAGGTGAGCGGCAACGTCTTCGAAGGCAATCTGTCGCAGATCGCCGTCGGCGGTGCCGGCGCCGCCACCAAGAGCAAGTGGCACGGCAACTACTGGGACGATTACCAAGGCTTTGACCGCAATACCGATCGTGTGGGCGATACGCCTTACGAGCTGTACGCCTTCACCGATCAGCTGTGGATGGAGCAGCCCTACGCCCGCTTTTTCAAGAATGCGCCCATGCTCGAGGCGCTCGATTTTCTGGAACGGCTCGCGCCCTTCACCAGCCCTGTGCTGTTGCTCAAGGACGACGCACCGCTGTTCTACAACCCCAAAGAGGCAAGATCATGAGCCAGGAGACCGAATCCGGTCCGGCCGTGCCGGCCGAGTCTGACGCTGCGGCCGCACCCCGTGCCAAAAAGGGCGGCGCTGCACCGCGCTCGAACGCCCGGGCGCTCGAGGCGCGACGGCGATTCATTCGCACCGCGGTGATGAGCACTGGTGTGGTCGGCGCGGGGCTGGCCGGCTATCTGCCAGTGGCCGCGCAGGCCGACAATCCCCGCCTGCGCCCACCCGGTGCGCTGGACGAAAACGATTTTCTGTCGTCCTGTATCAAGTGCGGTCAGTGCGTTCAGGTGTGTCCGGTCGAAGCGATCGTGCTCGGTGACATCACCGATGGCTTTGGCCTGGGCGTGCCGCATATCGACTCGCGCAAGCAGGCCTGTGATTTCTCCTGCGATGCGGTGCAGTGCATTCTGGCCTGTCCGACCGGTTCGCTGGTCTATCGCAAGCCCGATTTCCTGAAGATCCGCCCCGGCGCAGAACTGGCGCATAAGCCGGTACTCAAGGCCAAGGCCAACGACCCCGAGCCCACGCTCAACCTGATCGAGCGTGCCGGTCTTGCGCGTCTGTCGCGTCCCGAGGCCTGTCTGGCGACGCAGGGCAAGGGCTTCAAGGGGCCGGCGCGTGGCGCCGACTTCACCGGGCAGATGCGCTACATGGACGTGGATCGCTGGGCGCCCATTCCGGTGGCCGACCACCCCTATGAGCGCGATCTGTGCGACCTGTGTGTCACCGAGTGCCCGATTCAGGACGCCATTCGCCTGGAAGTGACCGAAGCCGCCGACGGCAGCAAGCGCGGCATCCCGGTGGTGATGGAGCAATGCGTGGGCTGTGGCGTGTGTGAAATGATCTGCCCCGTGGAGCCGACCGCCATCGTGGTTGATTCGCGGGCAGTGTGGGAGGGCGAAGCATGAAAGGCCGATTTCTAGAGCAGATCATGCTCATGCTGGGCCAGGCGCCGAAAAAACCGGTGGAAATCACGCCGGAAGCCCAGAAAATTCACAAAATGAAGCGCCTGACCAAGGATGACTTCGAGGCCATGAAGCAGCATGTGCGCGACCATGCCCTCGAAAAGAACACTTGGCGCAACCGTCGCTGGACAGTGCTGATTCTGGTGAACATCCTGTTCACCTTCTCGTTCTGGCTCGACATCCAGATCCTCGAAGGTGCGCTCACCGCCTCGCGCTTTGTCGGCTTTCACCTCATCGATCTGAACTCGGCCTTGCAGGTGATGCTGGCGCACAAGCACATCATCGTGAACCTGTTCATTGGCACGGCCACGGTGTTCCTGCTGTGGGCGGCACTGGGCGGGCGCAGTTTCTGTTCCTGGGTGTGTCCCTATCACCTGGTGGCCGAACTGTTCGAAAAGCTGCACCTCAAGCTGGTGGCCAAGAAGCTCGTCACCGACCATGAGTTCCATCGCGGTGCCCGCACCGTGATGTGGGTGCTGTTCTCGCTGCTGGCGATCGTCACCGGCTTCACCGTTTTCGAAACCCTGTCGCCGACCGGTATCCTCAGTCGCGCACTCATTTATGGCCCCAGCCTGGCGCTGGGCTGGGTCGCGCTGCTGCTGGTGTTCGAGGTGGTATATTCTCGTCGCGCCTGGTGCCGGTATGTCTGCCCCATCGGGCTGACCTACGGCGCAGTCGGCGTGATCTCGCCTGTGCGCGTGGTGTATGACCTAAATCATTGCTTCCACGAGGGCGACTGCCGCAAAGTGTGCCTCGTGCCCCACGTGCTCGAAGTTGTCATCAAGGGCCGCTCGCCGGACGTCAAAGTCCCGATCGGACCCGACTGCACCCGCTGCGGTCTGTGCGTGGATACCTGCCCCAGCGGTGCCCTCAAGTTCGAGGTCAAGGGGCTTAACAAGCTGCTTTAAGCGACCCCGGATGATTCGTTTCGATAGCGTCAAAAAACTGTTCCGGCGTCACCCCGTCCTCGACGGCGTGACGCTGGACATCGCCACTGGCGAGCGTATTGCCCTGATCGGCTCCAACGGTGCCGGCAAGACCACCTTGATCCGTTGTCTGCTGGGTGAGTACACCTTCGACGGCGAGGTGCTGGTCGATGGCGAATCGCCGCGCAAGCAGCGCGCCAGCGTGCTCGGCAAGATCGGCTTCGTGCCGCAATTGCCGCCGCCGCTCAAGATGCCGGTCGGCCAGTTGGTCACGTTTGCCGCCGCGGTGTGCAATAGCGACCCCAAGCGGATCGAGATCATCGGCACCCGGCTCGGCCTGAATATCGAAGAACTGCGCAACCGCCCCTTCAATCGCCTCTCGGGCGGCATGAAGCAAAAGCTGCTGATCGCCATCGCGCTCGGACGCGACGTGAAAGTGCTGGTGCTCGACGAGCCCGCCGCCAACCTCGATCCCGAAGCCCGGCACATTTTCTTCAGTCTGCTCGCCGAGCGGATTGAAAACACCTCGATGATCATCTCCAGCCACCGTCTCGACGAAGTGGCGCAGTTGGTCAATCGTGTGATCGAAATGGACATGGGTAAGGTGGTGCTCGACGACCGCGTGGCCGACGACTCGAATCTCGCCGCCATGCTCAACACCAAACTGCGTCTGCATCGTGCGGATGACGCCATTGCCCGGGCCCTGAGCGAGTGGAGCTTCACCGACGTGGGCGAGGGCATGGAGTGGCACGGGCTGGTGGCGGGCCCCGACCGTCTGCGCTTCCTCGGCATGCTCTCGCGCTATGTGGGCCTGCTCAAGGGCATCGACATGGTCGAGCTCGATCCGGGAGTCACCCTGCAATGAGCCGACGCCACTTTTTCCGCCAGATCGGCGCGCTCGCCGCTGTGCCGCTGGCCGGCAGCCTGCTGACCGCCTGCGGGCCGGACGACCCGAACACCGGGCCGGTCGAGGTCAAATGGGATCGCGACCCCTGCGAGCGTTGCAACATGGTGCTCTCCGATCGCCGCTTTGCCGCCCAGATCCGCGACCCCCAGAAAGTGCCGCACAAGTTCGACGACTTCGGCGACGCCATCATCTTCATGAGCGAGAAAGGCTGGCCCGAAGACCAGATCGAATTCTGGGTCACCGACTACAAAACCACCTTGTGGATTGACGCCTTCAAGGCCCGTTATTTTGGCGGCAAGATCACGCCGATGGGCTACGGCCTCGGTGCCACCACCATCCCCAATCCGGGCGACATGTCCTACGAAGAAGCCAAGCAGTACGTGCTGGCGCGAGGCAAGTAAATGAAACACCTGTGGCTCACCGCCAAGCTCGACTTGGTCGAATCCCTGCGCTCGCGCTGGTTCCTCATCTACTCGTTGGTGTTCGGCGGCATCGTTGCGCTGCTGTTTGCCTTTGGCCTGACCGAATCGCGGGTGCTCGGCTTCATCGGCCTGTCGCGCCTGCTGGTCACCTACATCCAGCTGGCCATGGCGATCCTGCCCATCTTCGTGCTCATCACCACCGTGCGCTCCGTCGCCGGCGACCGCGAAGCCGGTGTGTTCGAATACCTCCTCTCGCTGCCCGTGTCGCTGTCGGCCTGGTACTGGGGCAAGATCGTCGGGCGCTATATCTCCATCTTTCTGCCGGTGTTCGCCGCCATGGCCGGTGCCGCGCTGTGGGCGATGTTCCAGGAAATCGAAGTGCCCTGGGGCATGTTCCTTTACTACACCGCCATCCTCGCCGCCATGGGCTGGTGCTTCCTCGGCATCGGCATGCTCTTGTCCACACTGGCGCGCAGCACCGACGTCGCGCAAGGCCTGGCCTTCGTCACCTGGCTGGTGATGCTGCTCTTCCTCGACCTGATTCTGCTCGGCCTGCTGATTCAGTCGCGTGTTGCGCCCGAGTTTGCCATCACCCTGGCGCTGGCCAACCCGCTGCAGGTTTTCCGCACCGCCGCGCTGTCGATGTTCGACCCGCAGCTGATCGTCTTCGGCCCCTCGGCCTATGTGATTCTCGATCTGTTCGGCGTCGCCGGCTTCAAGATTTTCGCGGTGGTTTATCCTGTGCTCCTTGGCACCCTGTCTGCCGCGACCGGCTTCGTGCTGTTCCGCCGCAGCGATCTGCCTTAACAAGGAATCGCCATGCGCCACCTGTTTGCCCTGCTGTTTTTTGCGGTCACCAGCCTGTCGGCACACGCTGCCGATGAGGCCACGGCGCTGTTCGCCGCCGGCTTCCCCGGTCTGGATGGCCAGCCGGTCGCGCTGGCATCGCTCAAGGGCAAGCCGGCCGTGGTCAACTTCTGGGCGCGCTGGTGCGGCCCCTGCCGCAGCGAGATTCCGCATCTGGCCGAACTCGCCAAGCAGCACAAGGCGGCGGGCTTGCAGGTGGTCGGTATCGGGGTCGAAGACCTCGGCGACAGCGCCCGCGACTTCGTCGCCGCCTACGAAATGGACTATCTCGTCGTGTTCGCCGGCGCCGGCAAGGGCGTCGAGCTCATGAAGGCGCTCGGCAACACCAAGGCCGGGCTGCCCTTCACCGTGGTCATCGACGCCGATGGCAAGATCACCACCCGCAAGCTCGGCGTGATGAGCGCCGAGGACATGCAGGCCGCCGTCGCGCCGCTGCTGTGAAACGCCGACAGGCCCTGCATGCGCTGGGCGGCCTGACCGCCGGCCTGGTGTTTGGTCGGGCGCGCAGCGCGCAGGCCCTGCTGCCGCCCGCCAAAAAAGGCCGTGTCGTGGTCGTTGGCGGGGGTTGGGGCGGGCTCTCCGCCGCCGCCCATCTGCGCCGCGCATTGCCGGCGTGGGACATCGTCCTCATCGAGCGTCAGGCGCAATTCTTCTCGCTCCCGTTGTCCAACGCCTGGCTGATCGACCGGGTGCCCGACGCCACGCTCGAGCACGACTACCGCCAGGCGGCCGCGCGTCATGGCTACACCTTTGTGCAGGCCGAAGTGCGCGGCATTGATCGGCAAACCCGCCAGATTGAAACCGCCGGTGGCCGCCTGAGCTACGACTGGCTTCTGCTCTCGCCCGGCATCGCCGAAAATCTCGCGCCGTGGGTCGGTGGCGACAGCGACGCACTCACGGCGATTCGCCAGCAGTTCGATGGCGGCTTCGTTGGCGCGGCCGGCGTCCGGCAGCTCAAGCAGCGGCTGCATGCCTTCAAAGGCGGCGATCTGCTCATGACCATCCCGCCCGCGCCCTACCGTTGCCCGCCCACGCCCTATGAGCGGGCCATCGCCATTGCCACCTGGTTTCAACAAAAACAGATCAAGGGTCGGCTCATCGTGCTCGACCCCGGCGCCGGCATGGCCGGCTTCCGCGACAGCTTCGACCGCCAGCTCTCCGACTATGTCGACTTCAAGCCTTTCCAGCGTATCGAGCGTGTCGACCCGTTCAAGAAAGTGGTGGTCACCGATTTCGATGAATTCCCCTTCTCCGACGCCATCCTCGCCGGTCCGCAACACGCCGGCGCGCTGATCCGCCTCGCCGGCCTCGACCGACGCAACGACCACGGCGAGCCCACCGGCTGGGCCGACGTCGACGCCCGCACGCTGCAATCCGTCGCCGACGAGCACGTCTTCGTCATCGGCGACGCCGTCGGCCTTGTCTCCCCGCTCTTCGGCCACTACCCCAAAACCGGCCACATGGCCGTCCACCACGGCCGCATCGCCGCTGCCACCATCGCCGCCCGAATCCACGGCAAGCCCTTCGACCCCCCGTTTCCCGACAGCACCTGCTGGGTCTACGACAGCTTCACCCCCCCGGAAATGGTCCGCATCGACGCCAGCTACCGCATCCGCGGCGACGGCGCGCTGGAGCAACGTATCGACCAGTCGCGCGAGAACCAGCCGCGTGGCGAGGAAATGACGTGGGCGGCGGGAATGTTTGGGGAGATGTTCGGCGGCTAAGCTTGCCGCCGAACAAGCAGGATCAGTTAGAAACGGCCGAGCAGAAGTGTTGTTTCAGCGAGAAGACGGCTCTCTTCGTTGGGGCTCTTCGCTTTGTAGACAGCTTTGACGACGGCTTCATAGGCATGGCCTCGGCCGCCGGAGCATGGCGCCAGATAACCGGGGGATCGGTAGGCGCCTTGGCCGTACGACCGGGCTTCGATAAACGCGCCAGCCGGCATCTCGGCGCTGAAGCCTTTGACGCTCGGCAGGGTTGCGCTGCCGCCACCGCTCACCCAGTACCCAATCGTGCCGTGCCCGCCGTTGTTCGATAGCGGCCCGTAGTCGCGATCATTGAACTGGATGATGATCGCGTTTGCCCCCGTCGGGATATTGCTGACTTTCAATGCCGGACTGACGTCTTTGCCGCCGAAGTTGGAGCACACGCTGTCCGGCGGGATCGTCTTGCCGTCCCAGGCCGAATCGCGAATGCGACCTCCAGTGTGGGCAGTTTGTCGGCGACAGGACGATAGCCGCCCGATGAGACGCAGCCGGTGAGACCGATGAGTGCAGCGACGTAGATCGATGTGTAGCGCATGATGTCCTCCCGTGGTTATGCATCGACCATCTTAAATGGATGTTGGTGTGGGTGGTGGGGTTCGGCGGGCTGATCAATGGCTGCCTGGATGTCGCGTCGTAGGGTGGGTGGCTTGCCACCCACCATCGTGCTTTATGAAAAACGTTGCTTGGTGGGCAGCGGAGCTGACCACCCTACTACTCCGCGGTGGTCAAGCTGGGCACGATCGATCCGCCCTCTGTCGCGCCAACCGGAGGGGGTGGCGGGCGGAAAAAGGGGCTTCGCTTGTTTGAGCCCGCAGGGCGAGTTCGCGAAGCACCCCGCCCGACATCGCCGCAGGGCGGGAACCCCGAAGGGGCGCGAAAGCGGGCTGTGCTTCTTTGCTTAGCTTTCTTGCACAAGCAAGAAAGTAAGTCGCCCGCCGGGGCGAGACCCGGCCAATTCAAGTGATTCGAAGCCGCGGTATTTGACGGCGGGCGATGCGTGAATGGAGTTCATTTAGGCTGAGATGCCGCATGTTGGGCTTCGCTGCGCTCAACCCAACCTACACCCCTCGCCGCCTGTGCGGCGCACGGCCCACCCTCAGTGCCGCCACCACACCTTGCTGTCCCCGTCCTTGAGGATCAAAAAGGTATTGAAGGGCTCGCGCCGGGGGCGTTCGGTGCCCTGGGTCTTGTCCAGGGTGGTGCAGCCGGTTTCGCAGGTGGGGCTGGAGTATTCGCGGCCTGGGGCGCCGAGCGGCAGGCCGGGCACGGCGAGGCCGCGGGCGTCGGGCTTTTTCTTGAGCAGCAGCTGGATGTCTTCGGCGGGCACGTGGCCTTCAATGAAGTAGCCGGCGACCGTGGCGGAGGGGATGGCTTCGTAGCCGCGCGGGACCTTGAGGCGTTCTTTGGTGGCCTTGAGGTCGTCCATGGGCAGGCGATTGACGGTGACCTTGAAGCCGTGCTGGCGCAGGTGCTCGGCGTAATCGATGCAGGCCAGGCAGACGGTCGGGGCGTACATCTCGATCTCGGCGGCGGGGGTGTCGGCGTTTGCGGCGGTGCTCAGCGTGAGCGCGGTGAGGGCGGTAAGGAGCAGGGTTTTCATGGCGTCTCCTTCAGCACGGCTTGCCGGCCTGGCAGCCTTTGAGAATCCACAATGAGATGACGCCGACGGTTTCGTCGGCCTTGACCTTGCGGCCCATCGCGGCGGGGTCGCGGCCGTGGATGTTCTTGGCCACCGGGTCGGCGCCGGCTTCGAGCAACAGCTGGGCGTTGTCGGTTCGGGTGGCGTAGGCGGCCATGTGCAGCGGGGTGGAGCCGTCCTGGTCGCGGGCGTTGGGGTCGGCGCCGGCGGCGATCAGGGCGCGCATGGCGCTGAGGTCGGAATTCATGGCGGCCAAGTGCAACGGCGTGGAGCCGCGGGCGGTGCGCGCGTCGCGGGCCTTGGGGTCGGCCTTGAGCGCGGCAGTCACCTCGTCGCCGGTGCCGGTGCGGGCGATCTGGTGAATGGGTTGTTCGCCGGGGTTGGCGTCGGCGATGGCCAGCGTCGGCAGGCCGAGGGCCGCCGTGATGGCCAGCAGGCGGCTCAGGCCGCGCAGTCGGGTCAGCATCGACATCGGTCAGTTCTCCTGTGAGTTTGGGGCGCGCCCACGAGGCGCACACCTTGCCGTGGACGCACCCCGCCTGCCTTGCGCGGACGCAAATGCAGGGCGATTGGTCGCCATCGGATGGTCGCGCCATGATGCCACCGGGGCGGTTTTGCGTGGTGTGCTTCAGCGTTTGCTGATTTGGACCCGGATTGCGCTGAAGCGTTGCAGTGCTATAGCTCAAGTATGCCCACACGTGGCGCCGGCTGATGTGGGTGGCGGTGCGGCGCCTTGTTGCTCATGAGACCGTCGGACGTCTGGCGCTATGTCGTGTTGTGCTGCCTGCCCGCGACGGCCTGGGCGGCGTCGGCGAGTGCGGACTGGCTGGCGCAGATCGCGATGGGGCTGGGCGAGGGCTTGCGTCGTGTGGGCCTCGCGGTGGTGCACGGGGTGCTGCATCCGGGGGTGAGTGCCGACGGCATCGCTTTGGCCTTGTCGGATCGGCGACAGGGCCTGGAGGCATGGCAGGCGGCGGTGACGCATGGGTGGGCGGGTCTGGCGGTGGACCCGGCGGGCAGCGCCGGCGTAATCGTGATGTGGATGGTGTGTGCGGCCGGCAGTGTGGCCGTCGCGGCGGGTCTGAGTGCTGGCGGTGCGCGGCTGTGGCGCCTGGCAACGCGGTGGCGATCGGCGCCTCGACGATCGGGCCGCGTTGGCCGCTTGCGCCGGGCGTGGGCGATGCGGGTGGAGCGTCGGCGCGGCGAGCTCAGCGCGCGATGGGGGTGGTGGCAAGATGCGGGGCATGGCGTTGCGGACCTGCTGGCGACGCCGCGCTTGCTGCGCCGGCATGGGTTGGCCGGGGTGCGCTTCCTGGGGTGGCGGCTGCGGCGCGGGCTGGGGCGGCTCGTGGCGGTGCTTCTGCGCCAGCTCGGCCAGCAGTTCGCTTATCTGGCCTTGCCGCTGGTGTTGCTCGCCGGACCGTGGATTGATCTGGGCTTGCAGCGCGAGGCCACTGCGCGCCACGCGGCGCGGACGCTGGTGCCGGCGACGCGAGATTTTCTCGCCGATGCGCCGGGGGCGAGCGCGCCCTCGCTTATGGCGCAGGCGATGGCGCTACGGCAGCGCTATGCGGCGCACCGGCAGGCGTTGTTGGCACCGATTGTGCGATTGGATCGGCGCCTCGATGCCGATCTCAACGCGCTTGATGCGCTGGTCGGCGCAGGGCCTGTTGACAGCGGGATGCTCGATCATCGTTTGGATGGCGCGCTCGATCGGTTTGTGTCGGACCGTCTGCGTTGGGTGGGGCAACTGGTCTGGCCTCTGCCCGACAGGGCGCCCGATCCGCTCGCCGTGCCCCACACCTGGTTTGAGAGCCGGGCGACCGAGCACCGCCTCTTTGCCCAGGCGCGCGAACAGGCGGCCGACCCCGCCGCGCGCGCCGCGCTCGATACGCTCTTGACCACGCTGGATGCGGAGTGGGACTACGACATCTGCCTGCGCGCCTGGGATCCGAACCTGTTGCTGGATCGGCCCTGGTCAGCGGAGGAGGCCGCGGAAGCGGCGCGAGAATGCGGGAGGCGGCCATGAGCGTGCTGGTGCGCTACTGCAACCTGCTGGCGGCGTGGGTGGTGTTGCTGCATCTGCTCAGTCGCGGCAGTGTGACCGGCGATGGGTTGTCGGCGTCGATGGCGGCCATGGGCAGCGCCGCCTTCTTTTTGAGCGGTCGTGTGCTGGCGGCAGTCGAGCGGTGGTGGACACAGCGCAGACGGGACCGTCGCGCCGAGGCGGTGCTGCTGCAGCTGCTCAGCGGGGTGGATGATGTGGCGCCGCAGTTTGCGGTCTACCTGCGCCCGTTCTCGGTGACCGGTCGCCTGACGGTGACCAATCGCCGCTGGCGTGGCCTGCCCCTCATGCCGGCGTATTTCGCTCATGAGGCAGAGATGGAGTTCGAACGGGTGCTCGCCGCCGCGCTGTCGCCCGATCTGCCCCTGATTGCCCTGGGGCGGCCGGGCGAGGCGATTGGTGCGGGCCGGATCGCGGTGACGGACGCGGCGTGGAAGACCATGTTTCAGCAGCTCATCAAGCACGCCCGCTGGATCGTGATGATCCCGAGCGATCAGGGCGAAACCCGCTGGGAGGTGCAGCAGCTGGTCGCCCAGCAGCGCTTGGGCAAGACCGTGTTCGTCATGCCGCCGGCGCTCAAGCGCGGCCGCATCGACGTGCCCGACTATTGGCGGCAAGTGCGCGCCGGCCTCGCGCCGGATGGCGTGTGCTTGCCGGCCTATACGCCGGCCGGCCAGGCGTTCCGGCTCGGCCCGGGCGGGCGCTTTTATCGCAGCCGCTACTTGCATCGCTTGGGGGTGGCGGCCTTGCGCCGTACGCTGGCGGGCCTGACCGCGGAGCGGCCACGCTAGCACCAAAGCAATAGGTTTTCCGTCGGCTCGCCTAAAGTCTGGCGATGCTCCGCCGTAGTCTGCTTTGTACGTCACGGTGACCGCTCGCGCGTAGCGGTCCCGGGGACTCGATCAGGCAGAGGAGATTTTGATGGCGTCGACAGTTTTGGTGGTGGACGATTCGGCAATGGCGCGCAAGATGCTCATCCGCTCCTTGCCCGCGGCGTGGGATGTCGAAGTCCGTCAGGCCACAAACGGGCTTGAAGCGCTGGCCGCCTATCGGCAGGGCGACGTAGACGTGATGTTTCTGGATCTGACCATGCCTGAAATGGACGGCTTTCAGGTGCTCGAAGCCCTGAAAGCCGAGGGACTCAATTGTCTGGTGGTGGTGGTGTCGGCCGATATCCAGCCGGAGGCGCAGGAGCGCGTCAAACGGTTGGGGGCCATCGCCTTCGTCAAAAAACCGGTGGATGCCGAGAAGTTGGGCGTCGTGTTACGTGAATACGGAGTCGCCCTATGAGCACCGCCTTGTTTTCCGAAGACCAGCGCGATGCGCTGCAGGAGCTGACCAATATCGGCATGGGGCAGGCGGGCGCGTCTGTGGCGGCCGTGTTGGGTGAATTCGTGATGCTCTCGGTCCCGCGCATCCTGGTGCTCAAGCCGAATCTGATTCCCCCTGCGCTTGCGCGCATTGTCGGGTCTGAAAAGGTGACAGCAGTGCGTCAGGGCTTTCATGGCGATCTTCGGGGCGAGGCCGTGGTGGTGTATGGCGTCTCGCACTGCCGCGAGCTGGCCGATCTGATGGGCTATGACGACGTTATTGACGAGGCCACTGAGCAAGAATTGCTGCTCGATGTGAGCAACGTGCTGGTCGGCGCCTGCCTGGGCGGCCTGGCCGAGCAACTCAATGCCGAGATGGGTTTTTCCGCGCCCTCGTTGATGGCCACCGAAGCCGAGGTGAGCAGCCTGCTCGACGTGGAACGGATGGACTCGCCATGTGCCCTGTTTGTCGAGGTGAATTTCAGCCTCGAAAAACGTTCCTTCTCCTGCCATCTGGTCATGCTGTTGCCGGAGGACCAGATTCTGGTGCTGCGCGACGCGATCGACCGTTTCCTGGCGAGCTTGTGACATGACCGAGCTGACCCACAGCGAACTGAGCGGATTCATCGCCGACCGGGTCGAGATCGGTGTGTTTGCCCTGGACGCCGACTTCAAGCTCACGTTGTGGAATCGCTTCATGGCCACGCATAGCCGGCGTTCGGCCGCGGATGTGCTGGGGCGCAACCTCTTCGAGGTGTTCCCTGAGCTGCCCCGATCCTGGCTTGAACGCAAGGTGCGCCATGTGCAGGCGCTGCGCAATTACGCCTTCACCTCGTGGACACAGCGACCCTATCTGTTTCGCTTCGACCACAACCGGCCGATCACTGGCGGCGTCGACGCCATGCGTCAGAACTGCACGTTTTTGCCGGTCAAGAACGAAGCCGGTGAGGTGGTGCAGGTGTGCGTGACCGTGCAGGACGTGACCGACAACGCCATCGCTCACGAAGAGCTGGCGGCCAGCATGGCCGAGATCGAGCGCGAAAAGGCCGAGCAGCGAAAGCTGATCGGCGAATTGGCGCAGGCGCAGAACCAGCTGCTGCAGTCCGAAAAACTTGCCTCGATCGGCCAGCTGGCGGCCGGCGTGGCCCATGAAATCAACAACCCGATCGGCTTCGTCAATTCCAATCTCGGGACGCTGGCCAGCTATGTGGATGAGTTGATGGTGGTGCTTGACGCTTATACCGGCGCCCACGAACAGATGCCCGAGGGGCTGCGAAGTGCGATCGACGCGCAGATCAAGGGCGTCGATCTCGACTACCTGCGCGAGGACCTGGTCAATCTCGTTACCGAGAGCCGCGACGGGCTCGACCGGGTGAAGAAGATCGTGCAGGACCTGAAGGACTTCTCGCGCATGGGCGAGAGCGAAGCCGCCTGGGCCGATCTGCATCATTGCCTGGACACCACGCTCAACGTGGTCGCCAACGAGATCAAATACAAGGCCGAGGTGGTCAAGCAATACGGTGAGCTGCCCGAGATTGAATGCGTCGCCTCGCAGCTCAATCAGGTGTTCATGAACCTCGTCGTCAATGCTGCGCAGGCCATCGCCGAGCAGGGCACGATCACGGTGAGCACCGGCACCGAGGGCGAGCAGGTGTTTGTGGCGGTGCGCGATACCGGCGCCGGCATTCCGCCCGAGGTGCTCAAGCGCATCTTCGACCCCTTCTACACCACCAAGCCGGTGGGCACCGGCACGGGGCTGGGGCTATCGGTGTCCTACAGCATCATCGAGCGCCACGGCGGGCGCATCGTGGTCGACAGCAAGGTCGGCGAAGGCACCGAGTTCAAGATCTGGTTGCCGCTGCGCTACCCGGCGGCCAAGGCGGTCGCCAGCTGATGGACGCTCTGGCAGGCTACTTCAGGCTGCCCGACAAAAACTGACGCAGGCGTTCGCTGCGCGGGTTATCGAAGACATCCGCCGGGGCGCCGACCTCCTCGGCCAGGCCCTGGTGCAGAAACATCACCTGGCTGGACACCTCGCGGGCAAAGCCCATTTCGTGTGTCACCACCACCATGGTGCGGCCTTCCTCGGCCAGCGCGCGCATCACCTTGAGTACTTCGCCGACCAGCTCCGGGTCCAGCGCCGAGGTCGGCTCGTCGAACAGCAGCACCGCCGGCTCCATGGCCAGCGCGCGGGCAATCGCCACGCGTTGCTGCTGACCGCCCGACATATGTGCCGGGTAGGCGTCGCGGAAGCGGGCGATGCCGACCTTGTCGAGATAGGCCTCGGCACGCTCGCGGGCCTCAGCCTTGCGCAGGCCGAGCACATGCACCGGCGCTTCCATGACGTTCTCGATCACCGTCATGTGCGCCCACAGATTGAAGTGCTGGAAGACCATCGCCAGGCGGGTGCGCAGGCGCTGGAGTTGCTTGGCGTCGGCCACTTTCAGATGGCCATCGCCACCGCGCACCAGACGGATTTCTTCGCCCGCCACATGAATGCGGCCGGCGTCGGGCTGCTCAAGGAAGTTGATGCAGCGCAGGAAGGTGCTCTTGCCCGAGCCGGAGGAGCCGATGATGCTGATCACGTCGCCGGCCTCGGCCGACAGCGAGACGCCCTTGAGCACCTCGTGGTCGCCGTAACTTTTGTGCAGGTCTTCGACGGTCAGCTGGGTCATGCGGTGTGTCCTTTGATCGCCTTGCGCGGCTGCAGATGCGCCAGATAGCGCCGCTCGGCGAGGCGGAACAGGCCGACCAGCGCGAAGGTCAGCGTCAGGTAGAGCAGGCCGGCAAAGATGAAGGCTTCGAATGGGGCAAAGTGTTGCGAGTAGGCGTTGCGTGCCGCGCCGGTCAGGTCCATCAACGTGACGGTCGAGGCGATCGCCGTGCCGTGCAGCATGAAGATCGCCTCGTTGCTATACGCCGGCAGCGCCCGGCGCAGGGCGCCCGGAATCAGGATGCGCCGCAGCATCGTGAAGCGACTCATGCCACAGGCCTGGGCGGCTTCGATTTCGCCGTGCGGCGTGGTGCGCAGCGCGCCAGCCAGAATCTCGGTGGTGTAGGCGCAGGTGTTAAGGGTAAAAGTGACCAAGGCGCAGCCATAGGGCTCGCGGAAGATCAGCCAGAAGGTGTTACCGGCCTGCCATTGCGCCTGAACCCACTCAAACTGGCCGAGGCCGTAGTAGATCAGCAGCAACTGCACCAGCATGGGCGTGCCGCGGAAGAAATAGGTGAAGACCCACACCGGGCCGGCGACCAGCCGCTTGCGCGAGATCCGCATCACCGACAGCGGAATCGCGATCATCAGCCCGGCGGCCAGCGACAGCACGGTGAGTTGCGCGGTGAGCCACAGGCCGCTGGCGTATTGCGGCAGGCTGTCGGTGATGACGCTCCACTCGATCATGCCGCGCTCCGGCGCACGCCGACCGAGTAGCGGCGTTCGAGGTGATTGAAGACCACCGACGAGAGCGCGGTCATGGCCAGATAGAAGGCACAGACCACGGCGTAGAACAGGAAGGGCTGGTGGGTGCTGCGCCCGGCCTGGTCGGCCAGCCAGGTGATGTCCGACAGACCGATGATGGACACCAGCGCGGTGCTCTTCTGCATGACTTGCCAGTTGTTGCCCAGGCCCGGCAGCGCGTGGCGCAGCATTTGCGGAAACAGGATGTGGCTGAAGATCTGCCAGCGGCTCATGCCATAGGCGGCGCCGGCTTCGAGCTGACCGGCCGGCACGGCCAGAAAGGCGCCACGGAAAGTTTCGGTGAAGTAGGCGCCAAAGATGAAGCCCAGCGTGGCCACGCCGGCGACGAAGGGATTGACGTCGACGTAGTCCCATTCGAGCGCGTCGGTCGCCATGTTGATGAGCATCTGCCCGCCGTAGAACACCAGCAGCATCATCACCAGATCGGGGATGCCGCGCACGATGGTGGTGTAGGCCACCGCCGGTGCGCGCACCAGGCGCAGCTTGGAGAGCTTGGCCGAGGCCCCGGCCAAGCCGAGCACCAGCGCCAGCACGAGCGAAAACACCGCGACCTGGAAGGTCAGCCAGGCGCCGTCGAGCAGCGAAGGAGCGTAGCCGTGAAGCATGGCGTTAACGAGCACGCCCCGCGGGCGCGGGGCGATCGGTCAGCCGAGCGGCGGACAGCGTGCAGCTCATTCGCCGTAGATGTCCTGGGCGAAGTACTTTTTGCGGATGCTGTCGTAGGTGCCGTTGGCGCGGATCTCGGCCAGGGCCTGGTTGATCTTGGCTTTCAGATCGGTGTCCTTCTTGCGCACGGCCACGCCCACGCCTTCGCCGATGACGGCCTTCTCGTCGGCGTTGCGACCGAAAATGGTCGGGCCAGCGAAGGCGTGCCCTTCACCGGCGGGCTTGTTCAGGAAACCGCCCTCGGCTTCAAGCGCATCCACCCAGGTGGCGTCCAAGCGGCCAGCGGCCAGATCGAGATAGACCTCTTCCTGTTTGCCGTAGCGAACCACCTCAACGCCCTCGCTGGCCCAGAAGCGGCTGGCGAAGTTGTCGGCCACTGTGCCGCGCTGCACGCCGATGCGCTTGCCTTTGAGCAGCGCCAGATCGGGGCGCAGCGCGCTGCCTTTGGCGGCCACCAGACCCAGCGGCGTGGCGTAGTACTTGTCGGAAAAATCGACTTTTTTCTTGCGGTCTTCGGTGATCGACATCGACGCGGCGATGGCGTCGAACTTGCGGCCCATCAACGCAGGGATCATGCCGTCCCACTCTTGCTTGACCCAGGTGCACTCGGCTTGCATCTGCTTGCACAGCGCGTTAGCGATGTCCACATCAAAGCCCTGCACCGTGCCGTCGGGCGCGGTCATGTTGAACGGGGGGTAGGCGCCTTCGGTGGCGAAGCGGATCTTGGTCCAGTCTTTGGCTAGGGCGTTCTGGCTGAGGATGGCGAGGGCGGCCATCAGGCAAATGCGTCGGATCATGGGTGTCTCCTCCCGTCTTGTTCGATTCTGCCGTTCCTGCCTTGTGTGCGGCGGCGCGTGGGCCGCATGATCGCAGGATCGCACACTTGGTTCAATGTGCGGCTGACCGAAAGGGAAAAACGCGCGGAGATGGCCGGCTTCCCGGAAAAAGCCGCCGGAATTCGGCGTTTTGGCAAAAATTGATTCTTGCCCTCAGGCCTCGCTTGCGTCGGCCAGGCGTTTGATGATGGCCTCGGCGAGGGCGTCGGCCGCTGGCGGGTGGAAGCGGAAGAACAGTTCGGGCTCGACCAACTCGAGTTCCATGAGGCGAAAATCGTTCGGCCCGCGGCGCACGAAATCGACCCGCGCATACAGTGGCAGCGTGGCGCAGGCGCGTACGGCGGCTTCGGCAAAAGCGCGTTCGTCGTCGGCCGGTGCGTGCGCGTGCACGGTGCCGCCGTGGTCGTCCTGCACGCGGAAGTCGCCGACCTTGGCGGTTTTGCGAATGGCGTGGGTGGTGAGGCCATCGATGACGATCAGCGATAGTTCGCCGTCGCTGACGATGGCCGGCTCGAAGGCTTGCACCATCATCGCTTCGGCGGCAACGCAGTCGGCAAAGAGCGCTTCATGGGCGGCGGCGTTGTCGGTGTTGATGCGGTAGGTGAGCCGCGCGGCGCCGGACACCACGGGCTTGAACACCGCCTCGGGCCAGCCTTGTGCGGCCAGAATGTTGGCCAGCCTCGTCGCCTCGCCGCGATCGACATACACCGTCGGCACGATGGCCACGCCCGCCGCGCGCAGCTCGGCCAGATAGCGCTTGTCCATGTTCCAGCGCAGGGTGGCCGCATCATTGAAAAAGCGGGTCTGTGCGGCGGCCCGGTCGAACCATCGGCTGAAGGCGTCAAAGCGGTCGAAATAATCCCAGGTGCTGCGGAACAGGGCGCAGCGGGTGTCGCGCCAGTGCATGTCGGGGTCGGCCCAGGAGCGACGTTCGACACGCTGGCCACGGGCGCGCAGCGCGTCAGCCACCAGGCCGTCCTCGGTGGCAATCTGCTGCTGGTACCAGTCGCGGGGGTCGGGCGTGGTGTAGCGATCTTCGGTGAGGATGATGACGTCGGTGGAGGCGGACATGGTCGGGCGGGGTGGTAGCGCAAAGGCGGCATTCTATCCGCTTGCCCGGGCGCTTGCCGCGTTGAGGCTGGCGCGCTGGGCCGCCAGGCCGCATCATGTCGAAAGACTATTTGAACGCACAAAGGTGGCGTTGCCGTGAGCCTGGAAGCCCTGATGCTGGTGATTGCCGGCGCGATGTTGCATGCCGTGTGGAACCTGTCGGCCAAGCGGGCGGCGGGCGGGGTGGTGTTTGTCTGGGCCTTCAACATGGTTAGCGTGCTGGTCACGGCGCCGATCGCCGCCTGGCTGTGGCTGGACTTGCCGCAGGCGCTCAGCGCGCACGCCTGGCTGGCGATTTCGGCCAGCGCGGTGGTGCATATCGTCTACAACCTGGTGTTGCTGCGCGGCTATCGGGTCGGTGAGTTCTCGGTGGTGTACCCGGTCGCGCGCGGTAGCGGGCCGATGTTTGCGGTGCTCGGCGCCTTGCTGTGGTTTGGCGAAAACCCGTCGCTTATTGGCTGGCTGGGCATTGGCGCGGTGCTGGCCGGTTTGTTTTTGATCGGCGGCGTGGTGCGCACGGTGGTGGCCTCGCCGGGCTTGTTGACCGGCATTCACTGGGGGCTGATGACCGGCGTGTGCATCGCGGGCTACACCCTGATCGACGCCTGGGCGGTCAAGGCGATTGGCGTGCCGGTGATCTTGTATTACAGCCTCGGCCTGATGGTGCGCACGGTGTTCCTGGCGCCGCAGATGCTGGCCCGGCGCGCGGTCTTTCGTGCGGAGGTTCGGCGGAACCTGCGCCATATCGTGATGATCGGCGTGCTCTCGCCCGCTGCCTATCTGCTGGTGTTGCAGGCGATGACGATGGCGCCCTTGAGCTATGTGGCGCCGGTGCGCGAGGTGTCGATGCTGATTGGCGTGCTGATCGGGGCGCGGGTTTTGCGCGAGGCGGTGAGTGCGTCGCGGCTGGCCGGCGCCGGCCTGATGGTGGCCGGCGTGGTCTTGCTCGGCCTGGCTTAGCCTGCGACCGGCTGGTGTCGCGCGCGGCGGACGGCGATCACCGCAAAGGCGGTGATGTTCATCAAAAAGGCGTAGATCACCGCCGGCACGGCCAGCGCGGGGGCGGCCAGCAGGCTGACGGCGAGGGTGATGCCGAGCGCGCTGTTCTGCATGCCGCACTCCATGGTCAGTGCGACGCGGCCGGCGCTGTCGAGCCGCACCAGCGCGCCCAAGGCAGCGCCCGTGGCCATGGTGATCAGGTTGAGCAGCAAGGCGGCCGGCCCGACGCTCGGGAAGTGCTTGGCCATCGCCGGCCACTGGCTGGCGAAGGTGAACAGCACGATCAGCAGAAACAGCCCGGTGGCGACGCGGTGAATCACGACGGCGTGACGTACGCCGATGCGTTCGGTTTCGTTCAGCCACAGACCGAGGGTGACCGGCAGCAGCGTGATCAGAAACAGGCCGCCGACGGTCTGACCGAGGGGCAGTTGCACGGTCGCCGATTCGCCCATGAAGTGGGTCAGGCTGGCACCGACGATCAGCGGCACGGTGAGGAAGGCGGCGATGCTGGTGAGCGCGGTGAGGCTGATCGACAAGGCGGTTTCGCCGCGCGCCAGGTGCGTCACCATGCCGGCCGTGACGCCGCCGGGGCAGGCAGCGAGAATCATCAGCCCGACGGCGGCTTCCGGCGCCAGATTCAGGCCGGTGGCGATCAGCCAGGCGGTCAGCGGCAGCAGCAGGATCTGCGCCAGCAGGCCGAGGGCGATCGCGTCGGGGCGGGTCATCACCCGGCGGAAATCGGCCAGTTTCAGGCCCAGCCCGAGGCTGAACATGATGAAGGCGAGGCCCAGGGGCAGCAGGATCTTGATCATGGTCAGTGGGGCCGGTTTACCACAGCAGCGCGATACTCAGCAGCGCGCCGAGCAGCAGTTGGGCCTGGGCGGTGCGTGCCAGGTGGTGGTTCATTTGCGCGCCCGGTGGCTGGTGGCGGAAACGCAGCGCCAGCCACAGGCATACCGGCAGGGCCAGCCAGGCGGCGCCGACGCCGATCATGCCGAGCTGCTGGGCGAGCAGCGGAAACGGCGCCAGCATGAGGATGGCGTAGAGGCTGCGGGCGGGGCCGGTGCCGAGCACCGAGGCCAGGGTACGGCGGCCGGCGCGGCGGTCGGCTTCGAGGTCGCGCACATTGTTGACCAGCAGCACCGCCGCGGCATGGCAACCCAGCGCCAGGCCAAGCCACAGTGCCGAGGCGGTGAAGCCGCCGCTTTGCAGATAGTGGCTGCCGGCCACGGCGACCAGCCCGAAAAACAGCATCACGAAGACTTCGCCCCAGGCGGTGTAGGACAGCGGCCGTGGCCCGCCGGAGTAGGCCCAGCCGGCGGCCAGCGAGGCCAGCCCGATGGCGAGGATCGGCCAGCCGCCAACCACCACCAGATAGATGCCACCGAGCAGCGCGGCCAGAAACGTGGCCAGCGCGGCGCGCCGCACCTGACCGGGGGTGGCCAGGCCGGAGGCGGTGACGCGGGCGGGGCCGAGTCGGGTCGGGCCGTCGTTGCCACGCAGGGCGTCGCCGACGTCGTTGAACAGGTTGGTGCCGGCCTGGATGAGCAGGGCGCAGAGCAGGGCGACGATCAGTGGCAGCCAGGCGATGCCGGCGCCCTCATGCCAGGCCAGCGCGCTGCCGGCGACCACCGGGATGGCGGACAGCGACAAGGTGCGCGGGCGGATTGCCATCCACCACAGACCGAACTTGAGGCCGCGTCGACCGGTGTCGGCCATGCCGGTGCCGGAGCGCAGGTTCATGCGGCGCCCTCCGGCATGAGCTTGCGACCGGTGTGGATGCAGGCGATGCCGAAAGACACATTGCGCCAGCGCACCTCGTCAAAACCGGCCTCGCCGACCATCTGCGCAAAGCTGCGCTGGTCGGGAAAGCGGCGGATGGATTCGACCAGATATTGATAGGCTTCCGGCGCCTTGGCCACCCAGGCGCCGAGGCGCGGGATGACGAGAAAGGAGTAGGCGTCGTAGAAGGGCTTGAGCCACCACTGCGGACGCGAGAATTCGAGGCAGGCGAACTGCCCGCCGGGCGCGAGCACGCGGTGGATCTCGGCCAGCGCGGCGGCCAGGTGGGTGGTGTTGCGCAGGCCGAAGGCCACGGTCAGCGCCTGCACGCTGCCGTCGGCAAAGGGCAGGCGTTCGGCCTCGCCGCCCAGCCAGCGCAGGCTCGGGGCGTCGCCCCGGTTGCGGCCGGCTTGCATCATGGCCAGGCTGGGGTCGCACACCACCAGCGTGCGGCCGGGCGCGTCGGTCATCAGGCGGGCGACATCGCCGGTGCCGCCGGCCAGATCGACGATGAGTCCGTCGCGCGGCAGATCGCGCACGAAGCGGCGCTTCCACAGGCGGTGGATGCCGAAGCTCATCATGTCGTTCATCAGGTCGTAGCGGCCGGCCACGGCGTTGAAGACGTGGCGGATGCGTCGCTGCCGCTCGGCAGGGGCGACGTTCTGATAGCCGAAGGTGTCGTCCAGGGGTGCAGTCATGGGCGCGGGCGTGTTTCGGGTCGGTGGCCGGGCACGGCCATCTGGCCGCGCGTTCGGGCCGATTGTAACGCGCGCCGGCTCATGGGCGCGGTGCGGGGGCCTGTTCGATGAGCTGGCGCAGGTCGTCGACGATCTGGCTGACCGGGGCGCCATAGGCGAATTTCTTGACGAAGCTGCCGCCCGGCGCGAGGACGTACAGCCCGGCGGAGTGGTCGACCGTGTAGGCGTCGGGCGCCGCGTTGGGCTCGCGCACGATCTCGTAGCGCACCTTGTAGTTCTGCGCCACCTTGGCGACCAGCGCCGGCGAGCCGGAGAGGCCGATGATGCGCGGATCAAAGAAGTCGGCGTACTGCTGCAGGTTGACCGGGGTGTCGCGCGCCGGGTCGACGGTGATGAACACCGGCTGCACCCGCTCGGCGAGCGGCCCGAGCTGCTTCATGACGTCGGCGACTTCGGCCAGCGTGGTGGGGCACACATCGGGGCAGAAGGTGTAGCCGAAGCTGATGAGCTGAAATTGCTCGGGAAAGGTTTCGTTGGTGACCGGGCGGCCCTTGGCGTCCATCAGCGCGTAACGCGGGCGCAGGGGGCGGTCGTCGTCGGCCGGGGCGTCAGCGGCGATGCTGCCGACGCTGGCGAGCGCGAGCAGCGCCGCCAGGGCGGCGAGTCGGAGTGGCTGAAGCATCAGCCCTGCGACTTGAAGTGGGCCTTGAGGCGGGTGTCGATGCCATGCACGCGCTGCGACAGCTCGGTCTCTGAGGGGCAGGGCTCGCCGCTCTGGCCGAGGAAGGCCTCATTGGTAGCGGCCTCGAACACTTCGCCGTTGGCGCGGGTTTTGGGGACGGTGTGAATCATGACGACCTTGATGGCGGACATGTTGGTGGTGTGCTTGCAGGCCAGGGCCACGCCATTGGCTGCGCCCAGCTCGGTGATCAAGTCAGCGCCGACATCGGCAGCACGTGCCGGAGTGATGGCAAACAGGGCCGACAGCGCGAGCAGGATGGCGACGTGCAGAGTGGTTTTCATTGCTTGTCCTCGATGTTCTGGAGGGTGGTGAAATAGGCCAGCATGTTTTGCAGCTCGGCTTCCTTGAGGCCCTTGAGCACGCCCTCGCCGGGGGTTTCTTCGTCGTGCGGGCGTTCGCCCGCCTGGAAGCTCTGCATCTGGCGCATGAGGTAGTTGCTGTACTGGCCGGCGAGCATCGGCACGATCCGTTTGCCGCGGGCGTCGTCGCCATGACAGGTGGTGCAGCGTGCTTCGTAAAGCGTCTTGCCGGCGGCAATGTCGCCCTCGACGCGCGGGATGAGCATCACCTTTTGCATGGCGGTGAGGCGGGTCAGCGCGTCGTCGGTGTCCTTGAACTTCGGCGGCCGGGTCGGCAGCTCGATGGCGGCCAGGTAGGCGGCGATGTCGCGGATGTCTTCGTCGGGCAGTTCGCGCTCTTGCGTGTAGGGGAACATTGGCAGGTTGATGCGCTCGCGGGCGCGAAAGCTCTTGAGTGTGAACTCGATGAACTTGGCGCTCTGGCCGGCAATGCGCGGGTATTCGCCCTGTTTGCCGCCCTGGCCGTTTTCGCCATGGCAAGCCGCACAGGTGCCGTTGATTTCACGACCGTTGTCGAGATTGGGCTCGTCCGCGAACGCGAGCGCAGGCAGGCAGAGGGCGAGCAGGGCAGAGCGAAAGAGACGAGTGACCATGGCAGACCGACAAATCAGGGATGGCTGAAGTATCGCCGCCCGCGCTGCGCGACGGTTTGACGCAGCGCAAGTGAGGCTGAGGTTGGCGGCCGACACAGCGCTCACGGGCGTAATATCTGGCGGCGCCCGGGGGGCGCGCGTGACGCTTTTTCTGAAATGAAACGAGGGGTTTTCATGTCTGCGGATTTTTTTGATCAGGTCGCACCCATCCGTCTGCGCGACCCGCTGGCCGCCTTGCTCGGGGCGTTTGATGACGGCGTGTACGACATTGGCTATCGCGAGGTGGTCAAGCTGGCCGGGCATTCCTGCCCCACCGTGGCCGGCGCCTACCTGATGGCGCGCACGGGCTTGCAGGCGCTTTACGGCGATGCGCTGCCGGTGCGTGGCGATGTGCGGGTGGATTTGCCCGCGTCGGTGGATGAGGGCGTGACCGGGGTGATCGCGAATGTGCTCTCCTTCATTACCGGCGCCACCGAGCGCAGTGGATTTCATGGGCTGGCGGGCCAGTTCGACCGGCGCAATCTGCTGCATTTTTCGCAACCGGTGGCGCACGCGCTGGCGCTGACCCGGTGCGATACCGGCGAGAAAGTGTCGGTGCGCTACGACGCCAGCAGCGTGCCGGCCGACCCGGCGATGCGGCCGCTGATGTCGCGGGTGCTGTCGGGTCAGGCCTCGCCGCAAGAGGCGGCGGCTTTCGGTGCCCTGTGGCAGGCCCGGGTGCGCGCGATCCTCGTCGATCATGGCGATGATCCGGCGGTGGTGTCGGTCGCGGCCTGAGCGCGTCGGTGCGCGCAGTTCAAGCGGGTATGAGAGGATGTCGCCCCGCAGGGGGCGGCAAGCGGCAAGGACCATGACCGAGCATTTCACCGACGATCCGAACATCGACAAAAAAGACGCGGCGCTGGCGGCACAGCGTTTTCGCATGCTTGAAGACATTGCCCGCGAGCTGTCGGCCAAGGATGTCTCCTTTCCGACCTGTTTCGATGCCGCCCTGAAAATTCGCAATGCCCTGCGCGACCCCGATGTGCAGGTACGCAAGGTCGCTCAGATGATCGGCATGGAGCCGCTGGTGGTGGTCAAACTGCTGCGAATGGCCAATTCGGTGGCCTACAATCCGGGCGGCCGCACCGTGACCGATGTAGACGCCGCCGTCATGCGGATTGGTCTGGAGGCGACGCGCACGCTGGCGATCTCGATCGCCATGGACCAACTGCTGCGCTCCAAGGACCTGGTCTGTTTCGGTGAGTTGCCCAAGGCCTTGTGGATGCACACCTTGCGCACGGCCGCCGCCGCGCGCGTGGTGGCCGCCCGGCTCACGCGGGTGAATCGTGAAGAGGCGATGATGGCCGGGTTGGTGCACGACCTGGGCGCGTTCTACATGCTCTACCGCGCGGCGCAATATGAAGAGATGCGCATCCGGCCGGACTCGGTCAGACACCTTATCGCCCAGTGGCACGAGAGCATCGGGGAGTCCTTGATGGGCGCGCTCGGTCTGCCCGAGCACATCATCCAGGCCACGCGTGAGCACGACCAGCCGCACGCGCTTGACTACGGCGTGCGTACGCTTGAAGAGGTCGTTTACGTCGCCAATCAGTTGGCGGGGGGGATGGCCGGCTGGTTGTTCGGCGGCAATTCGCCCGCCGAGGGCTATCCGGCGCTGGATGATCCCGAGCTGATCGCGCTGGCCGACGAGATCTAGGCTGAATACCAGGCCTTGATGACCGGGTTGTCCTGAGCTTTGTTTTTCGTGCGGTCGTCCTGACCGCGCGCAGTATCTGACAACGCGCTGGTCCGACGCTTATCGGGTGAACACGCCGATGTGCGGCCCGATCAGCAGGTCGGTCACCGTCTGGGGCAGGTTGCGGGCACCGGTAAAATCGCCTTGCGTGATGGTGGCGTGCGAGAAGTCGGCGTCGGTGAGATCAGCCTGACGGAAGATGGCGGCGCGCAGTGAGGCGCCGCCCAGGCGCGTGCCGCGCAGGATGGCGGACGAAAAATCGGCCGACTCGCCGTCGGCACCGGTGAAGTTGCTGCCGGACAGGTCCGCGCCGACCAGAATGGAGTCGGTGAGCACGGCGCGCAGCGCATTGCAGTCACGCAGGATCGCGCCGCTCAGATCGGCCTCGGGCATCAGCAGGTCCTTGAGGAAGGCGCCGCTGAAGTCGGCCTGGGGGGCTTGGGTGGCGATCAGGTTGGCGCCGAACAGGTTGGCGCGCTGAAGCTTGGCGCCGGACAGGTCGGCCTTGTCGAAAATGGCATGAAACAGATCGGCGTCAGCCAGCTGCGCGCCCTTGAGCTGGGCGCCGCGAAAGTTGGCCCATTTGGCGGTGATCTTGTTGAGCCGGGTGCCGTTGAGGCGGGCATCGGTGAAGCGCACGTTGTCGAGGTGGGCGCCACTCAGATCCAGCCCCGACAGATCACGCCCGGTGAAATCGCAGGCGGTCAGATCGTGCCCGGCGGCCGGTGCGAGGCAGTCGCCCTTGGGCAGTTCGGCCGCCATTGCCACGCTGGTAAGCAAGGCGGGCAGGACGGCGCAAAAAGCAGATCGCATGGCAGGCTCCGGCAAGGCACCCGACCGTCACCGGACGGCAGGCGTGTTGGCTCACCGAGTATAGGCGGCTGCGCGGCCGGCGGCGAGTGGCGCCGGTGCGCGCTGGGCGATCAGCCGATGTAATCGCGCCGCACGCGTTTGATGTTGCACAGCAGCTCATACGCGATGGTGCCCGCCGCATGCGCGACGGTATTGATCGGCACGGTGTTGCCCCATAACTCGACCCGGCTGCCGATGCGGGCGGCCGGCAGGTCGGTGAGGTCGACGGTCATCATGTCCATGGACACGCGACCGATGACGCGGGTGAGCTGGCCATCCACCGCCACCGGCGTGCCGGTGGGCGCCACGCGCGGATAGCCGTCGGCGTAGCCCATGGCGACCAGACCAACGCGCGTCGGGGTGTCGGAGACGAAGCGCCCGCCATAGCCCAGCGCTTCGCCGGGGGCGAGTTCGCGGATATTCATGATCGCGCTCTCGAGCGTCATCACCGGCTTGAGGCCGTGGTCGTCGCTCGGCATCGGGTCAGCGCCGTAGAGCAGGATGCCGGGGCGGGCCCAGTCGCGATAGCCGGCCGGCCAGCCGAGGATGCCGCCGGAGTTGCACAGGCTGCGCTCGCCGGGCAGGTTGGCCGTGGCGCGGTCGAAGGCCGCGATTTGCTCGGCAGTGGCGGCTTCGTCGGGTTCGTCGGCACGGGCGAAGTGGGTCATCAGCACGATCGGGCCGACCTGCGGTAGCGCGCGCAAGCGGGTGTGGGCGGCGGCGTAGTCGGCCGGGGCAATGCCGGCGCGGTGCATGCCGCTGTCCATTTTCAGCCATACGGTGAGCGGGCGGATGCTGCGGTGGGCTTCGATCAGGGCGAGCTGTTCGGCGTTGTGCGCGACCATCCACAGGTCGTGCATGGTGGCGTGGGCGAGGTCATCCGGACCGAAGGCGCCTTCGAGCACCAGGATGGGCAGGCGGATGCCGGCGTCGCGCAGCTCCAGCGCCTCTTCGACGACGGCGACCGCGAAGGCATCGGCCTCGCCGGCCAGCGCGCGGGCACAGGCGACGGCGCCATGCCCGTAGGCGTTGGCCTTGATCACGGCCAGCGCTCGCCCGCCGTGACGGCTGCGCGCCAGGCGGTAGTTGTGGCGCAGCGCGCTCAGGTCAATGCGGGCGATGGCAGGTCGACTCACACGGCACTCCGATGGGCGCCCTGCAGGCGTGGCGCCATGCGGGGCTGTTCTGGGCGAGTGTAGCGGTCCAGCGACAGCCCATCGGTGGAAATGTCCGGATGACGGTCGGTGGCCAGATCGGCAACGAGCTTGCCCGATCCGCAGGCCATCGTCCAGCCCAGGGTGCCGTGACCGGTGTTGATGAACAGGTTGCCGTAGTCGGTGGCGCCAACAATCGGCGTGGAGTCGGGCGTCATCGGGCGCAGGCCGGTCCAGAACTCGGCGGCGGGTACATCACCGCTACCGGGGAACAGGTCGTTCACCACCAGTTCCAGCGTCTGGCGGCGGCGCGGGTTGAGCGACAGATCGAAGCCGGCCAGCTCGGCCATGCCGCCGACACGGATGCGGTCGTCGAAGCGGGTGACGGCGACCTTGTAGGTTTCGTCGAGCACGGTCGACACCGGTGCGGCCTCGGCGTGGGTCATCGGGATGGTCAGCGAGTAGCCCTTGACCGGATACACCGGCAGCTTGAGGCCGAGCGGGGCGAGGAAGTCGCGGCTGTAGCTGCCGAAGGCGAGCACATAGCGGTCGGCGCGCAGCACTTCATTGCCGACACGCACGCCGGTGATGCGGCCCTTGTCGGTGATCAGGCCGTTCACGTCCTGCCCGAAGCGGAAGTCGACACCCAGCTCGGTGGCCATCTCGACCAGGCGGCGGGTGAACAGATGGCAGTCGCCGGTTTCGTCATTGGGCAGGCGCAGGCCGCCGGCGAGTTTGTGTTTGGCATGGGCCAGCGCGGGCTCGGCACCGGCGACCTGGTCGCGGTCGAGCAGTTCGAAGGGCACGCCGAAGTCCATCAGCACATCGATGTCGCGTTTGGCCGCATCGACCTGGGCCTGGGTGCGGAACAGTTGCAGCGTGCCGCGGCTGCGGCTTTCGTAGTCGATGCCGGTGTCGGCGCGCAGGCCGCGCAGGCAGTCGCGGCTGTATTCGGCGAGGCGCATCATGCGCGACTTGTTGACGGTGTAACGGTCGGCCGCGCAGTTGCGCAGCATGGCCATCATCCACTCCAGCTGGAAGCGGGTGCCGTCCGGCCGGATGGCCAGCGGTGCATGGCGCTGGAACAACCACTTCATGGCCTTGAGCGGAATGCCGGGCGCGGCCCAGGGCGTGGAGTAGCCCGGTGAGACCTGCCCTGCGTTGGCGTAACTGGTCTCCAGCGCGGGGCCGGGCTGGCGCTCCAGCACGGTGACGCGGGCGCCGTTGCGGGCGAGGTAGTAGGCGGTCGAGGTGCCGATGACGCCGCTTCCGAGTACGATAACGTCCATGACGAGCTTCCTGATGTGCTGATATTGTGATTCGCTACTTTATTGCTTTTTTTGTAGTGAATTTCACTTACAATCCAGGCGATATTTTTTGATAATCACTTTATTTTGGCCATTTCTAGTCATGGAGAGGTGAAATGCGTGAGCTTGATCGCCTGGACCGGAAAATTCTCGATTTGCTTCAGAAAAACGGCCGCCTGCCGATGACTGAACTTGCCGACAAGGTGGGTTTGTCGAGCACGCCGTGTACCGAGCGGGTGCGCCGGCTCGAGCGTGACGGGGTGATTACCGGCTATCACGCCCACCTCAACCCGGTCGCCCTGGGCAAGCCCTTGCTGGTGTTTGTCGAGATCAAGCTGTCCGCCAAGTCGGGGGATGTGTTCGACAAGGTCAAGCATGAGATGCTGTTCATCCCCGAGGTGATGGAGTGTCATCTGGTGTCGGGCGAGTTCGATTACCTCATCAAAGCGCGCATCAGCCAGATGGGCGAGTATCGTCGACTCTTGGGCAACATCCTGCTCAAGCTGCCGGGCGCGACCGAATCGCGCAGCTCGGTGGTGATGGAAGAGATCAAGGAAACCTTGTTCCTGCCGACAGATTAATGACGGAGAAGCACCGATGCCGACTTCAGGCCACGACACGCGAAATGCCATAGCCCGCCTCATCGGATTGACCCTGATGGCCGACGGCGAGCTGGCCGATGGCGAATTGGCGGCGCTTGACCGCCATGACATCCCCGGACTGGTCGGCCTGAGTCGCGATGCGCTGCTGCGCGCCGTGGCCGATCTGAGTGCCGAGTTGCTGGACGAGTCGGCGGAGGCGCGGGTTGCGGTGCTTGACCCGGCGCACATCGACGCCTTGCTCGACGCGGTGACCAACCCGCAGCAGCGCCTGCTGGTGATCCGCGCAATGGTCGTCCTGGCAAAATCGGACGGCTCGATCAGCGACCCCGAACAATCCCTGTTGCGCCGCGCGCTGGAGCGCTGGCGCCTGACCCTGGACGATGTGGTGGCCTGATGTACTTCATTCTTGGCGGCTTGCAAGCCGACACTTCAGTTGAACTCATTACCGAGGGTTTGCGCCCTTACTTTCATGTGACCGGGGTCGTGCTCTATCGCGAGGGCGATGCCGACCACCCGATGGCCAAGGTGTCGGTCAGCGACAGCTACATGCGCGTGTGGGAAACCGCCAACCGCTTGCGCGGCATCTACCACCGCGGGCGCGCGCTGACCTTCTACATCCCCGCGCACCAGCATTTCGATCACTTGTTCGAGGACGACACGACCGACCCGCGCGAGGCGATCCACCTCGGTTGAGTGGCGGCATGACTTAAGTCACGGGAATTGATGGCCGTCAATTGCGAATGATTCGCATTTGTATAAACTGCTGAGCATCGAATCCCCGGGTCAGCCAGCCGAACGCCAGCCAGCCCACTCAACTGGAGTGGAGCATGCTTTTCCGACTGCGTCCTGTGGCGCTGGCTATCCTGTGCCTGCCGGCAACCGCCGCACTGGCCAATTCCGACGCGGAACTTGGCACCGTCAACGTTACTGCCCGTGGCTATCAGGCCGACACCCTCGACACCCCGCAAGCCGTCACCGTGATCGCCCCCGAGGCCGCCGATGCCGGCGCCCCGGCCGGTGCGATGTTCCGCGGCCAGCCCGGTCTGGCGGTGCAGACCGACGGCGCCTGGGGTCAGAACCCGGTTATCCGTGGCCTGAAAAAAGAGAGCGTGGTGGTGCTGGTCGACGGCGTGCGCCTCAACTCGGCCCAGCCCTACGGGTCGATCGCCTCATTGCTCGACGTCGGCTTGCTCGAACGCGCCGAGGTGGTGAAGGGGCCAAGCTCGGTGCTCTACGGCAGCGGCGCGCTCGGTGGCACGGTGAACTTCATCACCGCGCCCACGCGTTTCACCGACACGCCCACCCACGGCGGCCAGTTCTCGCTCGGTGTCTCGAGCGCCGATTCGGGCGTCTCCGGGGCCGCGCTCTACCGCTTCGGCAGCCCGGACCATGCGCTGGTGGTCGGTGTCGCCGCAAAAGAAGTGGACGACTACGAAAGCCCGTCCGGCACGGTTGATCGCACCGGCTACTCGACCGACGACCTGCTGTTCAAGTACGCCTTCCGCGTGTCTTCCGCCACCGAGCTGCACCTCAACCTGCAACGCCATAGCGACCACGACGTGTGGTACCCCGGCTCGGCGCGCACCGGCGGCCAGAGCGGTGGCGCGGGCATCCCGGCGCTGCTGGGCACGGTCACCATCCACTCGCCCGAACAGCACCGCGAGCTGATCGAAGGCGGCATCAAGACCGAACTGGGCAGCGGCACCTTGATGGCCGAGGTCTACCGCCAAGAGGTGTTCCGCCAGATCCGCGCCTGGTCCGACAATATCCAGCGCAACTATGTGCGCAACGATGTCACCTTCGTCACCCACGGCGCGCGCGGGCGCTACTTGCTGCCGATCGGCGAGGATCACCTGCTCACGCTGGGCGCGGAGACCTGGCAGATGACCGGCGACCCGGCGCGCTACATGGACAACAACGCGCCCTTGTTCAACAACAATGTGCGCAACGACCCCTTCAGCGACGGCGAGATCACCTCGACCGGCGTGTTCGTGCAGGACGAGATGCGCTTCGGCGCCACCCAGATTGTCGCCGGCCTGCGTTTTGACCAGATCCAGGGCGACGCCGCGCAAAAAGGCACGGCCACCACCGGCCTCGACAAGACCGACAACACCGTGTCGTGGACGCTCGGGGCCATCCACGCCGTGTCGCCGCTGCTCAACCCCTACATCAACATCGGCAGCGCCTACCGTGCGGCCGACATGCGGGAGCGCTTCGAAGACGCGGCCCGTGGCGATGGCTACTACCACTTGGGCAACCCGCAGCTCGACCCCGAGCGCTCGACCAGCATCGAGATCGGCCTCAAGGGCCGCAACGCGTCGCTCGACTACACCCTGGCGCTCTTTCACACCCGAATCGACGATTACATCGCCGGCCGGGTCACCGGCACCAACGCGCCCAACGGCCTGCCGATCAAGCTCGCGGAAAACCTCGACCAGGTGGTGATCTACGGCGCTGAAGGCAGCCTGAGCGTGCCGCTGGGAAGCTTCGTAGCAGATGCTGGCTTCACCTGGCTGCGCGGTGATAACAAGCAGGATGACGAGCCGCTGGCCGAGATGCCGCCGCCCGAAGTGCGCCTCGGTTTTGGTCAGCCGGCCGAGCAGGGCTTTTACTGGCGCGGGCAGGTGCGTGCCGTGGCCCGGCAGGACCGTGTGGCGACGCTCTTCACCAATGGCGGCGAGAACGAAACCGCCGGCTTCGTCACCGCGGATGCGGCCTTCGGCTGGCGCTTCGGCAAGCTCGGTGGTCTGAACAGCGCCGATCTGGGCGTGAAGCTGAGCAACATCTTCGACCGTGACTACCACGAGCACACCACGCTCGGCCTGTCGGGGCAGGAGATCGCTGCCACCGGGCGCAACATCACCCTCACCCTGACCGGGCGCTTCTGAGATGGCGCGGCGGCTGTGGTGGATCGTGTGCGTCAGCGTGCTGATGATCAGCGCGCCGGCGCAGGCGGCGGACAAGCTGGCGCGGCTGGTGCTCGCCGGGCCGCCGGCGGCCGTGTCCTTCCCGCTGGTGCGCATGCTCGAGTCCGGCGCGCTGGCCGACGTGGCCGACACGGTCGAGTTTGTGCTGTGGCGCGACCCCGACCAGCTGCGCGTGCTGGCGCTGAACGGCAAGGCCGATGTGCTCGCCATGCCCACCAACGTCGCCGCCAATCTCTACAACAAGGGCGTGCCGCTGCAGCTGCTCAATGTGTCCACCTGGGGCATGCTGTGGCTGGTCAGCCGCGACCCGGCAGTGCGCACGCTGGCCGATCTCAAAGGCAAGGAGGTCGCCATTCCCTTCCGCGCCGACATGCCGGACATCGTCTTCAGCGTGCTCGCCGAGGCGCAGGGCATCGCCCCCAAGCGTTATTTCCATCTGCGCTACGTGGCCTCGCCGCTGGACGCCATGCAGTTGCTGATCATGCGCCGCATCGACCATGCCTTGCTGGCCGAGCCGGCGGTGTCGATGGCGCTGCGCAAGACGCAATCGTTCCCGATCAGCGTGATCGCACCGGAACTGCATCGCGGCGTGGATCTGCAGGTCGAGTGGGGCAAGACCTTCAAGCGCGAGGCGCGCATGCCGCAGGCCGGTATCGTGGCCATGGGCGCGGCCCTCAAAGACCCCGCGCTCGCCGCGCGCGTGGCCGAGGCCTATGCCGATGCGCTGGTGTGGTGCGGCGACCATGCCGTCGAATGCGGCCAGGCCGTGGCCCGCCATGTGCCCCAGCTCATGCCCGAGGCGGTGGCCGACTCGCTCGCCCACAGCCGCCTTGAGGCCGTGTCGGCGCAGGCGGCGCGTGCCGAATTGCAGTTTTTCTTCGACCGCCTGATGGCCAAGGACCCCGCGCTGATCGGTGGCCGGCTGCCCGACGACGGCTTCTACGCGCCGCAATGATCGGCGTCGTCCGCACCTGGCTGCGTGGCCTGCCCGCCTACCTGTGGGGCGGCTGGGGCGCCATCGCCAGTTTGCTGCTGTTGCTGGCCGGTTGGGAGTTCGCCAGCCAGTGGCTGGACCCGCTGGCGTTGCCGGATCCGCGTACGGTGCTGGCCACGCTGCACGGCCTGCTCACCGACGGCAATGCGTGGTCCGAACTGGCCATCACCGGCCGGCGCGCGCTCTCCGGCTTTGCCCTGTCGTTGGGCATCGGCAGCGCGCTGGGCATGCTCGCCGGGCTGTCGATGACCGCCTCGATGATGGCGCGGCCGTGGGTCACGGTGCTGGTCGGCACGCCGCCCATCGGCTGGCTGGTGCTGGCCATGCTGTGGTTTGGCGCCAGCGACGGCACGCCGATGTTCACCGTGTTTGTCGCCTGTTTCCCGCCCATCTTCATCGGCGCCATGCAGGGCGTGCGCACGCTGGACGGCCAGCTGCGCGAGATGGCGCAGGCCTTCGCGCTGCCGCCGCTGCAGCGCCTGTTCGATCTCTATCTGCCGCATGTCTTGTCCTATTTGTTTCCGGCCTGGATCACCGCGCTCGGCGTGTCCTGGAAGGTGGTAGTGATGGCCGAGCTGCTGGCCACCGCCGATGGCGTGGGCGCGGCGCTGGCGGTGACCCGCTCGCAGCTCGACACCGCCGGCTCGCTGGCCTGGATCGTGGCCGTGGTCGGCGCACTGCTGGCGGTGGAGTACCTGTTGCTGGAGCCCGTCAAACGCGAGGTGGAACGATGGCGCACGCTGGCGTGAACACTGCCGCGCTCGAACTGGCCGGCGTCGGCCATGCCTACGGGGCGCGCACGGTGTTGTCGGGCATCGACCTGCACCTGCCGGCCGGGCGCATTCACGCGCTGGTCGGCCCCTCGGGCTGTGGCAAGACCACGCTGTTGCATCTGGTCGCCGGCTTGCTGCCACTGCAAGACGGCACCATTCGCAACGGCTTCGCGCGCAGCGCCTGCATGTTTCAGCAGCCGCGCCTGCTGCCGTGGAAGAGTGCGCTCGACAACATTGCCCTCGGCCTCAAGGCCCGCGGTGTGCCGCGTGCCGCGCGCCATGCGCAGGCACGCGATCAGGCGCGGCGCTTCGGGCTGGACGACACCGCGCTGGCGCAGTATCCGCAGCAACTCTCCGGCGGCATGCAAAGCCGCGTCGCGCTGGCCCGCGCGCTGGTGCTCGCACCCGACCTGCTGCTGCTCGACGAAGCCTTCTCGGCGCTCGACGTCGGCCTCAAGGCCGAGCTGTACCGCCAGTTGCTGGCCGAGCAGGCGCGGCGGCCGATGGGTGTGCTGATGATCACTCACGACTTGATGGAAGCGGTGCGCCTGGCCCACGCGGTGTGGGTGATGGCGCCCGCGCCCGGGCGCATCGCCACCGGCTTCCGCTTTGACGACGCGCCCGCGCAGCGCACCGATGCGCAAGTCTATGCGCGCACCGCCGGCCTGCTCGAAGACGCCACGGTGCGCGCCAGCTTCGGCCTCGATGCGCCCGCGCCGGCGGCGCCGCTGGCGCTGGCCGCGGTCGGGGGGCTGCGATGCTGAAGCGCCTGCTCGCCGCGCCGATTTTGCTGTGCGCCTTCCGCCCGCTGTTCCTGCTCGCGGCGGTCGCGGCCGTGCTCTGCATGGCCGCGTGGCTGGGCTTCTTGCTGCTCGGCTTGCCGCTGCCTGCGGTGCCGGGCGGGCCGGTGGTGTGGCATGCGCACGAGTTGCTCTTCGGTTTTACCTTTGCGGCCATTGCCGGTTTCGTGCTCACCGCCGTGCCGGAGTTCGTCGATGGCCCGGCCGCACCGCGCCCGGCGGTGCTGGCGCTGGTGCTGCTGTGGCTGGGCGCCCGCCTGGCCTGGTCGGCCAGCGGGGCGGTCGGGCCGTGGCCGGCGGCGGTGTTGAATGTGGCGCCGGTGCTGGTGCTGATCGCGCTCGTTGCGCCCATGCTGTGGCGCGATCCGGCGCGGCGGCATCTGAGCATCCTGTGGGCCTTGCTCGCCTGGCTGGGGGGGACGGTCGGGTTCTACGCCGAGGCGCTGCGCGGCGAGCCGCCCCTGCGCAGCCTGCATGCCGCCATCGGCGTGGTGATGGTGCTGGTGGTGATCGTGATGAGCCGCATCTCGATGAACGTAGTCAATTCGGCGCTCGACACCCTCGGCGAGACGACGGTCAGTTACCTCGCCCGTCCGCCGCGCCGCCACCTGGCGGTGGCCTGTATCGTCCTGTTCACCCTGGCCGACGTGCTCGTCCCCGGCGCGCCCACCGCCGGCTGGCTGGCGCTGGCGACCGCCGCGGCCTTGTTCAATCTGCTCAATGACTGGCACCTGGGTCGGGTGTTGCTGCGCCGCTGGGTGCTCATGCTTTACGCGGTGTATGTGGCGATGGCGCTGGGCTATGCGCTGATCGGCCTCGCGCTGCTGGCCGGCGTGGGCAGCGTCAGCGGCGGGCGGCATCTGCTCGCCATCGGCGCACTGGGGCTGAGCATTTTCGTGGTGATGAACATCGCCGGGCGCATTCACACCGGGCGCGAGCTGGATGCCCGGCGCTGGATTCCGGTCGCTGCCGGCGTCTTGTTGCTGGCGGCCGTGGGGCGTGCCGGCTGGTCATGGTGGCCGGCCGACGGTGCGCTGCTGCTGTGGCTGGCGGGGGGCGGCTGGCTGTTCGCCTTCGGCGGGTTCATCGCGCACTACCTGCCGCTCTATTTGCAGCCGCGCCCGGATGGCGGGCTCGGCTGCGAAGGGGTGATGGACTCAGACTGAGCGGGTGATGCCGCCATCCACCCGCAAGTTCTGGCCGGTGATGTAGCTCGCATCGTCACCGGCCAGAAACACGATCGCCTTCGACACTTCCTCGACCCGCCCGTAGCGCCCCATCGGAATGCGCGCACGGCGGTCTTCCTTCTCCGGCAGGCTGTCGACGAAGCCCGGCAGCACATTGTTCACGCGGATGTTGTCCTTTGCGTACTGGTCGGCAAACAGTTTGGTGAAGGCCGCCAGCGCGGCGCGGAACACGCCCGAGGTGGGGAAGGTCGCTTCGGGCTCGAAGGTGGCGTAAGTCGAGATATTCACGATGGCCCCGCCGCCCTGCGCCTGCATGATCGGCGTCACCAGCCGCGCGATGCGCACCACGTTGAGCAGATAGGTGTCCATGCCGGCCTGCCAGTCGGCGTCGGTCATGGCGAGGATGTCGCCCTTCGGGCCGTGGCCGGCGCTGTTGACCACCGCGTCGATGCGGCCCCATTTGGCCATGACGGCATCCATCAGCGCCTGCAGGTCGGCCGGCGACTGGTTCGATCCGGTCAGCCCGATGCCACCCAGCGCCGCGCCGAGTGCTTCGCCCTTGCCGGACGAGGACAGCACCGCCACCGCGTAACCGGCTTCGGCCATCGCGCGCGCCGCGTCGGCGCCCATGCCGCTGCCACCGCCAATGATGAGGGCCACTTTCTGTTCGTTCATGCTGCGCTCCAAACGGGGTTTTTCGCCATTCTAGGCGTGCCGGCATGTTGGCGCCGGTCCTGCGCGGCGAGGTGGCCCGGTCGGTGGCGGCGAAATCGTCATGGCATAGGGCGGCGATCTGGTGTGTACTGCGGTTGTGCGGCGCCGCCGCATGCCACGTTTATCCCAGGGCCTGCCATGGAGCTTTACCACCTCAAAACCTTTGTCACCGTGGCGGAAGAACGCCACCTGACCCGCGCCGCCGAGCGCCTGTGCGTCAGTCAGCCGGCCATCAGCGCGCATATCAAGGCGCTGGAAGAAGAGCTGGGCCTCGCGCTGTTCGAACGCACGCCCAAGGGCATGCTGCCCACCGCGGCGGGCGAGGCACTGCTCGCCCGCGCCCGGCGTGCGCTGTCGGCGGTGGGTGAGGTGGGGCTGCATGCGCAGGAATTGCGCGGCGAGGTGATCGGCTCGGTGCGCATCGGCCTCAATACCGATGCCGGCTTTCTGCGTCTGGTCGAGCTGCAAAGTCTGCTGAAAGCGCGCCACCCGCGCCTCGAGATCGAATTCCTCGGCGGTACCACCGGCGCCAACCTGCCCAAATTGAAGAGCGGCCGGCTCGATGCCAGCTTTGTCAGCGGCACGCTCGACGACAGCCTGTTCGACAGCCAGGTGCTGCGCGAAGAGGAGATGGCGATCGCCGCACCCGTCGCCTTGCGTGAGGCCATCGGCGCGGCCGACATCGCCACGCTCGCCCGCCAGCCGTGGATTCACTCCTCACCCGACCGGGTGCAGCACAGCGTGATGCAGGCCATGTTCGAACCCCACGCGCTGTGGCCCGAACGCAGCATGCTGGCCAACCAGAAAGACGCCGTGCTGGCCATGGTCGCCGCCGGTGTGGGGCTGGCGATCACCCGATTGCAGGACATCGAGCGTGCCGCTCAAGGCGGCAGTATCTACGCCGTGCCGCTGTCACTCGAACCGACGCCGACGGTCTCGTTGCGTTTTGCCTGTTTGCGTCAGCGGGCGGCTGAGCCGGTGTTGCGGGCGGTGCGCTCGGCCGTGTTGGCGGTGTGGGGCGTGCCCGGCTGACGCTCGGTTGGCCCGTCGGGGGCCGATACCGGGATGGTCAGCCGGAACTCGCAACCCTGATCCATCTCGGCACTGACCAGCGTCAGCGCGCCGCCGAGCACCGAAGTAGCCATGTGCTGGCAGAGGTGTAGCCCCAGGCCCGTGCCGCCCTGGTGACGTCGCGTGGTGAAGAAGGGGTCCCAGATACGTTCCCGCGTGTCGGCGGGAATGCCGCAGCCGTCATCGATCACTGACAGCGTTACCTGATCTTCCTGAGGGCGGGCGATGATGCGGATATGACCGACGCGACCATCGGTGTAGCCATGCCGCACGGCGTTGCTGATCAGGTTCTGGACGATCTGCCCGAGCGGGCCGGGATAGCTGTCGAGCGTCAGCCCCGGTGGGATGTCGAGCTCGACCCGGTGGCGAGTGTGCTTCAGATCGTTGTGCATCAGCGCCAGTACATTGCCGACGGTGTCGGCCAGGTCGAAGCGGTGGCGGGTGGCGGTGGCACGGTCGGCGGCGACCTCCTTGAACTGCCGGATCAGCTGGGCGGCGCGCTGCAGGTTGTCGTTCAGTAGCGCCAGCCCGGCGGCGTGGGCGTCGGTAAAGCGCGTTATGTCGGATCGGCGAAGCCCTTCGGCAAAGGCTTCTTCGAGTGTGGCGAGTTGCTCCGCCAAGCTGCCGCTGGCCAGCATGGCGGCGCCCAGTGGGGTGTTCAGCTCATGCGCCACGCCGGCGACCATCAGGCCGAGCGAGGCGAGCTTGGCGCTGCGTACCAGCTCGTCCTGGGACTGTTCGAGCCGGGCCAGCGATTGCGCCAGCTCCTGGTTGCTGCGGGCCAATGCGTCGCCGGTGCGTTGCTGGCGGAGGCGGCTGGCGGCCAGCGCCAGGGACAGACCGGTGAGCACCAGCAAGGCGGTGCCGGCGATGCCCAGGTGAAGGGCGAGCTGCTTGTTGCGCACCTCGGCCAGGGCCTCGGGCGGGATCTGGCTGAGTACATGCCAGGCCGGTGCGTGCAGGTGTGGCGAGGCGCTGCCCGGGGCAAAGCGGCGGAAGGTCCACAGGCCGGAATCGAGCTGGATCTGCCCGGCGTTGCGCGGGCTGTTGCGGATGTGGGCCCACAGCGCCGGATAGCGGACACCGAGGCGCTTGTCGGTCTGGCCGGTGACGAAGCCGAAGGCGTCGGCCGGATCGGGGGCGTGCAGCCAGTAGCCGTCCGCGTCGACCAGCGCGGCGTCGCTGCGGTCGGGGTCGGTGAAGCTCGCGAGCAGGGGGGCGGCATCGAAGTTCAGCACCACGATGCCCAGCGGCGTACCGTCGGTCTGCGTGACGTGTGTGGCGATGCGCAGCATCGGCTGGAGTGGCAGAACCACGCGCCCGTACTCCATGTTGGCGTCCAGTGGCGACAGGTAGATATGCCCGTCCGGTAGTGCCTGGGTTGCGGTGCAATAGGGGCGCCGCGACTTGTCCTGGAGGTCGTTGTCGGGCACCTGGGTAGGGCGTCCGTCGGCCGCGCGCTCGATCCGCAGGCGTTCGTGGCAGGCCGGGTCGAGCAGGCGGACCTGGGCATAGTCGGGGTGGGCGTCGAGCAGATTGCCGAAGAAACGGCCGAGGCGTTCCCTGGCAATGGAGGCAGGCAAGTGCTGATGGGCGCTGCGCGTGACATGCTCGATCAGGCGGATGTCGTTGGTCAGGCGGATCAGGGCGTTGGTGAGGACGGCGGAGCGCACATCGACATAGTCGGACTGTGCCACCGCCAGCTGGCTCAGGTCGTTCTGCAGCCGGCTCTGGTAGAGCAGGGTGGTGAGCGTCGGCACCAGCAGCCACCAGGGCAGGATATAGGGCAGCAGGATCCACAGCGGTCGCAGCCGGTCGCGCAAACCGGTGGCGGCAGGCGCGGTGTCGGCGGCGGTCATCCGAGTTCGGCGTGCTGCCGGCAGAAATCGATGAATTCCGGCAGGGGCAGCGGCTTGGCAAACAGCCAGCCCTGGCCGGTCTGACAGCCGTTGTCGCGTAGCCAGTCGGCCTGGCCGCGGGTTTCGACGCCTTCGGCGATCAGCCCCACGCCGAGGCTGCGTCCGAGCTTGATGATCATGCTGGCGATCTGGCGGCAGCGCTCGTCCTGTTCGAGGTGGCGCACGAAGCTCAGGTCGATCTTGAGGTGATCGGCCGGCAGGTCGCGCAGGTATTCGAGCGAGGACTGCCCGGTGCCGAAGTCGTCGATGGCGACGATGCCGCCGGCGGCACGATGCGCACGCAGCGCCTGAGCCACCTGACTGAAATTGCGCATGGCCGCGGTTTCGGTGATTTCGAGCGCGAGCCGGTGCAGCTCGACGCCGGCCTCGGCGCAGTGGGCAGCGACCCGTTCCGCCAAGCCGGGGGCGTCGAACTGGCGCGCCGATACGTTCACACTCAAGGGCAAGTCGTTCAGCCCGGCCGCGTCGATGGCCTTGAGCGCCTCGCAGGCCTGTTGCACGACGCGGTCGCCGATGGCGTGGATGTAAACCGATTTCTCGGCCACCGGGATGAATTCGCCCGGCGGGATGAGGCCGGCATCGGTACGCCAGCGCAGCAAGGCCTCGGCGCCGACAATGCGGCCGGTGCTCAGGCAGACCTGCGGCTGGAAGACCAGGAACAGGGCATCGCGCTGCAGGTCCTGGCCCAGTCGCGACATCAGGGCGAAGCGTTCGCCCGCCTGCCGCTCGATGTCCGGATCGTAGGCCACTCGAGTGCCGGGGCCGCGCTGCTTGGCGGCGCGCAGGCTGGTCCATGCTGCGCGCAGCAGTTCGTCCGCATTGCCGGCGACGGCGTCGAGGGTGAGCTCGGTGGTGCAGGCGGTCAGGCGGTAGAGGGTGTTGTCCAGGCGCAGCGGCTGCTCGAAGACGGTCATCGCTTGGGTGCTGTCGATCTGCTCGGCGGGGCCGATGACGGCAAACAGGTCGGCGGTGACGCGGGCGAGCATGGCCGGTGGCGGGAAGGCCTGGCGCAGCGGCTCGATCAGTGCGCCGAGAATGCGGTTGCCCAAGGCCACACCGAAGGCATCATTGAGGCCCGAGAAGTTGTCCAGGTCGATCAGCAGCATGCGGTGCCGGCCGCCGTTCTTGCCGATGCGCAGGCGTTCGATCTCGCGCAGCAGCGCGGCGCGGTTCGGAATATGCAGCAATTCGTCCTCATAGGCCATGCGGTCGAGACGGCTGATCAGCGCCACGTTGCCGAAACCTTTCGAGGCATTGGCCGCGAACACGCCGAGCAGCTCGTGTTCGGCGGCCACCAGTGGCCGGCCGGTCGCCAGGTAGACGGCATAATCGGCCATGGCATGCTGCCGCGGGAAATACAACACCTGGAAATCGTCCCGCGCGATGGGGTGGCGTCCGGTCAGGGCGGCGGTAATGCTGTCGGCGATACTGCGGTCCGGCAGGGCCATGAGCGAGCCCTTCAGATAGGCCTCGAACCGGCCGGCGGCGCCGATGATGACCGGTTCAGCCGCCGGTGCCGCCTCGGCGCCGTCGAGACCTTCGACGCAGACGATGCCCTCGGCGGGCACCTTGAGCAGGTCGGCCAGTTCGACCAGCACCGCGCTGGCGATCTGCTCGATGGTACGTGCGGCGGTGAGCCGGTTGCTGGCTTCGAGAATCAGCTGCAGGCCTTTGCGTGCGGAGGAGACTGCGCTGAGTTGGCTGTAGCTGCGGATGGCCGCGGTGAGCACGTTCTTGAGGCCACGGCTGGCCAGGTCGGACTTGAGGCAGTAGTCGGACAGGTCGTAGGTTTCCATCACCTCGTCAACCGGCGCGAAGCCCGGCTGGCCGGTGAGTAGCACGATGCGCGGCTCGTGCAGGCCGAGCATCTCGCGTACGCCCTTGACCAGGCGCAGCCCGGCGTCCTCGGTCTCCATCACCACATCGGCGAGGATCACCGCGAAATCGCGGTCCTTGCCGAGCAGGTGTGCTGCCTCGGACAGGCTGTAGGCCTGTAACAATTCAAGTGGCCGGCCGAGGATGTGGAGGTCGCGCAGGGCATGGGCCAGCGCCTGCTGGAACCCCTGGTCGTCGTCGACAGCCAGGATGCGCCAGACGTTGGAGGGCGAGGCGGCGGGGGCGTGGTCCTCATCGCGAAAACCGATCAGAGCGTCGGTCTCGCGGGAGTCGGGTGGAATCGTAGCCATGCGCGTCTTGGTGGTATGGAGATACCCAGATAGTATGGTACTTGCTGCCCGGTTGCACGCCCGTTCAGTTGACCGCAGGTACGCCGGTGCGCTGTGAGTGCGGCGCCGCGCTCACAGCGTCTTCAAATACTCCACCATCGCCGCCTTATCCTCATCCGGCAAGCCGGTGCGGTAGTCATGCCCTGATTGCCGCCGCCCTTGAGCCGAGTGTCGTGCAGGCTCATACTCGCGTCCTCTCCTGGGGCGACATAACCGACCCGCTCGCGGCCGCAGAGGGCGGCGCCGCGCCAGATGTCGTCGAGGAAGGTGGCGACGCAGCCACACAGGGGTGCTTCGACGAGGCCATCGCGCTCGATGCCCATATCGGTGACCACGTTGTTGGCTTCTTGCGTTGCCTTTTTATTCCACGTCTCCATGCGGCCGCCGCTGGTGCCAACCGACTTCGACGGGCACGACGGTGCCGGTTCGCTCGCGCCGGTGCCGCGGGCGGCGCGGGCTGCAGTGGCGTCGGTTGGAGGCTGCGGCGGCGACGGTTCAGAGGATTTCGGCCAGAGCTTCTCGCCGGTCCAGCTCCTGCTTGAAGCGGATCATGTCGATCTCGAGGGCGTCCCGCGCCGAGATGACACCGAGCACCTTGCCGTTGATGTCCACCACGGGCACATGGCGGAAGCCGCCTTCAAACATCAGGTGCAATGCGTGGCCGAAAGGCATGTCCGGCCCGATCGCGACCGGATCGGTGGTCATCACGGCGCTCACTGGCGTGCAGAAGGGGTCGAGCCCGTTGGCCACCACGTCGAACACGATATCGCGTTCGGTGCAGATGCCGAGCAGGCGGCCGTCGTCGGCCACCAGCACGGCGCCCTGACGGTGCTCCCGCATGAGTCTGGCCGCGTCGCCGACATTCATGTCGAGGGGCGCCGCGATGAAAAACCGGTTGGCGATGATTTTGCTGACGGATCGGTTTGGCATGATTCGCTTCCTATGTGTGAGCCCGCGCGACGTTGGCGGAGGCTGTGATCAGTGCTCCAGGCCATCGCCCCAGCGACGCAGGGCCTGGGTGAGCAGATCCGCTTCACTGCGGGTGACGCGGCCATCGGCGGAGATGATGTCGAGCATGGCGCCGAGCAGGCGCAGGCGGTGCGCCGGCCGCTGGATTTCGCCGAGCAGTTGCTCGATCACTTCTGGCTGCATGTGCAGGCGCCCCGCGCTCCAGTAGGCCGAGCATTGCAGCAGGTCGTTGCAGAAGTCGTGCACCACGGCGTCGAACTGCTCCGCGCTCATGCCCATGTCTTCAAGCACGCCGGCGCGCTTGAGCTGGGCGGTTTCCGCTGGGTCGAGTCCGCCATCGACCAGCATCGCCAGGGAGACGATCCGGGCGGCGGCTTCGGCGCTGTCATTCGGGTAGCTACGCATACTGAAGGTCCTTGTGTTGTTCGATCGTGAGGTCAGGCGTACCAGTCGGCCTGCCCGTTCAGGCGGGTTCGTCGGTGTTGGCGAGTGCGTCCATTGCGGGGCGGCGCGACTCGCGACCCCGGCGGGCATGGGTGCGTGAGAGCCGGCGCATCAGCGAATTCATGGCGCGCTTCGACACCCGGTCGATCGCGCTGTACATGTCTTCCCGCGTGTCCTCGATCACCACCGGCGCGCCGCCGGCGATATGGATCGCGACCAGGCAGCGCTTGTCGACGCCGCCGCGCGGACCGTTCTCATCGGACAGATGCACGCTGACATGGCGGGCACGGTCGCGAATCCGGCCCAATGAGGATTGCAGCCGCTGCAGCGTGTAATTGCGCAAAGCCGGGGTCATTTCGAAGCCTTGGCTTTTGATGTCGACATGCATCACGAACTCCTGCTGTGGGTGAAAGACGATCTCACTCTAGACCAGCCAATCCATCGACAAAACTCCAATATACTGATCGTCATCATCAATATTTTGGAGGTGTCAGCGCATGGCATCGCTCAACTACAAGCACCTGCGTTACTTCTGGGCGGTGGCCAGGGCCGGCAGCATTGCACGCGCCGCCGAGTCGCTCCACCTCACGCCGCATGCCATCAGCAGCCAGATCACCGCGCTGGAAGCCAGTCTGGGCGCCAAACTGTTTGAGCGCGAGGGACGTCGATTGATCTTGTCGACCACGGGCAAGCGCATCCTCGAACACGCCGAAACCATCTTTTCGCTGGGCGATGAAATCCTCGACATCGTCGGCGACACCTCCACGCGCGATACCCAGCCGCTGCGCATCGGCATTGCCGATTCGGTGCCCAAGGCCGTGGCTTACCGCCTGGTGTCACCCGCGCTGCGCCTCGACGATCCGGTCAAACTCACCTGCCGCGAGGGGCGCCTCGATACGCTGCTCGCCGATCTGGCCATTCACCGGCTCGATCTGGTCATTGCCGATCGGCCCATGCCTGCGCGCCTGAGCGTGCGCGGCTTCAACCACCTGCTCGGTGAAAGTCCCTTGTCGGTGATGGCCACGTCGGCAGTGCGCCAGGCCCACCCCGATCCCTTCCCTGCCTGTCTGGACAATGCACCTTTCCTGATGCCCGGCGAGGACACGGCAATTCATGGTCCGCTGAGCGACTGGTTCGACGTCCATGGCATCCGCCCGCAAGTGGTGGCCGAGTTCGACGACAGCGCCCTGCTCAAGGCCTTCGGCCAGGCCGGCGCCGGCTTCTTTGTTGCTCCGAGCGCCACCAATGACTACGTGTGCCGGCAATACGGGGTCGAGGTGATGGGCCAGATCGATGAGGTGATCGAGCAGCTTTATGCCATTACGACCGAAGGCAAGCTCACACGGCCCGCCATTCTGGCCATTCAACAGGCGGCGAGAACGGAAATCTTCGGCGAGCCGGTGGCGCGCGCGAAGGCGCCGCGGAAGCGCAAGTAATGCCGCTTGCGGACGCGCGGGGCGGCGAAGCTCATAGCGTCTTCAAATACTCCACCAAGGCCGCCTTGTGCTCGTCGGGCAAGCCCGTGCCGTAGTTGTGCCCCTGATTCCCGCCGCCCTTGAGCCGGGTGTCGTGCAGGCTGCCGTAGTACTCCGCGTCTTCGCCGGCGGTGACATAGCCGACGCGCTCGCGGTCGTACAGGTTGTAGCCGCGCCAGAAGGTGACCGGGCGCTTGGCGGGGGGCTCGAGCAGATCGCGCAGGGTGGGTACGGAGCCATTGTGCAGGTAGGGCGCGCGTAGCCAGATGCCGTCGAGGAAGGCGGCGACATAGCCGCGCAGGGGCTCTTCGACGAGGCCTTCGCGTTTTATGCCCATCTCGGTGACCACCTTGTTGGCTTCATACGCGGCCTTTTCGTTCCATGTTTCCATGCGGTCGCGGCTGGTGCCGACCTCTTCGACGGGCACGACGGTGCCGGTGCGCTCGCTGGCGTGGCAGCCGGCGCAGGTGGCGTCGAAAACGGCTTTGCCGCGCTCGGCCAGGACGGTGTCGATGGCGAAGGGGTAGGCCGGGGCGCGGGCGGCCTTGAGGTAGTCCAGCATCCAGTCGATCTGTTTGAGGAATTCGGCATTGTCCTTGGGCGGCGCGCCGAGCAGGCCGAGGGCGGAGTCGATGACCACCGAATAGGCGTTGTGGCTGTCGCCGGCAAAGTTCATGCGGTGCCCCTTGTCGGCCTGGTATTTGCCGAGGTTCCAGATGGACGGCATGTCGGTGGGGCCGAAGGTGTCGTCCATCGGCCACTCGATCATGAAGTACTTGGTGAGGTTCATCGAGTCGTCGCGGCCGCGCCCCCACTCGGGGAAGGCGGGGTGGTACAGCCAGGCGAACTGGGTCTGGCGTTCGAGGAGACGTTTCTTTGTAATAGGAATGAGCAGGTAGCGGTAGATGAGGGCGTCGTCCCAGGCCAGATCGGTGACGAGGTTGATTTCGCGCATGAGCACATCGGCGTCAAAGCGCGGGTCTTTGGCGCAGTCGATGAGGAAGCGGAAAAAGGCGGCCAGATCGAGTGTGTGGTTGGGGCCGGTGGGCACGAACACCGGGTTGGAATCGACCGACTCGCGGTAGGTGGCGGTGTGGCAGACGGCGCAGGTGTTGGCCACGCGGTCGAAGCCGATGGTTTTCTTGGTGAAGCCGACCGGCAACTCCATGCCTTGCTCCCACGCCACGCCAAAGCTGGCGTAGCCGCCGGGGCCGGGGAGTTTGTCGGGGAAGACGCGCGGTAGCACGTAGAAGATCCAGTAGGGAATGCCGGCGTCGGCCTCGGCGCCGATCGAGCCGTATTTGAAGCGCATCTCGGGGTCGTCAGTGATCCACGCCGGTTGCGGCACCTCGCGGAAGAATTTGACCCAGCCATAGACGCCGGCGGCGATGCCGAAGAGTACGACCAGGCCGAGGACGGCGAGCCAGGTGCGGCGGGGTTTGGTGTTGGTGGCGAGGCTCATGCGATGGGCCCTCCGGGGGGTGTGCCGGGGCCGGCGGTGTGGTGGGCGGGCAAGCCGCCCACCCTACGGGGTGCGCCGGGGAGGTGCGGGGTGGCCAGGGCGTAGCCCGGATGCAGCGCAGCGGAATCCGGGAGCAGTGTGCCGAGTCCCAATGGCTTGTGGACCGCGCGGTGCCCTTGGCTGACACGCGGTGTGCCCGCTCGGGCGGGTGTTCCCGGATTCCGCTGCGCTGCATCCGGGCTACGTTTTTGCGGGAGGGGGTTCATTCTCGGGCCCTCAAAACGTCTTCAAGAATTCGACGATGGCGTCCTTGTCCTCGGGCGCCAGCGTGGTGCCGTAGGCCGCGCCTTCGTGGCCGCCATTGCCGTTGCCGGGCTCGGTGGTGTCGAACGGGAAGTACTGCCGGTCGGGTTCGGCGGCCACGTCGGAGACAAAGCCGAGGCGGTCGCGGTCGATGATGTCGTTACCGCGCCAGAAGCGGGTGGGGCGGTCGGCCGCGGGGTTGAGCAGGTCGCGCACGGTGGGCACCGAACCGTTGTGCAGGTAGGGCCCGCGCAGCCAGAGGCCGTCGAGCGGCATGTTGGCGTAGCCGTGCGTTTTGCGGAAATGCTGGAAGCGGTGCGGGTAGCCGGCGTAGAGCGTGCTCTGGTTGACCGCCAGGGTGTAGGTGTAGGAGTCGAGCCGGGCGCGGTCGGTGGCGATGTCGGCAATCGGCGTGACATGGCCGACGTATTTGCCCGCAAAGTCGCGCCCGCTGGCGCCGTGGCAGGCGGCGCAGGTGGCGGCGTAGAGCGTCTTGCCGCGCTCGGCTTTTTCGGTGTCGATGGCGTAGGGCCAGACCGGCGGGGTGAGGTCGAGCAACCATTGCTCGATGCGGCCGACGGCGCGCAGGTCGATGGTCGGCGGCGTGGTGCCGGTGCCGAAGGCGGCGCTCTTGTTGCGCTCTTCGGTGCGGGTGTTGTTGCCGTCCCAGTGCAACTCCATGCGCTCGCCGTCGTCGCGCTTCATGCGCGGGCCTTGCAGCCAGATGGACGGGAAGTCAGAGGCGCCGAGCAGCTCTTTTTTGGGCAGCTGGTGCATGGGGAAGTTGAACAGGATCTTGGCCGAGTTGAAGGTGTCCACCCGGCCCGGCCCCCAGTCGGGCTGCTCAAAGGCGAAGGCGAAACGCTCGCGCAGCATGAGCAGGCGCTCGCGCATCAGGCTGATCGCCACCGGGTAGACCACATAGCGATCGAGCGGGCTGAGCCGGCCGGCGGCGGCTTCGATCTCGGGCACGATGAACTCGCTGCGAAACTTCGGCCCGGCCGCGCAGTTGAAGAAGAAGGTCTCGAAGCCTTTGAGATCGAGCCGATGCGCCGGCATGCCGAGGTATACCGCCGGTGCCGCGCCCGGCGCATCGCGCACGGTGCTGGCGTGGCAGGCGGCGCAGTTGAGGAAGACGCGGTCGATGCCGAGGTTGAAGCGCTTCGATACGCCGATGGGCAGGTCCTTGCCCGGCTCGTAGGTGAAGCCGATCGAGCGGTAGCCGTCGCCGGGCAGGTGCTCGGGGCAGACCTTGGGCAGCACCTTCCATATCCAGTACGGAAAGCCCGATTCGCGCTCGCCGCCGGTGGAGCCGTACTTGAAGTGGCTGGGCGCGTCGGCATAGGCGACCGGGATGTCGGCGGTGAAGCGGCCGAGCGCGTAGATGCCGCCGACCAGGCCAAGCACCCAGGGCAGCCACAGCAGGCTGCGGCCGAGCCAGTGGGGATGGCGGGGCGGGGGGGAGGAGTCGGGATGGGCCATCGCGTCGTCTCTCAAAAGACCGCACAGTCGGGCAGGTCGGCGTAGGGGCGGGCGGCCAGTTGTGCCGGGTTGTGGCCGTTGGCTTGCAGCCGGCCGTGAAGCCATTGGCGCATCGAGGCCAGATCGCCGCTGTGCTGGATGTCGCCGGCCTGGGTCGAGGCCGGGGGCGGCATGGGCGTTTTTTCACGCGTGCCGGCGGGCGACGCCCACATCGCCAGCCGGCGGGCCATGCGCGGGGCGCAGCGGTCGACGGCGGCGCGGATGGTGTCGCGGTCGCCATGCAAAAAGCCGGGCGGGAAGGCTTCGGTGCTGTCGTGGCACAGGCCGCAGTGTTTGTAGAAGGGCGCAAGATCGGGGTCGTCGGGGCTGCTGCGCTCGGCCAGTGTCGGCACCGGCGCGGGGCGTTCGGTGGGCATGGGCAGCAACGGTGAGAGCACGGCGGCGCGGCGCAGCGGGGCGTCGTCGAGGGCGTCGCTACGGCCGGCGAGGGTGTCGGCGACGAGGCGGTCGACATGGGTGCGCAGGGCGGCGAGATCGTCGGTGAGCAGGACGCGAACCGCGCCCGGGCTCACTTCGATGCGCCGAAGCGCTGCGCCCTCGGGGGTGCGCGGGGCGGTGCCGGCGGGGTAAAAGTGGCCGTCGGCGCCACGGCGAAACGGCGGGGCGCTGCGGGCTGGGCCGGCGCCGAGCACGAGGCGGTCGATCTTGAGTTGGTCGGCGCTGCGCCGGGCGCTGAGGGCGAGGCCGCTGGCGTGGTGGCAGTCGAGGTCTTCGCGCTCGGGGCGATGGCGGCGGCTGCACTCGAGGGTGAGGGCTTCGGCCTGCATGCCGATTGCGCCGCGCAGCGCATGGTCGAGCGCGGCGATGTCGACGTCGGCAATGAACTGGCCGAGTGCGTGGATGAGGTTTGGCAGCGTGGCGGCGTCGTTGACACGCCAGTGGCCAAGCGGCGGGCGCAGGGCGAGCGGGTCGAAGCGTTCGGCCACGTCGGCGACGCGGCGCAGCTCGGCGGGCTCGGTCGGCAGCGCCTGCCAGGGCAAGGTGGCGGCGAAGGGCTGGCGGTTGGGGATGTCGGGGTTGGGCACGGGCAGGCCGTCGGGCCAGCGTTGCGACCAGTGGGCGGCCAGCGGTGCCAGCGCCGGGTCGTCGGTGAGTCGGCCGGTGGCGGGGCTGCCGAGGCGGTCGAGCAGGGTGCGCCACAGCAGGCGGGCGCGGCAGCGTACGGCGGTGGGGCGGTCGGCATGGGCACAGCCGTGTTGCCAGACGGTCTGCGCGATGGACAGCAGGTTGGCGCGGTCGGTGGCGTCGTCGATGGCGTTGGCCACGTCGACGCCGTGACGCCAGGGCAGGCCGTAGAAGTCGCGACCGGCGGCGCTGAGCAGGCGGGCGATGGCCGCGTTGCCGCTGGTTTCGTCCCAAGTCTGACGCGAGAACAGCGGCGCGGCGTTCTGATGGCAGGCCAGGCACAGGCCGCGATTGCCGGCGCGCAGGCGGGGCGTGGCGCCCTCGCGGTAGTCGTCCACGATCTCGAATTCGAAGCGGCCGGCGCTGTCGTTGTAGCTGATGACTTCGAGCACGCCGGCGGCTTCGTGGTAGCCGAGGTAGAGCCGGTCGCGCAGCAGCGGGCGGTCGGTGGCGGCTGGCTCGCCGGTGACGGCGACGACCACGCGGGGCGATTCAAAATAGTGCGCGGCGCCGGCAGTGTGGCGTTGCAGCGAGCGGCCGAGCGGGATGAGCACCAGCGGCAGGCCATCGCCGGCCTCGCCGCCGTTGGCGGAGACTTGCCCGCGCAGTTGCGCGACCAGCGCCTCGATGGGGTAGGTAACGCGTGCGGCGGGCTGGCCGGGCGGGGTCATCAGCTGCGCAAACAGCGAGGCGCCCTCGGCCCAAACGACCGACGGCGCCAGCCACAACGCGCACAGCAGGCGCAGGCCGAGGGATCGCCACGCGCTGCGCATGGGCGCGGCCTCATTTCGCCGCGGCGACGAGTTGCCGGTGCTGGGTGCCGGTCCAGCAGTCTTCCGCCGTCTTGCCGGTGGCGAGGTAGCCGGCCTTGCCCGCTTCGTCCACGGCCTTGTTGTAGAGCACGAAGTTCACCACGAAGGCGCGGTCGATATAGGCGCGGCCCAGATACAGCCCGGGGCGGATCATGCGCACCTCGTCGCGGATGGCGAAGCCGTCGCGGCCGGCCATCATGTCGGGCATGCGCCGGTAGCCGGGCAGCTGGTCGGTGAAGGCGTAGTCGATGATGATGGATTCGCGCCGGCCGTCGAGCAGGCTCTGTCCGCAGTACAACTGCGCGGGGAAGAGCAGCCACTGGTCCTTGCCGTTGACGGTGATCTCCTGCAGCGGGTTGGCGTCGCTCTCTTCGATCAGGCCGACGGCCTTGAGGGTTTTGAGATCTTCGATGCGATTGCGCAGCAGGCGCTCGTCGCGGTAGAAGACCTTGCCCTTCCACAGGATCTCGCCCATCAGGTCGAGCTTTTTGCCGGCCACGTTCACCAGCAGGCCCTTGAGTCCGCCGCCGGCAATCTCCGACAGACGCAGCTTGCCGCTGCCGCCTTTGGGGAAGAACAGGTCGCCCTCGTAGGGGCCCTCGGGGATCGGCCCGGCGGACAGGCGCGCGTAGATCTGGTCGACCTGTTCCTGCTCGAGCAGGGCGAGGTTCTTGGGCGTGATCTTGTAGAGCTCCTCGACCGACAGCGGGTGCTGCGCCTCCAGTTCGGCGAAATCAGGCTTGGCGTTGTGGGCTTCGCCGTAGGGCGCGAAGCTGATCGCCGGCGGGGTCTTGTCTTCCTTGGCGCCGCAGCCGGCGAGCAGGGCGAGGGCGGCGGCGGTGGCGAGGAGGCGGGCGGTGCGGTGCGTTGTCATGGCGGTCCTCCTCGCTTACAGGGTGGCCAGGAAGGCGGTGAGGGCCTTCTTGTCGGCCTCGGAGAGGTCTTCGCCAAAGCGGTGACCGGCGTTTTCGATCTCGGCAAAGCAGGAGGAGTAGATCTGCTTGACCAGATAGGGCCGCTTCTTGAGCGCCTCGACCAGGCCGTTGGGTTGGCTGGTGACCTCCTCGGTGATGGCCTTGAGGTCGGTGAACACGCGCTTGCCGGCATCCGGCCCCCATTGCTTGACCAGCCGCGCTTCAACCTCCTTGGGCTTGAACTTGGCCTGCACCAGGTCGACCACGAAGGTCTTGTGCTGGAAGTTGCCCACCGTGCCGGCATTGACGCCGCGCCCGTCGATGACCGCCGGGATGGTGAGCGAGAAGCCGACCAGCTTCTCCTTCTCGGTGCCGTCCCACAGCCGCGGGCCGACGCGCAGGGTCACATCCTCGTTGAGCAGTGTGACCTTGGGGATGCGTTTGGCCGGGTTGAGCAACTCGTCCATGCTCGCCTTGTAGAGCTTGAAGCGGCCCTCGACGCTGGGGTCGTACTCCCAGCAGGCGGGTTGCTGGTCGGGCGGCAGCAACGACAGGGTGTTGCCGTCGACATAGCGCGGGCGCATGGCGTAGAAGGCGTTGGCCTTGTTGGCCGGCTTGCCGCACAGCTCGGGGCCGAGCGCGTTGTTGTGCAGAAAGGGGGCGTGCGCCCACAGGTTGATCAGTGAGATGTTGCGGTAGTAGCTGCGCCCGCCATCGGCCGGCTCGGCCAGGTTGGGGTCGGCGGCTTGCGCGCGCAGGGTTTCCGAGCCGTATTCTTCCCAGATCTTGCCGGTCATGTGGTTGCTGTGCAGGGCGCGGCAGCGGAAGGTGCCGACCTCGGACACCAGCGTGGGTGCGTCATTGCCCAGCCAGTCGGCGCGCAGGCCGCTCTTCTCGTCCATCTTGTAGAAGTCCAGTGCGTCGAACTGCCCGGCTGCTGCCTCGGGCTGGCTAGAGTGGCAGCGTGCGCAGGTGGTGGCAAACACCTGTTGCCCACGGGCCACGGCGCCCTCGCCAAACTCTTTTTCCAGATCGGCGATCAGGTCCTGCGTGGCGTAGGTGGCGCTGGGGTCGGCCTTGCGCAGGCCGGTCTCGCGCGCTTCGCGCAGGTCGGTGTTGCGCGCTTCGGCCGACATGAAGAAGTCGAGGATGTTGCCCAGCCGGTCTTCAATCGCGCGGAAGTTGGGGCAGTCGCGCCGGCACTGGCCGATGTTGAAGGGCGTCTGGCCAAAGCCGCGCTGCTGCGGGTCGGCCACGCGCAGGTCGGTGAGGTGATTGACCCAGCACTGCTCCGAGCACGAACCGATGTTGAAATACACGCGCTGGATGGCTTCGAGCGCGCCAATCGAGTCCTCGCCGCCCTTGAGGATGTGATGCACGGTCTCATCCGCCAGCGACTTCTCCCAGCACTTGCCCTCGCGAGCCGGCTCGCACCAGCAGGTGGCGGCGGCCTTGCCCTCGCAGCTGTTGGCCTTGCGCCACTTGAGCACTTTTTCGCCCATGAACACCGGCCGCTGGGGGATGTTGATCAGCGCGTTCATGGTGCCGGGGTTGTTCACCTGGTCGTTGGGGATGGCCGAGGTGTCGCTGGTGCCCGGCCGGGCGTGGGCAAACATCTGCCACTCCAGCGTGTTGCTGGCCATGCCCGACACCATGATCTCGGAGATGCGCGAGTACTGGTTGCCGAGCAGGCCCTTGATGTTCTCCCACTTGGGATGGGCCGGGTCGGCCGGCGGGTTGAGCGGGTCGAAGGAAATATGGCAGGAGCCGCAGGCGGTGCCGATCAGGTAGGGCGGCTCGACCGCGCCGTCGAGCAGGCGGCTCTTGGCCGGTTCATCCGAGCCGCCAGCGGCCGGAATCTTGCGGTTGTAGCCTTCCCAGGTGCCGGCGCTGCCGTTGAGTTTGACCCACTTGTCGCGGTCGAAGCGCGGATTCGGAAACTTGCGGATGCCGAGCATGCCGGTCGAGGTGCCGAACTTCAGATCGCAGGCGGACTGGCGCTGGTCGGTCGGGCCGTGCACCTCGACCTCGGCCAGCGGTGCGTCGTGAAAGTCGCAGGCCGGATCGGTGTAGCCGGCCTTGCCGACATACTTCAGCAATTCCTCGTCGCCGGGGCACCAGTCCAGGCCATAGGTTTCTTCCAGTGATTTGGCCGGGCAGTTGGGCTCGCCCGGCGTACAGCAGGCCGGGTCATTAATGCCGCCCCAGGCGCGGAAGCGCTCGCCGCGCTCATCGGAGCGCAGCACGCGGAACCAGTCGATCAGCACGCCCACCCGCTGTTGAAACACATAGGTGTGGAAGCGATCGTTGCCCGCCGTGGCCTTGAACCAGATCAGCCGGCCGGCGCACTCCGAGGCGTTCAGCCCCTCGCGCGCGCAGGAATCGAAGTAGGGAATGTCCTGCTCGTGCACCACCGGTGCGGCATGGGCGAGGCGGCCCATAGGGGTGATGAAGCTGGCAGACAGGGCGATGACAAGCAGAAACAGGCGGACCATGTCGGGCCTCCGAGACACGCGGTGACGACCGGCCCAAAACGGCGCGCGCGGTGAAGCGCGTTGCCGCGAAACCCCCGAAAACGTTCGGGGTAAAGGGGCTCTGATCGGGAGATGGCGCCGCCTCGCAGCAAAGTCGCGCGCCATCGTCATATTTTTATGGTTCTGTGTACTTGGTGTAGCACCCCAGCGGTCGATTGCAAGACGGGCGTGTTTTCGTCAGCGCCGCCCGGTGGGCCGTTCCTGGCGGCTTTTCGCCTTGGACGCGCGACTCGAGGTCACCGTATGATGGGGCCATGCGCCTGCCCGAAATCCCCCTGCCCCGACGCGCCCGTTCATGCCTCTGTCTGGCGCTCATCGCCGCCCTCGCCGCGTGCCAGAAAACCTCGCCGGAACAAGCCATTGGCGAAGCCATCGGCCGTATCGAACAAGGCATTGCCGAGCATCAGAATGCCACCGTCCGCGCCGAACTCGCCGAGGCCTTTCGCGGCGGCCCCAGCACGGATCCCGGACAGCTCGACAAGACCGGCGTGCAGCGCCTGCTCGCGGGCTATTTTTTGCGCTACAAAAATATTCACGTGGTGATCACCGGCGTGACGGTCGAGCCGCTCTCGCACACGCCCGACCAAGCCTGGTCGAACGCGTCGGTGGTACTCACCGGCGCTGAGGGGCTGATCCCCGAGGCCGGGCGGATCTACCAGGTGCGCGGCCTGTGGGTGCGTGCCGACGGCGATTGGCAGTTGCGCGAATTGCAGTGGGACTGAGCGAAGAGCTGCGGGTCTATGTGCCGCATGCTCGCGCTGTTGCCGACATCGTGCCGCGGCACCGGCGTGATGGCTGGCGTGGTCCTACCGACCGGTGATGTCGACGCGGTCGCCGCCGACCACCCGACCACCCGCCCGACCACCGCGGTGCCGATGCCGCGGCTGCCGCCGGTGCCCCGCGGTTAGTAGATCAGCAGCACGCGCACCTCGATGCTGCGCCGCGGTGGCGTGCCCTCGGGGATGTCCGGCTCGTCGAAGGCCGCGTGCGGGGTGAAGCGTGCCACGTCGGTGGCCGAATCGTAGGACTTGAAGGCCAGCACCTCGTGGCGTCCCATGCGCGGGGCGTAGTACCAGCGGTGGGCGGGTGAATAGGTGTGCAGGTAGATCTCGCCGCAGCGTTGCGGGTAGTGGATGTCGGCGGCGATGCGCTCGGTGGCGCGCACGCTGCGCGCATCGCACACCGGCAGCGGGGTGTCGCACACCTCATCGACCAGCGGCCGCCACAGGTTCACGATGGTGAAGCGGCCGGTGTATTCGCGCGCGTCCATGCCGCGGCACTGGCGTTCCAGCCGGCGCCGGCCGGAGGCCTCGGTCTAGTCATTGTGCACCCGGCCGACCGCGGCCGAGGTGCTGCCCTCGCGGCCGAAGCCGAGGGCCGGCCGGTCGGCCTCGCGCTCGCGCACCAGGTGGTCGAAGACCATGGCCAGCCGGGCACCGGTCAGGGCGCGCGCCAGCAGGGCGCATTCGCGGTAGTAGGTGTCGGCGAGCTCGCGGGTGTCGAGGAAGTCCGCCATCTGGCTGTGGTGCTCGATCAGGCGGAAGTCCTCGACATCGAGCGAGGTGGCGCCAGCGCGGCGCAGATCGGCCCGAGCAGGAAGGGGCGGTAGTCGACGCGGGCGCGCCCCTCGGCCTCCTGCCGCGTCACGTCGGCCGCCGCGATATACGAATAGGTGCTGGCCGGGTCGAACCAGAATTCGATGCACGGCAAGCGTGAGCGTTTGGATGTCATGGGGCCTGCTCCGTCAGTGTCGATGACAGGCATGGTGGCGTCCGGTGGCGCGGCCTCAGGTGAGAACTGCTGCGGGCGCGTCCAGCAAAATTCAATGCTCAGCCGACAGGCATGTTTAGTCTGGCCTTGTCCCATCCCTCCCTTGGCGTTTCGCCTTCGGGTGCGTCAGCAACGGCCCGGACCCGCCCCCACGGGGGCGGCCTTTTTCCGGCACCGGGACGATGGGATTTCGAGGAGGACATGACAATGCATGCCAGCGACGATGTGCGATGGACGGTCGAGCTGAACCCCGGCACGGTGCTGCGCCTGCCGCCGGGGACGACGGTCGGGTGCCGGGCGGGCAGCGTCTGGCTGACCGAGTATCGCCCCGGCCGGGATGTGCTGCTGGCCGCGGGCGATGTCCACACGGCCGGTGGTGCCGGGCCGGTGGTGGTGACCGGGCGGGCCGCGGCCAGCCTGGTGCTTGGCGCGGCCGACGATTCAGTCGGGCGGCGGCTCCTGCGCGCCATGGGCGAGGCCTGTATCCGACTCGGCAACGGGCTGCGCCAGCGCGGCGAGCGCGTTGGCACAGGCCTGCACCACCGGCCGGGCCTGCCCGCGCGCTGACACCAGCAGCACATAGCTCTTGTCGGGCAGGCGCAACGGGTGCACGGTTTTGAGGCCGTGGCGGGTGCAGAAGTCCTGCGTCAGCTGCACCGGCATCAGGGCCAGTCCATCGCCGCGCGCGCAGGCCAGCAGCGCGGCGTACAGATCATGGCAGACCAGCACCGGCGGGCGCGGTAGCTCGGTGAGCCCGAGCTGCCGCGTCAATCGCGTCCACGGCAGGCGGGCATGCTCGATCAGCGGTTCGCTGGCCAGCAGTTCGGGCAGGGCGCGCAGCCCCAGCGCCAGCGCACGGCTGGCCGGGGCGAGCACGCCGAGCGTTTCGTGCCACAGGATGCGGCCGTCTTCATGGTCCGCCGGATGACAGTAGCGGATGGCGATGTCACACTCGCTGCGATCGAGATCGGACAAACTCTCGCTCGCCGACAGTGTCAGCGCCACGCCGGGGCAGGCCGCGCGCAGGGCGTCGAGCTTCGGTGCCAGCCACAGCCGTGCCACGCCTGGGCTGGCGGCGATGCGCACCTCGGTGGCAAAGCCGCTGCCCAGCCCGTGCAGCCAGTCGGCCGCGCCACGCGCGAAGGCCGCCGCCGCGTGGTAGTAGGCGAGGCCCTCGTCGGTCAGCTCGACGGTCGGGCTGTGGCGGATCAACAATTGCAGGCCGGTGCGCGCTTCGAGCAGCGCCAGCGAGCCGGTCAGGGCGGCGCGGCTGACGCCCAGTTCGCTCAGCGCTCGCGCCACGGTGCCGTGACGCACCAGCGCTTCGAAGGCGGCCAGCGCATGCAACGGTGGCAAGGGGGCGGGCGGTGTCGACATTCAAGGAGGCTCCAGTCGATGAGTCGTTCATTATTGCGTGATCTGCCCTTGCGGGAGCTGCTGGCGCTCGAAGCCAGCCTGCGCCTGGGCTCGCTGGCGCGGGCGGCCGACGAGCTGTCGGTGACGCCCTCGGCGATCAGCCACCGCATCCGCCAACTCGAACGCACCCTGGGCATCGCCCTGCTGGCGCGCCGCGGGCGTGGTGTGGCGCCAACCGCCGCGGCCGCCGCCTGCCAGCATGAACTGAGCGCGCTGGTGGCGGATTTTCGCAACACCTCCCACGCCTTGCGTCACAGCGCGCAGCAGACGCTGCATATCGATGTCACGCCGGTGCTCGGGGCCACCTGGCTGACCGGCCAGCTGGCCGCGCTGCGCCAGGCCCTGGATCTGCCCCGGCTGCAAGTGGAATTGAGCGCCACGCGCTTGCCCAATGCCCCGGCCGACCCGCGCACCGACATTCTCATCGAGCTGGTTGCCGATCCGCAGGCGTCCGGCCTCACCCGCCTGTTCGGCGCTCGCATCGGTGCGTATGTGGATGCCCGCTCACCGTTGCCCAGCCCGGTGAGCCTCGGCGAGCTCCAGCAGCAGACGCTGCTGCGGCAGACCGTGGTCGAGTGGTCCGATTGGTGCGTCGCCGCCTTTGGCCACAGCGCGCCGCTGCATTACGGCGTGATGCTGGACGACCCGCTCAGCGCGCTCGAAGCCTGCCTGGCCGGCGGTGGGGCCGCCTTGCTCAGCACCTTGAGCGTGGCGCCCTATGTCGACAGCGGCCGGCTTCGTCCGCTCCATCCGGCGCGGATCGATGCCGGCCACTATGCCATCTCGCTCACCGAGCGCGGCCAGCGCAAGGCGCTGGCGCGCCGCGCCGTCAATGCGCTGGTGGCGCTGGCCGTGGCCTAACGGCACAGCGCCCCCAGCGACTGCAGCGCCAGCAGCAGGTCGGGCGAGGTCCAGGCGCGGGCGGCCAGCAGCGCCACCGCCGTCATCGCCAGCGCCAGCCAGAGACCGGGGTGTTTCACGCGGCGCGTCCTGCCGGCACCGGGGCGGCGGCCGGCGTGCGGTCATCGATGGGGTAGTGCAGCAGCGCGGCCAGCACGCCAAGTCCGACCGACAGCGTCCACACCACGTCGTAGCTGCCGGTGGCGTCGAACACCAGGCCGCCCAGCCACACCCCGAGGAAGCTGCCCACTTGGTGGCTGAAGAACACGAAGCCAAACAGCGTCGAGATGTAGCGCACGCCGAAGATCTGCGACAGCACCGCGCTGGTCAGCGGCGCGGTGCCCAGCCACAGGAAACCCATGCCGGCGGCGAATACGTATGTGGTGGTGGCGGTGACCGGCAGGACCATGTAGGCGGCGGTCAGCCCGGCGCGCAGCAGGTAGAGAATGCTGAGCAGGTTCTTGGCCCGCCAGTGCACCCCCATCTGGCCCCAGGCCCAGGTGCCGAGCACGTTGAATAGACCGACCAGCGCCAGCGCGCGCATGCCGACATTGGCGTTCAAGCCCTGGTCTGTCAGGAAGGCCGGCAGGTGGTTGCCGATGAAGGCCAGCTGAAAGCCGCAGGCCAGAAAGCCCAGCCCGAGCAGCCAGAAGCCGCGGTGCGAAAAGGCCTCGGTCAGCGCGCTCCACAGGCCCTGCGGCGGTGTGGCCGAGGGCGCGGTGGCAGTGCGCGGCTCGGCCACGACGACCGCCAGCAGCAACGCGACGGCCACGGTGGCGGCCAGCACCCACAGCGCGTCGGCCCAGCCGGCGCTGCTGATGAGCGACTGCGCAAAGGGCAGCATGGCGAACTGGCCGAGCGAGCCGAGCGCGCCGGCGGTGCCCAGCGCGGCAGTGCGCCGATGCGGCGGCACGGCGCGGCCGATGGCGCCGTAGATGATGCTGAAGCCGGTGCCGCTAAGCCCCAGGCCGACCAGCAGGCCAGCCGACAGGCTGAGTGTCACGCCGCTGTCGGACAACGGCATCAGCACCAGCCCGGCCACATAGGCCAGCGCGCCGAAGACCACCACCCGGCCGGCGCCGAAGCGGTCGGCCACCATGCCGGTGAAGGGCTGGGCGATGCCCCACAGCAGGTTCTGCAGGGCGATGGCGAAGGCGAAGGTCTCGCGCCCCCAGCCGTAGTCGAAACTCATCGGCTGCAGGAACAGGCCGAAGCTGTGACGCATGCCCAGCGCCAGGCTGAGGATCAGCCCGCCGCAGACGATGACCAGCGCGGGCGAGCGCCAGGATGGGGTTGTCATGTTGTTCTCCTGAAGGGGTTGGGTGATGACACCCTAGCGCCGGCGCCGCGCCCGACTAGCGAAGAATGCTGTGTGCGCGGCCAGCGCAATTCATGTGTGTGCTGGCGGCGTCTCGCCGCCCCGCCCCGGCGCGACTCGGCTATGCTTGCCTCCCTCTGAATCCTGCGCCCACCGATCATGCTCAACGCCCGCTTCTTTCTCCTCATCGCCATTGCGTTGGTCTATCTTCTCGCCGTGCCGGGCACCTCGCTGTTTCGCGCCGCTGTCTCGGGCGATGCGCTGACCTTGCGGGTGAGCTTCGGCACCCCGATGCTGTGGCTGACCACGGCCGTCATCGTGCTGATCATCTTTGGCGTGTGGAAGCGCTTCGCCTGGGCCTGGTGGCTGGGCGTCGCGGCGGCAGGCTTTCAGCTGGTGCGCATGGGGATGTGGGTGTCGCAGCACTACTCGCTGTCGCGCCTGCCGGGCGAGGGCACGCTGCTGGTGCTCGGCCTGCTGGTGAGTTTTCTGGTGCTGATGCTGCTGCCGGGCACGCGGATGGCGTGTCGGCGGTAAGGGGCTGACGGTTTGAATCCCGCCGCGAAGATCGCGGTCCGGTAGGGCGGATAAGCCGAAGGCGCATCCGCCATCGGTGGCGGCAAGGGAAACGGCGGATGCGCTGCGCTTATCCGCCCTACGCGAAGCGACGCCCCAGGCTAACTCGAACAACTCACCGACAGCGACTGCGCCCAGTCTGGCGGCGGGGCGGCGAATTCGGCGTTCTCGGGCTGTTCGTCGAAGGGCCGTTGCAGGCAGGTGTGGATGCGCTGCAGCGGGGCGAAGTCGCCGGCCTGCGCGGCGCGGATGGCGGTTTCGGCCACCCAGTTGCGCAAGACATATTTCGGATTGACTGCGTGCATCGCGGCGCGGCGTTCGGCGTCGGGCCGCGCGTCGAGCGCCAGCCGCGCGCGCCATTGGGCCAGCCAGGCGTCGCAGGCGGTGCGGTCGGCGACGAGGTCGCGCACCGGGGCGTCCTGCGCCGGCGTGCCGGCGACGGCGGGCAGCTCGCCCAGCGCGCGGAAGAACAGCGTGTAGTCGGTGTGATGGGCGTGGAGCAGGCCATAGAGCTGGCCGATGAGTTCCTCGTCGCCGTCGCGGGTGTCGGTAAGCCCCAGCTTGGCACCGAGCCGGGCGAGGAATTCGCGGTTGTAGGTCTCCACAAAGGCGGTGTCGATGGCCGCCTCCAGCGCGTCGGTATCGCCGATCAGCGGCATCAGTGCATGGCCGAGGGCGTGCAGGTTCCAGTGCGCGATGTGCGGCTGCGCGCTGTAGCGATAGCGGCCGCCACGGTCGGTGTGGTTGCAGATGTGGTCGGCGTCGAAGCCATCCATGAAAGCGAAGGGGCCGTAGTCGAGCGTGAGGCCGAGGATGGACATGTTGTCGGTGTTCATCACCCCGTGCATGAAGCCCACGGCCTGCCATTGCGCCATCAGCGTGGCGGTGCGGCGGCTGACCTCGGTGAGCATCGCCACGGCCGGGTTGGCGGCGTCGCGGGCGGCGGGGTAGAAGCGGTCGATGACGTAGTCTGCCAGTTGCTGCAACTCGCCGGGCCGCTTGTTGGCCGTCCAGTGCTCGAAGGAGCCAAAGCGCACAAAGCTCGGCGCCATGCGGGTGACCACCGCCGCGGTTTCCATGGTCTCGCGCGGCACCGGCAGGTCCGAGGCGACGAGGCTCAGCGCGCGCGTGGTGGGGATGCCGAGCGCGGCCATGGCCTCGGAACACAGAAACTCCCGAATCGACGAGCGCAGCACCGCGCGGCCGTCGCCCATGCGCGAATAGGGCGTGCGCCCGGCGCCCTTGAGTTGCAGCTCCCACGGGCCGTGCGGGGTGCGGATTTCGCCGAGCAGGTGCGCGCGGCCATCGCCGAGCTGACCCGCCCAGGCGCCAAATTGATGGCCCGAATACACCGCCGCCAGCGTGTCGCCGCCCGGCAGCGGCGTGTTGCCGGCCATGGCCTCGACAAAGGCCGGCGAGGCGAGCTCGTCCGGATGCAGGCCGATCAAGGCGGCCGCGGCATCGCTGAACAGCACCGCGCGCGGCTCGGGCAGGCCCCAGGGCGCAAGGCGGGTGTAGAAGGCTTCGGGCAGACGCGCGAAGCTGTTGTCGAAGGGCAGGGCGTCGAGGCGGTGGGGGCGCTCGAGCGCGTCCGGATGGGGGGCGTTCATGGGCACACTCTGTCGGGGGGTCGGGCGGCCGGTCTGTGCCGGCATCGGTAGACAGTGTGACAGCGGATGCGTTGCCGTGCGCGCTGGTAGCATGGTCCACCCGTGCGCCGTCGCGTGCGCACCGAATCCGCACAAGGAGCCGCCATGCCGATGTTTGTCGATACCTCGCCCCCCGGACAGTGCATCTTCTGCCGCCTGGTGGCGGGAGAGATCCCCGCCGAGCGCGTTTATGAAGACGCGCTGACCATCGCCTTCATGGACATCGGCCAGCTCAACCCCGGCCATGTACTGGTCGCCCCCAAGCGCCACGCCGCCACGCTGTTCGAGCTCACCGCGGAAGAGGCCGGCGCCATCATGCAAACCGCCCAGCGTGTCGCCTTTGCCGTGCGCGACGCCTTCGACCCGCCCGGCCTCACGCTGCTGCAAGCCAACGGCAAGGAAGGCGACCAGACCGTGTTCCACTGCCACATGCATGTCGTGCCGCGCCATGGCAACGACGGCATCGCGCTGAGCTGGCCGCGTAAGGACCCACCGGCGGCGGTGCTGGCGGAGTATGCCCAGAAGCTGCGGGCGGTGATGAAGGCGGGGTAATTTGTGGGGCAACGCCTTGCTGAAATTATGCTTTAGGCAATACGATGGAGGCGTCAATTTTCCAACGAGGACGTCATGGAATTCATCGATAAGCTGAACAGTCTCTCTGCAAAGATTCGCCAACAAGGGGGCGCGATCAAGACCGAAGAGGCAACGAAGAATGCTTTCGTTATGCCGTTCATCAATATGGTTCTTGGCTACGACGTTTTTGATCCCTCTGAGGTCATTCCCGAGTACGTCTGCGACGTGGGGACAAAGAAGGGTGAAAAGATCGACTATGCCATTCTCAAGAACGGTGAGATTCAGATTCTCGTCGAGTGCAAAAAGCTTGGCGAGCCGCTGAACGTCAATCACGCGTCGCAGCTTTTTCGATACTTCCACGTCACCAATGCCCGCATCTCGATCCTGACAAATGGTCGGGAGTACAAGTTCTTCACAGACCTCGACGCACCAAACAAGATGGATGAGCGCCCGTTCTTGGAACTCGATTTGCTCGACATTGATGAGCACGCCGTTCCGGAATTGGTAAAGCTGACTAAGTCCGCCTTCGATGTGGAGTCAATCATTAGCGCTGCGGGTGAGCTGAAGTTTGTTAGTCAGATAAAGAAGGTCATCGCGGCGCAGTTCAGCAAGCCTGATGATGATTTCATTCGCCTGATTGCTTCTCGTGTGTACGACGGTATGGTGACGCAGAAGGTTCGGGAGCAGTTCGGCGAACTTACGCGTAAAGCGGCGAGCCAGTTTTTGAGCGATCAAGTTAATGAACGCCTCAAATCGGCGATGAGCGGAGCGACGCCGCCCGCGCAAGGAGCACCTAGTCCGTCTGCGGGCGGGGCGGCCGAGCCTGACGCCGAGGAGGACAAGATTGTTACGACGCTGGACGAAATGGAAGGTTTTCACGTCGTGAAGGCGATTGTGAGGTCGGTTGTCGACTCGAAGCGAATCACGATGCGTGACACCCAGAGCTATTGTGGAATCCTTCTGGATGACAACAACAGAAAGCCAATTTGTCGGCTTCACTTCAATCGCGGTCAGAAGTACCTTGGCGTTTTTGATCAAGAAAAGAATGAAACGCGCCATCCCATTCAGTCGATCGATGACGTGTATGGATTCGCTGACCAGCTAAAGACTGCTGCGGGCTTTTACGACTAAGCAGGGCTGCGCTGGATCGTCGTAGCAGAAGAGATGCGAATGGCTCCGGCGATGTGGTCGTTTCTGGACATCCTCGCCCGCCTCGGCGGTCGATGTCGTTGCGAGTCTCGCCGCATTGGCGTCACGCGCACCCACCTTCTGGCCGCCGCGCTGCTGATCGGCTGCGCCACCGTGCGCGCCGAGTCGCCGCATGCGTTCAACGTGACGGCTTTTGCGGGTTTGGCCAAGCTGATGCCGGATGGCAGCGAGCGGCTGGACTATGTGCTCGATGGTGCGAACGGCGGCGAGTTGCGCTTCAGTCGCTGCGCCCAGGTGGCTTCGACCGACGCGGTTGCTGTGCGCGAAGATCAAACCCCGCTGTTTCAGCTGCTGCGCGCCAACTGTCAGGCGCTGGCGCGCTATGGTGCAGGTCAGCCCGCCCGACGTAGCCACCTGGCCGAGACGCTGACACCGGCGCTGATGCGTGAGTTGCCGGCGTCGGCGTTGCCCGTCGTGGGTGGTCAGGCGACGTCGCCCGCCGGCGCGCGCGTGGACGATGCGCCCGGAGTAAACATCGAGGCGTTGCCCGGCGGCCGCGTGCGGGTACTGACCCGGACCGACGACAGTGTCTACACTTTGATGGCGCAGGGCGATTTCGATGGCGATGGCGTGCAGGACATGCTGCTGCGTCTCGACTGGCGCACCCGCGACGCCTTCGGCCGGGGCGTCGATCTGCTGCAGATCACCCGTCGCTCGGCGGGCGGCGCGACCGAACTGAACTGGCGCTTGTCGGCCGTGCCTTAGTGCGCCAGCCAAAGCAGGAGACGGGATTGACCGAGATGACCATGCCCGCCGGTGCATCCGCCGACATCCCCGCCGACATCCCCGCCCACATCGACGCCCTCTACCGCAGCGACGCCCGCCGCATCCGCGCCACGCTGATCCGCCTGCTGGGTGATTTCGATCTGGCGGAGGAGGCGGTGCAGGAGGCCTTCATCGCGGCCATGGCGCAGTGGCCGCGCGATGGCGTGCCGGACAATCCGCGCGCCTGGCTGGTGTCGGCGGGGCGTTTTCGCGCGATTGACCGCATCCGCCAGCGCGCGCGCTTCGATGCCTCGCTCACCGAGCTGGCCTGGCGACTGGCGGAGGAGGAGCAGACGGCGGCCGAGCCGGCCTGCGGCATCGAGGACGACCGTCTGCGGCTGATCTTCACCTGCTGCCACCCGGCGCTGGCGCCCGAGGCGCAGGTGGCGCTGACCCTGCGTGAAGTGTGCGGCCTGACCACCGAGGCCATCGCCAGCGCCTTCCTGACTGCCACACCGACACTGGCGCAGCGCATCGTGCGCGCCAAGGGCAAGATCCGCGATGCGCGCATCCCCTACGAGGTGCCCGAGGGGCCGGCGCTGGCGGCGCGGCTCGACAGCGTGCTGCGGGTGATCTACCTGATCTTCAACGAGGGCTACCTCGCCTCCGACGGCGAGGCGCTGACGCGGGCCGACCTCTCCGACGAAGCCATCCGCCTTGGCCGGCTGCTGGTCGCGCTGCTGCCCGAGCCCGAGGCCCAGGGCCTGCTGGCGCTGATGCTGCTGACCGAGTCGCGCCGCGCGGCGCGCACGACGGCCGATGGCGAGCTGGTGTTGCTCGACGCGCAGGATCGCGGCCGGTGGAACCGCACGCTGATCGACGAGGGCTGCGCCCTGGTGGAGACGGCGCTGCGCTCGCGCCGCGTTGGCCCTTATGCGCTGCAGGCGGCAATCGCCGCGGTGCATGCCGAGGCGCCCACGGCCGCCGACACCGACTGGCCGCAGATCGTCGGGCTCTACGAGGTGCTGATGCGCGCCGAGCCCTCGCCGGTGGTGGCGCTCAACCGCGCAGTGGCAGTCGCCATGCGCGACGGGCCGGCGGCCGGTCTGGCGTTGATCGATGCGCTGCTCGCGGATGGCGAGCTGGCCGACTACCGGCTGGCGCACGCCGCCCGCGGCGAGCTGCTGCAGCGTTTGGGCGAGCGCGACGGTGCCCGGGCGGCTTTTTCCCGGGCGCTGGCGCTGACCCGGCCGGGCCCCGAGCGGCGCCATCTCGCCGCACGGCTTGCGCATCTGCGCTGAACCCGCGGGCGGGCCGACGAACGGTTGTCGAATGACCGTCACGGCGGGCGACTAAGGGGCGAAACCCCAAAAAAACAGGAGCCGATCGTGGCCGAACTGACCCTGACGACTTTTCTCAGCCTCGACGGCGTGATGCAGGCCCCCGGCGGGCCGGCGGAAGACACCCGCGGCAATTTCACGCATGGCGGCTGGCTGGTGCCGCATGCGGACGCTGACATGGGCGCGACGATGGTCGACATCTTCGCCCGCGCCGACGCCTTTTTGCTCGGCCGCAAGACTTACGACATCTTTGCTGCGCACTGGCCGCGTGTGACGGACCGCGACGATCCGGTGGCGAGCAAGCTCAACACCCTGCCGAAGTTCGTCGCCTCGCGCGCCCACCGCCAGTTCGACTGGCACAACTCGACCGCGGTGGCCGACGTGGTGCAGACAGTGGCCGACCTCAAGCAGCGTCTTGCCGGTGAAGTGCAGGTGCACGGCAGCGGCGATCTGGCGCAGACGCTGATCGCCCACGACCTGATCGACGAATACCGCCTGCTGGTGTTTCCCGTGCTGCTGGGCGCTGGCAAGCGCCTGTTTGGCGCCGGCACGGCGCCGGCCACGCTGCGCCTGGTGCGCTCGCACACCACCGGCAAGGGCACGGTCATCAGCGTGTATCGGCGCGCCGGCACGCTGGAGACGGGTTCATTTGCGCTGGACTGACCCGCTCATCATCGATTCCCCAAGGAGACCGCCATGAAATACCTGTGTCTGGTGTATGCCGACGAGCAGCAACTCCATACCCAGCCCGACAGCCCCGAAGACGCCGAATGCCAGGCCTATGCCGAGCAGGTGGCCGGCAGCGGCCGCATGCTGGCGGCCGAGGCGCTCGAGCCGGTGGCCACCGCCACCACCGTGCGCATGCGCGGCGGCAAGGTGTCGATCACTGACGGGCCGTTTGCCGAAACCAAGGAGCAGCTCGCCGGTTTCTATCTGGTCGAGGCGCGCGATCTGAATGAAGCGATCCAGGTCGCGGCGCAGATTCCGGCGGCGCGTGTCGGCAGCGTCGAGGTGCGGCCGGTGCGTCAATTGCAAGTGTGACGACTCAACCCAACAGGAGCGATGACATGACAACACAGAACAATCCGGCCGACGAAGCCGCGGTGCGCGAGATGTTCGCGGCTTGCCGCGAGGCCGTGGCCGCCCGTGACGTGACGCGTCTCATGGGCTATTACACCGCGTCGCTGGTGGCCTTCGATGCCATTGGCCCCTTGCAGTTTACCGACCGCGCGGCCTACGACACGCACTGGCGTAGCTGCCTGGAGATGTGTGCCGGCCAGATGGTGTTCGACATGCAGGACTTGTCGCTCACGCTCGGCGAGGACGTCGGCTTTGGCCACTATCTGGTGTACTGCGGCGCCACCGATCCGGAGGGCAACACCCAGGCCGGCTGGATGCGTTGCTCGATCGGGCTGCGCAAGGTCGATGGCCAGTGGCGGATCGCGCATGAGCATTTTTCGGTGCCTTTCGATCCCGAGACCTGCAAGGCGCAGTTTGAACTGACGCCTTGAGCGGGCGCGCGTCACAACACAGGAGGATGCGCATGGACATGCGTGCCGATCCACGCCGCGTCGCGTTTGCCCTGACCCATGGCGTCGCTGCGCCGCGCGACAGGGTCTGGGCGGCCTTGTCGGAGGTCGGTCACCTCACGCAATGGGGGGCCCCGGCGGGGGCGCAAATGCGCGCCGCATCCCTGAGCTTCCATCTGGGCGGGCGTTTTCTCTACACGATCGAGCGGCCGAACGCGCCGCCTCGCTGCGGGCGTTGGGTGTATCGCGACATCATCGAGGCGGTGCGGCTTGTGTTTGTCGCCTCGTTGCTGGATGCCAGTGGCGGCGTGACCCGCCACCCGCGCGTGCCGCACTGGCCGCGCTATGTGCATCACACATTGGAGCTGGCCGACGTGGCCGGCGACACCGAGCTTCGCCTGTGCTCGCGACCGATCCATGCGAGCGAGGCCGAGATATGTGCTTTTGAAGACGGGCACGATCGCCTGCGCCGAGATGCCCTTGATGCCTGGGCGCGTCTCGAGGCGTATCTGGCCGGCGAGATCGAAATCCAAACAGAGCAGGAGTCACATCATGCGAGTCGAACCCTATTTGTTGTTCCGCGGTGACTGCGAAGCCGCGCTGAGTCTCTACACCGAGGCGCTTGGCGCCGAAGTGACCGCGCTGATGCGCTTCAGCGACGCCCCGCCGGGGGCGATGCCGGAGATGCCCGGCATGGCCGACAAGGTGATGCATGCCAATCTCAAGATCGGTGACACCATGGTGATGGCCTCGGACGGGATGTGCGGTGAGGCGGCCGGCTTCGACGGTTTTGCCTTGTCGGTCGACGTGGCCGACGACGCGGAGGCACAGCGCGTATTTGCAGCGCTGTCCGAGGGGGGCGAGGTGCGCATGCCTTTGGCGCCCACCTTTTTCGCCCGGCAGTTCGGCATGCTGGTGGATCGCTTTGGCGTGCAGTGGATGGTGATTGAGCAGATGCCCGAGGGCTGAGGCCGGGCGAGTGGCTTGGCGGCGCGATGGGGTATTGGGTTGAGGGTGGGGTCGGCGGCGGTAGGGTGGGCGGCGAGCCGCCCACCCTACGCGTCGTCGTGCGATGCCGTGATGCCCGCAGGGTGGCCAGCTCGCGGTTCACCACACCGCGAATTCGGCCCCCTCACTTCACCCAGAACGGCTTGCTGCCTTCAAAGTCCGCCTGGCTGCGGCTGATGCCGACATCGCGCAGCACATGTTCATCCAGCTCGCGCAGTTCGCGGCGGGCGGCGCTGCGCTTGCGCCAGACGGTAATGGTGGTGCGCAGTGCATGGCCCAGTTGGCGCAGCACCGAGGCAATGTCGGTGCGGGCGACGGCAGGGGCGCAAGCTTTGTGTGTCAGGCTGCTCATGATGCGTCTCCTTGAGTGGGGCTTTAGTGAGTTGAAGCTTGGCCGCTCAGGACAAATGCATCCAATCGTTTATTCGGATTCGCGTCTTCGGAAATTGTGATGGCGTGGGTTCGTGATCTACGGTGTACTGTGGGTCAGACGCATTTTCGGGATCAGGTCATGGAGCTCTACCACCTCAGAACCTTTGTTGCGGTCGCCGAGGAAAAACACCTCACCCGCGCCGCCGAGCGCCTGTTTACCAGCCAGCCGGCGATCAGCGCGCACATCAAGGCGCTGGAAGAGACCCTAGGCGTGACCCTGTTCGACCGCACCCCGAAAGGCATGCGGCTGACCCCGGTGGGCGAAGAGCTACTGCCCCGCGCCCGCCAGGCGCTGGCCGCCGCCAGCGCCGTGATGCAGCACGCCAAGGGCTTGCAGGACGAACTGATCGGCAGCGTGCGCATCGGCCTCAACACCGACGCCCGCTTTCTGCGCCTGACCGCGCTGCAGGCCGGGCTGGCCGAACACTATCCCCGTCTTGAAGTGGCCATGCTCACCGGCTCGACCGGCACCAACCTGCCGGCGGTGCGTGTCGGCAAGCTCGACGCCGCCTTTGTGACCGGCGAGATCGACGACCCGAGCATGAGCGTGTGTTTCCTGTGCGATGAGCCGCTGGTGATCGGCGCGCCGGCCTCGCTGCGCGATCAGATCACCTCCACCGAAGTGGCCGATCTGGCGCGTCTGCCCTGGGTGTATACCTCGCCCGACTGCTCGCACTTTGCGGCCATGCGCGCGCTTTTCGATGCGCACTGCTGCGAGCCCACGCGGACCCTGATCGCCAACCAGGAAGACGCCCTGATCGAGATGATCCGCGCCGGTGTCGGCCTGGGCATCGTGCGGGCTGGGGTGTTTTCGGACGACGAGCAGGCCTATGAGCTGCCGGTGGCGCTGCCCTCGGTGCCGCTGCAATTCGTCTATCTGCGCAAGCGCGAGAACGACCCGCTGATCCGCGCGGTGATGGATCAACTCTGCGCGGTGTGGGGCATTGAGCCGCCTACCGCAATAGCGCGCGAAGCGGGCTAGATGTCCACCGCCCGGCTGGGGCGTGGCGTTTATCCACGGCCAGCGTGGGCAGGCTTGTGGACAAGCTGTGAGAGGCCGCGCTATGTGCTTGAGGCGATGGAGTTTTCTGGGACTGCTTAAAAATGAGGCAATCGGCGCGTCCGCACGCCAACACCAGCCGATTCGCATGAAACCCGCGCCAGTCGGGCATTTCGGCGCGGTGGGGCGGGGTTTTATCCCCGTTCGCCGTGGGCGAAGGTGTGGATAAGCTGTGTGGCAGCCACCTATCCGATTGAGACGACTCAGGTTTTTTGCGATGCCGCAAAATGAGGCAAACACGGCGTGGCGGGGCGAAAGCACGCGATTGGCATGAAAGCCTTGCCGGCCGGGCCTTTCCGCGGTGTTGAACCCAGCACTTATCCCCGTCTGGCGTGTGCGAGACTGTGGATAAGCTGTGCGTTGCCGGGCTATCCGACTGAGGTCGCAGGGTTTTTTTGCGCTGCCGCAAAATGAGGCGGTGGCGATCGGTGCGTGTTTGCGATGTCTCGATGCCGCGTCGGCGTGGCCGGGCCACGGCAGGCCACGCGAGTCGTGCTGTGGTCTGGGCGGTGCGTCTATTGAATTCAGCGGGTGGTGGCCGGATGAATCCGGCCCTACGAGGGATACCGAAGAGCGTTGAGGCGTAGGGCCGGATTCATCCGGCCGTGGACGCTCCGCACGCAACATTGCGTGAGCGATCGGCGATGCGCCGTTCGGCCAGCGCGAGCAGGCGATCGACGCCGACCGGTTCGTCCTGCAGCAGCGGCACCACAGCGTAGCGGTGGGCATGCTCGCGCGCCACGGCGTCGATCTCGCGCAGTTCGTTGTGCGCGCGCTGTCGCAGCAGGGGCGCCTCGCTGCCGGCGGCGGCGATGCTGTTGTTGATGACCCAGGCCCAGGGTTCGATGCCGGCGCGGCGCAGGTCGGCCTGCAGGTGGGCTGCTTCGAGCACCGGCGTGGTCTCGGCGAGGGTCACGAGTAGCACCTTGGTCTGTGCCGGGTCCTGCAGTTGCTGCATGGGAGTGATCTCGACCTGCGCCTGCGCGCCACGCTGGCGAAGCATTTCGCGGTGATAGGCGCCGGTGGCGTCGAGCAGCAGCAGGGAGTGGCCGGTGGGCGCGGTATCCATCACCACAAACTGCTTGCCGGCCTCGCGGATGACGCGCGAGAAGGCCTGGAAGACGGCGATCTCTTCGGTGCAGGGCGAGCGCAGGTCTTCTTCGAGCAGGGCGCGGCCGTGCGCGTCGAGCGCGGCGCCGCGGGTGGCGAGCACCTGCTCGCGGTAGCGCGCGGTTTCGGCCACGGGGTCGATGCGGCTGACGGTCAGGCCCGGCAGCGAGCCGGCCAGCGTGTCGGCCAGATGCGCGGCGGGGTCGGAGGTGGACAGGTGCACCGGCAGGCCGCGTTGCGCGAGTTCGAGCGCCAGCGCGGCGGCGAGCGTGGTTTTGCCCACGCCGCCCTTGCCCATCAGCATGATCAGGCCGTGGCCGCCGGCGGCGATGCCGTCGATCAGCGCGGCGAAGTCGGGCGCGTCAAAGGCCGGGGTGGCCGGTGCGCCGGCAGTGACGGGGGCCGGGGTGTTGGCGAGCAACTGCCGCACGGCGTCCAGCCCGACCAGATTGAAGGCCTTGAGCGGCACGGTGTCGGTCGGCAGGGCGTGCAGGGGCTCGGGCCGTGCGGCCAGTGCGGCGTCTTCGCGGTCGCACAGGGCGCGGGCCAGCGGGTCGTCGCCGGCGTCGGCGCGTGACAGGATGCCGTTGATCACGAGGTGTTGTTGCGACAGGCCGATGGCGGCCAGCTCAGCATGGGTGCGCGCGACTTCGCGCAGCGTGGATTGCTGAGCGCGGGCGACCAGCACCAGGCGTGTGCGCGCCGGGTCGGCCAGCGCGGCGACGGCGGCCTTGTATTGCGTGCGCTGCTTCTCCAGCCCGGCCAGCGGGCCGAGGCAGGAGGCGTCGCCTTTGCCGGCGTCGAGAAAGCCGGTCCACGCGCCGGGCAACTGCAGCAGGCGAATGGTGTGGCCGGTGGGTGCGGTGTCGAAGATGACATGCTCGAAGTCGGCGGTGAGGCTGGCGTCGGTGAGCAGCGCGGTAAATTCGTCAAAGGCGGCGATTTCAGTGGTGCAGGCGCCCGACAACTGCTCTTCGATGCTGCGGATCACCGCCTCGGGCAACACGCCGCGCACCGGGCCGACGATGCGGTCGCGGTAGGCCTGGGCGGCTTGCTGGGGGTCGATCTCCAGTGCCGACAGGCCGGGCACCTCGGCCACCGGCACGATGCGGTTGCCAATCTCGATACCAAACACCTGCCCCACGTTGGAGGCCGGGTCGGTGCTGACCAGCAACACCCGCCGCCCCGCGTCAGCCAGTCGGATGGCGGTGGCGCAGGCCAGCGAGGTCTTGCCGACGCCGCCTTTGCCGGTGAAGAACATGCAGCGCGGCGCTTGGTCGAGGAAGTGCATGGCGGCGCTCAGCCGGCGCAACGGCCGCCGGAGCAGCAACCGCTGACTTCGGGTTCGGCTTCGGCCGGTGCCGCGTCGGCGGTGCCCAGCCAGTGGGTCAGTTCGGCGCGGCTGGGGTAGCGGCCGGCCATGGCGATCTCGCCGTCGAGCAGAATCAGCGGCAGCGCGTCGGGGCCGGAGCGGTCGAGAAAGCTCTTGACCGTGGCGTTGCCGGCAAAGGCCAGCGGCTGCTGGCCGAGGTTGAAGCGGTCGATACGGGCGCCGTTCTGCGCCGCCCACTCGAGGTCGGCGGCGAAGGTGATGAGGGCCTGGTCGGCGTCAACGCCGCACACACCGGAGCTGCAGCACAGGGCGGGATCGAACACTTGGATGCTTTTCATGGACGGGTTCCTTGAACAGATGAGGGGAAAAAAATCAGCGTTGGCCGGCGGCGGCGCGCAACTCGATGCATTTTTCGGGCTGGTCGGCGCAGCAGGATTCGGTGAGGTAGGCGATGGTGTCGAGCATCAGCGGGATGTTGGCCCGGTAGCGCTGGTAGCGCCCCTCGGGGGTGACCGTGATGAGCCCGGCACGGGTCAGCGCCTTGAAATGGAAGGACAGGTTGGTGGGCGGCACATCGAGCGCACTGGCGATGTCGCCCGCCACCAGGCCGTCGGGCGCCTTGCGCACCAGCAAGCGATACACCTCCAGACGCAGGCCGGAGGCGAGAGATTCAAAAACGGCGGTGGCCGTGTCGGTATTCATGACGCGACTCTACAACAGATGTTGAAGAGTTAAAATGATCTGCGTCATGTGTGGCGGTGTCAGGTGGCCGCGGTTTGGGGGTCGGCGAGTGGCAAGGGGAGGGTGCCCGAGGCCTTGTGGTGATACATCGCCAGATCGGCGCGGTGGATGATGTCGTCGGCCGTGGCGCCGGGATAGGGGAACAGACACAGCCCGACGCTGGCGCTGAGTGAGATGCTCTCGGGCAGGTCATTGTCGCGGCGGGCAACCATGGCCTGGATGCGTTCGGCCTGGAGGTGCGCGGCGGTGGCGTCGGGCATCTGGGGCACCAGCACCACGAATTCGTCGCCGCCCAGCCGGGCCACCGTATCGGCGTCACGCACCGCCTGGCGCAGGCGCGCCGCCACTCGCCGGAGCGTCTGGTCACCCACGGCGTGGCCGTGCACATCGTTGATCGGTTTGAAGTCGTTCAGATCCACAAAATACAGCGCATGCTGCGCCGTCGAGCGGGTGGCGCCGGCCAGCAGCAGATTGATGCGGTCATAGAGCAACTCACGATTGGGCAGCCCGGTCAGGCTGTCGTGCAGCGCGCGGTCGAGGTGCAGACGGCGCTCGTCTTCCAGCGCCTGTTTGTGCACAAACAGCCGCCGCCGCTGAAGCTCGACCATATAGCCCGCGCCGCCGCCGATGAGGTTGGCGCTGATGATGAAAAAGTCCTGCGTGGCCAGCAAATGGCCGGGGTAATCCACCAGTGCGCCGAAGCACAGGTTGTAGGTCACCAGCAGCACCAGATCGACCGCCAGCGCATAGATAAAGCGTGTGCCGCTGAAGTTGTAGGTGAAGAAGGTGACGACCACCACCACGGGGTAATACTGCGCCACCACCTCCAGCGGCATCAGCTGCATCATGGCGATCAGCCCGAGCCCGCCCGTGAGCCCGTTGAGTGCCGGCAACAGATAGGCGCAGCGGCGGTAATACCGGGTAAAGGTGATGGCGATGAAGGAGATCGGGACGATCAGCGAACCCAGCCGTATCGCCCACAGCGCGCCCCGCTCAGCCTCGGGGATATACCAGCCGTCGAGCACAAACAGCAGCACATACAAAGCCGGCCCGATCACCAGCGCCGCGCGCCACTGCACCAGCATGCGCGGGTAGACGTAGTCGTCGTAGGCGTTTTCAAGCGCAGGGTCGTGAAACCGGAGTGTCAGCGGATGAAGCCGGGGCATGGGGCGCTCATCGATCGGGAAAAAGGTCTCCGGCGCCATCATGGCGCACGCAGATCGCTTTCGAGCCTACGGCGTGGCGGCGTGGTTCTTGAGGGCGGGGTGGGCGGAAAATGGCGGTCAGCATGACAAACTGCACAGCGGGGCGGCGCTTGGCGGCTATCAGTCAGGGGCGGATGGCTGATATCGGGCGGATCAGCGCAGCGCCATCCAACGAGTGCCACCGCTCCAATCACCTCCTGCGGTGGAAGGCGCATCGCTTTTCCACGCGACACAGGCCGCTTTTGGCGACGGGGTAGCCACAACAGGTTTCTCGATACGCACAGGACAGGCGCATCAAACATTGCGGCACTGCAAACAATGACCCTGGCAGGTTCATGCTAACTTTTCTCCGCTGGTCCAAAAAAGCACATGTTTGCCCAACAGGAGAACAGCATGAAAATCACCTCACTACTCGGCGCCCTCGCCATGGGCGCCCTGGCCGCACAGCCCGCGCTTGCCACCAACGTCAAAGTCACCCCGCTGGGCGGGCAGGACGGCGAATTCTGCGTCCTCGACCGCGCCCTGATTTTCGAAGACCCCAACGGCACCCGCCTGCTCTACGACCCCGGTCGCACCGTGGCCGGCGCGGACGACCCGCGCCTGGGCAAGATCGACGTAATTCTCGTCAGCCACATGCATGGCGACCATGTCGGCGACAAACACACCCAAGCTCCCAACGCCGGCGCCTGTAACAAACCGGACATGTCCGTGTCGGCCGCGCCCAACACGCTGGTGGTGAACATCGCACTGGCCAAGAACGCCAAGATCGTCACCGGCAGCGAAATGCCGGCCTTCTTCGCCAACAAGCTCAAGAGCAACGGCGGCGACCCGAAGAACGCCGTCCTCGCCCGCTTCGGCGGCAGCCAGACCATCGGCGGCGTCACCATCGCCACCGTGACGGCCATCCACAGCAATGGCATCGACGGCGACCTGGTCGGCGGCGATTTCGGCACGCGCCTGAAAGAAGCCGGCCTCTCCGCTTATGTCGGCGAAGCCACCGGCTACGTGCTCAAATTCAGCAACGGCCTCGTCGCCTACCTGTCGGGCGACACCGGTATCACCGGCGATCAGGAAAAGGTCGTGCGCGACCACTACAAGGCCAAGCTGGCCGTGATCAACATCGGCGACACCTTCACCACCGGCCCGGCCGAAGCCGCCTACGTCATCAACGACCTGGTCCAGCCGGTCTCGGTCATCGTCTCCCACGCCAACGAGCCGGCCACCGAGGGGGGCAAGGTCAAGGCGGGTACACGCACGGAAAGCTTCATCAAGGCCACCAAGGTGCCAGTGCATGTGCCGCTGTCGGGGAAGACGATGGAGTTTGATGGGGGCGGGGGTTGCGTTTTGGGGTGCTGATTTGTCGATGCAATGATGCTGAGGGGGCGGCACGGGTGGTCGCGCCGCCCTGCGTCGTTTGCGCTCACGGCTTGCCGGGGATTGGAGGACGTTCCTTCGCCGCCAACGGCTGCCGTGGAAAGCCGTAGAAGTCGAATGCCACTGGCGAGGCCATGACGATGAATGTCTCGGTCCGGCCAGACGGGGTACTCGTGGTAGGGCGCAATAACCAAAGGGCATTGCGCCGCGCGTTCGCGCCGTGCAAGATAGCGCTGTCCGCACAGAACGGCCAAGAGTCCCTGCGCATTCGGCTATTTGCCTCCGGACTATGATGTCTCTGTAGATCAGAATTCGCTAATAGTTCCATTGAGGGGGCGACCCAGTGCTGGACTTTGCCATCCTCCGCCTTCGGCTTCGGCCGCCTCTCACGAAAGTTAGGCCGCACAACCAACGCCATGCCACAGAACCGAAACTCTGCATCTCGGTTGTATGCTTTTCTAAGCTCGCTCCCGGGGCACCAAGAGAATACTCAGATCCTTTCTGCGTGGGCAGATGCCCTAGACATCAAAGAGAGCGAGACGTCACGCCAAGCGCGATTGGTCTCAGAGCGGCTAGCGGCGCTGAGTCGAGAGCTTGATCACATCCGAGAGGGGATGAAGAGCGCAAACTTCAGTCCGCATCTCTACACGAAGGCACTCGCAGCATTCGACGCTGCGTTCTCGCCTATGTATTTGTCGAATACATGGAGCCATGTCCGGCAGCAATTGAAGCCTGAGCACATGCTTGCCTTGCAGTTCTGTGGCGAAATTCTGCAGGATGAAGAAGACGAGATTCAACAAGCTGACCTTGACGAGATATCTACGTTGCTGTCTGAGTTGGAGAGTCTTTCTGCCAACTCAGATCAGATCCCCGAACGACTCCGGAGACTCATCGACAATCAAATCGCTCAGATCAGAGCAGCAGTAGCGAGCTACAAGATCGCCGGGGCCAAGGTACTTCGAGAGGCCGTGCGATCAAGCTACGGTGAGTTGGTTGAAGCCAAAGACATAATCACTGAGCACAAAAATTCACCCGAAATTTCAAAGCTTGCTGAAGTCTGGCGAAAGGTAAATGCCGTTGCCGACGCCGCTTTGAAGATCGATGGCGTGGTTCAGCTCGGTCAAAAGGCCTGGCTCTTCATCGAGTCAGTGATCAAAGGCGCGGTCTAACCTCTCGCTCAAGCGGTGCGGCGATTTACCCATTTGCCGCCATCAAGCTCCATCAGCAAGCGTAGCCCGGACAAGCGAGCGTAGGTTGGGCTGACGAAGGAAGCCCAACGCTCGGTGATCCACAATGGCACCGCTGAACGTTGGGCTTCGCTGTGCTCAACCCAACCTACATGAACCCATCTCGCATCCGAGAGGCGGCGCCGGGGCGACAGCCGTTATTGAGTATCGGTCTCCCGCCAATAAAAAAACGCCAGCCCGGCAAAGCCGGCTGGCGTTTTTCTTTGCGGTGAGTCTTGGCTTACAGCGCTTTCACCGACAGGCGGTGGGCGTGCAACAGCGGCTCGGTGTAGCCGCTGGGTTGCTGGCAGCCTTTGAAGACCAGGTCGCAGGCGGCTTCGAAGGCGATGCCGTCGTAGGCGGGGGCCATCGGGCGGTAGGCGGGGTCGCCGGCGTTCTGGGCGTCCACCACCTTAGCCATCTTCTTGAGCGTGTCGAGCACCTGGTCGATCGAGCACACTTCGTGGCGCAGCCAGTTGGCGATGTGCTGGCTGGAGATGCGCAGGGTGGCGCGGTCTTCCATGAGGCCGACGTTGTTGATGTCGGGCACTTTGGAGCAGCCGACGCCCTGGTCGACCCAGCGCACGACGTAGCCGAGGATGCCCTGGGCGTTGTTGTCGAGTTCTTTCTGGATCTCGTCGGCGGTGAGCTTCTGGTCGCCCAGCAGTGGGATGTCCAGGATGTCGTCCACATTGGCCGGGGTGCGGTTGCGCAGTTCGGCTTGCACGTTGGCCACGTTGATCTGGTGGTAGTGCAGGGCGTGCAGGGTGGCGGCGGTGGGCGAGGGCACCCAGGCGGTGTTGGCGCCGGACTTGGGATGGCCGATCTTGGCGGTCATCATGTCGGCCATGTTGTCGGGCACGGGCCACATGCCTTTGCCGATCTGCGCGCGGCCGGGCAGGCCGCAGGCGAGGCCGACGTCGACGTTCTGGTCTTCGTAGGCGAGGATCCACTTCATGGTCTTGAGCTTGGCCTTGGGCGCGAAGGGGCCGGCCTCCATGCTGGTGTGGATTTCGTCGCCGGTGCGGTCGAGGAAGCCGGTGTTGATGAACACCACGCGCTCGCGGGCGGCGCGGATGCATTCCTTGAGGTTGACCGAGGTGCGGCGCTCTTCGTCCATGATGCCGACCTTGAGCGTGTTTTTCGGCAGACCGAGCGCCTGCTCGACACGGCCGAACAGCTCGACGGTGAAGGCGACTTCTTCGGGCCCGTGCATCTTGGGCTTGACGATGTTCACGCTGCCGGCGGTGGAGTTGCGGAAGGGGGCGTTGCCCTTGAGGTCGTGGATCGCGGCGCAGGCGGTGAACATGGCGTCCATGATGCCTTCGGGGATCTGGTGGCCGTCGGCGGCGACAATCGCCGGGTTGGTCATCAGATGGCCCACGTTGCGCACGAACAGCATGGCGCGGCCCTTGAGCGTGAGCTTGCTGCCGTCGGGCGCGGTGTAGACGCGGTCGGGGTTCATGCTGCGGGTAATGGTTTTGCTGCCCTTGACGACCTGTTCGGACAGCGTGCCTTTCATCAGACCCAGCCAGTTGCCGTAGGCCAGCGCCTTGTCTTCGGCATCCACGGCGGCGACCGAGTCTTCGCAGTCCATGATGGTGGTCAGCGCGGCTTCGACGAGCACATCCTTGATGCCGGCCGGGTCGGTCTTGCCGATGGGGTGGTGGCGGTCAAACTGGATTTCGAAGTGCAGGCCGTGTTGCTTGAGCAGCACGGCGGGCGTGTCGCTCACGTGATAGCCGGCGAACTGCGCGGGGTCGGCCAGGCTGGTGGTGGTGCCATCCTTGAGCGTGACCACCAGCTTGCCGTCGATCACGGCGTAGTCGGTGGCGTCTTTGTGGCTGGCGTCGACCAGGGTGGCCGCGTCGTCGAGGAAGTCGCGGGCGTAGGCCACCACTTTGGCGCCGCGCACCGGGTTGTATTCCGCGCCTTTTTCGGCGCCATCGGTTTCGGGCAGCACGTCGGTGCCGTACAGCGCGTCATACAGGCTGCCCCAGCGCGCGTTGGCGGCGTTGAGCGCAAAGCGGGCGTTCATGACCGGCACCACCAGCTGCGGGCCGGCCTGGGTGGCAATCTCGGGCTCGACGTTTTCGGTGTCGATGGTGAAGTCCGGGCCCTCGGGCACGAGGTAGCCGATTTCGGTCAGGAAGGCCTTGTAGGCGGCAAAGTCGCCCTTGCCGTTGGTCTGGTGCCAGGCGTCGATCTTGGCTTGCAGGTCGTCGCGCTTGGCGAGCAGGGCGCGGTTCTTCGGGGCCAGGTCATTGACGATGGATTCGAGGCCCGACCAGAACTGATCAGCGCTGACGCCGGTGCCCGGCAGGATGTCGCGCTCAAGCAGCTGCTGGAGCGTGGTGGCGACTTGCATGCCGCCGATCTGGGTATGTGAGCTCATGGTTTAGGCCTCTGTGAAGCACCGACCGCGATGGCCGGCTGAATTCCAAATGATCGTTTCCCCCGAGGGGAATTGACCGCCATTCTAAAACGTTGCAATAAATTTATCTAATGTCTTATATAACACTTGATTCGGTATCGGCTGGCCGGGCGTGTACCGCCAGCCAGACGGTGGCCGCGTCGGTGCGCGCCACCCGGTGCTTGCAACCGGCCGGGAGCAGCACCCAATCACCCGGCGCCATGGCTTGTTCGCGTCCGTCGTCAAAGGCCAGTACCGCCGTGCCGCTGACCACCATCACCCACTCGTCGTCCGCCTGCGCGTACCAGAAGCCCGGCGGGCTGGCATGGTGATGCGAGACGATGCGCTCGATCCGTACCGTGCCGTTGTCAAACAGCGGGCGAAAGTCTTCGTCCGCACCCGCGGCAGGCAGATCGGTGAGCAGTGAGCCGTGAGTCGGTCGGGTCATGAGCCTCGCAAGCGGTTCGTGTGGCGGGATGATGCACTGCAAACACTATAGACAGGATTCAAGAATAGCGGCGGGTCGCGCGCAGGGGAATTCCTGCTAGAGTTGTTTCTGTCGATACCTGAGGTATTGAATCGGGCCGCCACGTCGGCCGTTTGTGCCGATGAGCAAGGGATGGAGCATGCGAAAGACCTCGACCTCGAGACTGCCCGCCACGCGCGCACGGCGCCGCGTTCAACCACGGTTTCCACGCTAATGGACCGGTACACCGAGATTCGCAGCTTTGTGCTCACCGCCGAAAAAGGCAGCTTCGCCGCCGCCGCGCTGGTCGAAGGCGTCACCCCCGTGGTGATGGGCCGCCGCCTCGACGCGCTGGAGCGACGCCTCGGCGTGCGGCTGATGCACCGCTCCACCCGCGGCCTCACACTGACGGACCTCGGCGAGCAGTTTGTCGAGCAATGCCGGCAACTGCTCAAAGACTTCGACGCCGCCGAGAGCAGCGTCAGCGCCGGCCGCTCCGATGTGCGTGGCCATCTGGTGGTGTCGGCCCCCGCGGGGTTTGGCCGTCAGCACATCGGCCCGCACGCGCCGGCTTTCAAGGCCCAGCACCCTGCGCTCAAGCTGTCGTTCAACTTCACCGACAGCGTGGTCGACCTGGTCAGCGAAGGCTATGACATGGCGATCCGCATCGGCGATGCCGTGCCACCCGACTACGTCGCCATCCCGCTCTACCCCAACCGTCGCGTCGTCTGCGGCACCCCCGCCTACTTCGCGCACCACGGCGTACCGCGCACGCCCGAAGACCTCGCTCACCACAACTGCCTCGCCTTCAATCTGCACGGCGGGCAGCAGCGCGGCTGGGCCTTCGTGCGCGAGGGCAAGCGCGTTACCGTGCGCGTGGACGGCGACCTCGACTGCAACGATGGCGAGCTGCTGTTCGACTGGGTGCGTCAGGGCCTCGGTATCGGCTGGCGTTCCACCTGGGAGATCCAGTCCGAGCTCGCCTCCGGCGCACTGGTGACCGTGCTCGATGATTTCGCCGTGCCCAGCAACGCCATTCAGGCGGTCTATCCGCAGCAGCGCTATTTGCCGGCGAAGGTGCGCTGCTTTGTGGACTACCTGAAGGCGGTGTACAACCAGCCGGGCTATTGGGATGGCGGTCCGAGCGTCTGAAGTGGGTCACACGACTTTGATGCGTTTTCGTCCCGCACCCGCGTTGATCGTAGCGAGCCGTTGATGGATTTGCGTCTTTCCCTCGCGGGCGAAGTGTGAAAGACTGAGCCGCAGAAACACGCAGTAATAATAAGTTCGGCCAGGCTTGCTGATGGAAGTCATGGATCGAACACCGGGATCGTTCTGGTTAGTGCGCGCAAGGGCAACTGGCAGCGTCAGGGTCCCCGGCCGCATTCGCGACGTTCGCGGCTGCAAGGTTTGCCTCCGCATCGACGCTTTTTAGCCGGGCGATCGGATGTTGCAAGCTTGAGAGAGAACGCCCCATGCAAAGAGAACATTACACCCCCTTGAATCTCGTCCCGATCGTCGCCGATAGCTGCGCGGTTGAGGACGCCGCCTACGCCCGCAAAGTCACCGCCGATTCACCCGCCGTTGATGTCATGACCGATCTTCGACTGGTGGCCGCCGCCACCATCGGCCCCGATCTTCCGCTGCCCGCAGCCACGCAAAACATGATCCAGCGCGGCGTGCGATCGCTGTTTGTGGTCGATGACACCCACGCGATGCTCGGCTTGCTGTGCGCCGATCAGGTGCTGGGCGAGGCGCCGGTCAAGATCGCCACCGCACGCGGCATCCCGCAAGCCGAGCTGACCGCACGCGACCTGATGGTTGCAGCGGACCGGGTTGAAGCGGTTGATATGGACGATGTGATGCGCTCTGAAGTCGGCCACATCGCCGCCACGCTCAAGCGCTCGGGACGGCACCACCTGCTGGTGGTGCAGCGGAATGCGGCCGGCAAGGCATCGGTTCGCGGCGTGTTTTCGGCGACACAGATCGCGCGCCAGCTCGGGATCTCGATGCCCTCCGGCACCATCGCGCAGACCTTTGCCGATATCGAGGCCGCCTTGGTCGCGTGAGCGAATCGACGCGCCGCGTTGCGTGGCGCCGTCGCCGGCACGGGCTGGGCGATCGAAGGGAAGCCGCTGGCGTGCAAGCCCAAGGATGCAGCGGAGGGCGGTGCTTCGTCGAAAGGACGGTAAGAGGCCGGGCTTCGCTCAACCCACGCGACGCTGTGTTGTGGCCGCCTCGCGCTGAGACGTTTCGTTCTGCCAAAAGCAAAAGGCCCGCTGGATGCGGGCCTTTTGCTTATTGAGTGGGCCGGTTCATGGGGTGGGGCCGGCGTCTGCACATTTCGGGTCGAAATGCCATCTCGGCGAACGGTGGCGGGGTGGGCCTGGGTCCGGCGGCGGATAGCTGCCGGGGTTCGCGCTGATCGGTTGGATGCATTTGACCTGAAAGCGGACTATCTGAAAAACACTGTTTTGAGATGTTGAAATCGCAAAACACGATGGGTGTGTAAGACGCCCCGGGTCGGTGCGGCGTCGCTTGCGCGGGGTCTCTGTCATTGCCTGGTACCGCTGGTTTTGAAAGTGGCCGAGTCGGTGTGGGGGTACGCCAGTTGTGGCGCAATGCCCTTAGGTTATGGCGCCCTGCGACCGAAGCGCTCAACGGCGCTGCGAAAACCACGCATGGATCAATCCGGCCTGATAGAACATCACCGGAGTATCGAAACCGCCGTCCGCGATGATGGACTCGACCTGTGCTGGCGGAAGGACGGCGACGTCTCGGCGATAGGCTTCGCGCATCTGTGCCATCCCGGCTGCGGGGATGCCGGCGGCGAGCATCATGTTCAGCCAGATGTTGAGCAGCGCGGTGTAGGCGCTTGAGTCGACGTCAGAGGCAAGGTCGGAACTGGCCAATAGACCGTTCGGGCGGAGTCGGGTGGCAATGGCCCGGAAGAGGCCGACGCGCGCGTCGCGGTCGGTGATGAACTGCGACACCAGAAAGCAGGTGGCCGCGTCAAAGCGGTCCTGACCGGGTAATGAGGCGAGGTAGCCTTCGTGAAATTCGCAGCGTGACAGGTAGCCGCCCTTGTCTGCCTTGCTGCGGCTCACATCGAGCATGGCGCCGGAGGGTTCGATGGCGGTAAAGGTCCATTGGGGAAATCGCTTTGCAAGGTAGTCGATTTCTTCGCCCGTACCGGCGCCGACGCACAGGATGCGCGCATGGGCCGGGAGCCCGGCAAACACGGCGTCGAGGAGGAAATGCAGTGCGTCGCGAATGGGGGCGGTCTTGGCCCAGCGCGCGTCGTAACCGGCGGCCTGCTGATCGAAGATGGCTTTGATGTCGTCGTGTTGCATGGGCGTGCTCGGGCTGTCATTGCGCCTGATTGTAGGCCATCAGCATTGCAGGATGCGGTGCATCCGGCTACGGATTGAGGGCCGCTTGACCGCTGAGAGGGTAAGGCTCAGGGGCCTCACAACCGGTCGAAGTGTTCGGCCATGCTCCGCCGCAGGGCCGCCTCCGGCAATGGTCCGTGCAGAGCCCCCATGTTCTCGCGCATGGGGGCGGGCTGCGAGGTGGCGGGGATGGCACAGGTGATGGCGGGGTGGGAGATGACGAACTTGAGGAAGACCTGCGCCCAGTTCGTGCAACCGATCTCGGCGGCGTAGCCGGGCAGGGGTTTGCCGCGCACCCGGTTGAACAGGTGGCCGCCGTCGAAGGGGCGGTTGATGATGACAGCGCAGCCGCGCTCGGCGGCCAGCGGCAGCAGGCGGCGGTCGGCGGCGCGGTGGGCGAGGTTGTAGGTCAGCTGCACGAAATCGAGCGCTTCGTTGCGGATCAGCGCGGCGAGGTCGTCATGCCGACGGCCGTGCGAGGTGGTGATGCCGAGGTAGCGGATCTGCCCGTCGGCCTTCATGCGACGCAGGGTGGGCAGGTGGGCGTCCCAGTCGAGCAGGTTGTGGATCTGCATGAGATCAAAGCGCGGCACGCCCCACAGGTCACGCGAGCGGGCCATCTGCTGCTCGCCCATCCATTGCCCCGGGGTCCAGACCTTGGTGGCCGAGAACAGCGCCGCGGCGCCCGGGCTTTGCGGCAGCAGCTCGCCGAGCACGGCCTCGGCGCTGCCGTACATGGGCGAGGAGTCAATGAGCCGGCCGCCGGCGGCGAAGAAGGTTTGCAGCACCTGCCAGCGGGTGGTGAGCGCGTCGTTGGGGATGATGGTCTGGCCGCGTGCGACATCAAAGGTGATCCAGGTGCCCATGCCGATGGCGGGCAGGCGCTCGTCGCTGACGGGGATGGCTCGCGTGTGAATGCGCGGGGCGGCCGCCGCCAGGTGCGGGGTGCCGAGCGCGGTGGCGAGAGCCAGCGCAAGAAACCGGCGGCGCGTGGTGGGGTGGGTGTCAGGCATGGGGCGTCCTGCTCCGTGTACTCGGAGCCAGGTAGACCGTGTCGCAGGCGCCGGGTTTCGGCGCGGTTGCGCCGAGGCGTGCGCGAGCGCCCCGTCGCGGACTCACTTTGGCCGCCAGGCGCGGGAGAGCGATTCGAGCCAGGCGAGGTAGAGCTTCATCGGGCCGGCGGCCATGAACTCGGTGGCGACCTCGGGGTTGCCGAACTCGGGGCGCTTGGCTTCGGTGATCTGGGCCAGATCCTGCATGGCGCGGAGGTCGGCCGGGCGCACGGCGGCAGCGCGGGCCTCACCGAGGAGGGCGTCGAGACGGTGCTGTGCGGTGCGCGGCTGCAGGGCTTCGTAGAGGTGCAGATACTCTTGCACCGCCTTGGCCCGCAGCGCGCGCTGGGTGAAAGGCCAGAGCACGGCGCGGCCGATCACGCCATGCGCCAGACCGAGCTCCCAGGGCATCCAGCGGGAGTTGGCCGAGGCCTCGGAAAAGGCGAAGACGAGCAGACGGCACTGGCGCAGGCGGCCGACCAGACGGTCAGCCAGGGCGCGGTCGGGCAGTTGCGAGAGAGCGGCGTCGCCGAAGTCGACGTAGACCGAGAAGCCCCAGCTTTCGAGGCGTTTGCACAGACTACGTGCCCGCGCTTCGTCCTGATGCGCGTGCGACAGGAAGATGTCGAACATGGGGGCGTCCTTGTTGGTGCCCGGCCGGGGGCCGAGTGTGTATGGGCGTCATGTTCACTATAGACAGCGCAGGCAGCATGGCGCCTGGCGTCCGACAGCCGCCGCGCGGCATCCCGGCCGGCGTGCTGCAGGGCTCAAAAAACAAAGGCCCGCTGGACGCGGGCCTTTGTTTTATTGGTGAGCCGGGTCGGGGGTGGGGCCGGCGTCTGCACGTTTCGGGTTGAAACGTGATCTCGGCGAACGGTGGCGGGGTGGGCCTGGGGCCGGCGGCGGGTGGCTGCCGGGGTTCGCGTTGATCTGTTGAATGCATTTGACCTGAAAGTCGGTCATCTGAAAAACACTGATTCAAGATGCTTCTATCGTGAATCAAGATGGCTGGTGTATCATTCGCCGCATGGAACTGAGACAGCTGCGCTACTTCTCCGCCATTGCCAAGCACGGCAGCTTTTCGAAAGCGGCCGAACAGGTGTTTGTGGCGCAATCGGCGCTGAGCCATCAACTGGCGCAGCTTGAGGCGGAGCTGGGTGCGCGGCTGTTTCATCGGTCGCGGCGCGGGGTGGAGCTGACCGAGGCGGGGCGCATTTTTCTGGCGCATGCGACGGCCATCTTGCGGCAGGTGGAGGATGCCCGCGCGAGTGTGATGAACGTGGCCGGCGAGCCGAGCGGTAAGGTGGTGTTTGGCGTGCCGCACAGCGCCTCGAATGCGCTGGCGCTGCCCTTGCTGCAGGCGGTGCGCGAGCAGCTGCCCAAGGTGGAGCTGGAGCTGACCGAGGAGCTGACCGGCAATCTGGTGCCGCAGCTGCGCAGCGGTCAGATCAATCTGGCGGTGTTGTTTGATGATGGTTCGCTCGACGAATTTGAGCAGACCGCCCTGCTCGATGAACACCTGTCGCTGATTTCGTCGGCCACCGCGACCGATCGCCCGCAGGCGGCGGTGAGCCTGAAGCAGGCGTTGGCCTTGCCCTTGATTCTCCCTGCGCATCCGCATGGTGTGCGCCCGATCATCGAAACGGCGGCTCGCCAGCACGGGCTGCCGACGCCGAATGTGGTGGCCGACATCAGCTCGATCAGCATTCTGCGCACGACACTGTTGGCCGGCATGGGGCATACGCTGCTGCCGGTGATGCCGCTGCAGCACGATCTGGCCAGCGGTGCGCTGTGTGCGGTGCCGGTGGCGCCCGCGCTGACACGCCGGCTGGTGCTGTGTGCGGCGAAACACATCCCGCTGTCGGCGGCCGCCACGGCGGTGGTGCAACTGGTGCAGGGGCTCACGCAGACCTTGTGCACGAACGGGGCGTGGCCGGGCGCGGCGCTGATTCCGATCGAGGCGTGATTCTGAGTCTGAGCGGCGAGCATGTCGCCGCGTTCGGCGTAGGGCGGATAAGCGAAGCGCATCCGCCGTGCCACTTTGCGGCGATGTCGGCGGATGCGCCTGCGGCTTATCTGCCCTACGACACACCACACACGGCGCCCCGCCCGCGCCGCAGTCCATATCCCCTGTATCGACAGAACTGATCGCGGCGGGAATTCCGCCGTCGGTCGGGATCGTCTACTGTGGAAGCATCATGCAAGCGTCGGCCGATGCCGGCGCGCCAGCCCACAGGAGAAGCCCATGCGCCATCTCGGCATTGATGTCGGCCCCCATCGTTTTGTCGCGCGGCTCGAAGAAGCCGCCGCACCCAAAACCTGCGCGGCCTTTCTTGACCTGCTGCCCTTCAACAACCAGGCCATCCACTCGCGCTGGAGCGGCGAGGCGGTGTGGGTGCCGCTGGGCGAGTTCGACACCGGGTTGGGCTTCGAGAACCACACCAGCCACCCCTCGCGCGGCGATGTGCTGTTGTATCCGGGCGGTTTCTCCGAAACCGAAATCCTGTTTGCCTATGGCAGCAGTTGCTTCGCCAGCAAGATGGGGCAATTGGCCGGCAATCACTTCCTGACCGTGGTCGAAGGCGCGGAGCAGCTGATGGACATGGGGCGGCTGATTCTGTGGCAGGGCGCGCAGGCGATTCGCTTTACCGATCTGGGCGAGGCGTGATGACGGCCGACCGCCGCACCCTGCTGGCCGACCTGTTCGCGGCGGCTGTGAACGCGGCCCAGCCCGAGCATTGCGTGCCGCGTTTTTTGCCGCCGCCGCCCAAGGGCCGCACGCTGGTGATCGGTGCCGGCAAGGCCTCGGCGGCCATGGCGCAGGCGCTGGAGCAGCACTGGCCGGGTGAGCTGAGCGGGTTGGTGGTGACGCGCTATGGCTATGCCGTGCCCTGCGAGCGCATCGAGATTGTCGAGGCGGCGCACCCGGTGCCCGACGCAGCGGGCCTGGCGGCAGCCGGTCGGCTGCTTGCGTTTGTGCGCGGCCTGACCGCGGACGATCTGGTGATCTGCCTGATCTCGGGTGGCGGCTCGGCGCTGCTGCCGCTGCCGGGCGAGGGCGTGACGCTTGAAGACAAGCAGGCGATCAGCCGCGCGCTGCTCAAGTCCGGCGCGACGATTTCGGAGATGAATTGCGTGCGGCGCCATCTGTCGGCCATCAAGGGCGGGCGGCTGGCGGCGGCTTGCCATCCGGCGCGGGTGGTGAATCTGCTGATCTCGGATGTGCCCGGCGACAACCCGATGGACATCGCCTCCGGCCCGACGGTGGCCGATTCGAGCACTTGCGCGGATGCGCTGGCGATCATCCGGCGCTACAACATCGTGCTGCCAGATGGCGCGCGGGCGCTGCTCGACAGCGGTCGTGGCGAGACCGTGAAGCCTGGCGATGCGCGGCTGGCGGGTGTGAGCACGCATCTGATCGCCACGCCGCAGATGGCGCTCGAAGCCGCCGCCGAGGTGGCGCGCGCAGCGGGCGTGACGCCGATGATTCTCGGCGACAGCATCGAAGGCGAGGCCCGTGACGTGGGCAAGGTGCATGCCGGCATCGCCTTGCAGGTGCGCAATCACGGTCAGCCCGTCGCGCCGCCGTGTGTGTTGCTGTCGGGCGGCGAAACCACGGTCACCGTGCGCGGCAGCGGACGCGGCGGTCGCAATGTGGAGTTCCTGCTCTCGCTGGCAGTGGCGCTCAATGGCGCGCCGGGGGTGCATGCCGCGGCCGGCGACACCGACGGTGTTGATGGCCTGGAGGAAATTGCCGGCGCCTTCATCGGCCCGGACACTTTGGCGCGGGCCTGGGCCGCTGGCCGGCCGCCGCGCGACAGCCTGGACAACAACGACGGCCACGGATTTTTCGAGGCGCTGGGTGATGCCTTGATCACCGGCCCCACGCGCACCAATGTGAATGATTTTCGCGCCATCCTGATTTCACCTTGAAACGGCGCGACACCAAGGAAGACACGACCATGAAAACCATCAGCATGCTCACCCTTCACGATGTGAAGCAGATCGCCACCGCGGCCGAGACGGAGGCCCTGGCCAATGGCTGGGCGGTCAGCATCGCCATCTGCGATGCCGGCGGTCACGCCTTGTGGTTGCAGCGCATGGACGGCGCGCCGTTGATGAGCGCGGCCGTAGCGCCCGAAAAAGCGCGCACCTGCGTGCTCACCGGCAAGCCCAGCAAGGTGTTTGAAGACATGGTCAACAAGGGCCGCTTCGCCGCGCTGGCCATGCCGGTGGTGCCACTCGAAGGCGGCGAGCCGATCGTGGTCGATGGGGCGGTGATCGGCGCGGTTGGCGTGTCGGGCGTGACGGCCGGTGAAGATGCGCAGGTGGCGCGCGCCGGGGTGGCGGCCTTGAGCGGGGTCTAACCCGATCCGACGGCATCGAGACATCAGGTAGGGCGGAAAAGCGAAGCGCCTTCCGCCATCGGTGCCGCGTCGGGGCGTTGTTCGGCGGAAGGCGCTTTGCTTTTCCGCCCTACGACGGCGGTCAGGCGTTTTTCTTGAGGTCTACCAGCGGCACCACGCTGTCGTCGAAGCGCAGCCGCTCGCGGCCGGGTTCCATTTCGGTCAGCGGGGCGCAGGGCTTGAGCGTGGCGTGGCAGCGCTCGGTCAGCTCCTGATAGGTGCGGGTGCCGTCGCTCTTCCAGGCAATTTCCTGATCGGACAGTTCGCGCACCACCTTGGCGGGCATGCCGGCGACCAGTTGTCGGGCCGGGATCTGCATGCCGGCTTTGACGAAGGCGCAGGCGGCGACGATGCTCGCCTCGCCGACCACCGCGTTGTCCATCACCACGGCGTTCATGCCGATCAGTGCGTTCTTGCCGACTCGGCAGCCATGCAGCACGGCGCCGTGACCGACATGGCCGTTTTCTTCGACCACCGTGTCGGTGCCGGGGAAGCCGTGCATCACGCAGGTGTCCTGCACGTTTGAGCCGGCTTCAAGCACGATGCGGCCGAAGTCGCCGCGCAGGCTGGCCAGCGGGGCGACATAGCAGTGCGGGCCGACGATGACATCGCCGATCAGCACGGCGTCGGGGTGCACGAAGGCCGTGGGGTGGATGACCGGTTTGAGGCCGTCGATTTCGTAGCAGGGCATGGTGGGGTCCTTGGGTGGGGCGGATACGCCGCAGGCGCATCCGCCGTTCAACGCGTCAATGGGGCACCGATGGCGGATGCGCCTGCGGCTTATCCGCCCTACGGAACAGCGTGGGGCGGGGTGCCCGCCCCGACGCATCACTCGGCGACGTGGTAACGGCGCTGGATGACGCGGAAACGGTTGGCGACAAAGGCCGCGTCCGAGTAGCTGGCGTTGGCCGAGGGGTTGGCGCCGGTGCCGTGGTAGTCGGAGAAGGCTGCCGACTGATTCACGAACACACCGCCGGTCAGGTTGATCGACAGCGCCACGCCGGCGCGTAGGGTGGCGTCGGTCATGGCGTCGATCACCTCTTGCTTGGTCGAGTACAGGCCGACGGTGAGGGCGCCGTGTTCCTTGACGATGCGCTCCGACAGCGCAATGGCGGCCGCGCCGTCGGCGACCTTGACCACGAAGCTGATCGGGCCGAAGCGCTCTTCCATGTAGCTCTTCTCGTCGGCGGCATCGCAGGTGAGCAGCACCGGGGTGTAGACCGTGGCGGCGGGGAATTGCGGGTGCACCAGCTTCTTCGAGTCGAGCACGATGGTGCCGTGTTCGCCGGCTTCGTTGATGCGGTCGACCGTGGCGTCGGACTGGATCGCCCCGAGCACGGCCGTGGCCACGTTGATGTCGCCGAGGAATTTGGCAATCGCCGCGCCGAGGTCGTGCGCTACGTCGTCAAAACTCTTGTGGCCCTGATCGGTCTCGATGCCGCCGGCCGGGACCAGGATGGCCTGGGTGGTGGTGCACATCTGGCCCGAGTACAGGCTGAGCGTGAAGGCCATGTTGCGTAGCATGGCCTTGTAGTTGTCGGTCGATTCGATGACGACGTTGTTCACCCCGGCCAGTTCGGCATACACGTTGGCCTGGCGCGCGTTGTCGATCAGCCACTGGCCGAAGACGTTGCTGCCGGTGAAGTCGATGGATTTGATCGCCGGGTGGGTGGCGAGCGCCTGGGTGTCGGCGCGCTTGTCGACCACGGCGAGGCTGATCAGGTTGGCGTCGAGGCCAGCATCAAGCAGCACTTCGCGCGCGATGCGCACGGTGATCGCGGCCGGCAGGATGGCGTTGCTGTGCGCCTTGATGATCACCGGGTTGCCGGTGGCCAGCGCGGCGAACACGCCGGGGTAGGTGTTCCAGGTCGGGAAGGTGCCGCAGCCGATCACCAGCGCGACGCCGCGCCCGACGATCTCGAAATGCTTCTTCATCACCAGCGGCGGGTTCTTGCCCTGCGGCTTTTCCCAGCGGGCCTCGGGCGTGATGCGCGATTGTTCGTCCCAGGCGTAGGCCACGGCCTCGAGGCCGCGATCCTGCGCATGCGGGCCGCCGGCCTGGAAGGCCATCATCCAGCCCTGGCCGGTGGTCAGCATCACCGCGTGGGCGATCTCGAAGCTGTTTTTATTGAGGCGGTCGAGGATTTCCAGACACACGCCGGTGCGCCCCGCGGCGCCGAGCTTCTGCCAGGCCGGCATCGCAGCCTGGGCCGCGTCGATGAGCGCCTCGGTGTCGCAGACCGGGTAGCTCACATTCATCGCCACGCCGTAGGGCGAGGTTTCGGTCGCCGCCGTGCCGCGCTGGCCGGGCTGGTTCAGGGCGAACTCGCGGCCAAAGCAGGCTTCGACCGCCGCCTTGCCGTCGACGTCGGCGGTTTCGCCATACACCCGCGGGCTGGGCATTTCGTTGAAGGGCGTCCAGTAAGCGCGGCTGCGGATGGCGCCGAGCGCCTGCTCCAGCGTGGCCTGATGCTTCTCGAAAAGCGGGTGCGACATGGTGTCTCCTTCACGGGTCTGGCGGCCTGCCACGGCGTAGCGTGTGTGCGTGGCGACCGGTTTTTGATCTGAGGGGGCTTGCTTTTTTGACGTATATCAATTTTACTGTTGATCGACCGGTCGGTCAAACAAAGAAAATCATTATCCCCGACCGGAACAGTACAGCTTGCCGACGGCGCTTGCCCAGTGGGGCGAACGTGGCCGGTGGTGGAGACAACCGCAGGCCGGGGCCATGACCCCGGCGGCTAAAGGACGACACGATGGCGCAAGACTTCGAGACGATTGCCCTGAGCATCGAGGACGGCGTAGCGACGCTGACCCTCAACCGGCCCGACCGACTGAACAGCTTTACCGACGCCATGCACGCCGAAGTGCGCAGCGCGCTCGATCTCATCCGCGCCGGCCGGGCTGATGGCTCGGTGCGCGCGATGGTGCTCACTGGCGCCGGGCGCGGATTCTGTGCCGGCCAGGACTTGTCGGATCGCAGCGTGTCGGCGGGCGACGCGGCCCCTGATCTGGGCGCTTCGGTCGAGAAAAACTACAAGCCGCTGGTGATGGCGCTGCGCGAACTGGACATGCCGGTGATCGCCGCCGTCAATGGCGTGGCCGCGGGCGCCGGTGCCAATCTGGCGCTGGCCTGCGACATGGTTTTTGCCGCGCGCTCAGCCAGTTTCATTCAAGCCTTCTGCAAGCTCGGGCTGATCCCCGACACGGGCGGCACCTGGATTCTGCCGCGACTGCTCGGGCCGGCGCGGGCGATGGGCCTGGCGATGCTGGGCGACAAGCTGCCGGCCGAGCAGGCCGAAGCCTGGGGGCTGATCTGGAAGTGTGTGGATGATGCCGATTTGATGCCGACGGTGAGCGCGCTGGCCAAGCAGATGGCGGCTGGCCCGACCTTTGGCTTTGCGCAGACCAAGAAGGCGATCTGGGCCAGTTCGACGCAGGATTTTGCCACCCAGCTCGACATGGAGCGCGACATGATGCGCGCCTGTGGCCGCTCGGACGACTACCGCGAGGGCGTGGCCGCCTTCATGGAAAAGCGCACGCCGCGCTTCACGGGGCGCTGAGCGATGGACGCACTCAAAACCGCCCACCGGGTACTGGTGATCGGCGCCGGCGCGATGGGCAGCGGCATTGCCCACGTGGCCGCCGTGGCCGGGCACACCGTCTATTTGTACGACATGCAGGCCGAGGCGATCGAGCGCGGTCGCGCCGGTATTGGCAAGGATCTGGCGTTTCTGGTGAGTCGCAACAAGCTCTCGCAGGCGACGGCCGACGCCGCGCTGGCGCGGGTGATTCCGATCAGCAATCTGGCCGACGCGAAAGATGCCATGCTGGCGATCGAGGCGATTGTCGAGCGCTTCGATGTGAAGCAGACGCTGTTTGCCGAGCTTGAGACCGTGCTCGCGCCCGAGGCGATTCTCGCCACCAATACGTCTTCGTTGTCGATTACCGCCATGGCCGCGCCGCTGGCACGTCCGGGCCGGGTGGTGGGCATGCACTTCTTCAACCCCGCGCCGCGCATGAAGCTGGTCGAAGTGGTGTCCGGCCTGGCCACCGACCCTGCCGTCGCGCAGACGGTGCATGCCACCGCCAAGGCCTGGGGCAAGGTGCCGGTGTTTGCCAAATCGACGCCGGGCTTCATCGTGAATCGCGTGGCCCGCCCCTATTACGGTGAGGCGCTGCGCGTGCTCGCTGAGCAGGCGGCCACGCCGGCTACGCTGGACGCGGTAATGCGCGAGGGCTGCGGCTTTCCGATGGGGCCCTTCGAATTGATGGACCTGATCGGTCACGACGTGAATCACGCGGTCAGCCAGTCGGTGTTCGCCGCCTGCTTCAATGACAGCCGCTACACCCCGCATCTGATCCAGCAGGAACTGGTGCACGCCGGGCGCTTGGGCCGCAAGAGCGGGCAGGGTTTTTACGCCCACGGCGAGGGAAAAGCCCTGCCGGCGTCGGTCGATTTTCCGCCGGCATCGGCCGCTCGCCGGGTGCGCGTGGTCGGCGATCTGGGGCCGGCTGCGGCCCTGATTGGTCGCATCGAGCAGGCCGGCGTCACCGTCGAACGCACCGCCGGCAGCGGCCATGGCTGGCTGGAAATCGGCGCGGCGCGGCTGATGATGAGCGATGGCCGCACCGCCACGCGACGCGCGGTCGACAGCCGTTACGACCATGTGGTGTTGTTTGATCTGTGTCTCGATTTTGCCAAGACCCCCCGCCTGACGCTGTGCGCGGCGGACCGTTGCGGGCGTGGTGCGCTGACCGATGTGGTCGGCACCTTGCAGGCGGCCGGCCTGAAAGTGGCGGCGCTTGACGACGTCGCCGGCATGCTCGGTCTGCGCACGGTGGCCATGCTCGCCAACGAAGCGGCCGACGCGGTGCTGTCCGGCATCGGCTCGGCGGCCGACATCGATGTCGCCATGCGCTACGGCACCAACTACCCGCTCGGCCCGCTGGCCTGGGCGGACCGACTCGGCCCGGCCTTTGTGGCTGAAGTGCTCGACCACTTGCGGGCGCACTATGTCGACACCCGTTACCGACTCTCGCCCCTGCTCCAGCGCAAGGCGCTGACTGGCGCGACCTTTCATGCGAACTGATGTGAGCCCCATGGATACCAAAGCCCTCGACCCCCAGCAAATCGCCGAACAGGTGCGCGACACCATGTTCGCCAACGACCAGGCCTCGCGCGGGCTCGGCATGGCCTTTGTCGAGGTCGGCCCCGGCCGCGCCACGCTGACCATGACCGTGCGCGCCGACATGCTCAACGGCTTCGCCATCATCCACGGTGGCTTTGTGACCACGCTGGCCGATTCGGCTTTCGCCTTTGCCTGCAACAGCTACAACGAACAGACGGTGGCCTCGGGCATCAGCGTGGATTTCATCGCGCCGGCGCGCGAGGGCGATGTGTTGACGGCCACCGCGCGCGAAGTGGCGCTGTCGGGCCGCACCGGAGTGTATGACATCACCGTGACCAATCAGCACGGCGCGACGATTGCCGTGATGCGGGGCAAGAGCTACCGGCTCAAAGGCCGGGCGGTGTTCCCGCAGTAAAAAACGCGTGGCGGCGCGACATAAAAAACAGAGGCGCCGCCGACATCAGATATAGGGAAGAGGAGACAAACCATGACCTGCAAGATGCCCGCGCCGGGCGACCTCGAAGCGATCGAAACCGCGAGTCGCGACGAGCTGCAAGCCACCCAGCTCAAGCGCATGCAGTGGAGCGTGCAGCACGCCTATGACAACGTGCCGCACTACCGCGCGAAGTTTGACGAGAAGGGCGTGCATCCGAGTGATCTGAAAACCCTGGCGGATCTGGCCAAGTTTCCCTTCACCGGCAAGCAGGACCTGCGCGACAACTACCCCTTCGGCCTGTTCGCCGTGCCGCGCGAGAAGGTGGTGCGGGTGCATGCCTCGTCGGGCACCACCGGCAAGCCGACGGTGGTCGGCTACACCTCGCGCGACATCGACACCTGGGCCCGCGTGGTGGCGCGCTCGATTCGCGCGGCGGGCGGCCGGGCCGGCGACATCGTGCATGTGTCCTACGGCTACGGCTTGTTCACCGGCGGCCTGGGGGCGCACTACGGCGCCGAGAAGCTCGGCTGTACGGTCATCCCGATGTCGGGCGGCCAGACCGAGAAGCAGATCCAGATCATTCAGGACTTCAAGCCCGACATCATCATGGTGACGCCGTCCTACATGCTGACCATTCTCGACGAGATGGAGCGCATGGGCATCGACCCGAAAGAGACCTCGCTCAAGGTCGGCATCTTTGGCGCCGAGCCCTGGACGCACGCCATGCGCCTGTCGATGGAAGCGCGCTCCGGCATGGATGCGGTCGATATCTACGGCCTGTCGGAAGTGATGGGGCCGGGCGTGGCCAGCGAGTGCATCGAGAGCAAGGACGGCCCGGTGATCTGGGAGGACCACTTCTACCCCGAGATCATCGACCCGATCACCGGCGAAGTGCTGCCCGACGGCGAAGAGGGTGAGCTGGTGTTCACTACGCTGAGCAAGGAAGCGCTGCCGGTGATCCGCTACCGCACCCGCGACCTCACCCGCCTGCTGCCGCCGAGCGCGCGCAGCATGCGCCGCATGGCCAAGATCACCGGCCGCTCGGACGACATGCTGATCATCCGCGGGGTGAACGTGTTCCCGACCCAGATCGAAGAGCTGATCTGCAAGATGCCCAAACTGTCGCCCCAGTATGTGCTGGAAGTCGACAAGAAAGGCCATATGGACACGCTGACGGTGAAGGTCGAGACCAACCCGGACGTGCCGGTTGGCCGTCATCCCGAACAAAAAGAAGCGCTGGCCAAAGAGCTGACGCACCACATCAAGAGCCTGATCGGCGTGTCCGCCACGGTGATTGTCGGCGAGCCGTTCAGCATCGAGCGGGTCACGGTCGGCAAGGCCAAGCGGGTCATCGATCGCCGCTCTAAGGATTGAGTGCATGAAGAGACCGACTGCGCGGCCCGATTCCGCCCCTGCGATGCTCGCCGTACGTCAGTATGGCTGCGCTTCTCGGAACGGACTCGAACCGCTCGCGACGGTCTCTTCACACACTCCCGCGAATTTCGAATAAGGAGCGCTATATGTATACCCAAGCACTCGATATCCCGCCCGGCGAACAGCCCAAGCGCAAGCCCGATGCGGTCGAGAATGCCGCCTACCAGGCCGAGTTCGACGCCCGCATCGACGCCGGCGCCACCATCGAAGCCAAGGACTGGATGCCCGAGGCCTACCGCAAGACGCTGGTCCGCCAGATCAGTCAGCACGCGCATTCCGAGATCGTCGGCATGCTGCCCGAAGGCAACTGGATCAGCCGCGCGCCCAGCCTCAAGCGCAAAGCCATTTTGCTGGCCAAGGTGCAGGACGAAGGCGGTCACGGCCTGTATCTGTATGCCGCGGCCGAAACGCTGGGCGTCTCGCGCGATGAGCTGACCGAAGCGCTGCTCTCGGGCAAGGCCAAGTACAGCTCGATCTTTAACTACCCGACGCTCAACTGGGCTGACGTGGGCGTGATCGGCTGGCTGGTCGATGGCGCCGCGATCATGAACCAGATCCCGCTGTGCAAGTGCAGCTACGGCCCCTATGCCCGCGCCATGGTGCGGGTGTGCAAGGAAGAATCCTTCCACCAGCGCCAGGGCTACGACGCGCTGCTGGCGATGATGAGCGGCACCGACGCACAGCGTGAGCTGGTGCAGGACGCGGTCAATCGCTGGTGGTGGCCCTCGCTGATGATGTTCGGCCCGCATGACGCCGACTCGCCCAACTCTGGCCAGAGCATGCGCTGGGGCATCAAGCGCATCTCCAACGACGACCTGCGCCAGAAGTTTGTCGACGCCACGGTCAAGCAGGCCGAAGTGCTCGGCGTGACCCTGCCGGACGACGAATTGAAATGGAATGAGGCACGCGGGCACTACGACTTCGCCGCCATCGACTGGGACGAATTCTGGAACGTGGTGAACGGCCATGGCCAATGCAACGTCGATCGCCTGGCCGCCCGCGTGAAAGCCTGGGACGACGGCGCCTGGGTGCGCGAAGCCGCGGTTGCCCACGCCGAAAAACAGGCTGCCCGCGAGAAGGCAGCTGCCTGATGACACCAATGGAGAACACCATGGAACGCAAAGAATGGCCGCTGTGGGAAATTTTTGTCCGCAGCAAGAACGGCCTCGATCACAAGCACTGCGGCAGCGTGCATGCCACCGACGCGCGCATGGCGCTGCAGGTCGCGCGCGATGTGTACACCCGGCGTCAGGAAGGCGTGTCGATCTGGGCGGTGAAAGCCTCCGACATCGTCGCCTCGGACCCGGATGCCAAGCCCGAGCTGTTCGACCCGGCCGAGGACAAGATCTACCGGCACCCGACCTTCTACAAGCTGCCTGACGAAGTGGACCACATGTGATGGGGGCGACCGCAATGACACAAACCACCCCCGCGCATCTGGAATACGTGCTGCGTCTGGGCGACGCCGCGCTGATTCACGGTCAGCGCCTGTCGGAATGGTGCGGCCATGCGCCGGTGCTCGAAGAAGACCTCGCGCTGGCCAATATGGCGCTCGATTTCGTCGGTCAGGCGCGCATGCTGCTCAGCTACGCCGGCACGCTCGAAGGCAAGGGCCGCGATGAAGATGCGCTGGCCTTCCTGCGCCACGAAGGCCAGTACCGCCACCCGACGCTGTGCGAGCTGCCGAACACCGATTTCGCCCACACCACGATCAAGGGCTTCCTGCTCGGCAGTTTCAATCTGCTGATGTGGAGTCGCTTGTGTGGTTCGAGCGACAAGGCGCTGGCGGCGATCGCGGCCAAGAGTCTGAAAGAAGCGCGCTACCACGCAGAACACACCGGCGACTGGGTGATCCGCCTCGGCGACGGCACTGACGAGAGCCACCGCCGCGCGCAGGCCGCGCTCGACATCCTGTGGCCCTATACCAATGAGTTGTTCGCCGCGAACCCCACCGATGACGCGGCCGCAGCGGCCGGCGTTGGCCCGGCCTGGTCGGAACTGGCGGGCGAGTGGGAAGCGGCCGTGTTGCCGGTCTTGCAGCAGGCCACGCTCACCGTGCCGGCGCGTACGCCCTTCCAGAGCTATGGCAAGTTCGGCCGCCACAGCGAGCATCTGGGCCATCTGTTGGCGGTGATGCAGCATCTGCCGCGCAGCTTCCCCGGCGCGACGTGGTGACCGGCATGCTGACCGAAGCCCAAGCCTGGCAGGCGCTCGACACGGTAGAAGACCCGGAGATTCCGGTGGTCTCCGTGACCGAGTTGGGCATCGTGCGCGAGGTGATTCTCGGCCAGGACGGCCTGCGCGTGGTGGTCACGCCCACCTACAGCGGCTGCCCGGCCACCGAGATGATCGCCGAGAGCATTGTCGATGCGCTCAAGGCGGCCGGCGCGGGCAAGGTCAGCGTCGAGACGCGGCTGGCGCCGCCCTGGAGTACCGACTGGATCGCCGAGGGCGCGCGCAAGAAGCTGCGCGCCTACGGCATCGTGCCGCCTCAGCCGGCGCTGCCCGACGGCGCGCAGGTGGTGCGCTTCATGTCGCGCAAGCTGGCCTGCCCGCGTTGCGGCTCAAGCCACACCACGCGATTGTCGGAATTCGGCGCCACGGCCTGCAAGTCGCTGTATCGCTGCGAAGACTGCCGCGAACCCTTTGAGTATTTCAAACCGATCTGAACAAAGACCGGGAGAAGAACACATGAACCCCAAATTCCATGCCCTGACCATTGCCGAAGTGCGCCGCGAACTGGCCGATGCGATCAGCCTGCGCTTCGAGGTGCCGGCTGAACTGGCCGACGACTACCGATTCGTGCAGGGCCAGCATCTGACGCTGAAAGCCGAGATCGACGGCCAGGAAGTGCGTCGTTCCTACTCCATCTGCGCCGGCGTCGGCGACGGCGAACTGCGCGTGGCGATCAAGCAGGTCGGCGGCGGGCTGTTCTCGACCTGGATCAACGGCGGCGCGATCAAGGCCGGCGATACCCTCGAGGTGATGACGCCGGAAGGGCGCTTTCATGCCCCGCTCGACGCCGCCAACGCCAAACACTACGTGGCCTTTGCGGCCGGCAGCGGCATCACGCCGATCCTGTCGCTGATCAAGACCACGCTGGCCACCGAGCCGAAAAGCCGCTTCACCCTGGTGTATGGCAACCGCGGCACCAAGAGCGTGATGTTTGGCGAGGCGCTCGAAGACATCAAGAACCGCTACCTGACCCGCTTCTGCTTCTACTCGCTGTTCTCGCGTGAGGCGCAGGATGTGCCGTTGTTTAACGGCCGGCTGGATCAGGCCAAGGTGGCCGCGTTTGTCGATACGCTGATTCCGGTCAGTGACATCGACGAAGCCTTTATCTGCGGCCCCGGCGCGATGATCGACGAAGTCGAAGCCGGCCTGCTGACCGCCGGCTTGAGTGCGGATCACATCCATCTGGAGCGCTTCGGCGTGCCCGATGCCGGCCCGGCGCACCGGGTCGAGCCGGGCGACGCGGCGACCGCGACGATCACCCTGATCCAGGATGGCCTGCAGCGCGACGTGGCCTTCCGCAAGGAAGACCCGTCGATTCTCGACGTGGCGCTGGCCGCCGGCATGGACCTGCCGTTCGCCTGCAAGGGTGGGGTATGCTGCACCTGCCGCGCCAAGGTGCTCGAAGGCAAAGTCCGCATGGACAAGAACTTCGCCCTTGAGCCGTCCGATGTGGACGACGGCTATGTGCTCACCTGCCAGGCCCATCCGCTCACCGAGCGGGTCGTCATCAGTTTTGACGAGCGTTGAGATGGCTGCCCGGACGGTGAGCGTTTTGCATTCAGACGGGCATCACACTCATGGCACGAACCAAAGCAGCGACTCACGACCAGCAACGTCAGGCCATTCTCGACATGGCGGCGAAGCTGTTTGCCGACAAGGGCTTTCACGCCACCTCCATGTCGCAACTGGCGGCCGCCTGCGGGGTGTCGAAACCGCTGCTCTACCACTACGCCAAGGACAAGGCGGAGATGCTGTTCAGCGTGGCCGACAGCTATATGGACACCTTGGTGGCGCTGGTCGAATCGGTCGAGGCCGAGCAACTGCCGCCGGATGCGCACCTCACGCGACTGATTGCCCGTTTTCTCGAGACCTATGCCGACGCCCACAACCAGCACCGGGTGCTGGTGCAGGACGTCCGGCACCTGGACGACGCGCCGCGTCAGCAGGTGGCCGACAAGGAGCGGGCGGTGGTCGCGGCCTTTGCGCGGGCGATTGCCGCCGTCGAGCCGGGGGTGAGCGAAAAGGGGCTGGACAAGGTCGTCGCGATGATCCTGTTCGGAATGGTGAACTGGACCTTTACCTGGTTGCGGGCGAACGGCCCGCTGACCTACGAAGACATGGCGCCGCTGGTGACCGGCATCCTGCTCAACGGTGTGCACGGCACCTTGGGAGCGGCCAGCAAAAAGACAAACAACGCGCCCGACTGACGATCGCAGGCGCCGGCCCATCGGCCGGTGAAGTCGCACGTCGTCAGGCGCATCGAGGGAGAGCGATGTGTTGCACGACGTGTTGATCTGTGACGGCGTTCGTACGCCGTTTGGCCGCTATGGCGGCGCGCTGTCCGGCGTGCGCGCCGACGACCTGGGGGCCATCCCCATCCGCGCGCTGATCGAGCGCAACCCCGGCGTCGACTGGACGGCGGTGGACGACATCTACTACGGCTGCGCCAACCAGGCCGGCGAAGACAACCGCAACGTCGCCCGCATGGCCGGCCTGCTTGCTGGCTTGCCCATCGAGGTGCCCGGCGCCACGCTCAACCGCCTGTGCGGCTCGGGGCTGGACGCGATCGGCACGGCCGCCCGCGCGATTCGCTGCGGCGAAGCGCAGCTGATGATCGCCGGCGGCGTCGAGAGCATGAGCCGCGCGCCCTTCGTGCTGGCCAAGGCCACCAGCGCCTTCTCGCGCAGCGCCAAGATCGAAGACACCACCATCGGCTGGCGTTTTGTTAACGCCAAAATGAAGGCCGAGTACGGCATCGACTCCATGCCCGAGACGGCCGAGAACGTGGCCGACGAGTTCAAGATCAACCGCGCCGACCAGGACGCCCTCGCGCTGCGCAGCCAGCAGCGCTATGCCGCGGCCGCCGCGCGCGGTTTCTTCGACGGCGAGCTGGTGCCGGTGACGATTCCGCAAAAGAAGGGCGACCCGGTGGTGGTCAGCGTGGACGAGCATCCGCGCGAGACCTCGCTCGAAGCACTCGGCCGGCTCAAGGGCGTGGTCCGCCCCGACGGCTCGGTGACCGCTGGCAACGCCTCGGGCGTGAATGACGGCGCGGTGGCGGTGCTGCTGGCCTCGGCCGAGGCGGCAAAAAAGTATGGCCTGACGCCGCGCGGTCGGGTGGTGGCCATGGCCACGGCCGGTGTGGCGCCACGCATCATGGGCATCGGCCCGGCGCCGGCAGCGGTCAAGGCGCTCACCCTGGCCGGCCTCTCCATCGAGCAGATGGACGTTATCGAACTCAATGAAGCTTTCGCTGCACAAGGCCTGGCCGTGTTGCGCCAGCTCGGCCTCGCCGACGATGCGCCGCAGGTCAATCCGAACGGCGGGGCGATTGCGATCGGCCACCCGCTGGGCGCCTCGGGCGCGCGTCTGGCACTGACCGCGCTACGCCAGCTCGAAGCCACCGGCGGCCGCTACGGCCTGGCCACGATGTGCATCGGGGTCGGGCAGGGCATCGCGATGGTGATCGAGCGGGTTTAATATCAACTAACGCATTTGTTATGTGGTAATTTTTCGTTGGTGCGCCGAGGCAGCTCATGCGCGTGCTGATTACAACCGGAGGAGGAGACAAAATGAAAATCCAAAAAACCGTAGTGGCCGCCGCACTGGGCATGGCTTTTGTCAGTGGCGCGGCATTTGCCGACATCAATGTGGGCGTGTCGGTGTCGGCCACTGGCCCGGCCGCGTCGCTGGGCATCCCGGAGAAGAACACCCTCTCGCTGCTGCCGACGATGATCGCCGGCCAGAAAGTGAACTACATCGTGCTCGACGACGCGTCGGACACCACCACCGCCGTCAAGAACATCCGCAAGCTGGTGTCGGAAGACAAGGTCGACGTGGTGATCGGCTCGACCATCACCCCCAACTCGCTGGCCATGATCGACGTGGCTGCCGAGTCCAAGACGCCGATGATCTCCATGGCGGCATCGAGCAAGATCGTCGATCCGGTCGACGAGAAGCGCCGCTGGGTGTTCAAAACCCCGCAGAACGACCAGCAGATGGCCACCGCCATCGTCTCGCACATGGTCGATGCCGGCGTGAAGACGGTCGGCTTCATCGGCTTTGCCGATGCTTACGGCGAAGGCTGGTGGGAGCAGTTCTCGGCCATCGCCGAAGCGCGCAAGCTGAAGATCGTGGCCAACGAGCGCTACAAGCGCTCGGACACCTCGGTGACCGGCCAGGTGCTCAAGCTGTATGCCGCCAAGCCGGATGCGATCCTCATCGCCGGCGCCGGCACGCCGGCCGCCTTGCCGCAGAAGACGCTCAAGCAGCGCGGCTTTGCCGGCAAGATCTACCAGACCCACGGCGTGGCCAATAACGACTTCCTGCGCGTGTGCGGTGCCGACTGTGAAGGCACCTTCCTGCCCGCCGGCCCGGTGCTGGTGGCCGATCAACTGCCGGCCGAAAACCCCGTGCGTGCGACCGCTCAGGAGTATGTGAGCAAGTACGAAGCGGCCTTTGGCAAGGGCTCGGTGTCGACCTTCGGCGGCCATGCCTGGGATGCCGGCATGCTGATGGTCAACGCCGTGCCGGTTGCGCTCAAGGCCGGCCAGCCCGGGTCGCCGGAATTCCGTGCCGCCCTGCGTGATGCCCTCGAAGGCCTGAAGGAAGTGGCCGGCGCGCACGGCATCTTCAACATGAGCCCGACCGACCACCTCGGCCTGGACCAGCGCTCACGCGTGATGGTGCAGATCAAGGGCGGCGCCTGGCAGATGGTGAAGTAAGTGTCAGCGCGCATCGCGCACGGCACGGCCGCGCGCGATGCCTGATCAACTCCGCCCCTGCCGGTGCGCTGGTGGGGGCGGGTTCGAGTCGAGTCGGATCGGCGGCTCGCGGTGCGCAAGCGCTCGCGGCTGGCTGCACACGGGGTTCGTCCCATGGATTTAGAAATTGCAATGTTGCTCGGGCAGGACGGGGTGACCAACGGCGCGATCTACGCGCTGCTGGCCCTGGCCCTGGTGCTGGTGTTCGCCGTGACCCGGGTGATCTTTATTCCGCAAGGGGAGTTCGTCGCCTATGGCGCGCTGACCCTGGCGATGATTGAAGCGGGGCGCCTGCCCGGCACGGTCTGGCTGCTGCTGGCGGCCGGCGTGCTGGTGGTGGCGCTCGACGGCCTGGACGCGCTGCGTCGGGGCGGCGTGGGGCGGCTGATGAAGGTGGTCGGCTGGAATATTGTTTACCCGCTCGCGCTGGTGGCCTTGATGCGCTTTGTGCCGACCGACACCTGGCCGCTGGCCGCCAAGGTGGCCCTGACCATGGCGGTGGTGGTGCCGCTGGGGCCGATGATCTACCGCGTGGCTTACCAACCGGTGGCCGAGGCCTCGGTGCTGATTTTGCTGATCGTGTCGGTGGCGGTGCACGTGGCCATGGTGGGGCTGGCCCTGCTGTTTTTTGGCGCCGAAGGGTCGCGCACATCGGCCTTTTCGGATGCCAGCTTCACGGTGGGCCCGATGATGGTGTCCGGCCAGTCGCTGTGGGTGATTGGCACCTCGCTGGCGCTGATCGTCGCGCTGGCCCTGTTCTTCGGTCGCACCATTTATGGCAAGGCCCTGCGGGCAACCGCGATCAACCGCGCCGGCGCACGGCTGATGGGCATCTCGCCCGCGCTGGCCGGACGGCTGACCTTCATGCTGGCGGCGCTGATTGGCGCGCTGTCGGGCGTGTTGATTGCGCCGATTGCGACCATCTACTACGACACCGGCTTCCTGATCGGCCTGAAGGGCTTTGTCGCCGCCATCATCGGCGGTCTGGCGAGCTACCCGATCGCTGCGCTTGGCGCGATTCTGGTCGGCGTGCTCGAAGCCTTCTCCTCCTTCTGGGCCAGTGCCTACAAGGAAGTCATCGTATTTACCCTGATCATTCCGGTGTTGGTGTGGCGCTCGCTGACCAGCCATCACGTGGAGGAAGACGAATGAGCACCCCCGCATCCTCTCGTGTGGCGACCTCGCCGAGTTCTGCTGGCGCTGGTTTGTTGCGTGTTTTGCCCTGGCTGCTGCTTGGTCTGTTGCTGCTGGTGCCCGCGACCTTGTCGCCGTTCTATGTCACGCTGCTCAACTACATCGGCCTTTACGCCATGGTGGCGCTCGGGCTGGTGCTGCTCACCGGCGTGGGCGGGCTGACGTCTTTTGGTCAGGGCGCCTTTGTCGGCCTGGGCGCCTACACCACGGCGGTGCTGTCCACCAGCGAGACGCTGCCCGGCTGGATCGCCTGGGCGGCCGGTTCGCCGTGGCTGGCGTTGGTGATTGGTCTGGTGCTGACCGCGGTGATCGCGGTGGTGCTCGGTTCGCTGACCCTCAAGCTGTCGGGCCACTACCTGCCGCTGGGCACCATCGCCTGGGGCATCAGCCTGTATTTCCTGTTCGGCACCATGGAGGTGCTCGGCGGCCACACCGGCCTGACCGGGATTCCGCCGATCAGCCTGTTTGGCTGGGAGTTGAATGAAGGCGGCGAGATCTTCTATTTGATCTGGGCCTTCCTGCTGGTCGCCATCCTGACCACCAGCAACCTGCTCGATTCGCGCGAGGGCCGGGCGATCCGGGCGCTCAAGGGCGGGCGGGTGATGGCCGAGTCGATGGGCGTGGATACCTCGCGCTCGCGCATGATCATCTTCGTCATCGCGGCGCTGCATGCGGCGGCGTCGGGCTGGTTGTATGCGCATATGCAGCGCTTCGTGAATCCCACGCCGTTTGGTCTGCACATCGGCATCGAGTTTCTGTTCATGGCGGTGGTCGGTGGTGCGGGCCATGTGTGGGGCGCGGTCATCGGTGCCGCGGTCATCACCATTCTCAAGCAGTGGCTGCAGGATCTTTTGCCCGCGCTGTTTGGCGCCTCGGGCAACTTCGAGGTGATCGTGTTCGGCGTGATGATGGTGATCATTCTGCAGCGCGCGCCCAACGGACTGTGGCCGATCCTCACCCAGTGGTGGCCGGACGCCAAGGCCAAGCGCAAGGTCGATGCCGGCGCGGTGCCGCTGCCGCGTCGGGAGATGCCCAAGGCCGGCGAAGTGCTGCTCAGTGCCATCGATGTGACCCGCAAGTTCGGCGGTCTGGTGGCCAACAACAAGATGAACCTGTCGGTCGCGGCCGGCGAGATTCTGGCGCTCATCGGGCCCAACGGCGCGGGTAAGAGCACCATGTTCAATCAGGTATCGGGGGTGGATACGCCGACCTCGGGCGAGGTGCTGTTCCGTGGTCAGGACGTGGCCGGCAAGACCTCGCGCGAAGTGGCCCGCATGGGCATGAGCCGCACCTTTCAGCATGTGCGCCTGCTGGCCGACATGAGCGTGCTCGAAAACGTCGCGATCGGCACCCACATGCGTGGCAGCAAATCGGTACTGCCGGCGGCCTGGCGACTGGACCGGGCCGAGGAGGCGCGGCTGCTCGCCGAGGCGGCGCGGCAGATCGAGCGCGTCGGGCTGGCCGAGCACATGTTTGACGCGGCCGGTTCGCTGGCGCTGGGCCAGCAACGCATTCTCGAGATTGCGCGGGCGCTGTGCTCCGACCCCTGTCTGCTGCTTCTCGATGAGCCGGCGGCTGGCCTGCGCTATCGCGAAAAACAGATCCTCGGCGACTTGCTCAAGAAGCTGCGCGGCGAGGGCATGGCGATTTTGCTGGTCGAGCACGACATGGACTTTGTGATGGGCCTGGTCGACCGGGTGGTGGTGATGGAGTTTGGCGAGAAGATTGCCGAGGGGCTGCCCGAGGACGTGCAGCAGAATCCGGCGGTGCTCGAAGCGTATCTGGGCGGGGTGGCGTGATGGCAAATATTCTGGAGGTGAAGGATCTGTGCGTGTCCTACGGCAAGGTCGAGGCGCTGCACAACGCCAACCTGACCGTGGGCGAGGGGCAGATCGTGACCGTGATCGGGCCCAATGGCGCGGGCAAGACCACGCTGCTGTCGGCCATCATGGGCGTGCTGCCGTCGCGTGGCGAGATCAGCTTTGATGGTTCGGTGGAGCGCGTCCCGGAAGTCGAGCGCATGGTCTCGCGCGGGATGAACCTCGTGCCCGAAAAGCGCGAGTTGTTCGGCGAAATGAGTGTCGAGGACAACCTTGTGCTCGGCGCCTTCCAGCGCTATCGCATGGGGCTGCGTGACCATGCCGGGACCATGGAAGAGGTGTATGCGCTGTTCCCGCGGCTCAAGGAGCGGCGCAGCCAGATGGCGGGAACGCTGTCGGGGGGCGAGCGCCAGATGCTGGCGGTCGGCCGCGCCTTGATGGCCCGGCCCAAGCTGCTGATGCTCGACGAACCCAGCCTCGGATTGGCACCGCTCATTGTCCGGGAGATCTTCCGGATCATCGGTGAACTGCGAAAACGGGGTGTTTCCATCCTGCTGGTCGAACAAAATGCACGTGCTGCACTGCAAGTGGCGGACGAGGCTTATGTGCTCGAAACCGGGGAGGTGGCGATGAGCGGGCCGGCCCGGCAACTGGCTGACGACCCGCGTGTAATCGAGGCCTATCTGGGGCTCGGTGGCAAGCATCAGGACCGACTGGCGGTGACCGGTGAATGATGCTGCAGCGCAGCAGCAAAAAAATAATTGATATGCACGGGTTGACGTTCACGTACAACACGTAAAAATATGCGTCCCAAATCCCTGAATCCGCGTCAATCCTTGCATCCGGCGACGCATTGCTCGAATGTTCGGTGCTAGAATCGGCTGCAGGAAATAACCCTTCCACTCCTATCCGAGGATCAACATGAACAAAGGTGAATTCGTCGAAGCCCTGGCCGACCGTATGGACGTGTCGCGCGCTCAAGCTGACCGTGCAGTGTCCGCTGTGCTCGACATTATTGCGGAAGAGCTCGCCAAGGGCGGCAAAGTGGCGTTCACGGGTTTCGGCTCCTTCGAAGTGTCGAAGCGCGCTGCCCGTACCGGCCGTAACCCGCAGACCGGCGCGACCATCAAGATCGCAGCCTCCAGCGTGCCGAAGTTCTCCGCTGGCGCGACGCTGAAAGCCGCTGTCAACGGCAAGTAATCCCAGCGATTACGCAGTTCAGAAAGACCCGGCCTTGGCCGGGTTTTTTCTTGTCTTGCGTTCCGCGTCGATCCGCCGCAGCACCACATGGCATGAAGATCACAACCCACAGGGAGCACACCGATGGCTGAGACCAATTTTGAAGAATTCTACGGGCACCGCTTTGAAGACCTGACGGTCGGCATGAGCGGCGCGTATGGTCATACCGTGACCGAAGCGGACATCCTGCTGTTTGCCGGCGTGTCGGGTGACACCAATCCGGTGCATCTCAATGAGGAACTGGCCGCAGCGTCGATGTTTGGCGGCCGGATCGCTCACGGCATGCTGTCGGCCAGTTTCATCTCCACCGTGTTCGGCACCCGTCTGCCGGGCCCGGGCTGCATCTATCTGTCACAGACCCTGAAGTTCAAGGCGCCGGTGCGCATCGGCGACACCGTGGTGGCGCGGGTGACCGTCAAGTCGCTCACCCCCGAAAAGCGCAAGGCGCTGTTCGACACGGTGTGCACGGTGGGCGAGACCGTGGTGCTGACCGGCGAAGCCGAGATCATGGTGCCCAAGCGCGACTGATCGGTTGTTGCGCGGCCCTCCCGCCGATGGCGGGTGGGCCGTGTGAGGCTCAGCGCAGTTTCAGCGCCCGGGCCTGGTCGCGCAGCTCGCTCCGGAAGTCCGGGTGGGCAATGTTGATCAGCGCTTCGCAGCGTTGGTGAGCGCTCTTGCCGCGCAGTTGCGCCACGCCGTATTCGGTCACCACATAGTTGATGTCATTCTTGCTGGTGGTGACATGCGTGCCCGGCGTCAGTGTCGGCACGATGCGCGAGATGCTGCCGCCCTTGGCCGTCGAGGGGAGCACGATGAAGGCCTTGCCGTCACGCGAGCGATTGGCGGCGCGCACGAAATCGACCTGACCGCCCGTGCCTGAATAGGGCAGGCTGCCCAGACTCTCCGAGCCGCACTGGCCGAGCATGTCGATTTGCATGGTGGCGTTGATGGCGACCAACTGATCGTTGCGTGCCGCAATGTAGGGGTCGTTGGTGAATTCGACCGGGTGCATCTCCAGCGCCGGGTTGCGGTGCATGAAGCGATAAAGCTTCTGCGAACCGAGTCCGAAGGTGGCGACCATCTTGCCGGGCATGAAGGTCTTTTTGCGGTTGGTGACGGCGCCCGCTTCGAGCAGCGTCAGAATGCCGTCGCCGATCATTTCGGTGTGAATGCCCAGATCGCGCTTGTGCTTGAGCTGCATCACCACCGCATCGGGGATGCCGCCGTAGCCGATCTGCAGCGTCGAACCGTCGTCGATCAGGTCCGCTACATATTTGCCGATGGCTTCCTGCACCGGCCCGATCTCGGGCAGACCGACTTCCAGCAGCGCGTCCTGGCTTTCGACCAGGGCGCTGACCTGCGAGATGTGCACATGGCAATCGCCGAAGGCGAAGGGCACGTTGGGATTCACCTCCAGCACGATCACACGCGCCTTTTTAATGGCGGCCATGGTGTAGTCGGGCGCCAGCGCGAGCGAAAAGTAGCCGTGCTCATCCATCGGTGAGGCGAGCGAAAAGACGACGTCGGACGGGGTCAGCCCGCGTTCGATCAGCTGCGGCAGTTCCGAGAAATACGCCGGCACAAAGTCGATCCATCCGGCCTGCCCACCGGGGCGTGACGCGCCGCCGAAAAAGTAGGCGCTATGACGAACGTGGTCGAGCGTGGTTTCGTCGAAATAATCAAATTTGCGCAGCGGCAGGATCTGGCTGACCACGACGCCGTTGAGTGACCGGCGCTGGTCCGACAAGGCGGTGAGCAGCGCGGGCGGCTCGCCCACGCCGGTCGGGACGATGATGGTGTCGCCGTCTCGGACCAAAGCGATGGCCTCGGCGGCGGTGCAGGTTTTCTGCGTGTAGTGCTCGAGATGATTCATTTCACGGCTCCCTCCGAAAATGTGTGCATTGCAGCATCTACGGGGGAGTATAACGCGAACATACGCCGCCGTATGGCGCGAATGTCATTTGGTATGCGTGCGCAAACACAAACGCCGGCGCAAGGGCCGGCGTTTGTATTTGAGGCGGACGGCGTGTCGCCGCCGGGCGCTTAGTCCGAGTTGCCGAAGCGGCGCGGACGGGCGTCACGGCCCGGGGCGCCCTGGCTGCGGCCGGCCGGCTTGTCGCGGCCTTGACCCTGCGCGTCGCGCGGGGCGCGTTGCGGGTGGGCGGGGCGCTTGCCGTCGGCGTTGCGAGTGTTCTGGCTGTCCGGGTTGGCGCGGCCGTGTCGATGACCATTGCGCTGCGACGGGGCCTTGGCATCACGCGGGGGGCGCTGACGGGATGCACGGGTTTCGTCCACTGTGAACCCGGCCACGACGATACGCTCGATGGGGGCGTTGATGACCCGCTCGATGGCGCGCAGCTGCTTCATTTCGTTGTCCGGGCAGACCAGCGATACGGCCTTGCCTTCGGCGCCGGCACGACCGGTGCGGCCGATGCGGTGCACATAGTCTTCCGGCACGTTCGGCAGTTCGAAGTTCACCACCATCGGCAGCGAATCCACGTCGATGCCGCGGGCGGCGATGTCGGTGGCGACCAGCACTTGCAGCTTGCCGCGCTTGAACTGGTCCAGCGCGCGGGTGCGGGCGTTTTGCGCCTTGTTGCCGTGCAGGGCCGCGGTCGGGATGCCGGCGCGGGTCAGTTGCTCGGACAGGCGGTCGGCGCCGTGCTTGGTGCGGCTGAACACCAGCACCTGGAACCATTGCTGTTCCTGGATGAGGTGGATCAGCAGATCACGCTTGCCGCTTTGCGGGACCATCATCAGCGACTGGTCGACCCGCTCGGCGGTGGTGTTGCGCGGTGCCACATCGACGCTCACCGGGTTGGTCAGCAGGCTGTTGGCCAGGCCACGGATGTCGTCGTTGAAGGTGGCCGAGAACAGCAGGTTCTGACGCTTGGCCGGCATCTTGTCCATGATCTTGCGGATGTCGCGGATGAAGCCCATGTCGAGCATGCGGTCGGCTTCGTCCAGCACCAGGATCTCGATGTCCGACAGGCTCAGGTTGCCCTGGCTGATGTGGTCGAGCAGACGGCCCGGTGTCGCGACCAGGATATCGACCGGGCGGCGCAGGGCCTTGCTCTGGCCGAACACGCTGACGCCGCCATACACGGCGAAGGAGCGCAGCGGCAGGTGCTGGCCGTAGGTGCGGACCGACTCATCGACCTGGGCCGCGAGTTCGCGGGTCGGGGTCAGGATGAGGGCGCGCGGACGACCGGTGCGGGTGCGCTGGGCGGTTTCCATCAGACGGTGCAGGATCGGCAGCGCGAAGCTGGCGGTCTTGCCGGTGCCGGTCTGGGCGGCGGCGAGCAAGTCGCCACCGGCCAATACAGCCGGAATGCCTTTGGTCTGAATCGGGGTCGGGGTGGTGTAGCCTGCGTCGGTGAGGGCGCGCAAGAGGGGTTCTGCCAGCCCAAGGGCGGCAAAGGTGTTTTCGGATTGCATTGTGTTCTGCTCCAGCGACGGCCTGTCGCTGTGTTGAGCGACACCAATCAAGGCTGGCGGGGGAAGTGGGCGTGCGAACGTGTATCGCTTCGCCCCGGTTGAATGATTCTGGCCGGTACGCTGATTGGTCGACGCGTACGGGAGGCCGGATGATAACGGATATCGCCTTGCTGTTGGGGATTATTTTGCAGTGCGGCATTCCATTGCGGCCGCATCTGCGTACCATGTCGCCTTTTCCCGGGGCGGCGCAGGCATGGCACTCAAATCCACCGTTTTCAAGTTTCAGCTGCAGATCGCGGATCTGGATCGTCATTATTACGCCGACCATGCGCTGACCCTGGCGCGCCACCCCTCCGAGACCGATGTGCGGCTGGTGTCGCGGGTGCTGGCCTTCGCCCGCCAGGCCGACGAGCGCCTGTCGATGACCAGCGCGCTGTGCGATCCGGATGAGCCGGATCTGTGTCTGGCCAGTCTGGACGGGCGGATCGAGCGTTGGATCGATGTCGGTCAGCCGGACGCGCGTCGGATCATCAAGGCCGCCGGGCGGGCCGATCGGGTGACGATTCACCCCTACGCCGGCGCGTCGTCGCTGCTGTGGTGGCAGGGCGCGCAGCGCGAGCTGGCGCGCTTGCGAAAGCTTGAGGTGATTGCTTTCCCCGAGCCCGAACTCAAAGCGCTGTCAGCGTCGCTGGTGCGCACCACGGCCTGGCAGATTACGGTGCAGGACGGCATTCTGGCGGTGTCTGGCGATCATGGCTGTGTCAGCGTCGAACCTGACACCTGGCGCGGCATCGCGTAGAAAGTGTCCTCGCCCCGGCGGGCGAGTTTGCGCTATAAGGTGCATATGCACTTATTCAAAGCTCAACCGTGAAAACGTCGCTGCCGCCGCTGGCCTGCACGGGCGCCCGCCTGCGCCGTCTGACCCGTCGGGTGACGGTTTTTTATGAGCAGTATCTGCGGTCGGTCGGCTTGCGCCTGACCCAGTACTCGCTGCTCGCGCATCTTGAGTTGGAGCCGCAGCCGCTGCAGGTGCTGGCCGAGAAGCTGGAAATGGATCGCACCACGCTGACCCGCGGGATCAAGCCGCTGGTGGCGGCGGGATGGATTGTTCAGACCCCCGGCGCGGATGCCCGCCAGCGCTTGCTCGCGCTGAGCCCGGAGGGCGTTGAATTGCGTGCGCGTGCCCGTGAGGTGTGGGCGCGCGCGCAAGGTGAACTGGAGGCGGTGATGGACCGCGACTTTGTGGCCGAACTCAATCTGAATCTGGACGCGGCGCTGCTGCGCTTGAAGCCGGCCTTGCCGGAGGACAACTGAGCATGCGCTGGCGCGACGATCCTGACATGCGGCAATGGGGCCTGGTGCTGGCGGCCGCGGGCTTGCTGGCGATCACCATGGGCGGGCGGCAGACGCTTGGTCTGTTCGTGTCGCCGATCAACACGTCCACCGGGCTCGGCATCACCACCATCAGTTTTGCGATGGCGGTGGCGCAGTTCGTGTGGGGGGCGATCCAGCCGGTGGCCGGCGCGGTGGCCGACCGCTATGGGCCGGGGCGGGCGCTGGCGGCGGGCATCCTCCTGATGGCAGCCGGTGCGGCCCTGACGCCGATGATGGATTCGAGCATCGGCATGGTCTTTTCGATTGGCTTTCTGATGGCGGCCGGCTCGGGGGCCGGCAGCTTTTCGGTCTTGATCGGCGCCGCGTCGCAGCGCTTGCCGACGCATCGCCGCGGCATGGCCTCCGGGGTGATCAATGCCGGCGGCTCCTTCGGGCAGTTTGTGTTTGCGCCGCTGATGCAGAAGCTGATTGGCGTGTTCGGCTGGATGGGCGCGATGTATTCACTGGCCGTGATCACGCTCGCTGCCTTACCAATGGCGCGGCTGCTTCGCGGGCGCCCGGCGCCAGTAGCCAGCGTGAGCGCGACCGAGGCGCCGCCGCTCGAACGGGGCATGCGCGCCACCCTGAGCGATGCGTTCCGCGATCGCAGCTACCTGCTGGTGCATGCCGGTTTCTTTACCTGCGGTTTCCATATTGCGTTTCTGGTGACTCACCTGCCGGGCGAGGTCGACCTGTGCGGCTTGCCTGCGCAGGTGGCGAGCTGGTCGCTGGCGATCATCGGGCTGGCCAATATCGCGGGCAGTCTCTACGCCGGTTGGTGCGTCCAGCACTATCGCAGCAAATACATCCTGTTCTGGATGTACGCCTCGCGTGCTGCGCTGGTGGCGCTCTATCTGGTCGCGCCCAAAACGGAGATGACCTTCTATATCTTCGCCGCGGGTCTCGGCTTTACCTGGCTGGCCACGGTACCGCCCACGGCAGGCGTGGTGGGCAAGCTCTTTGGTACGCGTTATCTGGCCACCTTGTTCGGCATGACCTTGCTGAGCCACCAGGTCGGCGGATTTCTCGGTGCCTGGCTGGGCGGTATCGCCATCACCGAGACCGGCGACTACCAGTGGATGTGGTACGCTGACATCGCCTTGGCAGCATTGGCGGCGGTGGCAAATCTGCCCATCCGCGAGCCGCGCATCGAGCCTCGGCCACAGCCGGCGTGAGCCGGTTTTTTCGTAGTTTGTAATTCAGGAGTTTGTCCGAATGAGTAAGCGGCGTAGTGCTCGCCTGCGCAAGAAATTGTGCGTTGGAGAGTTCAAGGAACTGGGGTTTGATCTCGATCTGAGCTTCCCCGAAACAGCGGACGAGGCGTCGGTGGATGCCTTTTATGAGGCTTTCTTCAACGAAGCCATCGACCCGGCCGGCTTGATTTACGGCGGTGGCGACGACAGCGGCTTCGTGTGCTGCGCCGGTCGCGGCTCGGTCACCCCGGAGCAGCGCGCCGCCGTCGAGCAGTGGCTGTCCGGCGCCAAGGTGTTGGCCGACTACCGCGTTGGCGATTTGGTCGACGCCTGGTACCCCGGTATCAACGGGATTTAAGCCTGATTGCGGCCGGGGTGTTGACAGTCAATGCCCCGGCCCGTTAGTTTGCACTCATGATTTCGCAACAGACCCGCTTCGCCATCGTCTCGATGGTCGCCTGCCATACCGCGCTCTGCGGTCTGGGTCTGCTGCTGCGCGCCCCGCGCAGCTAACCTCTACCCCTTCCTGTTGTGACCCCGCCGCCGCTCACCGAGCGGTGTGATGCCATGTCTGGCGCCTTGCGCCCCTGGAGCGACCATGCTTCCGAAGCCTCGATTTGATCTGCGACTGCCAACCGGTAACCGGGCCGCGAAGCCGTGGTCGCCCGGTTGCCGTGACGGCCACCCGAATTCGAATGATGTTTTGCAAAAATCGAGGAGTGATTTCCGATGTTGAACGACCCGAGTCAAAAATACCCTGCCTTCAATTCCTTCCCGGACGGCCAGCCCTTGCGCGACCGGACCTGGCCCGACGCGACGCTGACCCATCCGCCGATCTGGATGAGCACCGATCTGCGCGACGGCAACCAGGCCTTGTTCGAGCCGATGAACGCCGAGCGCAAGCAGCGCATGTTCAAGACGCTGGTGGCGGTCGGCTTCAAGGAGATCGAGGTCGGCTTTCCGTCGGCCAGCCAGACCGATTTTGATTTCGTGCGCGCCCTGGTCGACAGCGGCGACGTGCCCGATGACGTGACCATCGAAGTGCTCACCCAGGCGCGCGAGCCCTTGATTCGCCGCACCTTCGAGTCGGTGCGCGGCGCGCGGCGTGCGATCATTCATTTTTACAACGCCACGGCGCCGAACTTCCGCCGCATCGTGTTCGATCAGGACCGTGCCGGCGTTAAGCAGATCGCCGTTGAGCATGCACGCCTGATCCGCGAGCTGGCGGCCACCCAGCCCGACACTGAGTTTGTCTTTCAGTACAGCCCGGAAGTCTTCACCGGCACTGAAATCGACTTCGCCGTTGAGGTGTGCAACGCGGTGATCGCCGAGTGGGAACCGACCCCCGAGCGGCCATGCATCATCAATCTGCCGGCCACGGTGGAGATGAGCACGCCGAACATCTACGCCGACCAGATCGAGTGGATGAGCCGCCACCTCGACCGGCGCGACGCCGTGGTCTTGTCGGTGCATCCGCACAATGATCGCGGCACCGCCGTGGCCGCGGCGGAACTGGCGGTGATGGCCGGCGCCGACCGTGTCGAAGGTTGCCTGTTCGGCAACGGCGAGCGCACCGGCAACGTCGACCTCGTGACGCTGGCGCTCAATCTCTACAGCCAGGGCGTGCATCCGGGGCTCGACTTCTCGTGTATCAACGAGATCGCCCGCACCGTCGAGCACTGCACCCAGTTGCCGATCCACCCGCGCCACCCGTATGTCGGCGATCTGGTGTTTACCGCCTTCTCGGGCTCGCACCAGGACGCGATCAAGAAAGGCCTGGCCGTGCAGCAAGCCGATGCGCCGTGGGCCGTGCCCTACTTGCCGGTCGACCCGGCGGACCTCGGGCGCAGCTACGAATCGGTGATCCGGGTGAACAGCCAGTCGGGCAAGGGCGGCATCGCCTATTTGCTTGAAGCCGAATATGGACTGGTGATGCCGCGCCGCCTGCAGGTGGCGTTCTCGAATGCCGTGCAGGCGGTCACCGATGACACCGGGCGCGAGATGCGCGCCGAGGATCTGTGGGCGATCTTCACCGAGACCTACCTCGAAAATGCGGATCAGGTGGCCTATGCTGAACATCATCTGTTTGAACATGGCGATCAGCAGGGTATCCAGCTGGGGGTGACGCGCGGCGGCCGGCAAGAAGCCTTGCGCGGCATCGGCAACGGGCCGATCGATGCGGCGCTGCACGCGCTGGCGCCGGATGCGCGTTTGCTCGGCTACGAGGAGCGGGCGATCGGTCAGGGCTCCGATGCCCGCGCGGTGGCCTTCATCGAGTTGCAGGGCGAAGGCGCGGCTGGCGCGGTGTTCGGCGTCGGGATTGATGGCAGCATCGTCACGGCCTCGGTGAAGGCGATTGTCTCGGCGGTGAATCAGCTGGAGCAACGCGCCGGGCTGGAAGCGGATGTGAAGAAGCGCGCCTGAGGCGAGCGAGAGGGAGGGGCGGGCGGCCATCGGGTCGCCCGTTTCTTTTCTGGGCGGGGGCGCTGCGCGTGTGAAATCGGCGGGGCTGTTTATGCCATATGCAGGAACGCCCCAATGGCGGGGGGAGTGAGGTAGCGGGTAGTGTGATGTCATATGCTGTTCGGTCGACATGCGGCGACTACGTCTAAAGTTGTATTTTTATTGTCATTTCAATCGTTTACAGTGAGCCCTCCTCGGATTTACCGGACGCCATGACGCGTATTCGCCCCCGATCTTCTGCCACGGTTCGCCGTCTGGCTCGCCGCCTGTCCTGGCGCGCAGCCGGGGCGCTGACCGTGCTGGCACTGGCATCCGTTGCCAGTGTGGGCCTTGCCGTGGTGCTGATGATTGCCGTGGTGCCGGCGTCGGCCGGGACGCCCATGCTGCAGATCGGTGTGGCGGGGTTGGCTGCGGCACTGGTCTGGGGGGCGGTGCGAATCGTCCGCTGGTTGCTGGTGCCGGCGCCGCGCGCTGAAGGGGTGCGGATTGATCGACACGCCGCGCCAGCCCTGTATCGGCTGCTCGACAATCTCGCCGAGCGCATGGGCGCCGAAAGCATTCAGACCATTCGTATCTCGTCCGAAATGAACGCCGCCGTTTTCCAGCGCCCGCGGTGGGGCTACTGGGGCGCGATGGACACCACCTTGATTATCGGGCTGCCGCTGGTGCACAGCGTGTCGCCGCGCCAACTCGCCGCCATCCTGGCGCATGAGCTGGCCCACCTCAATCGACAGCGCGGCGGCTGGCCCGCCTGGGGCGCACATGTGCGCGCCTGGTGGCACCGGGTGTGTGAGCGGATTGCGGCCGAAGACAGCTGGCTGGCGCAGTGGGTCGATCGTGGTTTTGCGCGCTGGGCCGAGGCCGACCTGATGGCCGCCGTACGCCTCAACCATCTCGAAGAATACGAAGCCGATCGGCTGGCCGCCCGTATCGTCGGCAGCAAATTGCTGGGCGATACGCTGGTGGAAGTGGCCATGAAGGCCAACTTCATCGAAACCGATTACTGGGATGCGGTGATGTCGCAGGCCGCCGAAATGCCGCGCCCCAGTTTGCGCCCCTTCCGCGACATGGGGATGGGCGTGGCGGCGGGCTTTCACGCAGCGCCGCAGCACCGGGCGCTGCATTCGCTGGTGTGCGAGGATAGCGGCTTGTGCTTTCATCCCACGCTGACCGATCGTCTGGTGGCCCTGGGCGTGGCCCCGCGCGTGCCTGAGCCCGACGCGCACACGGCGGCCAGTCACTATCTGCAGCGATCGCTGCCCCGTTTGTCCCGTGTGCTGGATCGGCGCTGGTGGCGAGCCGCGCGTCAGGACTGGCGCCGCTATTACGCGAGCACCATGCTCGGTTCGGGCGAGCGCGATTAGTCCGGCGCGTGGCGCGGCTGCGTCAGATTGCCGAGACGCGGTCGAGCGCGGCAGCAATGGCCGGCAGACCGGCCTCGATGGCGACCATGCCCGGCGACAGGATCAGCGCTGATTTGATCTCGTGAATGCGCTGTTGGCGAACGGCCTCCAGCGCGTCCCAGCCGGGCCGCCCGGCGATCTGCTCCGCCCGTACTTTCTTACCGCACCACGAGGCCAGAATGATGTCCGGCTGCCGCGCGATCACCTCGGCGCCATCGGCGATGATGCGGGCGCTGGCGCCGGGCGCGGTCGCTCGCTCACCAAACACGTCCTCGCCCCCGGCCACCGCGATCAGCTCGGACACCCAGCGGATGCCGCAGATCATCGGCGTATCCCATTCTTCGAAATAGACCCGTGCTCGCCGGCCGAGTCGTGCGATGCGGGCATCGCCGGCGCGGCCGGCGGCGTCGAGTTGGGCATCGAGCTGCGCCACCAACACCTCGGCCCGCGCCTGCGCGCCGACCAGGGCGCCGACGGTGGTGATCATCGCCAGGATGCCGGCGATGTCACGCTGGTTGAACACATGCACGGCGATGCCGGCGCGAATCAGGTCGCGGCAAATGTCCGCTTGCATGTCGGAGAAGGCCAGCACCAGGTCGGGGCGCACTGCCAGAATCTTGTCGATGCGTGCGCTGGAAAAGCCGCTGACCTTGGGCTTTTCCTTGCGCGCTCGGGCGGGGCGTACCGTAAAGCCAGAGATGCCGGCAATGCGGTCGGCTTCGCCCAGCGCATACAGCACCTCGACCGTTTCGGTGGACAGGCAAACGATGCGTTGCGGGTGGCGTGACATCAGGGCGTGCGCTTGCCGCGGGCGGTATCGAGGTGGCGGCAGAGCCTATCTGCGCCGTCGAGAATGCGCGGGGTGTGGCGCTGGATCAGGTCGGGCGGCACAAAGAACAGGTTGTTTTGTTGCACGGCGGTCAGGGTGGGCCATTTGCGCCATTCATCCAGCCACTCGGGGCGCGACTCGCCCATGCCGCTGGCGACGATGGCTTCGGGGTTGCTGGCCAGCACCGCCTCGACGCCGATCTTGGGCGCCAGCACATCGAGGCTGTCGAACACATTGTGGCCACCGCACAGGCGGATCACATCCGAGATCAGGTGGTGGCCGTTGATGGTCATCAGCGGCTGGTTCCAGATCTGGTAGAACACCGGCACCGGCGGGCGGCTGCCGTAGTCGTCGCGCAGGCGATTGCGGTGCGCCACGAAGGCGTCGGCGGCGCGGTTGGCCTCGCCCTGCGTGCCGGCCAGAATACCGATCTGACGGAGTGAGTGGGCGACCGCATCAAGGCTGCGCGGCTCGTTGATATACACCGGCAGACCCAGCGCGCGCAGGCGTTCGAGCTGAGTGGCGGGGTTGCCGCTGCGCCAGCCGATGACCACGTCCGGCTTGAGCGCCGCGACCGCCTCGAGATCGATTCGCACATAGCTGCCGATGCGTTTGACCGCGCGCGCCTCGGCCGGATAGTCGCTGTAATCGACCGCGCCGACCAGCATGTGACCGGCGCCGGCGGCGTAGATCAGCTCGGTGACATGTGGCGCCAGCGAGACGATGCGTCGCGCCGGGGTGGGCAGGGCGACCGACTGGCCCACGTCGTCGGTGACGGTGAGTTGCGCATGCGCCGGCGGGCCGGGGATGAGCAGGGCGAGTGTGAGGATCAGGGCGGAAAAGCGAAAAGTCATGGGCAAAGATTACTCCAGTGAGTGTCCGTCGCGCCGGGCGCGAGAGAGCGCGGCGTCGAGCCGTCGCCAGCCGGCTTCGTCTGGCGGCAGGCCGAGGCGTAGCGCGGCTGGGGTGTCGAAAGCGCGCACCAGAATCGCCTCGCGCGCCAGGGCGTCTTGCCATGGGCGGGCGGTGTCGGTGCGAAGGGTTTTGAACAGCGCCGGGCCGGTGGGGCTTGCGCCGTGGTGCTTGAGCAGCGCCGCCATGCGTGCGCCGTCGGTGGCGAGCGCGGCGCGCATGTGGTGTTGCCAGGCGGTGTCACTGAGCGCCTGACGGGCGATGTCTTGCGCGGGGGCGCTGATCGTCCAAGGGCCGAGGTGATTGGCGAGGGCATCGCGCACCGCCGGTTCGGCCAGCACGAAACCCACCCGCGCGCCGGCCAGGCCGAAGAACTTGCCCAGCGAGCGCAGGATCACCAGTCCGGGCGTGCCGGCAAGCGGGGCGAGGCTGTCGGCGGGGGCGGCGTCGATGAAGGCTTCGTCCACGATCAGCGTGCCGCCGTGCCGCGCCAGCCGGCGGTGCCAGCCGATGAGGTGCGCGCGGTCAAAGTGCTCGCCGGTCGGGTTGTTGGGCTGCACCAGCAATAGCGCGTCCAGGGTGTCGACTGCGGCGTCGATAGTGTCCGCGTTCAGCCACACAATGTCGTGGTGTCGCCAGGCATGCGCGTGTTCGGCGTAGCTGGGCGCCAGCATGCCGACGCGGGGTGCGCGGAGCACCGCCGGCAAGGCCTGAATGGCGGCCTGGCTGCCCGCTACGGGCAATAGCTGGTCGCTGCCGTAATAGGCGGCGGCCGCGGCCAGCAGGCCGGCGTCGGGTTCGGGCAGGCGATGCCACGCGCTGGCCGGCGGCGCGACCAGCGGATAGTGGGCGGGGTTGATGCCGGTGGACAGGTCCAGCCAGTCGGCGACCGGGATGCCGTAACGCGCTGCTGCCGCGCGCAGACCGCCGCCGTGCTCAAGCATGGGCCAGCCCCCACGCGACGGCGCCGGCGAGCAGGCTGAGTCCGATCCACAAGGCCAGCGTGCGATTGACCAGCGCGATGGCGGCAAACAGGCTGGACGCATCCGGCGCGCTGCCGCTGCCCAGTGGCGGTCGTTGGGTCATTGCGCCATGGTAGGGGGCCTCGCCGCCGAGCTGCACGCGCAGGGCGCCGGCGCCGGCGGCCATCACCGGCCCGGCGTTCGGGCTTTTCCAGCCCGGCCCCTGGTGTCGCCAGCAATGCAGGGCGTGGCGGGTGTGGCCGAGCAGGGCATAGCTCAGCGCCGTCAGCCGGGCGGGCAGCCAGCCGAGCACATCGTCAGCACGCGCGGCGATGCGGCCAAAGTGCAGGTAGCGCTCGGTGCGATAGCCCCACATGGCATCCAGCGTGTTGGCCAGACGAAACAGCAGCGCGCCCGGGCCGCCCGCGACAAGAAACCAGAACAGGGTGCCGAAGATCGCATCGTTGCCGTTTTCCAGCACCGACTCGGTGCCGGCGGCGGCCACCTGCGTCGGGCTGAGCGCGGCGGTGTCGCGCGAGACGATCCAGCCAACACGGCGGCGGGCTTCGGCCAGATCGCCCGCCTGTAGCGGCACGGCCACGGCGCGGGCGTGTTCGACCAGCGAGCGTGCGCCGAGGGCAAACCACAGCAGGGCGATGTCGACGCCGATCGCGATGGCGCTGCCAAGGCTTCTGAGCCAGAGCGCGGCAAGCACCCACGGCAGCACGGCCAGCGTCCACGCCAGTGCGCCGCGGGCGATGCGGTGTTCATTTCGGTTCCATCGTTTTTCCAGCCAGGCCGCCAGCGCGCCGAAGCCCACCAGCGGGTGAAAGCGTCGCGGTTCGCCGAGTAAACGGTCGAGCAGCACGCCGGCGGCGAGGGTGAGGGCCAGTTGAGTGAGCGGTGGCATGGCGAAAGTGCGCGGCGTGGCGCCGCTTGCGGGATAATCCGGCGTTTTGCGAGAACGGGATTGTACGTGATGCACGATTGCGCCAGCCTGATGGTTCAGGGCACCACCTCGGATGCCGGCAAGACCACTCTGGTCGCTGGCCTGGCCCGCCTGCTGGCGCGCGGTGGTTGCCGGGTCGCGCCCTTCAAGCCGCAGAACATGGCGCTGAATTCGGCGGTGACGGCCGACGGTGGCGAGATCGGCCGGGCGCAGGCACTCCAGGCGCTGGCCGCTGGCGTCGCGCCGCACACCGATTTCAACCCGGTGCTGCTCAAGCCGGCGACCGACATCGGCGCGCAGGTGATCATCCACGGCAAGGTGATGTCCACGCTGTCGGCCAAGGACTACCACCACTACAAACCGACCGCGATGGCGGCGGTGATGGCAAGCTGGGGGCGATTGACGGCAGCTTATGACTGCGTGCTGATCGAGGGCGCAGGCAGCCCGGCCGAGATCAATCTGCGTGACCGCGACATCGCCAACATGGGCTTTGCCGAGGCGGCGGATTGCCCGGTGATTCTGGTCGCCGATATCGACCGCGGCGGCGTGTTTGCGCATCTGGTCGGCACGCTGGAACTGCTCTCGCCGAGCGAGCAGGCGCGGGTGAAGGGCTTCATCATCAACCGTTTTCGTGGCGACATCAGCTTGCTGCAGTCGGGGCTGGACTGGCTGGAGGCGCGCACCGGGCGGCCGGTGATCGGCACCGTGCCGTATCTGCACGGCTTGTTTCTGGATGCCGAAGACGCGTTGGGCGATGCACGGATCGACAAGGGCGAGATCGCGCTGCGCGTGGTGGCCCCCGCCTTTCCGCGCATTTCGAACCACACCGATCTGGACGCGCTGCGCCTGCATCCGCAGGTCGACTTCCGTTGGGTCGGGCCGGGTCAGCCGATTCCGCCGGCCGATCTGATCGTACTGCCGGGCTCAAAGAGCGTGCGCGCGGATCGCGAATGGATGGTGGGGCAGGGCTGGGACGCTGCGATTCAGCGGCATCTGCGCTATGGCGGCAAAGTGGTCGGCATCTGCGGCGGCTTCCAGATGCTTGGCAAAGAAATGCACGATCCGCAGGGTGTCGAAGGGGCGCCGGGCAGTAGCGCCGGGCTGGGCATTCTCGACATGGACACGACGCTCGAGGCGGTCAAGCAACTGCGCAATGTGAGCGGCCGCTTGTGCTTCGGCGGTGCGGCCGCCATGACCGGCTACGAAATTCATATGGGGGTGAGCCGCGGTGCGGCGCTGGACCGCCCGGCGGTACGTTTTGACGACGGGCGTGTTGATGGCGCGATCAGCGACGATGATCAGGTGCTTGGCAGCTACGCGCATGGTCTGTTCGATGCGCCGGAGGCGCTGGCGGCGCTGCTCGCCTGGGCGGGGGTGCAGGCGGCGCAACCGGTGGATGTGGCGGCGCGACGCCTGGCCGATCTCGACCGTCTGGCCGATTGTCTGGCCGAGCATCTCGACCTCGACCGCCTCGCCGCGTGCTTTGGACCGGCGCATGAAAGCGCCATCCGTGCATACGTTGCTTGACCGCGACCGGCCCGGCTCACTACCATCTGATCCATGGACGCCGAACTCGACCACCTCCAGCAGCAACTGGAAGAACTGATCCGCTACTTCGATGCGCAGAAGCAGGAGAATCGCGAGCTCAAATCGCGGATCGCCACGCTGCAGACCGAGAACAAGCGACTGGCCGCAAAGGTCGATGCCGCCGTGCGTGGCGTCAGTGCCGTGCTCGAAACCCTGCCCGAGAGCTGAACGACATGGACACACTCGATATCATTCTGCTGGGCAAGGAATACCGGGTTGGCTGCGCGCCGGAAGATCGCGAAGGCCTGCAGGCCGCGGTGCAGGTGCTTGAAGGTAAATTGTCCGAACTGGGTGGAAAGACCGGCGCCACGGGCGAGAAGCTGGCGGTCATGACCGCCCTGAATATTGCACATGAATATCTGCAGTTTCAGCGCTCAGGAGGGTTTGACATGCCGGGCATGAAGCGTAAGATTGACTCCATGAATTCGCGCCTGGACGATGTCCTGGCGCAACAGGAAAAGTTGTTCTGAGAGCCCGTCGGGCTGTCTAAGATCAATCCCCTGCGGTGTTCGCGTCGGCCGTTGATTCCTTGAACCAATGTCATGCGACACGGTTGCTAACCGCTACGATTGCCGTTGTGCGCATCCCTTGTTGGATGTGCCTGAAGCGTCAGGTACAGCGACCACCTGAACCCTAGGTTCAGGATGCCCGGTCGGGTCGGCATCGCGGGGGACCTACACAAGAGGGTGTGGCCAAGGCCACGCCCTCTTTATTTTTGTGCGGCCGCTTCGCAGGCGTGGATGTCGACGCGCGCGATCTCGGGCAATCCTGGCAGCCAATCGACCAGCGCCTGACAGCGGCCCGCCGCGCACAGGGTGTAGCCGGCGGTAAAGGGCGAGTGGGTCAGGGCCAGTGTCGGCTCACGGCGCATCACGTGGTAGTGCCACACGCCGTCGATCAGACGGGCGCCCGGCGCGGGTTCCATGCCGGCGCCCGAGCCCAGTACCCGTGCTTCGTCCAGCACCATCTGGCCGGCGTCGAGGCGCCAGTCTTCTTCCCAGCGGATTTTCTCGATCGAATGCGTCCAGGCCAGCGTGAAACGCGTGTCCGGCAGTGTCTGGGCGGGGACGCCTTCGCTGCTCAGGCAGAGCTGTGGTGTCGCGACGATGGCCGGGTGGGTGCAGGCGGTCATTAGCATTGCGGCGAGCATGGGGAGGCGTTGGCGCATGGGCGCATGCTAGTCGCTCGACCGGCCCGGCTCAAGCGGCGCGCTGGTAAAGTAGCGGCCTGACCCGCGGGAGCCCGCCATGCGCTACTGGCTGATGAAATCCGAACCGGACGATTGCTCGATCGACGACCTGGCGGCAATGCCCGAGCAGACCGTGGCCTGGTACGGCGTGCGCAACTACCAGGCGCGCAACTTCATGATGAATCAGATGACGGTGGGCGATTGGGTGTTGTTTTATCACTCGAGTTGCCCTGAACCGGGGATTGCCGGCATCGCGCAGGTGGCTTCGCCGGCCTACCCGGACGCAACGCAGTTCGATGCGTCGAGCCGGTTTTTCGACCCCAAGTCCCGTCCCGAGCAGCCGCGCTGGTTCAATGTCGATGTGCGCTTCGTGCGCAAGACGCGCCTGATCGGCTTGCCCGAATTGCGCGACACGCCCGAACTGGCCAACATGCGCGTGCTGGCGCGGGGCAACCGCTTGTCGATCACGCCGGTGGATCCGGATGAATGGCGCTTTATTACTGAAACGATGCTGGAACTGAAGACTGATGAGCTTTGATGTGTGGTGGCTGTCCTATCCCCTGCTCGGGGCCTTCGTCGGCTTTTTCGCCGGGCTGCTTGGGGTGGGCGGCGGCGGCATCATGGTGCCGGTGCTGGCCTCACTGTTTGCCGCGCAGGGCTTCCCCGCTGACAAGCTGGTGCACATGGCGCTGGGGACCTCCATGGCCGGCATCGTGATGACCTCGGTGGCGAGCCTGCGTGCGCATCATCGTCATGGCGCGGTGCGCTGGGATGTGGTGCGCTTCATCACACCGGGCATTCTGGTGGGCACTTTCGGCGCCACCTTCATCGCCTCGCAGGTGGCATCCAGGCCGCTGGCGATCTTTTTTGCCTGCTTCATGGCGTATGTCTCGACTCAGATGCTGCTCAACATCAAGCCCAAGCCCAGCCGGGCCTTGCCTGGCCCGGTCGGGATGAGCGGGGTGGGGCTGGGCATCGGTGGCATTTCGGCGTTGGTGGCGATTGGCGGCGGCTCCTTGTCGGTGCCGTTCATGACCTGGTGCAATGTGAAGATGCAGAACGCAATTGGCACCTCGGCGGCCATTGGTTTGCCGATTGCGCTGGCCGGGACGCTTGGCTATGTCGTCAATGGCTGGGGTGCCGAAGGCACGCCGGCCTATACCGCGGGTTTCATCTATCTGCCGGCGCTGGTCCTGATTACCGCGGTCAGCATGTTCACCGCGCCGGTCGGCGCACGGCTGGCACACCGGCTGCCGGTGGCGACGCTGAAGAAGATCTTCGCCGGCGTGCTCGTTATCCTGAGCCTGAAGATGCTGCACAGCGTCTTCGGCGCATGAGACCTATTTACCTGTGAATTGCGGTTTGCGCTTCTCGAAAAAGGCGCGAATCCCTTCGCGGTAGTCGTCCGTCGCCAGAAAGTCGAAGGCTGAACGCTTCTCCGCTTCGCTGAGTGGCCGGTCGTGGGTCAGGCGTAGCGCCCACTGCTTGTGCCAGCGCGCAACCAATGGCGCGCCTGCGCTGATGCGGGCGGCCGTTTCTTCGGCTTCGGTGAATACGCGCTCATCGCTAACCACGCGGCTGAGCAGGCCTTTGGCCAGTGCTTCGTGTGCGTTGAAAATCCGGCCTTCGAGCAGAATCTCCAGCACGACCGCCGGCCCGACCAAGGCCAGCAGCCCCGCCATTTCACCGGGATACATCGAGAAACCGAGCCGGTTGATGGGCGCGCCGAAGCGTGCCGATTCGCCGGCAATGCGAATGTCGCAGCAGCCGGCGATCTCCAGTCCGCCGCCGATGCAGGCGCCCCGGATGGCGGCGACGGTCGGGATCGGGCTTTGGCGGATGGCCTCCAGCGCTGCCGCGACCAGCGTGTCGTGGTAGTGCAGGGCGTCGTCAACGGTGGCCCGGACGGTCTGGAACTCTTCGATATCCCCGCCCGCAGCGAAGGCGTCGTCGCCGTCGCCGCGCAGGATGATGCATCGAACCTCAGGATTGCCGGCGGCGCGTTCGAGTGTAGCGCGCAGTGCGGTCCACATGCCGGCGTCAATCGCGTTGAGCTTTCCCGGGTGGCTCAGACGGATGGTCAATGCCGGGCCATCCATACGCTCAATGACCATTCCCATGATTGATCTCCATCAAGAATTTGTGCATTGCAGCATGCCGAAACACCACCGTTTGTCGGTTAAATTCAAAGAGTTGCTGCAAGTGCAAAAAAATCCCATACGCACTGGTATGGCGGAGTGAAGATGATATATCATCCGGCTAGCAACATGACCGCGGTCTAAGTCGCGGCAAATAATATTGGGCCGTTATTGGACCGAGGATGTTCGCGCGCCGTGCCGATGGCAGGCGTGCAGACCTGCAAGGCCAGCGCGCCCCTGCACCATTTTTTTAATGGTTTTTTTGGGAAGGGAGGTCGCAGCATGTCTAGCATTGCCTATGCTCGCATTCGCAACAACCCGCAGTTCGCTCAGTTGGTGGCTGCACGAGGGCGTTTTGCTTGGTTTCTGTCAGCGATTGTATTCATCGTTTTCTTCAGCTTCGTGTTGGCCGTGGCGTTCGCGCCGGACTTCCTCGCGCAGCGTCCGTTTGCCAGCAGCAACATCACGATCGGTATTCTCGCGGGCTTGTTTCAGTTCATCTCCTTCTGGCTATTGACGCTGATGTATGTGCGACGTGCCAATGGTGAATTCGACGACCTGAACAAGGCCATCATCGACGCCGCTTCGCGGGAGGACAAATGATGCGCGCCTTGAATCCCGTACGTTCGCTCGCGCTTGGCGCGGGTCTGTTTGCCTCGTCGGCTTTTGCCGGTGATGCCATCAGCCAGACGGCCAAGCAGCCGATCAACCTGACCGCGATCGGTATGTTCTTCATCTTCGTGCTGATGACGTTGGCGATCACCTACTGGGCGGCCAGCCGCACCAAGTCGACTGCGGACTTTTACACCGCTGGCGGCGGCATCACCGGTGCGCAGAACGGCCTGGCCATTGCCGGCGACTACATGTCGGCGGCCACGCTGCTTGGCCTGACCGCGATGATGTACACCCGCGGTGTCGACGCCTACATCTACATGATCGCGTTCTTCGTGGGCTGGCCCGTCATTCTGTTCCTGATGGCCGAGCGCCTGCGCAACCTGGGCAAGTTCACCTTTGCCGACATCACCGCCTATCGCCTCAACCAGGGCAAGGTGCGCACCATGGCCGCGATCAGCTCGCTGGTGGTGGTGTGCTTCTACCTGGTGGCGCAGATGGTGGGCGCGGGTCAGCTGATCAAGCTGCTGTTCGGCCTCGACTACGGCATTGCGCTGGTCGTGGTGGGTGCGCTGATGATGGTGTATGTCACCTTTGGTGGCATGGTCGCGACCACCTGGGTGCAGATCATCAAGGCCTGCATGCTGCTGTTTGGTGGCACGACGGTGGTGATTCTGGCGATGACCCAGTTCAATTTCAGCTTTGACGAGCTGACCACGCGCGCCATCGATGTGCACAAGCTCGGCACCAAGCTGCTCGCGCCGGGCAGCCTGCTGGCCGATCCGGTCACCGCGATCTCGCTGGGCCTTGGCCTGATGTTTGGTACGGCCGGTCTGCCGCACATCCTGATGCGCTTCTTTACCGTCACCGACGCAAAAGAGGCGCGCAAGTCGGTGCTCTACGCGTCGGGCATCGTGGCCTACTTCTTCAACGTGGTGGCTTTGATGGGTCTGGCCGCGATCATCATCGTCGGTCAGAACCCCGAGTACTTCGAAGGTGGCGATATCAGCGGCGCGATCATTGGCGGCGGCAACATGGTGGCCATGCACTTGGCCAAAGCCGTTGGCGGTGACATCCTGCTCGGCTTCCTGTCGGCCGTGGCCTTCGCGACCATTCTGGCCGTGGTGTCGGGTCTGGCACTGGCCGGTGCCTCGGCGATCTCCCATGATATCTATTCGCGGGTGATCATGAAGGGCAAGGCGACCGAGAAGGCTGAACTTCGCATGTCCAAGTTCGCCACCATCGGCCTCGGCATCGTGGCCGTGCTGCTGGGCCTGGCCTTCGAGAAGATGAACGTCGCCTTCATGGTGGCGCTGGCCTTCGGTGTGGCCGCCTCGGCCAACTTCCCGGTGCTGATCCTCTCGATGTACTGGAAGGGGCTGACCACGCGCGGCGCGCTGGCTGGTGGCTATCTTGGCCTGTTCTCGGCGGTGACGCTGGTGGTCTTGTCCAAGTCGGTGTGGGTGGATGTGTTCGGCTTTGCCGCGCCGCTCTTCCCCTATACCCAGCCGGCCTTGTTCTCGATGCCGCTGGCCTTCCTGGCCACGATCATCGTGTCGAACATGGACACGAGCCGTGCGGCAGAGGCTGAGCGCGAAGCCTTTGGCGATCAGTATGTGCGTGCCCAGACGGGCCTGGGGGCCGCCACGGCGTCCTCGCACTGACGGTATTGCGCGGCGAGACTGTCGCGCTGCAACAACAACCCCGGCCAGCAGCATCGGCCGGGGTTTTTCGTTCACCGGGTGACCCGCTAGACTGGCGCCCTGTCGGATGTTCGGATCAACCCCATGTTTCATCGCTTGTTTGGTTTATTGATGCTTGGCGCCGTGCTGGCCTCGCCGGCGAGTGGCGGGCAGGGCGGTGTGGCGCTCGTGTTGTCAGGGGGCGGTGCGCGCGGCGTGGCGCATATCGGCGTGCTCAAGGTGATGGAGCAGATGCGCATTCCGGTCGACTGCGTGGTGGGCACCAGTATGGGCGCGATCGTCGCCGCCGCTTACGCCGCGGGCGTGCCGCTGGACGAGATGGAGCGCCAGGTGCGCGCCGCCGACTGGGACGCCATTTTCGCCAACACCGTGGCGCGCGATCAGCAGCCCTTCCGCGAAAAACAGGACGCCTCGCGAAACCGCAGCGCGGTGTCGCTCGGCTACGGCAACGGCCGCGTGCTCTTGCCGCACAGCGCGATCGCCGGGCAGGAGCTCGATCGCTTCTTGCAGCGCCTGATCGGCTCGGCCGACGCGCTGACCAATTTTGATTCGCTGGCGCTGCCCTTCCGTGCCATGGCCACCGACCTCGAGACGGGCGGACTGGTGGTGCTCGACGACGGACCGCTGTGGCGGGCGATGCGCGCCAGTATGGCCGTGCCCGGCGTATTTTTGCCGATCGAGCGGGAAGGGCGTCTGCTGGTCGATGGTGGCCTGGTCCTTAACTTGCCGGTCGATCAGGGGCGGCGCTTGTGTGGCTCGCGGGTGATTGCGGTCAATCTCGGCACGCCGCCGATGGCGCGCGATCGCCTGCAATCGGCCACCGATATCGTGTTGCAGGCGATCAACCTGGCGCTGGAGCAGAACGTGGCGCAGCAACTCGCCCAGCTTGGCCCCGATGATGCGCTGGTGCAGGTCGACCTCGGCACGATCACCTCCATGGATTTTGACCGGGTGCTCGATACGCTACCGCTGGGCGAGGCGGCGGCACGACGGGCGGCCACCGATCTCGCCCGTTTCAGTGTGGACGCCGAGAGTTTTGCCGCGTGGCAGCGCCAGCGCGAGTTGCGTTGGCGAGTGCCCGAGCCGGTCATTCGCGAAGTGGTGGTGGATGGCTTGCGCTATGTGTCGCCCGATGCGATGGCGGCGCGCCTGCGTGGTCTCAAGGGCGAGCCGCTGGACCGCGTTGCGCTTGAGACGCAGATTGACGACCTGTATAGCGGCGGGGACTTCGAGCGTCTGCGTTACAGCCTGGTGCGCGATGGCGCGGTGGCCGACCTGCGGATCGAGGCGGCGGAAAAATCCTGGGGGCCGACCTTCCTGCGTTTTGGCGGTGGCTTGTCGGCTGATTTCGAAGGCGACGGCGCCGTCGGGCTGTATGCCGGCGTGTCGCGGCGCTGGCTCAACCGCTGGGGGGCGCGGCTCGATGCTGACATCCAGCTCGGCACGACCAACCGCTTCCGCTCGGAGCTCTATCAGCCGCTGGGGCGGAACGCGGCGTGGTTCGTGGCGCCGTCGATCGAGCTGCAGACCCGGGCGCTACCGGTGTACAACGACGGCAACAAGCTGGCCGATTACAAGGTACGCGAGCGGACGCTGGGCCTGGATCTGGGCTATGAGGTGGGCGCCTGGGGCGAGCTGCGGATGGGGCTGCGCCGCGGCACCCAGCGCGCCGAAGTGCTGGCCGGTCAGGCCTTGTATCCGGCCGTGGATTTGCACACCGGCTGGCTGGAGGCGTCTGCCACGCTGGACCGACTCGACAGCCCGTTCTTCCCGCGGCGCGGCTACGCGGCACGGCTGCGCGTGGCGCGCCACCACGAGCGCTTCGGCAGTGACCAGGATTACACGCTGACTGCGCTCAATGGCTCGGCCGCGATGTCTTATCGGGAACATAGCGCGCAGTTCGGTGTGCTGGTGTCAGGCAGCCCCGATCGGGATCTACCTGCCGTGGCGCGCACGCTGCTGGGCGGCCCGTTCCTGCTGTCGGGGTATCGCTACGGTGAGCTGACCGCCGATCAGGTTTTCTTGCTGCGCGGGGCCTACTACCGCCGCATCAGCAAGCTGCCCGACTCACTGGGGCGGGGCGTATACATGGGCGCGACCTACGAATGGGCCAGCCTGCGCGCTTACGCGTCGGCCGATGCGGACGCCGGGGTCTACCGCTCGCTGTCCTTGTTCGTCGGGGCGGATACGGTGCTCGGGCCGCTGTATCTGGGGGCGGGCGTGTCGCCGGAGGTCAATGAAGTGCGCTTCTTCTTGCAGTTCGGCCAACCGTACTGAGGGCGGTTCAGGCGGCCTCGGTGCGTGCGGCGGCAATGCGCGCCAAGGCTTTGCGGCCGCTGGCGATGTGCTCGCGCATCGCGAGATCGGCGGCATCGGCGCTGCGCGCCAGCATGGCTCTGAGGATCTGACGGTGCTCGGCGAGTGACTGCTCGAGCCGGCCGTCGCTGAACAGCGAGTGGTGGCGCGAGAGCTTGATCACCTTGCGCAGGTCTTCGATCACATGCTGCAACCAGTGGTTGTCGGCGATGCATTGCACCTGCTGGTGGAAGGCCTGATTGGCTTCGAAATACCCGTTGATGTCGCCGGTCGTCGCGGCACGCTCCAGATCGGCGTGGATCTTCTCCAGTTGCTTCAGGTCGGCAGCGCTGGCGCGGGTTGTCGCGTCGCGCGCGCACTGGCCTTCGAGCAGGCCCATGACGGTGAAGATTTCGTCCAGATCGCGCTCAGAAATTTCGGTCACGTAGCAGCCACGGCGCGGCTTGAGCGTGACCAGTCCTTCGGACGCCAGCACCTTGAGTGCTTCGCGCAGCGGTGTGCGGGAGATGCCGTAGTGCTCGGTGAGGGCTTGTTCGTCGATCCAGGTGCCGGGTTTGAGCTCGTGGGCAAAGATCCGCTCACGCAGGCGTTCCGCGACTTCCTGGTACAGCGCCATGGGCGCGATGCGAGAGGCGTTCATAAAACCCTGGTCTCCTGACGGGTGGCGATGGCAGCAACAGGTGTTGTAGGCTGCGCTTGTGCGTTGTATACAAGAACGGCACACGCGATGAAAGCTTGCGAACCGAAGGGGCTTTTCGACCCCTTGGCCTGCGCGTAACATGATAGCGCGATTCCGATAGGTCTTGCATTCATAATTATGGATAAAGTATTATTGCTGCGTTGCAAGTCAAATCCTGTGCAGTGTCCGGACACAAAGAGGGCGTCGCTTCGGCGGCGGAGAGGGAGGGACGCTAGTGCAGGGCGCCGACGGCCGCCCGCGTTGATTGCGGGCGGCGCAGTCGCCGCAACACCCTAAGCAGACACCCGCGGGGCCGCGAAATCGGCCCCGCTTTGCAGATCAGAGAGGTAAGCATGTCGAAGGCGCCTGATACTCCCCAGTTCTCACTGGACGACTGGTACAAAGCTGCGGCCAAGACCGCACCGGGCAATGATCCTGCGTCGCTGAACTGGACGACGCCAGAAGGTATCGTCGTCAAACCCTTGTATACCGCCGAGGATGTGGCCGATCTGGCGTATACCAATACGCTGCCGGGTTTTGCGCCTTATGTGCGCGGCCCGCAGGCCACGATGTATGCCGGTCGCCCCTGGACCATCCGCCAGTACGCCGGTTTTTCGACCGCCGAGGCGTCCAACGCCTTTTACCGCAAGGCGCTGGCCGCCGGTGGGCAGGGCGTGTCGGTGGCTTTTGATCTGGCTACGCACCGCGGCTACGATTCGGACAATCCGCGGGTCACCGGCGACGTCGGCAAGGCCGGCGTGGCGATCGATTCGGTCGAAGACATGAAGATCCTCTTCGACAGCATCCCGCTCGACAAGGTGTCGGTGTCGATGACCATGAATGGTGCCGTGCTGCCGATTCTGGCCGGCTATATCGTGGCCGCCGAAGAGCAGGGCGTGAGTCAGGAGAAGCTGTCGGGCACGATCCAGAACGACATCCTCAAAGAATTCATGGTGCGGAACACCTATATCTATCCGCCCACCCCGTCGATGAAGATCATCGCCGACATCTTCGGCTACACCGCGCAGCACATGCCGAAGTTCAACTCGATCTCGATCTCCGGCTATCACATTCAGGAAGCGGGCGCGAACCAGGCCATCGAACTGGCCTTCACGCTGGCCGACGGTCTGGAGTATGTGCGTACCGGCATCGCCAGCGGCATGGATGTCGACAAGTTTGCTGGCCGCCTGTCCTTCTTCTGGGCGGTGGGCATGAACTTCTATCTTGAGATCGCCAAGATGCGCGCGGCGCGTCTGCTGTGGTGGCGGATCATGAAGCAGTTCAACCCCAAGAGCGAAAAGTCGCTGATGCTGCGCACGCACAGCCAGACCTCCGGCTGGTCGTTGACCGAGCAGGATCCGTACAACAACGTGGTGCGCACCACCATCGAGGCGATGGCCGCGGTGTTTGGCGGCACCCAGTCGCTGCACACCAACGCACTGGACGAAGCCATCGCGCTGCCGACCGAGTTCTCGTCGCGTATCGCCCGCAATACGCAGATCCTGATTCAGGAAGAGACGCACATCACCAGCGTGGTTGATCCGTGGGCCGGCTCCTACATGATGGAATCGCTCACCCAGGAAATGGCCGACAAGGCCTGGGCGATCATCGAAGAGATCGAAGCCATGGGCGGCATGACCAAGGCGGTCGAGGCCGGCTGGGCGAAGATGAAGATTGAAGAGTGTGCCGCCGAGAAGCAGGCGCGCATTGACTCGGGCAAGGATGTGATCGTCGGGGTCAACAAGTACCGGCTGGCCAAGGAAGACCCGATCGAAATTCTCGACATCGACAACCATGCGGTGCGCGATTCGCAGGTGGCCCGTCTCAAGACGATCCGCGCCACGCGTGACCAGGCCGCCGTCGAGGGCGCGCTCGCCGCGCTGACCGAATGCGCCAAGACCGGCGAAGGCAATCTGCTCGATCTGGCCGTCAAGGCCATGCGCTTGCGTGCCACGGTGGGTGAAGTGTCCGATGCGCTCGAAGCCGAATGGGGCCGCTACCGCGCGAATCCGCAAGTCGTTTCAGGAGTGTATGGCGCCGTGGTTGAAGAACAGGATGACTGGAAAGCCCTGAAGGCCGACATCGAAGCCTTTGTGGCCGAAGAGGGCCGCCGCCCGCGCATCATGATCGCCAAGCTCGGTCAGGACGGCCACGACCGTGGCGCCAAAGTGGTGGCCTCGGCCTTTGCTGACCTCGGCTTCGACATCGACATCGGGCCACTTTTCCAGACGCCGGAAGAGGCCGCACGCCACGCCGTTGAAAACGATGTGCACGCAGTGGGCTGTTCGAGCCTCGCCGCGGGTCACAAAACGCTGGTGCCCGAGATCATCAAGCATCTCAAGGCGCAGGGCGCGGACGACATCATCGTGTTCGTGGGCGGCGTGATTCCCGCGCAGGACTACGACGCGTTGCGCAGCGCAGGTGCGAAAGGTATTTTTGGACCGGGCACGCCCATCCAGACTGCCGCCCGCGAAGTGCTGGCCCAGGTCCGCAAGGCCCGCGCCGGTTGATTGGCCGGCGGGTCGGGGTTGGCCTTTGCCGCCCCGGACCGCTGACCGTTGAACAATGAATATTCCTCAGATGCCTGCCGATCTCGACATCTCTGACCAGCACCTGGTCGATGGTGTGGTCGGGCGACAACTGCGCCCACTGGCCAAGACCATCACGCTGATCGAGTCCCAGCGACCCGATCACCGCGCGCGTGCGCGCCGTGTGCTCGAAGCCTTGCTGCCGCATACCGGCGGCGCCATGCGGGTGGGCATCTCCGGCGTGCCGGGGGTGGGCAAGTCCACCTTCATCGAAGCGCTGGGTTTGTTGCTGATCGAGAAAGGCTTGAAGGTCGCGGTGCTGGCGGTGGATCCGTCCTCGTCGGTGACTGGCGGCAGCATTCTGGGCGACAAGACGCGCATGGAATTGCTGTCGCAGCGCACCGAAGCCTTCATCCGGCCCAGCCCGTCGGCGGGCAGTCTGGGCGGTGTGGCCAGCAAGACGCGCGAGACGCTGCTGGTGTGCGAGGCCGCCGGTTTTGATGTGGTGATTGTCGAGACCGTCGGCGTGGGCCAGAGCGAAACCGCGGTGGCCGGCATGACCGACATTTTCTGCCTGCTGCAGTTGCCCAATGCGGGCGACGATCTGCAGGCGATCAAGAAAGGGATCATGGAATTGGCCGACCTGATCGTCATCAACAAGGCCGATATCGACCCGCGTCAGGCGGCGGTGGCAAAGAGCCAGATCAAGACGGCTTTGGGCATGCTGCGGCATAGCTCGCCTAACTGGGTGCCGCCGGTGCTGACGCTGTCGGCCCTGAAGAAAGACGGCGTGGCGCAGTTCTGGGACGAGATCATGCGCTATCGCGACACCATGCGCGGCAGTGGCGAGTTTGATGCAAAGCGGCGGACGCAGGCGCAGGCCTGGATGTGGGAGTTGATCGACAGCGGCTTGCGCCAGCGCTTTCGCGAACATCCGCAGGTCCGGGCTGAACTGGCGGCCTTGCAGGCGGCCGTGGCGCAGGGAGAAACCACCCCGGCCGCGGCGGCGCACATCCTGTTGAACCATTTGAGTGAACACTAGGCGGCGCACCCGGTAACCGCCGGGTCGTCGCATGCAAAGAAGTGCCTTTCCGGAGACCTGAGATATGCATGAAATCATCCGACAGTTGGAGGAGAAGCGCGAGAAGGCCCGCCTCGGCGGTGGCCAGAAGCGCATCGACTCGCAGCACACCAAGGGCAAGCTGACCGCGCGCGAGCGCATCGAGCTGCTGCTCGACGATGGCAGCTTCGAAGAGTGGGACATGTTCAAGGAGCACCGCTGCACCGACTTCGGCATGGCGTCCGAAAAGGTGCCGGGCGACGGCGTGGTGATCGGCTACGGCACGATCAACGGCCGTCTGGTCTTCGTGTTCTCGCAAGACTTCACCGTGCTGGGCGGCTCGCTGTCCGAGACCCACGCCGAGAAGATCTGCAAGGTTATGGACCAGGCCATGAAGGTTGGCGCGCCGGTGATTGGCCTCAACGATTCGGGTGGTGCGCGTATTCAGGAAGGCGTGGCCTCGCTCGGCGGTTACGCCGATGTGTTCCAGCGCAACGTGATGGCGTCCGGCGTAGTGCCGCAGATCTCGCTGATCATGGGCCCCTGCGCCGGTGGCGCGGTATATAGCCCGGCCATGACCGACTTCATCTTCATGGTCAAGGATTCGTCATACATGTTCGTGACCGGTCCCGAGGTCGTGAAGACCGTGACCCACGAAGATGTGACCGCCGAAGAACTCGGTGGCGCGATGACCCACAGCAGCAAGTCGGGCGTGGCCGATCTGGCCTTCGAGAACGACGTTGAAGCGCTGATGGTGATCCGCCGCATGATGAGCTTCATCCCCGGCAGCAACCGCGAGAAGCCGCCAATGCTGCCGTGCGTCGATCCGGCCGATCGCCTCGACATGTCGCTCGACACCCTGGTGCCGGACAACACCAACCAGCCCTACGACATGAAAGAGCTGATCATCAAGATGGTCGATGACAGCGATTTCTTCGAGCTGCAGCCCGACTACGCCAAGAACATCATCATCGGCTTTGGCCGCATGGAAGGCTCGCCCGTGGGCATCGTCGCCAACCAGCCGCTGGTGCTGGCCGGATGCCTCGACATCAAGAGCTCGATCAAGGCGGCGCGCTTCGTGCGCTTCTGCGACGCGTTCAACATCCCGGTGGTGACGCTGGTCGATGTGCCGGGCTTCATGCCGGGCACCGCGCAGGAATACGGCGGCATCATCAAGCACGGCGCCAAGCTGCTCTACGCCTATGCCGAGTGCACCGTGCCCAAGGTCACCGTGATCACCCGCAAGGCCTACGGCGGCGCCTATGACGTGATGAGCTCCAAGCACCTGCGTGGCGATGTGAACCTCGCCTGGCCGACGGCCGAGATCGCGGTGATGGGGCCGAAAGGCGCGGTGGAGATCATCTTCCGCGAAGAAAAGAACAACCCGGAAAAGATCGCTGAGCGCGAGGCCGAGTACAAGGCCAAGTTCGCCAACCCCTTCGTGGCCGGTGCGCGTGGCTTCATCGACGACGTGATCATGCCGCACGAAACCCGCAAGCGCGTGTGCCGTTCGCTGGCCATGCTCAAGGACAAAGAACTCCAGAACCCGTGGCGCAAGCACGGCAACATTCCGCTCTAAGCCCGGGAGGACACAAACTATGTTCAAGAAGATTCTGATCGCGAACCGCGGTGAAATCGCCTGCCGCGTGATCAAAACCGCCCAGAAGATGGGCATCAAGACTGTTGCCGTGTATTCCGAGGCCGACAAGCGTGCGTTGTTTGTGGCGCTGGCCGACGAGGCCGTGTGCATCGGACCGGCGGCCTCGGCACAGTCTTATCTGGTGGCCGACAAGATCATCGCTGCGTGCAAGCAGACGGGCGCCGAAGCGGTGCATCCGGGCTATGGCTTTCTGTCCGAGAACGCGGACTTCTCGCGCCGGCTGGAAGAGGAAGGCATCAAGTTCATCGGCCCCAAGCACTACTCGATCGCCAAGATGGGCGACAAGATCGAGTCGAAAAAGCTGGCACTCGACGCCAAGGTCAACACCATTCCCGGCCACAACGAAGCCATTTCCGGCCCGGACGAGGCGGTCAAGATTGCTCAGGGCATCGGCTACCCGGTGATGATCAAGGCCTCGGCCGGCGGTGGTGGCAAGGGCTTGCGCGTGGCCTTCAACGACAAAGAAGCGCACGAAGGCTTCTCGTCCTGCGTCAGCGAAGCCAAGAACGCCTTTGGCGATGACCGCGTGTTCATCGAAAAATACGTGCTTGAGCCGCGCCATATCGAGATCCAGTTGCTGGGCGATTCGCATGGCAACTATGTGTACCTGAACGAGCGCGACTGCTCGATTCAGCGTCGTCACCAGAAAGTGATCGAAGAGGCGCCGTCGCCCTTCGTCGATCCGGCCATGCGCAAGGCCATGGGCGAGCAGGCCGTGGCGCTGGCGCGCGCGGTGAATTACGAATCGGCCGGTACGGTCGAGTTCGTGGTGGGCGCCGACAAGAGCTTCTACTTCCTCGAGATGAACACCCGCTTGCAGGTTGAGCACCCGGTCACCGAGTACATCACCGGCGTCGATCTGGTCGAGCAGATGATTCGCGTCGCCTACGGCGAAAAGCTGGCCTTCAGCCAGGCCGACGTCAAGCTCGATGGCTGGTCGATGGAGTGCCGCATCAACGCCGAAGACCCGTTCCGCGGCTTCCTGCCCTCAACGGGCCGCCTGGTCAGGTTCGATCCGCCGGCTGAGCGCGAGGACGTGCGTGTCGACACCGGCGTGTACGACGGCGGCGAGATCTCGATGTTCTACGACTCGATGATTGCCAAGCTGATCGTGCACGGCAAGGACCGCGACGACGCGATCCAGAAGATGCGCGACGCGCTCAACGAATTCGTCATTCGCGGCATCAGCTCAAACATCCCGTTCCAGGCCGCCTTGCTGCAGCATCCGCGCTTCTGCTCGGGCAACTTCAACACGGGCTTCATGGTCGAGGAGTATCCCGACGGTTTCGACGCGTCGATGGTGCCGCACGACGATCCGGCGCTGCTGGCGTCTGTCGCCACCTTTGCCCGCATGCGTTACATCGAGCGGGCGGTGCAGATTTCCGGTCAGATGGCCGGGCACGGACGCAGCGTCAAAAAGGATCTGGTGGTGTTGATGGCGGGTGTCCGCTATCCGGTGTCGGTCGAGGCCATCGACGGCGGCATGCGGATTCGTCAGGGCGACAAGGCTTACGACATCGTCTCCGACTGGACTTTCCGCGACCTGCTGTTCAAGGGGACGGTCAATGGCGCCCCGATCTGCTTGCAGATCGAGCGTCGTGGCCTGTGCTACCACATCAGCCATTTTGGCCTGCAGGTTCAGCCGATGGTGATGACCGGCGTGGCAGCCAGCCTGCTCGAGCGGATGCCCGAGAAGCAGCCCCCCGATCTGTCGAAGTATCTGCTGTCGCCCATGCCGGGCCTGCTGCGTGAAGTGGCCGTGCAGCCGGGTCAGGAGATCAAGGCTGGACAAAAGCTGGCGGTGATCGAAGCCATGAAGATGGAGAACGTTCTCAAGGCCGAGCAAGATAGTGTGGTCAAGAAAGTCGTTGCCCATCCGGGCGCCAGCCTGACGGTGGACGAAATCATCATCGAATTCGAATAAGACAGTTTCGCTGATCGATAGGGAGGGAGACTCGCTACGCAAGATGGCGAGTGCCTGTCGGCGCATCGGGGCTCACGCAAGTGAGCCCCTTTTTTTGACCGTGGCTGCGAGCGGAACCGGGTGATGCACGATGCGGTCAACCAAATACGAAAGCGGCGGTTGAGCCGGCTCGATTTGCTTTGAAATGTTTTGTGCAATAGTATTCGGTCGTTAACGTTTGACCCTTACCAGGATCGATAGCGCGCAGTGACCCTCTGCAGCGCGTCCTGATGGCAGCGGTCGGCGCCGTCCCTGTGCGCCCCAACCCGAGTATGTCTGCTGCCCCCAATGAATTGGCCAAAAGCCTTGGTACGCCATCGTGCCAGTCCCCCGCCGTGTGTCTGTCAATTGGACGGCGGGGAAAAGAAAGGAGACCATCTATGCCGCAACAAGCCGAAACCATCATCAATCAGTGGCCCTTGCATGCTGTGGACGGAGGTTACGAAATGGTGCCCTTCAAGGTGTATACGCAGCGCGATCTGGACAAGATCGAACCCTTGCAGAAGCTGTCCGAGGCGATGCGCTTCGAGATGAAAGTGGTGTCCTCGGTCCTGCCTTTCCGGGTGAACCAGTACGTGATCGATGAGCTGATCGACTGGGACAACGTCCCGGCCGACCCGATGTTCCAGCTCACCTTCCCGCAGCGCGGCATGCTCTCGGCCGAGCATTACGACACCATCGCCAAGCTGATTCAGGACGGTGCCGACAAGGCCACCCTGGCCGCCGCGGTGAACGAGGTGCGCCAGGCGCTTAACCCGCACCCGGCCGACCAGATGGAAATGAACATGCCGGTTGACGACGAGGGCAACCGCCTCGACGGCATCCAGCACAAGTACCGCGAAACCGTGCTGTTCTTCCCCAGCCAGGGCCAGACCTGCCACGCCTACTGCACTTTCTGTTTCCGCTGGGCGCAGTTCGTCGGCGACAAGGAGCTGCGTATCGCCGCCTCCGAGGCCAGCACGCTGCACGATTACCTGAAGGAACACACCGAGGTCACCGATCTGCTGTTCACCGGTGGCGACCCGATGGTGATGAAGACCAAGCACCTGGCCGCTTACCTCGAACCGCTGCTCGAACCCGAGTTCGACCACATTCAGACCATCCGGATCGGCACCAAGGCGCTCACCTTCTGGCCGCACCGCTTCCTCGGTGCGGAGGACGCCGGCGAGCTGATCGACCTGCTCACCCGCATGGTGCGGGCGGGCAAGCACGTGGCGGTGATGGGGCATTACAACCACTGGAAAGAGATGGACACCGACGCCGCCCGTGCCGCGATTCGTGCCATTCGCAGCACCGGTGCAGTGATTCGCGCCCAGGGCCCGCTGATCGCCCATATCAACGACGACCCCGATGTGTGGGCCAAGATGTGGAAGATGCAGGTCAAGCTCGGCATCATCCCGTATTACATGTTTGTCGAGCGCGACACTGGCGCCCGTGGCTACTTCGAGGTGCCGCTCGATCGCGCCTGGGAAATCTACCGTGAGGCCATGCAGCAGGTCTCCGGTCTGGCCCGGACCGCGCGCGGCCCGTCCATGTCGGCCAGCCCGGGCAAGGTCGAGGTGCAAGGCGTGACCGAGATCAACGGCGAAAAAGTGTTCGTGCTGCGCTTCATCCAGGGCCGCAATCCGGACTGGATCCAGCGCCCGTTCTTTGCCAAGTACAACCCGGACGCCACCTGGCTCCATCATCTGGAGCCTGCTTTTGGCGAAGAGAAATTCTTCTTCGAAGACGAGTACGAAGCGATCCGCGATGAGCGCATCGATGCCGCCCAGGCCTGAGTGTCAGCTCGTGTGTGACAAAAGCCCGCCCCTTGTGGCGGGCTTTTTCGTCAATTGATGCAACACGCGGCGCCGTCCGGCCGCTTTGCGCCGGCAAGCGTGCCGGGGTGTGCAACAATCGACGCCGATGACAGCATGCCGAGAGCGGCAAGAGGTGAGCCATGCGCTTCGACAATGGACGACAAAGTGACAACGTGGAAGACCGCCGAGGCGCCCGCGGTGGGCGCAGTGGCATGCGGATGGGCCGTGGCAAGATTGGCGTCGGCACCATCGTGCTCGCGCTGGTGGCCATGTACTTTGGCGTCGATCCGAGCGTGGTGCTCAATTCCGGCTTGACCGGCGGCGGTGTTGCGGTTGAATCGCCGGCCGGCGCGCCGCCCGCGAACGACGCCCAGGCGCGCTTCGTGTCCATGGTGCTGGCCGACACCGAAGCCACCTGGCAGGCCATTTTCCAGCAAGCTGGCGGCCGTTATGTCGAGCCCAAGCTGGTCTTGTTCACTGGCGCAACGAACACGGCCTGCGGCATGGGCCAGGCCGCGATGGGGCCGTTCTACTGCCCCGGCGACCAGAAGGTGTATATCGATCTGGCCTTCTATGACGAGCTGCGCACCCGCTTCCGCGCGCCCGGCGACTTTGCCCAAGCCTATGTGATCGCCCACGAGGTGGGCCACCATGTTCAGAACTTGCTCGGAATCTCCGGCAAGGTGCAGGAAGCGCGCCAGCGGGTCAGCGAAGCCGAAGGCAACCAGCTGTCAGTGCGGCTCGAATTGCAGGCCGATTGCTTCTCCGGCGTGTGGGCGCATCACGCCGACCGCGCGCGGCAAGTGCTTGAAGCGGGCGATATCGAGGAAGCCCTCGGCGCCGCCGCCGCGATCGGCGACGACCGGCTGCAGAAGCAGGCGCAGGGGTACGCGGTGCCCGACAGCTTCACCCATGGCTCGTCGGCGCAGCGGGTGCGCTGGTTCAAGCAGGGCTTGGGCAGCGGGGATCTGAAGAGTTGCGATACCTTCTCGGCGCGTACGTTGTAATCGGGGTGACGCACCATGGACATCCATCACATCCCCTTCGGGACGACCGACTGGTCAAGCATTCCTGTCACAACCCATGCGGGCGTGAATGGCGTGGCTTATTGGCGGACAGGCCACTTCGGCGATCTTCGCGTACGCATGGTCGAGTATTCGCCGGGCTATCTGGCGGATCACTGGTGTTCGAAAGGCCACATTCTTCTGTGCCTCGAAGGGGAGTTGCACACCGAGCTTGAAGATGGTCGGCGTTTTGTTTTGCGTCCGGGCATGAGTTATCAGGTTGCCGACAACGCCGAACCGCACCGCTCGTCCACCGCCACTGGGGCGAAGCTTTTCGTTGTCGACTGAGGGCGCATACCAACAAGAGACTGGCGGGGTTGATGCCTTGGGGCCAGCACCGATTCGTAAGAAGGGCGCCGTTTGGCGCCCTTTTTGATGTCGGGGGTCAGTCCGCCAGCCTGGCGAAGGCCGCCACCACTTCCGGCGGCGCCTGCACCAGCTCGATCAGCACGCCTTCGCCGGCGATGGGAAATTCGTCGTTGGCCTTGGGGTGCATGAAGGTGATGTCGAAGCCGGCTGCGCCCTTGCGGATGCCGCCCGGCGCGAAGCGCACGCCTTGCGAGGAGAGCCACTCGACGGCGGTGGGCAGGTCGTCGATCCACAGGCCGATGTGGTTGAGCGGGGTGGTGTGCACCGCCGGCTTCTTGTCGGCATCGAGCGGTTGCATGAGGTCGACTTCGACCTTGAAGGGGCCGCTGCCGATGGCGCAGATGTCTTCATCCACGTTCTCGCGTTCGGAGACGAAGTTGCCGGTGACTTCGAGGCCGAGCATGTCGACCCACAAGGTTTTCAGGCGGTCTTTGCTCGGGCCGCCGATGGCGATTTGCTGGATGCCGAGGACTTTGAAGGGGCGCTGAGTCATGGGAGTCTCCGTGGATTAATAATCCATAATTATGGATAGAAGTGCAGGCCTTGTCGAGAGGGCGGATGAGGATCCACGGCGGGGCCGCCCAGGGCTTGGCCGGGCGCTGCGATACGGCGTTATCGCGAGCGCAATGCGGCCCGGTTCATTCCCAGCTGACGCTGCTGCAGAACAGGTAGCCGGCGCCATACACGGTCTTGATCAGCGCGGGGTTTTGCGGGTCGTCTTCGAGCTTTCGGCGCAGGCGGGAGATGCGCACGTCGACGCTGCGGTCAAAGGGGTCGATGTCGCGTTCGCCGATGAGTTGCTCGCGGGTCAGGATGCGGTTGGGGCTCCGGAGCAGCGCGCTGAGCATGGTGGCCTCGGTGGCCGAGACCGAGACTTCGCGCCCGTCGGGGGTGATCAGCATGTGGCGGCCGAGGTCGAAACGCCAGCCGGAGAACACCGCGGTGCCGGGCGAGGCGGGGGCGTCATTGGACTCGGCGCTGCGCAGGTAGCGGCGCAATATGGAGCGCACGCGGGCGACCAGTTCACGCGGTTCGAAGGGTTTGACGAGGTAGTCGTCGGCGCCCAGCTCCAGGCCGAGCACGCGGTCGGTGACGTCATTGCGGCCGGTGAGGATCAGCACGGCGCAGGGCGAGTGCTCCTGCAGTTCGCGGATGACCTGCATGCCGTCCATGTCGGGCAGGCCGAGATCGACAATGGCCAGGTCCGGCGGGGTCTGTTTTGCCATTTGCAGAAAGCGCCGCCCGGTCTGATGGTGTTCGCAGCGGAAGCCGTAGCCGTCGAGACCGTTGCAGATGAGGCGGGCAATGTCGACCTCGTCTTCGAGCACCAGTATGCGGGGGTGGGTCGCGTCTGTGGTCATGCGTCGGAGTCCTGAAGAAGTTGAGCCAGGGTGCGCTCGAGCAGCTTGCGGTCGAAGGGCTTGCGCAGCACGGGGACGTCGAGCTCCTGCACCTCGTGGATGGCATTGCCACTGGCGTAGCCGGTGATCAGCAGGACGGGCAGGTCGGGGCGAATTTCGCGGGCGAACTGCACCAGCTCCTTGCCGCCAATGGCGCCGGGCATGACGGTGTCGGAGATCAGCAGGCCGATGTCGGGAATCTGCCGAACCATGTCCTGGGCGGCGGCGCCGTTGTCGGTTTCAAGCACAGGGTAGCCCAGCTCGGTGAGCTGCATGCGGATGATCTTGCGCACCTCGGGCTCGTCTTCGACCAGCAGCACAGGCGGGCGCGGCGCGTCGGCGTCGTGCGATTTCTCGCGCGCCTCGTCGGCGACCGGCGCAGGTGGGTCGGTGCGCGGGAGGACGAAGGTGACGGACGAGCCTTTACCGATGGTGCTGCGCACCCGGATATTGCCGCCGGATTGCCGCACGAAGCCATACACCATCGACAGGCCGAGCCCGGACCCTCGGCCGAAGGGCTTGGTGGTGACGAAGGGTTCGAACACGCGCGGCAGCAGCTCGGGGGCGATGCCGGTGCCGGTGTCGGAGACCTCGATCTGCACATAGTCGCCCACCGGCAGCTCGATCAGCATGGCGAGGCTGGAGGGGATGTGCCGCTCATGCACCCGGATGCTCAGCTCGCCGCCGCCGGGCATGGCGTCGCGGGCGTTGATGGCGAGGTTCAGCAGTGCGCTTTCGAGCTGATGCGGGTCGGCCATGGCATACAGCGGCATGTCGGGCAGATGGGTCTGGATGCGCACCGATTCGGTCAGCGAGCGACTGAGTAGCTGGGTCATGTCGCGCACCAGCTGGCCGACCTCAACGGCGCTGGGCTCCAGCGTCTGGCGGCGCGAGAAGGTCAGCAGGCGGCGGATCAGCTCGGCGCCGCGTTGGGCGGCATGCAGTGCGGGGTTGAGGTAGTCGGCAGCCAGCGCCGGGTCGCAGCGCTCCTTGGCGGCTTCGAGGTTGCCCATGACGATGGTCAGCAGGTTGTTGAAGTCGTGCGCCAGGCCGCCAGTGAGCTGGCCGACCGCTTCCATTTTTTGCGCTTGAACCAGGGCGGCTTCGCTGGCGCGTTGTTCGGTGATGTCGATCGACAACACGAAAAAGCCGACCACCTTTTTGTCGCTGTCGAACTCCGGCACCACCACGCTGCGTGCATAGACGGTACGGCCCTTGTCGGCCTTGCGTGCGTATTCGTAGGAGACGCGTTCACCGCGGGTGGCGGTGTCGAGGTAGTCGGTGATGCCGGCATAGGCCTCTTCGCCGAACACCGCCTCAATCGAGCGCCCGACGATGTTCTCTTTGGTCAGACCGAACCATTCGGCGTAGCCCTTGTTGGCGAACTGGTACTTGCGATTCACATCCACATAGGCGATCAGTGCGGGGATGGAGTCGATGATCATCAACAGGCGCGCCTCGCTACGGCCCAGTGCCTGAGCGATGTGGTCGATCTCGGTCTTGGCCGAGAGCAGCTCGGCGGTGCGTTCGCGCACTCTGGCTTCGAGCAGCACGTTTTGTTGCTGGATCAGGGTCTCGTAGCGGCGCTGCTCGGTGATGTCGGTCCACAGCGACACGAAGCCGAGGTTGGGAATCGGCACGCCGCGAATCGCCAGCACTTTGCCGTTGGGGCGCACACGCTCGACATAGTGGGGTTCGAAGGCGCGCACCGAGGCCATGCGCTCGGCGATCTGCTTTTCCAGGTTGCCTTCGCCGTACTCGCCACGCTCGGCGTTGAAACGCACAAAGGCCTCGAAGGGCGTGCCCACGCGGACCAGCGATTCGGGGAAGTCGAGCAAACGCACCATCGCCTTGTTCCAGGTCACCAGCTTGGGCGTGGCGTCGAATACCGCAATCGCCTGGTCAAGCAGATCGAGGCCGGCCAGCAGCAGGTCGTAGCGGCGCAACTCCTCGGGCGAGTTGCCGGCGGCGGGCGCTGGGTGTGCGAAGGGGTTGCGGGGTGGCATGAGCGCGTCTCAGTGGGCTGGGGCGGCGGGGCGAGGCACCATTCTAGTGCGTGGCCGTGTCGGGCGGGAAGGGCGCCGCGTCTTCACCCGTGTGCATTTGTACCTGACGGCGGAAGCGGTCGGGGGCGAGGCCGGTCCAGGCGACAAAGGCGCGGTAGAAGGCGGAGGTGTCGGCGTAGCCGAGATCGGCGGCGATGTCGGCGATGCGCTGGCGGGTCTTGGTCAGGCGCGAGAGCGCGATGTCGCGCCGGAAGGCGTCCTTGATCAAGCGAAAGCCCGAGCCTTCTTCTTCGAGCCGGCGGTGCAGGGTGCGGGTCGACATATGCAGACTAGCCGCCGCTTCGGTCACGGTGAGGGCGGCGGGCAGGGCGTCGCGCAGCAGATCGCGCACCCGGAACACCAGCTCGCGGTCGCGGCGGTAGAGCATGCTGATCTTGCCGGGGGCGCCGTCCAGGAACACGGCCAGCGCCGCTTCGTCGCGGCGGATGGGCAGGTCAAGCAGATTGGCGCGCAGGCTGGCTTCGAGGTCGGGCGCTTCAAACGACGAATGCTCGGTATACACCAGCGCGTAGTCGTCGGCATGGGCCGGGCGGGCGTAGGGAAAGCGCACCGCCTCCAGCGCCAGCCCGCGCCCCACCAGCCAGCAGGCGACGCTGTGGAGCAGGCGCAGCAGCCACTCGAAGGCAAATACGCGGGCCGGGTCGTCGCGGGGGCCGAGGGGGCGGGTTTCGACGATGCGCAGCTGCGCCATGTCGCCGCGGCGGTGGATGGTGATGTTCAGGTCGGGCAGCACCAGATGCAGAAAGCGGCCCGCGCGCTCCAGTGCGTCGGCCAGCGTGGTGGCGCCGAGCATGCTGCGGCACAGGAACTCGAAGCTGCCGGGGCGCACCGGTTGCGAGAACAGGCCAAAGCCCTCGTCGCCCAGTTCGGCAATGATGCGGTTGTACAGCGCGGCATAGCGGTCGACCTCGATGCGCAGCGTCGGGTTGTCCAGATCGATGCCGGCATCGGCCAGCAAGGGCGCGGGGTCGCGGCCTAGCCGCTCCAGCCCGGCGAGCATGCCGGTGACGAAGCCGGGGGCGACCGTGGCGCGCGGGCGGCGCGGCCGGCCGGCGGTGCCGGGCGAGGCGGCGGACTTTGCAGGTCGGGGCATGGCAATCTCCCGGTGTGCCGTTGCTGACAAGCGACGCAGAATGTTGGCCGATTTTGCACGATATGCGTCACCGGGGGCAATGGCATTGTGCCCGCCCGCCCTCTACCATGAGACAGATAACCAGACCCCGGGAGAGACACATGACTGATCTGAGCGTCGCCAAGAAGCTGAAGCCCTACAAGCCCAAGAACAAAGTGCGGTTCGTGACCGCCGCGTCCCTGTTCGACGGTCATGATGCCTCAATCAACATCATGCGGCGGATTATGCAATCTTCCGGCGCCGAGGTGATCCATCTGGGCCACAACCGCTCGGTCGGCGAGATCGTCAATGCCGCGCTCCAGGAAGACGTGCAGGGTATCGCCATCACCTCGTACCAGGGCGGCCATGTCGAGTTCTTCAAGTACATGATCGACCTGCTCAAGGCCAACGGCGGCGAGAACATCAAGGTGTTTGGCGGCGGCGGCGGCGTGATCGTGCCGAGCGAGATCAAGGAGCTGCACGACTACGGCGTGACCCGCATCTACTCGCCCGAAGACGGCGCCACGATCGGCCTGCAGGGCATGATCAACGACGTGGTCAAGACCTCCGACTACGATCTGGCCCCGCTCGCACCGGCCGCCAAGGACATGCTCAAGCAGCTCAAGGCGGGCGACCTGCGCGCGCTGGCACAGATCATCACCGCGCTCGAAAACGGCGCGTATGACGCCGCCACCAAAAAAGCCCTGATCGACGCCGCCGCCAAGCTGACCGTGCCGGCGCTGGGCATTACCGGCACCGGCGGCGCGGGCAAGAGCTCGCTCACCGACGAACTGGTGCGTCGCTTCCGCCTCGACCAGGAAGACAAGCTCAAGCTGGCCGTCATCTCCATCGACCCCTCGCGCAAGCGCACCGGCGGCGCGCTGCTGGGCGACCGCATCCGCATGAACGCCATCGAGCACGAGAACATCTTCATGCGCTCGCTGGCCACCCGCGACACCGGCGCCGAAGTCTCCGCCGCGCTGCCCGAAGTGATCGCCGCGTGCAAGCTGGCGGGCTTCGATCTGGTGGTGGTCGAGACCTCCGGCATCGGCCAGGGCGACGCGGCCATCGTGCCCTTTGTCGACAAGTCGCTGTATGTGATGACGCCCGAATTCGGCGCCGCCAGCCAGCTCGAAAAAATCGACATGCTCGACTTCGCCGACTTCGTCGCCATCAACAAATTCGACCGCAAGGGCGCTGACGACGCGCTGCGCGATGTGCGCAAGCAATACCAGCGCAACCGCGAAGCCTTCAGCACGCCGACCGAGCAGATGCCGGTGTTCGGCACCATGGCCGCGCGCTTCAACGACGACGGCGTGACCGCGCTGTATCAGGCGATTCTGCCGAGCTTGATCGAAGCCGGCCTCAAGGCCAAGCCGGGCAAGCTGCCGGTGGTGAGCGTGCGCTCGTCTTCCAAAGGCCGCGCCATTGTGCCGGCCGAGCGCATCCGCTACCTGGCCGAGATCGCCGAGTCGGTGCGTGACTATCACAAGCACACCGGCCAGCAAGTGCGCGTGGCGCGCGAGCGTCAGTCGCTGCGCACCGCCAAGGCGCTGTTCGAGCAGTGCGGCAAGCCGGCCGCGCATTTTGACGAGATGATCAACTGGAAGGACGGCGAGCTTACCCCGACGGCGCGCAAGCTGCTCGAGCAGTGGCCCACCGAGAAGGCGCTGTACGCTGAAGATGAGTACGTGGTGAAGATCCGCGACAAGGAGATCCGCACCCAGCTGACCCGCAAGTCGCTGTCGGGCACCAAGATCCGCAAGGTGTCGCTGCCCAATTTTGAAGACGAAGGCGAGACGCTGCGCTTCCTGATGAAGGAAAACGTCCCCGGCTCCTTCCCCTACACCGCGGGCGTGTTCGCCTTCAAGCGCGAGGGCGAAGACCCCACCCGCATGTTCGCGGGCGAGGGCGACGCCTTCCGTACCAACCGCCGCTTCAAGCGCGTCTCCGAAGGCATGCCGGCGCACCGTCTGTCGACCGCCTTCGACTCGGTCACGCTGTATGGCTGCGACCCCGACCCGCGTCCCGACATCTACGGCAAGATCGGCAACTCGGGCGTCTCCATCGCCACGCTCGACGACATGAAGGTGCTCTACGACGGCTTTGACCTGTGCGCGCCGACCACCTCAGTGTCGATGACCATCAACGGCCCGGCGCCCTTCATCCTGGCCTTCTACTTCAACACCGCGCTCGACCAGCAGGTGGCCAAGTTTAAGGCCGACAACGGCCGCGATCCGACCGAAGACGAGCATGCCAAGATCAAGGCCTGGACGCTGTCGACCGTGCGCGGCACGGTGCAGGCCGACATCCTGAAGGAAGACCAGGGGCAGAACACCTGCATCTTCAGTACCGAATTCGCGCTCAAGATGATGGGCGACATCCAGGAGTACTTTGTGCACCACAAGGTGCAGAACTTCTACTCGGTGTCGATCTCCGGCTATCACATTGCCGAAGCCGGCGCGAACCCGATCAGCCAGCTCGCCTTCACGCTGTCGAACGGCTTTACCTACGTGGAGTCGTATCTCGCGCGCGGCATGCACATCGACGATTTCGCGCCCAACCTGAGCTTCTTCTTCAGCAATGGCATGGACCCGGAATACACCGTGATCGGTCGCGTCGCCCGCCGCATCTGGGCCGTGGCGATGAAGAACAAGTACGGCGCCAACGAGCGCAGCCAGAAGCTCAAGTACCACATCCAGACCTCCGGCCGTTCGCTGCATGCGCAGGAGATGGACTTCAACGACATCCGCACCACGCTGCAGGCGCTGATTGCCATCTACGACAACTGCAACTCGCTGCACACCAACGCCTACGATGAAGCTATCACCACGCCGACCGAAGAATCCGTGCGTCGCGCCATGGCGATCCAGCTGGTCATCAACCGCGAGTGGGGCCTGGCCAACAACGAAAACCCCAACCAGGGCGCCTTCATCATCGACGAACTGACTGACCTCGTCGAAGAAGCCGTGCTGCGCGAGTTCGAAGCCATCAGCGAGCGCGGCGGCGTGCTCGGCGCCATGGAGACCGGCTACCAGCGCGGCAAGATCCAGGAAGAGTCGCTCTACTACGAGCACAAGAAGCACGACGGCTCCTACCCGATCATCGGCGTGAACACCTTCCTCAACCCGAAAGGCTCTGCCCAGCCCGAAATCGAACTGGCGCGCTCCACCGAGGAAGAAAAGCAGGGCCAGCTCACCCGCCTGGCTGACTTCCAGGGCCGCAACAAGGCCGAGTGCGACAAGTGGCTCGCCAAGCTGCGCCAGACCGTGATCGACAACGGCAACGTCTTCGAAGTGCTGGTTGATGCCGTGCGTTACTGCTCGCTGGGTCAGATCACCACCACGCTGTACGAAGTGGGTGGCCAGTACCGTCGCAGCATGTAAGTCATTGTTGCGGTGGCGGAATTTTCGCAACATGCCGCGGTCAGTGTTATTGAACGGTCGGGCGGGCAGATGCCCGCCGGCCGTCGGTAGCGCCGTTTCAACCGACCGAGGAGAACGTCATGACCAAAACCGTAACCGGCGACTTCAGCTCCAAGGATGCGATGGAGAACGTGCTCGACGATCTGGTGTCCATCGGCATTCCACGCGAAAACGTGTACCTGGTCACCGAGCAAATGCAGGTCAAGGTCATCACGCCCAATGCGACTGAGCGTGAAGTCACCGAGATCCTGATGCGACACAACCCGACCAAGATGCATCGATACCGAGCGCCATCGTCGCTTTGATAGCGCCAGAAACCGAGGCCGTGCGCCTCGGTTTCTTTTATCGGGTGCCCGCGCGACCTGAATCGTCGCGTATCGGCCAGGACGTCGCCCGCCGTGCAAATCCAGAAAATCTCGATTGACCGCAGGCGGCCGCGTGGGGATGCTCCTCCAACGCGTCTGGCAGCATCATCGCCATCGGCCATGGCGCCACACCAAGGAGTCGTCATGCGCCCGATCAAGCCATGGATCACCGCAACGCTGCTCGCCGGCGCACTGTTTGCCGGCAGCGCATCCGCGTGGGAACTGAGCGGCACCCGCAGCATCGTGCTGCACGCACGCGACGGGCAACCCATCCCCATCGGCACGGTCACTTTCACGCCACAAGGCGAGCGCATTGGCGTGGCCGTGCATATGGATCATGCGCGCTTCACCGACTTCTTTCTGTCGATGAAAGAGTTCAAGTGCCTCGAAACGCCAGACGAAGTGTTCTGCCACGTGCCGTATCCCCATGCCAACCCCGCCAGCGTCACCACCGACGATCTGGCCTGGCTCGAGCATGCGCTGATGTTCTTCTACAAACTGCCCAACGAGTTCGGCGCCAAACTCTGGAACGGCGTGTACTACCGCCTGCAGCGCACCGATGCGGGGCTGGTCGGCACGCCCCAGGCCATCGACCTCAACCTGATCGGCGCGCCGCCAGCCGACCCCGCGCTGCCGCCCTACGGGCCACATGAGCGCAGCGATGTCGCGCCCGGTGCGCGCTGGTTCGGAAGGCTGACGATTCAGTAGCGCCACTGCCGTTCGGCTGGCCGGCGCGATGCTTTTTGCCCTCGCACTGTGCGTGCCTGGCGCATCGAACGTACTATCGCCCCATGAACACCACCACGCTCGATGCGGCCGTCGCGCCCATTCCCTCACTGAAGCAGGACGCCGCCGTGATCGGCCTCGTTGGTCTGGCGCATGGCATCTCGCACTTCTCGCACCTGCTGCTCGCCCCCTTGTTTCCGGTGTTCATCCGCGAGTTCGGCCTGAGCTTCTCGGATGTTGGCCTGCTGATGAGCCTGTTCTTCGTCGTCTCGGGCACCGGGCAGGCGCTGGCGGGTTTCGTGGTCGACCGCTTCGGCGCCCGACCTGTGCTGTTCGCCGCGATCTCGCTGTTTCTGGTGGCGGCGCTGGTGGCGAGTCAGGCGACGGGTTACACCGGCTTGATGCTGGTGGCCGTGCTCGCCGGCCTGGGCAACGCGCCGTTTCATCCGGCCGACTTCACCATCCTCAACCAGAAGGTATCGACCGGCCGGCTCGGTCATGCCTTCAGCGCCCACGGCCTGACCGGCAACCTCGGCTGGGCGCTGGCGCCGGCCTTTCTGGTCGGCATCACCGCGCTGGCCGACTGGCGCACCGCCTATCTGTGCGCCGCCGCGCTGTACGCGCTGGTGTTGGCGGTGTTGTTCTGGCAGCGCGACAAACTGCGCACAGAGGTGGCCGTGCGCCACCCCGACGCCCCCAAAGGTTCTGATCTCGACTACCTCAAGCTGCCGGTCATCTGGTGGTGCTTCGCCTTCTTTTTGCTCTCCACCATGACGCTGGCCGTGGTGCAAAGCTTCGCGCCCTCCATTCTCGAAGCGGTGCACGGCGTCAGCGTCGAAGCCGCCACACTCACCATCAGCGCCTACATGCTGTGCGGCGCCTTTGGCATGCTGGTCGGTGGTTTCATCGCCGGCCAGACCCGCCACAGCGACCGGGTGGTCGCCTGGGCCATGACCGCCGGCGCCGTGCTGCTACTGGTTTGCGCCACCGGCTGGCTCGGCGGCCAAGGCACCATGGCCCTGCTCGCCGCCACCGGCTTCGCCGTCGGCATCGGCGGCCCCAGCCGCGACATGATGATCAAGAAAGCCGCCCCCAAAGGCGCCACCGGCCGTGTCTACGGCACGGTGTATTCCGGCCTCGACGTCGGCTTCGCCATCTCGCCAGTGCTCTTCGGCGCCTTCATGGATCAGGGCTGGTACGGCGCGACCCTGGCCGGCGCGGCGGTGGTGCTGATGATCGCCGTGGTCGCGGCGCTTGGGGTGGGGCAGCGTACGGTCTGAGCGTGACCGGCGTGTAGGTTGGGTTGAGCGCAGCGAAGCCCAACGCGTAGCCTGCAATAGTGGAAGACCGAGTCTTGGGCAAGCCGCATGCACTAAACTCCCGCCCATGCGTATCGAAACCCCGATTCCCGGCATCCGCATCAAACACCGTTCTGGCGCGATTCACGTCGAAAGCGAGGCGCTGCTGACAACACTCTCGTCGTCTTTCCATGGCAGCGGATTTCGCCGGGTACGCCATATCCTCAACGCGAATGTGCCCGTCGACTACGGCTCCGATGACCCGGCGTCAGACCTTGAACGCATCGCCAGCCAGTGCGACATCAGCGGCCCCTTCATCGGCCTGCTCACTGCGGTGCCGCTACACAAGGCACGACTCGCCCTCGTCGAAGACAACGGCGTGCGCGTCGGTGTGCTCGCCACCGCCGGCATCGGCAATGCCACCAGCGCCGGCATCTCAGCGCCGTACAAAGCCACGCCCGGCACCATCAACCTCATCGTGCTGGTCGACGCCGCATTCACCCGAGCCGCCATGGTGAACGCCATCATCACCGCCACCGAAGCCAAGACCGCCACACTCACCGAGATGGCCATCCGCACCTCCGACGGCGCACTCGCCACCGGCACCTCGACCGACACCGTGACAGTCGCAACCACCGGGCGCGGCGCCTCCCAGCCCTACGCCGGGCCCGCCACGATTCCTGGCTGGTTGATTGCGAAAGCCGTGCGACAAGTCGTTCGGGACGCGTTACTGGCGGAGTGATGCCTCCACGAGGCATCGCAGTAGCTCGCCACTCGCCCGGTAGTGCTTGTGGCTGCCGATACACGCATGGCGGACGTTGGTCTGGCATCACTCACGCTCACCATCGTGTTCAAGGTGTGAATGGTGGGTAATCGGGGAAAGGGCGTGACGGACCGCTATCGACGCCGAGCCGTCCGTCGCAAGTGCGCCACGGCTCCATGTAGGTTGGGTTGAGCGCAGCAAAGCCCAACGTTCAGCACTGAAATATCAAACCTGATATTGAAACTATTGCTTCGATGCAACTGAGGTTTCATTGCTTTCAACGGCGCTAGGTGAAAAGGTTCTAAACCGGGTCGTCACCGGCGGCGGTTGGTGCAGGGTTTGCTGCACCACGCAGCACCTTTGGGCCGCCGCATGCAGGGCATCTAGCAACTTGGGGGGCGTGCTCTCCTGCACACTCAGATGGATGTCACAAGTCATGGACTGAAAGCCCACCGGCACAGCCGTGTCCATGCCCAAGGCGCCTCGCACATCGACTTGCGCAGTCACACGAACTTCCAGGTGGATGATTTCGATCCCTAAACGATTGGCCACCATTCTGACAGCGGAGTCCTGACACGCCGCCAGCGCAGCGCACAGCATGTCACCGGGTGTGGGGGCATCATGCAGGCCACCGACGGCTCGATGAACACCAATAGGAACGCAAACGCCGCATCCATCCATAGGTTCCACCAAGGTGTGGAAAGGATCTGCGGGATTAGTGCCACAAGTGCGCGCGTGGTCGGTCACCATGGCCAAAGCCGGTGCCTCCTTGAACTGTTTGCGCAGCGGCTCCTGGGCATTTTGGACGATTGTTTTCACGGTTTAGTCCCTGTGAGCACTATCTCAATGTATTCACTGGGGACGACGCCGCTTGCCCATGCAGATGCTTGCATCTGCTCAACGGCATTGAAATGAGTTGAAATTTGCACGGTGATATCTCCCGAGTTGTAACGTTTAGACGGTGCCTCAATGAATGACGACTCGTCCTGTCTAGGCGTCGCGACGAATTGACTGACCGTCCTGAATTGGTAATGAATCCTCGCGACCGTTGCCTCAACGTCCGGATTTACTGTTTGATCATCCTGCGTGCAGTTCTGGTCAGCGCTAGGCATTGCTGGAAGCTGCTCAAAGCGCCCAGAATGTCATCTATTGAAACCAACCAAGGGGTCAGAAAATGGTACTTCAAGACATTGAGGCAGCGATATGCCGCGCGAAGGCTGCTTTTCAGCGACGCCCCAAGGTTGGTATTAGCGACGATGCTCCGGCAAGCGCCAGATGGGTATCCGGAACAAGGGTGCTTATCCGAAACGCCAATGGCATGGAGGTGGCAACTGACATGCCGGCGGAACTCGGTGGTAGCGGCGACCAGGTTTCGCCGGGCTGGTTGTTTCGTGCCGGTATTGCGTCATGTGCGACAACTTCAATCGTGATGGCCGCCGCATGTGAAGGAATCATACTTACGAATATTGAGGTCGATGTCGGCAGCCGCTCAGATGCTAGAGGTCTTCTTGGAATGTCTGAGTCCAATGGAGCGCCGGTTTATGCAGGCCCCTTCGATGTTGAGTTGCGTGTCACAGTCGCTGCGAACGGATCAACTCCGGCGGCCTTGAAAACTTTGGTTGAGAGTTGCCTTAGTCACTCCCCCGTCCCGAGTGCACTCCTGACAGCAACGCCGTTTTCCCTGCATGTCACCGTCGCGTCGTGACAATGGATGCCCTGTCTGAAACTTTGAGAGTTGTGCGTCTGATGGGCGCTATCTTTATCAACGGACGATTCACAGCACCTTGGTGCTATCAGTCTCCGCATGCTGACTATGCCGCGCCATTGCTAGAGCCTGGTGCCGAGCGAGTGGTAATTTTCCACATGATTACCGAAGGAGAATGCTATGTAGAGATGGCTGGGCAGCCACCTGTGCACCTCGTTGCTGGTGATGCGGTGGTTTTTCCTCAAGGCGATGCGCATCGCATGGCCTCCGCGCCAGGTGTACCTGCAGCCACCGGCGCGAAATTAGACGTTGTGTTGTCAAGGCGTCCTCGTAAATTGAGCTACGGTGGGGGCGGCGCAGTGACGCGCCTGGTGTGCGGGTATATGGCTTGCGATGCGCGTCTGGCCCGCATGCTCATGGCAGGCTTGCCTTCCATCGTCAAAGTCCATGTTCGCGGCTCAAATGCCGGCGTTTGGCTGGAATCATCATTGCGTTATGCACTGAGTGAGGCCCGGTCGCCACGCCCGGGTGGTATGGGCGTTTTGGCCAAATTATCCGAAGTGTTTTTCATTGAAGTTCTGCGTATCTACATGAACGAGCCGACGCTTGGAACCACAGGCTGGCTGGCCGGTTTGAGTGATCGCATCGTTGGAGCGGCATTGGGCGCGCTGCACAAGAGCCCCGCACATGCATGGACTCTCGAGGATCTGGCGAGCCAGGTAGGGACATCGCGATCGGTGCTTGCTGAAAGGTTTCAGCTGATTGTCGGCATCGCACCGATGCAGTATTTGACACAGTGGCGGATGCTTATGGCTGCCAACCTTCTAGCAGGTAGCAGCGCGCCACTGATCCGGATTGCCGAGGAAGTAGGGTACCAAACTGATACCGCATTTAGCCGCGCCTTCAGTCGAGAATATGGCGTACCGCCGGCGAAGTGGCGTCGTAGTCAGGTCGAAAAAAAAATTCAGGAAAACTGACAGGCAAAGTTCTGCCGTGGTCGTTTCAACTGCCGCGGATTGAGCAGTGCCCCGGGATTCAGTCTTCGGTGATGGACTGCAAACGCCGTGTTCTTGCCTCTAAATTCCCCGCCAGGCATGTCATTGCGAATGGAATGTCTTCAAATGAGAGACGGCTTCATGAAATCTCTCAAGTGAAAATTTTTCTGTCGCCAAAATGCTTCAAACTGAGCGCACTCCTGTCTGGTCGAAACGGGTGCCGTGGTCGTCGCACTCGACCACACCTTGCCGATGGGTAGTGACTGAGGTGAATGTCGGGTTGTTGGCGCGCAATTTGGAAATCCAATGTCGCCTTGCGCTGCATTGCTGCCTATTGCGCTGCTGGCTTCATCCGGCGGTTCCTGGCAGATGGCTGCCGTCTGTCGAAGATAGTGTGTCCTTGGGATGGGCGTACGCCGACGGCAGGTCAGCGGTTAGCGTCTCGGCTAAAGCCCAAGCCAGTAAGGGCGGCTGATGTCCGGCGGCCGATCAATCGATGAACTTCGGAGGCCCCCTGCGGGCCCCGGCCGGACTGCGCTGGCTACTTCGATGCGGCCTCGAATTTCCCGGAATAGCGGAAAACCTGCCCGAACAAAGGGTGGGTGAGGCGGAAGTCCATTGCGAAATGCTTTTCATCCACCGCTTCCTCGACGATTGTCGTGTGGCCCAGCACCATCCATTCCGGAATCGGAAGAAGGATCGGCCCCAATTTTGCGACGAACCGAACGCCGCGATAGTGGAGCCGGTTCTCCGTCACGAACGGCGCCATCTGCAGACCGAGCACAGGATTGACGAACTCGATCACTTGGCCATGAACGGCCGACACCCAGAAGCTATCGAAACGGATGACCTTCCCGTTTGGGTAGGTGATTGTCCGCCGCCAATGCTGCCGATCGCCGACCACGTGCTTTTCAACTACGGTTGAGACTTGCCGCCCGCTGCGATCGACCAGCGCGCCGAATACTCTCAGCACACTGAGAAGCGGCTGCATGAACCGCGGATATTCAATGTCCATTTCGCCGGTGTCGGTCGTCGTGCCGAACCGGTAGTGTGCCTGCAGGGCGGGCGGCAGCTTGTCCCAGTCGGCGCCGAGCGCCAGTTGCATCAGGCTTTTCATGATCCAGTTCCCGGAATGTGTTTGAAGACCATCAGCGCGACCACTGCAACCATCGCCGTAAAGGCGGGTACGCCCAGCCAGAACCACCAACGCGCCATTCGCCAGTAGAGCGGCGGTAAGCTCGACCCGTTGGCAAGGGCGTTTGCCGCGATCTTTTGCATGCGAATCTGCAGCCATACGACGGGGAGCCAACATGCGCCGGCCAGGAAAAAAAGCGAGAAACTGGCCGCGATCCATGGCGTTGTCAGGGGAATGTCGAGCAGGTAAACCATCCACAGCCCACTGACGGGCTGCCAGATGACGGTTGGCGTGGTGAAGATCCAATCGGCGAGCACAACATGACGGTTGGTGATGGCGATATGGGCAATATTGCCGCCACGGTCGGCCATCCACTTGTAGAACGCACTGCCAAGCCCGGTACCAAAGAGCAGCACCATGCTGAGGATGTGCAGCGTTTTGAGCGTGGCGTAGGTCATGACGCCCTCCTTGTGGGTTCGGATTGGGAGAAGAACAGCGCGGCCGTCGCGGTGTGCGGCAGGCGTCCGAGAAACCGTGCCAAGGGGGTGAAGTCAGCCCAGTACCCGCGCTGCAGCATGCGCAGGTTCTCCGGTTGCAGCATCGGGTTGAAGTAACGCCCCACGTAGGCTGCGGCCATCGCTATCCAGAGCGGGATGTGGGCAATCCGGGTGCGGGAGAGTCCGTGTGCTGCGCGCATCGTTTGCAGCCACTCGGCGAACGCGATGGTGTCGGGCCCCACGATGTCCAGCGTCTGTTTTGCCTCGGGCGATGTGAGGCTCTTCATGACGGTCAGCACGACATCGCTGATATGAACCGGCTGCAGTGCTTGCTGCCCGTCGCCGATGACCGGTATCCAGGGCAGCGTCGCCAAACGCATGAACAGTTCCGCGCTTTTGCCGCCGGGCCCGTAGATCAAGGAAGGGCGCAGCACGAACCAATCGAGATCGAGGCTGCGTAGGCAGTCGTCGGCAGATCGCTTGCTCAGGTGGTAGGCAGAAAAAGCGCTCTCGTCGGCGCCCAGCGCGGATATCTGCAATACCCGCCGGACGCCGGCTTGGGCGCAAGCGTGGAACAACGCCGACGGCGCTTGCGTGTGCAGGACGGCAAAACGCTGAGTGCCGCGTTCCCCGATGATGCCGACGCAGTTGATGACGGCATCCACGTCTTTGAGGCGTGGGAGCCAATGCTCGACAGACAGCATCTGCTTGAAGTCGACGCCCTCGCTGCGGCACACGGGCTTGATCTGGTGCCCCGCCGCGCTCAACGCGGTCGCGAGCGTGCGGCCGATGAAGCCGCTCACCCCGGTGATGAGGATATTCATGATGTGTGTCCCGGTTGCTCTGGCACGCGAACGAACTGGCCCAGGCGTTTTCCGATCGAGTGCAGGCCGATCAGCAGGCCGGCAAACGCCGCCATCAAGGCGAGGCGCACGCTATCTATCGGGCTGCTGAAGTGCGAGAACATATCGACCACCAGGACGAGCAGCAGCGGGGCGATCATCAACATCACCTGCGTGTAGCTCATCCAGAAGGACGCGGCCTGTTCGTCCGGGCAGACTCGGCCGAGGACATTCAACAAGGGGCGAGACAACACATGAAGCACTGCGAGGCTCATGGCGATACTGATGAGCACCTCGGCAAGCAGTAGAACGTAGGTGTTCATGACGGGCTCCTGATGGGTTGCTGGAGCCTGCAGTTTGGCGATCAGCCATTCCGGGTTCTTCCGTTCTTATCGGAATGGAACAGTTTTCGGTTCCGGAATGATCATTTCGGAGCTTTGGAAAACCCACAAACGCTATTGAGCCGGGCCGCTCCGAGCGCGAAGCTTGCGGAACTGGCCGGGGGCCATGCCCTCGATCTCGCGGAATGCTTCGTAGAAATTCGACTGCGAGGTAAATCCCACGCTGAGTCCAACAGACAGCACGGAAGCCGACGGTTCATCACACAGCATGATCTTGGCGGCTTCAATGCGCAGCTCTCGCAGGTAGCGGGAGAAGCTTTTTCCCAACCGGGCGTTGATCAGCTCCGACAACTGATGGTTGCTGAGCCCGAGACGCTCGGCCAAGCCGGGAAGGCTGAGGTTCGGATCGACATAGGTTCGGTCGGTCACCATGAGCCTGTCCAACGCCGACAGGACCGTATCGCAATCCACGTTGTTCAGCGTCGAGTTGGAATAGGCGGTCTGCACCGCCTCCCGGATTTCGGTCGACAGTCTTGGCCGGAGGCCGAGCGTGGTTTGCGCCAGAAAAAAGGCAGTTCCGATCGACACGGAATACAGGCTGAAAAACAATTTGCCCGGGAGCGACGCCTGGGCCAGTCCGAGCGCCGAGACGCCGACGGCGATGCCGAATACACCACCTAGCAGCATCATTTCCCGGTGGAAGTTTGCCCGCTCTTGCCGCAAGGCGTAGAGGCTGCGCGCCAGCCAAAGCAAGTAGCCGGCGCCAACGATGAACGCCAGCGGCAACGCCAAGCCTTCAGGCAGGAAGGGCGAAATCACAATTGGCAGTGCGTGGCTGAAAAGCGCGGGCCTGATTGATGGCAGTGCCTTGGCGTTCAGCAATGGCTGGCTGAACAGGAAGAAAGACGGCGCCACGGCAAACAAGCTCATTCGGTAAGCCAGCGTGGCGACCCATTCCTGATCGAGGTGCAGCCATGCGAAATGTGCGACCTGCAGACTGCTCAACGCCATCAGCAGGATCAGCCCCATCCAGCGGGACATCGGTTGGTCCTGGTATAGATCGCCGCTGAAATGCGACAGAGCGAGGCTCATCGCGCTGAAGATCGAGAAACCAGCGAGGAGGATGGCGAGAGATGTCACTTCAAAAGAAACGCAAGTTTGTTGAACGAAATGGAGAGCGATCTATTCGGGTGCCGAAAGCCGCCTCTATTCTGTCAGCATTTTTCCCGAAGGTGGGCGCTGACTTCACGGATGCGAGGAGTATTCCTGCCCGCTGAAGAACGAGCTCGGTTGGGGTTTCGACTCGCGAACGCACGTCGACGATCAGCTGCTGGCATCCCCGCCAAAGCCCATACCGGCAACCGCCGCCGATGCCCGGCTGCCGATCAGGCATTTGATCTCGGTGGGGCTCAGTTGCGGGTGGAGTCGGTAGGCTTCGGCGACTTCGGTGCGCGCGTTTTCCGGCTTGCCGGCGGTCAGGAGTGTGGCGGCGAGGGTGAGGTGGGGGATGTGGTTGCGGGGGTCTCTGCGGCAGGCGGTTCGGGCGGTGTCGATGGCTTCGTCGAGTTGGCCATCGAGCATTAGCCCGACGGCGAGAAAGCTGCCCCAGACGGCGAGGCGGTTGTCGAGTGGGCTGATCTTGATGCCGTGGCGGAGGTCCGCAATGCCGGCCTGATAGGCGCCGCTGACGATTTTGGCGGCGCCTTGGGCGGCCCAGGCTTGGGCGTTGGAGGGGTCTTGCTCGATGGCTTTTTCGAGCACGGGCATGGCGCGCGGGGCCTGGCCGAGGTCGGCCAGTGCGCAGCCGGCAAAGCCGAGTACGGTGGAGTCGGTGTCGTCCAGCGCCAGCGCGGCGTCGGCGGCGCGCAGGCCTTCGGTGCGTGCGGCGTCGCGGTCGTGCAGCAGGCCGATGCGGTGGCCCAGGGCGAGGATGAGTGCGAGGTAGGCGTGGGCGGGGCTGTAGGCGGGGTCGATTGAAATGCTTTGGCGCAGCAGCGACACGGCTTCGGCGAAGGTGTCGGGGTGCCAGCCTTTGACCGCCAGCAGGCCGCTCGCCTGTTGATAGCGCTGCCACGCGTTGCGGTCGTTGGCGTGTACGCGGGCCTGGTGGTAGGACACCCGGACCAGGGCGGGTTCGAGCACCTGGCCGATGGCGAGGGCGATCTCGTCCTGCACGGCGTCGATGCCGGTATGGGGGCGGTCGAAGTGCCGCGCCCACAGGTGGCCGCCGGTGGCGGTGTCGATGAGTTGCACATGGATGCGCAGCTGGTCGGCAACCCGGCGCACGCTGCCTTCCACCATGTAGTCGACGCCGAGTTCTTCACGCACTTGTTGGGCGGTCGGCTGCTTGCCCTTGTAGGCGAAGCTGGAGGCACGCGAGATGACGAGCAGCGCGGGGATGCGGGCCATGGCGGTGGTGAGGTCCTCGACGAGGCCATCGGCCAGATAGTTGAGATCGGCATCGTTGGAGAAGACCTCGAAGGGCAGCAGGGCGAGGGTCGTTTGCCTGGGCGGCGATGCTGCCGGAGCGGCGGCCGGTAGCGGTGCGGGATCGAGCGCGCCGACGAAGCGGAAGCCGCGGCCGCGTACGGTGCGGATCAGGCGCTGGGCGTCGCCGTCGTCGCCAATGGCGTGTCGCGCGGCCTTGATGCAGGTCGATAGCGTGGCGTCCGACACCACCCGGCCGCGCCACAGCTCGGCGAGGATGTCGTCCTTGCTCACCACTTGATCGTGCTTGCGCAGCAGCAGCGCTAGCAGATTGAACACCTGCGGCTCGAGCTTGCGCACGCTGCCTGCGTGTCGAAGCTCGAAGAGGCCGGTGTCGAGTTCGAAGTCACCGAAACGGAAGATCACGGTCGCCCCCCTGTTCTGGCGGTGTGCGACTGACTCTAACAGGTCGTCCGTGCGGGCAGGCCGAAAAGTCGGTGCGCAATCTTCAGCGAATCCCCACGCGGTCTTCAAGCGCCGGTGCGCGCGAGGTTCAAGAATGGCATCACGCAACGGGGCTGATCCCGCTGCGAAAAAGCCAAGGAGAACCATCATGCCGCTCGTCGACATTCATGTGATTGAAGGGGTTTTCAGCCCCGAACAGAAGAAGGACATGATCGCCAAAGTGACCGACACCATGGTCGGCATCGAGGGCGAAAACCTGCGCGGCGTGACCTGGGTCCGCGTGCTGGAAGTGGCCAGTGGTAGCTGGGGTATTGGCGGTCAGGCGCTGACTGCGGCCGATGTGAAAGCCATTCAAAGCGGCGCGAGCTGATCGCCCCGGCGGCACGCTTGGCGCAATGCCGGCGGCGTGCCCATGCATTCTTATAAGGAGTCAGACCATGTCACCGACCGCCAACGTGTTACAGACGCCGAGCACCGCCACGCCCGCCATTGATATGGCGGCACGGCAGATGCCCTTGCAGGCGCACTATCAGACGACCCCCGCCGACGCGTGGATTACCGACCACGCCTCGACCCATTCGCGCAGCCATGCGCCCTCGATGCCGCTGTACGGCCATGTCACCCTGCAGGGCGGTCGGCCGATCGAATTGACCTACGGCGTGCATACCGCCGTGGGCGGCGAGAGCGACTACCCGGTGCCGGGCGAGCTTCTGTGCGCGGCGATTGCGGCCTGCTTCGACAGCACCTTGCGCATTCTCGCCAATCGCTTCGGCATCGCGTTCGACGCGCTGGAAGTGCAGGTCGACGCCGAGGTGGATGTGCGCGGCACCTTGCTCGTCGATCGCGCCGTGCCGGTGGGCTTTCAGAAGATTGCGCTGTGCGCCCGCCTGTCGCCCAGCGAAACCCCCGCGCCCGGCGTGATCGAGCGGCTGATGAAGGCCGCCGAGCATAGCTGCGTGGTGCTCCAGACGATGCGCAACGGCCCTGAAATTACGGTGCGAAGCGAAGTGCTGTGAGCGTGTCTGCCGACCGACGCGACCGGCTGGCCGCGTCGGTGCGCGGGCTCAGACGAAGCTGACCGTCTGCCCTTGCGCGTCGAAGGCCAGGAAGCGCTGAACCTCGCCGTTCTCGATGTGCTTGACCATCAGCTCCAGCGGCTGCTCGGCCTGCTCGGTGCTGAGCATCACGCCGTTGTGGCCGTCGAGTGCGCCGACAAACACGATCTGCCACTCACGCCCCATCTGGCGGGATTCATTCAGCAGGGCCTCAAAACTGGGGACTTCGTGCAGCGCCTTGTCGACATACATGATGGGCGACAAGGTGCCGCCCTGGCCCTGGGCAAACCGCTCGGCTTCGTCGTCGGTGTGCTCGTCGGGGAGCTGTGCGGCGGCAAACACGAACAGCAGCCGTTGTGGCTCGATTTGTTGACCTGCCATGCGCAGGAAATCGTCGAAATTCGTCAGTTCCATTGTCCTTCCTCCCGAAAATGCGTGCATTTTACGTCGTTCTGGCGCGTCAGATGACGCCGTGGCGGAGGCGGCGCGTCGGTCACGCGTGTCGCGGCGGCATTGTCGTGCGGCGTTCAACGCGCCCTACAGTCTGCTGGCCGGCGGTCGTAGATACATGGAGGCGATTCTTGCCGCCGGCGGCTGCGGATACTGGGTCGGCGGCATCGAGTAACGCATTCCTTGCGCGTCTTTGGTGGGCATGACATGGCAGTTCAACAAAATATTCGACTCGGTCATTCTCTGCTTCAGGATGCTCGCCTGGCGGCGCGGGCGTTCCATGATGCGGTCGCGCAGCGCGACTGTTCGCTAGTCGTGTTCTTTTGTTCCACCTTGTACGATCTGGACGCCCTGGCCGATGAGTTGGCGCGACTGTTCGATGGGGTGACGGTAATCGGTTGCACCACGGCAGGTGAAATCGGGCCCGCTGGGTATTGCCGGCACAGCCTGTCGGGGGCGAGCTTTTGTCGCAGCGCGTTTAGCGCCGTGGTGGGTCGCCTCGACGGTTTGCAGCAGTTCGACATGCCAGCTGGCCAACTTTTTGCCAATGAGCTGTTGGCCCGACTCAAGGCGCTGAGTCCATCCGGCAATGCGCCGGCCCATTGTTTTGGATTGCAGCTGATCGACGGGCTCTCGGTTCGAGAGGAGACGGTGTCGCATGCGGTGCAATCGGCACTGGGGCGTCTTCCGGTCATTGGGGGGTCGGCGGGGGACGATCTGGAGTTCAGTCACACGTGGGTCTATCACGAAGGGGCGTTTCATGCCGACTGCGCGGTACTTGCGCTGATTGGTACCGAGCTTCCGGTCCTGGCATTCAAAACGCAGCATTTTGCGACCGAGGACGAGCGCTTTGTGGTGACCGAGGCGGACGCCAGTCGTCGCATTGTTCATGAAATCAACGGACTGCCGGCTGCGCAGGAGTATGCACGGCTGGTTGGCGTGGCGTGTGAGAGCCTGGGGCCGGCGCAATTCGCAGCGCACCCCGTGGTGGTGATGATCGACGGCACGGATTATGTCCGGTCGATTCAGAAAGTGAATGCGGACGGCAGTCTCACCTTTTACTGTGCCATTGAGGAGGGGTTGGTCTTGCGGGTCGCCCGGGGGCAGGACATGGTGTCTGATCTGTCGCGGGCGCTGGACAGTGTCCGGGCGCAGATCGGGCCCCCCGACTTTGTGTTCAGTTGTGACTGCATTCTGCGTCGCCTGGAAATGGACGCCGGCCAGCAGCGCGATGCCGTGGCCGATCTGCTGGTTCGCAACAACTGCGTGGGCTTCAGTACCTACGGAGAACAATATGGCGGTGTGCATGTTAACCAGACGCTGACCGGGATAGCGATTGGCCGGTCGCTGGAGGTGGAGGATGTCTGAGAGCGCAGGCGGCCCCAAGGTGGTGACTGAACGCAGCGCGGAGGATGAGGTCGTCCGTCAGCAAAAAATCATCCAGGCGCTGTTGGACCGGATTGACCGCGAGGCGAGAGGGCAGCGCTCCGATTTTGCGCAGTTCCAAAACAATGTGATCCTCGAAAACCAGGTGCGAGCGCAGACCGCCGAGCTGGAGTCGGCCGTTGTCGAAAACCGCGAGATCAACCAGAGCCTGGCGGCGGCGCGCTTGAAGATGGCGCAGGAAATCGACGAGCGAAAGCGCGTGCAGGCGGCTCTGGAAAAGGAGAAGGACGAGCAGCGCGCCCTGATCCAGAAACTGGAGAGTGCCCAGAACCAGCTTCTGCAGTCGGAGCAATTGGCCTCAATCGGGCAGCTGGCCGCCGGGCTGGCGCATGAGATCAACAATCCCATCGGCTTCATCAATTCGAATCTGTCGACATTGCAAACTTATGCGGCGGATATGCTCCGGTTGATCGCGGTGTATGAGCGTCACACTGCCCGGCGCGAGCTCGACCCGGCCGCCCTGGCCGAGGTCGAGGCCGTCCGGCAGGCGATCGATATCGATTATTTGCGCGAAGACATCGCAAGCTTGATCGCTGAGTCGATCGACGGTGCGGTGCGTGTCCACCGGATCGTGCAGGACATGCGCGATTTTTCGCGGGTGGGCGATGACGGGTGGCAGTTCGCCGACTTGCACCATGGACTCGACAGTACGCTCAACATCGTCGGCGGCGAGATCAAGGATCGGGCGCAGATCGTCAAGGCGCTTGGCGATCTGCCCGAGGTCGAGTGTCTGCCGTGCCAGATCAACCAGGTGTTCATGAACCTGTTGATGAATGCGGCCCAAGCCTGTGAGGGCGGCGGAACCATCACGCTCTCGTCGGGGGCAGACGGCGAGTGGGTGTGGATTGACGTGGCCGATACCGGCTGCGGCATTGCCGCCGAACACCTGACGAAAATCTTCGACCCCTTCTTCACCACCAAACCGGTCGGCCAGGGGGCCGGGCTTGGCCTGTCGGTCTCCTATGGCATCGCCAAGCGTCACGGCGGTTGTCTCGAGGTCGAGAGTCATTTGGGACGGGGGGCGCGGTTTCGCCTTTGTCTGCCCGTTCGCCAGCGCCCGGTGAACGACGATCGTTCGCCGCCGTGTAGGTGTCCGACGGACAGTAAATGCGCCTAGCTTGTCGCGAGAAGCGGCGGACAGTGTCGGGGCCATCACGCCTGCAATGCGTCGGGCGAATTCGCCGGAATGGGCCGTCGCAGACGATACGTCCCGGGTTGATCCGCGCCTCTGTTGCCCGCGTCATCTGAGCGCAATCCGCTTGTCACGAAGCTGACACGCCACCTGAACACACTGCGCAGCAATGCGCTGGAAAACCGTCTTTCTCTCTGATATTCACCTGGGCACGCGGGCCTGCCAGGCCGATCGCCTGCTCGACTTTTTGCGTCACCACCCTTGCGAACGCCTGTATCTGGTCGGCGACATCATCGACTTCTGGGCCATGTCGCGCAGCATTCACTGGTCGGCAGATCAAAACACCGTGGTGCAAAAACTGCTGCGCATGGCGCGGCATGGCACGCAGGTGGTGTTCATCCCCGGCAACCACGACGAGGCCTTGCGCGACTATTGCGGCACGGCGTTTGGCGGTGTCGAATTGCGCGAAGAGGCGATTCACACCACGGCCGATGGCCGTCAGCTGCTGATTATCCACGGCGACGCCTTCGATCAGGTGACGCGTCACCATCGCTGGGTCGCGGTACTCGGCGACATGGCCTACAACACGCTGGTGCGGATCAACATCTGGCTGTCGCGGGCGCGGCGCCTGCTGGGCATCAGCGGCTACTGGTCGCTGGCCGGCTACGCCAAGCAGAAGGTCAAGAAGGCGATCGATTTCGTCTTCGATTTTGAGGATTCGGTCATCCACCATGTGCGCGACCGCGGGCTCGATGGCGTGGTCTGCGGGCACATCCACTGGCCGACGATCAAGGACTTTGACGGCACGATGTACGCCAACTGCGGCGACTGGGTGGATTCGTGCTCGGCCCTGGTGGAAGACGACAGCGGCGCGCTGCGGGTGGTGCGCTGGGACGCGAGCATGGCGCGCCCCGCGCCTGAGCTCTTGCCACACAAGGAGGATGCCGAATGCGTGTCCTGATGTTGAGTGATGTGTATTTTTCGCGCATCAACGGGGTGTCCACCTCGATCGAAACCTTCCGCCGTCAGTTGCCGGCGCACGGGGTGACGTCCACGCTGCTCGCGCCGGATTACGGCGGCGACACCGTGACCGAGGCCGACATCCTGCGTATTGCCGGCCGGCCGGTGCCGGGCGACCCGGAAGACCGCATCATGCGCTGGCGCGACGCCTGCCGCGCGGTGGATGCGCTGCCGCTGGCCGACTACGACGCCATCCACATCCAGACGCCGTTTCTGGCCCACTATCTGGGCAGCCGTCTGCGCCGCAAGACCGGGCTGCCGACGGTGGTGACCTACCACACCCTGTTTGAAGACTACCTGCACCATTACGCGCCGTGGGTGCCGCGTTCGGCGCTGCGCGCACTGGCACGCCGCCTGTCGCGCCAGCAGTGCAACGCCGTCGACGCGGTGATCGCGCCTTCGTCGGCCATGGCCGGGCGCCTGCGCGACTACGGCGTGCGCCAGCCGATTCATATTCTGCCCACCGGCATTCCGGTGGCGCACTACGCCAAGGGCAACGGCGCGCGCTTCCGGGCGCGGTTCGGCTTCAGCGCCGAGCGTCCGCTGGCCTTGTATGTGGGGCGACTGGCCTTCGAGAAAAACCTGCATTTTTTGCTCGATGTGGCCGAGCAGTTGCGGCATAAGCAATCGAACGCGCGCATCCTGCTGGCCGGCGACGGGCCGGCCAATGCGCCGCTGCGCGAGGCGGTCAAAAGCCGTGGGCTGACCGACTGTGTGGCCTTCGTCGGCTATTTGTCGCGCGAAGATGAGTTGCCCGACTGCTACGCGGCGGCCGACGCTTTCGTGTTCGGCTCCAAGACCGAAACCCAGGGCCTGGTGCTGCTCGAAGCCATGGCCGCCGGCGTGCCGGTGGTGTGTCTGGCCGAGATGGGGGTGCGCGACGTGGTCGCCAACTGCGCCGCCGCCCGCACGCCGCCCGCCGAGGCCGAGCCCTTCGCGCAGGCGCTGATTGATCTGCTCGCCGACCCCGACCGCAAGACCACGCTGGCCAGCGCCGCCCGCGCGCATGCGGCCGAGTGGTCCGACACTGCCATGGCCGCGCGCCTGGCCACGCTCTACCGGCAACTCGCCGCCCCCGATATCTGCACCGTTCCCGGAGATCTGCATGGAAAGCCCGTTCAAGGGTAAAACCGGCCTGCGCCGGTTGATCAACGCCTTTGGTTATTCAATGAACGGCCTGGCCACCGCGTTTCGTGTCGAAGACGCGTTTCGTCAGGAAGTGCTGCTCGCCGCCGTGCTCATTCCGCTCGCCCTGTGGTTCGACGTAAGTGGCATCGAGCGCGCCATGCTGATCGCCAGTGTGATGTTCGTGCTGGTGGTCGAGCTGCTCAACTCGGCGGTGGAGGCCACCGTCGACCGCGTCTCGCTCGACAGCCACTCACTGGCCAAGCGTGCCAAGGATATCGGCAGCGCGGCGGTGTTTGTGGCCTTGGTGAACGCCGCTGCCATCTGGGCGCTGGTACTGCTGCGCTGAGCACCGTCATCGCACACGAGAACACCCCCGCTGCACCTTCAGCCCGCCCCCGGCGGGCTTTCTTTTGCGCAGATCAGATGCCGTGCGCGTCGGTCCATGCCTTGAGGTGTTCCAGCACGCCCAGCGCGCTGTGGCCCATGTCGGTCATCTCGTAGGCGACCGCGATCGGCCGGGTGCTGAGCACCTCGCGGCGCACCAGGCCTTGCGCCTCGAGTTCTTTCAGGCGTTGGTCCACCATCTTCTTGCTGGCGCCGCCGAGCTGGCGGGCCAGGTCGTTGAAGCGCACCGGCCCGTCCTTGAGGTGCCACAACACCGACCCCGTCCACTTCCCGCCAAGCACGCGCATGCCGCGCTCGATGGGGCAGGGTTCATTGCAACCGGCTTTCTTGGTTTCGACTTCGGTGGCGGGGGCATTCATGCGGGGCTCCGGATTCACTGTGGCGAGTAGGTTACCAAAATACCACTGGTTGATATTTGTTACCAGCGCCCCCACACTCTGCCCAAGCTGTCTTTTTGCACTGAATTCGAATAAGGACACCATCCATGACCACGTTGTTTTCACCCCTGCAAGTTGGCGCACTGACGTTGCCCAACCGCATCCTGATGGCGCCGCTGACCCGCACCCGCGCCGAGGCCGAGCATGTGCCGGGCGCCCTGATGGCCACGCACTACGCCCAGCGCGCCAGCGCCGGCCTGCTCATCGCCGAGGCCACCATGGCCATGGAAGGCACCTCGGCGTTCTGGAAAGAGCCGGGCATCTACTCGGAGGCACAGATTGCCGGTTGGAAGAAAGTCACCGACGCCGTGCACGCCGCCGGCGGCCGCATTGCGCTGCAGCTCTGGCATGCCGGCCGTGCCGCGCATCCGCTGCTCAACGATGGCCGCCAACCGGTGTCGTCCAGCGCCGTGGCGATTGCCAACGATGAAGTGCACACCCCGCAGGGCAAGCAGCCCTACACCGTGCCGCGCGCGCTGGCCGATGACGAGATTCCGGCCATCGTGGCCGGCTTCGCACAGGCCGCCCGCAACGCCAAGGCGGCGGGTTTTGATGCGGTGGAAGTGCACGGCGCCAACGGCTATCTGCTCGACCAGTTCCTGCGCGATGGCGTGAACGCCCGCACGGGGACTTACGGCGGCCCCATCGAAAACCGCGCCCGTCTGCTGCTCGAAGTGCTCGACGCCGTCGTCGGCGTGTGGGGCAGCGACCGCGTCGGCCTGCGCCTGTCGCCGCTCAACAGCTACAACGACATGATCGACAGCGATCCGGTCGCGCTCATCACCTGGCTGGCCAAGCGCCTGAACGATTACGACCTGGCCTATCTGCACCTGATGCGCGCCGACTTCTTCGGCAAGCAACACGGCGATGTCGTGACGCCGGTACGCGAGCACTATAAAGGCGTGCTCATCGGCAACATGGGCTACACGCCGGATGAGGCAAGCGCCGCGGTGGCCGCAGGCACGCTGGACGCTGTTGCGTTCGGCACCAGCTTCCTGGCCAACCCGGATCTGCCGGCACGGATCGCGGCGGGCGCCGAGCTGAACGCCCCGGATCCGGCGACCTTCTACACCTCGGGCCCCGAGGGCTATATCGACTACCCGACGATGGAGACGGCCGAGGCGGTGTAGTTACCGGGTCGGGCTGCGTGTGGGAACATTCTCCGACGTCGTTCGTTTCAGTGATCAGAGCCGCTCAACGGTCGATGAAGCACCGTTGAGTGGTCTGTCTAATCATTGATAGAAAAGGACTCGAGATCATGACAACACGTACTTTGACCCATCTTGCCTGCGTACTGAGCGCGTTGGCCGCCTTCACCATGGGCGGGGCCGTGGCGGCGAGTGGCGAGCACCATCACGACGCCAGCCCGCCCGCCCTGACCCTCAACGCCGGCAGCAAATGGCAGACCGATGCCCCGTTGCGCGAGGGCATGCAGCATATCCGTGCTCGTCTCGAGCTGACCCTGCCGGCGGTCCACGCTGGGCAAGCGTCGGCTGCGCAGTATGGCGCGCTCGCTGAGGCGGTGGAACAGGAGGTGGCCGGCATTGTTGCGCATTGCAAGCTGCCGCCCGACGCGGATGCCATGCTCCATGGCGTGATCGCCGAGTTGAGTCAGGTGGCCGATGCGCTCCGTGCCGCCCCGGCGGAGACTGATCAGCGGGCCGGTGTGATCCGGCTGGTGACGGCGCTCGATGCCTATGGCCGTCATTTCGATCATCCGGGCTGGGCCCCGGTGGCGACCGGGCACTGAGTCGCGACGCGCGCTGGGCATGCGAGATGAGGATGCATTGCGCGAGGCCGCCGAGATCGCGCGTGCCCGTGCTGGCGACACCGGCGCCTTCGCGGCGCTGGTGTGTCGTTATCAGGACCGCGTGTTCGGCTTTGTGTTGCGGATGATCGGCGTGCGTGAAGAAGCCATGGAGCTGACCCAGGATGTCTTCCTCAAGGCCTGGACGGCCTTGCCGGACTGGCGCCCCGAGGCGCGCCTGTCGACCTGGCTGCTGCAGATTGCGCGCAATGCCGCGCTCGATGTATTGCGTCGCCGTGAGCGTGTCGGCTTTACAGCACTCGAGGCCCTGGCGGAGGTCGCCGATACCGCGCCGGGGCCCGACGAGAACTATGCGGGGCGCCAGCGCCAGGGACGCCTCATCGACGCGCTCGCCCAGATCGCGCCAGAGCATCGCGAAATCTTGCTGCTGCGCGAGATCGAAGATTTGTCGTATGCCGAGCTTGGCGCGACGCTGGGGCTGAGCGAGGGGACGGTGAAATCGCGCCTTGCCCGCGCGCGCGCGGCCTTGCTGGCGCGTTATCGCCCGTTCGCCGGAGATGCCGATGACTGAAACCTGCCTTGATCTGGAGACGCTGTCGGCCTTGGTCGACGGTGCTTTGACGACGACCGCCGAACGCGAGGCCCGCGCGCATGTGGCGTGCTGTCCCGCCTGTGGCCTGCGGTTGAACGAGATGCGGCAGCTGAGCGAGGATTTTCATGTCTTGCCGACGCCGCCGCTCGGCTTCGATCTGGGCGCGCGGATCGAGACGCGCCTGCCGTCGCGACCCGCGCCGCGCCGTCACCTGTGGGGTGGGTGGTCGTCGTTGGTGGCACTGGCTGGTGCCGCCGCTGCGCTGGTCCTCGGATTGCGCCTCGGTATGAGTCTGGTGTCCGATGATGTCGGGCGAGAAGCGACCACACCGGTGGTGCTGGCGATGTCGGTTTTCGATGCCGTTCCGCCCGGCAATCTATGCCCCCGTCCCGACGCCTGTTTTCTTGCGAGAGTGTCCCGATGAAACGAACTGCCTTGCGCTTTGCCTTGCTGCTGTCCGTCCTGCTCAACCTTGGCGTGGTGGCCGCCATTGCGCTCGATGCCTTGCGTGCGCCATCGGCGCCGGTGCTGCCGGACTATCTGTCGCTGAACGCGGATCAGCGGGCGCGCTGGCACGCCGCGGAAGCACCGTTTCTGGCGCAGTTTGGTGCTGCCTCGGCTCGGCTCGAAACCCATCGCATGGCCTTGATTCGGCACATATTCTCCGAGACGGTTGATCCTGTGGCCATCGAAGCTGAACGCGCCCAGATTGCCCTGCTGCAACAGGCGCAGCAGCGATTGATGATCGAGCAACTGCTCACGGAGCGTGCGATGCTCGACCCCGCGCAACGCGAGCGCCTGGCCCACCTGCTGCTGAACCAGCCAGAGGTGTCGTCAGCGCTCGAAGCGCTGCATCGGCCGTGATTCGGCAGTGGCTGAGCGGACAACACTGCGGCGACAGCCGCTTTTAGATATGACTGGGCCGCGCGAAACGCATGAATGCCGGGTGAACGCGGGCTTCAGGTGCAGTTCAGCGGGCGGGTTTCAGAATGGCTCCACGGTCGAACAGACGATCGAAATGAACCCAAAGGAGAACCACCATGAAAACCCGTACCCTGCTTGCCTCCCTCGCCATGGCTGCCGGACTCGTTGCCGGCGGTGCTGCCCTGGTGCCCGCGTTTGCGCAGAATGCGCCTGTTGCCGCACCCATGTCCGAGGCCGCGTGGCTGAGCATCCCGCAAATCCACGACAAACTGACCGCGGCCGGTTACCGCGACATCCGGTCGGTGGAGCGTGAGCGCAATCGTTATGAAGTGAAGGCGACCAACGCCGAGGGACAGCGGGTCGAGTTGTATGTCGATCCGCAGTCTGGCGAGGTCATGAAGACCGAGCGCAAGCGCGCCGACCGCGATGATGAGGATCGCGAGCGGGGCGCGAAGGATCGGCGTGACTGACTGCGACTTGACGGTGGCGATTGGCCGCCGCTGAAAACAAGAACGGCGACCGAGGTCGCCGTTTTGCATGGTGCGCGAGCGTGTTCAGCGGCGACGGCGGGCAGCGCCCAGACCGAGCAGGCTCAGGCCAAGCAGCGCCAGCGTGGCCGGTTCGGGGATGGTGCCGCCGGGCTGCTCGGGAAAGATTTCCACCGCAGTGCCCTGAATACCGACGGTGAAGCCGTTCCAGTTTTCGCTGCTCAGGCTGCGCCAGCTGACCGAGTCAAAGGCGCCAGTGAAGCGCAGGGTGCCGTGCGGCTCGCCGGTGCCCAGCAGCTGGTATTCAAAATTGCCACCGCCCAGATCAACGATGTTCTTGTAGGACGTGCCGCAGCCCCAGTAGCCGCAGTCATTGCCATCGGCACCGCCAGCGCTGATGATGACGAAATCCTGATTGAAGGCATAGCCGTTGCCGTTGAGGCTGACAAAGCCGAACACCGGATTGGCGATGGCCTCGGAGAACTGCAGCGTCTGTGTGCCCGCGTAGCGAAGCGCGACGATGTCAGTCCCGGTCGGGATGTTGTCGACCTGGGCGCTGGTGTAGGGCGAGGTTGCGTCGTTGCGGCCCGAGCGCGCGTTCTGCCAGTAGTCGATGCCACCGGTGGGCTGATAGAAGGCGATGCCATTGGCGTTGGTGTAGGTGACGTCGACCGTGGCGGTGCCGGTGGTAATGGTGCCCTGGGCCTGGAAACCTGAGGTCGGGTCGAGGTCGCCACCGGTCCAGTCGGTCCAGAAGGTCGGGGCGGCCTGGGCGCCAGCGGCGGCGAGTGTCAGGGCGGTGGTCAGGGCGATACGAGAAAGCTGTGTCATGCGTTTGGCTCCAGAATCATGAGGACGGTGCTTTTCGGCGGTGGTGCGGGTGAGGCCGTCGGCAATGGGTCTGGATAGTCAAAAGCAAGTCTTGCGCCAAAGCGGATGTGTGCCACATTGTTCCAATAGAACAATGGGTTGGCCTTAGCAGCGCCGATACTGCGACGTATTGTCTGTAAAGAAAGCCGACGCCATGCGGTGTTGCGGGCTGTCGGCTTTCTGGCACTCAGTGAGTGCTTCGCTGACGCACGCCTACAACAAATACCGCTCCATCTGCTTCACCGGCACATTGCGCAGCAGATACAGATTGGGGTTGTCGCGCTGGGCGCTGCGCCCCGATTCGGTGACTTCAACCGGCTCACGTTCGAGGATGCACAGGCGGCGGCTGATGCAGTCGGCGCGCCACGCGGCGTTGGCCTTGCGGCCGCGCTCTTCGACCGCGATGCGGGTGAGCTGGAATTCGTCGGTCGGGTTTTCGGCGGCGACGCGGCGGCGGATGGCGTCGTGGGCTTTGTTGAGGCTACCTTGTTGCACGCACAGATCGTAGAGCGCGGCGAGGCAGCGGAAGTTGCCGATGGGGATGGGGCAGACACCATTGAGCCATGACAATGCGGCAATCAGCTTGCGGCCGTACACATCGTAGGCATAACGCAGGGTTTCGTCACGGAAGGCGGGGGTGTTGCCCACGGCTTGCAGCGCGGCTTTCCAGGCGGGGTCGAAGTCGGCCTTGTTGCGACCCCGGCTGAGGCCGTCGGCCCAGGCCACCTGGCGGCTGCGCGAGGGCAGGGCCAACACCTGCAGCCATTCCGTCCACAACTCGCCGAAGCAGCGTTTGAGGGCGGCTTCGTCGCGCGCCCGGTAGCGGCGGAACATCTCTTGCAGCGTGCCGGTGCCGAAGTTGACCTGGATGGGACCGAAGGACAGCCCGGCGCCGTCGAAATTGCCAGTCACCTGCAGGTAGGGGTCGCCCGAGGTCTCGAATGCGGCGGTGACCTGGATTGCGCGCTCGAGCGCGTTTTCGGCCACCAGCGGCGGAAGCTGCGCGGGGTCGGGCATTTCGAGATAGACCCGCGGCCCCTTGATCTCGATGCGCTCGAACCAGCCATCGCGCGCCAGTCGGGTGGCGGCGGCGGCGACCTCGGCGGGGTCGCCCGATTCGACCCACACGAAGCGGCCGTCCCGCCCGCGCCCCAGGCCGCCTTCGGGCAGCAGCGAGGCGATATCGACGCTGCGCTTGAGTGCGTTGCGCAGCATCTGGACGGCGCCGACCAGCTCGCGGTGGACCCGGATGCTGCCGTCGGGGCGGGTGTATTCGGCGAGTCGGAAGTTGGGGGTGACGGCGGCACGCGCGGGGCCGCCGACAAGATAGTCGTTGTCGTACTTCAAGCCTTGTGCCATGACATTTCCCTATGAGATATGCATTCGATGGGCGGGCGGTGGTGACAGATCTCAGTGTAGACGGCCAGCCTGCGCGAACAAGGCGTGTTGCTGGCTGAGCTCGCCGGCGCCCGGCTTTTGCCGTTACATCAGGGGTTTGGGCGGACGCAATTGATATCCATCAACACGCGCCCCGGGCCGTTCGGGACAATCGAGGCTTGACGCGCGGCGCCACGAGTGCCCGCGCGACCTGGCCCGCCAGACCATGCAGATGGCCGGTTCGGGGCGACTCCTGAGGTGATGTGAATGCAGATTGTGGCGTGGAACGACTCCCTGAAAACCGACATCGACGTGGTCGATCAGCAGCATCGCGGGCTGGTTGAACTGGTCAACGCGACGGCCGCGAAGCTGGCCGAGGCGCCCGAGTTGTCGGCAGACGAGGTGCGCTTGCTGCTGGGCTATCTCACCGAGTATGCGCAGGTGCACTTCAGCACCGAAGAGGCCTTGATGGCCTTGTGTGGGCTGGAGGCAAAACAGAGCGACGTCCATCATCAAAGCCATGCGCGCTTCCTTGCCCAGGTGGGCGACATGGTCGAAGCGCTGGGCGAGGACGGCGTACTCGACGGGCAGCGTCTGTTGATGTTCCTTGGCGACTGGCTGGTCGATCACATCCAGGGCGAGGATCAGGTCGTGGCCAAGGCGCTGCGTGCGGCACAGGCGAGTGCGTCCCCGACGGGGGGCGCAACAACCGCCTTGCCGACCGACGGGATGGCCAGCTGGGAGGCGCGGGCGCAGGCCTTGATGGCGCCGGCGGCGACCGAGCCGAGCTTCAGCGATGTGGTGGCGCAGCACAGCGCGGCGCTGCTGGCGAGCGAGGCCGGCGTGCTGGAGATGTGCGCACACGGCGAGGCGCCCGCCTTGATTGTGTCGGTCGATTCGGCCTTGATGCCGTCGGCCATCCTGCATGCCAACACCGCCGCGGCGGATTTTTTTGGCGAGTCGGCCGACGCTTTGAGCACGCAGCATCTGGCGGATGTGCTGGCGCCCGATGAAGCGCTGCGTTTTCCGGTGCTGGTCAGTGAAGTCTTGATGGCGGGCCGTTTTGAAGGGCGACTGCATTGCCGGGGCGCCGAGGCGCCGGTGTGGGCGCGGCTGACGCATCTGGCGCTGCATGGTCAGATGGTGTTGCTGGTGCTTTTGCGCCCGGCGGTCAGCGAGGCGGATGCTGCGGCGGCGGGGGTGGGCGAGCGGCTCAAGGAAGACAGCTCGGTGCTGTCGCGACACGCGCTGTTTCAGGGGCTGACAAAAGTGGAGCGCGATGGCCTGGAGTCTGCCTCACGCCTGATGCGCATGCCCAAGGGCAAGGTGGTGTTCAATCGCGGGGATGCGCCGCATGGCGTGTACCTGGTCATCAGCGGGCAGGTGAAGCTCGCGGTGTCGAACGCCCGCGGCGCCGAAAAAGTCATGGATATTGCCGGTCCGCTGCAGGTGTTTGGCGAGGCCGATGCGCTGACCGGCTCGGCGCACACGGTGTTCGCGCAAGCACTGACCGCCTCCGTGCTGCTGCTGATTCCGCAAGCGCCGCTGCTGGCCTTGCTCACGCGTAGCCTGCCATTTTCGCAAGCGGTGCTGGCGCATCTGGGCCGGCGTTACCACGCGGTGGCGGCCGAGCTCGAAGCCTTTGCGCTGCAAACCGGCATGGAGCGGGTCATCCACCATTTGCTGGCACATGCCCGCATCAACGGGCACGGCGTGCTCGAAGCCGTGCTGCCTGCGCAAAAGCAGATCATCGCCTCGTATCTCAATCTCACTCCGCCAACGTTGTCGCGAACCTTCCAGCAATTGAGCGAAGCCGGGCTGATCGAGATGAGCGGGCGCTATGTGCGCATCCCCAACAAACGCCGGCTGCTGAATTTCAGCACGGATTGAGCCCGCGTCGGCCCGTCGATGGCTGCGCCGGGCGTAGCAGCTATGCTGAAAATGGGCGCGGCCCCCGACCGCGCCGGGGAGGAGCGCCATGCACGATGTGACCGGTTATCGGGATTGGCCTGACATGGCGCGGTCGGCCAGATCCCGCTTGGCGACCATGGCCGACTTGCGCTGGTGCGAGCCGTGACCATGTGCCCACCCGCCCGACTCGCCGTGTTGCTGATCGCCGCGCTCACCGCTGCCTGCGGTGGTGATGAGCGCACGCTCACCGTCACCGCCACGGCCTACACCTCATCGCCCGGCGAAACCGACGACACCCCCAACATCGCCGCCTGGGGCGACACCCTGGCGCCCGGCATGAAAGTCATCGCCGTCTCGCGCGACCTGCTCGAGCTCGGTCTGGTGCAAGGCGCCGAAGTGACCATCGACGGCCTCGACGGGCGCTATGTGGTGCTCGACAAGATGCATCCGCGCTGGAACGAGAAGATCGACATCTATATGGGCGAGAACGTCAAAAAGGCCCGCGACTGGGGCCGGCGTGAGGTGACGATTCGCTGGGAAGGCGCCGAGGACTGAGCGCACCCGCTCGATTGAGGCTATTTTCCGCCGCCGCGCTGCTGCTGGCGGAACGCCTCCACCGGCAAGCCGCCAATGCCCCAGTTGTCGAGATCCACTTCGTCGATGACCACCACGGTGGTGGTCGGGTTTTTGCCGAGGACGCGGGCGAGCAGGGTGGTGACGCCGTCGATGAGTTCGGCTTTTTGCTCGGCGGTGGTGCCGCCTTCGCGGGTGATCTTGATGTTCACATAGGGCATGGTCAGCGGGCGCCTGTGGGGGTGGCCGGGTCGAAATGGAAGACCTTGGCGATGATGCGCCATTGGCCGTCGAGGCGGATGAGGCTGAGGATATCGTTGAAGTGTTTTTGCATCATGGTGCTTCGCATGCGCGCCAGTGCGGTGACCGGGCCGATGAGTTCGATGCTGTCGATGGTGTAGCGGCAGGCTTCGCCGGTGCTGTCGGGCGAGGTGCGACCGGCCACGATGGGAAAGTAGGTGGGCATGTCGAGGTGCAGCAACGTGCCGTCGCTGGCGGTGAAGTAGTGCGCCTCGGGGTGCAACACCTCGGCCAGTAGCGCGGTGTCGCAGCGCACCAGCGCATCGTAGTATTTTTGCAGCAACTCGGTGATGGCGGCGGTGTCGTCGGTCATGAGGGTTCCTTGGCGGTCAGCACTTCGCGGACGCGGGCTTTGAGGGCGGGTAATACGTCGTGTTCGAACCAGGGGTTGCGCACCAGCCAGCGGTTGTTGCGCGGGCTGGGGTGCGGTAGCGGCAGGGCTTGCGGCCAGTGGTCGCGCCAGTTTTCAACCACTTCGGTGAGCGGCGCCTTGCCGGTGCCGAGGTGGTAGTCCATGGCGTAGCTGCCGAGCACGATGACCAGCGACAGGCGTTCGAAGCGTTGCATGAAAGCATCGCGCCAGGCGGGGGCGCATTCGGGGCGCGGCGGCAGATCGCCGCTTTTGCCGGTGCCGGGGTAGCAGAAACCCATGGGCAGGATCGCGATTTTGGTGGCGTCGTAGAAGGTGTCGCGGTCCACGCCCAGCCAGGCGCGCAGGCGGTCGCCGCTGGGGTCGTCAAAGGGCACGCCAGAGGCATGCACGCGGGCGCCCGGCGCCTGGCCGGCGATGAGGATGGGCGCGCTCGGGTGAAACTGGAACACCGGACGCACACCATGCGGCAGATGCGCGGCGCAGCGCGTGCAGGCGCGGACGTCGGTCAGAAAGGTGTCGAGTGTCGGCATGGGGCGCTTCCGGAAAGGGCGCTTCGCGCAGAACGAGAGCGATCATCCTGCGCGAAGCGTATCCCGACAGCAAGTCAGTGCGGTGACAGCGTCGGATAGCCCTGGATGAACACCCGGTCGGTTTGCGCTGCGGGGATATGGCAGGCCTTGCAGTCGGCGTCATAGCTGGCCGCCACATTGGTGGCCGGCGCGTCGGCCTTGAACATGGCCCAACCCCAGCCGTCGCCCCATTGCGGGTTGCTGGCGAAACGGCCTTTGGCGTCCTTGACCATCACGAACCACACGGCCGCATCGGACCCCCAGACCACCGGATCGCCGGTGGTCATGGCGCCGGTCTCCAATTTGCGGATTTCCTTCACCAGCGTGGCGCCGTCCGGGAACTTGCCCGTTTTGCGATAGGCCTCGGCCGAGGCCTTTTCGGTGTACACATCGTGCATGCCGCGCGCGGCGGATTTTTCGTCCAGCACCGCCCATGAGCCCAGATGGACGAAGTGGGTACGGAAGTCGGTGGGGCGGCTGATGCTGCCTTTGGCGTCGACATAGGGTGAGAAGTCGCCGGCGGTGGCGACCAGTGGCAGGGCGAGGGCGCTGGCGAGCAGCGCGCGGGTGAGCGTGGTTTTCATCATCTTCTCCTTTTTACCAAGGTCGGTCAGACGGCGACGACGGGGAAATCCACTGTCGTGTCGGCGATGTGGTTGGTGTAGTTGGTGAGGGTGTTGAGCGCGACGTTGGCGATCACTTCCAGGATCAGGCCGTCGTCGAGCCCGGCGCGGCGGTAGCTGGCAATCGCCTCGGTGGCGACTACGCCGCGTTGTTCGACCAGCGCGCGGGCAAAGCCGGCGATGGCGTCGTCGAGGGCGTTGGCGCCCTTGCCGCTGCGGGCGGCGGCGATGGCCTCTGCCGACAGGCCGGCGCCTTTGCCGATCAGGGTGTGTGCGCTCAGGCAGTACTGGCAGCGGTTGGCCTGACCGGCGGCGAGTGCGACGATTTCGCGTTGTGCGGTGCTGAGGCGGCCGGTGCCCAGCGTCTCGGACAAACCGAGGTAGCCGTTGAGCGCGGCCGGTGCGTGGGCGAGCGTGGCGAACATGTTCGGCACCATGCCGAGTTTGGTTTTGACGGCCTTGAGTGTGGCGGCGGTCGCGGTGTCGGCGGTGTCGAGGGTCAGGGGGGCGATCTGGGTCATGTGTTTCTCCGTTGTGAGTGAGGTGCAAGAGCACGTGACGCATCATCGCCGCTTGTTTGGTACGATATGGCGCATTCAGTATCAAATATGTAACGCATCGTCTTGGATGGAGATTGGCATGGCAGATCGACTGGCTGGTTTGCTTCAGCACTACTCGCTGTCGGCGCGCGTGTTTCACAGCGGCGCCTTCTGTGGGCAGCATCACTACGCGGCGCCGCACGGCTATATCCATCTGCTGCGGCGTGGCCCGATCACGGCGTGCTCGTCGGTGCATGGGGATCTGCTGGTCACCGAGCCGAGCCTGCTGTTTTATCCGCGCGTCGCCTCGCACCGCTTTATCGCAGCACCGGGCGACACCGTCGACTTGCTGTGCGCCGAAGTGGACCTGGGGGCCTCGGCCGGCAACCCGCTGGCCATGGCCTTGCCGCCGATGTTGCAGATTCCGCTGGCCGATCTGCCGGGACTGGGCCCGACGCTGGACTTGCTGTTTGCCGAAGCCGAGCGCGATCAGTGCGGCCGGCAGGCGGCCATCGACCGGCTGTGTGAGTTGTTGCTGATTCAGCTGTTGCGTTATCTGATGGACCAGGGCGCGGCCCAAACCGGTTTGCTCGCCGGCCTGGCTGACCCGAAACTCGCGCGCGCCATCACCGCGATGCACGACGCGCCGCAGACCGCGTGGTCGCTGGAGGCGCTGGCGGCGCAGGCGGGCATGTCACGCGCGCGCTTCGCCGCCGCGTTCAAGGACACGGTGGGGGTGACGCCGGGCGACTATCTGGCCGACTGGCGCATGAACGTGAGCTGCACCTTGCTCAAGCAGGGGCGGCCGGTGGCGGTGGTGGCGGATCGGGTCGGCTATGGCAGCCCGAACGCGTTGGCGCGGGCCTTCCGTGCGCGCATGGGCTGCGCCCCGCGTGACTGGCTGGCGCAGGTGCGCGGCGAGGCGGCGCTCAGCGATTCGTGAGCTTGAGTTCGATGCGTCGGTTCTTGGCGTAGGCGGCGTCGGTGTTGCGTTCGTCGAGCGGGTGGAATTCGCCGTAGCCGGTGGCGGCCAGGCGCTGTGGTTCGATGCCCTGTGCGCGCAGGAACTTGACGATGGACAGCGCGCGCGCGGTCGATAGCTCCCAGTTCGAGGGGAAGCGCTCGGTCGAAATCGGGCGGCGGTCGGTGTGGCCATCGACTTGCAGCACCCAGGGCAGATCGGCCGGAATCTCGCGGGCGATGCCCTTGAGCGTGCTGGCCAGTTTGGCGAGCTGGTGTTTGCCGGCCTCGCTGACATTGTCCGAGGCGCTGTCGAAGAGCACCTCGCTGGAGAACACAAAGCGGTCGCCGACGATCTGCACATCGTCGCGCTTGTCCAGCACCTCACGCAGTCGGCCGAAGAACTCCGAGCGGTAGCGCGCCAGTTTTTGCACCCGGCTGGCCAGCGCCACGTTGAGCTTCTTGCCGAGTTCTTCGATTTCCAGATCCTTGCTGCGCGCGGCGGTTTCGGCCGCGCCGAGGGCTTCATTGAGCTGTTCGAGCTGGGTGCGCAGGGCGGCGAGTTGGCGGTTGAGCAGTTCGACCTGGGCGATCGAGCGCTCCGACAGTTCGGTCTTTTCCTTGAGCGCCGTGCCGGTGCTGTCGAGCTGGCTGGCCAGTCGTGCGGCCTCGGCTTCGAGTTCGGTCTTGAGGCGTTGCAGGGCGGCGATGTCGGCGACCAGCCGCAGCCCTTCGGCCTCGGCGGCGGCGCGGGCCGCCTCCGTTTCGGCGCGCGCGGCTTCGGTCGATTGCAGGCGGACATCGAGGGCTTGACGGGCCGATTCGCTGCTGGCGAGCGAGGCGGAGAGTTCGCCCAGTTGCACATCGGCTCTCTTGCGGGCGTTGGTTTCGAGGCTCAGTTGCTCAGCCAGCTGAGACAGCTCGGCGTTGAGCTGCGCCAGCGCGCGGTCGCGGCCGGAAACGGCGTCGGTGAGCACGAACTGACCAATGGTGAAGATCAGGATGACGAAGATCATCACCATCAGTAGCGCAGCCAGCGCATCGACAAAGCCGGGCCAGAAGTCGATGCCGCGCCGGCGGCGGCCGATGGAGGCCATCGGCTTAGTCCGTCCGCCGGTTGTCGAGGGCTGCCGCGATGGTGCGCGACATCAGCCGGATCTCTGAGCGGAGCTCTTCGGAGAACTGCGCGTTCTGGTTGGGTTGGTGGGCCAGATGACGGACCAGTCCGGCGAGATCGTCCTGACTGCTGGCCAGGGTGCTGAAGTCACGCGACTCGCGCGAGATGAGGTCGGCCAGGCGGGTGAGCTGGCTGTTCAGATCGCCGAGCTGGTCGCCAATCGCGTGGCGTTCGCGTTCGGACTCAACCGAGGATCGCTGCATGCGCTCCAGGCTTTCAGCGGTCTGCTCGAGCAGGGCCACCACGTAGGCCGGGACGGTGCCGTCGCCATCGCCGCCCATGCCGGACGAGGGCAGGCGGGTGATGCTGGAGAGCCATTCTTCGAGTTCGTTGTAGAAGCGGTTCTGGGCGTGACCGGATTGCAGGTCGAGAAAACCGACCACCAGTGAGCCGGCCAGACCAAACAGCGAGGTGGAGAAGCTGGTGGCCATGCCCGACAGCGGTGCATCCAGCCGGGTCTTGAGCGTTTCGAACATGGCGACCGGGTCGGCGCCCACGCTCATGCCGCCGATGATGTCGCCGACCGAGCGGATGGTGGCGAGCAGGCCCCAGAAGGTGCCGAGCAGCCCGAGGAAGATGAGCAGCCCGATCAGGTAGCGGGACAGATCGCGCTGCTCTTCGAGGCGGATCTGCACGCTGTCGAGGATGGTGCGCATCGACGCCGGCGAGAGGTGAAAGCGGCCACCGTCGCGGCTGGTGAGCAGGCGGGCCATGGGGGCGAGCAGGACCGGGCGGCCGTCGCCGGTGCCGCCGCCGTCGGCGCGCGGCTCGAAGGCTTCGATCCACAGCACTTCACGCTGCAGTCGCCACACCTGGCGCAGATTGACGCCAATGCCAACCACCAGCACGGCGATGATCACGCCGTTGAACAGCGCGTTGGCGCGAAAGGCGGATTCGAGTTGGGGGGCCAGAAAGGCCGCCAGCAATGCCACGAGTGCCAGAAACAGGCTCATCCAGGTGGTGGCATGGACGGGCCGGGTGAAGGCTTTGTGTTGCATCGACATGGGCTCCTGATGGCGCAGCGGGGGCGCTCGGACCCATCCAGTCTAACGCGCTTCACCCCCGAAGCCGAAGCACCACGGGCGCCTTGGGGCGTGACGCATGTCGCGACGCAGGCCGGCGAGCGGGCTTATAACGCAAAGTTTCATGCGTTCAGCGCGTTTATATAGAAATTGGCGCTATCCATATGCGCGACGAGGCAGGGGGCGCTGCTTTAGTCTTCGATCCCATCAAGGCCGCGTTCAGGCGGTCGAACAGCGCAACACGGCGGTGTGACACACACCGCGAACGGAGAAGACGCATGGAACTGATCGGCGCAGTGGCAATCGTGGTGGTGGTGTTGGCGGGGTCCTACCTGGCTGGCAAGCGCAAGAAGCAAGACGGTCTGGCCCGCATCGAAGCCGACCCGACGCTGGCGGCGCGGGTGTATCTGCGCGCCGACGCCGAGACGGGCGCTTTCTGGCTGCATGTTGAAATGCGTACGGGCAAGAAGCTTCGCCTGGCGGCGCCTTGGGATCTCGACGCCACGCTGGCACGTCTGGCGGCCGTTGGTCTGCATCTGTCTGCGGACGATCAGGCCGCGCTGACGGCATCGCGTGTGGTGTCGGCATCCGCCGCCGAGCCGCAACGCCGACGTGCCGAGGGCTTCTCCGCCGCGCACGCCTGATCCTGTTTTTTACGCCTTCGGGCCCGTCATGATCGCCGCCTTGTGCGGCGATTTTCTATTTTGCCTCTATTTCGAAAGTCTTAGCGTCAAGCTTGGCGGCCGGCTGCCGTTGAGTGATTGATGAACGACGGCGGTCGAGGTGTGGCATGAGCCAAGAGGATGAAAAGCACGATCAGGCAGCGGCGCGGTTTCGCCACCTGCTGGATCTGTCGTCGGACTGGTACTGGGAGCAGGACGCCGAGTATCGGTTTTCGGCGTTCTCCGATGGTCTGGCTGCACGCGGCAACACGTCGCCCAGCGCTTTTGTCGGCATGACACGTTGGGCGTTCTTGCGACTCAAGGGTGCAGGACTGAGCGAGGCCGAGATTGCGGCGCACGAGGCGCTGGTGCGCGCCCACCAGCCATTTCGTGAGTTGGAATACAGCTTGATGACCAACGATGGTTTGCGGCATTTTTCGATCAGCGGCGATCCGGTTTTTGACAAGAATGGGGCTTTCGCGGGCTATCGCGGGATCGGCCGCGACGTCACCGCCCGCTGGCTGGCGCAAGAGGCCTTGCGCGAGCGCAACGCCGCGCTGGAGGCCGCCAACGCCCGGCTTGAGAAGGCGCACAATCAATTGCTGCAATCCGAGAAGATGGCCTCGGTGGGGCGTCTGGCGGCCGGCGTGGCGCACGAAATCAACAACCCGCTCGGCTTCGCCACCGGCAATTGCGACATGCTGGCGCGGGATGTGACCGCCTTGATGGCCTTGCTGTCAGCCTATCGCGACGCCGACACGCTGATCGCCGCCCAGGCGCCGGCGGTGGCGGCGACCCTGTCGCAGCAATGCGTTGAGGCGGATGTGGCGTTTCTGACCGATGACATCCCTGAGCTGCTGAACGAGTTGAAATCGGGCCTGGATCGGGTGCGTGTGATTGTGGCCGATCTGCGCACCTTTGCCGAAGCCGGCACCAGCGCCATGGAGCAGGTCAGCTTGCGAGCGCTGGTGACGCGGGCCCTCAACCTGTTGCCTGCGCAGTCGCTGGAACGCGCTGATGTTCAGTCCCGGTTTGCCGAGTTGCCGCCGCTGGCGTGTCGCGCGGGGGACGTGAGCCGCGCCTGCGTGCACCTGCTGACCAATGCGCTACAGGCCGTGGCCGGCGGCGGCAAATTGACCATCGAGACCGGCCAGACTGACGGTGAGCAGTGGGTGGCCGTCGAGGACACCGGGCCGGGCATCCCTGCTGACATTCAGGCCTACGTGTTTGACCCCTTCTTTACCACCCGCCCGGTGGGCGAAGGCGTGGGCCTGGGTCTCACGCAGGCCTGGGGCATTGCCGAGCAGCACGGCGGCCGCATCGACATGGACAGCGTGGCAGGTCGCGGGACGCGCATGACGCTGTTTCTGCCGATCTCGCAGGACGCCTAAGCGCCAGTCGGCTTGCCGAGCAGCATCGCCAGTGCGCTGTCGGCCAGCGCGTCGAGCGACAGCGCGCCGTCGGCGCGATACCAGTGCGTACTCCAGTTGAGCATGCCGAACAGCCACAGCCGCACCGGCGGCGCGGCGCTGGCGATGTGTCCGGCGGCGGCCAGCGCGTCCAGCGATTGCTGCCACGGAATCTGATATTGATCGAAGGCGTCGGCGATTTCACGCTTGGCGGCGGCGTCGAGCGCGCGGGTTTCGCCGATCAGCAAGGGCGAGTCGCAGTCGAATTCATGCAGGCTGGCCAGATGGGCGCGCACCAGTACCCGCAGGCGCGCGAGCGGGTCGTCCACGCCGGCGATGGCCGCCCGCTGGCGGGCATCGCTGTTGGCAAGGCCTTCGAGGATGACTGCCTTGAGCAGATCGAGCTTGCTACGGAAGTGGTAGAAGGGGCTGCCCGAGCGCATGCCCGCGGCCTCGGCGATATCGCGCGTGGTGGTGGCCTCGAAGCCTTTTTCGACAAACAGCCGGGCCGCCGCGCGCAGCACGTCGGCACGGCGGTTGGCCTCGGCGGCGGGCTCTATCTTTTTGCGCGGCATGTTTACAGTGCCGCCGCGACGCGGGTGCCCTGGTCGATGGCGCGCTTGGCGTCGAGCTCGGCGGCCAGGTCGGCACCGCCGATCAGGGTGACCGGAATGCCGGCGGCTTCGAGCGGGGCCTGCAGTTCGCGGCGCGAGAGCTGGCCGGCGCACACCACGATGGTGTCGACCGGCAGCGTCCTGGCTTCGCCATTGACCGTGATGTTCAGGCCGGTGTCGGTGATGGCGTCATATCTCACGCCGGGGATCATCATCACGCCGCGCTTCTTGAGCAGGGTGCGGCGGATCCAGCCGGTGGTCTTGGCCAGGCCTTCGCCTACCTTGGATTCCTTGCGCTGCAGGAGATAGACCTGGCGCGGCGCCTTTTCGTCCACCGCCGCCACCAGCCCGCCGCGATTGGCGTAGGTCGTATCGATACCCCACTCGCTGTTGAAGCGCTCGGCCTCGGTGCGCGCGTCATGGCTGTGGGTGAGGAACTCGCCCACGTCGAAGCCGATGCCGCCCGCGCCGATGATGGCCACCGACGCGCCGGCCACTTTGCGGCCCTCAATGATGTCCAGATAGCTCGCCACCTTGTCGCTGTCGGCGCCGGGGATGTCGAGCTTGCGCGGGATGATGCCGGTGGCCAGCACCACATGGTCAAAACCGGCCGCCTTGAGCGCGTCCGGCTCGGCCCGCGTGTTCAGTTTCAGCGCGACGCCGGTGGTCTCGATACGCTTGCCGAAGTAGCGCAGCGTCTCGTTGAAGTCCTCCTTGCCGGGGATCTGCTTGGCAATGTTGAACTGCCCGCCGATGCGGTCCGCCGCGTCGAACAGCGTCACTGCGTGGCCGCGCTCGGCCGCCGTGGTGGCGCAGGCCATGCCCGCCGGGCCGGCGCCAACCACCGCCACTTTTTTGGGCGTGGTGGTCTTTTCGATGACGAATTCGGTTTCGTGGCAGGCGCGCGGATTCACCAGGCAGGAGGTCAGCTTGCCGTTGAAGATATGGTCCAGGCAGGCTTGGTTGCAGGCGATGCAGGTGTTGATCTCGTCGCCACGGTTCTCGGCCGCCTTGTTAACAAAGTCGGCATCGGCCAGGAAGGGGCGGGCCATCGACACCATGTCCGCGCAGCCCGAGGCCAGCACGTCTTCGGCCACTTCCGGCGTGTTGATCCGGTTGGTGGTGATCAGCGGAATCGTCACCTCGCCCTTGAGCCGCTGCGTGACCCACGCAAACGCCGCGCGCGGCACCATGGTGGCGATGGTCGGGATGCGCGCCTCGTGCCAGCCGATGCCGGTGTTGATGATGGTCGCGCCCGCCGCCTCGATGGCCTTGGCCAGCGCCACCACCTCGTCCCAACTGCTGCCGCCCTCAACCAGATCGAGCATCGACAGGCGGAAGATGATGATGAAGTTCGGCCCCACCTTGGCCCGCGTGCTGCGCACCGTCTCCACCGCAAAGCGGATGCGGTTCTCGAAGCTGCCGCCCCAGTCATCGGTGCGGTGGTTGGTTTGCGGCGCGATGAACTGGTTGATCAGGTAGCCCTCGGAGCCCATGATCTCGACCCCGTCATAGCCCGCGTCCTGCGCCAGCTTGGCGCATTTGGCGTAGGCCGCGATGGTGCGGCGGATGCCCCAGCCGGTCAGCGCGCGCGGCCGAAAACGGTTGATCGGCGCGCGCAGGGCAGATGGAGCCACACACAGCGGGTGGTAGCCATAGCGGCCGGTGTGCAGAATCTGCAGCGCGATCTTGCCTCCCTCGGCATGCACCGCGTCGGTCACGATACGGTGCTTCTTCACCTGCCACGAAAAGCTCAACTGCGAGCCTGCGTGAAACACCCGGCCCGCCAGGTTCGGCGCAAAACCCCCGGTCACGATCAGCCCCGCGCCGCCGCGCGCACGCTCCGCATAAAACGCCGCCATGCGCTCGAAGCCGTTCTTCTCCTCCTCCAGCCCGGTGTGCATCGAACCCATCAGCGTGCGGTTGCGCAGCGTGGTGAAGCCCAGATCAAGCGGGGCGAGCAGGTGCGGGTAAGGGGCGTTGGCAGGGGCGTTCATCGGGTCTCCGTGCAGCGATTAATTTTTAAGCAAGCAAGCGCTTGGTTATTGTTCCTTGTGCGCGGGAGAAATGCAAGCGGCTTGCGAGCGACGGTGCTCACGAGTGCAGCACAGATTGTCGTAGGGTGGGCGGCTCGCCGCCCACCAAACCGCGTGCGAGACCATCGACCGATGGTGGGCAGCAAAGCTGACCACCCTACGACAATCGGCCTCGCGCGATCAGCCGCCGAAGCTGGTGCAATGCCCTTCGTTATTGCTCTCTACGGCCTTGCCTCTAGATTTTTGCCCTCGCTAGGGAAGGCACCCTGTCAGACTGTCGACAAATCGATTGCAACGAGGACCGTGATGACAGACCAAGCAAGCGCGCCGAGCCGCCGCAGAATTCCCTGGGTATTGATCGGCGTGGTGCTGTTCGTTCTGGCGTTCATGGGGCGGACGGGCTACGACATTTACGATAAGCGCAAGGCGATGGCCTTGGTGCAGGCGGCGTTTGCGGAGTTTGATGTGGCGGATCAGCGGTGGGGGTTGGCCGCGGAGTCGGCGATGAGTGCGCCGGGCGACAAGGCGGTGGCGTTGATCAGGGACATGACCGAGGCCGAGCAGGTGGTGGCGGGGGTGTCGGCGTGGGGGTGTGCGGCGCGGGTGGGTGAGCAGTTGGTGCTTGCGATGCAGGCGTCGAGGTTGGCGGTGATGGCGCGGTCGGCGAGTGACTCGACCGACGATGCTGCATTCGCCGAGGCGATGCGTGGTGCGCGGGATGCGCGTCTGGAGTATGAGATGGTGCGGGCGCGGTGTTTTGAGAAGCCGCGCAGTTGAGTGCGTCGCCCGGAGGCGGGGTGCGTAGCCCGGATGCAGGCCGCAGGCCGGAATCCGGGGGCGGTGCTTGATCAACCGATGAATCCCGGATTCCGCTTCGCTGCATCCGGGCTACCGTTGCCTTCGGTCGCGGGCGGTTTGAACAGCGCCGGCATGGCTTCTGACGCCGGTGCGTCAGCGCTCGCAAGGGGCGTTTCAATAGCTGGTGCCTTTGCCGGCTTCTTTGCTTTCTTCTGCCGCCGGAAGTGGCGATTGCCGACGTGTTCGATGCGGTTGAGCTGGAAGGTGATCTCGGCGCCGTAGAGCAGGATCAGCGACACGTAATAGACCCATAGCAGCACGATGGCGAGTGAGCCGGCGGGGCCGAAGGCGGCGGCGGTGTTGCTGCGGCCGAGGTAGAGGCCGATGGCCCATTTGCCGAGTTCGAACAGGATGGCGGTGAGCACGGCGCCGATCATGAGGGCGCGGGTGGACAGTTTGGTGGGCACCAGCACTTTGTAGATGATGCCGATCATGCTGCTTTGCAGGGCGAGCGAGATGCCGATCTGCAGGGCGGTGGCGAGCCACAGCAGGGCCTGGATGCCGCGGGTGGCGTATTCGCCAACGGCGAGGATGGCGGCGCTGGCGACCAGCGAGATCATGAGCAGAAAGCCGATGCCGATGACGACGGTGAGGCCGCGCAGGCGGCCGATGAGTTGTTTCATCCAGGCGCTGCGGCCCTGGTTGGGGCGCCCAAAGACGGCTTCGAAGGCGTGGCCCATCTGGACGAACAGGCCGGTGGCGCCGATCAGGGTGATGACGGTGCTCACTGCGGCGGCGAGCGCGCCTTTGCCGGATTCCTGACTGGCGGTGACCATGCGTGCGATGAGGCGGGCGCCGTCGGCGCCGATGAGCGCTTCGAGCTCGCCGACGATGCGCTCGCTGGCGGTGTCGGCGCCAAAGATGAGGCCGGCCACCGAGACGGCGATGACCAGCACGGGTGCGAGCGAAAACGCGGAGTAGTAGGCGAGGGCGGCGGCGTAGGTGGCGCAGCGGTCATCGCCCCATTTGCGGGCGGCGCGCCAGGGGACGAGGGCGTAGCGAAGTGCGCGGGTGAGTGTCGTCACGGCGATGGCTTATTGCGGATGCGTGAAGCCCCTACTGTAACCGCGTTGCGCGGCGATGTCGGTCTTGCGCGGACGCGGATCGGGCAATTGTCACAATTGCGTACATTCTGAAAATAGTTGCGCAAACATAGGCTGCGAGACTCCAGCCTCGAACATGGCCCCCAGGCCACCCGGACGCCGAATAAGAAAACCCCCGGCGCTGCGGCATAGAAAAGCGATACACAAGGAGGAGGCGGGTATGTCAGACCCCCGTGGGCAGGCTGAACTGAACACTTTTCCGCGCCTGTTGATGCAGCATGCTCAACAGCGGCCGACCCGGCCGGCAATGCGTGAGAAGGAATACGGCATCTGGCAGACCTATAGCTGGGCAGAGGTTGCGCAAAACGTGCGCGCCATCGCCTGCGGTCTGGCAGAGCTGGGTTTCAAGCGGGGCGATCGCCTCGGCATCATCGGGGATAACCGCCCCCGCCTGTACTGGTCGGTCGCGGCCTGTCAGTGCCTGGGTGGCATTCCGGTGATGATGTATCAGGATGCGGTGGCCGAGGAAATGGCCTACGTGCTGCAGGACGCCGAGATCAAGTTCGCCGTGGTCGAAGACCAGGAACAGGTGGACAAGATGCTCGAGATTCGCGAGCAGTGCCCGCTCCTCGAGCATGTCATTTATGACGATTCGCGCGGCATGCGTCACTACGCCGACACCTTCCTGCTTGGCCTGGATGAGTTGCAGTCGATGGGCACGGCCCACGACAAGAGCCAGCCGGACTTTCTCGATGGCGAGATCAGCAAGGGCGGGCCTGACGATGTGTCGGTGATGCTCTACACCTCGGGCACGACGGGCAAACCGAAAGGCGTGTGTCAGACGCACGACGCGTTCATTCAGTCGGCCAAGGGCGGTTGCCAGTTCGACAAGCTGACCGAGAACGAAGACATCCTCTCTTACCTGCCGATGGCCTGGGTGGGCGACCACCTGTTCTCGTATGCGCAGGCGATGGTGTCGGGTTTCACCATCAACTGCCCGGAGTCGGGCGAGACGGTGATGACCGACCTGCGCGAGATTGGCCCCACCTATTACTTTGCACCGCCGCGCGTGTTCGAGAACCTGCTGACCACCGTGCTGATCCGCATGGAAGACGCGAGCTGGCTCAAGCGCAAGATATTTGCCTTTGCCATGGATGTGGCCAAGCGCTGCGGCGGCGAGATTCTGGATGGCAAGCCGGTGTCGAGCTCGGACCGCTTCCAGTACTGGCTGAGCAATCTGCTCATCCTCGGGCCGCTCAAGAACGTGCTGGGCTTCTCGCGTATTCGCGTGGCCTACACCGCCGGTGCGGCGATTGGCCCGGATCTGTTCCGTTTCTATCGCTCGATCGGCATCAACCTCAAGCAGCTGTATGGCCAGACCGAAACCTGCGCCTATGTGTGCCTGCAGCCGGACGGCCAGATCAAGCTCGATTCCGTCGGCAAGCCGGCGCCGGGGGTGGAGGTGAAACTGGCCGAGAACGGCGAGATTCTGGTCAAGGGGCCGATGCTGCTCAAGGCGTATTACAAGCGCCCCGACGCAACGGCCGAGTCGATCAACGAGGACGGTTACTTCCTCACCGGTGACGCGGGCTTCTTTGATGAAGACGGCCACCTGAAGATCATTGACCGTGCCAAGGATGTGGGCAAGCTCAATAGCGGCAGCATTTTTGCGCCGAACTACATCGAGAACAAGCTCAAGTTCTTCCAGCACGTGAAGGAAGCCGTGGCCTTCGGCAACGAGCGCGATTACGTGACCGCCTTCATCAACATCGACCTCGAAGCCGTGGGCAACTATGTCGAGCGCCGCGGTCTGGCCTACTCGGGCTATACCGATCTGGCCGCTCAGCCGATGGTGCTGCAGCTGATCAAGGAGTGTGTTGAAGAGATCAACGCGCAACTGGCGGCCGACCCGATGATGGCCGATTCGCAGATCAAGCGCTTCCTGATTCTGCACAAGGAGCTGGATGCCGATGACGGCGAGCTGACCCGAACCCGCAAGGTGCGTCGCAAGTTCGTGTCGGAGCGCTACGCGGTGCTGATCGATGCGCTGTATTCGGGCAAGAGCGAGCAGCACATCGAAACCGACGTGAAATACGAGGATGGTCGCCAGGGCAAGGTTTCTGCCGACCTTAAGATCGAAGAGGCGAAAACCTTCGCCCCGCAGGCCGCAAAGACGGCCGCCTGAGCGCGAGGAGACAACATGGCACGAGAAATCGGCGACGTCATTCTGAAGATGGAGGGCATCTCGCTCTCTTTTGGTGGCGTCAAGGCGCTGACCAACATCAGTTTTGATGTGCGCGAACACGAAATCCGCTCAATCATCGGCCCGAACGGCGCTGGCAAGAGCTCGATGTTGAACGTCATCAACGGGGTGTATCACCCGCAGGAGGGGCAGGTGACCTTCCGCGGTGAGGTGCGCCGCGACATGGAGCCCCACAAGGCGGCCAAGCAGGGTATTGCGCGCACCTTCCAGAACATCGCCTTGTTCAAGGGCATGAGCGTGATCGACAACATCATGACCGGCCGCAACCTGAAGATGAAGTGCAACGTCTTTCATCACGCGCTGCACTGGGGCAAAGCCCGCGCGGAGGAGATCGAGCATCGCAAGAAGGTCGAGGAAGTGATCGACTTTCTCGAGATCCAGAACATCCGCAAGACGCCGGTCGGGCGCCTGCCCTACGGTCTGCAAAAGCGCGTCGAGCTGGGCCGGGCGCTGGCCGCCGAGCCGTCAATGATGCTGCTCGACGAGCCGATGGCGGGCATGAACGTGGAAGAGAAGCAGGACATGTGCCGCTTCATCCTCGATGTGAATGACCAGTTCGGCACCACCATCGTCCTGATCGAGCACGACATGGGCGTGGTGATGGATATCTCGGACCGCGTGGTGGTGCTCGATTACGGCAAAAAGATTGGCGACGGCGAGCCGGATGAGGTGAAGAACAATCCGGACGTGATTGCCGCCTACCTCGGCACCAGCCATTGAGCGCGCCGCGAAAAGGATAAGGGAGACAAACAATGCAGTTCTTTTTCGAAGTGCTGATCGGCGGCCTGCTCTCAGGGGTGTTGTATGCCCTCGTGGCGCTGGGCTTCGTGCTGATCTACAAGGCGTCCGGGGTGTTCAACTTCGCGCAGGGCGCCATGGTGTTTTTTGCCGCGCTGACCTTCGTCGGCTTTCTGGAAGTCTTGCCCGGCTGGACCGGGATGGAAGAAGGCGGTCGGGCGGTGTTCTGGCTGGCCTTTGTGCTGTCGCTGGCCGCCATGGTGGTGCTGGCGATCGCGACCGAGAAGTTCGTGTTGCGCCCGCTGGTCAATCAGCCGCCGATTACTTTGTTCATGGCGACCATCGGTCTGACCTTTCTGGTGGAAGGGATTGCACAAGGCATCTGGGGCGCCAACGTGCGTGGCCTGGATCTGGGTATCGCGGATGTCCCCATTGAATACATGATGGACAACTTCAACATCCTGATTTCGTCCTTCGACGTGTTCGCCGCCGCGGTGGCAGCGGTGCTGGTGGCAGCGCTGGCGCTGTTCTTCCAATACACCCGCATCGGTCGTGCCCTGCGCGCCGTGGCGGACGATCACCAGGCGGCCTTGTCGATCGGTATTCCGCTGCGTCACATCTGGGTCATCGTGTGGGCCGTGGCCGGTTTCGTGGCCCTCGTGGCCGGGATGATCTGGGGCGCGCGTAACGGGGTGCAGTTTGCGCTGACCTTCACCGCACTCAAGGCGCTGCCGGTGCTGATCCTCGGCGGATTCACGTCGGTGCCCGGTGCCATCGTGGGCGGCCTGATCATCGGCGCCTCCGAGAAGCTGGCCGAGGTGTATGTCGGCCCCTTCGTTGGCGGTGGTATCGAATCCTGGTTCCCGTACATCCTGGCTTTGGGCTTCCTGCTGATCCGGCCTGAAGGGCTGTTCGGCGAAAAGCACATCGACCGCGTCTGATGGTCTGCGACCCAACGATAAAGACAAGACTGGAGACACCCTATGCTTTACCGTGAAGCCGGCCAGTTCAAGGCCAGTTACGAGGCAGATCAACAGATCTTCCCGATTCTTCAGGACCGTATCGGCGTCATGCTGCTGATCGGTTTCTTCGCCCTGGCGGTGCCGCTGTTTGCCGACCAGTACTGGCTCAAGGCCATTTTGATTCCGGTGCTGATCTTCTCGCTGGCAGCGATTGGTCTGAACATCCTCACCGGCTACGCGGGTCAGCTGTCGCTGGGTTCGGCCGCGTTCATGGCGGTGGGCGCCTTCGGGGCCTACAACTTCATGCTGCGCATCGACGGCATGCCCTTCCTGGTGGCGATTTTGCTGGGCGGGCTGTGTGCGGCCCTGGTTGGCGTGATGTTCGGTCTGCCAAGCTTGCGTATCAAGGGCTTTTACCTCGCGGTGGCCACGCTCGCGGCGCAGTTCTTCATCGTCTGGGCGCTGGTCAAGATCGAGTGGTTCTCCAACTACTCGTCCTCGGGCGTGATCACCGCACAGCAGATCGAAATTCTCGGCTTCGCCTTCGAGGGGCCGCAGTCCAAGTACCTGCTGACCCTGTTCGTGGTGGTGATGATGGCCCTGGCGGCCAAGAACATGGTGCGCTCGACCACCGGCCGTTCGTGGATGGCGGTGCGCGACATGGACGTGGCTGCCGAGGTGATCGGCATCCGCCTGATGCGCACCAAGCTGACCGCGTTTGCGGTGTCCTCGTTCTACTGTGGTGTGGCTGGCGCGCTCTATGCCTACACCTACATCGGCACGGTGGAGCCGGAGGGCTTCAACCTGGACCTGTCCTTCAAGATCCTGTTCATGATCATCATCGGCGGGGTGGGCTCGATCATGGGCTCCTTCCTCGGCGCGGCCTTCATCGTGCTGCTGCCGATCGCGCTCGATGTGTTCGTGCCGATGCTGCTGGGTGACCTGGTGTCTTCGAGTTTCGTATCCAACCTTCAGCTCATCGTCTTTGGTGGGCTGATTGTGTTCTTCCTGATTGTCGAACCGCACGGGCTGGCTCGCTTGTGGCAGATCGGCAAGGAGAAGCTGCGGCTGTGGCCGTTCCCGCACTAAACTGGAATTCGATTGGCGTTTTGCGCTGATCTCACCAGGCAACACCAAAGAAAAAAGAGGAGATAAACACATGAATCTGAAGAAAACAGTCATTCTCGGCGCCGCTGTTGCGGGCTTGCTGGGTTCGTCCATGGCGATTGCGGCGGAACAGTTCATTGGTCTGCCGAGCTACCGCGTCGGTCCCTACGCTGCAGGCGGCTCCGGAATCTACGGTGGCTGGATCGACTACATGCAGATGATCAACGAGCGCGATGGCGGCATCAACGGCGTCAAGCTCGCTTGGGAAGAGTGCGAAACCGAGTACAACAACGCCCGGGGCGTCGAGTGCTACGAGCGTCTGAAGGAAAAGGGCGAGACGGGTAACTCGGTGTTCCAGCCGCTGTCGACCGGTATCACCTATTCCGTGCTCGACAAGGTCGCCAAGGACAAGATTCCGCTGGTGACCATGGGTTACGGCCGTACCGATGCAGCCGATGGCCGCGTCTTCCCGTACGTCTTCCCGCTGATCACCACCTACTGGTCGCAGGCGACCACGATGGTCAAGTACATCGCCGGCAAAGAAGGCGGTACCGACAAGCTCAAGGGCAAGAAGATCGCCCTGCTGTATCACGACTCCGCCTACGGCAAAGAGTCGCACGCCGTGCTCGAGAAAATGGCCGAGCGTTATGGCTATGAGCTGACCAAGCTGGCCGTTGCCCACCCGGGTAACGAGCAGCAGTCGCAGTGGCTGCAGATCCGTCAGCTGCGTCCGGACTGGGTCATTCTGTGGGGCTGGGGTGTGATGAACCCGACCGCACTCAAGTCAGCCGCCAAGACCGGCTTCTCGCGCGAGAAGATGGTCGGCGTGTGGTGGTCCGGCGCAGAGGAAGACACGGTGCCGGCCGGTAGCGCTGCCAAGGGCTTTACGGCCGCAGGTTACAACGTGGCAGGCGCCGACTACCCGGTCATCAAGGATATCGAGAAGTTCGTGTACGCCAAGGGCCACGGCAACATGGAAGACAAGTCCCGCATCGGTAGCGTCTATTACAACCGCGGCGTGGTGCACGGTCTGATCACGGTCGAGGCGATTCGCAAGGCGCAGGAGAAGTACGGCAAGGGCAAGGCCCTGACCGGCGAGCAAGTGCGCTGGGGCTTCGAGAACCTCGACATGGACGACAAGCGTCTGGGCGAATTGGGCGCCACCGGCTTCCTGCCGCCGCTCAAGACCAGCTGCATGGACCACGAAGGTTCCGGCAAGGTCAAGTACCAGCAGTGGGACGGCAACAAGTGGAACGTCGTCACCGACTGGATCGACGCCGACAAGGAAATGGTTCGCGGCATGATCGAAGAGTCCGCGGCGGCCTACGCCAAGGAAAAAGGCATTACCCCGCGCGATTGCTCGAAAGAGATGTAATTGCAAGGGCACGCACGGCCGCCTGGGCGGCTGTGCGGGGCCTTCCCCGAATGGGGGAGGTCCGCCGAGCGCATCGCGGTGCGTTCGGCGGACCCTCTCTTGAGCAGTTTGCGGGGAAGGAGGGGCAACACCAAGTCGGCAGAGACATGACAATGACAATGCAGAATACTGCCGCGGCCATCGAGGCCGCACCCTACCTCAGCGTCAATAACGTCGAGGTCATTTACGACCACGTCATTCTGGTTCTCAAGGGCGTATCCCTTGTTGTTCCGAAAGGCAAGATCGTCGCTTTGCTCGGTGCCAACGGCGCCGGCAAGAGCACAACGCTCAAATCCATCTCGAACCTGCTGCGTGCAGAGCGTGGCGATGTGACCAAGGGCAATATCGAATTCAAGGGCGCGCGCATCGATCAGATGACGCCGGCCGACCTCGTCAAGCGTGGCGTGATCCAGGTGATGGAAGGCCGTCACTGCTTCGGCCACCTGACCATTGAAGAGAATCTGCTCACCGGTGCCTACACCCGGGGCGATGGCAGCGCCGGCATCAAGCGCTCGCTCGACATGGTCTATGACTACTTCCCGCGTCTCAAGACGCGTCGTAGCTCGCAGGCGGGCTACACCTCGGGCGGTGAGCAACAGATGTGCGCCATTGGTCGCGCCATCATGGCCAACCCCGAGATGGTGCTGCTCGATGAGCCCTCCATGGGCCTGGCGCCGCAGATCGTCGAAGAGATTTTCGAGATCGTGAAAGACCTGAACAAGAAAGAAAACGTGAGCTTCCTGCTCGCCGAGCAGAACACCATGGTCGCGCTGCGCTATGCCGACTTCGGGTACATCCTCGAGAACGGCCGCATCGTGATGGAAGGCGAGGCGCAGTACCTGGCCACCAACGAGGACGTGAAAGAGTTCTACCTCGGTTTGTCGGGCGAAGGGCGCAAGAGCTTCCGCGACGTCAAGCACTATCGCCGTCGTAAGCGCTGGCTGTCTTGATCCGTGGTTGCGGGCAGCGCTCGTAACCACGGCTGGCCCATCGCGCCGGAGCGCGGGCCGCGCCTGTATTGATTGAATCAAGGAATCCTATGAACTTCTTCGACGCCAGAGAACACCGCGATCCCGCCGAGCGCGAGCGGGACTTGCTGGCCCGCCTGCCCCAGCAGATTCAGCATGCAAAGGCCAAGACGCCGGCGTTTGCGAGCCTGCTGAAGGCGGTCGATCCGAGCACCATCACCTCGCGTGAGGCGCTGTCAGCATTGCCAGTGACCCGCAAGTCGGAGCTGCTCGAGTTGCAGAAGGCGGCGCGCCCCTTCGGTGGCTTTTCTGCCATCAAGTGGGGCGTGTCCTGCGCGCGGGTCTTTGCCTCACCGGGACCGCTCTACGAGCCCGAAGGCGCGCGTGAAAACTACTGGCGAATGGCCCGTGCGCTGTTTGCCGCCGGCTTCCGCGAAGGCGATCTGGTGCACAACACCTTCTCCTATCACATGACACCGGCGGGCTCGATGATGGAAACCGGTGCGCATGCCATTGGCTGCTCGGTGTTTCCGGGGGGGGTGGGTCAGACCGAACAGCAGCTGGCCGCCATGCTCGATCTGCAGCCGGTGGCCTATACCGGCACGCCGTCTTTCCTGCGCATTTTGCTCGAAAAAGCCGACGAAGCCGGCATTGCCCTCAGCCTGAGCAAGGCCTTTGTGTCGGGCGAAGCGTTTCCGCCCAGCCAGCGCGACGCGCTGGCGGCACGCGGCATTCATGCCTACCAGGCCTATGCCACGGCAGACATCGGCCTGATCGCCTACGAAACCCCGGCCCGCGAAGGCCTAGTGATTGATGAAGACGTACTGGTCGAGATCGTGCGTCCCGGCACCGGCGATCCGGTGGCCGAGGGCGAGGTCGGCGAGGTGGTGGTGACCACCTTCAACCCCGACTATCCGCTGATCCGCTTCGGTACCGGCGACCTCTCGGCCGTGCTGCCGGGCGCGAGCCCCTGCGGGCGCACCAACGCCCGCATCAAGGGCTGGATGGGGCGGGCCGACCAGACCACCAAGATCAAGGGCATGTTCGTGCATCCCGGGCAGGTCGCCGCGGTGGTCAAGCGCCACCCCGAGATCCAGCGTGCACGCCTGGTGGTGGACAACCCCGACCTGACCGATCGCATGACGCTCAAGTGCGAAGCCGCCGAAGACGCCGCGCTGCAGGCCGGCATCGTCGCCAGCCTGCGCGAGCTGACCAAGCTGCGCGGTGAGGTGGCGTTCTGCGCCGTAGGCTCGTTGCCCAACGACGGCAAGGTCATCGACGACGTTCGGACCTACGAGTAGCACGCCCTCGACCGATGGCCCCGCAGCGAACAGGATACGGGCTGACCGAGATACCCACGCGCTGCGGGAGAAGGGCATGATCAACGACCTGCTCAAAGGCAATCGTCGTTTCGTCGAGACGGTGTTCGAACGCGAGCGCCCGTATTTCGCCGAACTGTCTAAAGCGCAGCACCCTACGGTGCTGTGGATCGGCTGCTCCGATTCGCGTGTGCCGGTGAACACCATCACCCAGACGCGCCCCGGCGAGATTTTCGTGCATCGCAATGTGGCCAACATCGTCGCCGGCGCCGATTGGAACTTGTCGGCGGTGCTCGAGTTCTCGATCAACCACCTCAACATTCCCGACATCGTCATCTGCGGTCACTATGGCTGCGGCGGCATCCTGGCGCTCGACAACACCAGCGAGCACGATCAGTACGTGCCCATCTGGCTGAACAGTGCTCGCGAGGCGGCCCACCGCGTCGACGGGCGCCTGCAAGCCGCCGGCGAGCCGCTCAGCGCGGTACAGCGCCATCGGCTGATCGTAGAAGAAAACGTCAGCCTGCAGATGGAGCATCTGCTGGCCTACCCCTTCGTGGCGCGCGCGGTCGATGCCGGCAAGCTGGCGGTCCATGGCTGGGTGTACGACATGGACACTGGTGGCATCAACGTGCAGACCTCGCGTCCACGCCGCCCCAAAAACGAGTAAGACATGACCGACCGCCCCCAGGCTCTCGCCGGCCTCACCGTCCTTGATCTGACCCGCTTGCTGCCGGGCCCGCTGGCCACCATGCATCTGGGTGACCTGGGCGCCGAAGTCATCAAGATCGAAGACCCCGGCGTGGGTGACTACGCCCGCAGCATGGGGGCCATGCACGGCGACACCAGCTACTTCTTCCAGCTGGTCAATCGCAACAAGAAGAGCCTGGTGCTCGACCTCAAGGACCCGGCCGACAAGGCGGTGCTGCTTGGCCTGGTGGCGACGGCCGATATTCTCGTCGAAGGCTTCCGCCCCGGTGTGATGGCCAAGCTCGGGCTGGACTACGCCACGCTCAGCGAGCGCAATCCGCGCCTGGTCTATGCGAGCATCAGCGGCTACGGCCAGACCGGCCCCTACGCCCAGCGCGCCGGACACGACATCAACTACCTTGGCTACGCCGGCGTGCTCGATCAGATGGGCGTCGCGGGCGGGCCGCCGGCGATGAGCAATCTGCAGGTTGCCGATCTGCTCGGCGGTACGCTCACCTCGCTGGTGGGCGTGCTGGCCGCGGTGATTGACGCGCGCGCCAATGGCCGCGGCCGGCATGTTGATGTGGCCATGACGGATGCGGCGCTGGCGCATGCGATCTTCCCCATGGCCGAAGTGCTGGCCGAAGGCGAAACCCGGCCGCGCGGCGAAGATCTGCTCACCGGCGGCGTGCCCTGTTACGGCGTGTATGAAACGCAGGATGGGCGGCACATGGCAGTGGGTGCGCTCGAAGAAAAGTTCTGGCAGCTGACCTGCGATACCCTCGGTCGGGCCGACCTCAAACCCTATCATCTCAGCCGCGGCGAAGACGGTGCCTATGCCCGCGCACAGCTCGAAGCCATTTTCCGTGCCCAGCCGCTGGCTCACTGGACGGCAGTGTTCGATGCGGTCGATTGCTGCGTCACGCCGGTGCTGCGCCTGCACGAGAGCCTGCAGCACCCGCAGATTCAGGCGCGCGGCATGGTGGTGGAGGTCGGTGGTATCCGCCAGTTTGCGCCGCCTTTCGGCCTGAGCGACTATGCGCTCGGCGAGGCGAAGCCGGCGCCCGCGGCCGATGCGGATCGCGAAGCGCTTCGTGCGCGTGCATCCAGCGCGAGGCCATAGTCGTACAGGGAGCAAGGGCGCCTCTTTTGCGCCGAGAAGGGAGCCATGCTCGACGATATCCACATCCGACGATTGATTCTCCTTAGCGCCGCGCGCGACGCCGAGGCCTTTGAACAGCTCTATCGCCTGACAGCGCCGGTCTTGCTGGGCGTGGCCTTCAAGATCACCGGCCGGCGCGAGCTGGCCGAAGAGGTGCTGCACGACGCTTTCATCAAGATCTGGCATGCGGCGGCACGCTTCGATCCGATGGCGACCCGGCCGGTGGCCTGGATGGCGACCATCGTGCGCAATCGTGCCATCGACACCGTAAGTCGGGCCGACGTGGCGCGGGTTATCTCCGTCGATGAGGACGAAGACAGCCTGGATCGCTATTTCGACTGGTCCGACGCGTCCGAGGACGAAGCCGACAGCGCCCGCATGCGTCACTGGCTGCGCGGCTGCCTCGATGAGCTCAAGGGCGGCGAGCGGCAGGCGCTGGTGCTGGCCTACATGCATGGCCTCAGTCATGGCGAACTGTCCAATCAGCTGGCCAAGCCGCTGGGTACCGTCAAATCCTGGGTTCGACGTGGCATGCAGAGCCTCAAGCAGTGCGTCGATAGCTGCATGGGGGTGTCATGAAGCTCGACCAATCCCCGCTTCTCGACGCGCTGTGTGGCGAATACCTGCTGGGCACGCTGCGTGGCGCGGCGCGGGCGCGCTTCGAGCGCGCGTGCACTGAAGAGCCACGTGTCGCCCTGCGTCTTCAGCATTGGCAGCACGTGTTTACGCCCCAGCCCAGCGAGGCTTTCCGTATGCAACCGGCACCGCGAACCTGGCAGCACATCTCGCATGATCTCGATCTTCGCCGCTATCGGCAGCCGTGGTTCGCTCGTGTCGGTCTGTGGCGTGGCTGGGCGCTGAGCGCCACGGCGGCGCTCACCGTCTGGCTGGGTGCCAGCCTGCTCGAGCGTGCGCCGGTGGCGCCAGTCATGCACCCGATCGCCACGCTGGCCAGCGGCGCGGGGGCGGCGCCGGTGGTGGCCTCCTTGTCGGACGATGGGCGCTGGCTGCAATTGGCGCCGTCGCGGCCAGTGCTCGCGGCCAGCACTCAAAGCTACGAGCTGTGGCTGCTGCCGCCCGACGGCGGCGCACCGGTGTCGGTCGCGGTGCTTGGCCAGCTGAGCGCGCAAGTGCCAGTTCCGGTGCCGCTGGTCGGGCGCTTGCAGGCCGGGGCCAGGCTGGCGGTGTCGGTCGAACCGGCGGGTGGTTCGCCTACCGGGGCGCCAACCGGCCCGGTGATTCTGGTCGGTGCCATCGACGCGGTATAAGCCGTTTCATTCTGGCCATGGGCGCTCGCTTTGGCGGGCGTCTTTGCGTTGCCCCCGCCTGGGTGCATCCACCGAGGGGCTTGGCCCGTACAAGTGAGGTATCCCCCCGGATACATCCACAGCACTGACGGGAGTACGCTCATGAATACGAAACGATTCCACTTGACGGCCCTCAGCCTGGCCGTGATCGGCGCCACCGTGATCGGCGCTGGCTGTGCCAGCCATCGTGGCGCCGAGCCCATGGTCAAGGCGCCTGCCGATGGGGACATCGGCGTGCCAGCCACGTATCGCGCATGGCCGAGCTTCGTGCCGACCGTCGACAAGGTCGACGGGGCGCAGGTGCGCGAGATCTATATCAACCCGGTCGGGCTGAGGGCACAGAAGGGCGAGGCCTTTCCGGCAGGGACGGTCTCGGTGATGGAACTCTACGCCGCGCGCAAGGATGCGGCTGGCAAGGTCCTCATGACCCCGGAGGGGCGATTGATCAAAGGCGAGTTGTCAAAGATCTTCGTCATGGCCAAGGGCGAGGGCTGGGGCGCGAGCCTGCCCGCCGGTACCGTGGGCAACGGCGACTGGGTGTATGGCGCCTGGCAGGCCGACGGCAAGACCGCCGCGACTTCTGATTTCAGTGGCTGCCGCAGTTGCCATCTGCCGATGGCAAGCACCGACTTCGTGGCGCGCTACGACGAGCACTTCATGGCGCGCATGCGCTGACACATCTGCCCGGGGCTCGCAGCCCGGGCAGGCAAGTAACACCACGGGCCGGCATTGTTTTGCACAGATGCCGGCCAATAAAACGGGGATCGCGCCGAACTGGCGCGATCCCCGTGCTCTGATCAAGCCCAGGCCCTTGCGGGACCGGGCGTTGGATCAGGCGATGAAGGCGGCCGGGACCGGGTCTTCGCCCAAGGCGTTGAGCAGGATCGCCCAGTGCATGGTTTCGTCGCCCAGAATGCTGGCCGCTGCGCGGGCCAGTTCGCGGTTCGAGAACTGCGGCACCGCACCCAGGTAGGCGCTGGCTGCCCCTTTTTCCAGCCCGGCAGCAAAGCGCAGGACGTCGGCCTGCTCTTTGAGTTGGGTGACCGGGAATTGGTAGTCTTCTGCACGCATCGCCATCACCGGCTTGCCGCCGAGCTTCTCGATGGTGCCGGCAAGCACATCGGCATGCGCCTTGTGGTGGCCCTGAAATTTCACGGCTACATCGAGCACCGGCTTTTGCAGCAGGCCCGACTCGGCGCCGACCTGATAGGCCGCGATTGCCTGATACTCCAGGCCGAGGGCAACGTTGAGGATGGCCAGGTCGTCGGTCTCGCTCATTTTCATCTTGCCGGCCAGCGCGCGTCCGGGGGCGGCCAGGCCAATGGCGGCGGTGGCGCCGAGGGCGAAGAGGCTGCTGTTCTTCAGAAACAGACGACGTTCGACGCGGGTCAGGGACAGATCGATCTCTTTCTTGTTCATGGTGATCTCCGTTGTTGGCAAGGGGGCGACGATGGCCGCCCTTGTCTCCTGTACGGACCCGCTCGGTCACTGGATGCATCGGTGGCAAAAAGAATGTGTGTATTGCGGATGTCGTGCGTCGTGAGCCACGGGTATCCTCGCGCTCATGGACACCTTCTTGCTTCTGCTACCGGATTTTTCGCTGATTTTGCTGGGCGCCCTGCTACGCCGCTACGGCGGTTTTGGCGAAGGGTTCTGGCCGGGTCTCGAGAAGCTGGTGTATTTCGTGCTGTTTCCGGCCTTGTTGTTTGGCGCCCTGGCGCGTGCGCAGATTGATCTGGAAACCACCTTGCCGCTGTTTCTGGCTGGCTTGGCGGTGATGGGGTCGGGGTTTTTCCTTGGGCTCGCAGCGCGGCCGTTTGCCGGGCTGTCGTCGATGGGTTTTGCGTCACGCGTGCAATGCGCCTTTCGGTTCAACACCTATATCGGGATGGCGATTGCCGGCAAAGTGCACGGCGCCGAGGGCCTTGCGACCATGGGCGTGTTGTGCGGCACCATGGTGCCCTTCGCCAATGTCATGGCCGTGGGTTTGATGGCGCGTCATGGTCAGGGCGGGGTGTTTCGCGAGTTGGCGAAGAACCCGTTGATCCTGGCAACCCTCGCCGGGCTGGCGTTCAATCTGCTTGGTGGGACGCTGGCGGTGCCGGCGCAGTCGTTTCTGACTCGCCTGGCCGACGCGTCGATTGCGCTGGGCCTGCTGGCGGTGGGTGCTGCGCTGCGCTGGGGTCAGGCCGGCGGCCGCTGGGTGGGCTCGGTGTGGATCATGGCGGTCAAGTTGTTGTGCCTGCCCGCCGTGGTGTGGTTTGTCGGTCCGTGGTTGGGCTTGTCCGGTGTGGCGCGGGATGTGGCGGTGATGTTCGCCGCACTGCCATCTGCGTCATCGGCTTACATTCTGGCAATGCGTATGGGCGGCGACGGGCCGGGGGTGGCCTGGCTGATCTCCGCCACCACGCTGCTGGCCGTGCCGTCTCTGACGTTCTGGCTCGGCCTGCTGCGCGGCTAGACGCACCTCGCCGATGATTCGGGGCTGGGTGCTTTTGTGGCGTGCTGCGCGTGCCGCGTGCTCAGGTTTTTTTGCGGGGCGCGGCCGCCGGCTTCTTTGCGGCGGGCGTACGAGCGGCGGCTGGCTTTGCGCGGGCGCTGCTCGCGGGTTTTTTGGCCGCCGGTTTCTTGGCGGGTGCGGCCTTTTTTTCGGACGCTTTCTCGGGCATCAATTGCCAGGGCCACATGGCCGCGCTGGCCGCTGCGTTGGTTGCCGCGGCGGCGACTCCGGCAAACGGGTTGCTGCCTTCGGCGCTGGATTCCGGGGGCTCGCTCTGCGGTGTGGCCTGGGCCGCCGCCTCGGGCGCGGCGCCGCTCATGGCTTGCAGCCATGACCACAGGGCGGCGTTGTTGAAGGGGTTGGCGTTGTTGGGCGAGTCATTGGTGTCGGCGGCGTCCGGGCCTTTTTGGCGGGTCGCCTCGCCCATGGCCTTGATCGTGGTCAGGGTGGCGTGCTGCATTTCAAGGCCCTGAATGCTCATCTGCAACATGTTGAGATTCATCTTGAGCCAGCCTTCCACCGCTTTCATGTCGGTGATGCGCTTCTCGAGCTCGTCGACATCCAGGGTGGGCGTCACCATGCCGGGCAGCGAGAAGCCCATGCCACTCCACATGTTGCGCACAAAATCGAGAGGGTCAGACGAGGATTCGTGGCTCATTGGGGGCTCCGTGGGTTTGCAGGTTGAGCGTTGATCTTAGCTGAGCCCGCGGCGAAATGCATGGTGCATGGCAGCATTTTGGTGGGGCGGTCCGACCCGGCGAGAGGGACTAGTTGACGTCTTCCGATGCATCGCTGCTCAGCATGCGTTGCACCAGCGCGCGTAGTTTGGCGGGGCGCACGGGCTTGTGCAGTAGCGGCACGCCAGCCGCCCGGGCGCGATCGGCGGGTTCGGGGGCGGTGTCGCCGCTGATCAGGATGGCTTGCAGGCGGTGGCCGAAGGCGTGGCGCAGACTGCCGATGACGTCGAGCCCGGTCTGGTGTTCTTGCAGGCGGTAATCGGTAATCAGGATGTCGGGCACGGGGGCGCCGGCGAGAGCGTCGATCAGCGCCGATGGCATGGCGGCCGAGGTGACATCGCAGCCCCATGAGCACAGCAGGCTGTTGAGGCTTTCGAGGGCGAGCGGGTCGTCGTCGAGAATGGCGATGCGGACGTTCTGAAGGCTGCCCGGCTGGCGGTCGGTGGGGGCAATTGTGTCGGGTGCTTCGGGCGGAACGCGTCGGGCGCTGACGCCGAATACCGAGCCCCAACCGGGGCCCGAGCGCAGACTGAGTCGGTGGCTGAGAAGCTGGGTCAGTCGGCGGACGATGGCCAGGCCGAGGCCGAGGCCTTTGCTGCGGGCGCGCTCCGGATTGTCGAGCTGGACGAATTCCTGAAAGATCAGCTCCTGAGCGTCGCTTTCGATGCCCCGGCCGTTGTCGCGCACCTCGACACGCAGAAACTCGCCCTCCTGCCGGCAGGCGATGAGAATGCGCCCGTGATCGGTGTAGCGGATGGCGTTGCTCACCAGGTTCGACAGAATGCGCTCGAACAGCAGGGGGTCGGTGGCGATCCAGTGCGGGCAGGGGCGCACGCGGAGTTTCAGGTGGCGCTCCTCGGCCCAGATGTGGAAGTCGTTGGCGATGCGGTCGAGGATGGGTTGTACGGGGGTGGGCTGGATGCTCGGTTGCAGGGCGCCGGCGTCGAGTCGGGAAATATCGAGCAGGCTGTCGAGCAGGTTTTCCATGGCTTCGGCGGAGGCGGCAATCTGGCGGACGAGCCGATGCGTGGCCGGTGGATGATCTTTTTCGCTGAGTTCGGCAATGAACAGACCCAGCGCATGCATGGGCTGGCGCAGGTCGTGGCTGGCGGCGGCGAGGAATCGGGACTTGGCGATGTCGGCGCGTTCGGCTTCATCCTTGCGCTCACGCAGCTCGGCGGTGGCTTCGGCGATGCGGCGAGTCATGTCGTCGTGCGCGCCTTGCAGGCGTTCGGCCATGTCGTTGACGCCGACACCCAGTCGCCGCAAGCTGCCGCCGCCGCGAATTTCGACGCGTTCGTGCAGACGCCCGGCCCCGATTCGCCCGACCGTTTCAGCGACCTTTCGGATCGGCTCGCTGACACCCTGGCTCATGCGAATGGCCAGCAGCACGCTGCCGGCGAGCACCAGCATCAGCGCCGACAGACCGGTCCACAGGAGCGAGTCGCGCTGCGCGTCGAGGCGGGTGCGGGACAGATCGAGCAAGACGACGCCCAGCTGCTGCGTGCTGCTGCCTTGCTGGGCTTCGTTAAAGGCGAGGAGATCGACGTCCAGCCGGGTGGGCAGGATGGGTTCGTAGAAGCGCAGCGTCTGGTCGAAGGCCTCATCAACGGATTGGGTCGGCCGGCGCAGCGGGGCGGCGACGGAAATGAGGCCGCTGCGGGCCAGCTCCTGGCCGGAAGTGTCGGCGATGAAGATGCCGCGAACGCCTTCTTCGGCGCGGGCGCCGTCGAGCAGACGGCGTATGTCTTCGCGGTTGTTCGAGAAGACGGCGTACTCGGTCGCGCTGGCGATCTGCCGGGCAAAGGCGCGCCCGCGATCGCGATAGGCTTCTTCGAGGTCGGCGATCCGCGAATGGGTGTAGTAGATCGTCATGAACACGGCCAGCACGATGGCCGGCACGACGGCCACCAGTATGACGCGGGCGCGGATTCCCCAGGATTGAATCACCGCGCGCCCTCCTGGCGGCGAATCTGCGCCTCGAGTGTGGCGGCATCGGGCAGCTCGATGGCGAGCGAGCGGGCCACATGCGGATTGACGCTGACCGAGAAATACCTCGGATGCGTGGCCTCGGGCAGGGGCGCGCCGCGCAGGCTCTGCAGGGCGATCTCGGCAGCCTGTTGGCCCATTTGTTCGGGGCTGGAGTACACCGCCATGACCGCGCCCGCGCGAACATAGGCGGGCGAGAAGCCGATCACTGGCGAGCGATGGCGGTAGGCCGTGAGCAAGACGTTCTGGATGGTGAAGTTGTTGAACACCTTCGGGTCGGGGACGGCGAGCAGAACCGATGGCGTGGTCAGGACGGTCTGCAAGGCGTTGTAGAGCGTCTGATTGCTGGTGACCGCGGCGGTGCTTGTGGTCAGGCCAAGTGCGGGGGCGGCGGCATGGATTGCCTTGACGAAATCGCGCGAGTCGGCACCGTGCACGATCGCGATGCGCGACCATTCCGGCAGGCCGGCGCGAATCAGCGCTAGCTGTCGGGCGACGGGCTGGTCGATGAAAACCGCGGTGCGTTGGCCGGCCACGGCGGGTGGCAGGGCGCTGTAGCTTTGTTCGGTGAGCAGCGAACAGATGAGCCGCTGGTCGGGGCGTTGCGACAGGACTTGCGCCGCCCGCGTACCGATGGCGATCAGTATGTCGTCTGCTTGCAGTGTTTGCGTGTCGAGGGCGTCGATGTCGGTGCGAATCGTTTCGACATCGGGCAGGCTGGCTTGCAGGGTGTCAGCGGCTGTTTGCGCGGTGCGTTGGTAGGCATCGGCCTCGCCACTGAGGACAAGGTAGACACTGGGCGCCGCCATCGGCGATCCGGCCATGCAGCACAGCAGCATGACCAGAGCGCGAAGAAGGCGGGCGCCTGTGCGTTTCATGGGCGGTTAGTGCCAGCGCGTGGAAACGTCGGCAATCGCGCGCCGGCTGAGCCGGCGGCGGGTCATGGCGAACGGGGCCGGCGAGTTGAAGAACGCCATGCTTTAGTACTCCAGCCTCAAGCTTGCGTAGGCCTGGGTCGGACGGGTCAGCGATGGCAGGTAGTCGGCGAAGGCGTCGGTCCAGTGCTGCACGCCCACTGCGATTTCACCGCGAACGCCACGGGTTGAGAAGCGGTGCGCCAGCCGAAGGTTGGTCTGGCGATAGGCTTTCAGCCGGTTCTTTTCCTGGGTATACCACTGCATGCTGCCCACAAAGTGGTGCGTTAAGCTCATATGCCATCCGGGGTGTATTTGCGCTGCTGCAAAGACCGAAAACTGCTCGTTCGGCGCCGATCGATCTGCGAATTCGTCATTGCTGTTGATATCTAACGAAGCATAATGCCCGCCGATCCATGTGTCATGTGTCGGACGATATAGACCGGTCAATTCAGCACCACGAATTCGCGCGTAGCCGCCGTTGTAGTAGCGGGTGCTGTCGCCGTTCCATGTCGAAAGAGGGAAGCGTGCATCGGTGGCGTTGGTGGCTGTGGTGTCGCGCCGCAAGAGATTCTCGATCCGCTCATCAAACAGGCGGAGGTCCATATTGCTGCGGCCACTCTGCCATTCTTGGCGGATGCCGATTTCGCGGGTGGTCACGCGTTCTGGCTGAAGCCCGGGTGAGGGTTGAAAACTCTGCTGAACAAGTAGGCCGCTATTCTTTTCATAGAAACGCATGTCCGCCTGACGTTCGAATGGTGTGAGATTTCTATACGCGCGGCTGATGGCAGCGCGAACCGTAGTGTTTGAAAGAATGTGGAAATTGGCCGCGAAACGGGGTGAAATGCGACGGCCGGTGTCGTTGGTTTTTTCGAGCATGGCGCCGGCGTTAAGCGTCCACTGAGGGCTGACTTGCCACTCCGCGTTGGCAAACACTCGAGCATGGCGGATGACAATGTTGTCGGAGGTGTTAAAAAACTGGTGTGAGCTGATTCGGTCTTCGCGCAGTCCCACGCCCCATGCCAGGCGCAGATCGCTTCGCGGGTTGAGCAGATGTTCGAACTCAAGGTCGTCACGGATTGATCGGTTTCCGTAGTCGAATGAAACCCCGATAGTTGGGGCGAGGGGTACAAAATATGCGTCATCCGAGCGTTCCTCCTGGTGAAAATACGTCGCCTTGATCTCGTCGCCCAGGTCGAGTTGCTTGCGCCAGCGGACCTGGCCGAAGCCGGTGTAGTTGTCGATGGTTCTTGGTGGATTGGAGATGTCGGTCGTTTCCCCGGTTCGCGCCCGGTTGTCGACAAAGCCCAGATGAAACTCGACCTCCTGGTCGGGCGTCAGTTGCCAGTCGATGCGTGCATCGACCCGTTGGTTGCGATAGGTGTCGTCGATGGGGGCGAGGCCGTTGTCGCCTTGGCGGCCGACGGTGAGCCGGGCCGTGAGGTCGCCGAATTGCTGGCGGGTCGACAGCACGCGCTCCTGAATGCCGTTCTCGCCTTCGGTGAAACGCACGCGGTAGCGTGGGGTGTCGGCGGCGGGGCGGGTGATGATGTTGACCACGCCGAGGAAGGCGTTGCTGCCATAGGCGGCGGCGTTGGAGCCGCGGAAGACCTCGATGCGTTCGATATCGTCGATATCGACGCTGAGCTTTGCCCACTCGATGCCGCTGATAAAATACGGTGAATAAGCTGAACGGCCGTCCACCCGCACGAGCATCCGACGGGGCGCGTCGTCAGACAGGCCGTGGTAGGTCGTCAGTGCGGTTGAGCCGTTTTTGCGCCCGGTCTGAAACCCTGGCACCCAGGCCAGCAGTTCGGCGACATCGCGCGCGCCCGAGGCGCGAATCATGGCGCGGTCGATCACCGTGACGGCGCCGGGCGCATCCTTGAGGGGTTGGACCAGACGGGCGGCCGACAGCACCACCGGGATGTCATCGAGAAAACTCATCTCGCTGGCGACCGCGTCAGACGCGGCATATGACGAAAGAGGCGACGCAGCAAGCGCGAGAGCGGCGACCCAGGAGGCGTGGTGACGGGACATGGTGGGCTTGACGGTGTGGCCCCGGTTTTACGGGGCAAGGAGCCGTTGGATAGAGACGAAAACCCCTCCATTGTTACCGGATTGAAGGCAAGCGCATAGGGTGAAAGTGCGTCGACCGAGCCGGTTTTAACGGTGCCGCAGATCGCGTGGCGCAGGGGGGAGGTTGGGCGCGGGGAGACGCAATGTCACTGCATTGATTTGAATGGTGTCGTGCTATCCTTTCGGAATGTGTGGGTTGAAACGACCGCGGGCGGCACCAAAGCAGGCTCGGATGTCAATGGAGAAGTGTGCGTGACCAAGATTCTGGTGGTTGAAGATCACGTCCTCGTGCGTGAAGCCATGTCGCAGACGCTGATGCGACTGGAAGATGGTGTCCAGTGTTCGGGCTTCAAGGCCGCGGATGAGGCCTTGGCGGAGCTTGAGCGTGATCCGGAGTGGGATCTGGCGGTCATCGATTTGATGTTGCCTGACATGAACGGGTTTTCGCTGCTGGCGATTCTGGCCAAGCGCTTCCCGGATGTGCCGGCGATTGTCGTGTCCGCGCTCGACGATAGCGCGTCGATTCAGCGCGCCTTGAAGGCCGGGGCGTCGGGTTTCGTGCCGAAATCCTGCTCAAGCGAAGAACTGCTCGACGCGATTCGTATCGTGCTCAATGGCGGGGTCTATACGCCCAAGGAAGACGCCACGGGGGCCCGCCGGCGAAGTGGCGCACCGGTGCAGGACCGCTTTGGCCTGACCACGGCGCAGACCCGTGTCATGGAGTTGCTCGCCCAGGGGCGCACCAATCGCGAAATTGCCGAGCTGCTGGGCTTGTCTGAAGGGACGGTCAAGGTGCATATGTCAGCCATCTTCCGCGCGCTGAACGTCACCAATCGCGCACAGGCGGTGTTGGTGATTACCCGCCACGGCGCACGCGTATAAACCTGGAAACCGCAGTCGACCACTTGTGCCCATGAGCAAGGTCGGGCGCGTCCAACGACGGTTTCTAGGATAAATCGACCCGCGGTCGGCCCGAGGTGGCTCGGGCGACCGCTTTTAGCGCACCTGGCCGTTGGCGTAGTGCGGCAGGCTGCCGGCGGTTTCCATTTCGTCGTCGGTGCCGACGACCACCTCTTCCGGGTCTTTGCTGTCCCGGTATTCAATTTCCATCACATCCAGCATCTGACGGGCAATGCCGCGGCAGGCGTTGGCCAGCGGCGTGGGCAGTTGATCTGGCACTTCACGTTGCAGCAAGAGTTTGGTCGACGACAATCCGTTAACCGGCCGCAGAATGCGATGCCGGTAAGCGCTCATCCATTGCGCCACGCTGCGGTCGGCCGCTTCGCGCGCCCACGGGTTGGTTGGCCACTGCGAGGGCAGGGCATAGGCGCGCGGGAAGCGTTCCAGGTCGGCGACGACGGTGCGGATGTCTTCATGCGACTCCCGAAACGGCAGCAGGATGATGTCGGCCAGCGCGTACAGGCGCCGATCAACCTCGGGCCGGTTGCCGCCGCCGTCGATCACACCGAGCCAGCCGTCCATGGTGCGCAGTTTGTCCACCACCTTGGTGAGGCTCTCGGGCGTGCGCGCGTCGGCCGTGACATAGCGTCGGCCATTGGGGGCGAGGGGTTCGCGGGAAGTGTCGGTGAGCACGCACGCCGAGCGCTGCCCGAGGAGGCCAAGCCCCTGGCAGAGCATGTGCGAGAGAGTGGTTTTGCCAGTCCCACCCTTGTTCCCGATCACGCAAATGATGTCAGCCATGACGGTAATTCCGATGCGCGGCCGATGCCGCATGATCGAATTATCGCCGTGCGCCGAGGGCGACGGCCGGTGGAACTGACCGGTTTTTATCCCTTTATTGGCGCTTTGCCTTTTGCGGCGGGTGAATAGACATACAGCTCGCGGCCGCCCGTTGCCGTGGCGGGCACGATGAAATCAGGCGCAACCCCCGGCACCGCGAAGCTGTTGCTCACCAGCCGGGCGCCCGGTCGCATCTGTGCTTGCGCCTTGGCCCACACCTCGGGCATGGGCACCGGTGACAGGAAGGTGTAGATCAGGTCGTAGGCGGCCCAGTCGTCGGCCCAGAAGTCGCCGCGCCGCCAGTCGATATTGGGCGTGCCCGCCGCCAGCAGGCGGCCGATCAACCAAGGCCCGGGCGCCGCCTCGATGCCCACGAAATGGCAGTCGGGCCGCGCGGCGGCGAGCGGCCGGACCAGCGAGCCGGTGCCCGCGCCGGCATCCAGCACCCGGGTGGGCTTCTTGGGGAGCAGGTCGAGCACGGCGTGGGTGGTGGCCGCATTGGTCAGAAAGAGCGGCACCTGGGTGCGAAAACTGGTCCAGTAGAAGAGCGCGAGCACCGTGAATGCGGCCAGATACCAGCCGGCCGAAATCCCGAGCCCGCTCGCCGCCCACACCAGCGGCGTGAAGGCGAGGTGGAAGGCGTGCCACCAGCGCGGTGCTCCAAGCACCCGACTGGCGAGCGCGGCAAGTGCGCCCTGGCTGAGTGCCAGCGCGAAACCACTCAGCGGTGCGCCGAGCTTGAGGGCGGCGAAGATCACGGCCCAGCCAATCAGCTGAGAAAGTACAAATCGAATGAGCGGCATGGAAGACGGGATAAGCCAGCGTGGGCTCATGATAGCCGGCCGCTGGCAGGGGCAAGGCGAGATCTGCCGGGAAAACCCGGGGCAATTCCCTGGCGGGCGAAGCGCCATCGCCCGCCAGAGGGTTGTCAGGCGGCGCTGGCCTCCTCGGTGCTTGGCGCGGGTTCGCGCCACTTTGCGAGCAGGGCTTGCCGTTGTGCCTCGGCCGCGGCCATGTTGCGCGCCTTGACGTGCCCGAAGCCGCGAATGGTCTCCGGCAGGCGGGCGATGTCGACGGCCTGCTTGTGACGCAGGAAGCTCAGTGAGTCGAGAAGCTCGCCGATGTCCTGCTCGTATTGCCGGATCAGCGCCCGTTCGGCGCGCCGCTCTTCGGTGCGGGCGAAGATATCCCAGCGTGTGCCACGCAGGCCCTTGAGCCGGGCGAGGATGCCGAACACGCGTCGCATGCCCTCGCCGTAGATGCGTTTGGCGATGCGGCCGGTGACCGGGTCGGGGCGCGACAGGAAGGGCGATGCGAGGTGGAACTTGACCTCGAACTCGCCTTCGAAGGTGTCGCTGAGGCGGTCCCAGAAGGCCGGATCGCTATACAGGCGGCCCACTTCGTACTCATCCTTGTAGGCGAGCAGCTTGAAGTAGTTGTGGGCAACGGCTTCCGCCAGCCGGGTCATGCCCAACGGCGCCTCGGCGGCGCGCACCCGTTCGACCAGGTGCTGGTAGCGGCGAGCATAGGCGGCGTCCTGATAGTCGGTGAGTGTGCGCACCCGGCGCGCGACGATTTCGTCCAGCCCCGGCGGGTGCAGCGGGACGGCGCGCGGCGGGCGGGCGATGCGGCTGACCGCGTCGATATCGCAGGCCGCGCGGCGGCCCCAGACAAAGGCCTGTTTGTTCATGGGGACGGCGGTGCCATTGAGCTCGATGGCTTTCATCAGGCCCGCGTGGCTGACCGGCACCATGCCTTTTTGCCAGGCGTAGCCGAGCAGGAACAGGTTGGTGGCGATGGCGTCGCCCATCAAGGTGGTGGCGAGGCCTTGCGCGTCGAGGAAGTCGGCGTTGTCGGCGCCGACGGCGTCGCGCACGGTGCGCTCCATTTTGTCGAGCGGGAACTGCCAGTCCGGGTTCTTGGTGAAGTCTGAGGTGGGCGTTTCGGCGCAGTTGATGACTGCGCGGGTGCGCCCGGCGGCCATCTTGGCTAGGGCTTCGACACTGGCCGAGACCACCACGTCGCCGCCGATCACCGCATCGGCTTCACCGGCGGCGATGCGCACGGCGTGCAGGGACTCGGGCTGGTCGGCGATGCGGATGTGACTGAACACCGAGCCGCCTTTTTGCGCCAGACCGGTCATGTCGAGCACCGTGACGCCCTTGCCGTCGAGGTGGGCGCCCATGCCGATCAGCGCGCCGATGGTGACCACGCCGGTGCCGCCGACGCCGGTGACCATGATGCCGAAGGGCGTGCGGGTGTCTGGTAACTCAGGCTCGGGCAATGCGGGGAAACGCTCGCCCGCGTCGGTAATCGCCCGGCCCTTGCGCGGGGCGCCGCCTTCGATGGTGACAAAGCTGGGGCAGAAGCCGTTCAGGCAGGAGTAGTCCTTGTTGCAGGAGGACTGATCGATCTGCCGCTTGCGGCCGAACTCGGTCTCGACCGGCAGGATGGACATACAGTTGCTGGCTACGCCGCAGTCGCCGCAGCCTTCGCACACCGCTTCGTTGATGAACACGCGGCGGGCCGGGTCGGGGTAAAGCCCGCGCTTGCGGCGGCGGCGTTTTTCGGCGGCGCAGGTCTGGTCGTAGATCAGCGCGGTGACGCCGCCCGAGGCGCGCAGCTCGCGCTGGACCGCGTCGAGCTCGTCGCGGTGGCGCACCGGAATATGCGGGATGTCGGACGGGCCGTAGGCGCGGTCGGTGCCGTCGGTGACGATCACGATGTTGTGCACGCCCTCGGCCTGCAGCTGCTGGACGATGATCGGCACCGACAGGTGACCGTCGTGCGGTTGGCCGCCGGTCATGGCGACGGCGTCGTTGTACAGAATCTTGTAGGTGATGTTGACGCCGGCCGACACCGCCTGCCGGATCGCCAGCAGGCCGGAGTGGAAGTAGGTGCCGTCGCCGAGGTTGGCGAACACGTGTTTCTCGCGCGTGAAGGGCGACTGCCCCACCCAGGGCACGCCTTCGCCGCCCATCTGGGTGAAGGTGCCGGTGCGGCGCTCGGGCATCCAGGTGACCATGTAATGGCAGCCGATGCCGGCCAGCGCCCGGCTGCCCTCGGGCACATGGGTGGAGGTGTTGTGGGGGCAGCCAGAGCAGAAGGTGGGCACGCGGTCGATGGAAAACACGCGTTGGTCGAGTGCCGCCTCCTTGGCTTCGAGAAAGGCCAGGCGCGCCTGGATGCGGTCGGAGGTGAAGAAGCGGGCGATGCGACCGGCGATGACCCGGGCGATCATTGCCGGGGTCAGTTCGCCGGCGGCGGGCAGCAGCCATTTGCCGTGGTCAACCTTGCCGTCGCCCTTGGGCAGCAGCGCCCACTCGCCCTTTTCGTCGAACTTGCCGACCACGCGCGGGCGGACGTCTTCGCGCCAGTTGTAGAGCTCTTCCTTGAGCTGGTATTCGAGCAGCTGGCGCTTTTCTTCGACCACCAGAATTTCTTCCAGTCCTTCGGCAAAGTCGCGCACGCCAACCGATTCGAGCGGCCAGACCATGCCGACTTTGTAGAGCCGGATGCCGATCTCGGCCGCCAGTGCGTCGTCGATGCCCAGGTCGTCGAAGGCCTGGCGCACATCGAGGTAGCTCTTGCCCGAAGTGATGATGCCGAGCTTGGGCGCGGGTGAGTCGATGATGATCTGGTTGAGCCCGTTGGCGCGGCAGTAGGCCAGCGCGGCGTATAGCTTGTAGTTGAGCAGGCGCTTTTCCTGTACCAGCGGCGGGTCCGGCCAGCGGATGTTGAGGCCGTCGCGCGGGATGGCGAAATCGTCCGGGATGATCACTTCGACGCGGTTCGGGTCGACGTCCACGGACGCGGAGGTTTCCACTGTGTCGGCGAGTGCCTTGAATGCAACCCAGCAGCCCGAATAGCGTGACAGCGCGTAGCCATGCACGCCGAAGTCGATGTACTCCTGCACCCCGGCGGGCGCGAGCACCGGCATCATCATCGACTTGAAAAAGTGATCGGTCTGATGCGGGAAGGTGGATGACTTGGCCGCATGGTCATCGCCCGCCACCACCACCACCCCACCGAACTTCGAGCTGCCCGCCGCGTTGCCGTGGCGGAACACGTCGCCGCTGCGATCGACGCCCGGCCCCTTGCCGTACCACAGGGCGAACACGCCGTCGTATTCCGCGTCGGGCGAGAGGTTGACCTGCTGAGAACCCCATACCGCCGTGGCGGCGAGGTCTTCATTGATGCCGGGCTGAAACACGATGTTGCGCTGTTTCAAGTGGGGGCGCGCCTTCCACAGTGTCTGATCGAGCCCGCCCAGCGGCGAGCCGCGGTAACCCGACACAAAGCCAGCGGTGTTGAGCCCGGCGGCGTGGTCGCGCTCTTGCTGGATCATCAGCAGCCGCACCAAGGCCTGGTAGCCGGTGAGATAGACGCGCCCGCTGTGCAGGGTGTACTTGTCGTCGAGGGTGACGTCGCGTGGCGGGGCGGTGATGAGCGTGCTTTCGGCCATGAGGCTCCTCCTCAAAAATCGTATTTTTGGGTGCCGCAAAAAGCAGATGCCGTTGCGTGTCCGAGGGATGAGGGTCCACGCGCCGGTTTCGTTAGCCTAGCGTGCGGCCGACGTGACCGCTAGGTGTTTGGAGCGCTGGTCTGCGGGAAGGTTGCGTGTCGTGAAACAGTGCCGCCGCCTGGCCGCCAACGGCGGGCGGCCACGCAATCAAATTGCGCATGATGTTAATTGCGCACAAAATCCATCCGACCAAACCCCGGGGCGTGGCATGAATCCATTGGATAGAACCGATTTAGGCATTCTTGAACTGTTGCAGCGCGACGGGCGCATGACCAACGCCGACCTCGCACAGCGCGTGTCGCTGTCGCCGTCGCCGTGTTTGCGGCGCGTCCGGCAATTGGAGACGGCGGGCGTCATCCGGCACTACGCGGCCATTGTTGATCCGTGGCGGGTCGGGCTCGGACTTCAGGCCTATGTCACGGTCACCATGGAGAAGCGTGGCGATACGCAGATTCGTGCATTTCATGCGGCGGCCCAGGCCTGGCCGGAGGTGCTTTCCTGCTTTGCGCTGACCGGCGAAATGGATTATCTGTTGAACGTGATCGTCGAGGATCTCGAGCATTTTTCGCGCTTTCTGATGGAACGTCTGCTCAAGCTCGAAGGCGTGGCAAACGTCAAATCCAGCTTCGTGTTGCAGACAGTCAAACACACCACGGCCTTGCCGCTGGACAGTCTTGCACGCCGTACCGCGCCGCATTCCTCGGTGTCGCCAAAAAAGGTTTGACACAGGGGGTTGCTACGCCTATAGTGCGGGGCTTCTCGCTGGAGGGGTTCCCGAGCGGTCAAAGGGATCAGACTGTAAATCTGACGGCACAGCCTTCGAAGGTTCGAATCCTTCCCCCTCCACCAGATTTTTTAGATGTGCGTAGTGAGACAGCGCCGCGGCGAGTTGCCCGGTGAGGCGAGCGGTGTTGGTGTAACGCTTCGTTGTGTGCGGGTGTAGCTCAATGGTAGAGCAGAAGCCTTCCAAGCTTACGACGAGGGTTCGATTCCCTTCACCCGCTCCATGGTTTGTGTGTGGTGCGCCCATGTAGCTCAGTGGCAGAGCACTCCCTTGGTAAGGGAGAGGTCGGCAGTTCAATCCTGCCCATGGGCACCAAGAATTCTTGGTGTGGCCTGCGTAAATTGTGTAGCGCGTATTCCTGATTTCGGACAGAGGTATCGATATGGCTAAGGGTAAGTTTGAGCGGACGAAACCGCACGTTAACGTGGGTACGATTGGTCACGTTGACCATGGCAAGACCACGCTGACCGCGGCGATCACGACGATTCTGTCGAAGAAGTTCGGTGGTGAAGCCAAGGACTACGCGTCGATCGATAGCGCGCCGGAAGAAAAGGCACGCGGCATCACGATC